>CAWFPX010000020.1:0-87859 GCA_963817765.1 uncultured Thermoleophilia bacterium | reverse complement strand
CAGTGCGCACAGACACGCGACCGGGGCCAAACGTGACACGGCTGAGCACACCGAGGGACTCAGGGATCTTCACGCTGCCGACCCCCATCCCGTACGCGGGATGGGGTCAGAGCGTTGCTTTGTCGCGAGACTCGGTGACGACCACGAAGGGCTCGCGCGGGCCGTGGACGCCAGGGCCGTGACTCACGACTGACGCAGAACGACACCCGGACGGGTGAATGTCAGATGCGTGACTCCGCTCGGCGAGGCGGTGGTCTCGATCTCGTAGTCCTTCTCGAGGCCCTCCAGCCCGTCCCAGAGGCGCACGCCTCGGCCGAGCAGAATCGGCACGACCACGATGTGCATGTGGTCGATGAGCCCGGCGGCAAGGAAGTCGCGCACCATGGTGGGCCCTCCGCCGATCCGTACATCCTGGCCGTCGGCGGCCTCGCGGGCAGTCTCGAGCGCCTCGGCGGGCGAAGCGTCGATGAAGTGAAACGTCGTGCCGCCCTCCATCTCGATCGACGAGCGCGGCTGGTGGGTAAGGATGAAGGTCGGCGTATGGAACGGCGGGTTGGGACCCCACCAGCCCTTCCACTCCGGATCCTCGTGCCATCCGGGAGGGCCGAACTTGTGCGAACCCATGATCTCGGCGCCGATCCCTGGATCGAACCGCTGCGCGAAGGCGTCGTCGATGCCGACGCTGCCGCCGGGCTCGCCGACCATCTCGTGCCACCGCTGGGTCGCGAACATCCATTGGTGCAGTCGATGGCCCGCGTGACCGAACGGCGCCTCGCGCGTCTGACCTTCGCCCGTGGCGAAGCCGTCGAGCGAGATGGAGAAGTTATGCACGCGCGCGACTGACATCACTGAGTCCTCATTTCGCTAACTGGGACGATTCTCGCAAACCATCTGACGACACGCGGACGAGTAGAGGCGCGTGACCAACGGCCGGTCAACGTGCGAGACGGAAGGTCGAAGGTCGGACGGTCGCACGAGCTCCTGTCGGGTTCGCTAGCGTCTGCAACGTGTCGATCATCGTTGTCTTGGTCATCATCATCCTTGTCCTACTGCTGGCAGGCTCGCTGGTCGGCCTGGCGTTCTCACTGCTATGGCTTGCCCTCACCGGGCTGATCATCGGGGCGCTTGGGCGACTCGTCCTCCCCGGCAGACACGACATCAGCCTGCTCGCAACCACGCTCGTCGGCATCGCCGCGAGCCTTCTCGGCGGCATTCTCGCGAACCTCTTCGATGTTGGATGGATCATTCAATTCCTCGTCGCGGTCGCGCTCGCGGCGATCGGGATCACGCTGTTTGCTTCATCTGAACATCGCAGACCCGCTTAGATCTTTTCAAGACTGCGCTGCACCGTACCCCGCATGGACGGAGATCACTGGAGTCGCGGTCAGGCTGAAGCGCCGGCTCGGGCCAACTCCTGCTCGATCGCCCGCGCAAGCTCTTCCGGCTTGAACCCGAACGGCCCTTCGCCACCCTGATAGGCGATCCGGCCGTCGGTGGCGATCAGGTAGAGCCGGTCCGGCCAGCCGCCGTAGGCGGAGGCGACGGCGTTGTCGATCCCGTCGATCACGGTGAGCATGCTCATCTTCAGGTTGACGGCGCAGGTCGCCGCCACGGCGCGGCGCTCATCACCGCTCGTCGGCTCGTGCACGGCGATCCCGGAGCGACGGTTCTCAGGGAGGATCCACCCTTCCTCGGGGTGCGCCTCGCGGATGTAGACGGCCAGGAACCGCACGTTGCTCCGGTGCTCCGCGGCCAGTGCCTCGAGCGTCCCAACCTGGGCGCGAAAAGGCGGTCAGGTATACGAGCCGAAGACCAGCGCGACGGGCTGCTCCGCCAGGAGCGCACTGAGCTGGACCGTTCCGCCGCCGTCCATCCGAGCGAGCTCGAAGTCGGGCGCTCGGTCGCCCACCGCGACCTTCGCAGTCATCAGATTGCGGTAGTCCTCACTTGCGAGCACGTCCTGCAGGGTCAGGGGCGAGTCGTCGGGCGCGTTGCTGCGGCCATGACGGATCTGTGACAGCACCATGCCGCGAATCGACCACCGGGGGTCGACCGGGCTGCCCCGCGAAACGGTTCGCATGTAGCCGAGGATGTCTCGTGGCGACGGCACGAACCTGAGCCTAGCCAGCCGGCCCGGTCGGCGGCGCGATCGACCGGCGCTCGCCCGCAGCTCACTCAGTAGGGTCGAATCCGATGCTGTGCTCGGCCGGAACGAGAAGGGCGAGGAGGTGAACGCGTTGACTCGGCGCTGAGTGATTTCTGTCTCGACCGCTCGGTGCGAGCGGCGCGTTGATCCCATCGATCGAAAGGACCTTCTTCGTGAGCAACGACATCGACAGCTTGCTGGCTGCGACCCGCGAGGCGGCGGACAGCGTGATCGCGGCGAACGCCGCGCAGATCGACCGTGCGCGCGAGTTTCCGGCAGAGAATCTCCGTACGCTTGGCGCGTCTGGAGCGCTCGGCCTCGTCGTCCCGACCGAGCACGGTGGCGCCGGTGGCGGCCTCTCGGCGCTGGCTGAGGCCTGCGAGGCGATCGGAGGAGCGTGTGCCTCGACGGGCATGGTCTTCCTGATGCACGAGGTGACCGCGGCGACGGTCGCGAACGGTGGCGGATCGCGCGCGGCTGCACTCTTGCCGCGGCTCGCCACGGGTGACGCGATTGGCACCCTCGCGTTCAGCGAGCGAGGGACGGGCGCCCACTTCTACAGCCCGGAGTTGAAGGCGGTCCGCTCGGACGGGTCGGTGACGATCTCGGGCCGCAAGAGCTTCGTCACCTCCGGAGGGCACGCGAACGTGTATCTCGTGCTCGTCCAGGGCGAAGCAGAGGGCACCGCTGACGCCTATCTGGTCGACGGCGACGATCCCGCCGTCTCGTTCGACGGTCAATGGACGGGCCTCGGTATGGCGGGGAACTCGAGCGTCGCGATGGAGTTGAGCGGCGTCGGCGTCTCGGATGAGGACCGGATCGGTGGCGTCGGCGCCGGGACGGAACTCGTCTTCGGTGTCGTCGCTCCTTTCTTCCTGGTCGGGCTCTCGGCGGTGAACGTCGGGATCGCCGCCGCCGCGGCGGCGACCGCAACGGCCCACGCCCGTGACCGTCGCTACCCGGACGGTTCGTCGCTCGCCGAGGTCCAGTACGTGCAGCATCTGATCGCCGACATGGATCTCGCAGTCCGGCAGGCACGCCTGCTCGTCCAGGAGGCCGCACGTCTCGGTGAGGCGGGAGACGAGTCGGCACTCGTCGCGATCATGGAGGCGAAGGTCGCCGCCACGGAGGCCGCCGTTGCCGTCACCCAGAACGCGCTCGAGGCAACGGGAGGCCAGGGCTACACACCGGCGCTGCCGATCGAGCGGTTCCTCCGCGACGCGCGTGCCGGCTCGGTGATGGCCCCGACCAATGCCGTCCTGCGCAACTGGATCGGCAAGGCCCTCGCCGGACTGCCCGTACCGTGAGCCGCCGCGACGACATCCTCGTTGGGGCGGTCGCCTACCACCCGCGCATCGTCACGATCTGGGAGCGCTTCCGCGAGTACTTCGCGGACGCCGGCCTGCCCACCGACTACGTCCTGTACTCGAACTACGAACGCCTCGTCGACGCGCTGCTCGTCGGTCACGTCGACATCGCCTGGAACACGAACACCGCCTACGTGGCCGCCGAGGAGCGGATCGGTGGCGACGCACGGTTGCTCGGAATGCGTGACGTCGACGCCGAGTTCCGCACCGTGATCGTCACTCGCCGCGGCGACGGATTCGAGCAGCTCGACGAGCTCGCCGGGCGGCGGATTGCGCTCGGCAGCCGGGACTCCGGGCACGCCGCGATCCTGCCGCTGCAGTACATCCGCGATGCGGGCGTTGACGTGACGGAGGAGCGGCTCGTCCGGTTCGACACCGACCTCGGCAAGCACGGCGACACCGGCGACTCAGAGCTCCGGGTCGTGGAGGCTGTGGCGCGGAACGACGCAGACGCCGGAGCGCTCGGCGACGCGACCTGGGTGGCGCTTCGGACGGCGGGCCACCCGGCTGTCGCCGAGCTCGAGGTCGCCTGGCGAAGCCCGATCTACTACCACTGCAACTTCACCGCTCTGCCGCTGTTCGACGCGGAGACCGCCTCGTCCTGGAGCAACGCGCTGCTGGCGATGGACTACGACGAGCCGAGCCTGCGACCGGCGATGGACCTCGAGGGTGTGAAGCGGTGGCTTCCCGCCGACAAGGACGGCTACACGACCCTGTCGCGGGCGATGTCCGAGCAGGGATACCTGGAGTGAGTGTGCGGCGGTGCGAGACGGGGACGCTCGAGCTCGGGGGAGGGCTCGAGGTCCTTGTCTCCGCGTCGCTCGCCACCCTCGAGGACGACGACCAGCTCGAGGTCGTCCTCGACGCCCGTTCGTCTGCGCTCGAGCTGCCGGCGTGGGCGCGCCGGATGGGGCACGAGCTCGTCGACGAACGACGTGATGGAGCCGCGTTCCTGGTCGTCCTGAAGCGCGGTGGCAACCGGTTCGAGACACGTCCGCCCGGCGAGCCTGCGTCACTGGCCGACGGCACGTTCTCCACCGACGAGCTGCGACGGGTCGCCGTACCGGTGCCGGCGCACGCGGATCCGGCCGCCGGCCTCGTACCCCTCGGCGCGCTGCCCGAGCAGCCCCCGGTGGGGTATGACTGGGCTCTTTCGAGCCGGGATCGCATCTGGACGGACAAGCTCGCCGGGCTCGCCGACCGGGCGGCGCGGGCGCAGTGGAGCGCCGCGACCGACATCCCCTGGGAAGCGGCCCTCGGCCTCAAGCCCGACGTCGAACGAGGCGTCGCGCAACTGATGACGTACATCGCCCAGAACGAGTACGCCGCGTACTACGTCCCGGCGCGGTACCTGTCACAGGTCAACCCGTCCTACATCGAGGCGCTCATGTGGCTCGCGAGCCACGTCCATGACGAGGCACGTCACGTCGAGGTCTTCACGAAGCGCGCGCTCGCGGGCGGCCAGCGATCGTACGCGCTCGCAGCCACAGAGCTGTCGCTGCAGACGCTCCTCGATGAACGCGACTTCAGCGCGTCCGCCCTGCTCCTGAACGTGCTCGGCGAAGGCACCTTCCTCGACCTGCTCTCGTTCGTCGCCCACCACGCACCCGACGCGGCGACCGCAACCGCCGCGCGCCTCGCCCACCGAGACGAACGACGACACGTCCAATTCGGAATCGCCCACATCCGCCACCGTCTCGCCCACGATCCCGACGAACGCCACCGGCTCGTCGCAGCCGTCGAGGAGCGCGCCGCGAAGCTCGTGAGCCTCGACGGGCTCAGCCCCTTCGTCGGCGAGTCGCTCATCCTGATGTCCGCCCGCTCCTCGCAACCGTCGGATCTCGGCGAGGCGGGCGCCGCCGTCCGAGACCTGCTCGGCCGAATGAACAGGAACCGCGTGCGTCGCCTACGCGCCGCCGGCTTCGACCGCGCAACTGCAACCCACCTCTCCGAGCTCCACACCCCGAACCTCATGTGACGCTCTCACCACTTGCCCTTTTCGGGCAGGTCTGCAATACTGAACTCAATGGTTCAGTATCCGACGACCGTCGACCGGGCCTTCGCGGCCCTCGCCGACCCGACGAGGCGCGCCGTACTCGAACGGCTCGGCGGCGGCAGCGCGACGATCAGCGAGCTCGCCGAGCCGTTCGGCATGTCGCTGACCGGGATGAAGAAGCACATCCGGCTGCTCGAGGACGCGAACCTCGTCGCAACGGAGAAGGTCGGCCGTGCCCGCAGATGCACGCTCGCGCCCTACGCGTTCGAGGGCATCAGCACATGGCTGCAGCGGCTCGACCGCTTCGCCCAGGTTGTCCAACGCACGAAAGGAGCACGATGAGCACCACCGTCACCACCCCGAACGAGCTCGAGATCCGCGTCGAGCGGATCTTCGACGCACCGCGCGCGCACGTCTTCTCCGTGTGGACGGATCCAGCGCTGATCCCCGAGTGGTGGGGCGACGGGACCGTCGTCGAGGAGATGGACGTCCGTCCCGGCGGCACGTACCGGTTCCAGACGGCCTTCGGCGTCGGTCGAGGGCGAGTTCCGCGAGGTCGAGCCACCCGCGCGCCTCGTCCAGACGTTCCAGAATCACCTGCAGACCCTCGAGTTCGAGGATCTCGGCGAGCAGACGAAGCTGACCCAGACGATGCGCTTCGAGACGACCGAGCAGCGGGACACCACGATGCAGTACGGCGTCGAGGAGGGCGCGAAGGCCGGCTTCGCGCGCGTCGACGCGCTGCTGCAGAAGATCGCCGCGTGAGGAACGGGCCTGTGGCGATACTGAAGCCAGATGCGGTTCGTTCCGACCGAGCGTCACCTGCTGCGAGCGAGGGATCTCGTCGATGCCCGTTATGCGGAGCCGCTCGGCGTGGCCGACCTGGCTCGGACGACAGGGCTGTCGCGCGCGCATTTCAGCCGCGAGTTCAGGCGTGCCTTCGGCGAGTCACCACATGCGTACCTGCTGACGCGCCGGCTCGAGCGTGCCGCGGCGTTGCTTCGCGCGACCGACCGCTCCGTCGCCGCGATCTGTTTCGAGGTCGGCCTGCGGAGCGTCGGCTCGTTCACGACGAGCTTCACCCGCGCCTACGGGATGACTCCGACGGCGTATCGTGAGTCGTTCCCGCCGGCGTCGCAGTACGCGTTGATCCCGGCCTGCGTGTTGAGGGCGCACGGGCGTCCGCAACACCGCACGTTTCGAGAAGACGAAGGAGCAACGCGGCCGTAGCATCGGCTCCTGTTGATCGTCGAGAAAGGGGAGTCATGATCAAGATCGGGTTCGCAGGAGTGTGGGTGCACGACCAGGAAGAGGCGCTGGCCTTCTACACCACGAAGCTCGGCTGGGAGCTCCGCGCCGATGTGACGCTGCCGGAGCTGGGCAACTACCGCTGGCTGACGGTCGGCCCCCCGGGCCAACCCGAGGTCTCCGTGTTGTTGAATGCGATTCCCGGCCCGCCGGTGCTGGATGCCGCCACAGCCGACCAGATCGAGAGCCTCATGGCAAAGGGCTGGGCCGGGAACGTGCTGCTGACGACCGACGATGCCCAGGCATCGTACGAGGAGCTCTCGGCGCGCGGCGTCGAGTTCAGCGAGCCGCCCGAGGAGCGGCCGTACGGCATCGACTGCGCATTCCGCGATCCATCCGGCAACCAGTTTCGCCTGACTCAGGTGCGCGAGCCTGCACTGGTGTGAGAAGTGCGCCGGCCGGTCGGCGGAGCGATCGCCTGCTCCGCCGACCGGCGACGGTGGGTTGAAGGTCTGGGGGCACGAACCACCGCGGCACTAACCTTCCTTCCTTGGCCGCCGACCCGAGTTCCCACGATCTGCTGAACGAGCTGCGCGTACCTGCAGGCTCCAGGCCTCGCCTCGACGACCTCGCCGCCGGCGCGCGAATCGACTCCGCCGGCAAGCAGCACGGGCTCGAGCGTCTCGAGTCGCTCGTTCAGCGGCTCGGCGAGTTGCATCTGCGGCTCTTCGCCGAGTCGACGCGCTCCGTTCTGCTCATCCTCCAGGGCATGGACGCCTCGGGCAAGGACGGCACGATCCGAACCGTCTTCACCGGCGTCAATCCGCAAGGGTGCCGCGTCGAGTCGTTCAAGGCACCATCCACCGCGGAGCTTGCGCACGACTACCTCTGGCGGATCCACAACCTCTGCCCGGCGCGCGGCGAGATCGTGATCTTCAACCGTTCGCACTATGAGGACGTGGTCGCCGTCCGCGTGCGCAAGCTCGTGGAGAAGAGCGTGTGGAAGCGCCGCTACGAGCACATCCGTTCGTTCGAGCAGATGCTCACGGACGAGGGAACCAGTGTCGTCAAGGTCTTCCTGCATGTCTCGCGCGACGAGCAGCGCAGGCGGCTGCAGGAGCGTCTCGACAATCCCGAGAAGCGCTGGAAGTTTCGAGCCGCAGATCTTGACGATCGCGCCCACTGGGACGACTTCATCCACGCCTACGAGGACGCCCTCCAGGAGACCTCGACCAAGTACGTGCCCTGGTACGTCGTGCCCGCAGACCACAACTGGTCACGGAACCTCGCCGTCGCCGAGATTCTCGTGGCCGCGCTCGAGCGCCTCGACCCGAGGTTGCCGGCGCCCGACCCACTGATCGAGAAAGCGCCGATCGTCTGAAGCCGGGGGCCTCGCCGCGCCGCTACCGTGCAGACGATGAGCGACTACAACCGCTCGATCATCGACGAGTTCCGAGCCAACGGCGGCCGCGTCGGCGGTCACTGGAACGGCCGCGACCTGTTGCTCCTGACGACGGTCGGCCGCAAGAGCGGTCGCGAGCACACGACACCCGCGGTGTTCACGCGTGATGGCGATCGCTTGCTCGTCTACGCGTCGAAAGGGGGCGCACCGACGCATCCCGACTGGTACCTCAACCTCCTCGCGGAGCCGCAGGTGACACTCGAGGTCGGACCGGATCGCTATCGGGCGATCGCGACGCCGCTCGAAGGAGAAGAACGCGATCGCGAGTTCGCAGCCCAGGTCGCGCGCAACCCGACCTTCGGCGACTACGAGCAGCGCACCGATCGCGTCATCCCGGTCGTCGCACTGACGCGTGAGCAGCACTGATGCTGCGACGCCACCATCCGTGGAAGACTGCAGTCGTGCTCAAGGTGACTCCGTGAGCGGCCCGCAAGGGCCGATCGATCCGATGGTCGCGGCCGAGCGGCCGATCAACCCCCAGGTCCGGATCGGGCACGTGCACCTGCGGACGGCGGACATCGACCGGGTGCGGGCGTTCTACGTCGACATCATGGGCTTCGACGTCGTCCACGAGGCACGCGACGTGCCCGGCTGGGGCACGACCGGTGACATCCTCTTCGTCTCCGCCGGTGGCTACCACCACCACCTCGGCTTCAACACCTGGAAGTCGCGCCGGTGCACCGCCCCAACCCGACGGCGTCGCCGGGCTGCACCATGTCGCGCTCAACTTCTCGACGCGGGCGAAGCTCGCGGAGACCGTCGCCGGCTCGTCGATGCCGGGGTGCCGCTGCGACAACTCACCGACCACGGCACCCACCTCGCCGTCTACCTCAGCGATCCGGACGGGAACGACCTGGAACTCGCGTGGGACAGACCGCCCGAGGAGTGGCCGCGCTGGGGATCGGCCGACGCACCCGCGATCGACGCTCCGTTCGATCTCGAGACACTGCTCGCGAGCCGCTGACGCGTCAAACGCGTCGACAAATGACCCATCTGCGTCAGTCGTTCGGCGCAATCGCTCGGTTAGAAAGGCCAGGTCGGCAGTCCTTGCCGACCCGCGGGCCAAAGTCGCAGGCGGATGACGCAGGAGCGAGATGAGCAGCACGCCGATCATCACCGAGGGGGACGGCGGCCCCTCGCAGAAGAAGCGCACACGAAGGGTCGGTTGGGCGGTGGTTCGGCGGGCGCCGACGGACGAGTGTTGGCGCTCGTCCCGAGCGAGCGGAGCTTCCTCGATGCGCAAGGCCTCGTGATCGCCGCGATGGCATGCGTCACCGGCTTCGCGGTCGCAGTCGCCGGCAGCGGCTGGTGGAACGTCCCGATCACGCACATCCTGTGGCTCGGCGTCGTGTGGGCCGCTGTCATCTGCATCATCGATCGGTTGATCTACAAGAGCTTCGGAACGGGCCGGCGCGCAAATCTCATGCTCGCGGTGCCCCGCGCCGCGCTCTCGGTGATGCTCGCGCTCGTGCTCGGCCTGCCGATGGTGCAGTTCATCTTCAAGCCGTCGATCGCGAATCAGATCCAGTCAGACAAGCGCCCTCGCGCAGAAGGACGCGCAGAAAGCGGCGATCACGTTCTACGAGCCGAAGATCAAGCAAGCGTCCACGCAGATCGCCGCGATCCAGAGCAGCGAAACGACGCTCGAGAACCGGATCAGCAAGTACACGCGGCTCGCGGGTTGCGAGTCGAACGAACCGTCCTGCTCACACACCCACCGCACGGGATGCGGTCACTGGTGCCAGTACTACGGAAGGCAAGCGAGCATCGCTCGCGTCACGCTCGATCGCAACCGGCCGGCCGACGGGGTGAAGACCGCCACCCTCAGGGCGAAGATCAGCGAGTGGCAGCGGACTGAAGCGACCGAGACGAGGACGCGAGTCGGCGCGATCGCCCACGACCAGGACCTGCTCGCCAAGGCGCAGGCACTGTCGGCGATCGAGAAACAGCACCCGGAGGTCAGCAGGTACGTCCTCTTCGTGCTCGGGCTCTTCGTCTGCCTCGATCTGGTCGCACTCGTGATGAAGCTGTCGCACCTGTTGATCACGGGCGCCGTGTACGAGGAGGTCGCCGCCGCGCTCCGGGAGCGGGACCGGCTCGAAGCGCACCGCCTGCGCGCGGAGGTCGCCGTGCTGCGCAAGCGGATCGCCGGGGAGGCACAGGCCGACGAGGACGTCGACGAGGTGCGCATCGACGTCGAACGCAGCCGCAGGATCAGCGACGAGCAGGCGAGGTACGGCCCGCAGCACCCCGGCGTCGCTCTGAGCTAGGTCAACGTTAGAGAATCGCGCGCGGGTAGGTCTTCGCGGCGATCGCCGCGGTCACGCAGAGGAAGCCCACGCCGACGGCGAAGTCGAGCCAAAGCGTCCCGCCCGCCGAGATGCCGAGCAGCAACTGCGCATGCCGTGGACCTCATACGTGAGTGGGTCCACATGCGCGACGATGCGAAGCCACGCCGGCATGATCGCGAGGGGATAAAGGGCGCTCGACGCAAAGAAGAGCGGCATCAAGATCAGCTGGCCGATCCCCATGAACCGTTCGCGAGTGCGCACGAGCGACGCGAGGATCATCGACAGGCACGCGAAGCCGCCGGTCCCGAGCACGAGCAGGACGAGCGCCCCCGCGATATCGAGCACCTGCCAGCGGACCGAGATGCCCGTGATCGCGATCACGACCAGGAGCACGGTGGCCTGCGTGAGCGCCCGGATGCCGGCGCCCGTCGCCTTGCCGAGCACGATCGCGAGCCGCGGAACCGGCGTCGCGAGCAACCGTTGCAATTGGCCGACATCGCGTTCCCAGATCACTGCGAGGCCGAAGAAGATTGCGATGAACAGGGCCGCCTGCGCCATGACCCCCGGCGCGAGATAGGCGCGGTAGTCATGGAAGCCGCCGGCCAGTTGGCGGTTCCTGCGCAGGGCCGTCCCGAAGATGAACAGCCAGAGGAGCGGCTGCACCGACCGGGTGAAGATGTCGAGGTGGTCGTGGCGCAGCTTGCGGAGCTCCGCCCACGCCATCGCGACTGTGCCCTCGCGCAGCCACACGAGCCGGCCGCCGACCGCGTGCAGGCCGAGCTCAGCCGAGCCGGCGCGAAAGCCTACGGCTGGCGCGGGCATCTCTGAACGTCCCCCCTTCCTCGATTCTGTGGCCGGTCGCCTCCGTGAACACGTCCTCGAGCACCGGCACGTCGTATTGGCTGAGGAGCTCGCTGGGCGATCCCTGCGCGACGAGCAGGCCCAGGTCGATGATCGCGATGCGCTCGCAGTAGCGCTCCGCCTCTTCCATCTGGTGTGTCGTCATGAGCAGTGTCGTCCCTGCCTCCTCACGCAGCGCCTGGAGCCGCTCCCAGACGAGCCTGCGTGCCGTCGGGTCGAGCCCGACGGTCGGCTCGTCGAGGAAGAGCACCTGGGGTCGGTTGAGGAGCGCGCTCGCGATCTCGAGGCGGCGCAGCATGCCACCCGACAGCGTGCGTCCGAGGCGATCGAGGAAGGAGCCGAGATTCATCGTCTCGACCGCCTCCGCGATCCGTGCCGCACGCTCCTTGCGCCGCACCCCGGTCACCCGCGCGTAGAACTCGAGGTTCTCGTGCGCCGTCAGCGCGCCGTCGATGGAGATCGCCTGCGGGACGTAACCGATCACCCGACGCACCGCCAGGCCGTCCCGCACCGTGTCATGGCCGGCCACGACCGCCCGCCCCGCGGTCGGGCGCAGCAGCGTCGTGAGCACACGAATCGCCGTCGTCTTCCCGGCGCCGTTCGGGCCGAGCAGCCCGAACACCTCCCCGGCTCCGACCGCGAACGACACGCCGCCGACTGCCTCGACCTCACCGAACCGGACAACGAGACTGTCGACGATCACCGTCGGCTCGGTCACCGGGCCACCAGCTGCTCACTCCTCGTCCGAAGCGCCGCTGCGGCTTTGCCCGTCAGGCGGACGAGCTCCGCCTGCTCACTCGGCTCGAGGGCGGCGAGAACCTCGCAGAAGAAGCGCTGCCGACGGGCGGCGACCTCCGCAACGATCTCGGCGCCCGCGGCGGTCAGCCCGACGAGGGTCGCACGGCGATCGCCCTCCTCGCTCCGGCGCTCGGCCACCCCCATCGCCTCGAGACGATCGACGAGCCGCGTCGCCGTCGTCTCATCGAGCGCGACGCGCTCGGCGAGCTCACCGATGCGAAGCCACTTCTGCTCGGCCAGCACATCGAGCGCCCGCAGCTTGCTCGGCGTCAGTTGGGACGGCAACCCGGGGTGCAACGAGGCCTGCAGCCTGCGGCTCGCGAGGGTACGACCAAGTTCACGCCAGCGCTGCGAAAGCTGGTCGGCGAGGCGTCGTTGCTCGCGGGTCGCGCGCATAGCTGCATTTTACAACAATCGGATGTTGCAGGCACTCACAACCGCCTGCCGGCCTGACGCGCACCGTCGTGGACGGTCCGTGGCTACCATTCCTGCATGGCTCTGGCCGGTGACGGTGACCGAGAGCGTGCTGTTGCGTCTCTGCGAGAGCATTTCCTGCTCGGCAGGCTGACGCTCGAGGAGCTCTCGGCTCGCACCGAGCTCGCGCTCCAAGCCCGTTCGCTGCAGGAGCTGCGACGTTCGCTGGCCGGACTTCCTACGTTCACGGTGCGCGCGGCGGCGCATTCTGCCGTCCGCGGCGGAATGGTCGTGCTGTTCACGGGCGCCTGGCTCATGTTCAGCCTCGCCCTGCTGCTCGTGCTGGGGCTGACGGCGCTGATCCACGGCGCGTCCGCGCCGGAGCTGGCCGCCTTCCTCGTCGTCTGGCTCGTCCCGACGTATCTCCTCTCGCGACTGTGGCGTGGCGTGCTGCCGCGCCACCACTCGCATAGCTGACCACGCCCGCGGGGCGCCTCGGTTCAGCGCAGGACGGGCTCGCGCCGGACGATCGAGCCGACCGCCATGTCGAGCAGCACAGTGACTACCGAGAGGATGATCGCCGCCCAGATCGCCGTCCACCAGAACTTGTCGATCGTCAGATGGCTCGACCAGCGAGCGGTCAGCTTGAGCAGCAGCGCATTGATGATCACGGAGAACAGCCCGAGCGTGAGAACCCGCAGCGGGAACGTCACGATTCGCAAGATCGTTCCGAGCACGGCGTTGATGACGCCGAAGAGCAACGAGACCCAGAGATACCCCGCGAGACCGCCGGAGACGCTCACCCCCGAGAGGATCCAACTCGTGATCGCGAACGCGCACGCGAGGACGGCCCAGGTGATCAGGAGTGAGCGAAGCATGGAAGCGAGCGCGACCCTACAAGGAACCGAACGGACGCGCGACTGGGCTCACCAGCTGTGCTCGGTCCCGGTGCTCGCGCGAGGTTGACACGTTTGGGTCAGACGAGCCCCAGTTCAAGTGCGCGACGATTCACGTGCTGCCGCAGTGAGTTCGTGGGCTCCTCCCCTCGAATGAGTCTGCCACTCGCTGCGGCAGCGACTCGACCGCGAAGGTCTAGGACTCCGCCACTCGGCCCCAGTGCACCGATGCATCGTGCAGGACGCGCGCTTTCGCGAGCTCGAACTCACGCTCGTCCACGTCACCCCGCCGTCGCAGCATCGCCAGGCGCTCGAGCTGGTCGATCACCGGCACGTCCCGATGCTCGACCTTCGCAGCAGCGATGAAGCGGCGAAGCTCGCCGAGAGCGAGCTGGTAGGCCGGCGCCCGGCGACGCCGAATCGGGAGGCAGTTCGGCTGCTTGAAGACGTCGCGCTTCGAGGTGTGCTGCAGCCCCCGGCCGCGTTCTCCGCCCTGGAAGCTCGGTGAGTTGATCTCGATCCAACTCGAGGTGAGATGCCTGCCGACCTGAATCCCGGTGACGTCGCGGTAGTAGATGGTCGCCGAGATCGCGCCGAACGTCGTTCCGGCGTAGAACCCGCGCTTGAGGATGAGAATGCGATCGTCGAGACACACGAGGGCATGACCCGACATGCCGCGCACGCAGAAGCGAGCGTGCTCGTCGGGCTGGGTGTTGAGGTCGAATTCGCGACGCAACCGGGCGCCCAGGATCTCAACGCCGCCGAAAACGGCCCGGCGGCGCAACACGCGTCGCCGGGCGAGCTGAGGCCCCGACTGGAGCTCAGTGACCTGCTGATCCACGACAACGGCCCGGGGGGCCGGTGTGGTCGTGATTCCGGTCGCCGTTCCCCCAACCGGGTCGACTCGACCCGGGCCCGGTCGGCACTGAGGGGACGGTCGGGCCCGGCGTCACCTCCGGAGGCGGCGGCGGAGGCGGAGTCGGAGGGGTGGGTGTCAGGACCGGATTGGGTGTCGGAGCGGGCGAAGGGGAGGGTGCCGGCACCGGCGTCGGCTGAGGCGTCGGCGGGGCGTCGGCGACGTCGGCGTCGGGTCGGGCGCCGGTGTAGGAGTCGGAGTGGGGGTCGGGGTCGGCGTCGGCGAGGGTGTCGGACTGGGCGTGGGTCGGCGTGGGGGTCGGCGTCGGCGTGGGCGTGGGCGTCGGCGTGGGCGTCGGCGTCGGCGTGGGCGTCGGCTTCGGCTTGGGGGCCGGTGCAGTTGTAGTCGGCGCGCTCGTCGTAGTCGCGCTCGTTGCAAGCGACGCGGCGGGGACCGCGTGAGCGGCAGAGGCGGCCGACAGGCTGACGGCGCTCACGGGCGTCGCCGACACCGCTGCGCCTGCGACGACTGTCGGGTCGGGACAATGCGGATCCTCGTCGTGGCCGCGCGGTGCCGTACCGCGACGCGACCTGCCGCGCGAGAGTCGTGAGCCCGCCGGCTCTTCCCATGCCGGCCCCCGGCGATCGCGACTCCGACCGCATCGCTGCCCGCGCGCGCGCCGCGTTCGAAGGTGGGGACACGGGTGTCGACCGATTGCAGCCACAGCTGGCCGACTGCGATCAGGATGGCGGTCGCAGTCGCGACGAGCACGGCAAAGCGAAGCGGCTGCACGGCCGGGATGCTCGCAGCCGCACCGGACGCTCCTCAGGTTCGGTGGGCCGCGCCGATCTCCTTGGACGAGACAACCCGGTTCTTGCCTGCCCGTTTCGCGTCGTACAGCCGCCGGTCGGCGTCCGTGAGCAGATCCTCGGCGGCCGCCGCCGCGGGGAAGGACGAGACGCCGAAGCTCGCCGTCAAGCGAATCTGGACGGGCGGGCGGCCGATCTCCGTCGACTCGAGCGCGAGGCGGAGCCGCTCGGCGAGTTGAGCTGCGCCGGCCAGGTCCGTGTCTGGCAGGAGCATCGCGAACTCCTCCCCTCCGAGCCGCACGGCGAGGTCGACGTCTCGCGCCATCGTCGTGAGGATCTCCGCGAAGCTGCGCAGAGCCACGTCCCCCGCCTGATGTCCGTACGTGTCATTGACCCGCTTGAAGTCGTCGAGGTCTGCGAGGACGATCCCGAGCGGCGATCCGCTTCGCCGGGAGCGGGCGATCTCCGAGTCGAGCTGCACGAGGAACTGACGGCGGTTTGCCAGACCGGTGAGGTCATCGGTCACCGCCTGCCGCTGCACCTGGCCGTGCAGACGTGCATTCTCGAGCGCGATCAGAGCCTGCTCGGCGATCCACGCCACTGCGTCTCGCGCGTCGGCGTCGAAGCCGGCGTCCGACGAGAAGAGCGTCATTCGCGCGCTCTGGCCCTCGGACACCTGAAGGGCGACCTGAAGCGTGTCGACCGGTTCAGCCGGGATCGTTCCGCGCGTCGCGAGCGAGAAGTCTCCGGCCTCGATCGTGCCGCCGCTGGCCTCCGTCGCCTCGACGGCCGCCCGCAGGATGACGGGCAGCAGCGCCTGCGTGTTGTGCGTCGCAGCCAGTGTCTCGCCGACGAGCGCGACCGCGGCGCGGACCGAGTTCGGCGGGGGCTTGGACCGGCTGTCGGAGCTCGCGTCGCTCGAAGACGCGAAACGAGACGATCGTCGCGACGAAGGCGGCCACGAACGGCCAGAGCCGACGACCTGGGATGCCGGGCTTCGCACGGTAGGCATACAGCTGCGCGGTCGCAGCGTCGAGTGAGCTCAGTGCGAGCTGTTCGCTGAGCCTTCGAGTGCAGGAGGCTCGCGACCGGCACGTGGCCGACGTTCGGCGACGACGCAACGACACCGCCGCCGACGGCGTAGAGGAGATCCGTCTGCGGTGACTGCTTCCGCGCGGCGTCGAGAAGCGTGGCATCGGGCGGCCTCGCCACGATCACGCGTCCCGCGGGACGGCCGTGGCTGTAGACGGCGACGGTTGCCCCTGGCCCGGCAAGGGTCGTCCGCCCGATGACCCGTCCGTTCGACAGGACGAACCCCGCGTTGGGATGCGCTCGCGACAGCGAGAGGAGCGGCGCGACGTCGCGCGCGACGAACGCAGACTGCACATCGGCCCGACCCGCGAGCTCCGATGCCTCACGAGCGGCCGCCCGCTCGTTGCCGGCGACCAGGTTGCGGGCGACGGTCAACGTCGTGCGCGCTGCGTCGATCCGGCTCGAGCGCAGGCTGCTCAGGATGGCCGACTCGATCGCCCAGCACGCGGCGCCGACCGAGAGCCCGATCAGCAACGACGCGGCGACCACCGACGCGCCGGCAGAACCGAGCGCTGCGAAACGCCCCCGCCGTCCGAGTCGGGTCCCCATCCTTCCCACCGCCCTCACCCGCCCTTGCCGCAACGAAACGAATGTAGCGCCGTTTCCCGAAGGAACACCAAGTCATCCCCCGAAAGGGGGATGCGTGGCAACGACGGCGCGCACGATCGGGGAGTCGGTGGAGGAGCTTCCGATCGCCGAAAGCAGGCGTCTCGTCGCGATGCGAACCGGCGTGATCGGCTACCCCGACGCCCACGCGATCGGCGTCGCCCATTGCTCGTTGCGCATCGCCGCGGCGCTCGAGGTCGATGACGAGACCAGGCGGGCGGTCGCTCAAGGAGCGCTCCTCCACGACGTCGGGAAGCTCCAGATCGACGAGTACATCCTCTCGAAGGCGTCTCCGCTGACGCAGCGGGAGCGCCTGCTCATCAGGGAGCATCCGCTGGAAGGGGAGCGCATCGTCGGCCGGGCGGTCGACCCGCATGTCGCCGAAGTCGTGACCGGGCATCATGAGCGCTGGGACGGCGGCGGGTATCCACGCGGCCTGGCCGGCGAGCAGATTCCACTCGCGGCGCGAGTCGTTGCCGTCGCCGACGCGTACCTCGCGATGTGCGAGAACCGCCCCTACCGGGCTCGCGTGAGCGAGAGCGAGGCACTCCGCGAGCTGCAGGAGTGCGCGGGGACCCAGTTCGATCCCGTGTGCGTCGAAGCACTCGTCGCCGCGGTCGGCTCCTCCGTCTGAGCCCCGAAAACGCGTTCGCTTGCGTCGCTTTTCGTGGTCGATAAGCTCACGTCATGACCTTCTCTGACACCGCGGTCGGTCGCGGAACGACCCGCGACGAGTCCCGCACGCTCTTCGCCCACACGATGGGCCTCGTCGCCGTCACCGCCGGCTTCTTCGCCGTCGGGGCCTACCTCGGCCGGAACATGTCGAACACGGCAGGGTTCCTCTGGTTCATCCTCTCGTTCGCCTGCCTCCTCGGCCTGAACGTCGCGATCCGCCGCTCGGAGCAGCTCGCCGTGGGGCTCCTGTTCGCCTTCGGAGTGCTCATCGGTCTCGGCACAGCGCCGACGATCGCCTACTACGCGAGCACGAACCCGCAGGCGGTGTGGCAGGCGGGCGCCGCGACGGCGCTCTTCATCGGCGGCTTCGGCGCCGCCGGCTACGCGATCCGACGCGATCTCCAGCCGCTGGCACGCGTGCTCTTCTGGGCGCTGCTCGCGCTGATCGTGTTCGGGATCGTGACGATCTTCGTCCGCATCCCGAACGGCGACCTGATCTGGGCAGTGCTCGGGCTCGTCATCTTCGCGGGGTTCACGCTCATCGACTTCCAGCGGCTGCGGAAGTCCAAGGACATCCGCGTGGCGCCTCTCCTCGCCGCCTCGATCTTCCTCGACATCCTCAACGTCTTCCTGTTTTTCCTCTCCATCTTCGGCAGACGCAACTAGAGCGAGGGCGGGCGACTCAGGGCGCGGCGCGGCCCGGCTGCACGAGACCGGACTCGTAGGCGAGCACGACTGCCTGGACGCGGTTTCGCAGCTCCAGCTTTTGCAGGATGCTCGCAACATGCGTCTTCACCGTGTGCTCGCTCACAACGAGCTCGGACGCGATCTCGGCGTTCGAGTGCCCACGAGCCACGAGCGCCAGAACCTCATGCTCGCGAGCCGTCAACGCGTCGAGCGCCACCGGCTCGCCGCCCGGTCCGCGGTCTGCGAACCGCTCGATCAAGCGCTTGGTGACGGACGGTGCGAAGAGCGACCCCCCGTCGGCCACGACGCGGACCGCGGCGATGAGCTGGCGCTCGGGCGCATCCTTGAGGAGAAACGCACTCGCGCCGGCGCGTAGGGCCTCGTACACGTACTCGTCGAGGTCGAACGTCGTCAAGACGAGGACGCGCGGCGCGCCTTCCCGGCCGGTGATGAGGCGCGTCGCCGCGATCCCGTCGAGTTGCGGCATGCGGATGTCCATCAACACGACATCGGGTTGCAACTCCGCCGTCTGCGCGACCGCCGCCTCGCCGTCGCCGGCCTCTCCGACCACCTCGAAATCAGGCTCCGCCTTGAGGATCATCCGGAACCCGGCGCGGATGAGGCTCTGATCGTCGGCGAGCAGGATGCGGATCATCGAGCTAGGGCCGATTATTGCGATGGGCCGAGCGGCAAGACGACCCTGAGCGCGTAGCCGCCACCCTCGCGCTGACCGCTCTCGAGCGCACCACCGTAGATGCCGACGCGCTCGCGGATGCCGGCGAGCCCATGGCCCGAGCCGCCACCACCGGCGCCACCCGGCCCGTCGTCGAGTACCTCGAGCTCAACGCCGTGGGACCGGTAGCGGACGATTACCTGCGCACGAGCCGGCCCCGCGTGCTTCAGCGCGTTCGTCAGCGCCTCCTGGACGATGCGGTATGCGGACACATCGACGCCAGGCGGCAGCTCGACCGGCGTTCCCTCGACTCGTACCTCGACCGGCAACCCGGTCGCCGTGACGCGCGCCGCCAACTCGTCGAGGCGAGAAAGACTCGGCTGCGGCGCGAGCGCGATCTCCTCCCCTGACGCGCGGAGCATGCCGAGCAACCGGCGCATCTCCTCGAGCGCCTGGCCGCCTGCGTGCTCGATCGCGTCGAGGGCCGCGCGCGTCTCTTCCGGCGCGTCGTCGAGCATCCTCCTACCACCTCGAGCCTGCAGGACGATCACGCTGATCGCATGAGCGACCACGTCGTGCAACTCACGCGCGATGCGCGATCGCTCATCGGCGACTGCTTCGGCCGCGCGTACCTCCTGGTCGAGCTCGAGCCTCGTCGCATGCGCGACGAGCGATCGTTCGCGCTCGCGCCGGTGGCGGATGATTCGACCCACGACGAACGGGCCACCGAAGAACATTGCGAAGAACCCAAAGTCGGCGAACCCGACCGGTTGACCCGGCTCGATCGCCGCGACCGGGATAGCGATGAGGACCACGGCGAGCGAGAGCCACGCCGAGACACCGCGTGCAAACCGGCCTGCCGTGTAGATCGCAATCACGAAGCCGACGAGAAACGCACCCGCCTCGGCGATCCCCTTCAAGAGCGTGTTGTCGAGCTCGACGATCGCGATCCCGACGGCGAGCGGTGCAAGCGGGAAACGGCGGCGGAACGCGAGCGTGGTGCCGAAGAGCGCCGCGACCGCGACACTCGCCGGACGTCGGTGGACGTCAGCTTCGAACAGCATCTCAGCTACGAAGATGAATCCGATCGACGTTGCGAGCGCACCGTCAGCATGTCGTTGAAGCCAGCCCCGGACGCCCACAGAAGCACCCTAGTCGGATCTCGCCGCCGGCACCATCGATCGCAAGAGCGAGTTGAACGGCGCCAGAGATCGCTCGTTCGAGCGAGTCAGGATCGCGCGCGCAACCGATGCGCACGCGCGCTTGTGGGAGGACGCTTCGAGGACATTCAACTCGAGGAGGCACTTCGATGAGCGGTATTCGCACAACAGCAATCGTCCTGGCCGCCGTTCTGGCGGCGCTCGCGACCGCGACGCTTGCCCACAGCACCGACCGCACGCTGACGAAGGCGCAGGTGATCGCGCGCGGCTCCGCAATCTGCAAGACCGGCGAGCGAAAGGCAGACGCCCTTCCGCAGATTCGCTCCGCAAATCCATTCGCACCGAACGCACCGAAGGGCGACAAGCGGCGGGCCATCGTCTTCATCGCCGGCTACGCGAACGCTCTCGAGGGCGTCCGTGTGGGGCTTGCACGGCTGGCGCCGCCCGCTCAGGACCGTGGCCTGTTCGAAGCCTTCATCGCTGATCTCCGCCCGACGGTCGCGGCGTTCCGCGCAGGTCATCGCGCGGCGCTCGCCGGACGCTACGCCCAGGCGATGAGCGAGGTACAGCGCGGTTTCACACTCTTTGCAAAGGCGAGCAAGAACACGAAGGCCTACGGGTTCCCGAAGGGTGTCTGCCAGTCCGGCAGCAGCTAGACGGTCGCGACTCAGAGCAATCGCGCCGGGAGCCCCTGCCCGGTTGACGGCGGCCGAGCACAGGGGGCACGATGAGACGATGCTCGGCCGGGCGGCGCCACAGTTCGAAGAGCTCGAGCCGATCGAGCGTGCCTCGCCGGATGAGCTGGCAGCGCTGCAACTGGAGCGGCTGCAATCGACGCTGCACCATGCCTACGCGAACGTCGAGCCCTACCGTAGGCGCTTCGACGAGGTGGGGGTGCATCCGGACGACTGCCGCAGCCTCGACGACCTCGCGCGGTATCCGTTCACGACGAAGGCCGACCTTCGCGACGCCTACCCGTTCGACATGTTCGCCGTGCCGCGCGAGCAGATAGCCCGCGTCCACGCCTCGAGCGGCACAACCGGGCGGCCGACGGTCGTCGGCTACACGCGTCAGGACGTCGAGACCTGGGCGAAGCTCGTCGCGCGCTCGATCCGCGCCGCCGGTGGACGCCGCGGCGACCGCGTGCACGTGGCGTACGGCTACGGGCTGTTCACCGGCGGGCTCGGGGCGCACTACGGCGCCGAGGAGCTCGGCTGCACGGTCATTCCCGTCTCCGGCGGCATGACCGAACGGCAGGTTCGCCTACTCGTCGACCTCGAGCCGGAGATCATCATGGTCACCCCGTCGTACATGCTGGCGATCCTCGACGAGTTCGAGCGGCAGGGCATCGACCCGCGCGCCTGTGCGCTGAGGCTCGGCATCTTCGGAGCCGAGCCGTGGACCGACGAGATGCGCGCAGAGATCGAAGCGCGCACCGGCATCGACGCCGTCGACATCTACGGGTTGTCCGAGATCATGGGACCGGGCGTCGCCAGCGAGTGTGTCGAGACCAAGGACGGGTTGCATGTGTGGGAGGACCACTTCTTTCCCGAGATCGTCGACGAGGCGACCGGTGCGGCACGTGGTCCCGGCGAGCACGGAGAGCTCGTGTTCACGACCCTCACGAAGCAAGCTCTCCCGCTCATCCGCTACCGAACCCGCGACCTGACGCGTCTGCTTCCCGGCACCGCTCGACCGATGAGGCGAATCGAGCGCATCACGGGACGGAGTGACGACATGATCATCCTGCGCGGCGTCAACCTGTTCCCGTCGCAGATCGAGGAGCTGATTCTGCGCGTCCCCGGCCTCGCGCCGCACTTCCAGCTCGTGCTCTCACGGCCGCGCAGGCTGGACGAGCTCACCATCCGAGTCGAGGCGCGCAGCGAGGCGGCAGGCGCCGCGGAACGCGCAGACAGCGGCGAACGGCTCGCAGCGCTTGCCAAGCAGTCGATCGGAGTCACGGTCGACGTCGACGTGCTCGAGCCCGACCTCATCGAACGGTCGGCAGGCAAGGCGCAGCGCCTCGTCGACCTCCGGCGAGCGGGTGGCGGCTGAGATGCGCCGCGCGCTGATCCCGATCGCGACGAGGAGCCTCGGCGCGGTTCATCGCAGCCTCTACCGGCTGAGCCGTGGCCGAATCGGCGCGCGCATCTGGACCCTGCCGATCGTCCTGCTGACGACCACCGGACGGACGAGCGGGAAGCCGCGCACCGTCCCTCTCTGCGCACTGCCTGACGGCCCCGACTACATCGTGATCGCCTCGTTCGGCGGGATGGACCGGTCGCCGGCGTGGTGGCTCAACCTCGAGCGCACGCCGACTGCGACCTTGCAGGTCGGAGCCGAGCGGCTCGCTGTCACCGCACGCGCAACCTCGGGCGACGAGCGGGAGCGCCTCTGGGCGCGGGTCGTCGAGCGCGCGCCGGGCTATCTGAACTATGCGCGCCGCACGACGCGCGAGATTCCCGTCGTCGTGCTCGCGCGTTCGCCGGCGTAGGTTTAGGCTTCGCGCTCGTCGCCCGGACGCATCCGGTAGACGATCCGCCCGCGGCCGAGGTCGTACGCGGAAAGCTCGATGCGAACACGGTCACCCGGATTCATCCGGATGCGGTAGCGCCGCATCTTCCCTGCGGTGTACCCGAGGGTCTCGTGCCCGTTGTCGAGCTGGATGCGGAACATGCCGTTCCGGAGCGCCTCGACGATCTCGCCCGTCATTTCGACCTTCTCTTCCTTCTGTTGCGCCAATGCGCTCCCCTCCTTTCGAGGTTTTTTGCAGCGAGCGGCGGGTGAGCACCCGCCGCTCGCTCACGGCGTTACGCCGTAACGGTCACGTTGGCTGCCTGGGGGCCCTTATCGCCCTCCTGCGCCTCGTACTCGACCTTCGCACCCTCGGCGAGCGACTTGTAGCCGCTGCTCTGGATCGCGCTGAAGTGCACGAACAGGTCCTTCCCGCCCTCATCAGGTGTGATGAAGCCGTAACCCTTGTCCGCGTTGAACCACTTGACGGTTCCGCTTGCCATATCTCTTTCACCTCCTTGCCAACTTCATGAACGGGCAAGAAGATGCAAATGCGCACCGTCGAGACTCGCTCAGTTCCAAGCCGGGAGTGTAGCGACGCAGGAAATGATCCGCACAAGCGGCTGTTACGCTTGTCGCAATCGAACGGCGACCAGGAAGGCCCCGAAATAGCTGCAGCAGAGCAGATTCCGGTGCGCGTGAAGCCGCGCCTCCGGGGTGTCTTCCACGAAGCGGGCTTCTTCGCCGCGGTCGCTGTCGCGATCCCGCTCGCGATCCTGGCCGAGCCGGGTCGCGCTCGAGTCTCGGCCATCGTCTTCACGAGCTGCCTCGCGATCTGCTTCGGGGTGAGCGCCCTCTACCACCGCCCGACCTGGTCGCCGGTCACGCGTTCGTGGCTCGCGCGCGCCGACCACGCAGGGGTGTACCTCCTGATCGCCGGTACGTATACGCCGTTCGGGCTCATCGTGTTCTCACAAACGTGGGCGATCGTCGTGCTTTCGATCGTCTACACCGGCGTGCTCGTCGCGATCGTCCTGAAGGTGATCTGGGTGAAGGCGCCCAAACGGCTGTCGGCGGCGATCGGGATCGCACTCGGATGGGTGGCCATCGTCGCCTACTCGCAGTTCGACAAGGTAGGGACACCCGGCCTTCTCCTGCTCTTCGCCGGCGGCCTCTTCTACACCGCCGGTGCAGTCGTCTACGCCCTCCGGCGGCCCGATCCGCGACCCGCGACTTTCGGCTACCACGAGATCTTCCACCTCTGCACCCTGGCCGCAGCGGCCTGCCAATGCGCCGCGATCGCCTTCTACGTCCTCCCCCGTGGATGAGCGCTGAGCGGGACGAGAGCGACATCGAGACCTGCTCTCGGTGTGCCAGATCTGCACGAGACTCCGACGACCGCACGAGTTGGGTCACAATTGAGGACGAAGAGGTCTGCCCGGGATGTCTCACGCTCCTCGAGACGGATCGCCTGGCGGGCGGACGCTGATTGTCGAAAGGGGAACATGCGCGGCACATTGATCTGGTTCAACCCAGAAAAGCGGATGGGATACATCCGCACTGAAGACGGTGAACGGCTTCTCGTCGAGGAGTCCGGGTTCGAGCCCGGGCACACTCTGGGCGATCGCATGGCGGGCAAGCCGTTGACGTTCGAGCGCGAAGCAGCAGATGTCGAGGGCGGGTTCCGCGCGGTGCGCGTGGCGACCCTGACCGACGAGGCACCGAACCGCGCCCGCAGGCGCCACCGCTAGAGGGTTGATTCGCTAGCGCTGCCCACCGCGGCGTCGTGCTGGAAGCCGCCGGAACCGGGCGCGCTCGAGGTGCGGCGTCGACGGGCCGCCGTCAGGTTTTGACTTGCGTGGGGGCCGAAGCCGCCGCGGCAGCACGCTTCAGAACCGCGAGCGCGCCCGTCTCGTCCCCTCTCTGCTCGAGCACATCGGCGAGCCTGCGGCCGGCGTCGAGCGAGAACGGCTTCCCGTGCTCGATCAGAAGATCGAGGCCCTGGCCGTACAACATCTCCGCGCGGTCGAGCTCCCCGGCGGCGACGAACACATCCGCGAGGGCGACGTAGGCTCGACCGCGGTCGTCGGCGCTGATCCAGTCGATGAGGGCGAGCGCGCGACCGGCGGCCCGCGCCGCCTCGCCGGTCCGACCGAGCGAGGTGAGCGCGCGTGCCTCTTCGATGGAGAACTTCGCCTCGTCCTTCGAGCTCAGTTCGGTTCCGAACAACCTGCGTCCGCGCTCGAGCTGCTCGAGCGCGCTCTCTTCGTTCCCGGACTCGATCTCCGCGATCGCCAGCAGGTGATACGCCATGCCGACGTACACCTCGTTCTCGGTGCGCTCGAGAATCTCGAGCGCCCGGCGGGCATATTTGCTCGCGAGCTGCGGCTCGTGCCGCGCCGAATAGAGGCGCGACTGGGTCCAGAAGAGCCGGGCGGCAGCGACCGGGTCTGCGATCTCATCGGTGATGCGAATCACGTCTGCAAGCGCGTGCTCCGCGCGGCTGATCGACCCGCTGTCGATCAGCGCTTTGGCGAGCAGGACCGTGAACCGCAGCTGTTCGATCGGAGCCTCCGCCGCGCGTGCTTCCTCGAGCGCGCCTTCGAAGAGCGCGATCGCCGACTCCATCGGGCCGACCGACGCGTAGGCCCGGCCGAGGGTGTCGACAAGCCCGGGATCGGCGAGGGAGCGCTTGCCGCGCAGCTCGAACGACTGCTGGAGTCGGCTGATTGCCTCCTCGAGCCGCCCGGCCTGGAACGAGATCCGCCCGAGGCCGGCGAGTGCTGCGCCCCGCGAGGGATCCTCCGCGTCGAGGTGCGCGAGAAAGAGACGCTCAGCCTCGTCGACTTCGCCCAGCCGAAGCGCGACCTCGGCCTCGAGGAGCTCGATGGGCTCGAGCACGGCCGCGTCCACACCTGTCGCGAGCCACTGGCCCGTGACCTCGAGGCGCAACGCGAGCTGGTTGCTCATCTGCAGCGACGGCACACGAGCCCCCGCTTCGAGGCGAGAGATATAGGCCGCGGTGCAACCTGGAAATGCGAGCTGCCGCTGTGACAGTCCGGCGCGGCCGCGGGCCGCCTTCAGACGGATCCCGAACTCGCGCGGAGAATCGATGTGGTTCGTGAGCGAGCGAGGCACGGACGCAGTTTATTGCCTGAGGTCAATGGTGTTGCCTGACAGCCGTTACGTTCGGCGGTGTTGCAGCAAGACCGAAGCGCGCCCCGCGCACCACTATTCGGGGGATTTCGGGGCGACTCGGACGCGACGATGGTCGAACAGGTTCTTGATGGTCATTCGCCGCCTCACGTGCATCACGGCAGTCGCGCTCGCGAGCATCTTCGCGTGCTCGGTGCGGGCAGACGCAACTGATCGCAACTGGGCGGCGCCCGAGATTCGCACCGTCACGAAGGCAGGCGTGCTCGGTCACTCGCCGGCGACGTTCGCGCCGCAGGCGCCGCTGACCCAGTCGACCCTCGCCGCGGCGATCGCAGCGACCGCAGCCCTTCAGAACCCGCTCGCTCCGCCCACTCCTCCGGCGCCGACGCCGACGCTCGAGTCGACAGTCGGGCCTGGCGACCTGTTAGCGGGCGACGCGAGCGTGACCATCGACGCTCCCGGCCAGACGATCGACCACGTCGACTTCGCGGTCGACGGGGTCGGCGTCGACAGCGAGGACAGCGACCCGTTCGAGTTCGTGCTCGACACGCAGTCGCTGGCCGACGGCGCGCACCAGCTCGCCGTCAACGTCTCGTTCGCCGACGGTGGCACCGCGGTCGCGGTCTGGAGCGTCACGGTCGCGAACAACGTGCGCTCGGTCCCGCCGCCACGCGAGGTGCCCGTCGCCGTGCCGGTCGTGAAGTCATCCGTTCCGACGCCTGCGCCCACGACTGTCGGGCCGGCTCGCGTCCTCTACCACGCCGCGGTTCCGGCGCAGGCGGTCACCATCAAGCAGCTCGATGCAGCGCTCGTCGGCTATCTCGGCCTCGGCGACGCGGCGCGGGCAATCCAGGGAACGCTCGCGCAGGCAGGGCTCCACCCGCGCGCCGGCACCGGTGCCGAAGCGGTTGCGCGCATGCTCGGGCTCCGCCTCAACCATCCAGCGGGACAAGACGATCTCGAGCTGTTGCCCACCCAGCCGGCGACCCGCGCGGAGGCGGCCTGGTCCTTCGCGCAGCTCCTGCAACTCGACGACCGGGCCGCCGACGCCGTTCGGCAGGCAGCGGCCGCCTTCACGCTGCCCGACCTCACGCCATGGCAGCGCCGCATCCTGACGACGGCGGTCTCCTACGTCGGCTACCCGTACGTCTGGGGCGGGACGAGCCCGACCAAGGAGACGCTGTTCGGCGTCTCGTCGGCCGGTGGCTTCGACTGCTCGGGCTTCGTCTGGCGCGTCTACAAGCTGACGCCGTATCCGGGCGAGCGAGGCCTTGCAGGCGTGCTTCGGGGACGCACGACCTACCAGATGAGCGGCGAGGTACCGCAACGCGACCTACTCCCCGCCGCGAAGCTTCAGCCGGCCGACGTCATGTTCTTCGGCGCGCACGGGCGAGCGTCCAAGCCGAGTGAAGTCGATCACACCGCGCTCTACCTGGGCAACGGCTGGTTCATCCAGTCGAGCGACGAGGGCGTGACGCTGCTGCCGTTCAACGGCTGGTATGCGTCGAGCTTCGCCTGGGCGCGCCGTCCGTTGCGCGAAGCGGGACTCGGCTGAGCGCCGGCACCGCCAGGTGACCACGCTCTCGCACACGACCTGCACGCCGTCTGTTCAGCCTTTCGTCAGACGCCGTCTGCGTCGCAAAGCGGGCCGCGCTATAGGCTTGCGCGGATGCTCGCCCCCCGCATCCCGACGGATCTCGCGCGCTTCGCAATTGGCTTCGACCAGCGCGACCGCGCGCGGCTGCACACACTCTGGGACAGCGTCCTCGATGTGGAACGCTGGTCGGAGGGAACCTTGACGGCCGAGTTCGAAAGCGCCTGGGCACGCTGGAACGGCGTCGAGGCGGCCGTCGCCTTCAACGGCTGGACCGGCGCTGCGCTCGCCGCCCTCGAATGGGCCGGTGTGCGCGGTGAGACCGTCCTGTGCCCGTCGAACACATTCATGGCGACACCCCTCGCCGCGATGACCGCCGGCGCCCGGGTCGAGTTCGTCGACTGCAACCGCGACGACCTCTGCATGTCGTTCGACGACCTCGAGCAGAAGGTGCACGAGCACCGTCCGCGCGCGGTCTTCCTCGTTCATATCGGCGGCCACATCGCATTCGATTCCGACCGGATCGCCGAGCTCTGCCGGAGCGAAGGCATCATCCTGATCGAAGACTGCGCCCACGCGCACGGGGCCGACTGGAACGGCCGGCGAGCTGGAACATGGGGCGATCTCGGCGTCTGGTCGTTCGCACCGACCAAGACCATCTCGACGGGAGAGGGCGGCATGCTCGTGTCGCGGCACCCGGAGGCGCTGGAGTTCGCGCGCTCGTTCCGCAACTACGGCAAGCCGGACTACGCCGTTCACGGCCTCAACTTTCGGATGAACGAGTTCACCGCGGCGATCGGCGTCGTCCAGGTCGACCGCATCGACGAGATCGTCGCGTGGAAGAACGAACAGGCCCGGCTCCACATCGACCCGGTCTACCCGTCGAGGCTGAAGCTTCCCGACGGCATGACCTCCGGCCTCTACAAGGTGATCGTCTTCGAGCCGGTCGAGCAGTCGACGGGCAAGGTCTACGACGAGCCGTGCCACCGCGTGCTCGACTACCGGGTCGATCTTCCGGCGAGCGATTGGGTGGCGGAGAACCATTGGTGCGTTCCGCTCTACTACCGCGCCGAGGAGCCCGACGCGTGAAGGTGCTCGTCACGGGCGGCTGCGGCTTCATCGGCTCACACGTCGTCGACCGTCTCCAGGCGGCGGGTCACGAGCCGCGCATCTTCGACCTGGTCGAGTCTCCTCATCACGACCCGGGCGACGTCGAGACCGTCCGCGGCGATCTCTGCGACTCCGACGCGGTACGCCGCGCCGTCACGGGCTGTGATGCGGTGCTCCACCTCGCAGCGGTCGCCGACGTCGACCAGGTCACGCGCGACCCGGCTCACGCAGATCGCGTCAACGTGCGGGGCACACAGTCGCTGCTCGACGGAGTGCGCGAGGCCGAGATCCCGCGCTTTGTCTACGCCAGCACGATCTGGGTCTACGGCGATGCAACCGGGCCGGAAGCTCTCGACGAGGACACGCCGCTCGCGCTGCCGAAGCACTTCTACACCGCAACCAAGATCGCGGGCGAGATGTACACGGCGAGCTACGGTGAGCTCTTCGGGCTCGCGCAATCGATTCTCCGGTTCGGGATCCCGTACGGGCCGCGTTCGCGGCCGACCGCAGTCGTCGCTGCGTTCACGGCGAAGGCTCTCGCGGGCCAGCCGTTGACCATCGCCGGCGACGGCACACAGTCACGACGGTTCGTCTATGTCGAAGACCTCGCCGACGGCGTCGTCGCATCACTCGCACCGGCCGGCGCGAACCGGATCTTCAATCTCGTCGGGCACGAGAACACGAGCGTGCGGGCAATCGCGCGTGCGGTCCGGGACGTGGTCGGGGACGTGCCGATCGTCCACGTCGAAGGGCGCGCCGGCGATCTGCGCGGCGGCAACATCTCGGGCGAGCGGGCCGCTCGCGAGCTCGGCTGGGAGGCGACGACGGCATTCGCCGACGGCGTTCGCCGTTACGTCGAGTGGGTGACCGACGACGCAGACACACCGAGGGTGGCGACCGCATCGATGACGGACGGCAGCGCCGCCGCAGTTCTGCGCCAAGAGTCAGCCGAGCTGTAGGCATCCGAGTCGTGCAGCAGCACGACGTCGCCCGGCCGTAGGCCCCGGGTCGCACGCCGTGCGATCGAGGCGGGCGTCGCGCGACGCTCCCAGTCACGACCCCACGTCGACCAGAGCAGCGGGTACCACGAGCGTGACCGCACGTGCGCAAGCGCCCCGGCGCTGAAGACCCCGTACGGGGGTCGGTAGAGGGTGGGAGCGACGCCGGTGGCCTCGGCGATCGTCGCCACCGCACGGTCGAGGTCGTCGGCGACCGCGCGCACCGTTCTCCGCAACAGCAGTATGTGGCGGTCACCGTGAACAGCCACTTCGTGCCCGGCGGAGACGATCTCGTGGGCGAGCGCAGGCCGCAGCCGGACCTGCTCTCCGACCAGGAAGAAGGTCGCCGTTGCGCGTCGTCGCTCGAGCTCGGCGAGCACCGCCGGGGTTCCCTGCGCGTGCGGGCCGTCGTCGAACGTCAGCGCGACAGCATCGTCGCGGGCGAGCGTGCAGTCGATCCCGTACGCACGTGCGAGCGGGCGCATGAGGGGTGCTGCCGCGGGCAGGAGCCAGTCAGCCCTCACGTCGCGAGCGCCAGCACGAGCGAGGCCGCCGAAGGCAGCGAGGCGAGGGTGAACCCGGGCTCGGGACGCGCGGCAAGTGCGCGGCGGAGCGCGTCGCCGAGCGCAGACCGTGTCGCCGCGACCTCGGCGAAGCCAAACCGGCGAAACGCCTCGTTGTGGACCCGAATGTGGCCGCGGCCCCAGCCGTACGAGATCGTCGGGCAACCGCGAATGTACGCCTCCAGCACGGTGAGGCCCCCGGTCGAGTGGATGAGGGCGTCGGCCGCCGCGAGCCACTCGCTCATCTGCTCCGTGAACCCGACCACGCGCACGCGCGGCTCGGAGGCGTAGTGCCGCTCGAGCCGCTGCTGTAGATCCTCATTGCGACCGCAGAGGCACGCGACGACGGAAACGTCGAGCCGAAGCGCTTCGTCCGCGGCGCTCTCGAGATCGCCGACGCCCCAGCCGCCGCCTGAGACGAGGACGATCTTCCCCGTCGCAGGCAGGTCGAGGACGCTCCGAGCGACCGCCGCGTCACAGGGCTCGGCGAACTCGGGTCGCGTCAGCCCGTGCACGACCTCGACCTCGGCGGCGGGGCCGGCGATCTCACGGACCTGTGCGATCACGGCGGGATGGATGACGAGGTGCAGGTCGATTCCCGGCGCGGCCCAGTAGTGCATCATCGCAAGGTCGGTGATCGCTCCCACCGTCGGCACCGTAAGTCGCCCCTGGCGCCGCAGGCCACCGAGCACCTCCGTCGCGAGCGGGTACACCGAGACCACGACATCGGGCTGCACGCGGCGGATCAGTCGGTTGAGCCCGCGTGAGCCCAGTACTCGCATGAGTGCCTTCACCGCACGCCGTGTCGGCGCGAACCCGGCCGAGAGCCAGAACGCCGCGTCCCAGATCCACTGCCAGCGATAGAAGAAGACGCTCGCGCCGCCGTCGTTGATGACGACGAACCCGCGACCCATGGCAGCGAGCCCATCCTCGATCACGACCTCTGTGCCGGGCGCCTCGGCGAGTAACTGCGCAGCCAGTGTGCGGGCCGGCAAATCGTGGCCCTCGCCGATGCTCGCGGTGAGAATGAGGACGCGCGTCACCGACGCGGGGCGAGCGCGGCCAGAAGCTCACCGACGCAATGCGACGCGACCGTGGGGTGGCGCATGACGAAATTCCAGCTCCGGCCGGGATCGGGCATCCGCCGAGCCTAACGTCCGGGCGAAGGGGAGGAGCGACTACTACGCCGCGAGGACGGCACTGACCTTCTGGACGAGCTCGGCCGGCGTGAAGGGCTTCTGGATGAAAGGCCCTTCTGCAGCCGCGTCGGTGTAGCCCGATGTGAAGAGCGCTCGCACCTCCGGCATCACGGCCGTGATCCGCTGGGCCAGCAAACGAAGTTCCTACTGATGCTTGGTCGTCACGGGAGGCCAATGCGGGCTGATGTCGGGGTCGCCGAGCTCGCCGTAGGGAACGCACGCTGCCGTACCGCGCAGCAGCTCCCGGTCGGCCAGCAGCAATTCGTCGACACGGTGATTCGAAGGTACGGCCCTCTTCCACGCGAGCCGCAGTGCGACGCCGCGCCGGATCAACGCGCGCGGCGCGAGCCGCGTCGATGTGCGAACGACGAAATAATGCCGGCCGATCCTCTCGACCCGAGTTCCCTCAACCCCTGCCAGCGCCTGCGCGGCGGTCCTCGCCTCTGCAGGCGAGGCGGCGTAGAAGAGCCAGACCCCGTACCGCGGCCCGGCCGGCCCTTGCACGAACGACAGCGCACGCCGGCACGAATCGTCGTCGACGAGCTCGACCGAGTGCACGCGCAACGCGACGAGGTGGTCGAGGATGTTGGCGGGATGCCCGTAGTCGAACGACGAGAACAGCGCACCGCTCGTTCCCGTCGAGCCAAAGAGGATCGAACCGTGCGGCGCTCGCTCGACCGCGTTCACGACCGAGTCGACGCCGATCCGCCGCACCGCGTTTCGATGGTTGATGTCGTATCGCAACTCGACACCCAGGAGGCCCGCTACGAGCAGGGCGAGCACGACCAACCGCATCGCTCCCGCCCAGCCCGCGATCGTCAGGCAGCCCGCGAGGACGACGACGAGAAACGCGGGTGTGACGGGGATCATGTAGCGATCGAAGAAGAGCGCTGAATCGCCGTTCGCGGGCACGACCGAGAAGAAGACGACGGGTGCGGCAACCGTCAGGGTGCAGAACGCGAGCGTGCGATAGGCGCGGCGGTGCAGGAGCGACACGACACCGACCGCAGCCAGCACGGTGAAGTAGTTGATGTCGTGCCGGCCCGGCGCGACGAAATGCAGCGCGTCCTCCCACACCGGGCGACCGGAGAACGTCCGTCCGCTGGTTGCGCCCGACCCGACCCCGTAGCGGTCCCCGAGAACGTGCAGCGTGCGCACGTAGTACGGCACGAACGCGACGAGGAGGGCGATCGCGCCGGGCCAGGCCTGGCGCACGACCGACCCCGGCCGGTGGGGTGCGTAGACGAGCGCCGCGCCGAATGCCGTCAACGCGTAGAGCGGTGCGGTCGGATGGATGAAGACCGTCAGGCCGAGTAGCGCACCCGCGGCAATCCAGAGCCGGCGACTGCCGTCGTCAGCAGCCTTCAACGCGAGCAGCGTCGACCACATCAGCCAGGCAAACAGGAGCGTGTGCGGACGCCCGAACGTGGCGTAGAGCACCGGGATCGGCGACGCCGCGGTCAGGAGGACGACACCCGCTCCCGCTTCGCTCCCGAGGAGGCGACGGGCGAGGAGGGCGACCGCCGGAAGGGCGAGGCATAAGAAGACGAGGGATGGAATGCGGAGCGCACCGAGCCCGGGCCACCACCCCTGCAGGAAGTGCTCCAGCCAGAAATGCAACGGCCCACCGCCACGCTTGGTCGAGACGATGTGGAACACGTGCGCGAATGAGAAGTCGGAGACGCGGAGCGTCAGCTCCTCGTCGACGTTCAACGGCCCCCACCAGACCGTCGGCAGCGCCAGCCACGTGACGAGCGCCGCCGCAGCCACGGTCGCGGCCGGAAGGAGTTTCTTAGTCAGGGCGCGTGGCGGCGAGCGCTTGCATCTCGGGCGTCTCGGGAGCCGTGCGATACGGATGCTCCTCGGTGACGTCGGTCTCGTGGTAGACGCTCTCGACGTTCACTTCCCAGATGTCGTGCTGCGCACCGGTGAGCAGGTTGTCGACCGCGCGCATGGCGGTCAGCATCGAGTGGTCCGAGTTGTTGTAGCGGTGCAGTCCGTTGCGTCCGACCTGCTGCAGGTTCTCGATCCCGTCGAGCCAGCCGCGGATCGTCGCGACGCGCTCGGCGTAGTCGGCGTCGTAGATCGGATACGCCTTCGGCACGCGGATCGCGAATCCACGCTCGACCTTCGACTGCGGTGCGAGCCGCAGCTGCTCGAGCTCACGCGAAGCGAGCTCGACGAGCTGGTCGTCGGCCATCGTCCAGAGATCGTCGCCCTCGAAGCAGAAGTACTCGAGCCCGACGCACGCCTTGTCTGGATCGGGGACCATCCACGGCGACCATGAGCGGAAGTTCTGGATCCGGCCGACGCGAACCGCGGGCTCGTGGATGTAGATCCAGTTGTCGGGAAACAGATCCTCACCGTCGACGATGAGCGCCACGCTGATGAAGTCGCGATAGCGAAGTCCGCGGGCAGCCTCGAGGACCTCCGGCGGCGCCGCGGGGCTCGCCATCTCGACGATGGCCCGGAGCGGCAGCGACGAGATCACGGCGTCGGGAAGCGCATAGGAGTCGCCGCCGGCTTCGACCTCGACCACTCGGCCGCCGGCGAGCGCGATGCGCGACACGGGAGCTTCGAGGCGCACCTCGCCACCCTCGACCTCGATCGCGGCAGTCATCGCATCCCACATCTGGCCTGGTCCGAAGCGCGGGTAGTTGAACTCCGAGATCAGGCTCTTCACGTTGTCCTTGTTGCCGAAGAACGCCGCCTTCGCCGCCGAGAAGAACGAGAGCCCCTTGATCCGCTGGGCGGCCCACTCGGCCCGGATCTCGGACGTGGGAACACCCCACACCTTCTCGGTGTACGACTTGAAGAACAGCTCGAACAGGCGGCGACCGAACCGATTCGACACCCAGTCCTCGAGTGAATCGTCGACCTTGTTCCTGCGGGCGGCCGCGCGCAGGTAGGAAGCCATGCAACGCGTCAGCTCGATCGGGCCGAGCTTGCGAATGACGTCACCCCCGCGCAGCGGGTAGTCGAGGAAGCGGTTGTTCCAATAGATGCGCGACATGCGCGGGCGCAGCAGGAACTCCTCGCCCAGGATCTCATGCCAGAGCGTGTCCACCTCGAGCGCTTTCGTGAAGAAGCGGTGGCCGCCGAGGTCGAACCGATAGCCGTCACGCTCGACCGTCTTCGCGAGGCCGCCGACCTGATCGTCGGCCTCGAGCACGACGACGTCTCGACCCGCGCGCTCCAGCAGATAGCCGGCGGTCAGGCCTGCCGGGCCGCCGCCGAGGACGAGCGTCGTCTGGGAGGTCTCGATCGTCATGAGGTCGGCCCGGGCGAGGCGCCGAGCAGGGAGACTAGCCTAGCCGCCGATAGACGAAGGCCTGCATGGGCTTGAAGTAATTGCGATGGAGGGCGACCTCGTTCGTCGCGACGTGTCGAACGAGCCGAACACGCGGATCCGCGTGGAGCAGCGTCGTCCACTCGACGGAGCGCTGCCAGACGAGCTTCGTCCAGCGTGCATTCCACGCCCGGTAGTCGCGGAACACGGGCGTCACGACGACGAACTCGCTTCCGGGGGCGACAGTTGCGAGCAGCCGGTCGAGCGTCGCCCGTGGCTCCGCGGCTTCCAGCCGGTCGATCGCGTCACGCCAGTCGAAGATCTGCGAATCCGGCACGGGCCCGATGGTCGTCGCGAACCGGAGCGGCGGCCGGGCGCCGAGGTAGTAACGGAAGACCGGCACCTGCTCGGGCTGCGTCGAGATGACGAGCTCGCCCGGGTGAGTCAGCGGCGCAACCGCCGCACTCACTTCTCGCGCATTCTCCTTGTTGTCCTTGAGCGAGTAACCGGTCCAGAGAAACACCACGGCGAGCAGTGCGAACATCCCGAGCCGGCGGGCGCGGACGAGCCCACGTGCGGCAACGACGGCAAGCGGCCCAAGCACGACGGCGAAGTAGCGCGACGTCCAGGCCGGTGAGACCTGCGAGAGAAGCCATGCGAGCGTGATCGTGATTGCCGCCGCGAGTAGTAGGGCGAGGATGACTGCGCGTTCCGGGTCACCACGGCGCCGCAGGACCAGCGCAAGCCCGACGCCACCTGCGAGCACGAACGCCATCAGCGGCGCGTCGCCGTTGAACACCGTGCCCGGCGCAAGGACAAGGTCGTGGAAGCTGGGAGTCGTCGACCACGGCGCTCCCGTGTGTCGAGCTTGCGAGAGCAGCGTCGGCAGCCAGGGCGCGTAGAGGACTGCGACGCCGAGAGCGGCGACGCCGAAGATCGCAAGTCGCTCTCGCGCGAAGAGCACTGTTGCGACTGCTAACCCAACACAGAGAAACAGGGCCCAGTTGTGCACGTAGAGCATCGCGACGAGCGAGAGCACGAAAGCGACCGTCCAGACCCTGCGCGCACGCAGGATTCCGTTGACGTAGGCCAGCACCACGAGCAACGACAGAAACGCCTCGACGGAGTACATGCGCGTTTCCTGCGCGTAGTAGGTCAGATACGGATCGAAGGCGGCGAGGACCGCGCAGACGAAACCGGTCGAGCGGTCGAACACGCTGCGGCCGACTGCGAAGGCAAGCGGAATGCAGCCGACGGCGAAGACGAGCGACAGCGTGTGCGTGGCGCGCTCACTGTCTCCGAAGAGCCGGATCCAGACGCCGAGCAACAGGTAGTACGCCGGCGGCGAGCCGTCCTGGTTCAGCAATCCGGGGATCGACGTCAGGTGATGATGCGCGATCCCGACCGAGAGCCCCTCGTCGATCCAGAACCCGGCCCGGAGCTGCGAGGTTCGTACGAACAGCGAGGCAACGATCAGCGCACCGAGGATGGCAGGGGTCGACCACCGCGACGCAAGCACGTCGTCGGTGCGCAGCGCTCGCGCTCGGTCGACGACGCTGACCACGGAGCGTGAAGCTAGCAAGCCATCTACCCAGCCTGGAGGGTGACGACGGTCCGACGGCCGTCCCGCGTGAAGACGACGTCGACGGTGTCGTTCTTTCGATAGGTGCCGGCCACGCCGAGAAAGAGTGAGAGCCAGCGCCAGAAACCGAGGCGTCCCTCCTCTGCCAGCTCCTGCTGGAAGACGAGGAGCCGGCCGATCCGCTGGTAGTCGACTCCCTCGACCTGGGGCACGCCGTTCACGAACACCTCGAAGGATCCCGTCACCTGCTCCGGCAGCTCCACCTGACTCCGCGGTTCCACGCTCTATACGATGCCATCCGGCGTGCGCCGGACCGCCTTTGCCACACTCGCAACGAGTATCGTCGCACTCGCGACGAGCGCGATTGCGTACGCCGGGAACGCCGGTTTCCTGCCCGGCGACCCCCATTCGCCGAACGCACACCGCATCACCAACGCGTTCATCTTCGTCTCGATCTTCACCGGGCTGATCTTCGTGATCGTCGAGGGAGCGCTGATCGCGTTCATCATCAAGTACCGGCGAGGCAAGCGGGCGCGAACCGTCGAAGGCCCGCAGATTCACGGCTCGACGCGGCTGGAGATCATCTGGACCGTGATTCCGGCCGTGATCCTCGCGGTGATCGGCGCGTTCGTCTTCTACGAGCTGCCGGGCATCGTGAATGCACCGAAAGCCGCCGCGGCCGATCAGACGACGATCACGGTTGAAGGCCATCAGTTCTACTGGCTCTTCCGCTACCCGAACGGCGCGGTGTCGATCGACAACATGATCGCGCCGGCCGACCAGGTCGTGAACGAGAACATCGTCGGCTACGACTACGACGTCAACCACTCGTGGTGGGTGATCGACCTCGGCGGCAAGTTCGACGCGATCCCGGGCAGGACAAACCACACGTGGTTCAAGGCGCCGGCCGGCACCTACATCGCTCGCTGCGCCGAGCTCTGCGGCCTCCAGCACGCGCTCATGGACGCCAAGGTGCACGTCGTGCCCCGCGCGCAGTACAACCAGTTCATCGCGCAGCGCGCGGCGAACGCGAGCGGCACACCGCTCGGCCACGAGGAGTGGACCGGTGTCTGTCAGAAGTGCCACAAGCTCGATCAGCCCTACGTCGGTCCTGCACTCGGCGGCAACCCGGTTCTCGCCGACCCGAAGGGCATGGCGACGCTGCTCCGCAACGGGATCGGGCAGATGCCGGCGGTCGGCAGGAACTGGACGAACGCACAGATCAATGCCCTCATCGCCTGGACGAAGCGGTACGCGAAGTAAATGGCAGTCAACCTCGAATCCGTCCGGCCGTATCGCGCCGACTGGCGTCAGGGGAAGTTCGCGTCGTGGCTGACGACCGTCGACCACAAGCGCATCGGGATCCTCTACATCGTGACGTCGCTGATCTTCTTCGCGCTCGGCGGCGTGCTCGCGCTCTTGATCCGAACCCAGTTGGTGACGCCCGACGAATCGTTCCTGACGAGGAACTCGTACAACGAGGTCGTCACGATTCACGGCACGACGATGATCTTCCTCGTCGTCGTCCCGATCCTCGCGGGCTTCGGCAACTATCTCGTGCCGCTGATGGTCGGCGCGCGCGACATGGCGTTCCCGCGCTTGAACGCCCTCTCGTACTGGCTCTTCCTGCTGGGCGGGATCGTGCTCTACCTCAGCTTCTTCGCCAAGAACGGCGCGGCGGCGAGCGGCTGGACGGCGTACACACCGCTGTCGACGCTCCACTCGCCGGGCAACGGCCAGGACCTGTGGATCCTGAGCCTGCACATCCTCTCGATCGCCTCGCTCGTCGGCGCGATCAACATCATCGTGACCGTGCACAACATGCGAACGCCCGGGATGTCCTGGATGCGCATTCCACTGTTCGTGTGGGCGATCGTCACGTACGCCTGGATGCTCGTGATCGTCTTGCCGGTGCTCTCGGCCGGGCTGACGCTGATGCTCCTCGACCGGCAGACCGGCACCCACTTCTTCGACCCGGCGCACGGCGGGAGCCCGATCCTCTACCAGCACGTCTTCTGGTTCTTCGGGCACCCCGAGGTCTACATCATGATCCTGCCCGCGATGGGGATCGTCTCGGAGGTCCTGCCCGTCTTCTCGCGGAAGCCGATCTTCGGCTACAAGGCCGTCGCGATCTCGACGGTCGGCATCGCGTTCTATTCATTGCTCGTCTGGGCGCACCACATGTTCGCGGTCGGCATGCCGATCGGCCTCGACGTCTTCTTCATGGTCAGCTCGATGATCATCGCCATCCCGACCGGGGTGAAGATCTTCAACTGGCTCGCGACGATCTGGCGCGGCAGCATCTCCTTCGAGACGCCGATGCTCTGGTGCCTCGGCTTCATCGGCGTCTTCACGATCGGCGGGCTCTCGGGGATCTTCCTGGCCGCGTTCCCGATCGACTGGCAGGTCACCGACAGCTACTTCGTGGTCGCGCACCTCCACTACGTGCTCTTCGGCGGGTCGATCTTCGGGATCTTCGGGGGCCTCTACTACTGGTGGCCCAAGATGTTCGGCCGCATTCTCGACGAAGGGCTCGGCAAGTGGCACTTCTGGCTCGTGTTCTTCGGCTTCAACCTGACGTTCATGCCGCAGCACCTCCTCGGCCTGCTCGGAATGCCGCGCCGCGTCTACACGTACCAGGAGCACGGGCTGTGGGAGGCGTACAACATGGCCTCCTCGATCGGCTCGTACATCATGGCGATCGGGATGCTCGTGTTCGTGGTGAACGTCGTGAAGACGACGCGAAGCGGCGCGCGCGCCGGCAATGACCCGTGGGGGGCCGACACGCTCGAGTGGTACACCACCTCGCCGCCGCCGCCGTGGAATTTCGACAGCGTGCCGTACGTGACGAGTGCGCGGCCGTTGCGCGATCTGCGCCGCCGACTCGCGGAAACGCGGGGGTTCTAGGATGGGAGCCGTCTGATGGGCAACTACGCGCGCCTCCTCGCTGTCATGGCCGTTGCCGGAACCGGCCTGGCCGTCGTCTCCGGCGCCGCCGGCTGGGGCACCGCTCATCGCATCCTGGCCGCGGTAGCTCTGCCGCCGCTGGCCGCGCTCGCGGCGCTCGCCTGGGTATCCGCCCGGCGCCTCCTCGCACCGGCGCTGGCGGCGCTCGTGCTCTTCGGGCTCGCGGCACTGCTCGTCGGCCGCGACGTGCACCTCGTGTTTGCGTCACTCGCGTTCGCCGCGACCGTGCTCGTCGCAGCTCGCACCTTCCACGGCCACGTGGACGGTGCGTCATGGCGCGACTACGTGACGTTGACGAAGCCGCGCATCATGTCGCTGCTTCTGCTGACCGGCGCCGCAGGAGCATTCGTCGGCGCCGAGGGCGTGCCGGCGTGGGGCGTCTTCGCCGCGACGATGATCGGCCTTGCTCTGGCATGCGGTGGAGCCTCCGCGTTGAACCACTACCTCGACCGCGACATCGACAAATTGATGGGCTCACGGACGGAGCAGCGTCCCGTGGCGTCGGGTCGGGTCCTCCCGGAACGCGCACTCGAATTCGGGGTCGCACTGTCGGCGCTCTCGTTCGTTCTGCTCGACTCGCTCGTCAACCTGCCCACGGCGCTGCTGGCGCTCACCGGCAACCTCTTCTACGTGCTCGTGTACACGCGCTGGCTGAAGCGGTCCACGCCGCAGAACATCGTGATCGGCGGCGCCGCCGGTGCGGTGCCGCCGCTCGTCGGGTACGCGAGCGCCACCGGTCACCTCGGCTGGGCGGCATTCGTCATGTTCGCCGTCGTGTTCGTCTGGACGCCGCCGCACTTCTGGGCCCTCGCGCTGATGATCAAGGAGCATTACGCGCGCGCCGGGGTGCCCATGCTGCCCGTCGCGAAGGGCGATCGCGAGACCGCTCGCCAGATCCTCCTCTACACCGCCGTGCTCATCGCCGTGACGCTCGCCCCCGTCGGGTTCGGGGTCTTCGGACTCGTGTACGGGATCTCGGCAGCGGTGCTCGGCGCCGCCTTCGCCTGGTATGCGCTCGAGCTCCGCCGGACGATGGAGCGCACCGCCGCCGTGCGCCTCTTCCACTACTCGCTCCTCTACCTCGCGTTGCTGTTCGTCGCCATGGCCGTGGACTCGGTTCTGTGACCGTCGACCCGCACACCGACGCGGAGATCGCGCACAAGAACATGCAGTGGGGGTGGGGCCTTTTCGCGCTCTTCTGCGTTCTCTTTGGCGGCACGGTCGGCGTCGCGCTCGTCTACCTCTGGCTCGACTAGACCGCTGCTGGAAGCGGCTGGTTGCGGCTCGACGCCGCCCCCAACCGAGGCGCCGAGCCGCTTACGGACTGCTTCGTGGTTCGCGGGCAATCGGATCGCCGCCGCGCACGAACGAGTAGCGTGCGACACGATGACCGCCGACGCGCTCGCCTTCGCGCACGAACTGGCGGACGTCGCCGATGCGATCACGATGAGCCGCTTTCGCGCCCTCGACCTGCGGGTCGAGACGAAGCCTGACCTCTCACCGGTGTCGGAGGCCGACCGAGGCGCGGAGGAGGCGATCCGCGAGCGCGTGCGCGCTTCCGGGCGCGGCGAGGGCGTGCTCGGCGAGGAGTTCGGCGACGACGGCGGGGACAGCAAGTGGATCGTCGACCCGATCGACGGCACGTCGTCCTATGTCCGCGGCGTGCCGGTCTGGGCGACGCTGCTCGCGCTGCAGCGAGACGGCGTCGTCGACCTCGGGCTCGTCTCCGCGCCCGCACTCGCGCGGCGCTGGTGGGCGATCCGCGGCGGCGGCACGTTCGCGAACGGCGAGCGCTGCCGGGTGTCGGCGATCTCACGGATCGAGGACTGCGCGATCACCGCCACGTCGGCTCGCTCGATGCCCACCGGCTGGAGCACGCTGGTGGAGCGCGCCTGGTCGAACCGCGGGCTGGGCGACTTCTGGCAGTACTGCCTCGTCGCCGAAGGGTCGGTCGACATCGCCTGCGACCGCGTGATGCACGTGTGGGACTACGCGCCCGTGCAGATCCTCGTCGAGGAGGCAGGCGGCCGCTGCAGCACCTTCACGGGCAGCGAGCCGGAGGAGCTCGGCTCGTTCGTCGGCACGAACGGCCTGCTGCACGACGAGGCCGTCGCGCTCCTCTCCGTCTGAGCGGCAGCGTGGGCCGCCAGACCGTGCTTGTAAAAGGCCGTTTGTAACAGTCTGTTACAAACCCCGGCGCACGGCGCGAACCACCTGACCGACCGGGGGTCCCCAGCGCCAGAGGCTGCTTGTAACAGTCTGTTACTTGCTTCGGTCGGCCGGCCAAACGGGCCGGTGGGTCAGGCGAGCTCGGCCGCCGCGCGGACGGCTTCCTCGTAGACGGGATCGCGGCCGAATCGGTCGAGCTCCGCGCTCAGAAGGTCGCTCGCGCCGAGGTCGGGATCGCGCGGCGGCGGCAGCTTCTCGCCTCCGAGCCGGACGAGCAGCTGCTTGCCCTCCTCGACCGGGCGGATCGCACGGTCGAGGCGCGCGTTCAGCCAGGCCCGCAGCAGGCCAGCGTCGGCGCGTGGGCCGCGGATGTAAATCTCCTGTTCACGAATCCCCGGCCAGTACCGCGCGAGCTCCGTGCGCCACGGCAGAGTGCGCGCCCATGCGATGTCGGAGACCGCCGCGCGGCCGAACACTCCCTGCAGCTCGTCAGACCGCGGCTCGCTCCACTCGCTCGAGTCGACGATCAGACGGTCGACGATCTCGATCATCTGGTCGAACTCCGCTGAGTCGAACACCGGCTCGCCACGCCAGCGGCAGAAGACGGGCAGATCCGAGATCAGGAGCGGCAGCACGATCGACGCCGGCGCGACGGCACGTGCACCGCGCAGGACGAGCTCGATCACCTCGCCGCATACGGCACGCTCACCGATCGGGAAGCAGCGAATCGAGAGTTGGGCGTCGATCCCGTCGGGCTCGCCGCTCTGCGGCACGAGCAGAAGCGTCCGCGATGGGTGCCGCTCGGCCATGCCGGCGAGCGTCTCCTCGGCGGCGTTCTTCCAGTTGGGCGGCACCCAGGCGATGTGCGTCATCACGGAGGTACGGAGGTTCGGCTGCCCACCCGCGGTCGAGGTCGCGTCGCGCAGGCGGGCGAGCTCGCGCTCGATCTCGGAGACGGTCACGTTCTCGCCCGTCCAGGCCTCCTCGATCAGCGGCGTGGTCGTCAATGGCGCCGCCACGACCGTCCGTCACGATGCAGCAGCTCGTCCGCCGTAGCCGGGCCCCACGAGCCCGCCACGTAGTTCGGGAACATCGGGCGGTCGCGCTGCCAGAACGCGATGATCGCGTCGACGAGCGCCCATTGCTCCTCGATCTCGTCCGAGCGGGTGAACAGCGTGGCGTCGCCGAGCATCGCGTCGAGAATCAGCCGCTCGTACGCGTCGGGCAGACCCTCGCGAAACGCGCCGCCGTAGAGGAAGTCCATGTGCACCGTGCGGATCGTCATCCCCTGACCCGGCACCTTGGCGCCGATCGCCAGCGACACGCCCTCGTTCGGCTGCACGTGGATGAGCAGGACGTTCGGCCGCAGGCCCTCGGCTGCGCCGTCCTCGAACGGCGGGTGCGGCGCGCGCTTGAACTGGATCGCGATCGTCGTCTCGCGACGCGCGAGCCGCTTGCCCATGCGCACGTAGAAGGGCGTGTCGGCCCACCGCCAGTTGTCGACGAAGAGCTTCGCGGCGACGAACGTGTCGGTGAGTGAGCCCGGTGCGACCCCGTCCTCCTCGCGGTAGCCGATCACCTCCTCGCCCTCGACGAAGCCCGATCCGTACTGCCCGCGAATGACGTGCTTCGGGCCGGGCGTGTGCATCGACTTCAACACCTTCACCTTCTCGTTGCGAACCGAGTCGGCGGTGAAATCGATCGGCGGCTCCATCGCCGTGATCGCGACGAGCTGCAGCAGGTGGTTCTGGAAGATGTCGCGGATTGCACCCGCCGACTCGTAGTACCCGGCGCGCGCCTCGATGCCGATCGACTCGGCCACCGTGATCTGCACGTGGTCGATGAACTGCCGGTTCCAGATCGGCTCGAAGATGCCGTTCGCGAACCGGAGCGCGAGCATGTTCTGGACCGTTTCCTTCCCGAGGTAGTGGTCGATGCGGAAGACCTCATCCTCGGTGAAGTGCTGGTTGATCTCGGCGTTCAGCGCAAGCGCGGATGCCAGGTCGTGGCCGAAGGGCTTCTCGATGATCAGCCGCACCCAGCCCTCGGCGCCGCGCCGCGCGCCGATCTCCCGCACGAGCGTCGCAATCGCACTCGGCGGGACGGCGAAGTAGTACATCCGGTTTGCCTGCGTGCCACGCTCCTTGTCGAGCTGCGTCAGGAGCTCGGCGAGCCCGTCCTCGGCCGCGTTGTCCGAGAAGTCGAGCGTCGCGTAGTGCATGCCGGCGGCCAGCTCGTCCCAGGTCGCCTGGTCGAACGCGATCGCGCGCGTGGTCCTTCACGGCCTGCTTCATCCGCTCGCGGAACTCGTCGTCGCTCTCCTCCGAGCGTGCGGCCCCGACGACCGCGAACTTCTCCGGCAACAGCTTCCGGGTGGCCAGCGCGTAGAGCGCCGGCATCAGCTTCTTCGCCGTGAGATCGCCCGACGCGCCGAAGATGACGAGAATGCACGGATCGGGACGACGCCGCAGGCGCAGTCCCTCCAGAAGCGGGTTCGCCTCCTCGGCGAGCGCCGTCACGCGCGCGGATCCTGCCGCTGCGACTTCGCCTTCGCGACCGCCCTCACCGCATGCCCTCCGAATTGGTTGCGGAGCGCGGCGTTGACCTTCGCCGAGAACGACTCGTCCTGTCGCGACGCGAAACGCGCGAAGAGGGCTGCGCTGATCACCGGCACCGGCACATCCTCGGCGATCGCCTCGGCGATCGTCCAGCGGCCCTCTCCCGAGTCCTCGACGTAGCCGCGGATCTTCTCCAGTTGCGACCCCTCCTTCTCGAAGGCGGCATGCAGCAGCTCGAGCAGCCAGGAGCGGACGACGGAGCCGTAGCGCCAGATGCCCGCGATCTCGTGCAGGTCGAGGTCGAACTCGGAGGACTTCATCACCTCGAACCCTTCGGCGTAGGCCTGCATGAGGCCGTACTCGATACCGTTGTGCACCATCTTCACGAAGTGCCCGGCCCCGGACGGGCCGACGTGCGAGTACCCGTCCTCAGGAGCCAGGGCGTGGAAGATGGGCTCGAGCCGCTTCGCCGGCGCCTTGTCGCCGCCCGCCATCAGGCAGAACCCCACCTCGAGGCCCCAGACGCCACCCGAGACGCCGACGTCGACGAACGAGATCTTCTGCTTGCGCGCCTCCTTGTAGCGGCGCTGCGAGTCGCGGAAGTTCGAGTTGCCCCCGTCGACGATCGTGTCGCCCGGCTCGAGGATCTTCAGCAGCTGCTGGAACGTCTTCTCCGTGATCTCACCCGCAGGGATCATCATCCAGATGTGGCGCGGCGTTGCGAGCTGCTGCTTGAGAGCACCGAGGGACTTGGCGGTCGAGGCCACCTGCGGGTCGTAGGTCTTGATCTCGTGCCCGTGCTCCTCGAGCCGCTTCGTCATGCCGCTGCCCATGCGGCCGAGCCCAATCATTCCCAGTTGCACAGTTACCCCTCCATTCGGATGCGCGCAACCCGGCGGCCGCGCTCCTTGAGCGACTCGAAATCACCCGCGGCCTGCGCGCGAATGAGCTTGCCGAACCCGAACGGCTGACCGGGAATCGCGAGCTCGTCGCCCGTCTCGTCGACGAGCTGCAGGTAAAGCCCGGTGGCCGGCCCACCCTTGTGCAGCTGGCCGGTGGAGTGCAGGTAGCGCGGCCCGAAGCCGTGTGTCACAACGCAGCCGGTCTCGATGCCGAGCTTTCTCGGCGAGCTCGGCGAGTTTCGCCTCGGCTTCGGCGCGTCGGATTCGACGAACGCCTGGATCGCCACGTAGTCGCCTTGCGCGCGCTTGCGCGTAACAGCTCGTCGGCGGACCCCACCGGTTCCACTACCGGATCTTGGCCGGAGGCCGAGTACCTGCCGGGTCTTGTCCTTCGCCGCCTGCACGTCGGGCTGGTCGAAGGGGTTGATCTCGAGGATCGAGCCGGCGACCGCGGTGGCGAACTCCCACCGGAAGAACTCCTGGCCGAGCTCGTACTCACCGCTCAGCCGTACCTCCTGCCCCTGCCGGTCGGGCCCATCGGGCGGCTCGCCCGGCGCCGGGATCAAGCCCTTCCCGTGCTTGCCGGTCGACTCTGCGAGCAGCTGCTCGGCCCAGAGGCCGAAACCGCCGGGGCTCGCCTCGATGCAGATCTTGTCGCGCCCCTCGCGCCAGCCTTCGCCGAGAGCAAGGCCGAGCTCGAGACCGGGATTGCCCTCGGCCAGACGGCAGGCCTCGGCCATCTCCTGCGCGCGATCCAGGAGCACCCCGACATCCACGCCCATCAGCGCGGCCGGGACCATGCCGAACGCCGAGAGCGCCGAGTAGCGCCCGCCGATCGTCGGCGCGCCGAAGAACACCGCCGCGAACTCGCGCTCGCGCGCCAGTTGCTCGAGGTCGGAGCCCGGGTCGGTGACCGCAACCCAGTTATCGCCGCTGCGGGCTCCGCTCCCAGAAGTAGTCGGTATGCGAGCGTGTCTCGAGGGTCGAGCCCGACTTCGACGCCGAGATGAAGAGCGTGCGCGAGCTGTCAAGCTTTGCCTCGAGCTCGCGGATCGCCTGCGGATGGGTCGTGTCGAGAACGTGGAACGTCTCCTGCCTGAACGTCCGCCTGATCACCTCGGGTGCGAGCGACGAGCCGCCCATGCCGAGCAGGACGACCGCGTCGATGCGGTCGACGACGGACTCGGCGAACTGCAGCAGGAGATCGAGGTCGTCGCGCATGCGCGACGGCTCGTCGAGCCACCCGAGCCACTGCCCTTCATCACTCCCCGTCCAGACGGTCGGGTCGCGCGACCAGATGCGCTCGACGAGCTCGCTCATGCCGCAGCCAGCGAACCGCGTTTCGCTCGGATGCTGTCGGTGATCTCCGCGAACGCGTCTGCGAACTTCTGGACTCCTTCCATCTCGAGCGTGTCGACGACGTCGTCGTAGTCGACCCCGGCATCGCGAAGCTCCACGAGCAGCTTCCCGGCCTTCCCGATGCCTTTCAGCACCGTGTCGCCACGCACCTCGCCGTGATCCTGGAACGCGTTGATCGTCTCGAGCGGCATCGTGTTCACCGTGTCGGGCCCGACCAGCTCCTCGACGTAGATGACGTCGCGGTAGTTGGGGTTCTTCGTCGACGTCGAGGCCCACAGGCACCGCTGCTTGCTGGCGCCCTTGCCTTCGAGAAACTCCCAGCGCGGCCCGGCGAAGGTCTCGAGGTAGTGCTGGTAGGCGAGCTTTGCGTTCGCGATCGCGAGCTTGCCCTGAAGCTTCGAGTTGCCGAGCGCCTCGAGGCGCTTGTCGGCTTCGGTGTCGACGCGCGAGACGAAGAACGAGGCGACCGACGCGATCTGCGAGGGGTCGCCGCCACTCGCGACGAGCCGTTCGAGACCGCGCAGGTATGCCTCGACGACCGCCTTGTAGCGCTCGAGGGAGAAGATCAACGTGATGTTGATCGACGTGCCCTTGGCGGTGCAGTCCTCGATCGCCGGCAGGCCGGCCATCGTCGCCGGGATCTTCACCATCAGGTTCGGGCGGTCGACTTCCTTCGCGATCCAACGCGCCTGGTCGAATGTCTTCTCGGTGTCGAAGGCGATCCCCGGCTCGACTTCCATCGAGACGTAGCCGTCGTTCCCGGCCGACTTGTCATAGGCCGGCCGCAGCACGTCGCAGGCGTTCCGGATGTCCTCGAGCGCGAGCCCGAAGAAGATCTCCGTGGGGTCGTCGGTCGACGCCAGAAGCTCCTTCAGCTGCTCGTCGTAGGCGTCGCCCTCCGCGAGCGCCTTCTGAAAGATCGAGGGGTTCGAGGTGACGCCGGTGACGGCGTCGGCGGACATCATCTTCTTCAGGCCGCCCGACTCGATCAGCGTCCGCGAGAGCGTGTCGAACCAGATCGACTGGCCCCGCGCGGCGAGCTCATGAAGCGGTGACTTTGCCATCTTTCATCGTCCTTTCCAGGTCAGCGACCTTCAGCAGGCGCGCCACATAGCGCTCCCCGCCGTTGAAGGTCGCACTCAGGAATGCGGTGACCAGCTCACCCGCGAGCGACGGGCCGACGACCTCCGAGCCGAGGCAGAGCACGTTCATGTCGTCGTGCTCGACGCCCTGATGGGCGCTATAGGAGTCGTGGCAGATCGCCGCGCGAATCCCGGTCAGCTTGCAGGCGGCGACCGCCGCTCCGACGCCGGAGCCGCAGACGAGGATCGCGCGCTCGGCTTGGCCGCGTTGGATCGCCTCGCCGACCTCGCGTGCCTTGTCGGGGTAGTCGATCCGCACCGCGTCGGTATCCGTCCCGAAGTCGATGACGTCGTGGCCGGCGACCGCCTCGAGGACGACCTCGCGCAGGTGGACGCCGCGGTGGTCGAAGGCGACCGCGAGCTTCACGCGACGCGCTCCAGGAGCGCTGTCGCGCGCGCGACGACGTTGTCGAGGTTGTAGCCGAACTCCGAGAGCACGGTCTCGCCCGGAGCCGACGCACCGAAGTGCTCGATCGAGATCGAGTCGCCGCGGTCACCGACCCACTTCGACCAGCCGAGCTCGACGCCGGGCTCGATCGAGAGCCGTGCGCGCACGTCGGGTGGCAGCACCTCGTCGCGATACTCGGCCGGCTGGGCCTCGAAGAGCTCCCAGCACGGCATCGAGACGACCCGCACGGCGGTGCCCTCGGCCGCGAGCTTGCGCCCAGCCTCGAGCGTCAGGCCTACCTCGGCGCCCGTCCCGATCAGGATCAGATCGGGCGACGATGAGGACTCCCAGAGCGTGTAGGCACCGCGCTCGACCGACGAAGCGGGCGCGAGATCCTTGCGGTCGAGCGTTGGCACCTTCTGCCGCGACAGCGAGAACGCGACTGGGCCGTCGGTGCGCTCGAGCGCCACCCGCCACGCCTCGGCCGTCTCGTTCGCATCGGCCGGCCGCATGAACCAGAGATGCGGGATCGCGCGGAGCGCCGCATAGGTCTCGACCGGCTGGTGCGTCGGCCCGTCCTCGCCGAGCCCGACGGAGTCGTGCGTCCAGACCCACAGCACCGGCAGCTGCATCAGGGCGGACAGGCGGACGGCGGGGCGCATGTAGTCGCTGAAGATGAGGAAGGTCGAGCCGTAGGGCTTCACGCAGCCGCCGTGGGCGCCGATGCCGTTCACGATCGCCCCCATCGCGTGCTCGCGGATCCCGAAGGCGATGTTGCGGCCGCTCCACTGCGCGGAGAACAGGCCGCCGCCTTCGAACTCCGTCTTCGTCGACTCGACGAGGTCTGCCGCGCCGCCGATCATCGTCGGCACCGCGTCCTTGAACGCCTGCATCACCTGCTTGCCTGCATCGCGCGTCGCGATCTCCTCGCCGGCCGCGAACGCAGGCGGTGTCCAGGAGCCGATGCGGCCCGCGTGTGCGGCATCCCACTTCTCGCGCAGCTCGGGGAACGAGCCCGACCAGAGGTCGAACGTCGCATGCCATTCGCTCTCCAGCTCGTTGCCACGCTCGACGCGGTTCAGGTGCGCGTACACCTCGTCGGGGACGAAGAAGCTCTTCTTGGGATCCCAGCCGAGCGCCTTCTTCGTCGCGGCGACCTCCTTGGGGCCGAGCGCGGAGCCGTGGGACTTCGCCGTGTCGACCGCATTGGGCGCACCGAATGCGATGTGCGAGTGGACGATCACGATCGAGGGGCGTGTCGTCTCGTCCTGGGCCGCGGCAATCGCGCTCCGCAGTGCGTCGAGGTCGTTCACGTCTTCGACCGTCTGCACGTGCCAGCCGAGTGCCTCGAAGCGCAGCGCGCGATTCTCGGTGAACGAGATGCGCGTCGTGCCGTCGATCGTGATGTGGTTGTCGTCGTAGAAGTAGATGAGCTTGCCGAGACCGTTCGTGCCGGCGATCGAGCCCGCCTCGTACGAAAGGCCTTCCATCAGGTCGCCGTCGGAGCAGATGGCATAGACGCGGTGATCGACGACCGGGTCATGCGTCGGACGGTTGAAGGTGTCTGCGAGGAACCGCTCGGCCATGCCCATGCCGACGCCGTTCGCAAAGCCCTGGCCGAGCGGCCCGGTCGTGATCTCGACGCCTTCCGTGTGCCGGAACTCGGGGTGGCCCGGGGTCGCGGAGTTCCACTGCCGGAACCGCTTCAGCTCCTCCAGCGAGAGGTTGTAGCCCGTGAGGTGCAACGCCGAGTACTGGAGAACGCAGGCGTGACCGGCGCTCAGGATGAACCGGTCCCGGTTCGCCCAGTGGGGGCTCGCCGGGTTGTGGCGCAGGACCTCGCCGTAGAGGACGTACGCGAGCGGCGCAAGCGCCATCGCAGTGCCAGGATGGCCGACGCCGGCCTTCTGCACCGCATCCATCGACAGCGTGCGGATCGTGTCGATCGAGAGCCGTTCGATCTCCGTGGTGGCCAACAGTCCTCCTCGCAGGTCGCTTCCCTGCGAGCGTAACGGTTAGTGGAGGCGGGCCGCGCCGGCTCGAATCTCGTCCTTCAGCGCCGCTTCGCTGTCCTCGTCGAGGCCCTTCAGAACGGCGGCGATCACGGCGCCTTCCTGGAGGAAGCGCAACACGGCCCGCCCGTCGTGGAAGTCGCCCTCGAGAGCAGTGTCGTCGTGCCCGCTCGCGTCGCCGAAGGACCTGAACGACTGGCCGAACTCCTCCGAGAAGAACGCCGAGACGATGTCGTAGTGCACGTCCTCACCTGCGAGGATCTTGCCGAGCGTCGTCCCGTGATACGCGGCATTCGACCAGTGCTCGATGCGCCGGTGCCGACGGTAGAGCGGGTCGAAGAACTCGGCGACGTCGCCGATGGCGTACACACCGCGCTGCGCCGTCTGGAAGCGCTCGTCGACGACGACTCCGCTCCTCACCTCGAGACCCGCGTCCTGGGCGAGCTCGACGTTCGGAATGACGCCGATGCCGGCAACGGTCAGATCGGCGCCGCCCGGTACCTCGGTCGTTGAGAGCCGCAGATCGACACCGCGCTCGCGATAGAGATCGTGGAGAGCCTCGGAGAACGGCGGCGCCTGGAGCGGCGCGAAGACCATCTCCTCTCGCACGATCTGCGTCACTTCGACGCCGGAGACGGTGAGCGAGGCGGTGACCTCACAGCCGATGAAGCCGCCGCCGATCACCACGGCGGTTTTGGCCTCCTCCGCTCGGTGCCGGCAGCTCGATGGCACTGTCGAGCGAGCGCAGGCCCACGGTTCCAGGCAGCTCGCGCGGCCGGGCACCTGTCGCGATCACGATCGCTTCGCCGGTGAGGGCGTCGAGCGACCCGACGGTCTCGCCCAGCCGCAGGTCGACGCCGTGCTCGGCGTACCAGTCGTGCGGATGCACGAGGCTCTCGACGGCCTTCGCCTCGCCGCGCAGCACCCGCTTCGACAGGGGCGGCCGGTGGTAGGGGCCGTGCGGGTCCTGCGACCAGATCGTGATCTCGTCGGTGCCGCCCGCCTCGCGGTAGGCCTCGACGAGCTTTGCAGCGGCGAGCCCGCCGCCGACGATCTCGATCATGTGTCCTCCTCGATTCGCATCTGCCTTTGGTGTACCCGCCGCGCCTCCTCGTGGATTGCGAAGCGGTCTGCGCGGGGTTCGACGACGCGCGCGATCGGCGACGTCGAGAGCGTGAAGCCTAGGCGCTCGAGCACGACGAGCGCGGCACCGCGGGCCGACCCCTCGTGTGCCGCCGAGACCTCGAGCGGACGGCCGAGCACGTCGGCGAGGATCTGCACCCACGCCGGATTCGCGAGCAACGCGCCACCGGTCACGACGACAGAGTCGAGATCGCCGAGCACATCGAGCACGTCGGCGAACCGGTAGCAGACGCCCTCGAGCGCGGCCTGGACGAGATCGAGCGGCGTCGTCGCGAACGACAGACCGTGCACGAGCCCTCGGCGCGACGCATCCCACCCGAGCGAGCGCTCGCCGCCGAGGAACGGTAGGAAGACGAGCCCGTGGCCGGCGGCCGGCCGATCGGCCAGCTGCGACGCGTCGAACTCGCCCAGGGTAGCCGTCGAGCCACGCGTGGAGGTTGCCGCCGTCCGACAGCGCCCCGCCCTCGCAAAAACGGCCCTCGTCGAGCCGGTAGAGGAAGAGCCCTGGCTTTGCCTCGGCGGCCTCGGCGGCGTAGACGACGCGCGCGGCGCCGGACGTGCCGATCGTCAGGGCAGCCCGACCGCGGCCGACGGCGCCCACTCCGACGTTCGAGCAGGCTCCGTCGCCGAGTGCCGGGAAGACGCCGGCCACCGGGTCGGCCGACACCGGCGGCAACTGCGCTCGCTCGATCCCGACGGCAGCGAGCGTCTCGTCGTCCCAGTCGAGCCGGTTGGGGTCATACAGGCCGGTGCCCGCAGCCAGCGAGACGCTTGTCGTGCAGCTCGCCGGTGAGCTGGAGCAGGAGGTAGTCCGCGAACGAGACGACCCGCGTCGGGCGAGCTCCCTCGCGGGCGAGCCGGAGCAGCTTCGCTGGCCAGTACGCGGGGTGCAGAAAGCAGCCGGTGCGCCGGTGATAGTCCTGCGGATCAAGCCCCGGCGGGTCGCCGAGTGTGTCGCGCCAGGTGAGCACCGGCCCCGCGGGACGGTCGTGAGCGTCGAGCGCGACGAGCGAATGCCAGAACGCCGAGATCGCGAGTGCGTCGCCATCGCCGACCTGGGTGAGGACGGAACGGCACGCGTCGACGAGCTTGTCGGCGTCGAGATCGACGTACGCGAGCTGCGCGTCGCCCGGCTCCGCGACGCCGTGCTCGTCGTAGGCGACCGCGCGTACCGACGACGAGCCCACATCGAGCGCCACGACCCTCAAGCAGCCACCTCGTCGGAGTCGCGGGGCAATTCGACCCGGAAGCACGCCCCCGCTCCCGCCTCGGAGCGCACCTCGATCGTGCCGCCGTGCGCCTCAGCGATGGCGCGCGAGATCACGAGACCGAGACCGGTGCCCGGAATCGCCTGCTCGGTCGCAGTCGACGAGCGGAAGAACCGCTGGAAGAGCCTGTCCTGCTCGACGCTCGGGATCCCGATGCCGTCGTCCTCCACCTCGACGACCGCGTGAGCGCCGTCGACGAAGGTCCGCACCGTGACACGACCACCGGCCGGCGTGAACTTGATCGCATTCGAGATGAGGTTCCCGATCAACTGTGAGAGGCGCTCCCGATCGCCCGTGACGATCGGCAGGGCGCTCAGCTCGACGCGGAGATCGAGCTCCCGAGAGCGCGCCAACGCCCCCGAGGACTCGACAGCGTCGCGCACGATCTCGCCGAGGTCGACCGGCGCGAAGTGCAACTGCAGCCCGTTCGCGTCGAGCCGTGCAACGAAGAGGAGGTCTCCGACCAGCCGCTGCAGGCGCTCGGAACTGCGATAGACGATTGCGAGAAACCGCTTCTGCTCGTCGGTGAGCTCCCCCGCCTCGCCCTCGCGGATCATCTCGAGGAAGCCCATCATCGAGGTCAGCGGCGTCCGTAGCTCGTGCGACACAGTCGCGACGAAATCGTCCTTCAGGCGGTCGAGCTCGCGCTCCTGCGTCACATCCCGCAACGTCCAGATGCGGCCGAGGAAGTCGCCACGATCGTCGAGCACAGGGGCGGTGAAGCCCTGGAAGACCCTGCCGCTGACCGCGTCCTCAAACTCGTCGAACGTCGGCTCCTCCGGATTGTCGCGCAGCCGTTCCATCGCGCGCCGGTACTTCTCCGGGTCGGCCATTCGTCCCTCGACCGAGAGGAGCCGCTCGACCACCGTCCCCTCGAAGCTCATGCCGAGGTCACGGGTCAACGTGATCACAGGGCGGTTGGCGAGCTGCACGTTGCCTTCCGCATCCGAGAGCAGGATCCCGTCGACGGTCGAGTCGAGCACCGCGCGCAGGACATTCGCCAGCCGTCCGAGGTCGACGTTCTGCTCGGCGAGCTCACGCTGCTGGCTCGACAGAGAGCGTGACATCTCGTTGAACGAGGTGGCGAGCTGGCCCACCTCGCCGGCCCCTTCCTCGGGGACCTCGACCCCGACCCCACCGGCCGCGACCTCCTCGGTCGCGGCCGCGATCCGTCTGATCGGCGCGACTCGCGCTCGCAAGAAATACCCGACGTGGCGAGGAACAGAAGTGCGGTGATCACGATGCCCGCGACGCCGACTCGACGCCGTACCGGCGCTCGTCGGCCACCGGTGACGGTCGCGCGCCGCACGCGCTGCCGTCTGCTGCAGCTCAGGTCGACGAGGTGGCGGATCGCGTCGATGCGGCGCTTGCCTCCGCCCTCGGCGATGCGGGCCCCTCGCGGGCCTCGGGTTCGCTGCGGTCAGCCGCACGAGCGGCTCCGACCATCCTGCACGTACGCCGCCACTCGCGGTCGAACTCGATCGTCCAGGCCGCAGGAACGAGGTGCTTCAACAGGCGCGACTTCGCCGGGCAGATTGCGCTGGGCCTGCCGCCACGGCTGGAGGAAGCGCGGGTCGCGGGTGATCACGTACCCGCGCGTGCCCGTCTCGAGATCGAGGACGAGCTTCTCCGTCCGGATGCCCGCGACAACCGTCTGCTCGGCGGTCTGCTCGGAGTGCGTCGTATTCCGCTGACCTACGGAACGAATGGACGACGAGCACGAACACGACGATCAGAACGCAGCACGAGGATCCCGCCGCGAGCAGGATCCGTCGCGTCAGTCCGAGGCGCATCACCAGATACTTTCAGGGACGTGGCTGTCGTGATTGCATCCTCACTCCGCAAGGAGATCTCGGGCGACGTCCTCTTCGACGGCGTCTCCTTCAAGGTCGAGCGCAAGGACCGCATGGCTCTTGCCGGCCCGAATGGGGCCGGCAAGACGACGCTGCTGCGCGCGCTCGCGGGGGAGGTGTCGCTCGATGGCGGCGAACTGGCGCTCGAGCGCGGGACGCGGATCTCGCTGCACGACCAGCGACCGCCCGCCCAGAGCTCCCGGCCGTTGCGCGAGTACGTGCTCGCCGGCACCGCCGACCTCGCCGCGGTCGAGGAGGAGCTGCGCACGCTGGAGCGTGGGATGGCGGACGGCGAGCACGACCCGGCGACGCTCCGGCGCTACTCGGCCGCCCAGGCCCGGCTCGAGCACGCCGGGGGCTACGACTGGCGCGACCGGGCGGCCTCCGTCGTGCGCGGTCTCGGCTTCACCGACCAAGACCTCGATCGCCCCGTTTCGACGTTCTCGGGCGGAGAGCTGACGCGGGCCTCGCTCGCGCGGTCGCTCGCGTCGCAACCCGACCTCCTTCTGCTCGACGAGCCCACGAACCACCTCGACATCGAGTCGCTCGAGTGGCTCGAGAGCATGCTGAAGACGCTCGACGCGGCCGTGATTCTCGTCGCGCACGACCGCTGGTTCCTGGAGGCCGTCACGACCGCGGTGCTCGAGCTCGAGGGCGGCAAGTCGGTCTATTTCCCGGGCGCGTGGCATGTCTGGCGGCGCGAGCAGGCGGCGCGGTCGATTCATCTGGTGAAGACGGCCGCGCGCCAGGCCGAGCAGATCGCACGACTCGAGCGCTTCGTCGAGCGCTTCCGCGCCAAGGCGTCGAAAGGCCAAGCAGGCACAGGCCAAGCTGAAGCAGATCGACCGCATCAAAAAGGTGCGCGTCGAGACGCCCGACGAGCGGCGGCGCGCGCTCGGGTTCGACTTCCTGAAGCCGCCACGCTCGGGCCGGGACGTTCTCGTCGCCGAGGGCCTCTCGATCCGCGCAGGCGACAAGCAGCTACTGGTCGACACATCGTTCGCGATCGAGCGCGGCGAGCATGTTGCGCTCGTCGGGCCGAACGGATCGGGCAAGACGACGCTGCTCGAGACGATCCTCGGGCAGCGCGAGCCCGCGCGCGGGAAGGTGCGGCTCGGCCACGGCGTCGAGGTCGCGTATTTCTCGCAGCACGAAGCCGAGCTCGACGAGCGCGGGTCGGTGCTCGACGCGGCGATGTCGGGAACCGGGCTGAAGCGGCCGGATGCGCAGAACCTGCTCGGACGCTTTCTCTTCTCGGGCTGGGATGAGCACGAGAAGCCGGTCGCCGTGCTCTCCGGTGGCGAGCGAAGGCGCCTCGCGCTCGCGATCGTCGTCGCGTCCGGCGCGAACTTCCTCGTGCTCGACGAGCCCACGAACCACCTCGACCTGGAGTCGCGTGAGTCGCTCGAGATCGCGCTCGAGGCCTTCCCCGGAACGGTGCTGCTCGTCTCACACGACCGGGCGCTCCTCGATGCGGTCGCCAGTCGCCTGCTCGCGGTCGAGGACCAGGGAATCGTCTCGTTCCCGGGCGGGTGGGCCGACTACGCGCGCGCACAGGCCGAAGATGCAGCCCCGGGGCCTGTCGCCACGCCGGCTCGCTCCGAAGGTCGAGAAGCCGCGGAGGCCCGCAAAGCCGAAACCGACGGCCGCTCGAGCTCGTCGAGCTGGAGGTCGCGCGCGCCGAGGAGCGCGTTGCGGAGATCGAGCAGAAGCTCGCGGCAGATTGGGGCGACGTCGCGCTGCTGGCCGCTCACCGCGACGCCCGCGAAGACCTGGCCGAGCTCCTCGCACGCTGGGAAAGCGTGTTCGAGGAAGCTCAGGCGCCGCTACAGAACTGACGCGACCGCACGGATCGACTCCTCGGTGATCGGGTCGAGCACGAGGATCGCTTCGTCGGCGCCCGCAGCGGCGAGTGCCTCGAGGTGCGCCGCGAGACGGCGGGCCGGGATCGCCTCGACGTCCCGGGGCCGCTCGCCGGCCGTTCCCGCCTCGACGAGCACACAGGCGCTGCGCTCGAGCGTCGCCGGATCGCGGCCGGCCCGCTCGGCCGCCACGGTGATCTCGGCGTTGTGCCGGGCGAAGCCCTCGGCGGTGTTGCCGTAGGGCGTGAACCAGGTGTTCCACGCATCGACATGGGGCAGCGTGATCGCAAGCATCCGCGGTGCATTCGCACCGACCATCAGCTTCGGGCGCGCTGTCGAGCGGCGGCAGCAGCACGGCATCGTCCACCGAGTGAAAGCGGCCTGCGAAGGTCACCCGCTCGCCGGCGAGCAGCTGCCTGATGATCGTGAACGCCTCCTCGAAACGCGAGACGTGGTGGTCGAACGGGAGCCCAAACGCACGGAACTCGACCTCGTTCCACCCGGCGCCGAGGGCGGCGACGAGCCGGCCGCCGCTCAGCTCGCCGACCGCTGCCGCCTGCCGCGCAAGGATCCCGGGCGGATGGAACGCCGTGCAGGCGACGAGTGGGCCGAGCGCGACGCGCTCGGTGACCGCGGCCAGCGCCGCCAGCGTCGTCCAGCAATCCCACGGGCCTCGCTCCCGCCCACCGCCGCGGTAGAGCAAGTGATCTCCCACCCAGAGCGAGTCGAAGCCACACCCCTCCGCGGCGCGCGCCATCGCTGCAAGCTCCGGCCAGCGCACCTCGCGCTCGACCTCCGGGAGCTGGACCCCAATCCTCAAGCCCTCGACGCTCACGCCCAGAAGCGCTCGAACGCCGGCGGATCGGAGGGGACCGCCGTGATCTCGTGCCAGACGCCGCCCGTGTGGCCGATCAGCAAGACCTGGTCGATGTCGAGCTCGCGTCCAAGCCGTCGGCCGCTTGCGCGGTAAACAGCCACCGCGTGCGCGTCGTCGGCGAGCGACCACTTGAGCTCGCTGCGGTAGGTGCCGTCGGTGAGCCGTCGCGTCTCGCGGAAGAGCTCGAAGATGCGTTGGCGGCCGCGGTATTCCTGCGCGACTCCCACGGTGCCGTTCACGATCCACACTGCGTCCGGCGCGATCACCTCGAAGAGCGCGCGAGCGTCGCCACCGACGAACGCGTCGAACACGCGCCGGATCCCTGCGAGCGCCGTCGCATTCAACGGTTCGGCGTTCAAGTCTCGAGCGGCGCCAGAGTCAGCCCGTAACCACTGAGCTGTGCGTGATAGAGCTCGGCGAGCTCCTGATGTCCTGACCACACGATCGCCTGACCGGTGTTGTGGATCTTCGTCGCGAGGGCCATGCCTCTGTCGTAGTCGACACCGGGAATGGTCTGGGCGAGCGCGAACGCGACCCCTTCGAAGGTGTTGTGCTGGTCGTTCAGCACGATCACGCGCCACGCGTCGCCGAGGCCCGAGCCGGCGTCACGGCGAATGCGCTCCCTGGGCGGCGTCAGCGTGTGGGTCATGACACGTCGAATGTATCGATCACGGCCTCTGCGATCACGCGCAACGGGCGGCCGGAGACCTGGCTGGCCTTGCGGAGCCGCGCGAATGCATCTCCTTCCGACAGTCCTTCCTTCGCCATCAGAAGACCCTTGGCACGCTCGATCGACTTGCGCGCGGCGAGCGCGTCGGCGAGCGACTCCGCCTGCTCGCGCACGGCAGCGAGCTCTTCGTGTCGTGCCCGCGCGGTCGCGATCGCCGGCACGAGATCCTGCTCACGAAACGGCTTCACCAGGTAGCCGAACACACCCGCCTCGACGGCACGATTCACGAGCTCTTCCTGGCCGTACGCGGTCAGCATCACGATCGGGATCGGGCGCTCCTCCAGGATCCGTTTTGCCGCTTCGATTCCATCGAGGTGCGGCATCTTCACGTCCATGATCGCAAGCTCCGGCCCATGCTCGCGCGCAAGCGCGACGGCCTCTTCGCCGTCGCGTGCCTCGGCGACGACCTCATGGCCGGAACGCTCGAGCAGGTCGCGCAGGTCGAGCCGGATGATGGTCTCGTCTTCGGCGATCAGGATGCGCATTCCGCATAGACTCGCACGATGCTGGAGATCGCCGAGGACGCAGTCGACGCGCTCGCACAGATGGGCGCGCTGCGCATCACGGCGACGGAGGTCGACGGCGAGGTCGAGGTCGCGATCGAGGACGCCACTGAGCCGGCTGAGGGCGACGAAACGGTCGAGCGCGGCGGCGCGATCGTCTACCTCGACGCAATGGCCGCGACGGTGCTGGCCGACCAGGTCCTCGGCGTCCACGCCCACGACGACCACTTCCACTTCAGTTTCGACGACCAGCCGGTCCAGACGTAACGGGCGGCAGTCGACCCGTTCGCGGGGGACACGAGCCGCTGCGACACGGCCGGTGTCAGACACGGGCACGAAAGGGTGACTGACTCGGCACGAAGGTGTGACGGACCTTTCGGATCCGCGGCCGGCCCGTGCCGGCACCGCCCGAGCCTCGCCACGACGACCTGCCCTGCGAGGACCAGTCCGGTGTCAGACACACGCACGAAACGGTGAAGAGAGTGAGTCGATTGTTGGATGGACGATGCGGGCTCGGCGGTCCGTGCCTAATCTGGCAACGTGGGCTACCCACTCCGCGAAGAGATCGAGGGCGCGTACTACCACGTCGGCACTCGCGGCAACAACCAGCGCGACATCTACAGCGATGACCTATCGCGCCTGCTCTTCCTTCGGATGCTCCAACAGCTCGCCAAGAAATACGAGTGGAACATCCTTGCGTACTGCCTGATGAACAACCACTACCACCTCGCTCTACGACTTGGCTCGAACGGCCTCTCCCGCGGAATGCAGGCTTTGAACGGCGGGTACGCGCTCACCTTCAACGCACGCGAGGGCCGCCGCGACCACCTCTTCGGCCGACGATTCTGGAGCCGCGAGCTCATGGACGCCGACGAGCTGCTCACCACCTGCGCGTACATCGATCGAAACCCGACGCGGTCATTCGGACGCGCACCCTGGGACTGGCCCTGGTCGGGCTACAACGCCGCAGCCGGCCTCGAGGCGCCAAAGGGCTTCCACAACGTCGGCGGCCTCTGGCAACTCCTCGAGCCCCGTCCGCGCGAATCAATGGACGCCTACGCGTCGCTCGTCGCGGCAGGTCTCTAACGGCCACGGCCGGTGTCAGACACGCGCACGAAAGCGTGCCGCGTCCGTTACCGAAGTGCGCGCGACGACAGATCGACTAGAGATTGCGTAGGCGGATGCCGCTGAACTCGAGCGTCGAGGAGATCACGCGCTCCCACAGCGGTAGGAGCTGCGGGACGAGGCGCAGCTCGATTCCGGTCTGCGCGTGGCGCTGGAGCAGGTCGCCGAGCTCCACGCACTCGAGCGGGTCGACGGCTTCGCGCGAGACCCAATAGCCGGCCGCGCGACCGTAGGCCTCGAAGCTGGTGGTCGGCAGACCGGTAGGCGAACACCCGCGCAGCGCGCATGGCGTCGAGCCACGACGACTCGATCGCGTGCACACGGCGCATGCGATCGCCGGTGAGGAAGCGCTCGACATCGGGCTCCGTCGTCGATTCGACCGCCCAGAAGGTCGCACGCGGTAGGTCGCGCGGAAACCAGTAGGCGGGGACGTGTGCGTCGTCGACCGCCCACACGAGCGCCTCGGGCGAGTCGTGATCTGGATCGGCACGCGGCTCGAACCGGCGAATCGACCTGTCCTCGCTGACGTGCCAGAGGGAGCTCACGTGCGGTGAAAGCTAACGCCCGCCATCGTCCTTGCGGTCGAGTAGCTGCGCGAGCATCCACGATGTGCCGTCCGGGTCGTAGAACGTCGACAGCCGGACCATCTCGGGTATCTCGTGCCAGTCCTCGACCTTCACATCGTGCTCGCGCAGGTAGGCGATCGCCGCGTCGATGTCGGTCACGCCGAAGGTCGGAGTGACGCTGCCCGGCGTCACCGTCTCCGTCTGGCCGAGCCCGATGTTGAAGCCGAACGGCGTCTTCAGCTCACACCAGCCGTACTCCTTCAGCTCGTAGACGAGCTCGAAGCCGAGCAGGTCGCGATACCAGCCGAGCGCACGGTCGTAGTCGCTGACGCCGACCGAGATGACGCAATTGTCGGGGTTGTACTCGATGGCCATGAACGTCCTCCTCTGTCGTCTGCACATGTTTTTATACTTCGTACTGTTACGTGTCAACCGAGACATTGATCGAGCTCTTTCATCATCGTTGGGCGCCGCCTGCGCTGGCGCTGCTCGGAGAGCGCGGAGGCGTGCGTTTCGTCGAGCTGCAGCGCAAGCTCGACGTCGGACGCGAGTCGCTGCGGCGCGCGCTCGACGCACTGATTCAGCTCGACTACGCGCGGCCGAACCCCGGCTATGGTCATCCGCTCCGGCCCGAGTACGTCGCGACTCCGACCGGTCGCGACGCCGCAGCTCTCGCGGCGCGCGTGCTCGCGGCGGGCGACCCGGAGATCCTGTTGCGCAAGTGGTCGGTCCCGGTGCTGGCGGAGCTCGGCGAGTCACGGCGCTTCTCGGAGCTGCGTGCCGGGCTGACGGGCGTGACGCCGCGCGCGCTCGCCCTCGCGCTGCAGGACCTCGAAGCGGCCGGCCTCGTGCGGCGCGAGGTGCGCCCGACGCGCCCGCCGTCGTCGTTCTACCGCCCGACCGCAGCCGGTCGACGCGTCCAGCGGGCGCTGCAGTAGCGGCCGAGGACAGCCACTGAAGCTCAGTAGGCCGGGAAGACGACCTCGGCGCGCGTCCCGTCGCCTGAGCGCAGGTTGAGCGTGCCACGCAGCTCGTCGCGCACGAGCGCCCGGACGATCGAGAGGCCCGTGCCGGTGGCCACATCCTCCGGGACGCCGGTTCCGTCGTCGTCGATCGCCAGCACCACGTCGCCGTTCCGCCGCGCGAGCTCCACGCGGACGCGGTCGCCGCCGTGCTCGAGCGCGTTCTGGAGAAGCTCGGCGAACACGAGCGCCAGCGCGGTCGCACGCGCACCGGGGAGCGAGACCGGCTCGAGGTCGGCGATCACGTCCTTCCCACCGCCCACGCCCTGCACGAGCATCGCGCGCAGCCGGTCGATCAGATCGGCGAGCTCGACTTCCTCGTCGCGGCGCTCGGTGAGCAGCTCGTGGACTGCAGCGATGGCCAGGATCCGGTTGACGGAGTGCTCGAGCGCCTCGCGCGGGTCGATGCGATCGGTCGAGCGCGCCTGCAGGCGGAGCAGCGACGCGACGGTCTGGAGATTGTTCTTCACGCGATGGTGGATCTCTTGTGCGAGCACACCGCGCATGACGGCGCGCCCGTGCTCGAGCGCGACCGCCGCGTGGGTCGCGATCGAGGCCAGAAGCTCGCGATCATCGTCCGAGAACGGCGTCGAACGGTCGGCGACGAGCTCGCCGATCTCGCGACCGCGCCACCGCAGCGGCTGGCGGATCGCGTGGCTATCCGGCGACCCTTCGGGCCACGCGATCCGACCGTCGTCGAGCACCAGCGCCGCACCTGTCGCCGCGAGCGCATCCATCGTTGCCTTCACGATCGCCTCGAGCGATTCCTCGAGGTAGAGCGACTCGGAGACCGCCTCGGAGATCCGCGCGAGTGCCTCGAGCTCGTGGACGCGCCGCTGGGCCTCGGCGTAGAGCTTCGCATGCTCGATCGACTGCGCGACCTGCGCCGCGATCGCAAGCACGAGATCGACCTCGCCTTCCGAGAACGCCCGCGGCTCGCGCGTGCGCAGGTTCAGCGCGCCTTCGAGCGTGCCGTCGCGCGTGAGGATCGGCACCGCGAGAATCGACTCGTACTCGTCCTCCGGGAGGTTCGGGAAGTTCTTGAAGCGCGGATCGAGATGCGCTTGTGACGCGAGCATCACCGGCGCCCGCTCCGCAGCAGCCGACCCGGTGATCCCCTCGCCCGGCCGCATCCGCGGGCGGCGCGAGAGCTCGTCGAGGTGCGTTCCCCGCGTCGCGCGCAGGACGAGCTCGTTCGCGCGCTCGTCGTAGAGGTACACGAAGCACGCGTCCGCCTCGAGCGCATCGGCGACCTTCGTCGCGACGAGCGCGAGCACCCCCTGGAGGTCGAGCGTCGAGTTGACCGCCTCGATCGTCTCGGTCAAGAGGTTGAGATGCCGTTCGCGTGTTTCCATCCGGCCGAAAAGGGTACGTTCGCCGTGTTGAGCACGTACGACTGGCTCCTGGCGCTCCACGTCACCGGCGCGTTCTTCCTCGTCGGCGGCTCCGTCATGGCCGGGACGCTGAACGTCCTGGCGATTCGCAGCCGCGTGCCGAGCGAAAGCGCCATCCTCCTGCGCCTGATCAAGCGAGCCGTCATCCTGATCGGGATCGGGGTCGTACTGACGCTCGTGCTCGGCCTGTGGCTCGTGCACAACGTCGGCTACTCGTACGGGGCCTTCTGGGTCTGGGGCGCGGTCGTGCTGTGGGTCGTGTCGAACGCGCTCGGCGGGATGGGCGGCCGCCATCAGGAGAAGGCCCGAGAGCTCGCTGAGCGACTCGCAGCAGAGGGCGACGTCCCGAACGACGAGTTGCGCGCGCTCCTCCGTGACCCCCGCGGCAACGCGATGTCCTACGGAGCGGGGCTCGCGACACTGCTGATTCTCGTCCTGATGATCTGGAAACCGGGCGCGTGATGATCGCAGCCGTTCGCCCGCACGCCTGGGACTTCCCGCTCTTCCTCCACGTCCTGGGGGCGATGGTGCTCGTCGGCGCCGTCGCGACCGCGGCACTCCTCGCCTTCGCTGCGTGGCGGCGGCCCGGCGTTCCGGTCTACGGCCGGGCGGCCTTCTGGTCGCTGCTCGCGGTCGGCGTACCCGCTTACGTCGCCATGCGCATCGGTGCACAGTGGACGTACTCGAAGGAGGGCTTCTCCGGGGACAACGACCCCACGTGGATCGGGATCGGGTTCGCCGCAGCCGACATCGGACTGCTCCTGCTGCTTCTGACGACCGGCCTCGCCTTCTGGTGGAAGCGACGCGGCAAACCGGTCGTCGGCCGGGTCGTCGCCGGTCTCGCGAGCGTCTACCTGGTCCTCCTCGGCGTCGCCTGGTTCGCGATGTCCGCCAAATGGGGCTAACAAAAGCTTTACGGCAAGGGAGGGAGAATCCTCGTAAACGGGGAATAGGTTCAGGGCAATGAGTGCTCTGGCCATCGATCTCCGCCGCACCGCAGGCTTCCTCGTCGCAGACGCACGGGGCCGCGTGGTCGGCACGGTCGAGTGCCCGATGTACGGCACGAGCCCCGAGACGCCCGACGCGCTCTCGGTTCGCTCCGGCTGGCTCGCCCGCCGCCGGCGGATCGTGCCCGCCGAGTCGATCGAGCAGATCGACGACGGCACGAGAGTGATCGGCCTGCGCGTCGAGCGCGAGTCGATCCGCACCTTCCTTTGAGCAAGCGCTTCGCGCGTTGCTCTAGAAAAACCGGCGGGGCCGAGCGTTTGCCCGGCCCCTCTGCGTTTTTCTAGTCAGATATTTGGGGTCTTGCCGCGGCCGCTCGCCTTTAGAGAACCCCCAAATATCTGTCCAGCTCCCACTGCGTGAGCTGGACGCGGTACTCGTCCCACTCCTTGCGCTTCAGCTTCACGTACGCGTCGAAGATGTGGTCGCCGAGCGCGCGGCGCATCAGCTCCGAGCCCGCGAGCTCGTCGATCGCCTCGCCGAGGGTCTCAGGCAGCGAGACGATGCCCTGCTCGCGGCGTTCCTCGGCGGTGAGGTGATAGAGGTTGGTCTCCATCGGCGGGGAGAGCTCGTATCCCTGCTCGATGCCCTCGAGGCCCGCGTGCAGCAGCGTTGCGAACGTGAGGTACGGGTTGCAGGCCGGATCGGGGCAACGGATCTCGGCGCGCGTCGCCTGCTCGGAGCCCGGCTTGTAGAGCGGGATCCGGATCAGCGCGGAACGATTCCGCTGCGACCAGGCGACGTAGACCGGCGCCTCGAACCCGGGCACGAGCCGCTTGTACGAGTTGACCCACTGCGCGAAGATCGGCGCCAGCTCGCGTGCGTGGCGCAGCAGGCCTGCGATGAACTGCTTGCCGACCGCGGAGAGGTTGTGCTGGTCGCTCCCGTCGAAGAACTGATTGCGGCCGTCCTTGAAGAGCGACATGTGCGTGTGCATGCCTGAACCGTTCTCGCCGAAGAGCGGCTTCGGCATGAAGGTGGCGTACACGCCGTTCTTGGCCGCGACCTCCTTCACGATCAGCCGGTAGGTGATCGTCTTGTCGGCCATGTCGAGCGCCGAGGAGTAACGCATGTCGATCTCGTGCTGCGACGGCGCGACTTCGTGGTGGTGGTACTCGATGCCGATGCCCATGTGCTCGAGCGCGTTGATCGTCTCGTTGCGCAGCTCGGTCGCCGCGTCGAGCGCCGTCATCGCGAAGTAGCCGCCCTCGTCGAGCGTCTCCGTCGACTTGTTGTCACGAAAGAGGAAGTACTCGAGCTCCGGTCCGATGTTGAACGTGTCGAAGCCCATCGCCTGCATCCGCTCGAGCGCGCGCCTGAGCACGTAGCGCGGATCGCCTTCGTAGGGCTCGCCGTCGGGCTTGACGACATCGCAGATCATCCGCCCGACCTTCGCCTCGCCGTCGCGAGTCGGCATCAGGCGATACGTCGACGGATCGGGGATCGCGACCATGTCCGACTCCTCGATCGCATTGAAGCCGGTGATCGACGAGCCGTCGAAGCCCATCCCGTCGTCGAGTGCACCCTCGATCTCCGACGGCGTGATCGCAAAGCTCTTCAGGTGGCCCTCGATGTCGGTGAACCAGAAGAGGACGTACTCGACGCCCTCCTTCTTCATCTGCTTGATCACTTCCTTGCGAGCCTCGGGGTCCGACGTAGCCCGATCCTTGCTCTCGATCATCGCCATTGCTGCGCGCTCCTCTCGGGGAAAAGAAAAAGGCCCCAGGCTGCGCCGGCGAGGCCGGGCGGGCCTGAGACCTCATCGTCTCAAAAGCGCGCCGAGCGTATCAGGCTCAGGCGCCTGCCAATGGCCCGGCGAGGTGGACCCACTCGAATCTTCGCTCGTAGCCGAGCTTTTCGTTCACGGCTCGCATCGCGGCGTTCGCAAGATCGTTCTGGGTGCGGAGAAACGCCCACCCGTCGGCCTTGGCAGCGGCGATCTGCGCCTGCTTCAACGCGAGAGCGATCCCACGTCCGCGCGCTGCGCGGGCGACACCAGTCATCCAATGATCGGCCGTGTCGGCGCTGTCCCGTCCGAGAATCGCATAGCCGACGACCCGGCCGTCCTCGATCGCGACAAACGACAGGTGACGGAGTGTGAGCTCACCGAACTGGCGTGCGTGCCACTGCTCGAACGTGCCGGTCACGAGCGGCTCGGCCGACGGGACGTCAGCGTCGGCTTCGAGTGCGACCGCGTAGGCGCCGCGCTCGTGCGCAGCGATCAGCGGTGCGAGCTCGATGCCCTCCGGTGGAGCGACCGTGACGTTGGTCGTCGCGAGCTCGAGCCGGACGTCCTGTATCCGTCCTCGCTCCTCGAATCCACGGGCTGCGTAAAACGCAAGCGAGTCGCGATCGTCGTGCCGCACAACCACGAGCATCGCGGTCTTGCCGAGCTCGCGCGCGTGTTGTCAGCAGCGGTGACGACGGGCCGGACCGAGATCACGGCAGCGGCCCCTGGTAGGTGATCACCTTGCTCTTGTCGGTGTACCCGAGATCGCGGTTCAACGACTGCATCGCCTCGTTCCCTCGCTGCGTCCACGTGACCAGCTCGGCGACTCCTGCGTGTGAAGCCCAGTGGAGCTGCGTCTGCTTCAACGCACGGGCGATCCCGCGACCGCGCCGGTCGCGACGCACCACCGTGAGGCCGTGCTCGGCGAGCGCAGCACCGTTCGCATGCTCGACGATGCCCGCATACCCGACCGGCTCGCGGCCCTCGAGCGCAACGAACGACCCGTCAGGACGCGTCGCCTCGTCGCGCAACCAGGTCTCCTGCTTGTAGGTCACCCCGCCCGGGATCGGCAGGTCCTCGTAGCCCTCGAGCGCGACGGGCCAGACGGCAGCGAGCAGCTCCTCGCGACGCGACTCGAGCGACCTGATCTCGATCCCCGGCAGCGTCTCGGGCATGCGCTCGGTTCCGATCAGGCGTGCCTGCTGGAGCTGGTAGTCGACCTCGGCGAGCCCGAGCGATTCCGCGAACGCGATCGAGTGCGGCTCGTCGGCGTACACGAAGGCGTTCACGCCGGCGAGGCCGAGCGAGCGGGCGTGGTCGGCCAGCGCGCGCACCAGCGTGCTCCCGACACCCCGGCGGCGGCGATGCGGCAACACGCGGGCGGCGATGAAGGCCCGACCGCCGAAGCTCGAGCGGTCTGCGATCCCACAGCCCGCGAGCCCGCCGTCCAGGTCTGCGAGCAGCAGCACGCGCTCGGGCTCGGCTGCAGCGCGCAACTGCTCAGCTGTCACCGGCTCATTGGGGACGACGGCGCTCTTCAGCTCCGCCCACGTCACGAGGTCGCCGTCGGATTGGACCGTCCGCAGCTCGATCATCCCGAGCGCTTCAGCTTTCCGTGCTGCTTCGCGTACCGCTCCCCGGCGCGAAAGACGACGAGACCGAGCGGGATCGACACCACGCCGATCACGAGCAGTGGCCAGACGTCGTCCCAGCTCAGGCCGGCGCCTTCGAGGATCGAGGCGCGACACCCGCGCAGCGCGTACGTGGCCGGCGAGATCTTCGAGATCCACTGCATCCACTCCGGCAGCACGGTCACCGCGTAGTAGACGCCCGAGACGACGAGCATCAGACCCTGTGCGACAAAGCCGAGCTGCGTGCCTTTCTCCGGCGAGATCAGCGGCAGAACGGCGGTCATCATCCCGACCCCGATGAACGAGATCGACGCGATCGCCAGCAGGGAGACCGCGGCTCCGTAGTTCGCGTTCGGCACATGGATGCCGATGAACGCCACCACCGCGACGAAGATCAGGGCGGCGCGGACGAGGCCGTAGAGCACCGCGTAGATGCCCATGCCGATCAGGTGCACCGGCCGCGACACCGGCGCCATGAACGTGTACTCGATCGTCCCTTCCCAGCGCTCCCACGCGACCGTCTCGGTGACGATCTCGAAGATGATCCCGAGGAAGGCCCAGATGACGCCGCCGACCAGCAGCTTCGTGGCGAGCTCGTTCTCCGCGGCCGGCGTCAGCCCGACACCGCGTGCGATGAACACAATCGTGAGCGTGTTGGCGATCGTCCAGAGCAGGAACGCGATGTCCCAGAGGAAGTAGCGCTTCGTCAGGTACAGGTTGCGCTCGACGACGCCGTAGAGCCCGATCAGCTCGTTCCGCAGGATGCGCCGGCGGCCATACGTGGTGTCGACGACCGTCATCAGGCGAACACCTCCCTCTCCTCGTCCTCTTCGGTTTTCTCGTCCTCGAACGACCGCCCGGTCGCGGCGAAGAACGCCTCCTCGAGCGTCTCGGCCCGGTAGCGGTCCTTCACGTCGCGCACGGGCTCGAGGAACAGCAGGTCGCCGCGGTCGAGCAGGCCGATGCGGTCGGCGAGATCCTCGGCCTCGTTCATGTCGTGCGTGCAGAGCAGGATGGTCGAGTCGTGTTGCAGCCGGATCTCGCGGATGAAGGTCTGCACTTCCTGCTTCGAGCGCGGATCGAGACCTGTGGTCGGCTCGTCGAGGAGCAGCAGCACCGGCGAGGTGAGCAGCGCCCGCGCGAGGGCGACCTTCTGCTGCATGCCGCGCGAGAGGTTCTCCATCGACTCGTTGCGCCGGGAGGCCGGGAAGCCGACGCGCTCGAGAATCAACGGGATCTTCGCGTGCGTCTCGCGTGGGCCCATCCCGTAGAACCGAGCCGCGTACGCGAGATTCTCGGCGGCGCTCATCTTCTTGAAGAAGCTCGCCTCGACCGACACCCGGTTGACGAGGCGGCGCACTGCGCGTGCTTCCTTGAAGACGTCGTAGCCGAAGACGTGCGCCGATCCGCCGTCGGGTAGAAGCAGGGTGGAGAGCAGGCGGACAAGCGTCGACTTGCCTGAGCCGTTCTGGCCGAGGATCGCGACGCACTCGCCGCGCTCCATCGTGAACGAGACGCCGTTCAGCGCGGAGCGGCGCCGCCGGTGGACACCCTTGCGGCGACTGAAGACCTTCTCGAGATCACGTACGACAACTGCCTGCTGAGAGCTCTGCTGCAACACGCTCTGCTGCGACACACCCTGCTGCGACACATCCTGCTGAACCACACTCTTCTGAACCACACCATGCTCCTTGGGATCGTGAAAAGAAGACCGAACGAAGACGCACTGCTACCGCTAGAAGCGGTAGCGGCGGACGTCTGCGTTGGCGATCCCGGTCATGGCAGTCGCAAGAATACGGGAGGTGCCTATGGCCCGCAAATCAGATTCCGTAATCGCAGCGATCAGATGCAGCCCACAAACTCGCAGCCGCCGGTGGACGTCTCAACCACCGATGGCCCGTGTGCTCGCCGTCGTCGTCTTGCTCGGGCTCGCGCTCGCGGTTCCGGCGCTCGCACCCGCGGATCAACGACAGGTGAAGCCCGACCGCGCAGCGATCGACGCGCTGCTCGATGCTTTCGTTCCCGCGGTCGTCGAGCAGAAGGATCTGAAGGACGGCTGGAACATGGTGGGCGGAGTCGCCCGAGCCACCACCTACCGTGAGTGGCTGAAGGGCAACACCTCGGTGCAGCGCTATCCCGCCAAGGGAACGCGCTTCCACGGCTTCGTCGTCAACTACTCCTATCCGGGTGATATCGGCTTCGACATCCTGTTGCAGCCGACCAAGCGATCGCTCGGCGCCTGGTCGTTCCGCGCCGAAGCACAGAAGCTCGGCGGCCGCTGGCGGATCACCACCTGGTATCCGGTCGCGACGTTCGCGCCGCCAGGAAAGACGCAAACCGTCCTCGGCCCGAACGATCTGGGCGCGTCGAACGCGTCGTCGGCCGCCGGCGGCTCGAGCCGGCTCGGCTCGTGGGTCCTGCTGCTGCCGGTGCTCTTCATCGGCGGGATCGCCGTCGGAGGCGTCGCGATCGCATTCACGCGCTGGACTCGGACGAGATCGCGGATCCGGGAGCTGCAGCGCGACCTCGCTGCGCGCCGCTAAACGCGCAACACTTCGGTCGTGAGCCACGACCACTCCCATCACGGGCACGGCGGCAACGCAGACACACAGGTCCGGCCGCTCGCGATCGCCCTGACGCTGATCGTCGCGTTCATGGCGGTCGAAGTCGTCATCGCCCTCGTTGCCGATTCCCTCGCGCTGCTCTCGGACGCAGCGCACATGCTCGTCGATGCCGGGGCACTCGGGTTGAGCGTGTGGGCGGCACGCCTGGCACAGCGGCCGGCCGGTGGCCGAATGACCTTCGGGTTCCGGCGGGCCGAGATCCTGTCGGCGCAGGCGAACGGCATCACCCTGCTCATCCTCGGGCTCGTGATCTTCGTCGAGGGACTGCGGAGGCTCGCTGCGCCGCCGGACGTACGCGGCGGGCTCGTGCTCGCAACCGCGCTTGTCGGTGCTGCGGTGAACGTGCTGGCGCTCTGGCAGGTGGCACGTGCGAACCGCGAGAACCTGAACGTCGAGGGCAGCTTCAAGCACCTGCTCACCGACCTCTACGCGTTCGGGGGAACGGCCATCGCCGGCCTCGTCATCCTCACGACCGGTTTCGAACGTGCCGACCCGCTCGCGTCGCTCTTCGTCGCCGGCTCGATGCTGATCGCTGCGTGGCCGCTTCTGCGTGCGAGCGGCCGTGTGCTGCTCGAGGCCGCGCCGGAGGGGATGTCGCCGGAGGAGATCGCGGCGGCGGTGCGCGGCCACCCGGGCGTGACTGACGTGCACGACCTGCACGTCTGGGAGATCAGCTCCGGTTTCCCCGCCCTCTCGGCGCACGTGCTCGTCGGCCAGGGCGAGGACTGTCACGCGATCAGGCGCGAGCTCGAGGGGATCCTGCAAACACGGTTCGGGATCGACCACACGACGCTCCAGGTCGAGCACGCAAAGGACGAGCTCCTGTCGATCCAGCCCTTGCGGAGCGTCCACCCGGACCGCTAGCGTGCAAAGTACGTGCAGCGCCGACGAAGGCGCGCGCGGCAGCACTACTGCACGCGATTGCTGGCTGAGCAATCGAAGCAGTGAGGCAACGAGGCCTCACGACTCTCAGGAGTCGTGGGGCCTTTTTTCGTTCTTGAACCGCGAACCAGGAGGAACCGGAGTGACCAAAGTCAAGCTCGAATACATCTGGCTCGACGGCTACGAGCCCGTCCCGAACCTCCGCAGCAAGACGAAGATCGTGGAGCTCGCGGGCGAGCCGACGCTCGAGGACCTGCCCGTCTGGAACTTCGACGGCAGCTCGACGCAGCAGGCCGAGGGCAGGAGCTCGGACTGCGTGCTGCAGCCGGTCGCCCTCTTCTCCGACCCGGCCCGTGCGGGAGGCAAGCTCGTGATGTGCGAGGTGCACCTGCCCGACGGAGACGCCGCATCCGTCGAACAGCCGTGCGACGATTCCGGACGATCCGGGTACCTGGTTCGGCTTCGAGCAGGAGTACTTCTTCTATCGAGACGGCGCCCCGCTGGGCTTCCCGCGCGAGGGGTTCCCGGCGCCGCAGGGCGAGTACTACACCGGCGTCGGCTTCAAGAATGTCGGCGACGTCGCGCGCGAGATCGTCGACGCGCACATCGACCTGTGCCTCGAGGCCGGGATCAACCTCGAGGGCGTGAACGCGGAAGTGGCCAAGGGCCAGTGGGAGTTCCAGATCTTCGGCAAGGGCTCGAAGCGCGCCGCGGACGAGATGTGGATCGCCCGCTACCTCCTTCTCCGCCTGTGTGAGCGCTACGGCGTCGACGTGAACTTCCACCCGAAGCCGCTCGGCATGGAGCACGACTGGAACGGATCGGGGATGCACACGAACTTCTCGACCGAGTACCTCCGTGAGGTCGGCGGCGAGGAGTACTTCGAGGCGCTGATGACCGCGTTCGACGAGTACAAGAACGAGCACATCGCCGTGTACGGGCCCGACAACCACATGCGGCTGACCGGGCTGCACGAGACGCAGGCGATCGACAAGTTCAACTACGGCGTCGCCAACCGGGGCGCGTCGATCCGCATCCCGCACAGCTTCGTGTCGAACGGCTTCCAGGGGTACCTCGAAGACCGTCGCCCGAACTCGCTGGGCGATCCGTACAGGATCGCCGGGCGCATCCTGCAGACGATCGAGTCGGTGCCGACCGACGCCGGAGCGACGACGTCCGAAGCTCTGTCCGAGGCCGAGGCCGAGACCGAGGCCGTCGCGGCGTAGTGCGTTGACGTCACCGCCGACCCAGCTCTGGTGCACGTGCGAGAAGCCGCTGCCCGTGCACATCGCAGAACGCAAAGGGGCCGCTCGCAGCGTGTGCGCTCGCTGCGAGCGGCCCCTGCGCCTTCGGCTCGCTCACTGAGCGAGCGGCGGCTTCGGCATCACTGGATCCGGAAGGTGACCGTGACGTCGGCGGTGACGTCCTGCGTGCCGGGCTCGACGGGCGTCGAGTCCTTCGCCGACGTCGCGGCCTGGGCTGCGAAGACCGGCTGCGGCGCCGATCCGACCTCGGACACGGTCGAGACGGGGCCGACGCCGAAGCCGCCGGCCTCGCCGAGGGCGGCTGCCTTTGCGCGTGCGTCGCCGACGGCCTTCTTCAACGCCTCGCGGTAGAGCTCATCCCGGTCCGAGACGTCGAGCGTCGGGCCGCTGACGGTGTTGGCGCCTGCTCCGACGGCCGCGTCGATCAGCGTTCCCGCAGCCGCGATCTTGCTCTTGGCCGACACGGAGTTCTCGGCGCTGTACCCGGTCACCCCTCCCTGCTCGTTCGTTCGCGGATAGAGCGACACCTGCTGGGTCTGGAGCTCGTCGCCGCCCGCCGTTTTCAGTGCAGCGACAACGGCGTTCATCAGGGTGGCGTTCTGGGCCAGTGCCGCCGCCGCCGAGGGGGCCTGCGTCTGCACGCCCGCCGTCACCGTCGCCTCGTCGGGCACCGCAGTCACGACGCCGTGGCCGGTCGTCGACACGGTGTCCGGCGTGACAGTGTCGCCGCGGGCAGCTTCTGGGCGGCCGATGCCGGCGAAGGCGACGACCGCGCACGCCGCGATGACGGCGGCGAGCACGAGTGAAAGTGAGCGTCTCATGTCCTTCCTACGCCGCCGCGTGGTTTCCTGTCACAGATGAACTACGTCTTCGTCGACTGCCGCTGGTCGCTCGACGACCCGGACTTCGGCCGACGGGTCTATCTCGAAGGCCACATCCCGGGTGCAGCGTTCCTCGACGTCGAGCGCGACCTGGCCGCGCCGGCCGGGCCCGGCGGGCGCCATCCGCTCCCGACGGCCGCGCACTTCGCCGCTGCCGCCTCCCGCGCCGGGATCGGGCCCGATGCGCTCGTCGTCGCGTACGGATCGCTCGGTGGGGCCGAGCGGCTCTGGTGGCTGCTCCGGCACTTCGGTCACGACGCGTGCGCGGTCGTCGATCTTGACGCGTGGCGCGGGCCACTGCGCGGCGGCGAGGAAGCGATCGCACCGGCGAGTTCAGTCCCCGCGCGCGATCCGGCGACACGATCGAACGCGCGGAGCTCGCCGCCGCACGCGATGGACCTGGTCGTCGTCGACGCGCGCAGTCGCGCCGCGCTGGCGCGGCGAGCCGAACGCGATCGACCGTGTCCCCGGGCGCATCCCCGGTGCGCTGAATGCGCCGTGGAACGAGCCGCTCGGCGAGCTGCCGGACGGCGAGGTCGTCGCCTACTGCGGCTCCGGCGTCACCGCGTGCGTCGTGCTCCACCGGCTGCACCTCGCCGGGCGGGAGGGCCGCCTCTACCCCGGATCGTGGTCCGAGTGGGAGCAGCACCCGGAGCTACCGGTCGAACGTCCTGGCTGAGCGAACCGCGACGGCAGCCTCTGCGCTGTGGGCGAATTGGCACCCTCTCGTAACGGTGCCTGGCACCGGCCGTGTCCCGGACGGAACGGCTCCGTTGCAGGGGTTCTGCGGACTCGTGGATGAGAAATCACACCGGCGTAACGGTGCCTGGCACCGGACGCGCCGCCACCGGACGTGTCTGAATCTCACCGCCCGGACGGTGATGCGCGGCCGCGGCACGCGACCGCGGCGACGAGCCCGGTTGGAGAGGCAGTCAGGCCGCGGTGGCGGCTGTCGAGGTCGCGTACGGGGCGAGATACCGCTCCCAGCGCTGCGGGATCTTCGGCGTCGCGAGACGGATGAAGAGCACCGGCGCCGGCGGTCGCGGCCGGATCGTGCAGCTGCATGTGGATCTCGTGCGGCAGGCGGTTGCCCTTGCGCAGGTTGCACGGCGCGCAGGAGGTGACGACGTTCTCCCAGCTCGAGTCGCCGCCCCGCGAGCGCGGGATGACGTGGTCGAGCGTCAGGCGGCCGCCGGCATTCCCGCAGTAGACGCATTGCCAGCCGTCACGGGCGAAGAGGGCCCGGCGCGAGATCTTTCGCTGCACCAGGCGCGGGACCCGGACGTAGTGCACGAGGCGAATCACGTGTGGCCACCGGAACGTATCGGTGGCCGAGCGGAGTGGTCGGTCGAGCTCCTCGACCACCTCGGCCTTGCCCTTGAAGACGAGCACGTGGGCGCGGCGCAGCGAGCACACATTGAGCGGCTCGTAACTCGCGTTGAGAACGAGAACCTGCTGCACCCTGCCGGGGAATGTACCCCACCGCACGGCCCTGCAGCCGGCCGCGCTTGCCCGAGCGGGAGCGGCCGCCGGCCGCGGACGTCAGCGGCCCATGGCGCGTTCGACGGCCTCCTGCTCCTCCGGCGAGAGGGCGACGGAGGCACGGCCGCGGTCGAGCTCCTTCATGTAGATCCGGGCGTAGTCGCGCCCCTGGATCGCCGTGACGACGACGCCGGTACGCGCCGCATCGAGCAGTGCGAGCGACGCCGACTGATGGCCGCCGGTGTCCTCATAGGCGTCGTAGCGGACGATCGAGGTGTTCATGACGGTCGCGTCGACACGGCGGTCGACCCGAGCGAGCCCGGCCGCCACCTCGTCGACTGCGCGGTGCAGGTCGTCGATGCGGCCCTGGAGCGAGACCGCGAACTCGACGAGATCCTTGCGGCCTCCGCCGATCAAGACGCGCTGCGCATCCCGGACCCGCCGAACCTTGACCCAGGCCCACCAGGCGAGACCGAGCGCGATCGCACCCACGACCGCAGCTGCGATCGCGACGGCGAGCGCGGCTGTCGCCGAGATATGCACGCTAGGGCAGGGAGAAGATCGCGGGGAAGCTGGCCTTGTTGTTGTCGGTGTTGTGCTCGCCCGGCACCGGTGCGACGTCGACGAGGATCTGGGTCTTCTGCGCGAACGGGACTGTTCCGAGATCCGAGAAGGTGACCGACTTCTCCTGCCCCGGGTTGATCAGGTCAACCGTCTTCGTCCGCACGATCGCGCCCTGCGTCTTCTGAATCGTCAGCGTGACCTTGATGCCGACCTCCTGGGAGTCGCCCGAGTCGGCGATCGTGACGACGAACGCGAGGTCGGTCGTCGCTGTGATCGTGTTCTCGGTCGTCGTCGAGAGCGTCTGATCGCCCGGCTGCACCTTCACATCGACGATGTTCGTACCGTGAATGCCGGTCGGCGTGCCGCCCGTCGATGCGCCGCGCAGGCGCGTGAGGAGCAGCGCCATCGAGCGTTCGGTCATCAGGTCGCGGTTCGCGACGAAGTTCGAGTCGGGCACCGAGACGCCGCTGATCCCTTCATGCACCAAGACCACCCTCGTCGGCTCTTTGAAGAGGTCGTCCCACACGACGTCACTCGCGACCAGCCGGTCGCCTTGCTGCGAGAGCACCTGCGCCTCGCCGACGCCCTTCGAAGCGGGGTTCGCGGCGAACGTGTCGGCGAGGCCCTGCACGCCGCTGACGCGCAGCTGCAGCGCCTCGATCATGCGACCCTGCGTGTCGCGCAAGGGGCCGGGCGCATTCAGATGCGTCGCAGCCGTGACGTTCTGGCGCTCCTGCTCGGCGATGCCGTTCAGCGTCCGGGCGAGCGACGTCGCCTTGACCGCCGGCGTGACGAGCGCATTCGAGACCGCCGTCCCGTTGTCCTGGGAGCTCGCCGCGATCGTCGCGACCTTGCTCATGTAGTGCTGGTAGGTGTCGTGCTTCGAGGTCGACGCGCACGACTGCAGGAGCAGCCCGAAGAACACGAGGACCGCCACGATGATGGCGATGAGGGCGAGGAGCCGCAGGAGCGGCGTCAGCCCCTGCGCCGGGCCTGCGGGCCGGCGGGGCCCGGTGCCACGACCGCCGCGCCGCGGCATCCGCACGCGAGAGGTCGGCTGGGCCTCGGTCGTGGCCGGCTCGTCCTCGAAGAAGTCGAACTGGATGTCGTCGTCGTCGCGCGAGGCCATACGGGGTCGAATCTACCGCGTTACCCGGTCGGAGAAGGGATTCAGATGGCGGCAACGTACAAGCCATGCAGTGTCCTCGGCCGCGTTCGCGAACGACCTCTTCCTCGGCCGGTACCGGCCGCTGCGGCCCCTGGGCTCGGGAGGAATGGGCCACGTTTGGCTCGCGCGCGACGAAAAGAGCGGCCTCGACGTGGCACTGAAGATCGTCGCCCGTGAGGGGAAGGCGGGCCACCGAGCCGAGCGCGAGGCGCGGGCCGCCGCATCGCTGCGCCACAAGCACTGCCAGCGGATCCTCTCGCTCGCGCGCGACCCAGGACATGTCTACATCGCGTACGAGTACGTCCCGGGCCGGACGCTCCGCGAGGCGATGCGCAGCCGGCGAGCTCGACGACCGCGGGGCGATCGAGGCGGCGGCGCAGATCGCGGAGGCGCTTGCGCACGCCCACGGCAGGGGAATCGTCCATCGCGACGTGAAGCCGTCGAACGTGTTGCTCGCCGAGTCGCCGGACATCGACGTCCGGCTGCTCGACTTCGGGCTCGCCCAGATGGCCGAGTTCGACACCCTGACCGCCCTCGGCGACATCCCGGGGACGCTCGCCTATATCTCCCCGGAACGGCTGCACGGGCTGACCGCGACGAGCGCCGCCGACATCTGGGGCGTCGGCGTCCTCCTCTGGGAGGCACTCGCCGGCGAGCACCCGTTCTGGGGCGGCGACATGGTCGAGACGTCGCGCCGGATCCAGGCGGGGTCGCCGCCTCTCGAGTCGCTGCGACCCGACCTGCCCCCACACGTCCTCGAGACGGTCGCGGGCGCGCTCGTCGGCAATCCACAGCGGCGCCCGAGCGCCGGTCGCCTGGCCGAAGACCTGCGCTCGCTCCCGAAGCGCCGGCGCGCCAAGCTGCGGGGCTCGAAGACGGGCGGCTCGCAGGGGGGCGGCTCGACGAAGGGCACCGCCACCCTCGTCGCCCCGGCCCGCGCGAACGCTGCGATCGTGACGGAGCGCCTGCTCCCGGGCGCGCTGACGGGGATCGCCACCGGCTGGGTCGCGACGCGCTTGCCGTTCTACCCCGCGCAGTGGCCGTTCGGGCTGGCCGCCGCGGGTGCCGCGCTCGGATTCGCCGCCCCCCGTGCCGGTCTTCTCTTTGCCCTCGCGGTCGCGTTCTTCCCGCTCGCGAACATCTCGATGGGGCTGGCGCTCGTCTACGCGGTGCTCGCCGCCGGCTGGGCCGCGCTGACCTGGAAGGACGCCCGCGCCGGCCTGCTGCTCGCCATCGGCCCGCTGCTCGCGCCGGTCGCCGCGCTCGCCCTGGTGCCGCTCGCGGCGCAACTCGCCCGCGGGCGGGCTCGGCGCGCAGCAACTGCCGCGGCCGCCGTCCTGCTGGCCGCGGTGATCGCCGGGCTGCGGCGAGCGCCGCTCCCGTTCGACGGGTCGATGCCGCCGCTCGGCCTCGGCGTCGCCGGCTCGACCCGCCCGGCGGCGGTGGCGCACGCGATCTCGACGCAACTCGGCGCCCATCCCGTCCTTCTCCTCGAGGCGGCCGTCCTGGCGGCCGCGGCCGCCCTCCTGCCTCACGTCCGCAGACGAGGGCCGTGGCCGGCAGCGGTCTTCGGCGCCGCGCTGCTCGCAGGCACGGCATTGGCGGCTCCGGCAGCGGCGGTGCTGCCGCTGATCGCGGCCGCCTGGGTGACGGCCGCCGCCCTTGCCGTCGAACCGCGTCTTTAGACTTGCCGCAGCCGGGACACCCCGGCCGCCTATGTCGGTCCTCCGCAACATCGAATCCAAGCTCGAGTCGCTCTTCGAGGGCGTCTTCGGCCGCGCATTCCGCACCAACGTCCAGCCGGTCGAGCTCGCACGCAAGCTGATCAAGGAGATGGACGATCACCGCAACGTCTCGGTGTCGCGCGTCTACGTCCCGAACGAGTACACGATCTTCCTCTCGCCCGGCGATCGCGAGCAGTTCTCGAGCTACGAAGCCCAGCTGAAGGACGAGCTGCAGGAATACCTCGCCGAGCACGCCCGCCGCGAGAGCTACGTCATGCTCTCGACGCCCCGGGTCGAGCTCGACACCGACGACGACCTCGATGTCGGCGTCTTCGGCATCGCCACGCGGATGGTGCAGACCGGCAAGCGGCAGGCCGACGAGCCGCGGAGCCAGGCGGAGCCCGGCGCGACGATGGTCTACAAGCCCACAGCCGCCGTCCCGCAGGCGACCGAGGCCGCGTCGGCGGTCGAGCTCGGGATCGAGCGGGAGATCGCCGTCCTCACCTGGGACGGCCAGCGGCACGAGATCACCGCCCGCCGGGTCGTGCTCGGGCGCTCGAAGGACGCCGACCTGCAGCTCGCCGACCCGAACGCGTCGCGCCGCCACGCGGAGCTGCGGCAGGAAGGCGCAACCTACTGGCTGATCGACCTCGATTCGACCAACGGCGTCGAGGTCAAGGGGAAACGGGTGAAGCGCGTGAAGCTCGAGGACGGCACTCGGTTCACGATCGGCTCGACCGAGATCATCTTCACCCGGGAGACCGTTTAGCGTGCTGGCGTCGGCGCAGGTCGAGACGACGCTCGTCTTCCTGAAGATCGCCTTCCTCGTCCTTCTCTACCTCTTCATCTGGCGCATCGTGCGCTCTGCGGCGCGCGACCTGCGACTGCCCCAGGAGTCGATGATCCTCGCGCCGCAGCAGGCGGCAGCCGCCGGGTTCCTGCCCCAGCCCTCGGCCCGCGAGCTCGGTCACCTCGTCGTGCTGACGAGCCCCGTCCTCTCGGACGGCGAGACGTTCACGCTCGACTCCCACCCGCTGACGATCGGGCGCGGCTCGAACAACGACGTCGCCCTGCAGGCAGACGAGTACGCCTCGACGAGGCATGCGCGGTTCGAGCCGCGGCGCGACGGGGTCTGGATCGAGGACATCGGCTCGACCAACGGGACGTTCGTGAACGGGATCCGGCTCACGCGGGAGCGCAAGCTGACGCCGGGTGACGTGGTGCGGATCGGCGAGACCGATCTGAGGTTCGAGCCGTGAAGCTCGGTAGACACGCAAGCCGCACCGATCCAGGCCGCAAACGGCGTCACAACGAAGACTCGTTCGTGGTGCAGCCGCCGCTGTTCGCGATCGCCGACGGGATGGGCGGCGCGCAGGCCGGCGAGATCGCATCTGCGCTCGCGGCCGGCGCGCTGAGCGAAGCGAACGCAAACGGGGGCGGCGGCGAGTCACGCGTCACGGAGCTGATCCAGGAGGCCAATCGCCGCGTCCACGAACGCGCGTCCACCGACCCGTCGACGAGCGGCATGGGAACGACCGTCACGGTCGCGCTCGTCGAGAGCGATGGGAGCATCACGATCGGCCACGTCGGAGACTCGCGCGCGTACAGGTTGCGCGACGGCCGCCTCGTGCAGATCACCGACGACCACTCGCTCGTCGCCGAGCTCGTGCGGCGCGGTGAGCTGTCGGCCGAGGAGGCCGAGGTGCACCCGCAGCGGTCCGTGATCACGCGCGCGCTCGGCACGGACCCGGACGTCGACGTCGACGCATTCTCGGTGCAGCCGAAGCCCGGCGACCTCTATCTGCTCTGTTCGGACGGACTGTCCGACATGGTCGCCGCGGAGGTGATCGAAGAGATCATGCGCGAGTATCGCGAGGACCTCGACGGCGCAGCGCGCGCGCTCGTACGCGCCGCGAACCGCGGCGGCGGCGACGACAACATCACCGCCGTGCTCTTCGAGATCGTCGACGGCGACCCAGGGAGCGGCAGCCCGACGAGCGGCGAGCCGGACGAGCGCACACGCGAGCTGCCCGTGATCGCGCACGACGAGGAGGACACGCTCCACCCTGAGGATCTCGTCGCGCCACCTCCCGCCGCGGTCGAGACGATGATCGTGCCGCCGGCCGCGGTCGAGGCTGCTCTCCCCTCCGATTCCCCCGACGCCGCCGGCCCCGAGCCCGCAGACGCGGAGCCGCGCGAAGCAGGAATGCGTGAAGCAGGGGTGCCTGAAGCAGAGGTGCCGGAGGCGGGGCTGGGACGTCGCCTGCTTGCGCTGCTCGTGATCGCGGTGCTCGTCGCCCTGATCGTCGTGCTCGTCTGGTGGGGGCTCGCCCGCTGACGAACCGCAACAGAGAGCTCCTCTACCTCGGCGTCGTCGGTGTTCTCACCGGCATCGGCTTCGCATCCGTCTACATCGCGCGGCAGTCAGTGGTCAGCTGGGGCTCGCTCGGCTACGCGTTCTTCTTCTTCGGGCTCTACCTCGCCGCCCACCTCGTCGCGCGGGTGACGGTTCCGAACGCCGACCCGTACCTGCTGCCGATGGCCGGTCTCCTGACGGCGGTCGGCGTCACGGAGATCTATCGCCTGGGACCGAGCGACGCGTTCAAGCAAGGCCTCTGGATCGTGATCGGCGTCGCCCTGTTCGCGCTCGCGCTGTTCGGCCTGCGCCGGGACTACCGCGTGCTCGAGCAGTACAAGTACCTCTTCGGCATCACCGCGATCGTGTTGCTCTTCCTGCCACGGTTGCCCGGCGTCGGCACCACCGTGAACGGCGCGCGGCTGTGGGTGCACGTGAGCACGTTCACGTTCCAGCCCGGCGAGCTCGCGAAGATCTGCTTGATCGTGTTCCTTGCCGCGTATCTGCGAGAGAAGCGCGAAGTGCTCGCGCAGGGACGCGCGAAGGACGTCGGCCCGTTGCTGGTGATCTGGGGCGGCACGATGCTGGTGCTCGCATCGTCGAACGACCTCGGCTCGGGGCTCCTCTACTTCGGGATCTTCCTGGCGATGCTCTACATCGCGACCGCTCGGCTCTCGTTCGTGCTGGTCGGCGTCGCGCTCTTCCTCGTGGGCGGCTACGCCGCCTACGAGCGGATCGGTCACGTCCACGAGCGGGTCACGATCTGGCTGCATCCATGGACGACGCAGAGAGTGTTCTGCCCGTCGACCGGCGGGCTCGCGCTACGGCAGGATTGCGAGAGCTACCAGCTCGTGAAGTCGCTGTATTCGATCGGCAACGGCGGATTCGGCGGCGCCGGCCTCGGCAAGGGCACCTTCACGAGCACCGACGGGCATTCGTTGATCCCGTTCGTGAACAGCGACTTCATCTACTCGGCGCTCGCCCAGGAGCTCGGCCTCATCGGCGTCGCCGCGCTCCTCCTCGTGATCATGCTGTTCGTCGCACGCGGGATGAAGATCGCGCTGCAGGCTGACGACGGGTTCTCGAAGCTCCTCGCTGCAGGGCTCACGTTCGGTTTCGCCTTCCAGACCTTCATCATCGTCGGCGGCGTCCTGCGGATCATCCCGCTGACCGGGATCACGTTGCCGTTCGTGTCGTACGGAGGATCGTCCGTGATCGCGAACTTCGTGCTGCTCGCAGGGCTCTTGCTCGTCTCGGACCGGGCGAACGCATGAACAGGCAGATCTCCCGGATCGCGCTCGTGTCGCTGCTCCTGCTCTCGGCGCTGATCGTCGCAACGACCTACTGGCAGGTCTGGGCGTCGGGCGGCCTGGCGGCGCGCCAGGACAATGCGATCGAGCGCGTCGCGCAGTTCCGGATCAAGCGCGGCCTGATCTACGCCTCGGACGGGAAGACCGTGCTCGCGAAGAACGTGATCAAGAAGTCGGGCGGCCAGGTCCTCTACTTCCGGACATATCCCACGAACGGCTTCGCCTCGCAGACGCTCGGCTACTCGACACAGGGCCGATCACGCGCCGGCATCGAGCGCCAGGAGAACGCCTACCTGACGGCGTCGAACGCAAACCTCGGCACGATCTGGGACAAGTTCGGCGAGCAGTTGAAGGGCGCGACGATCAAGGGCAACGACCTGGTCCTCAACCTGCACGTCAACGCGCAGCGGATTGCCGAGTCGGCGCTGCGCGGAAAGTGCGGCGCGGCGTTCGTCATGAATCCGAAGACGGGCGAGGTGTATGTCGCCGCATCGTCACCGTCGTACAACCCGAACAAGATCGAGTCGGCGAACGGGTATGCGTCGATCATCCACTCGCCGGCCGCCTGCCCCGGCTCGAGCTCGCCGCTCCTGAACCGTGCCACGTCCGGCCTCTACTCGCCCGGCTCGACGTTCAAGACCGTGACGGCAGCCGCCGCACTCGACGACGGCGTGTACACCGAAAGCTCGCGCTTCGACGATCCCGGCTACTGCACCGAGTACGGGCAGAAGGTCTCGAACGCGCTCAACCCTGACCAGACGGCCGAGAGCTACGGCAACGTCAGTTTCCTCGAGGCCTACGAGCACTCGATCAACGCCGTCTTCTGCAACATCGGGAAGACGCTCGGCGCGAAGCGCGTGCTCGACGCCGCAAAGAAGTTCGGCTTCTACTCGACGCCGCCGATCGAGCTGCCCTCGAGCGAGGTTGCTCCGAGCGGGCTCTACCACTTCTCGAAGAAAGGCGCGACGCTCTACGACACGCCCGGTCTCGTCGACCCCGGCCGGCTCGCCTTCGGGCAGGAGCATCTCCTCGTGACCCCGATGCAGATGGCGATGGTCGCGGCCGCGGTTGCGAACAAGGGCACGATCATGCAGCCTCACCTGCTGAAGGTTGTCCGCAGCCCGACGGGCAAGCTCGTCACGCGGGTGCACCCGCAGGTCTGGAAGCACGCGATGAAACCCCACACCGCTGCGATCCTCAACAAGTTCATGCAAGCGGTCGTCACCGGTGGCACGGGCCGCGCAGCCGCGATCCCCGGCGTCAAGGTCGCGGGGAAGACGGGCACCGCCGAAACGAGTGAGAACCACGTCTACACGGCCTGGTTCATCTTCTTCGCCCCGGCCGACGACCCGGTGGTGGCCGGCGCAGTCGTGCTCGAGCACCAGCTGAACGGCTTCGGGGGCTCGGTTGCCGCCCCGATCGCCAAGCAGCTGATGCAGGCGATCCTGCCCGCGGCGTCGAAGAGTTAAAGCCGGCCTCGTATGACCACGTCAGACACCCTGATCGACCGCACGTTCGACCGGCGCTACGTGATCAGGCGCAAGCTCGGCTCGGGCGGAATGGCCGACGTCTACCTGGCCGAGGACCAGGAGCTCGGACGCCGTGTTGCGCTGAAGCTCCTGGACGAACGGCACGCGTCCGACGAGCAGTTCGTGGAGCGCTTCCGGCGCGAGGCCCAGAGCGCTGCCGGCCTCAACCATCCGAACATCGTCTCGATCTTCGATCGCGGCCGCGCCGAAGGCACCTACTACATCGCGATGGAGTACCTGGACGGGCGCACGCTGAAGGAGCTGCTGATCCGTAACGGGCCGACGCCGGTCCCGATCGCGATCGACTACGCACGCCAGATTCTCGGCGCGCTCTCGTTCGCGCACCGCAACGGGATCATCCACCGCGACATCAAGCCGCACAACATCATCGTCGGCCCCGACGGCCGTCTGAAGGTGACGGATTTCGGGATCGCACGCTCAGGCGCATCGCAGATGACGGAGGCGGGCTCGATCGTCGGCACGGCCCAGTACCTCTCGCCGGAGCAGGCACGAGGAGCGCCCGTCGACCCGCGGTCAGATCTGTACTCGCTCGGGATCGTGCTCTACGAGATGCTCACCGGACAAGTTCCGTTCACCGGCGACACACCGGTCGAGATCGCGATGAAGCATCTGTCGCAGGTACCGGAACCACCGTCGAAGCTTCGCCCCGACGTCGTGCCACACGACCTCGACGCCGTCGTCATGCGTGCTCTCGCCAAGGACCCGGATCAGCGCTATGCATCCGCCGAGGAGATGGACGCGGATCTCGCGCGAGTCGCGCGCGGGGTGGCCGTCTCGCGCGAGACGGAGGATGCGATGACGCAGGTGCTCTCGGGCGTCGGGATCGCGGCCGCCCAGACGATGGTGGCGAGGCCGCGCTCCCTCGCCGCGCCACCCGCGCCGCCCGCCTACCGCTCACCGTCGTCCTACTACGACTACGACCAGCCCCCAGGCGGCCGCTCGATCTGGCCGTGGCTCCTCGCGCTGGGCCTGATCATCGCCGGCGGGATCGGCGGCTGGTTCCTCTACACGAAGATCCAGGATCAGCTGAACACGAACCGGCCGGTGGCGGTTCCCGACGTGACTCTCCTCCAGGCGAACCTCGCACGGCTGAAGATCGAGCAGGCGGGGCTCACGCCACGTCTCGTCCGGAGGGCTGACGAGACCGTGCCCCGAGGCCAGATCTCCGCCCAGGATCCTGGCGGCGGCGCAAAGATCGGCAAGGGGTCGACGGTGACCCTGACGGTCTCGACAGGCTTGCCGGTCGTGATCGTGCCCGACGTACGCGGGCGAAGCGTCACCGACGCCGTGACCGCGCTCGCACAACTCGGACTGAACCCGAAGATCACGCGCGTGTACTCGAGCGAGCAACCCGACACGGTCACGGGACAGAATCCGGCGCCGGGCGACCACGCTGTAAAGGGCACCGACGTCCGCATCAACGTCTCGCGCGGCGCGAAGCCGATCGGCGTGCCCGACGTCACCGGCCAGCCGTACGCCAACGCGGAGTCGGCGCTGCGCGGTCAAGGCTTTGTCGTCGTTCGCGTCGACGTCCAGTCCGACACGGCCGCTCAGGGGGTCGTCGTCGCCGAGAGCCCGACGGCCGGCACCGAAGTCTCGAAGGGCGCGAAGATCACCCTCTCGGTCTCGAAGGGCCCCCCGTCGACGACCGTCCCGGACGTCACGAACCAGACGGCGGCGAACGCCGAGGCGCTGCTCACCGGCGCCGGGCTGACCCCGGCCCTGATCTACCAACCCGTCACCGATCCCTCGCAGGACGGGATCGTGCTCAGCCAGGATCCCGTGGGCGGCCAGGACGCGACCCCGAAAGAGGTGGTCTCGATCACCATCGGCCAGCTTCAGAACGGGACACCCGGTGGCGACGGCGGCACGACGACCGCGCCGACGACGACGTTGACGACGCCGACGCCGCCCCCACCGTGAGCCGGCGAATCGCCGTCATCCTGGGCGGCCGCTCGAGCGAGCACGCGATCTCGCTCGCGTCCGCGGCAAGCGTCGTCGACGCTCTCGAGCGCACCGGCAACGAGGTGGTCACCGTCGAGATCGACCGTTCGGGCGGCTGGCAGCTCGAAGCTCGCGGGCCGCTCCCGCAGATCGAGCCCGGCACGAGCGAACCCGGCACCAGCGAGCCCGGGTCCGCCGTGATGCGGCTGCCGGGGAAGGACGTGGCGACGACGCTGGCGGACGTCGATGTGGTCTTTCCCGTCTTGCACGGCCCCTTCGGCGAGGACGGCACCGTGCAGGGCCTGCTCGAGCTCGCCGGTGTTCCGTACGTCGGCGCGGGCGTGCTCGCGTCGGCGCTGTGCATGGACAAGGACGTCTTCAAGGCTGTCCTGCGCGACCACGGCATTCCGGTGACCGCGAACATCACGTTGCGGCTCGGCGACGAGCCGCGCAACCCGTTCGGCTTTCCGTGCTTCGTGAAGCCCGCCCGGCTCGGGTCGAGCGTCGGGATCACGAAGGCGCACGACGACGGCGAGTTGCGTGCCGGCGTCGCGCTCGCGTTCCAGCACGACGAGAAGGTGCTCGTCGAGCAGTTCGTCTCGGGGGTCGAGGTGGAGGTCGGCGTGCTCGGCAATCTGCGGCCGACGGCGTCGCTCCCCGGCGAGATCGTCGTGACCGCGAACGAGTGGTACGACTACGCGGCGAAGTACGACGAAGGCGAGATGGACCTCATCGTCCCGGCGCGGCTTACCGACCAGCAGCTCGAACGCGCGCAGGAGCTCGCCGTTCGCGCGTTCGTCGCGACCGATTGCGAGGGCATGGCGCGCGCCGATCTCTTCGTGCGCGCCGACGGCGAAGTGCTTGTGAACGAGCTGAACACGATCCCGGGGTTCACGTCGACGAGCGTCTACGCACGGCTCTTCGAGGCCTCCGGCATCCCGTACGGCGAACTGCTGGAGCGCCTCGCCGAGCTCGCCGTCGAACGCTTCGAACGCCGCTCACAGCTGCGGTACTGAGCTCTTCGCCTGTTCGACGTGCTCAGGTTGCCTTCACGTCGTTGATCCGCACGGTGCCGTTTCCCGGCGGGAGTTGCGTGATCCAGATCACGTAGTACCGGTGCTTGCCGGCGTGCACGATGAACTTGGTCTGGCCGCTCGCCAGCTGTGACGCGCTCACGTCCTGGAACGGCCCTCCAGCGGAGTCGCCGGCGCGGATCACGGCCGTGAACCCTGGAGTCTGGGTGACGAGGCCGAGCTCCCGGAGTTGCACGGGGTGGCCCGCATCGAGCACGAGCCCGACGCCCTGCTTGCCGAGCGCGGCAAAGCTCGAGTGGTAGTCCTCGGTCTCCCAGTACGAGCCGACGCTCGAATCGGTCGCCCTCGGCGCGTAGGAGTCGTGCTCGTGGCCGTCGCCATATGGGTCGTAGGCGGTGACGGCCTTCAGGTGCGGTGGAGCGCTCGCGCCGTGAGTCGTGCCGCCGCCGGAGGAGGCCCAGTTCGGAGCGCCGTGCACGGAGAAGTAGGCGACGGCGGCGCCGATTGCGATCAGGGCGAGCAGCACCAGGATGAGCGGCCACGGCGACATCCCGCGGCGGCGCGCGTGCCGCGGCCTGCGCGGCGGCGGGGCGGGGGCGATCACCTGCGTGCCCTGCGTTCCCTGTTCCTCGGCCAGGCACGCCTCGAGCTCCGCGCAGAACTCGGCCATCGTCTGGAAGCGCGCCTCGGGATCCTTCGCCATCGCACGGTGCACCGCGGCCTCGACCCGCACCGGGACATCGGGCCGCTTGTCGCGAATCGACGGCGGCTCCTCGTTGATGTGGCGCATCGCAACGGCAACGAAGTTCTCGCCCGGGAACGGCACCTCGTTCAAGAGCATCTCGTAGAGGACGACGCCCAGCGAGTACACGTCCGTGTGCTCGTCGACACGCTGGCCTTGCGCCTGCTCGGGCGCGATGTAATCGGACGTCCCGAGCACGGTGCCCGTCTGCGTCATTCCATGCTTCACGTCGAGCGAGCGTGCGATCCCGAAGTCGGTGACCTTGGCTTGACCGTCCCCGTTCATGAGCACGTTCTGCGGCTTGACGTCGCGATGGATCAGCCCTTGCTGATGCGCGAATGAGAGACCGCGCGCGATCTGCATCGCAAGCTCGAGGGCGGTCGAGACGGGAGCGGGCCCGCGCCGCTCGATCAGCCGCTTCAGGTTCTCGCCCTCGACGTACTCGAACACGATGAACTGCCGGTCACCGTGCTCCCCCCGGTCGATCACAGTGACGATGTTCGGGTGCGAGAGCGTTGCGACGGAGCGCGCCTCGCGACGAAAGCGCTCGACGTATTCCTCGTCACCGGTGTACTGCTGGTGGAGGACTTTCAGCGCGACCTTGCGGTCGAGCAGCTGGTCGTGCGCTCGGTAGACGCTCGACATCCCACCCGCGCCGATCAGCTCTTCGAGCTCATACCGGCCTGAAAGGACTTCGCCGACCACTGGCGCTGAGGGTACCCCCAACGGTCAGGGACTAAAGCGCTGCAAGAAGCGCGTCTTCCCAGACCTGGAGCGCCTCGTCGAGCTCCGTGTCCGAGATGACGAGCGGCACGAGCACACGAATGCAGTTCCCGTGCACTCCCGACTTCAGGAGCAGGAGCCCGTGGGCGAGCGCCTCGGCGACAACGCGGGAGGCGAGCTCGGTCGCAGGCAGCTTCGACGCCGGATCCTCTACGAGCTCGAGCGCGAGCATCGAGCCGAGCCCGCGAACGTCGCCGACCTGCGGGAAGCGGCTCTGCCACGACTCCATCCGCGCCCGCATGGTCTCGCCGAGTGCCGCCGAGCGCTCGATCAGGTTCTCGTCGGCGATCACGTCCAGGACGGCGAGCGCGGCGGCCTGGGCGACCGGATTCCCGACGAAGGTGCCGCCGACGCCGCCCTCGGCGGGAGCGTCCATGATCGCGGCCTTCCCCAGCACGCCTGAGAGCGGCAGCCCCATCGCGATCGACTTCGCGACGGTGATCAGATCCGGCTCGACGTCGAAGTGCTCGATCCCGAAGAACCGGCCTGTACGCGCGAAGCCCGACTGCACCTCGTCGGAGACGAGGACGATCCCGTGCTCGTCGCAAATCTCGCGCAGCCCGACAACGAACTCGCGGGTGGCCGGGATGAACCCGCCCTCGCCCTGGACGGGCTCGAAGACGATCGCAGCGACGTCCTCGGCTGCGACCAGCGTCAGGAACGCGCGGCGAAGCGCAGCGAGCGCGTCGGCTGCCGAAGGGCCGCGGTAGGCGTTCGGGAACGGGTACCCGGTAGACCTCGGGCGCGAACGGACCGAGACCGGCCTTGTAGGGATGGGTCTTCGAGGTCAGCGCAAGCGAGAGCATCGTCCGGCCGTGGAACGCGCCCTCGAATGCGATCACCGCGTGACGCCCGGTGTACGCGCGCGCAAACTTGACGGCATTCTCGACGGCCTCGGCGCCTGCATTGAAGAACGCCGGCCTTGGCTGGGCCGGAGAACGGCGCGAGCGCGAGCAGCCGCTCGGACAGCTCCGCGTACACCTCGTACGGCACGACCGTGAAATCCGTGTGCGAGAACTTCTCGAGCTGCTCCTGGGTGGCGGCGACGACGTGCGGATGCGAATGGCCGACGTTCAGGCAGCCGACGCCGCCGGCGAAGTCGATGAAGACATTGCCGTCGACGTCGGTGATGGTGACCCCGTGGGCCTCGGCCGCGACGACGGGAAACGTGATCGCGAGCGGCGAGGCGACGCTCGCCGCCAGCCGGTCGAGCACCTCACGCGAGCGCGGCCCCGGGACGGCGGTGTCGAGGCGGATCGTGCGCGTGACGGCCATGGCCCGAGACTAGCGCAGCCGGCTGAGG
>CAWFPX010000019.1:0-85236 GCA_963817765.1 uncultured Thermoleophilia bacterium | reverse complement strand
ATCCGCGAGCGCGAGAAAGAGCTCGCGCGCGGCGGCAACTGCGAGGCCGAGATGGCCGACGAGCATGCGTTCGTTCGGCGCGTGGATGTTCCCATCCGGAACGTCGAACCCCGACACGACCGCCGGGATCCCGAGCCGCTCGAGCAGCGGCATGAGCGGAAGCGAGCCGCCGCTCCGGAGCACGAGCGGTCGCTTGCCCGTCGCCCGCTCGATGGCTCCGGCCGCGAGTTCCACGGCGCGCGAGTCGGGAGGAGTCAGTCCGGGGTCGCACGACGCGACCAGCTGGACATCGAGCTGCGCGCCCGCAGGCAGAGCGCGTTTGAGGAGGCTCTCGACGACCGGCGCGATCGAATCGACCGTCTGGCCCGGTGCAAGGCGCACCGAGAGGTTCGCCCGCGCCGACGACGGCACGATCGTCTTCTGCAAGACAGGCGAGCCGCCTTCGATGCCGTTGACGTCGAGTGAGGGCAGAGCCCAGGTGCGGAGGTAGAACTCGCGGGCGGCGTCGGCATCGGCGGGCACGGCGCCCTGTGCCGACAGCAGTTGCTCGCCGGCCGGCAGCGCCTCCCACTCACGGACTTCTCGGCTGTCCGGCTCCGCGACGTTGGCCCGGAGCGGCTCGGGAAGGCGCCCGCCCTGCTGCATGAGGCGCCCGAGTGCGATGACGAGGACGTGGAGCGCGTTCAGCGCGGCACCGCCGTACACGCCCGAATGAAGGTCACGCTCACCCGTGCGCACCTCGACGTGGAGGTACACCGTCCCTCTGGTCGCGATCGTCAAGACCGGCGTCTCGACGTCGAGCATCGCGGTGTCGAAGATCACACAGGCCCGCGCATCGCCCGCCGTCTCCTCGAGGTAGTCGACGATTGCAGTGCCGCCGACCTCTTCCTCGCAATCCAGGCAGAACCGGACGTCGACCGGCAACGCGCCCTCCTCGAAGAGATCGAGCGCGGCGCGGAGCAGGGCCCAGAGCTGCCCCTTGTCGTCGGCCACGCCCCGTGCGTAGAGCCAACCGTCGCGCACGTCCGGCGAGAACGGATCGGTTTCCCACAGGTCGGCCGGGCCGGGCGGCTGCACATCGAAGTGGCCGTAACAGAGAACGGGCGGCCCCGGCGTCGTGCGGTTCCCACGGACGAGCGCATCGACGAGCGGACGGCCCGCGCGTTCGACGATCTTGGCCTCGCCGCCCTGGGCTCGGATCAGGTGCACGAGCCAATCGGCGGCCACCCGCACGTCGGCTGCGTGAGCCGGATCCGCGCTGATGCTCGGTATCCGCAAGAAGGCGAAAAGCTCGTCCAGCTCATGAGAGGTGAGGGAGGCGTCGTTCAGCACAGAAGATGTGGTTATTTCATTTTCCGATATCTGCCGCCGGGTTCAGCAATACTTCCGGCCAAGCCGCCCCCCCGGATTGAAAGGATTCCATGACCAAACTCATGAAGGCGTTCGTCGCGTTCGGCCTTCTGACGCTCGTCGTCGTCGCAGTCGCGTACGGCGCTCGCGCACACAAAACGGCGAACGACACCCTGGTGTTCGCTTCGTCAGCCGACCCCGTCGCTCTCGACGGCGCGCTGATCTCCGACGGTGAGTCGGGCCGCGTCGTGATTCAGATCTACGAAGGCCTGGTCGGCCTGAAGCCCGGAACGACCACGGTGGTCCCCTCACTTGCGCTGAGCTGGAAGTCGTCGGCGGCAGGCAAGTCCTGGACGTTCAACCTGCGGAAGAACGTGAAGTTCAGCGACGGCACGCCGTTCAACGCCGCTGCAGCCTGTTACAACTTCAACCGCTGGTACAACTTCACCGGTTCGTTCCAGAACCCCAGCGCGACCTACTATTGGCAGACGGTCTTCGGTGGATTCAAGACGTACGACCCGAAGTCCGGCGCTCCCAAGGGGAGCCTCTACAAGAGCTGCAAGGTCGTCAACAACTCGACGGTCACGATCAACCTGACCGCACCGTCGGCGTCGTTCCTCGCGGGCCTCTCGCTGCCCTCGTTCTCCATGGGGAGCCCGACGGCGATGCAGAAGTACGGTGCCAACCAGGGCTCGGTCGACGCCGACGGCGTCTTCCACCCGACCGGTACGTATGCAACCCAGCACCCGACCGGCACGGGCCCGTTCATGCTCTCGTCGTGGACACGCGGCGACAAGCTCGTCCTCGTCCGCAACCCGAAGTACTGGGGTAAGCCGGCGAAGCTGAGCACGTTGATCTTCAAGCCGATCGCCGACAACGCAGCGCGCTTGCAGGCGCTGCAGAACGGTGAGGTCCAGGGCTACGACCTGGTCGAGCCTCAGGACATCGCCACCATCAGGGGTGATGAGGACCTCAAGTTGCTGTCGCGGCCGCCGTTCAACGTCGGCATCGTCGGCATGAACCAGGCGATCCCGCCGATGAACAACATCAAGGTCAGGCAGGCAGTCGCGTACGGCCTCGATCGCGCGGGCGTCGTCAAGGCGTTCTACGGCGGTCGCGGCGTCGTCGCGAAGGAGTTCCAGCCGCCGAGCCTGTTCGGCTACTCCAACACCGTCAAGCAGTACACGTACAACCCGGCCAAGTCGCGGGCACTTCTGAAGGCCGCGGGCCTCAAGCTGCCGGTGAAGATCTCGTTCTGGTATCCGACGGGCGTCTCGCGTCCGTACATGCCGGATCCGCAGAAGAACTTCGAAGCCTTCTCAGCAAGCCTGACGAAGAGCGGCTTCCAGATTGTTCCTCATGCGGCTCCCTGGACCCCGGATTACCTCGGTGGCGTCCAGGACGGCAAAGCGCAGGTCTATCTCTACGGATGGACGGGCGACTTCGGCGATCCGGACGACTTCGCCGGCGTGTTCTTCAGGACGCCACAGAAGCAGTGGGGCTTCAACAACCCCGCGATCTTCAAGCTCCTGACGCAGGCTCGCGATGAGTCGAACCTGAACAAGCGCATCGCGCTCTACAAGCAAGCGCAGAACACGCTCATGAACTTCCTGCCGGGTGTGCCGTACGTGCACACGAGCCCGGCACTCGCGTTCCAGAAGAACGTCAACGGGTACGTGCCGAGCCCGGTCGACATTCAGTTCTTCTCCAGCGTGTCGATCGGCTAGTCAGTTACCTCGTCGGTGGGGCCGGTGCACGCCGGCCCCACCGACTCTCTGGCAGGCTGAAGGGAGGATCACAGCTCCGAATGCTCCGGTTCGTCATTCGCCGACTCTTGCTGCTCGTCCCGATCCTGCTCGGGCTCTCGATCCTCGTCTTCATCTGGATCAGGGCACTACCCGGCAGCCCCGCCCAGGCGCTCCTCGGCGAGCGCGCAACTCCTGCGACGATCCGGCAGATCGACCATCAGTACGGCCTCGATCAGCCGATCTACATGCAGTACTGGCGCTACCTCGAACAGACGGCGCAGCTGCAGCTCGGCACGTCGATCACCACGCGGCAGACGGTGCTGACCGAGATCGGACAGCGTTTTCCGGCGACGTTCGAGCTCGCGTTCGCCGCGGCGCTCTTTGCGGTGTCGGTCGGCGTCCCGCTCGGGTTCTTCGCGGCGAAACGGCACGGCAAAGCCTTCGACCACTTCTCGCTCGGGCTCTCGCTCTTCGGGATCTCGATCCCGATCTTCTTCCTCGCGCTGATCCTGAAGTACATCTTCGCCGTGCAGCTCGGCTTATTACCAACGGTGGGACAGATCTCGGTCCTGATCAACATCCCGCATCCGACGAACTTCTATCTCATCGACGCGATCCTGGCCCGCAACCCGCCAGCTTTCTGGGACGTGACCCAGCACCTGATCCTGCCGGCGATCGCCCTGGGCTCGATCCCGCTTGCGATCATCACGCGCATCACTCGCGCTGCGGTCCTCGACGTGCAGAACGAGGACTACATCCGCACCGCGCGCGCGAAAGGCCTGCCGCCGCGCACCGTCGACATCCGGCACGTGATGCGGAACGCGCTGTTGCCGGTGTCGACGATCATCGGGCTGCAGGTCGGTCTGCTGCTCTCCGGCGCGATTCTCACCGAGACCGTCTTCGCGTACCCAGGCATTGGGTCGTGGCTCCAGCTTGCGATTCAGGACCGGAACTACCCCGTGATCCAGGGCGGGATCCTCTTCGTCGCGATCATCGTCGTGTTCGTCAACCTGCTCGTCGACATCTCGTACGGCCTCATCAACCCGCGGATCCGTCTGGGAGGGAACTAGCCGATGTCGATCATCGAGCTCGAGTCTGCCGAGATCTCGCTCGAGGGCGAAGGTCAAGGCGGGCTGTGGTCCGACGCCTTCCGGCGGCTGCGGCGAAACCCGAGCGCCATCGTCGGGTTCGTCCTTGTTTCGCTGTTCGTGTTCGTCGCGATCTTTGCGCCGTTCCTCGCTCCCGACAACCCACGTGCACAGAATCTCAGCCTCATCTCGAACGGCTGCTGTCCCGGCCCGTCCGCCCATCACCTCCTGGGTGTCGACGACCTCGGGCGCGACGAACTGTCGCGGATCCTCTACGGCGCGCGACTCTCCCTGCTGATCGGGATCGTCTCGGTGACGGTCGGCCTTTCGGTCGGGATCACCCTCGGCGCCATCTCGGGCTTCGTCGGTGGCTGGGTCGACGGCACGCTGATGCGCCTCGTCGACATCATGCTCGCGATCCCCGGCTTCCTGATGGCGATCGGGATCGTCGCGCTGCTCGGTCCGGGCCTCCTTCAGGTCATGATCGCGATCGGGATCGTCAACATCCCGATCTTCACCCGTCTGCTGCGTGGATCCGTGCTCGCGCAACGCGATAACGATTTCGTGTTGGCGGCGCGAGCCGTCGGAGTTCGGCGACGGAAGATCCTCCTCTCGCACGTGCTACCGAACTCCATCTCCGTGGTGATCGTCGCCGGGACTCTCGCACTCGCCACCGCGATCATCGACGCGGCCGGGTTGAGCTTCCTCGGCCTCGGTCCGCAGGATCCGGCGACGCCGGAGTGGGGGAACATGCTGACCGACACGGTGCGCTATCTGCAGACCGCGCCGTTCCTCGCCATCTTCCCGGGCGTCGCGATCGTGATCTCAGTGCTCGGGTTCAATCTGATCGGCGACGGAATGCGCGAAGCTCTCGATCCGAAGCTGAGAGGCAGGGCGTAGTGGCGCGTACTCCGCTGCTCGTCGTCGACGGGCTCGAAGTGCGTTTCTGGACGGACCGAGGCATCGTGCACGCCGTCAACGGTGTGTCGTTCGATATCGCTCCGGGCGAGACCCTCGGCATCGTGGGAGAGTCCGGCTGCGGCAAGAGCGTCACGTCGCTCGCGCTGCTCGGGATCCTGCCGCGGGCCGGACGCGTCACGGCAGGGAGTGCGCAGTTCGACGGCGTCGAGCTCACCACCATGAGCGATTCGGAGTTGCGCCGGATCCGTGGCAGCCAGATCGCGATGATCTTCCAGGATCCGATGACGAGCCTGAACCCGGTGCTCACGATCGGGCGCCAGCTGCGCGAGCCGCTCGAGACGCACCTCGGCCTGAACAAGAAGGGCGCGCTCGACCGGGCGGCCGAGCTGCTCGACCAGGTTGGGATTCCCAGTCCGCGTTCGCGGCTGAAGGACTACCCGCATCAGTTCTCGGGCGGGATGCGCCAGCGCGCGATGATCGCGATGGCGCTCGCGTGCGAGCCGAAGCTGCTGATCGCGGACGAGCCGACGACGGCGCTCGACGTGACGATCCAGGCGCAGATCCTCGACCTGCTGCGCGCGCTCGTGGCCGAGCGTGACACCGCGCTGATCATGATCACGCACGACCTCGGCGTCGTCGCGGGCATCTGCGAGCGGGTCGAGGTGATGTACGCCGGCACCTACGTGGAGAGTGGGACTGCCGATCAGATCTTCGGCCGGCCGCGTCATCCGTACACACTCGGGCTGCTCGAGAGCGTACCGCGTCTCGACACGCGGCGGGCGGCGCCGCTGAACCCGATTCCCGGCTCGCCGCGCAACATGCTCCAGGCACCCGCGTCGTGTCCGTTCGCGCCGCGCTGCCGGTTCCGCGAGAGCCGCTGCGATGCCGAGCTGCCGCTCCTGCAGGAGCTCGAGCCCGGGCATGCGGCTGCTTGCTTCTATCCGGTTGCGGATGACGCGTGGAGCGCTAGGGGCCTGGTGGGCTCGGCGTGAGCTCCGACAACGGTAGGCCGCTGGTCGAGATCGACGACCTGCGTGTCTGGTTCAAGCTCACGAGCGGGATCGTCCTCGATCGCCACGTCGGGGACATCAAGGCGGTCGACGGCGTGTCGTTCTCGATCGCGCGAGGCGAGACTGTCGGCCTCGTCGGCGAGTCGGGTTGCGGGAAGTCAACCCTCGGCCGCGCGATCCTCCGTCTCTATCGACCCACGAGCGGCCGCATCGTCTTCGACGGCCAGGACATCACGAAGGCCTCCGAGAACGAGCTTCACCCTGTCAGACGCAAGATGCAGATGGTCTTCCAGGATCCGTATGCGTCGCTCAACCCCCGCCATTCGGTCGGCCGGATCGTCGGGGAGCCGCTGCGCACGCACGGTACGACTTCACGGAAGACGGTCGGCACCGAAGTTGCCCAACTGCTCAGGGTGGTCGGCCTGCCTGCCGATGCCGCGAACCGGTATCCGCACGAGTTCTCCGGCGGTCAGCGCCAGCGGATCGGCCTTGCCCGCGCCCTCGCGTTGAACCCGGCCTTCGTCGTCTGCGACGAGCCTGTTTCTGCCCTCGACGTCTCGATCCAGGCGCAGATCGTCAACCTGCTCGAGGACCTGCAGCGTGAGTTTCAGCTCACGTACCTGTTCATCGCGCACGACTTGGCCGTCGTCCGTCATATCTCCACTCGGATCATCGTGATGTATCTCGGGAAGATCGTCGAAGTCGCGCCCGCCGACGACCTGTACGAGAACCCGTTGCACCCGTACACCGTCACGTTGCTCTCGGCGATCCCGATTCCCGACCCCCAGGTCGAGCGGAACCGCCGCCCGATCCGGGTGAGCGGCGACCTGCCGAACCCGGCGCACCCACCGGCCGCGTGCCGCTTTCACACGCGCTGCCCCTTCGTGCAGCCGACCCGGTGCGCGGACGAGGAGCCGGAGCTGCGGAACATCCAGGGCCACCTCGTCGCCTGTCACTACGCCGAGGCGGTCAAATCGGGGCGCGATCACCCCGCAGGATCGCTCACCGGTCTTCGATCCCGGCCCGCAGCCGGCGCCCTACGAGCCTCCCCCGACGTAGGGCCTGCCGCCCGCGGGGAAGTTGGGGTGCGACAAGCCTGACAAAGGGTGTATGGTTTCCCTTACATGAAGCTCGCTGCTGTGAATGTCTCCGGGGACCGCGCAACGCTCACGATGCGTGGCTTGAGCCCAGCTGACCTCCGCCGCCGGGCCGCGCGCGACTGCAGCCGGCTGTTCGGCGAGGATGGCGGTTGGCAGTTCACGCGTGAAGAGATCGTGCCGTGCGTGCGGAGCATGGGCGGACGCGTGCGGCTCTACGAGGGCCGGTTCGACGCGTGCCGCTCCTGATTCACGTTCACTGACAGCCAGCCGGTCATAGATCGAGCACCACGGCGTCGAGGGGCTGCGAGCAGCAGATGAGCGCGCTTCCGTCGGCGGGGGGCTCGACCGGGTCGGGGCTGTAGTCGAGCTTGCCGGCGATGAGCGTGGTCTCGCAGGTGTGGCAGACGCCGGTGCGGCACGACCAGCGGACGGGCACGTCGCACGCTTCGGCGAGCTCGAGCAAGCTCGCGTAGTCGCTGCTCCACGGTATGGCGAGGTTGCTGCGCGCGAACTCGATCGTCGGGCCGGTCCCGGGTTGGCCGGTGGGTGGGTGAGGCGTCCGCGTAGGTGTCGCTGCGATGCCGGGCGTCAGACCCGGTGCTGGCCCGAACGGCTCGGTGTGGATGCGTGCGGCGTCGATCCCCAGCGCCGCCAGGCTCGCGCTGATCTCCTCCATGAACGGTGTCGGCCCGCAGAGGTATGCCTCGGCGGCGAGCGGCGGCTCGAGGTCGGCGAGCGCTGGCAGCGGTGAGACGGCCGGCACTGTCGAAATCGCGGCCCTCGAGATCGCTCGGGTCGGGGCGGCTGTAGTAGACGTGCCCGTGTGCGTTCGGGAGCGCCGCGAGCAGCGTCCGGGCCTCTGCGGCGAAGCAGTGCTCTCGGCCATTGCGAGCGCCGTGCAGCCACCAGATCTCTCGTTCGGCGTGCTCGGTCGCGAGCGCGTGCAGCATCGCGAGCACCGGGGTGGCGCCGATGCCGGCGCTGATCAGCAGAACCGGCGCGTTCGCCTGGTCGAGGATGAAGGTGCCACGCGGAGCGGCGATGTCGAGCTGGTCACCGACCGTGAGTTGGGTGTGGAGATAGCTGCTGGCGGCGCCGCCCGGCTCACGTTTGACGGCGATCCGGTAGTAGCCGGCATCGGGCGGCCCTGAGAGGGAGTAGTTACGGAGCAGCGACCTCTCATCCGTGTCGCGTTGGATCCGAACGGTGAGGTACTGGCCCGGACGCGCGGGAGGCAGTGCCGCGCCCGCCGGGTCTTCGAGCCGGATGGAGATGACCGAGTCGGTTTCTCGCTCGATCCCGGTCACGGTCAGCCGCCGGAACCCAGGCCAGGCCGGCGGCGGGCTCGCCGTCGTCAGTCCGGCGTTGCCGCTGCCGGGCTCTCCTTCGAGCAGCGCGCGGAACGACCCTTGCCAGCCCGGGCTGAGCGCCGGAACCCTCAGCGCTCGCAGCAGCTGTTGGCGCGGATGCCCGGGAAGGTAGAGCAGTCCGTCGACCTCGGCGACAGTCATGTTCTCTGGGCCAGAGGCGAGCTTCACGATCTCGTTCCCCGCTTGGACGTCGCCTTCTTCGAGCACGCGGAAGTAGAAGCCGGGGCGACGGTGGGAGACGAGCAACGCGGGGATGCGCGGGTCGTTCATCCGGATCCCGACGCGGTAGCACGTGACGCGGGGTTGCGTCACTTCGAAGACGGCGCTGCCGATCCGGTAGCGGTCGCCGATGCAGACCTCGTCGTCGCGGAGTCCCTCGATGGTGAAGTTCTCGCCGAACTGCCCGTAGACGAAGTCGGTTCGTCCGAGCTCGCGTTCCCAGTACCGGTACGACTCGAGCTGATAGACGAACACGGCGCGCTGTTCGCCGCCGTGGCCGCCGAGATCGCCTTGACCGTCGCCTTCGACGTTGAGCTTGCGCACACGACGCGGCCCGGTCACCGGGTCCTTGAAGACGCCGGTGAAGACTGTCTTCCCCTGCCACAGCACGTCTCGCGGCATGCCGACGTTCACTGAGACGAGCGTGCCGACCGGATCGCCGGCGGGCGGTGAGTCGAGGGGCACCGACTCGAGCATCGCTCGATGATGCCAGTCGGGTGACCGTCCGTGACGACTCCAAGCTTCGCCGATTGGTTACCCGTTGAGCACACCGTGCGCGATGTTCTGCTCCTCGTAGTGGAGATGCGCGAAGGGGTGGTAGAACGCCTCGAGCGCGAGTTCAGGTGCAACGGCGAAATGCAGCGTCTCCTCGGATGCGGACTGCCAGACCTCGATGCTCGTGCTGTTGTCGTGGGCGCTCCAATAGAGCGTGACCTCGATCCCACCGCTCGCGCGGCGCGCGAGCTCGCGGCGGGGACGGATGATTCCGGGCCAGCTGTCGCCCAGCTGTCTCCTCGTCGAGGGTTGTCTCCGGCAAGTGCCTCTCTCGTGGTGGTCATGGTCCTCGTCCTTTCTCCAGGTTGACGCCCAGCAGGGCGAGTGAGAGGGCCGCCGGTGAGGCGGGCCCTCTCGTCGTGCCTGGGCGTGGTGGAGTGGGTGGTTGGCCTAGTAGCCGTAGCCGTCGCCGTAGCCGCCCGTCATCGGAGGGCCGGTGTCGGTGCTCGTGGCCTTGCTCTTGTCGACCTTCGCGCCGCTGGGCGAGAGCGCGTACCACTCGGCGCCGAAGGCGTTCACTCCTTCGCCGTTCGTCTGGCCCTTGCTCTTGTCTTTCACGAACGTGTAGAGCGGGTGGTGGTTGTACGTGACCTGCAGCCGTCCGTCCGGCCGTCTCGTGGTCCCGAGCAAGGACGCTTTCGCGCCTGCGGTCGCGAGCGGCTTGCCGGACGCGATCAGCGGCGGCCAGAAGCCGGCGCACTGGCCGGTGCAGCTGCTCTTGCCGTGCTTGTCCTTCTCGAACAGATAGAGGGTGCGGCCGCGCCCGTCGACGAGGATCCGGCCGAGGCCCGAGCTTGCGACACCGACCTTCGTGGCGGCGCTCGCTGCGTGACTCGACGCCGACGCGCTGTTCAAGCCGACGGCAAGTGACAAGACGGCGGCAAGTGCTGCGATGGTGAGAACGAGACCTCTCATTTGACTACTCCTTTTCTTGCGACGTCGTCGCGTGTGGATAGCTGCTTGGGTAGAAGGACTCCGCGGCGGCGCTGATATTCCCGCCGAGCGACGAAGTTCTCGAGATTCGCTCTCGACGGAATGGGTGTTGCCGTCGCGCCGTTGGAGTCGAGCGTGGTGGGCGATGGCCTTCAGCCGCGGTTGACGTGATCGGCGCAGACGGAGAGGCGACGGGAACGAGCGGCATCCGCTCGACGAGTCATGAGGCGGAGCCAACGAGTACGCTCGCTGCGGGTCGCGACCAGATGGAGCGCCAGCTCAACCCCGCTCGGCTTGGAGATCACGTTGACCGCCTCTACCGGGCGGCGTGGGCGTTGTCGGGGTCCCGCGAGGACGCCGAGGACCTCGTTCAGGAGACGTACGCCCGGGTCCTCGCCCGTCCGCGTCTGCTGCGCAACGAGGACGACCTCGGCTACCTCCTCCGGGCGATGCGCAACACCTTCCTCAACCAGAAGCGGACCGAGAGCCGTCGGCTTAGGACAGCACCGCTCCCGGACCAGCTCGACCTCGTCGCCGACCCGACGGCGCGCGGCCCCGAGGCTGCGCTCGAGGCGACCGAGCTCTACGCGGCCGTAGCCACCCTGTCCGGCGATTTCCGCGACGTGCTCGTGGCCGTCGACATCGCGGGTCTCTCTTACAAGGAGGCGGCGCGTGCGCTGCGGATCCGCGAAGGCACGGTGATGAGCCGGCTCTATCGGGCGCGGCAGGAGGTCGTGCGCAAGCTCGAAGCCTGACGGCTGCTCAGTGCCGCGCGCTGACCGTTCCGACGAGCACCTTCTCGCCGGAGGAGCGCTGATTGCCGTCGGCCTGCTCGCGGGTGACGGTCAGCGTCGTGAAGGCCGTCGGTGGCACTCCGGCCCAGAGGGTGACGTTGTGGCCCTCGTTGAAGGTGCCAACAGGCACGAGCACGCCGGCTTGGTTCCGCAGCCACGCTTCGTAGAAGCGCCCCGCGTCGAGTCGCGGCAGCCCGCTCGCATCGAGCTTGATCCGCCAGCCTGAGGACGTCTTCGTGAGCGTCGCGTGGCCGTTCGCGCCGGGCGCGAGCTCGGTGGCTGCGAGGGCGGCCTGGAAGCGCTGACTCGAGCTGCCGGAAGCGAAGATGCTGATCGCGACGGCCGCGACCACCGCCACGGTCGCGACAGCGCCGACCACGACGAAGCCGCGCGCAGCCGGCCGGCGACGTGCGCTTCGGTTCGCATCGATCCGCGCGCGCAGGGCAGCCGGCGCTTCGACCTCGGCCGCGGCTGCCCGCGTGAGCGCCACGGCGCGCTGTTGTTCGTCGAGACGGTCGGCAAGCTCCGCCGATTCGGCGACCCGCGCCTCGAGCGCGCTGCGCCGCTCCGGCGAAAGCGATCCGTCCGCGAGCGCCGCCAGCTCGGCGAGCTCCTGACTCGCCGTTCTCCTCGCTCGGTGTGCGCCTCATCGACACAGCAACCCGAAAGGTAACGCGGCGCGCTCGCTCAGTGCATGGATCGAGGGGATCAAGCCCGGTAGGGGAGCAAACCGGAGGACGCTCATGTCCATCAAGGACACCGTTCGGCCGTCGCTATTCCCTGCGCGCCGACCTGAGGCCGTGAGCTCGAGGGAGGGCGGTAGACGCGCCCGCTGAAGTGCCACGGGAGACTTCTGGCTCGGTGGGACGTCTCCGGCGACTCTTTGCGGCAGCCGTCGTAACGGAAGTGCACGGAGAGTGCGTCGATAGTCGCCCCGACCGGGCCGGTTGCGGACGACACGCCCGCTCGAGCGCCACGGCCGACCTCCGGCTCGGCGGGACGTGTCTGTGCGGCCCTTCGACGGCAGCCGTCGTCACGGAAGTGCAACAAGAGTGCGTCAATAGTCGCCCCGACGGGGGCCGTTGCCGACGGTGTTCGCGACCATGGCGATGCGAAACCGCTTCGGATCAGCGTCCCCGGCGGTCGCTCGGCCCTGCCTCGGATGTCCGCCGCCGACCGAGCACGACCTCATCGTCGGCGGCAGCCGCCGCGACTGCCGTGACGTGATTCGCGGCGAGTCGGAATAGGTGCGGCGCGGTCGGTGTCTTCAGCGGCTGAAGACGTCAACTGCACCTGAAGAAAGGACAAGAAATGAACGTGCTCATCATCGCCCTGGACGCCGTGCCGGCCGCGGAGGTTCCAGAGGTCGAGGTTCTCGTTGTCGCGCCGGCGCTGAATTCCAGGCTTCGGCGCTGGCTGTCGGACGAAGATGACGCTCGCCGCCGTGCGGAACGGGTGGCTGGGGCCTTCGTCGACCTGCTGCAGCGAAGTGGCGTGCACGCCGAGGCTCGCGTCGGCGACGCCGATCCGCTGTTGGCGATTGCGGACGTGCTGCCGACGTTTTCGGCCGACGAGATCGTGATCGCCGGCCGGCCGGAAGGCTTTCGCGAGCTCGATGCGCTCGTCTCGCGCGTGCGGGACCGTTTTGCGCTTCCCGTTCGCTACGCCGACTCGCTCGAGCAGGCGGCGTAAGCCGCGTCGGAATAGACGCCGGCGTCCGGTGTCTCTAGCTGATGAACGATCAACAACCGAAAGGAAGAGGGGGCATGAGCAATCACAAGCGACAGAAGCGGACCATCCGTTTGGCAGCGTCCGCGGTCGCGGCGACCGCCGTCGCCGGCGGAGCTGGGATCGCAGCCACTCAGGCGAGTGCATCACCGTTCCACCACGCACACAGGTACCTGCACCGCTTCTATGACCCGAGGTTCAAGCAGCCGAAGCTCAAGCACGGCCTGCTGTCGATCGAGGGGACGAACGCAGCCGACGCGATCACGCTTCGCCTGAAGGCCGGCGATCCGAGCACGCTTCAGGTCGACGTCGGTGACAACGGCTCGGCCGACTTCAAGTTCGCGCGCGCCAAGGTGAGCGCGATCACGGTCGACGCGGCCGGCGGCAACGACAACGTTCGCATCGACGAGAGCAATGGAGTCTTCACTGACACGATCCCGACCACTCTCGCCGGTGGACCGGGGAACGACAGCCTGTCGGGAGGTTCCGGAGCGGAGACGTTGGTGGGTGGTGACGGGAACGATCGGCTCGACGGCAATAAGGGGAATGACCTGGCGTTGATGGGTGCCGGGGACGACACGTTTGTGTGGGATCCGGGCGATGGGAGCGACACGGTCGAGGGTCAGGACGGCAGCGACACGATGCTCTTCAACGGGGCTGCGGTTGCTGAGCATGTTGACCTGTCTGCGAATGGGAGTCGGCTGCGGTTCTTCCGTGATGCTGGGAACATCACGATGGACACGGCCGGGGTCGAGCAGGTCGACTTCAACGCTCTCGGTGGTGCGGATGTCGTGACGGTGCACAACCTGGCTGGCACCGACGTCAGCCGGGTGAATGTCGATGAGAGCAGCCCGGCGGGCAGCGGCATCGGCGACGGCGCGGCCGACCAGGTCATCGTCGAAGGCACCAACGGCGCCGACAAGTTCGACGTCAGTCAGGACGCAAACAGCGTGACCGCGTCAGACCCATCGACGCAGGTCTCGGTTCTGCACCCCGAAACAACGGACGACCTCGCGATCAACGCCCTCGCAGGCAACGACAACATCGCCGTCGACGGCACGAACGGGGACGACAAGATCGACGTCAGCGGGGATGCCAACGGCATCTCCATCGCCGGTCTGCTGGCTCACGTCGCCATTCAGAAGCCCGAGCCGGGCGACCAGCTCACTGTCGACGGCCTCGACGGCAACGACAGCATCTCGGCGGCCGGGCTCGCAGCGGGCACGATCGGGCTCACCCTCGATGGCGGTGCAGGCGACGACACGCTGGCCGGCGGCCAGGGCGTCGAGACGCTCGTCGGTGGTGACGGGAACGATCGGATCGATGGCAATAAGGGGAATGACCTGGCGTTGATGGGTGCCGGGGACGACACGTTTGTGTGGGATCCGGGCGATGGGAGCGACACGGTCGAGGGTCAGGACGGCAGCGACACGATGCTCTTCAACGGGGCTGCGGCTGCTGAGCATGTTGATCTGTCGGCGAATGGGAGTCGGCTGCGGTTCTTCCGTGATGCTGGGAACATCACGATGGACACGGCCGGGGTCGAGCAGGTCGACTTCAACGCTCTCGGTGGTGCGGATGTCGTGACGGTGCACAACCTGGCTGGCACCGACGTCAGCCGGGTGAATGTCGATGAGAGCAGCCCGGCGGGCAGCGGCATCGGCGACGGCGCGGCCGACCAGGTCATCGTCGAAGGCACCAACGGCGCCGATGCGATCACCGCCGTCGGTGCCAACGGGAGCACGCGCGTGGGCGGGCTCTCCGCAGCGGTGACGATCGCCGGTGCTGAGGCCGCAAACGACACGCTGTCGATCAACGCACTCGACGGCAACGACCGCGTCGACGCCATCGGGCTTGCCGCGAGCGCCGGCCAGTTGACGATCGACGGCGGCAACGGCAACGACCTCCTGTTCGGGGGCGGCGGTGACGACGTGCTCACCGGGGGCGCGGGCGACGACCTGCTGGTCGGCGGTCCCGGGCAGGACGTCCTCGACGGTGGGACAGGCAACAACATCCTCATCCAGTAACCGCGTCGGAATCAGCCGGCGTGGAACAGGCGGGCGGCCGTAAGGCCGCCCGCCGCCGTTCGTGCGAGTGGCCTGGAGCAGGACAGGCCCTGCGGAGCCGTGTCCAGTCGCCGATCGCCCAGTCGTAGCCACGCCCCTTCTCTTCGATGGTCATGTCCAGGCCGGACAACCCGTGGTCAGACCAAGTGTGGAGAGACGCGAACACATCGTCCACCGGCAGGCCGCCGGTGTGAAGTTGATCGTGCTGCGTTCCGCCTGTGCGCTACGTCGCCTCGTACTCGTCGTGCCGCCGCACCCACAGCGGCGTCGTGGCGCTCTCGTCGCGACCTTTCGGCGTGCGGTCGAGCAGGGCGTAGTAGGCCATCGCGGGCTCGAGGCCGCGCGCCGTCGACACGTAGGTCCGGTAGACGATCCCGTCCGAGAGCGTGTACGCGCTCAGGCCTGGCCTCTCGGAGACGTAGCCCGCGACGTCCGTCCCGCACATGCGCGCGTTCTGCTCGACGGTGGGCGGGATCGTCGCCCTCCAGGAACGGCTTCAGCTCCTCCTCGGTGTATTGGAAGCCGAGGTCGCGGTTGAAGTCGCTGCCGCCGCTCGAGACCCAGTCGATGCCCCAGCCCAGCCGCTCCCTGTACGCGATCAGCTTCGCGAGCGGCGCGCGGGACGCGAGCAGCAGGGTGGTATCGCGAGCCTTCAGGTGGGGCACCTGGGCGGCGAGCGTGTCCGCGATCGAGGAGCAGACCGGGCAGCCTCCTGCTTCGTACGTCGGCCCGAACATGAAGTGGTAGACGAGCAGCTGCGAGCGGCCGTCGAAGAGCTCGGCGAGGGTCTTCGTGCCGCCCTCGGTCTCGAAGCGGTAGTCCTTCTCGACCTGGACCCAGGGCAGCCCGCGCCGCTTCCTCGTCAGCTCATCGCCGCGGCGGGTGAGCTCCTTCTCCTCCTTCAACAGCTCATCGCGCTCCGCCTGCCACTCCTCCTGCGTGCCGATCCTGTGCTCCGTCGTCAACGTGCCACCTCCTGTCCGTGACCGGGGCCAAACTAGTGCCTCGTCTTCTCCCCGCGTCACGAACTTGGAAACGATTGAGGACCGATGAGTTTCCAGGTCACGGAGGGTCGTATCTCGTGAGCCCGTCGCGGTCAGATCCGACGATTCGAATCAGCTCGTGCGGGACACTTGAAGTCCGACGAGAGGAGATGAGATGTCTGAACACACGATCGGAACGCGCGATGAATGGCAGGCGGCCCGAGACGAGCTCGCCAAGCTCGAGGCCGAGCAGGCGGAGCGACACGAGGAGATCAAGCAAAAGCGTCTCGATCTTCCCTGGGTCCCGGTCGAGAAGAAGTACGAGTTCGACACCGAGTACGGGAAGAAGACCCTGGCCGAGCTCTTTGACGGGCGCTCACAGCTGCTCGCCTACAACATCATGTTCGGGCCCGACTACACGCTCGGCGCCTGCCCCGGCTGCACGAGCCTGGGTGACGGGCTCGACGGCTCGCTCGTCCACGTGAACCACCGAGACGTGACGCTGCTCTGCTTCTCGCGGGCGCCGATCGAGCGGCTGACCGCCTACAAGCAGCGGATGGGCTGGGAGTTCCCGTACGTCTCCACCTACAACACCGACTTCGCCTTCGACTTCGGCCTCGCGATGACCGAGGAGCAGGCGCAGCAGATTCCTGAGGTCAAGGAGATGATCGACAACCCGCCCGAGTGGCTTCAGGAGTGGTCGCGGCAGATCGGAGCGGAGCTCAAGGACGGCCTGCGCGAGGGCCCGGGCTGGATCGCCTTCGCGCGCGAGAACGGGACCGTCTACCACACCTACACCGTGATGGCGCCCGACCCGTTCGTCGCGCCGTACTTCAGCTTCCTGCTCGACCGAACCCCGAAGAACCCAACCCGACGAGCCCCGCACGTGGCGCAAGGACGAGTACCCGGACTGAAAGCCCTAGCCTCGGAAGCGTCGGAGGTACTGCAGCTGGCGTTCGAGGGCCGGCGCCGCATCCGGGCGTCGGGCGACCGCGACCATGAACGAAGCGGCGACCCAGGACGCGTACACCGGTAGCGCCGCTTCGAGTACGTCCTCGTCGTAAGGCCCGTAGGCGCGCGCAGCCGTGCGAGCTTCACGCTCCGGATCGTGCGACCGGTCGCTCAGCAGGAGCGCGGCGAGGTCGTATTCGCGCGGGCCGCGGCACGCGGTCTCCAGGTCGTGCCAGACAGGTCCCGAAGCGGTTTGGATGCAGTTGAAGAGGTGGGCGTCGCCGTGGAGGGCTTGACCGTCGGAAAGCTCACGCGCGGCGAGCTCGCAGAGAAGCTCGACGTCGTCGGACGGTGCGAAAGGGGCGAGCATCGCTCGCACTTCCTCCGCTCGCCCCGCACGGGGCAGGTCGCCGTCGTAGTCCGCGAGCGAGTCGTGGATCACGCGGAGCCGTCGGCCCGCGGCGGCTGCGTCGAGCTCACCGACCCGCACGAGGTACTGCCAGAAGACGAGCGTGTGTCCGTCGCGGTGGTGTGGCCCAGGCGGAAGCAGGTCGCTGGGGCGGACGACTGGTGCGCCCGCACGAGCCGCGTGCCGGGCGACGGTGAGCTCCCGTTCGACGTCGGCCGGATCGACACCCGGAGCGCCGCTCGTCACCCGGGCGACGATCGGCGAGGGCGACAGGTGGACGAGCACGTGCCAGGCCTCGCGCAACACGATCGGCTTCCGGCAGCGAATGCCGTAGTCGGCGGCGACCGCGACCGCGGCGTCAACGGCGCTCATACCCACTAAAGGTAGGAGACGAACTCCAGCAAGCTTCCGTCCGGATCGCGGAAGTAGACGTGCCGGCCGCGGCCGCCGGCCCCCGACTCGCTCTCCTTCGGCCCAGCCACGATCGCGACGCCGTGCTGAGCGAGATGGGCAACCGCGTCTTCGATCGGTCCAGGCCAGACGAAGCACAGGTCGCTGTTCCCCGGTTCGACAGGCCTCTCAGCATTCAGGCCGGCGAACTCTGGTCCGTGGACGTTCAGCTGCCAGCTGCCAAACCGGTAGTGCCCGAACTGCGCGTCTTTCTGATCAATCTCTGCGCCAAGGACGTCCCGGTAGAACGCGTTCGAACGCTCCCAATCGGACACGGCGATGACGCAATGATCGATCACGATGCGGACTGGCATTGGCAAATGCTGACAGACCGGCGACCTAGTCGGAGTCGACCAACCCGCGTGCGAGAAGGGAGAGGTGCTTCATGCTGATCGGATGCACCAAGGCGTCGGCGTGCCGATGCACCAGTTGCCAATCGGAATCGGCGCGCCGAAACACGAGGGTCACCCGCAACGGCCATTCCTGATCGGGCAGGCCGCCGACCGACCCGTTTTGCCGCTCCACGCCCACGAGGACAGCGAGATCGCCGGACCGGTACTGAGCTTCGAGCTCGAATTCCCCGACGCCTCCGCCGGCGAACGTCTTCTCCATAGCCTCGATGCTCGCAGGGGAGGAGTCGAATCCGTGTCGCGTCGGTCCGCCGGTTGGCGGCATCAGCGTGTAGTCGGCCGCGTGGTTCACGAGGGCGACATAGTCGCGGACGTTGCCTTCCATCAACGCGGCGGTGGCCTCTCGGACGCGCTCGACCAGCTCGCCCAGGCCATCGTCGGTGAGATCCGGATGTGTCATCGGCACTCCTCCGCGTCCCGCACGCTCACGACGAACCAACCGTCGCTGACAGGTCCCAGCCCCGCGCCAGAGTCGTCGAGCCGCGCCTCGGCCACACCGTGACCCTAACCGGTTCCGTAGCCTCCTTGACGTGGACATCGCGCTTACGCTCGAGTTGTTCGACCGCCAGATGCGTCGGTGACGTCGAGCCTGCAGAAGAGACGCGTTGACGACGTTGGCGCTCGGCGACGGTTGGAGCGGAGTCGTTTGGTCGCGACTGGACGAATCGACCGCGGATGCCGCAGTCGCAAGGCTCGTCCCACGGCTCATCGGGTTGGATGGTCATGCCGAGTGGAAGCTCTATGGCTATGACCAGCCGGACGATCTCGCGCAGCGCCTGGTGGCTGCAGGCCTAGAGCCAGAGGACGAGGAAGTCGTCGTGGTCGCCGAGCTGCGCGAGCTCGACCTTGACGCTTCCCTCCCCGTTGGCGTCGAGGTCCGGGTGGCGGAGGATCCGGAGGCGGTAGCGGTGTGGGTCGAAGTGAACGAGTTGGCCTTCGGCGAGAGATACGGTGATGTTGGGCGCGTGTTGCTGCGCGCGCTGGAGCACGGCCGCCCACGCGATGTCGGCGTGATTGCCTACGCCGGTGGCGAGCCGGTGTCAACGGGACGGATCGAGTTCAACGAGCGCTCCGAGTTCGCGAGTCTGTGGGGCGGCGGCACGTTGGCGGCGTGGCGTGGGCGCGGCATGTACCGGGCGACGGTGCTCGAGCGGGCACGACTGGCCCGTGAACGCGGCTACCGCTTCCTCCAGGTGGACGCCTTGCCGACGAGCCGGCCGATCCTCGAGCGCCTCGGGTTCGTTCAGCTCACAACGACACGGCCGTACGTTCCCCGTCGCACCTGAGCCGGTAGCCGAGGAGGCCGCTCGCGCGGCCTCCTCGGCTGTGGCAACGGTCGATCAGGCTGAGCGACTACTCGATCGGGATCTCGAAGCGCGTGATGATGCCGGGGTCGCCGCCGCTTGCGAGTAGCTCGGGATCGGGATCGCGAGTCGCCACCCATGCGTATCCGTGCTCGGGATAGGCGACGACGTCCGGGAAGCTCCCGGCGCTGATCGCGAGGATCCGCGCGGGTTCCTCGGTGGGGTTGCTGAACGTGTGGAGGCCGGCACGTCCTTCCGGGCAGAAGACGAAGTCGCCCGCAGCCAACTCCTCGGTGCCGTGTTGGTTTCGAAGGACGGGACGACCGCTCAGGACGAAGAACATCTCTTCGCCCCCGAAGTGCATGTGAATCCGCGGCTCAGGCGCGTCGGGGGCCAGTTCGTAGAGCGTTGCTCCCAACCTGGCGTCGTCGGGCCGCCAGAAGATGCGGTGCCGAGTTCGGTCTTCGTGGCTCTCTCCGTCCCAGGTGTCGGAGAAGAGGTTCTGACGATTCATGCGTGGTACCTCCGAGTCGTAGCGTGGGCGGTGCGCAGCCTCCGAGCCCCCGCAGTACGGGCGCTCAGCGTCACTGCGCCTGATACGCGCGGCTGCTCGCCGCGCCGAGCCGCTACCTCGCTGCCGGATCCACGGCTGGATCATGCCTGACGCCGCCGGCTTCAGGACGCGGACACGGAATCGCGCAGCGCACGTGCCTCTGCGCGGGCGTCGCGCCACCAGATGAACTCGTACATGTGGAGCGCGATCCAGACGACGACCACGAGCGTGAGCGCGACGAGAGCAGGCACGACGACCGCAAGCGGCCACAGCAGCGTGCAGGCGACCGCAGCGGCAAGGCGGCCACGGCCGAGGCTGTGCGACACGCGCACGCGCAGCGCAACGTACGCGAAGAGATACAGCGCGGGACCGCCGCAGAGGCCGAACGCCGGGACGGTGCCGAGCTCGTCGCCGACGTGCGCGAGCGTCGTCTTCATCGCGTACGCAAACAGCACGATGCCCGCCACCATCGGCAGGTGCAAGTAGGTGTAGACGTCGCGCGCGAGCGCGGTGCGCTCGGCGCCGCTTCGGTCGGCGAGTAGCTGCCGGGCGCGGATCGGGAAGAAGTCGAAGTACGCGAGCCAAAACGATGTCGCGACGACGAACCCCAGCACGGCGGCGACGATCACGCCTGCGCTCAGTCCGCTGCTTCGTTCTCCGAGGCCGATGGCGATCAGTGACTCGCCGATCGCGATGATCACGATCAGCCCGTGGCGTTCGACGAAGTGCGCAGGTTGCAGACGCCAGCCGCTGATGCCACGGAGCAGCGGCCCGACGAAGCCGATGCCGATCGCAGCGAGCCAGAGAATCGACTTGAGCCCGCCGTGGGCGAACCCGGCGGCGATGATCAGCACCGAGCCGGTGAGGGCGAAGGGAGCCGTCCGCGCGATCGCCGCCAACAAGTCTCGATCACCGCGCGCCGCGAGCGCGTACAGCGTGAGTTGCATGACGTTCACGACCAGGAAGGCCACCCCGAACACCACGCCGTGGCTGCCGAATGCGTCAGGGACGGCCAGCGCCGCGACGAACATCGCTGCCATCGCGACGACGATCGCTCCCCACACCGCGCCCTCACCGGGATCGACCGTGTTGGTCAACCAGGCGTAGGCCGCCCACGCCCACCAGAGCGCGGCGAGGATCAGAAGACCGTGTGCGACACCGCTCCAGGTCGGGTTGTTCGACAGGACGGTGGTGACCTGCGTGAGCCCGAACACGAAGACAAGGTCGAAGAACAGCTCGAGTGGGGTGACCGGATGCTCGCGCTCGTTGCTGTGCTCGCTCACGAGCGGACGCTAACGCTTCAGTGATGCCGCCGGCCCGCCCATCGACGATGGGCGGGCCGGCTGAATGAGCGCGCTGCTGGGGTGCTTCTAGCTGCCCTGCGCCGCCTGCCACGCTTGTCGGAGGCCGGCGATGGCGCTCTGCGGGTCGCCGACCAGGAGGTCGTGCTCTGCGTTCGCGGTGAGCGCAGCTGTCTTCGACATCGCACTTGCCCCGTTTGCGACGACGGCGCCTTGCGTGATGTCGCGGGCCACTGACACGAGCAGGTTGGCGTTCGCCTCCGCGCTCGCCGATGTGCCGCTGACGGCCGGGCTCGCCAGCCGGAGCATGACGAACGCGAGCGCTGGGTCACGCAGGGAACCGTCCTTGTTCCAGTGCGCGGGGTTGAGCAGCACGGTCAAGTCGATCGTGGCGAGTTTGGCGGCCGGCGTCGATTGCTTGGCGAGCGAGTCGCGCACGGTCGTGAGACGAGCTCGCTCCGGGTCGGTGCGCAGGCCCCAGCCGTAGGGATAGAGCGGATCGTAGGACGCGTCGCCGACGTTCACCGGAGTCGTCGTCGTGTTCACGAGCTTGGCCCACGATTCGGGCAAGCGGCCGGTGAAGGGCTTCGTCCCGAAGAGGGTGTCGGCGACGCCTTCGCCCTCGGTGCCCGGCAGCCATGAGGCGACGATCGCGTTCGCCTCGCCCTGGATCGATGCGATGTTCATCGGCCGACCCGCGACGACGAGCACGACGCATTTCATCGCCGCGCAGACCTTGTCGACTGCGGTCTTGTCGGCCGTCGAGAGGTCGTCTGTGTGGCCGTTGCCGATGTCGCCCACGCCTTCGGCGTAGGGCGTCTCGCCGACAACCACGACGCCGACATTCGAGCCGGCCATGGGCGCGGAAGCGTCGGCAGAGAACGTGAAGTGCGCGTTCGGTGCGTCGGCCTGCATGCCCTCGAGAATGGTCGTCCCGACGTCGTGATTGCCAGACGCGCCTTGCCACGACACCGTCCAGCCGCCGGTCTGGTTGCCGAGGTCGTTCGCGTTGCTGCCGGCGACGTAGATGCTCGCGGACGGAGAGAGCGGCAGCACGCCGGCGCTGTTCTGGAGCAGCACCTGCGACTCGGCCGCGGCCTGGCGGGCGACCGCCCGGTGGGCGGCGTCGCCGATCGTGGCTGCGTTCGTGCGGTCGGTGTACGGATGCTCGAATAGGCCGAGCTTGAACTTCTGGGTGAGGATCCGGCCGACCGCGTCGTCGATCCGAGCCTGGGTGACGCCGCCGTTCCCGACGAGGTCGGTGAGGTCGTGCTCGAAGTTCACGTACTGATCGGGGACCATCACCATGTCGATGCCCGCGTTGACGCCCGTCTTGACGTCGGTCTCGTAGTCGGGGCCGATCTGGTTGATGCCCTGCCAGTCGCTGATCACGAATCCCTTGAAGCCGTATTGCTGCTTCAAGACGCCGTTGATCATGTCGCCACGGGCGTGCATCTTGATCGGCGCGCTGTCCTTGCCGACGATCTTCAGGCTCGAGTACGACGGCATCACGGAGCCGACGCCATGGTTCTGCACGGCTTGCTTGAACGGGTCGAGGAACAGCGAGTCGAGCTGCGCCTGGGTCACGGTCGTCACGCCCTGGTCGATCGTGTAGCTGCCCGCCGTCGATGAGCCGTAGGCGGTGCCGCCGTCGCCGACGAAGTGCTTGGCGGTTGCGAGCACGCTCGTGTTCTTCGACAACGCGCCGTCGCCCTGGAGGCCGTCGATGATCGTCTCCATCTGATCGACGAGCGCGGGGTCTTCTCCGTAGGACTCATACGACCGGCCCCAACGCTCGTCACGCGTGACGCAGATGCATGGCGAGAAGGCCCAGGTTGCGCCGGTCGCCCTGGTCTCGGTCGCCGCGATCACTCCTTCCTGCTTGACAAGTGCGGGATCCCGCGTTGCGCCCATGCCGATGTTGTGCGGGAATACCGTCGCGCCGACGAGGTTGTTGTCTCCATGCACGGAGTCCTCGCCGTAGATCAGCGGAATCTGCAGATGCGTCGCCTGTGCGCGCGCCTGGAACGCGTCGATCATGTCGGCCCATGCCTCGGGTGTGTTCGGTGTGGGCGTCGAACCGCCGCCGGACAGGATCGACCCGAGTGCGTCGGTCGTGATGTCGGACTGATGAGTGAGGTCGCCGCGCTCGGCCTGCGTCATCTGCCCGATCTTGTCGGCGAGCGACATGCGCGACATCAGGTCTGCAACGCGCTGCGCCACGGGCAGGCTCGGGTCCAGGTACGGCAGTCCGTGGGCGTTGATGACGACGACCGGCTTGTCGAGCGTCACATCGGCGCCGGTCGCAGACAACTGGATCGGGATCGTCTTCGCCTCTGACGGCATGCTGTTCGGCAGCGTCTGCACCGTGAATGTCTGCACGCTGCCGGACGCCGCGCCCGCCGCGAACGTGACGGCACCGCTCGCGTCCGTGTAGTCGGTGCCCGCGGTCGCGGTGCCGGCTCCAAGGGAGTAGTTCACGGTGACGTCGTGGTCGAGCGGTTTGTCGCTGTTGGTCGTCAGCTTGATGCCGACTGTCGCGGTTCCGCCCGGGTCGACCGCGTAGACCGGTGCCGCGGTGGTGATGTGCGCAGTGGTCGCGCCGGTGTTCACGCCGTAGAGCGCGAACTGGTCGACATCGAACTCGCCGTTGCTCGAGCCTGGGGGCTCGGTCAACGCGAACCCGCGCATCGTGTTCAGGTCGAGCGTGCCGTTGATCGGTCCGCCCGTCGGCTGGAAGTCGGTCCTAAGCTTCAACGAGCTGAATGGGATCTGGATCAGGTGCCAGCCTTGCCAGTCGTCGGTGAAGAACGTCTGCCAGAGCTCGGAGTGCTCGCCGTCCGCTCCGCCGTCCTTGATCTCGAACTCGTACTGCTGTCCTGAGCCCGGGACGGCGTCGCTGCTCGGGTTGTGACCGTAGAACCAGAACTCGATGCCGCCGAAGCTGCTCCAGTCCTGCGGGGCGCTCGTTGCGATGTCGTAGCTGAAGCCGCCGTAGCTCGAGTCGGCGATCCAGGTGCCTCGGAGCACGTGGTTGTCCGTCACGCCGGGCCGGTCGAGCTGCGCAATCGACAGCGTCGGCGTGCTGTCGCTGTTTCCGCCCCAGGCGAAGACGCCGGTGTTGGCGACGGCGGTTCCGGGATCCGTGATCGGGTTCGCGCCCTCGAAGTCGTCGAAGATCTGCAGGTTCTCGTACACCTGCACGTCGTCGAACTCGAGCGTGTTGGTCGCGCCGCCGCCAGGCAGGTTGACCGCGTAGCCCCACATCTTCGTCAGGTTCAGGACACCGTCGTTGGGAGCGCCGCCCGGCTGGAAGTCGGTGCGTCTCGTCATGTTCGCGAACGCGACCTGCACCTTCTTCCAACCGTTTGTGTCGTCCGTGAAGAACGACTGCCACAACTCGCCGTTCTCGGCGTCGGGGCCACCGTCCTTCACCTCGAACTCGACCTTCTGGCCCGACCCGGTGCCCTTCACCCAGAAGCTGAAGCCGTCGTAGCTGCTCCAGTCCTGCGGGCTCGCGAGGTCGTGCGAGAAGCCGCCGTAACCGCCGACGGTGTACGCGACGCGGAGCGCGTTGTTGCCTGCGGCGGCCCCGGGACGGTCGCCGGCTGCGACCTGCGTGAGCGTCGGCGTCGACGCGGCATCGCTCGCGAAGGTGAAGATTCCCGGATTGCCGTTCGAGAACGGCACCGTGCCCTCGAAGTCGTCGATCGTCGAGACCGCGCCGTCGTTCGGCAGCGGAGTGTTGTTGAGGATGCTCACCGTCGTCGTGCTTCGCGGCCCGATGACGACGCCGCTTGGTGTCGGGTCGGAGATTGTGAGGTGCAACGTCTTGGTCGGCTGGTGCGTCGGGTTCGGCAACGCCGTCAGATGGACTGACTGCGTGGTCACACCGGGAGCGAAGGTCAGCGTTCCGGCTGCGGCGGTGTAGTCGGTGCCCGCGACGGCGCTGCCGTCGCCGGTGGCGTAGTCGACCGTCACCGAGTTCGCGGACGGCATGTTCAGGGTGACGGGGATGTCGATCGAGGTGCCCTGTTGCAAGCTCGCCGAGTCGCTCGAGGTCGATACCGCTGTCTGGGTGAACGTGCCCAGCACCTGGAACTCATAGATCGAATAGCCGTACTGCGCTCCGCCGATCGTCGTTCGCGCGGTCCCAGTGAGCCGCACGTACCGACCGCTCGTGCCGGCGGGAACGGTGATGTTCTCGGTGCCGCCGGAGCCGGTTGTCGTCGAATAGACCTGCGTCCATGTCGTCGCGTCGTTCGAGACCTCGATGTGGTACGCCGTTGCGAACGCGGCCTCCCAGTTGATCGTGAAGCCGGTGATGTCGGCGTTCGCGCCGAGGTCGAGCTGCAGCCACTGAGGATCGCTGAAGGCCGAGGACCATCGTGTCGACAGATCGCCGTCGACGGCGGAGGAGGCCGGCGTGGTCGCGTCCTGGGTGGAGGACGCAGTCGCCTCGGAGCCAAGTGCGATGTTGGCGTCCGCCGCGTGCGCGGCGCGTTGCGGCCCAATGGCGACCAACCCCACGACGAGCGCGAGCACGGCGAGACCCAGCCGTACATGACGCGCGGTGAACGAGAGCCGAAGGTTGACCGGAAGCGACACGGTGGACTCCTAACGGAAGCGGTATCAGCGACGGGTGCTGCCGCAGTAGCGGCTTCCTTTTTGCTCCCCGTCCGGATTCTCAAACCCGGCCAAAATGAGCGCCTGGGCGTGTTAGCGATGAACCTGAACCCAGGGCATCCACGCGCGCGGCGGTGGAACCATGAACCCGACGTGCGTGCCGTTCGGTACGACGAGCCGCCAGCGGCCCGGCCGCGGGAGGCGGACGACGGCGCGCCAGGTTCGCGGCCCGACTCGGCGGAGCGTGATCTCGAAGCCGTCTCGGGGAATGTTCGCGTGGCTCAGGGAGGAGTCGCCGGCGACCGTTCCCACGACGTCGTACCAATCTCTCTGAGGCGCGACCGCGATCAGTCGCAGCCAGTCGTTCGCCGGAACGACCCAGCCGGTTCGGACATCGACGGTGAATGGCTGCCCGACGCGCGGGGTCGGAGCGGCCGCGGAGGGCCGACGACCGCTTGTAACAGTCTGTTACTTGTATGGCTCAGCCGTTGCACTGATCCACGAGCGGGTCACGGCGCGGTGTCCCCGGCTTGGGGATAGGCGTTCGCTTCGCCGCGGACCGTGATCGGGGTTGTCGCGCCGAGCGGCGGCAGGCTGTAGCTCTGGACGCGTGCGATCAGCCGTTGCTCGTTGCCGTTGCCGTCCGTGAGGGCGAGGTGGATGTCGGCATCGTGGCCGTAGTAGGTGATCTCGAGCACACGTCCGCGGGGGGCGGTCGGAGGCCCTTCCAGCTCGAGCTGTTCGGGCCGGAGCATGATCTGGCCAGGGCCGCGGTGGCCGTTGGGGTTCGCGATCGGCAGGGTTCCGAGCGCGCACGTGGCTTCGTGCCCGTGGAGCTCTGCGTCGAGGAAGTTCGCGTCGCCGACGAATCGCGCGACCCCGGGATCGAGGGGGTTCCGGTAGAGGTCTGGCGGGCTCGCCGTTTGGATGATCTGGCCGTCTCGAAGAATCGCGACCGTGTCGGCGAGTGACAGCGCTTCGAGCTGGTCGTGCGTGACGAGGACTGCAGTGGTCCCCGTCCGGCGGAGCGCTCGCTCGAGGTCGGTACGGAGGCTCGTGCGGAGCGTCGGGTCGAGCGCGCTGAATGGCTCGTCGAGCAAGACGGTTCGCGGCTTTGGTGCGAGGGCGCGGGCGAGCGCGACGCGTTGCTGCTCCCCGCCCGAGAGTTGATGTGGCATCCGCCGGCCGAAGCCGGCGAGTCCGACGAGCTCGAGCAGTTCGTCGACACGGCTGCCGCGGTTCGCATCTGAGCGGCGGAGCCCGAACCCGACGTTGGCAGCGACGTTCAGATGGGGGAAGAGCGCGCCTTCCTGTGCGACGTATCCGAGCTGGCGTCGCTCGGGTCGCAGGTGCTCGCTTGGACTGGAGGCGATCCGGCCGTGCAGGGCGATCGTCCCCGCGTCGACGCGGTCGAAGCCCGCGATGAGGCGAAGGAGCGTCGTCTTGCCGGCGCCCGAGACTCCGAGGATGGCCGTCACAGATCCGGCCGGGACGTTCAGGTCGATCTGGCGGAGAACCGCTCTCGTGCCGAGCCGCTTCTCGAGCCCGGTGATCGAGATCGCAGGCGGTGCGCTCACGTCACACCGCCGGCCGCGAGAACCCCGCGGCTTCGCATCAGCAGGAACAGCGGTGCCGCGGACAACGCGATCATCGCCAGACCGTACGGTGCTGCTTGCGCGTAGTCGAAGCTGCTGCTGTTCGCCCAGAACGCCGTTGCGAGCGTCTCGGTTCCAATCGGCGCGAGCAACAAGGTCGCGGTCAGCTCGGTGACGGTGAGCAGGAAGACGAGCGCCGCGGCTGCCCCGAGGCCGGGGAGGATCAAGGGCAACGTGACTCGGACGGCGCTTCTGGCTGCGCTGGAGCCCAGGGAGCGTGCGGTTTCCTCGAGCTGGACGGGAGCCTGCGCGAGGGCTGCACGGGTCGCCACCAGGGCGAGCGGCAGCGAGAGGAGCGCGTAGGCGAGGATCAGCAGCGGCGTCGTCTGGTAAAGCGGTCGAACGTAACGGATCGAGAGCGTGATCAGCGCGAGCGCGACCGTGATTCCCGGCAGCGCAAACGCGAGATACGTGCTGCGCTCGAAGACGGTGGCGAGACGGCCGGGCCGGCGTACCGCGGCGAACGCAACGGGCAGCGCCAGCAGCGTGGTGACGACCGCAGTTGCAAGCGAAAGCCACAGCGATGTTGCCGCCGCTCCGAGGATCGACCCAAGGGTCGGCAGCGCGCTGTGGTCCCGCACGATCCAGTAGACGAGCGTCACAACAGGCACACCGAGCGACGCAGCGACCAGAGCCACCGTCGCCAGCAACGCGGGGAGCTTCCAGAGGCCGAGGCGTGCAGGCGTGAGCCGGCGCATCGTCCCGGCACCGACCTTGGTTTGCGGCGCGTCCGTCCGGGCGTAGCGCTCGCCGACCAGGAGGAGCAGACAGAGGAGCAGGAGAACGCTGGCGAGTGAGGCTGCGGCCGGGCCGTCGAAGCTCAGCCGATACTCGTCATAGATCGCGGTCGTGAAGGTGCGGAAGCGAAGCATCGCGAACGCTCCGAACTCGCTCAGAAGATGAATCGCGACGATCAACGCGCCACCGAGCAGCGCGAGCTTCAGCTGCGGGAGCGTGACGCGAAAGAATGTCCGCCACGGACCGAGGCCGAGCGAGCGGGCGCTGTCTTCCAATGCGGGGTCCATCCGCCGCAGCACCACGGCGACCGGCAGGTACACGAACGGGTAGTAGGCGAGCGTGACGATCAGAACAGCGCCCCAGAATCCCTCTGCTCGAGGCGTGATCGTCACCCAGCTGTAGCTCGTCACGAACGGCGGCACGGTGATCGGCAGCGCCGCGAGGACAGCCCACCCTCGTCGGCCGGGAAGATCGGTGCGCTCGACGAGCCAGGCGATGACGACACCGATCAGACACACGGCCACGGTCGCCGTGACGGTCAACTCGGTCGTCTGGAGCAAGAGAGTGCCGACGAGCGGTCTGACCAGCAGATGCTCGGCTTCGTGCCAGCCGCCGGAGACGGTCTGTTCGACGACGAGCGCGATCGGAAGCAGCGTGAGCAGCGCTACCCCCGCTGCGAAGACCAGGACGACGGACGGCAGCCGGATACGTCGTCTGCGGTTGACGCCGTACCCAGCTGCCGGTGACACCACGTCGCCGCTGCTAGAGAAGGCCGATCTCCTGCAGCAGCTGCAGCGCGCTCTTGCCGTCGCCGAGCTGTGCGACTCTGATCGTGGGAGGCGCGAGCCGTGCGAGCGGAGTCAGCTTTGCTGCCGCCGGCACGCCGGTGGCGAGGGGGTACTCAAAGTCGCCTCCGGTCTCGAGTGTCCGCTGGCCGGCCTTGCTGACAGCGAAGCTCACGAACCGTTGGGCAAGCGTTGCGTGCTTGCTCGACTTGAGCACCGCAACGCCCGAGACGTCGATCAGCGCGCCGGGATCGTGGTGGCCGATGTAGTGAAGCTTCGACTTCGTTGCATGGGCGCGGAACCAGTAGTAGTGATCGATGATCGCGGCGGCAACCCGGCCGCGCTCGACGGCAGCGACGATCCCTTCGTTGTCGTTGTAGACCTTTGCGTTCGCCTTGAAGCCCTGGAGCCACGCCTCTGCCCGGGCGGCACCCTTCAGCTTGATCACCGCAGCGACGACCGGCTGGAAGTCGGCCTCCGACGGTGCGATCGCGAGCTTGCCCTTCCAGGCGGGCTTCGCAAGGTCCAGGATCGACTTCGGCAGCATTGACGCCGGCACGAGCTTGGGGTCGTACACCAGGGCGGTTGCGCGACCCGCGACGCCGACCCATGCGCGCGTGGGCGAGCTGTATCTCGCCGGCACCTTCGCGTACGCCGCAGGAGTGACCTTCGCCAGCATGTGCTTCTCCTCCAGCAGCACGAGCGGCGGCGAGTTCTCCGTCAGGAGCAGATCCGCCGGAGACGACGAACCCTCGGCGACGATCTGATTCGCAAGTTCCTCGTCTTCACCGAACCGGACGTGGACGGTGATCCCGGTTTGCTTCTCGAACGCTGCCACGAGATTCTTCGTCATCCCCTCGTGTTGAGCGCTGTACAACGTCAAGGAGCCGTTCGACCCGGCCTTTCCCGAGCTCGCAGCCAGGCCGCCGAGGACCGCGAGAGCCGCGACTGCCACACCGGCCAGCACCGCGGTAGTCCGACTTCTCAGCACGTCTCACTCCTTCTCGTTCTCATTGTCAGCGCTCCCACACAACCAGTGTAAGGCGCACCTTACAGCTGATTTGTTAGTAAGCGGGCATTCATGAACCTCAGTGACAATCCGGCGGAGTCCGAATGAATGGCCCTAGCGACGCGTTTCGTCTGCTCGACGGGATCGAGCGCCATCACCCCGACCCGTTCAGGAATGTGTCGCCCGAGACGCTCCGACACCAGGCTGAGCGGGCGGCCGCGGTCTCCGTCGGGGACCGGGGCCGCGCGATCGTCGAGTTGATGCGGCTCGGCGCGTTGCTCGGCGACCGGAACGGCCACACCGGCATCCTGCCGCTGCGCGAGCACCCCAGGCCGTTCTCCGCGTACCCGGTCCAGTTGCACGAGTTCGAGGACGGCGTCTTCGTCGTCGCTGGGGACCCGCCGGAGCTGGTCGGCCGCGAGCTCGTCGCCGTCGCCGGAACGCCGCTGGCGGAGGTGATGGCTGCCGTGACGCCGCTCGTTCCGCACGACAACGCGTGGACTACACGAGCGCGGAGGCCGCACTTCATTGCCGTCGCCGAAGTGCTGGTGGGCCTCGGCTTCATCGAGACGGTAGGGAGTGCCGCATTTCGGTTCGGCGGTCGTGACGCCGGCGGCGAAGTCGAGCTCGAGCCGCGTCCCGTACCCGAGGCTTTGCGCGTGCTCGAGCAGCCGAGGGCCACTCGTCGTATCGACGCGATCGCCGACAGGCGCGTGCTGCACGTTGCGTACAACGTCACGCGTGGCGACACGTCGGAGTTCGCGACCGAGATCGCACGTCTTGCACGCACGACCGGTGCCGACACGCTGGTTCTCGACCTTCGTCACAATGCGGGCGGCGACAACACGACGTACGGGCCGCTGCTCGAGCTGCTCGAGACCTGGTCGGTGAACGAGGGCAAGAAGCTGACGATCCTCATCTCTCGCGTCACCTTCTCGGCGGCCATGCAGCTCGTCATCGATCTCGAGCAGCGTACGCCGGCGGTTTTTGTGGGCGAGCCAACGGGAGCCAGCCCGAATCATTACGGCGACGCAGTCTCGGTCGAGCTCGACGGGTGCGGCGTGACCGCGCGCGTCGCGACAATCTCCTGGACAACCGCGGGTGAGGCCGACGAGCGCATGACGAAGGAGCCCGACCTGCATGTCGGTGTCGAATCGGCTGCGTTCTTCGCCGGCGAGGATTCCGTGCTCGCGGCCGCACTCGAGCACAAGTGACAAAGATGAGGCAAATGCCTCAGGCGATCGTGTTCAGCGCGGCGTAGATTCGGAGCAGTCGATCGAGGAGGCACCGATGGGTCTTCGCAGCAGGTTCTTCGCGTTCACGTACGACCGCTTCAGCAAAGGGAGCGAGGAGGCCGGCCTCGCGGAGATGAGGAGGAACCTGATCGCAGACGCGAGCGGCGACGTGCTCGAGATCGGCGGCGGCACGGGCGCGAACCTCGGCTACTACGGCGCGGGCGTGGAGTCGCTCACGATCACCGAGCCGGAGCCGCCGATGCTGAAGCGGCTGGAGCGGAAGGCACGCGCGCAGAGCCCGCAGGCGACCGTCCTGCGTGCTCCGGCCGAGGATCTTCCGTTCGAGGACTCGAGCTTCGACACGGTCGTCTCGACGCTCGTGCTCTGCGGTGTCGACGACCAGCCTCGCGCGGTGCGCGAGCTCCGCCGTGTGCTCCGGCCCGGCGGACGGCTGATCTTCCTGGAGCATGTTCGCTCGGATGACCCGCGGGTTGCGACGATGCAGCGCCGGATGAACCCGGTCAACCGGTTCTTCGTGTGCTGCGACTGCAATCGTCCGACGCTCGACACGATCCGCTCGGCGGGCTTCGAGGTGACGGAGCTCGAGCAGACGGAGTTGCCGAAGGCGCCGCCGTACGTGCGCCCGCTGATCGTCGGCACTGCGACGTCGCCAGCCGCCTGAGCACACGCAATGCGCATTCCCCGCAACCGCTCCGTATGACGTCGGACGCGACCGCTGAACAGGTCGCGGAGAATCGGCCGGTGAGCACGCCGCCTCGCACCTCGCACCATCCGGCTACGCTCATCGGCGCCAGGAGACGTACACGACCGGAAGGGGCCCGCATGCCTGACCATTCCACCTTCGACGTCGATGCCTTCCTCGCGGCGACCGACCTGAACAGCGACCACCGAGACGTTGTGAAGCGGCTCTTCGCGGTTCCGGCGAGCGAGAACATCGAGTGGCGCCAGGTACGGTCGCTCCTCGAAGCCCTGGGAGCGGTCACGGAGGAACGCAACGGCAAGCTCAAGGTCGAGCTCGGCGGACAGGTCGAGGTGCTTCCGCTTCCTCGGCACAAGGACATCGACCGGCAGATGATCGTCGACCTGCGGCGGATGCTGTCTCGCGCAACGGACGTATTCGTGCGGCCCGCCCAGCTCTGAGCAGGACGCGTCCGCGCGACGGCCTGAGCGGCGACGGATGGGTCGTCCGGCTCAGCGCGCCGGTCGTTGTTGCAGGACATCGACGAGCTGGGCAAGCGTCGCGGTGGCGGTGGCGAGTGCCTCGACCTGTGCGTCTGAGATCTCCGCGAGGTACCCGCCGAGAACAGCGCTGAGCCTTCTGCGGTACCCCTCGAGCGCGACGTTCCCGCTCTCGGTCAAGGTGACGAGGACGACTCGCCCGTCGCCGGACTGGCGTGTCCGCGTCACCAGTCCTCTTTCTTCGAGTTGCTTGATCAGGATCGTGATCGTCGGCTGCGCCAAGCCCTCGAGCTCAGCGAGCTCGGTGATGCGCCGCGAGTCGTCCCCGATGGTCTTCAGGAGCCCGATCTCGGTGCGCGAGAGCTCCCCGCCGAGCTGTCTGACGAGCAGCCGGGTGAGCAACGCCGCTCGCGGGAGCAGCTCGCTCGAGACGTAATCGATCTGCTCCGAGCGCGCGCAGGAAGAGTCGACCTCCGGCGCGCACGCGAACGCGTCCCCGACGGGGTACCTGTGACCGCGGTGCTGAGCGAGCAGCCGATCCGAGTCGCGCTGTGTCGCCAGATCGCGACCGGTCACCATGATCTCGTCGTGATGGGCTCGCGCGGTCGCGGCGGCGTTCGGGCCGCGCTGCTCGGCAGCGTCAGCCACTACGTCCTGCACCACAGCCCGATCCCGGTGCTCATCGTCCACGCTGATCGGTCGCGCGACGCGCGACCTTCCGAACTCGCAGCGGTCGGGCCTCGGATGACCTGACCATCTAGAGTCGGAGGACATGCGGATCTGTTCGTTCCTGCCGAGTGCGACGGAGATCATCGCGGAGTTGGGCCTGATCGATTCGCTCGTCGGTGTTTCCGAGGAGTGTCGATGGCCACCTGAGGTGGTCGGGAAGCCGGTCGTGACCGCCGCGAGGTTTGATCCGGCGAGCTTGTCGAGCCTCGAGATCGACGACGTCGTACGAGCGTCGCTGCGGGACGGCGGCTCGCTGTACGCCGTGGACGCCGACCTGATTGCGGAGCTCGCGCCGGACGTGATCGTGACGCAGGATCTTTGTGCGGTCTGCGCGGTGTCGAGCAGCGATCTCGCGTCGGCCTGCCCGGTCGGGGCTGAAGTGCTGTCGCTCGATCCCCGGACGCTCGGCGGCGTCGCGGAGTCGGTTCGAACGCTCGCCGTCCGTCTGGGCGTCGCGGCCCGCGGCCATGAGATAGCGGAGTGCATGCTGGACACCATTGAGCAAGTCGGCGCGTCGGTCCGCGGGTTGTCCTCTCGCCGCGTGTTCTTCGCCGAGTGGATCGATCCGCCGTTCTGTGCTGGGCACTGGCTGCCGGAGATGATCGGGGCGGCCGGCGGCGTCGATGTTCTCGGCCGGCCCGGTGAGCCTTCCCGGTCGGTGAGCTGGGACGAGGTGTTCGCCCTCAGGCCCGAGTTGGTGATCGTCGGGCCGTGCGGCTTCGGGGTTGAGGAGGCCGCGTCGCGCGCGGCCGATCTCGCGTTCCCGTGTCCGGCGGTAGCGGTCGACGGCGATGCGTACTACTCACGGCCGGCGCCGCGTCTGGCGGATGGTGTGCGGCAGCTCGCTCACCTGCTACATCCCGAGGCGGCTGTGGACCCGGGTTTGCCTGCGATCCGTTTGCCTGCGATCGCGCTTGGCGGCGCGGCTCTCTCTGCCGTCGGAAGACCTTGCACTTGAGACGCAATGGTGAATGACGCAGCGGCTTCGACGTGCTGGCCGTCACCGATCGGAGATGGGTGACCGTCACGTATGAAGCTCGCCGACCGCAAAGAACTTGGCGAACAACTATCCGGCTTCGTGTACGGGACGATCGTCGTGCTCTCGGTGATCGTCACCGGGGCCAAGGCGTTTCCGCACGAACTCGGGCATATCGCGCTACTCGTCGCTGTGACGACCGTCGTGTTCTGGCTTGCCCACGTCTACGCGGATTGCCTTGCGTTCAGCATCAGCCACGACACGCACCTCTCGCTCGCCGAATTCGGCCACATCGCGCGCCGCGAAGCGTCGATCCTCGCGGCCGGGGTTCCACCTGAGGCGGCTCTCGTCCTCGGCGGCGTCGGCCTGCTCAGCGCGAACTTTGCAGTCTGGCTCTCGTTCGGTCTCGGACTGGCGGTGCTGGGCATAGCCGGAATCGTCTTCGCGCGCGTCGAGCGGCTTGGTCGCGTCCCGGGGATCATGGCGGTGCTCGCGAACCTGAGCCTCGGGATCGTGCTGATCGGCCTGAAGGTCCTCGTCGTTCACTAGCGTCCTCGGTCGCGGCACGCGCGTCAAGCGCGCTGTGCTGATCGCATGGCTCGTCGAGGTTCGGCACGATGGCGGCGTGAGCGAGGGCGACGAGTTCGCGGACGTACTGACGGCGAACGCGACGTGGGCGAACAATTTCTCCCGGTCTGATCTCGACGGCCGGGCGGCTCGTGGGCTCGCCCTGCTGACCTGCATCGACTCGCGGATCGACCCGCTGGCGATGCTTGGGCTCAAGTCCGGCGACGCGAAGATCATCCGCAATGCCGGTGCGCGCGTCACCGACGACGTCCTGACGACGCTCGTGATAGCGAGGTACCTCCTGGGTGTTGAGCGCCTGATGGTGATCGTGCACACCGATTGTCGGATGGTCGCCGCGAGCGATGACGAGCTTCATCGGGCGATCCGCGAGGCCGGCGGGCCAGAGACATCCGATCTCACGTTCTCGACGTCCGCCGACCAGGCGGCGAGCGTCTGCGCCGACGTCGCACGCGTCCGCTCGTTCAGGGGCCTCGAGGCGCTGCAGGTCGGAGGATTCGTCTACGACGTCAGCTCGGGCTTGCTCACTCGTACCTGCTGATCGGGGCTCCGGTCGTGCGGGATGATCAGCGTGAAGCGCGCGCCGCTTGCGCCCGGGTCATGGACAACGTCGCCGCCGTGGGCGCGCGCGTAGGCGCGGGCGATCGCAAGGCCGAGCCCGCTGCCGACATTTGCCGACTCGGTGCGCGAGAACCGATCGAACAGGCGGGGCGCAGGTCCTCGGGAACGCCCTCGCCGCTGTCCTCGACCGTGATCCGGAGATGCGTGTCGTCCGCTTTCCGCCGACAGCGTGATCGGGTCGGCGCCGTAGCGCACTGCGTTTGTCAGCAGGTTGGAGACGACGCGATCGAGCACGAGACGGTCGGCAACGACCACGAGATCGTCTGGAACGTCGAGCTCGATGCTCGCGCTGGTCGAAAGCGCGTCTGAGACGATCTCGCCGAGGACGCTCCCGAGCATGAGCGGCCTCGGCCGGACGTTGACTCCACCTGTGTCGAGGCGCGACAGGTCGAGGAGCTCCTCCAGCAACTGCCGCAGGCGCTCACCCTGTGCGACGCCGACCCGCAGCAGCTCTCGGCGCGAGCTCTCGTCCAGCCGCTCGTCGTGCTCGAGCAAGGTCGTCAGGACGCCGTACACAGAGGTGGCAGGCGTTCGCAACTCGTGCGACGCGATCGCGACGAAATTTGCCTTCAACGCATCGAGCTGCACCGTCCGCTCGTGAAGTTGGGCACGCTCGATTGCAATCGCGAACCGCTCGGCGACCAACTTCAGCAGATCGACGTCCTGCGACGGTGAATCGGCGTCGGACGAGCGTGCCGACGTGGATCACACCCAACGGTTCGCCGGCGACAAGCAGTGGCACGCCGAGCATCGACTTGATCCCCTTCTCGCGCAAGATCGGGTTGAGCACGTCGGCGTGATCGACGTCTTCGAGGACCACCGGACGCCTGTCCGCGGCGACGCGGCCCGCGAAACCCCCGCCGACCGGGATTCGAACCCCCTGCTCGACCTCTTCCTCGATCCCGACCGCGGCGCGCGCCACCAGTTCGTTGGCACTCTCGTCGAGGAGAAGCACCGCGCACGTGTCCGCGTCGAGGATGTCGCGGATGCGAGGAAGAAGCACCGCGAACAGCTCGTCGAGCGCAAGGTGCGCGAGTGCCGCGTCGGTGATCGCCTGCACGTGCTCGACTTGCCGTCGTGCCAGACGCTCCGCCTCGAAGGCTCGTGCATGCTCGATTGCGATCGATGCACGGTCGCCGGCGAGCTGCAACAGCTCCACATCGTCCTCGTCGAACACCCGGTGCACAAGCGACCCAACGTGGAGAACGCCGAGCAGGCGGCCGCTGACGAGCAGCGGCACGCCGAGCATCGACTTGATCCCCTTCTCGCGCAAAATCGGGTTGAGCACGTCCGCGTGATCGACGTCTTCGAGCACCACCGGATGCCTGTCTGCGGCGACGCGCCCCGCAAATCCACGGCCCACCGGAATCCGAATCCCTCGCTCGACCTCCTCCTCGATCCCCACTGCTGCGCGCGCGACGAGCTCGTTCGTCTCCTCGTCCAACAACAAGACAGCGCACGTGTCGACTCCGAGAATCTCGCGGGCGCGAACAAGGAGCGTCGAGAGGAGAACGTCGAGCTCCAGGTGCGCGAGCGCCGCATCCGTGAGCGCCTGAAGCTTCTGCAAACGGTCGGTGTCCTCGATGCCATCCCCCTTCCGGACGTGAGCCTAGGACCGCTCACTCGGCCGAAATCAAACCACCTGATTCGCCCCGGGACCCAACACGGCAACGCCGAAGATCACTCTGTCACAAAGCCAGGCGCGGCGGTCGGCGCCGCGACGACAGGCTTCTCCCGTCGTCAGGCCGTTTTCGGCGCGGCAGGACGCTGCCCGATCTTCCATGTCGCTGCCGCAAGGAGGCCGGCCACAAGCGTTGGCAGGATGGTCAGAAAGCGGTAGATCAGCGTCGCGGCGACGGCCTCCGCGTTGGTCGCTCCGAAGGCGACGAGTGCACCCGTCAGGCCCAGTTCGACGAAGCCGACGCCGCCTGGGGTGATCGGGATCGCACCGAGGATCCGCGCGAGTGCCCAAGCGGCGAATGCCTCGACAATCGTCACTTCGGCGCGCTCGACGCCGACCGCGCGCCAGCGACGCGAGCAGGACGAGGAAGACGGTCAGATGTCCGGCGAGGGTTGCGGCCGTCAGGAAGAGCCAGCGACGGCGGATGAGGACGATCGTCTCGGCTCGGAAGCGGACGAACGACGTCCCGTTCCACTTCACGGGCGACTTGCGAAGGAGGTGCTTCAGGCGGCTCACCCAATGGGCGGCCCGGTCGCCGACGCGCCGCGCGAGGCGCGCGCTGGAGAGGCCGATGGCGAAGCCCACGACCGCCAAGACGAAGATCACGAGCGCGACCACGGCCACGAGTTCGAGCGTCCGGTTCCGACCGCCCTCCGCGGCCAGCGCCGCCACCGCGACGATCGGAAAGCCGAGGATCACGAACTGGTTCCAGATGCTCTGCACCACCACGGCGAGGCCGACCGGGCGCCCGGTGAAGCCCCACGCGCGCAACATCGCGAACGACGTTGCCATCCCGACCGCCGCACCGCCCGGGGCAACCGACGAGAGCGCGCTCGACGCCAGCGTGACGCGCGAGGCGCGAATGTACGAGAGCCCCGGTAGCGCAGCAACGAGCGGCGGTCCGTAGGTGACGAGATTGAGCACGGTCGCGAGCGCGAGCACGACGAGCCACTGCCAGGAGAGCGTCTGCACTTCGTCCCAGACGTCGCCGTAGTCTGCGATCCGCGGCAGCGCGAACGCGAAGACACCGGCGATGACGACGACGGAGGCGACGATCCCGACGATCCGCGCACGCCCATGGCGGCGCTTCCGATGCGCCTCGTCGAGCTCGACCCGGACGATTTCGTCCTCGGGCTCGTCCGACAGGCCCGCCGCGATCTCCACCGACGTCATACGCCAGTATCGCGCCCGGCTCCTCGACGCCGGACGAACTGGGGTGAGGCCCGCTCGGGCCTCACCCCACGGTGATCGTCCGACGGTGTCGGTTGTCAGGCCGCCGGGTCGATCAGATGTGCGAGCGCCGAGAAGGCGGCGTAGCTCGGCTTGTGGCTGCCGTTCGTCTTCTCGAGACCGCTCTTCCACGCGTTGCCCGGGGAGTCGCGGAACGTGAACCAGATGAACATCTGGACGTTCGGGTCTGCGCGTGTGAACTGGAGTGCCTGCTTCACGTAGGCCGCCTGCTGCGCGTAGGTGACACCGTGCGGCTGCTCCGGCTTGGTCTGATGGCCGTATTCGGTGATCCAGATCGGCACTCGGCGGTGGAAGAACTTCCTGAGGTTGAGCTCGAACTGCGGCAGCAGCGCGAGCGTCACGTTCGGGTAGCGCACCTTCTGCAGCGGCTTCATGTTCGGCCTCGTCGGATAGGGGTGCGTCGCCCACGCGCTGAACTTCAACCCCTTCTGCTGCGCGAGGAGCCGTGCGAACGTCCCGGGAGCCACCGACTGGCCCTGGCCGCTGATGGCGATCGGCTTGTCGCGGCCGAGATTCGACGTCTCGCCGATCGCGACCTGCGCCGCCTTGTTGCCGGCCTTGATCCCGGCGTACGCGGCCTTGTAGAGCTTCGCGTAGTTCGCCGGGCTGACGATCTTCTTGCCGGAGAACTGCGGGGTCAGGAAGAGCTGGAGATTCGGCTCGTTCCAGACCGACCACAGCCTGACCAACCCATGGCCGTGGCGGCCGTTGTACCGGTCGGCGAGCATCTTTGAGAACGTCGTCAGGTCGGACAGGCGCTTCGGCATGTGGTTCGGCGTCTTCCCGCCGTTCGCCCATCTCGGCGCGCCGTTGATGTTGATCATCACGCGCATCCCGTTCTGCGCGGCGTTCGTGACGAGCTCGTCGAGGTCGGCGAGGCGATACTGCGGGTCGTCGCCGTTCGACGGGTGCGCGGGTCGCTTCGGCGCGATCTGCGGCCAGTTCGCGGTCGTGTGGATGACTGACGCGCCGGCGGCCGCGGCGTTCTCGATGTTCGTCGAGCGTTCGGCCGACCAGCGGAAGCTCGCGTCGTCATAGAAGCCGATCGGCATGTGTGTAGCCGCACGAACCGCGGCGGCCGGCAGTGCGAGCAGCGCCACGAGCGCGATGAGCACGAGGAGGACGGGTTTCGGCATCGGTGGTGTGTACCCCTTTCGATTTCTGGGCGAAACCCGACGGTAGCGCCGATCCCGTCAAGAATGTGTAAGCAGCGTTGGCGTGGATGGCTTCAGTCGGGCAGCATCGGCATCGTGAAGCCCTGATCTCGGCCGAGCAACACAGCGCGTGTGACGGCAGTCGATCCGAAGCGTTCGCGTACTTCGTCGAGCGCCGCGTCGAGTGCGCCGCCGCTCCACGAATCGAACGGCAACGCAAGCTGCACGGCATCGTCGTTCTCGAGGTTGCTGACCGCGATCCCGACGAGCGTGAGCCCCTGCCGCTCGATCATCGGTGTCGCCGTTGCAAGCAACTCTCGTGCCGCCGCGAGGATCGCGTGCGTCTCCGCGGTCGCCTGCGGCAACGTGTGCGAGCGGGTTGCACGTGTGAAGTCGGCGAAGCGAAGCCGGAGTACGACGGTGCGCCCAACGCGCCCGGCTGCGCGCAGGCGGCGCGTGACGCGATCGACGAGCCCGACCAGGACGACGTCGATCTCACCGTGCGATCTCGGCCTGCGGCCGAGCGCATGTTGCGCCCCCATTGAGCGCCGGCGGCGGCGCTGCTGCACCCGACGAGCGTCGCGGTTGTGCGCAAGCGCGTGCAGCTGGCGCCCTGACGCGCGGCCAAGCAGCGCCACCAGGAATCCCTCGTCGACGCGCGCCACGTCGCCGACGGTCGCGAGCCCGCGCTCGTGGAGCTTCCGCGCCGTGATCGCGCCGACGCCCCAGAGCCGCTCGACGGGTAGCGGATGAAGGAAGTCGAGCTCGCGTTCCGGCGGCACGACGAGCAGGCCGTCGGGCTTGGCGACGCCGCTCGCGACCTTCGCGAGGAACTTCGTGCGTGCAACACCGACGGTGATCGGCAAGCCGACCCGCGTGAGTACGGTGCTGCGGAGCCGCACGGCGATCTCGACCGGCGAGCCCGCGATCCGCTGCATCCCGCGCACGTCGAGGAACGCCTCGTCGATCGAGATCCCTTCGACGAACGGCGACGTATCGTCGAACACCTCGAACACGGCCTTGCTCGCTTCGCTGTACGCCGACATCCGCGGCGGCACGACGACCGCCAGCGGGCACAATCGGCGCGCCTGGGCTCCGCCCATCGCGGTGCGAACGCCGCATGCCTTTGCCTCGTAGCTCGCGGCGAGCACGACGCCGCCGCCGACGATCACGGGCCGGCCCCGGAGCCGCGGATCGTCCCGCTGTTCGACCGACGCGTAGAACGAGTCCAGGTCGGCGTGCAGGATCGTCGCCTGAGATAACACGAACGTATGTTCGCATCATGGCGTGGCCCCGTCTAGCGGAGCCGGCCGTCGTGGGGGCGGGCTTGACGCGATCAGCGGTGTTGGGTACGCTTTAACTAGCTAACTAGGTAACAAGAGAATGATTGAGTTTCATCTGGAGACACGCTCAGGCGTCCCGACCTACCTGCAGCTCGTGCAGCAGGTCAGGCAGGCGGTGCGGCTCGGGATCCTGCATCCGGGCGATCAGCTGCCCACGGTCAAGGAAGTCGTCGAGAAGCTGACGATCAATCCGAACACGGTGCTGCGCGCCTATCGCGAGCTCGACCTCGAAGGGCTCGTCGAGGGGCGGAGAGGCGTGGGCACGTTCATCGCGAGCGGACAGCCGCCGGTTCCTCCGAACGACGTGAAGACGCTTCGATCATCGCTGCAACGCTGGATCGACCGTGCGCGAGTCGCCGGTCTCGACGACGAGAACATGGCGGCCCTCTTTGCGGACACGCTTCGGCCGCCGACGATCTCACGGGTGGCATGACCGCGGCGCCGGCACTCGAGGTCACCGGGCTCGGTAAGCGCTACGGCTCGAGTTGGGCGCTTCGCGACTGCACACTGACGATTCCAGCGGGATCGGTGACCGCCCTCGTCGGCCCGAACGGGGCAGGCAAGACGACGTTGCTGCAGCTCGCGGTTGGGCTGATCAAGCCGGACGTCGGGGCGGTCAGCGTGCTCGGACACGACCCGCGCGAGGAGCCGCTCGACGTGCTTCCGCACGTCGGTTTCGTCGCGCAAGATCATCCGCTGCCGCGTCGCTTCACGATCGGCGAGACGCTGAGGCTCGGCCGCGAGCTCAACTCGAGCTGGGACGACGCGGTCGCCGAACAGCGCGTCGACGAGCTCGGCCTGTCGCGTCGTCAGCGTGTTGGGACGCTCTCGGGAGGCCAACAGGCTCAGGTGGCTCTCACGCTTGCACTGGCGAAGCGGCCGCAGCTGCTTCTGCTCGACGAGCCGGTCGCATCGCTCGATCCGCTGGCGAGACGGGAGTTCTTGACCGGTGTGCTGCGGGCGGTGACCGAGACGGGAGTCACGGTCGTCCTCTCCTCGCACATCGTGGCCGATCTCGAGCGGATCTGCGACCAGCTGATCATCCTCGCCAACGGTCGTACGCAGCTCGTCGGCTCGATCGAAGAGCTCCTCGCCGGGCATCGTCTGCTTACCGGTCCGCGCAGCGACATCGCCGCCGTCGCCCGCGTGCACGAAGTCATCCGTGAAAGCCATACGACGCGGCAGACGACACTGCTCGTGCGTGCGAACGGTCACGTCTACGACGCCTGCTGGCAGATGCACGAGGTCGACCTCGAGGAGATCGTGCTCGCCTATCTCGGTACGACGAGCGCGGCCGGTCGTGTGGAAGCACTTGCGGCGGCGGCGCGATGATCTGGGTCGGCTGGCGTCAGCAGCGCGTCGAGATGCTGATCGCCGCAGCGATGCTCGCCGTCTTGGCGGGAGTCGCGATCCCTGCAGGCGTCCACATGGCGTCTGTCTACACGCACGAGCATCTCGCCGCCTGTGCCGCAAACGCCAATCCGGCGACCTGCGGCACCTTGGTGGGCTCGTTCGTCTTGCGCTTCAACGGCCTGAACCTCCTGTTCACGTGGTCGACGATCGTCCCGGCGCTTGCGGCGCTGCTGCTCGCGGCTCCGTTCGTGCTCGACCTCGACAACGGCACCTACCGTCTCTACTGGACACAGAGCATCACGCGACGTCGCTGGATCGTCACGAAGCTCACGCTGAGCGTGGTCGCGGCGGTTGCTGTCGCCGGCTGTGTCGTCGCGCTCGCGACGTGGGTGCGTGGGCCGCTCGACCACCTGAACGGCCGCATGGGGATGAACGCGTATGACGCCGAGGGGATCGTTCCCGTCGCGTACGCCCTGTTCGTGCTCGGCGTCGCTGTCGCGATCGGGGCGCTGTGGCGGCGAGCGGTTCCGGCGTTGCTCGTCGCGTTCGCGGTCTACGTCGTCGGGCGCGCGTTCATGGACAGCTGGCTGCGGGAGCGGCTGCTCTCGCCTGTCAAGACGACCTGGCTTGCGAACGGGAGTGGGAGCGGTCCGAACCTGAACCAAGCCCTGGTGCTCAACCAGTTCGTCAGCGACAAGAATGGACACCAACTCATGAGCTCCCCAGGCCCGTGCGTTCGAGGCTCCGGCGCTCTGTTCTCGCACACGAGCGTTTGCGCGCAACCGCTCGCGCGCGGGATGCACGTGTACATGACCGCGCTGTACCAGCCGGCGAGCCGCTTCTGGGAACTCCAGCGTGTCGAGTTCGCCCTCGTCGCCGGCATCGGCATACTGCTCATCCTCGCGGCGGCGTGGTGGACGAATCGCCGCATCGCTTAGCTGTAGGAGCTGGCGGCGGCGCGTCGCCGCCGCTACGTCCTGGAGCGCGCCGCCGAGGCGAGCTCCCCGGCTGGGACCGCCTGAGGTCGGGTGACGCCGGCAGCCGCGTAGGCGTCGTCCTCGTCCAACGTCTCGTGCTCGAGCAGGGCGCGCGCGAGGGAGTCGAGCCGCGCCCGGTTGTCGGTCAGGAGGGTGACGACCTCGGCGTTCGCTTCGGCGACGATCCGGCGCACCTCGTCGTCGAGCAGCCGCTGGGTGTCAGGTGACACGTCAGAGACGCCGGGGAGAAACGACCCCGACCCGTCACGGGGGATGACGGAGATCGGCCCGACCGCGTCGCTCATTCCCCAGCGACCGACCATCTGCCGCGCGAGCCCGGTCAACTGCTCGATGTCGGACTCGGCGCCCGTGCTGATCTCGCCGAAGACGATCCCCTCGGCGACGCGGCCGCCGAGTGCGACCTTGATCTTCGCGAGTATCTCCGGCTCCAGGTAGTTGAAGCGATCCGCGTCGGGAGCGGAGAACGTCACTCCGAGCGCCAACCCGCGCGGGATGATCGAGACCTTCCGCACCGGATCTGCGCCGGGCGTGAGCATCCCGACGATCGCGTGCCCACCCTCGTGGTAGGCCGTCCGCCGGCGATCCTCATCGCTCAACATCACCTGGCGCTCCGCGCCGAGCACGATCCGCTCGAGTGCGTCGGTGAAGTCGGCTTCCTCGACCACGTCGTGCTCGCGCCGGGCGGCTGTCAACGCCGCCTCGTTCACCAGGTTGGCGAGGTCGGCTCCGACCATTCCCGGGGTCGTCGCGGCGATGCGTGCGAGGTCGACGTCAGGCCCGAGCGGGACGTGACGGGTGTGCACCCGAAGGATCGCCTCGCGGCCGACTCGGTCCGGAGGCTGAACCGCCACCCGCCGGTCGAACCGACCCGGCCGCAGGAGCGCCTGGTCGAGCACGTCGGGCCGGTTCGTCGCCCCGATCACGATCACGCTGGTCGCCGAGTCGAAGCCGTCCATCTCGGTCAAGATCTGGTTGAGGGTCTGCTCTCGTTCGTCGTTGCCGCCGCTGAAGCCGGCGACGCCGCTCGTGCGCGAACGGCCGACCGCATCGAGCTCGTCGACGAAGACAATCGCGGGCGCGCTCGCCTTCGCCTCCTTGAACAGGTCGCGCACGCGGGCGGCGCCGACTCCGACGATTGCCTCGACGAACTCCGACGCGGCCATCGAGAAGAAGGGGACGCCCGCCTCTCCGGCGACCGCGCGTGCGAGCAGCGTCTTCCCCGTCCCCGGCGGCCCGGACAGCAGGACGCCGTGCGGGATCCGGCCGCCGAGCTTGCGGTACTTGTCCGGCTTTCGAAGGAAGTCGACGACCTCGCTCAACTCATCCTTCGCCTCCTCGATCCCGGCGACATCCGCGAACGTCACCTTGTCTCCAGAGGGCGCGTAACGGCGGGCACGCGATCGTCCGAACGCACCCAGGGCGTTCTGCACGTTGCCGGCCCGGCGGAACAACCAGAAGAGCAGGCCGATGAACAGGATCGTCGGCCCGAACCCGAACAGCAGTGTCTGCCACCACGCCGCACCCGTCTCGAGCGGCTGGGCGTTGACCGTGACGTCGTTCGCCTGGAGCACCTGGGAAAGCTCGTCGGTATTGGCGAACGCAGGAACCTCGGTTCGGAATCGTGTTGTCGGCTTCGAGTCCTTGAAGGTGACGTCTTTCCTGAACGTGCCCTGGATGTCCGTCCCCTTGGAGGTGATCTCGTCGACGTTGCCCGTCTTCACCTGTTGCAGGAAGAACGGGCTGTACGGGACTCGCACCCGCGACTTCGGCTGCATGGCCCGGGTGCTGACGAACAGGTTGAGTGCCAGCAGCACGATGAAAAACACAGCCCAGCGGGGTGAGAACCGGAACTTGGGACGCTGCGGCGGCGTCGGCGAAGATCCTGGTCCTGTGGACGGCGGCGCCGCGGGCGGCGGCGTCTGGGGTGCGCGATCGTTCGTCTCCTGGGCCATCGCGTAAGGCTACTCCGCCCGTGTCGCCAGGTCTCGGCCACATTGCGTGAGACGCGTGATGGACCTGAAGCCTCACAGGGTTCGAGTACTGCCACGACTGCGCACGCTCGCTCGGGCCACACCCCGTAGACGACGCGCCGAGGCTCGTATCTGCCTAGGCTGCCTGCTTGTTCAACCAGTTCACGCAGCTGGTGTCCGATGCGTCCGGGTGGGCGTACGCGATCATCTTCCTGCTCGCGTTACTCGACGCGTTGGTGCCGGTCGTGCCGAGCGAGAGCTCCGTGATCACGGCCGGTGTCGTTGCGTCGAGCGGCGACCTGAGCGTGCCGTTGATCGTCTTGGCCGCAGCGGCCGGTGCCTTCGCGGGCGACAACACCGCCTACCTGCTCGGCCGCCGCTTCGGCAGGCGGATCGAGGCGCGCTTCTTCAGCAGCGAGCGCGGGCAGAAGCAGATCCAGTGGGCCGAGCGTCAGCTTGCCGAGCGGGGCGGCGAGCTGATCGTGATCGGTCGTTTCATTCCGGGCGGTCGGACGGCGGTGACACTGAGCGCCGGGACGTTGCGGTATCCGTGGCGTCGCTTCGCGCTGTTTGACGCCGCCGCCGCGCTCGTCTGGGCGTTCTACGCGACGTTGCTCGGGTATTTCGGTGGACGCGCCTTCGTGCATGCGCCGTGGAAGGGGCTCCTGGTCGCGCTCGCGATCGCGTTCGCGGTGGCAGGCGCGATCGAGCTGACGCGGTGGCTGCTCAAGCGACGTCGCTCGCCGGGCCCCGCGACGTCGCGGGACTAGATGTCGATGACGGCGGTTCCGATCACGACGCGGCGGGCGGTGTGGTGGAGCGTCCTCTGGCTCGCTGCCGGGGGGATGTCGTCTCCCTCGTACCGCTTGTCACCTTGCGGCCTCACTAGACGATCGCGACAATCAAGTCGTCGCACGCCTGCTGGCAACGGCGACAAACGGCGGCGCAGACGCGACAGTGCTCGTGGTGCGCGGCGTGGCGATCGCACTCCTCGGCGCACGCGATGCAGGCGACCGCACAGGCTTCGACGATCGCTCGCATGAGGCGGAGATCGGGCGCGGTCTGCCGCGTGACGACTCGGCCGGTTGCCTCGCATGCATCGGCGCAGTCGAGGTTGAGCCGAACGCAGCGTCGAAGCTCATCGACTGTCGCTCTCGGCGAGACTCGCATCTGCGCAGGCGGTACAGCTGGCCGAGCAATCGAGACATTCCTCGATGCAGCGGAGGAGCACGTCGCGATCCACGTCGCTCGGAAGTGGATGCAGGTTGATGATCTCTTGAAAGGTCATGGTTTCCGTCCTTCTGGAGTCACCCAACGCAGATTCGTAGGCGGAATGGACGCTTCCGCGGGAACGTTCGAGGATTGAGAAGGTGAAGTTGTATCGTCCGCGTTGTAAGGAGGAGAGATGTTCAACAACATTCTTGTCGCCTACGACGGTTCATCGTCCAGTAGCGCAGCGATCCAGCAGGCGTTCGAGCTCGCGCACGCCAACAACGCGCAAGTCACGGTCTTGAGCGTGGCCCCGTCCGTCGCTGCGCTTGCGACTTTGGGGGGAGTGAGCATCGACCAACTCACCGACGAGCTGAAGCAGTGGGCCGAACGTACCGCTCACGAAGGCGCGACGACCGCTCCGCCCGAATTGAACGTTCGCACGGTCATTCGCAGCGGGGCCGTTGGTGAGGAGATAGTCGGCGAGATCGAGGCCGGAGGATACGACCTCATCGTGCTCGGCTCACGCGGCCGCGGGAGGCTGACCTCCGAGCTCTTCGGCAGCGCCAACGCTTACGTGCATTTCCACTCCAGAATCCCGTTGCTGTCGATCAGTGGGGGCGAGTCGAACAGCGACGTCGTCGCAGAGCGAGCGCTGACGGGGTCTGCGGCGCACTAGACGGCGGGAGCCATCGCCTCGTCGTTGGCTCAGTACTCCAGGACTCGCGTCGGCAGTGCAGTCATGCTGATGCTCGCGTTGGGCGGATGGACCACCAGGACCGGGATGTCGTCCGGGTCGTGACCTTCGACGACGGTAGCGCCCTGGTGTTGGGTGGTTGAGACAAAGGCGCTACGCGCTTTCAGCACGTTCTCACATCGCGCGAGGTCCGCGGCGTCACGAGCCGTCCAGATCAGGTACTGCACGCCGATCCCGCCGAGCAGGCGGGGAGCTCGTGCGAGGACGCGCAGAACCAGATGATCACCGTCACGGCCCGCAAGGAGTACAGCTTCGGGCGAGGCGATCTCGGTATTGAGCTCGAGCAGGTCGCGGTAGAAGTCCTCGGAGCGAGCCAGTTCGCGGACGAAGACCACTGCGGCGGAAAGTCTGAGTCCTTCACTCACCCGGGTAGGGCCTCGAGCAATGTCGGTGCGTCATAGCCGCCCAGGTGCACGACGCCGTTGACGAACAGGGTCGGCGTGCCCTGCACGAGGCCCGTTGCCACGCCACTGTCGATGTCGCGTCGTATCCGTTGCAGGACGTCGGGGCTGGAGCGATCAAGGTCGAAGCGTGCGACGTCGAGCTGGAGCTCGGCGGCATACCGCTTCAGGTCCTCATCTTGGAGCGCATGCTGGCGGTGGAAGAGAAGCTCGTGCATCTCCCAGAACCGGTCCTGGAGCGCGGCGGCTTCGACTGCGGCAGCAGCCGCGAAGGCATGCGGATGAATTTCAACGAGCGGGAAGTGGCGGAACGCGAAGCGGATGCCGCCGGTCGCTTGTTGCTCGACGAGTTGGATCGCTCGAAAGGCCTGGCGCGAATATGGGCATTCGTAGTCGCCGTACTCGAGAATCAGATGAGCGGCGGTCGGCCCGCGGACGTGATCGAGGTCGTCGACCGGCTCGACTGCCGGCGCGGCGTGCTTCCGAATCGTGTCGTGGGTCATCAGAACCCGACGACCTGTCGCACGAGGACGACGTGGATTCGGCCAGGCGTCTCTTGATGGATTTCGAGGATCTTCCCCACGACGCTGTTGTGTCCGTACGCAGCATAGGCGCGGGCGTCCTCGAGTGGCAGGCTGTGCTCGTGGATACGCCCGCGTGCGGCCCAGCCTGTCTGCTCGAGCGAGCGGACCGTGGCGCAGCCGACGCTCGCGCAACCTGGTTTGGTCTTGAACCAGGTTGCTGAGTCTCGGCGCTCGTGGCGCTTCCCAGGAAACTCACGATCCTGGTTGAAGAGCGAGCCAGGATCGAAAGCTCACGCGTCATCGCGGAACGCCGGCCCAGGCGGTGGCTATCGCGCCAGGCGTAGGCTTCTACCCAGTTGGACTTCTTCGTGTACAGCCGAGATGCGGCCGGTACGGCAGAGCTTCGTGACGACCTGGGGTTGCTGGAGGAGCACTGGTCGTACATGGATAGGTTCGCGGAGTCGATGATCGCCCGCGGGCCGACGCTCGACACCAAGCGGCAGACCGCGACTGGCAGCCTTCACGTGCTCGCGTTGAGCGGCGTCGACGCGGTGCGCGAGTTCGTTGCGTTAGAGCCGAACAACCTCGCAGGCGTCTATCGGGAGCACCTGGTCTGGCGGTTCGAGAACCTGCTCGGACGCTCGATGTGGGAGTTCCCGGGGCAAGCGGCAGAGCCGCGGTTCCTGCTCATCGGCCCTTCGCACCTCGGGCGGTCCGTCCCAGCGGGTTCCCTTCCAGCAGATCTGCTGCGGCGACTGATCCTTTACGGAGCGCTCACCACACTCGATGACGGTGAGCCGGCCGGAGTCGCGCTGGCCCTTGAGGCGTCGGATCGGGACGCTGTCGATGCGCTCCTGGAGGACGAGCACACAGGGCTTGGCGCGTTGTCCGAGGTCGAGATCCACAACTGGGAGTTCGGCGGCCGTCGCTGAACGCCGCCACCAGAGGCGCTCGCGTCAGGCGTACTTAACGAACACTCGCGCAGGCGAGCGTCGGCATCCCGGGCCCATTGTCCTGCGTGGCAGCGCGGAGAGGAGCCGGCGTCAGGAGACCGACGGCGGCCAGCGATGCGTGCGCCATTCGTCCCATGTCGCGAACCCAGCCGGTGGGTCGTCAATGGGATCGCTGCCGTCGAGTTCACCTGGCGTTGGGATGTCGATCTTGGCAGCCCACTCGGCGAGTTCCTCGTCGGACATAGGCCAAGTCGTGTGTGGCGCTTCGGCTTGGCGCTGATCAAGTCGCCTCCGCTGCTCGGCTGGGGTGAGTTCGAAGTAGCGCATCTCCACCATCGCGCCGAGGTCTGCTGCTGCCTGCCGTAGAGCGGAGCGCTCGTCTCGACCCCAGAGTCCGTAGTCGATCACCACGTTGTTGCCGAGTTCGAGGGCGCGCAGCCCGATCTGGATGAGCCGTCCTTCGATCACGTCCTGAGCCGATGGCGGATTCTCGTGCCCGTAGAGAGCCTTCACCCATTCGTCCTTCGTGAGACGAAGCGCTTTCTGCTCGACCTCTATGCGCCGCGCAGCAGTCGTCTTCCCGGTGCATGGGAGCCCCACGGTCAGGAACAGTGTTGGTTGCGCTCATCATCATCCCTTCCGAGCGAACGCCTCATCATTGCTTTCCGCCACGCCTCGTCAACCGCCCGAAGCGACCGCGCTCAGGCTGCACTCCAGAACACGGGCGAGGCAACCGTCACCCCCTGCTGTTCACCTGCCTGCCGCTCTCTCGTGCGTAGTCGGATTGCTCCTGATCGACCTCGAGTTTCGCTGCGCAAGTGTGCGGCAATGTCACCGGGTCGCGTTGGCCGATTGGGTTGTGGCGGTGTGGTGACACGTATTGCGTATCTCGGCTGGCAGGCGTAGTCTCGACGACCAAGTCCCTACCCACGGAGGTCCACATGACCACCACCAGCCTGCTCCCTGATGTCGGGATCGAGCTTCGGGAGGCCTACGCCGATGTCGGCGATGCGAACTTGCATTACGTGGAAGCCGGCGACGGGCCGCTGATCGTTCTGCTGCACGGCTTCCCGGAGTTCTGGTTCGGTTGGCGGCTGCAGATCGCGCCGCTCGTTGCGGCGGGTTTCCGTGTAGTCGCTCCCGACACGCGTGGCTACAACCTGTCATCGAAGCCAGAAGGCTTTGAGGCCTACGCCGTCGATCTGCTCGCCGCCGACATCCGCGCTCTCATCGGAGAGCTCGATGCTGAGTCCGCGCTGCTGGTCGGGCACGACTGGGGCGGATCCATCGCCTGGACGATCGCGATGAACCACCCCGAGGTGGTCGACCGACTCGCCATCCTCAACGCGGCCCATCCGCGAAAGCTCTCGGAGGGACTGCACCACCCGAGCCAGCTCCGGAAGTCCTGGTACTTCTTCTTCTTTGCGACGCCGGGTCTACCCGAGGACGTGGTGCAGGCCAGAGACTGGCACTTCTTCCGGCACTTCCTGCAAGACGCGAACCCGCCTTACACGCCGCAGGAAATCGAACGCTACGTCGAGGCGTGGTCGCAGCCGGGGGCGGCCGCCGGGATGATCAACTACTACCGCGCCTCGGTAAGACAGTCCCAGAAGAAAGCCACAGCAAAGCTTCGCCCGATCTCCGCCCGGACACTGGTCATCTGGGGGGAGCGCGATTCCTACCTCGGCTCCGAGCTCGCCGAGCCCGACCGCGGCGATGTGCCCAACCTCGACCGTGTCGAACGCCTGGCCGACGCGTCGCATTGGGTGCATCACGACGAGGCTGACCGCGTCAACGACCTGCTCATCGACTTCTTCGGCCCCGCCGCGGCGTAGGGCTGTCGGCTGAGCAAGTCCGAACCGGGAGAGGAGGCCCAAACCGGAACCGCACCTACGAGCTACGGAGGTTGTCATGAGCACCACCGTCCGGACCGCCACCGAGATCCGTCCCTTCCACGTCGACGTCCCCGAGGAGAAGCTCGCCGAGCTGCGTCGCCGGATCGGCGCGAGGCGTCTGCCCTCGAGGGAGCTGGTTTCAGACCGGTCCCAGGGCGTGCAGTTGGCGACGATTCAAGAGCTCGCTCGTTACTGGGAAACCGGCTACGACTGGGCCAAAGCGCAGGCGAAGCTCAACGCGTTGCCTCAGTTCACGACCGAGATCGACGGGGTCCAGATCCACTTCATCCACGTCAAGTCGGGTCACGAGAACGCGCTGCCGCTGATCATGACGCACGGCTGGCCCGGCTCTGTGATCGAGCTGCTCGAGGTCGTCGGCCCGCTCACCGACCCGACCGCGCACGACGGCGACGCCGAGGACGCGTTCGACCTCGTGCTGCCGTCACTGCCCGGCTACGGATTCTCGGGCGAACCGGCCGAGATTGGCTGGGACCTGGGCCGGACCGCGCAGGCCTGGGCGGAGCTGATGAGCCGGCTCGACTACACCCGCTATGTCGCCCAGGGCGGTGACGTGGGCGCCGGCGTCACCGACGCGATGGGCCGCCAGGCATCCGGGGGGCTGGTCGGCATCCACACGAACCTGCTCGTGCCGGCGCTGAGCGGCGCCATGCCGACGGACACCGACGAGGAACGTGCCGCGGCCGCGCAGATCGCCACCTTCCGGGAGTCCGGTAACGGCTACTTCGTCGAGATGGCCACCCGCCCGCAGACGATCGGCTACGCGCTGCTCGACTCCCCGGTCGCTCTGGCCGCCTGGATGACAGACCACGACACGGACGCCTACTACAAGATCTCCCGCGCGTTTGTGGACAGGCAGCCGTCGGGCAATCTCACGCGCGACCACATCCTCGACAACATCACGCTGTACTGGCTGACCGGTACCGGCGGCTCCGCAGCACGGTCGTACTGGGAGGCCTACGGGCCGGACGCCCCGGCCGCGGGCGGCAAGCCTCTGCCGTCGACGGCGATCCCGTTCGGCTTCACGACGTTCCCCGGTGAGATCTGGCGGACGCCGCGCAGCTGGGTCGACGCGAGCTACCCGAACGTCATCTACTTCAACGAGGTCGACAAAGGTGGCCACTTCGCCGCCTGGGAGGAGCCGGAGCTCTTCGCGACCGAGCTCCGGGACGCGTTCCGGTCGCTCCGCTGAGCGGCAGAGACGAGCGGCGTGCACGAAAGAGTGCACGCCGCTCCCGGCTTGCAGGCGACGCGACGATTCCCGTCACCGCCGTCGTTGGCGGTTCGAGGTAGGGCCGCGCGGACCGAGCTCTGCCTGCGAGAGGCCGCGCCTGCGACGATCGTGGTCACTCGTATGAGCACGATCAGTCTTCGTGGTGGTATCGAGCTCGAGAATCCACTCGAGCAGGCGCTCGCGTTCCTCGCGGCGTATTCACGCGATGAGGTAGACGCCTCGGGACCCGAGTCATTCGACGAGCGTGACCTCAGGCGGGCGAACCGCGGCGGTGCCCGGATCTCGGCGGCCGAGATCGCAGCGATTCTCGAACGCCGCGATGAGATCGAAGCCGCCTTGCGCGAGATCCACCCTGCTGCATCGTTGGTGAACGGGACGGCCTTGATCCCGTGGATCCCGCTGACGCAGCTCTTCGACGGTTTCGGGGAGATCCGTGGAGTCGGTTTCGCGAAGATGACAAAGGCGCTGCACGGGAAGCGGCCGGCGCTGATCCCGATGCTCGACAGCGTCGTCCAGGCATACCTGACGAGTGAGGACTCCGGTACTCCGTCGTCGGGGTCGTTCGGGGAACGGGCAACCGCACTCGTCCACAGGTACAAACGAGACGTGGATGTCAACCGCGCCGCCCTTCACGAGATCCAACGGGAGCTCGCACGCCGTGAGTACCAGCTCACCGAGGTGCGAATCCTCGACCTCCTGATCTGGTCACTCTTTGCCTCGCCCTGAACGCCACACCGCGGCCGGAGCGCGGAGCTGTTGCGCGATGCGGCCTAATACTGCAGGAGCGGCGAGGGCGGGATGTGCGTCGTGCCGTGGATCCCGTCGACGGCGAACGCCACCTTGTCGACGTAGCACCAGTTCCAGTCCTCGCCGGGCTCGAGTGAACGGATGATCGGGTGTGACGTGGCGTGGGCGTGCGCCGTCGCGTGCCGGTTCGGTGAATCGTCGCAGCACCCGACGTGCCCGCAGGTAAGGCAGATGCGGAGGTGGAGCCACTTGCCGCCTGTCCGCAGGCAGTCCTCGCAGCCATCGACGGACGGAGGCAGCTCGTGGACGGCGATCTGGTCGAGGTGGGTGCAGACGGCGTTGCTCATTTCACTCCTTCGACAGCAGGGGTACGGGAGAGGTGGGCGTGGACGAACTGCACGGCCATCGCGCCTTCGCCGACGGCCGTGGCGCAGCGCTTGGTCGAGCCGGAGCGGACGTCGCCGGCCGCGAATACACCGCGGATGTCGGTCTCGAGCAGGTTTTCCGTGTTCGCGGCCGCGCCGGTGAGGATGAAGCCGTCGTGGTCGCGGGCCGCGGTGTCGTCGAGCCATTCGGTGCACGGCATCGCGCCGAGGAACAGGAACATGAACGAGAAGGGCAGGCGCTCGCCCCTCTTGAGCGTGACGGCCTCGAGGCGCCCGTCCTCGCCGTGGAGCGCCGCTGTCTCGCTTCGATCGCGGACAGCGACCCCATAGCGATCGAGCTCGTGGATCAGGTAATCGGACATCGTCTCGCGAAGGTCGGAGCGGCGGTGGAGGAGGGTGACGAGCGCGCCGCCGCGTGCGAGCCAGACGGCGGCCTGACCGGCGGAGTTACCACCGCCGACGACCGCGACGCGCGACCCGGCGCAGAGCTGGGCCTCGGGAGCTCCGGCGGCGTAGAAGACCGTGAGGCCCTCGAACTCCGCAAGACGGTCGACCGGCAGCCGCCGGTACTGGGCGCCTGTCGCGAGCAGGACGGCACGTGCGGCGATCTCCTTGTCGTCCTCGAGGCGGACGAGGTGGCGGCCGTTCCCCGGTTCGAGGGAGAGGGCGCGGTACGGGGTCGCGGTGCGCGCGTTGAACTTGCGCGCCTGGGTCACCGCGCGGCTTGTGAGCTCCGTGCCGCTGATCCCGGCGGGAAAGCCGAGGTAGTTCTCGATCCGGCGAGACGACCCTGCTTGGCCACCGAGCGCCGTGCCCTCGACGACCAGCGTGTCGAGCCCTTCGGAGGCTCCGTAGACCGCGGCGGCGAGGCCTGCGGGGCCGGCGCCGACGATCAGTAGGTCGACTTCCTCGTGAGGTGCGAGCTCGAGCCCGATCCCGAGCGCGCGCAGCACCTGGCCGGCCGTTGGGCCGTGCAGCTCTCCTCCGCCAGGCAGCCGCACCAGCGGCAACGCGCCGCCGTCGGGCGGGGCTTCCTCCCGCCAGGTGTACGGCAGCCGGTTCGCGCGCGCGAAATCAAGCATCCGCATGGTCGGCTCCGAACCATGCGGTCCGACGATCTCGAGCCCGATTCCCTGCACGCTTTGCAGCGCCTCGCGCCGGGAGATGAACGTGGAGAGGAGCAGGTCGCTGAGCGCGCCGTCCTCGTTCAGGAGCGAGCGGAGCGCCCCGCGCTCGACGGCGATGTAGCGCAGCGGTGCGGTCACCAGCGCGTTGACGAAGACGGTCTGCCCCGACAGGAGGTTCAGCTCGCCGAGGAAGGCCGACGGGCCGTGTCTCACCAACGCGTTCCCGGCGGCGTCGATGATCGCGACCTCTCCTTCGAGGATTGCCATGAACGGGTAGGTGCGGTCGCCGACCCGGTACAGCAGCTCGCCGGCGGCAGCCGAGCGCTCCTCGCCGATCTCGGCGAACGTCGCTAGTTGCGACGGGGAGAGCAGTGGGCTTGCGGGCGTTGCCACGTTCGTTCCTCCGAGACGGCCGTTGATACAGAAGCCGACAATTGTGCCGTTCGGGATCAGGTCGCCGGAGCCGCGGTCATCTGCGTCAGCCGTGCGCGATACGCGAAGCGGAGAGGGTGTCGGGGCTGTTGCGCCGGCGAAGTACGACTCCGGCGAAGGTGAGGCTCCCGAGGAGGATCAGCGCGGGGAGGACGAAAAAGAAGGTCGAGAGCGGAACGAAGCGGAGCGACTCCCCGGCGACGACGAAGCCGAGCGGGCCTGCCAGCGAGGTGACCGCCAGGACGGCTGTCAGCACCTTCGGGCGCAGAGCCTCCGGCGTTCGCACCGTGAGCACGCCCATGAGCGGTGCGTTCACGAGCGGTGTGCAGAAACCGACGGCCGCGACGACCAGGATCGCGGCGGTCCACGGCACCGAGAAGCCGAGCAGGAAGAGAGGCAGCGGCATCGCGACGATCGCGACCGCGGCCAGCGTCAGCAGGTCGACGTCTCGCACCAGGCGCTGCGCGGCTATCGCCCCACAGAGAGCACCCGCGCCAAGGGCAGCGAACAGGTAGCCGAGCACGCGCGCGTCCGCGTCATAGCGAAAATACGCGAGCGCTTGCAGCCCGATCGTCAGCCCTTGCACGAAGAACGTCAGTGCGCACGCGACGATCACGATCGGCCCGAGCAGGCCGTCGCGCATCAAGAAGCCGAGCCCGGCGAGCAACCCGCCTGAGTCCGCCGACGGTGCGGCCGCCCTCCCGACGCTCACGAGCAGTGCGACGACGAGGAAGGACAGAAGGTACGAGCAGCCGTCGACGACGAGCACCGTCGACGGGCCAACGGCCGCGATCAGCAGCCCGGCGAGGACGGGACCGGCGATCTGCGTGATCTGGTTCGCGCCCGCGAGCAACGCGTTCACCTGGGCGACGTTGCGCTCGTCGTCGCCCACGATCTCCGGCACGACCATCCGAGCCGACGCGAAGTAGGGCGCCGTGAAGACGCCGATCGCGAAGGTGACGGCGAGCAAGGCGGGAAAGCTCAGATGGCCGCTCCGATGGAGGATCGGGATCACGATGAGCAGGGGCGCGCGGACAGCGTCGGAGACCAGCATTGTCCGCTTCGCTCCGAGCCGGACGATCACGGAGCCGGCAGGGATCCCGACGAGCACGACCGGCAGCAGCTCCGCAGCGAGGACCCAGCTCATCTTGGCCGTCGAGCCCGTCGTCTGGAGAACGAACCACGGCAACGCGATGAACGTCATCGCGGAGCCCGTGAGCGACACGAGCTCGGCCACGACCAACCCGACGAGGGAGCGGCTCCGAAGCATCGGGAGATAATAATACGTCTGTACGGTATTGTAAAGTAAGGTCGTGCCGAAGGTGAGCCAGGACCACCTCGACGCGCGCCGGGCAGAGATCCTCGAAGGGGCCCGCCGCGCGTTCGCCCGCTTCGGGTACCAGGGTGCGACGGTCGCGCGGCTCGAAGCCGAGATCGGCCTGTCGCGGGGCGCGATCTTCCACTACTTCGAGTCGAAGCTCGACCTGTTCGTCGAGCTCGCCGTCGAGGACAGCGCTCGTGTCGAGTCCCTCCTGACGGGAGAGGGGATCGAGGCCGCACTCCGGGCGATTGCCGCCGCCGACCGGAACTGGCTGACCGTCCTCATCGAGACCGAGGTGCGGCTCTGGCACGACGAGGAGTTCGTGCGTCGGATGCGCAACCGTCAGCAAGAGGACACGATGCTTCAAGGCCTCGTTGCCGCACAGGCGGAAGGGCGGCTGCGCACCGATCTGGGTGAGATCGAGATCGCCACCTTCGTGAGCGTCGTGTTCAACGGCCTCGCCATTCGTATCGCCGGCGGAGATCCGATCGACATCGACTCGCTGGTGCGGCTCGTGAGCGACGCGTTGCGACCGCGACGCCGTTCGCGCTGACCGTCCGCTAGTCGCCGGTCCTCAGCGTCGCACGCCCGGCGGCATGCAGCAGCCGGGTGCCGTCCTCCAACGTGACGAAGCGAACCGGGAGCCACACGCCCGGCGCGGCCGGATGCTGAGTGAGGAACAGGTCGTCGTCTTCGGCGACACGTCGTAGCGGGAGCTCGACCGGATCCGGCGTCAGCTCGGAGCCGAGCCCGGTGGTCGTCTGCACCGCGACGAGGCCGCCGTCTTTCGCCTGCACGCGAATCGACGCGCCTTCGCGCTCGTAGAGGCCGGCATACGCGGACGGGTCGACCTGCAACGGCGGTTCCGGCGGCACGGCGTCGGCGGGCATCTCGATGTCGGCGGTCTCGCGCAAGAGCTCGCTGTACAGATCGCGATGGAGCGCGATCGGATTGCCGCCGTTCGTCAGCAGCGCGATCGCGACGCCCGCGTCGGGGACGACACGTAGAAACGCTGCCTGGCCGATCGTGCCGCCGTCATGACCGATCACGGTTCGCCCACCCCACTCGAAGATCGACCAGCCGAGTCCCCAGTGCCGCGACGAGAGCCCGTCACCGCCGCTCGGAACGGCGACCTGGGGCACCTGCATCGCCTGCACGCCCTCGGCGGAGACGATCTGCACGTCGCCGAGCGTCCCGCCCGCGAGGTGCAACTGCGCAAAGCGAACGACCTCGGTGGAGGTCGAGCAGATGCCGCCTGGAGGGCCGGCCGTCCTCGGGAGCCCCCACATCGGCGCCGTGGTGCGCTCGTGGCCGGGCGGTTCGATGTGACCGATCGCGGCGCGGTAGCGCAAGACGTCCTCAGGAAGCGTTGCCGTGTGGGTCAGCTGCATGGGCTCGATGAGCCGCGTGCGAAGGGCGGTGTCCCAGACCTCGCCGGTCGCGACCTCGATGACGCGGCCGAGCAGCGTGAAACCGGTGTTGCAGTACGACATCGTCGCCCCGACGGGATGCACCTGGCGGAGCGACGCGCAGGTCGCGACGTACTTCTCGAGCGCATCGTCGCCGCGACCCGTATCGCTGAAGTTGTCGCCGTCGATGCCGCTCGAATGCGTGAGCAGGTGCCGGATCGTCACCGCCTCGGCCACGCTCTTGTCCCCGACCGTGAACTCGGGGATGTAGCGACGAAGCGGCGCGTCCAGCTCGACGAGCCCCTCATCGACAAGCTGCATGACGACGGTCGTCGTCCAGACCTTCGTGATCGACCCGATCTGGAACAGCGACTCGGTCGTCGACTCGACACCGGTGTCGAGATTGAGCACGCCGGAGGCCACGGTGCTGATCTCGTCGTCCTGCAGCACCGCGAGCGATGCGCCAGGAACGCGATGCTTCGCGACGAGGTCGTCGAGCCGCTGCTGGAGGGTCGAGCTAGCGATCGCGAGCGACATGGAATTGCTCCTCTCTGGGCGGGGTGCCCGCGGCGAGACCCGACGTCGCCGAGGCGAAGTGACAGAACGAGTGATGAGGCCGGTCGGCCGCGCCCTCGCGGGGATCCTGCTCGATGCAGATCTGACGCTCGGGAACGACCGTAGGCCCGATCGGGCAGCGCGGGTGAAAGTGGCAACCGCGCGGCGGATGGTGCGGATCCGGCGGGTCACCGAGCTCGAGATCGCCGAGTGCGGGCGAGCCGAGACGCGGCACCGCCGCGAGCAGCGCCTGCGTGTAGGGATGCTGGGGCGCCGAGACGACGGCTTCCGTTGGCCCCACCTCGACGATCCGCCCGAGGTACATCACCGCGATCGTGTCGCTGACGTAGCGGACTGTCGCGAGGTTGTGAGAGACGAACATCATCGAGATGCCGAGCTCCGTGCGCAGCTCGCGCATCAGGTTCAGGACAGCGCTCTGCACGGAGACATCGAGCGAGGACGTGATCTCGTCGGCGATCACCACCTCCGGGCGCGCCGCGAGCGCGCGGGCGATCGCGACTCGCTGGCGCTGCCCACCAGAGAGGCGACTCGGAAGCCGGCCGGCGATCTCCGGATCGAGATGAACGAGCGCGAGGTAGTGCTCGACTTCGGCCTTCCGCCCTCCGCGGCGGGCTCCGCCTCGCAGCGCCGACGCCTCGCCGATCGCCTCCCCGACCGTCATGCGCGGGTTGAGCGACGTGAACGGGTCCTGGAAGATCATCTGGACGCGGCGGCGGCGGTCGACCGCGCGGCCACCTTGTCGCTTCGGGACCGGAGCGCCGTCGAGCAGCACGTCGCCCTCGGCGAGCGGCGTGAGGCCCGAGAGAGCACGCGCGAGCGTCGACTTGCCCGACCCCGACTCTCCGACGAGGCCGACCGTCGCGCCCGCAGGAACCTCGAGATCGACCCCGTCGACTGCGGTGAGCCCGCGGTCGCCGTGGCCGAACCGGACGGACAGCGCGGCTGCGGCGAGCGTCGTCATACAGCGACATCCTCGATGACGCCGCCTTCGAGCGGATGCCAGCACGCGGCTCGATGCGTCGGCGAGCGCCGCTCGAGCGGCGGCATCTCCTCGCGGCACCGATCGGTCGCGCGCGGGCAGCGCGGCGCAAACGGACAGCCGGGCGAGTCGTCGAACGGGCCGGGCGCACGGCCGGGGATGCTCGCGAGCGGTCGTCCGCGATCGGAATCCATCGTCGGCACCGAGGCGACGAGCGCAGCGGTGTACGGATGCGCCGGCCCGGCGACGAGCGTGTCGACGTCGAGCTCCTCCACGACGCGGCCTGCGTACATCACGAGCACGCGGCTGCAGAGCTGCGAGACGACGGCGACGTCGTGCGAGATGAAAATGGCGGCAGAGCCGCCAGAGACGCTGACGTCGCGCAGCAGGCGCAGGATCTGCTGTTGCACCGTCACGTCGAGCGCCGTCGTCGGCTCGTCGGCGACGATCAGCTTCGGCTCCGCCATGAGCCCCATCGCGATCACCGCGCGCTGGCGCATGCCGCCGGAGAACTCATGCGGGTACTGCCGGACACGCGACTCCGGGTTCCCGATCCGGACCGCACGCAACCGGTCGACTGCACGGTCGTTCGCGGGCCCCTTCGACAAGTCCTGGTGCACCTCGGCGACCTCGGTGAGCTGGCGGCCGACACGCAACGCCGGGTTCAGCGCCGACATCGGATCCTGGTAGACGACGGCGAGCGACCGGCCGAGCAGCCTTCGCCGCTGCGCGTCGCTGAGTCGGCGCGGATCCTCGCCGAAGAGCGCGAAGCGCGTCGCCGAGAGCCGCGCGCTCGCCGGCAGCAGGTCGGCGATCGCCATCGCCGTCAGCGTCTTGCCCGATCCGGACTCACCGACGATGCCGACGATCTCACCCGGCGCCACCCGAATGCTGACGTTCCGTACGGGCACCGAGCCGCCGGGAAACGACACCGTCAGATCGTCGAGCGCGAGTACCGCTCCGGCCGGAGCCGCCGCGACGGGCGTTGCGGGGACGTCGTCCGCGATGGGTGGCCCCGACGGCTCGATCGACGGCATCGGCACGAGCATGAGGTCCGAGCGAGTCCATCTCGTCGCGCCCCCGCCTGCCGCTGCCTTGGCGAGCACCTCGCCGAAGAGTGTGAACGTGAGCGCGGCGAGGGTGATCGCGATCGCCGGTCCAAGCGCGACGATCGGCGTCACGAAGAGGCGGTCGAGCCCCTCGTTCAGCATGCGGCCCCAGTCGTACTGCGGCGGCTGCACGCCGAGCCCGAGGAAGCTGAGCCCGGCGAGCGCGAGCAACGCGTCGCCGGCCGCGAGGGTCGTCGTGATCAGAAGCGGCTCCGCCACGTTCGGCAGGATGTGCCGTCGCAGCAGCCGGACGCGCCCGACGCCGAGCATACGCGCGGCGGCGAGATACTCGGAACCCGCGACCGACGATGCGAGCGTCTGGCTCAGGCGCGCGAAGTACGGTGCGACGGCGACAGCGATGCCGATCACCGCTCCCTTCGCGCCGACGCCGATCACGGCCGCGACGAAGATCGCGACGAGAAGCGCAGGGAACGCGACGGTCAGGTTGATGAACCCGGTCACGAGCCGCCCGACGCGTCCGCCGACGAGTGCAGGCACCGCCCCGAGCGGGATACCGATCAGTGCAGCCAGCGCGGCCGCCAGGACGGCGAGCGTGACCGACAGCCGCGTCGCGACGAGCACCCGATAGAAGATGTCGCGGCCGAGCGCGTCGGTGCCGAACCAGTGCGCGCTGCTCGCGCCCTGCGATGCGTTCAGGATGTCGAGACGCGACGCGTCGGCCGACCAGAGGATGGGCGCGATGACAGCGAGGGTGATGATCGCGATGAGGCCGAGTGCCGACGCGATCCCGACCGGCGTCCGTAGAGCCTGGCCGAAGCGGCTCGTGCGCGGCTCGCTCACGAGTCGAGGATCGTCGAGCGTGGATCGATGAAGCCGAGCGCGAGGTCGACGGCGAAGTTCGCGAGCAGGACGACAGCTCCGAAGACGACAGCGACCGCCTGCACGGTCGGATAGTCCTTCTGCACCACGGACTGCACGAGCGTCGTCCCGAGACCGGGCCAGGCGAAGATGTTCTCCACGAGCACCGTGCCGGCGAGCAAACCGCCGAGCAAGAGGCCGGCCAAGGTCAACGTCGGCGTCAGTGTGTTGGGCAGCGCGTGTCGGACGTACACGATCCGTGCTGGGAGGCGCTTGCCGCGGGCGGTCCGGATGTAGTCCTGGTCGAGCACACGTAAGCCCTCGACGCGGACGATTCGGGAGAGCGACGCGATCGGTGCAAGTGCGAGCGCGGCAATCGGCAGCACGTACGACGAGAAGCCGCCACGGCCGGCGACCGGGAAGATGCGGATCGTGACCGCGAACAGATAGACGAGCGCGATGGCGATGAGGAACGACGGGATCGAAGCGATCGCACCGGTCGTCGCGGTGAACCCGAGCTCCACTCCGCGACGCCGGCTGTCCCTCGTGAGCGCCGCCATCAGCACGCCGAGCGGAACCGCGATGAAGATCGCGACGAGGAAGGCGATGCCGCCGAGCTTCAGCGTCGAGGGCCCGCGCTGCTGGATCACCTCGGTGACGCTCTCGCCACTCGTCAGCGACGTGCCGAAGTCACCGTGCAGGACGTTGCGGACGTAGTCGACGTACTGCGTCAGCAAGCGGCTTGTCGAGCCCGAGTGCCGCCTTTCGGGCGGCGACGAGACTCGCCGGAGCTGTCGGGCCGAGCGCCCCGCGAACCGGATCGCCCGGGACGAGGTGGATCATGAAGAACGTGGCGGTGAGGAGCAGGACGAGCGAGACCGCCAGCCTCGCCGAGCGCCGAAGGGCGTAGCCCGACCGTTGATGGCCGGCCCACCAGGTTCCCTTCTGGCGCCCGAGCGAGGCGGGAGCGGCGGTCACCTCACTTCGTGAGACGAAGACTCGTGGGCAACGGACCCTGCAGGCCAAGCGTGAACTTCACGTTCTTGCCGTAACTGGCGCTGGTCGTCACCTGAAGCGGTGCGATGTCCGCGGCCTTGAACAGCGCCCGCTCGCCGTCGAGCCAGTACTTGCAGCCCGCGGCACCCACCCGCCTGGTCGCTCGAGTGACCGCGAGCTTGTAGTCGCGATTGTTGATGCCGGCGAAGTTGGTGCCGTTCGGCGGCGCCGGGCCAGAGATCAATCCAGAGATCTGCGCCGGGTTCGCGACGCCGATCCCGATGATCAGGACGTCCCAGTCGCCGCCACCGAAGATCGTCCCCTGCAGTGCCGCGGTGCTCTGCGGCTCGAGCGACACCTTTGCCCCGGCCGAGGACAGCTGCTGCTGCGCGAGCTCGGCGGTCGGCGGGTACGAAGGCCCTGCGTCGGTCGCGTAGAGCAGCTTGACACTCGTGCCCGAGAGCGCGGAGCGCGCCGCCGACGGGTTGTAAGCGGGGACGCTGCCCGCGACGGAGTTGCCCGCACAGGGCGTGAAGTTCTGCAGCGAGAGCTGGGTCATCTTGAGGCCGCGGCCGCTGGTCACGACCGTGCCGAGCTGACCGAGGTTCAGCGCCTGCACCAGCGCCTTGCGAACCGCCGGGTTGGCGCCGGGATGTCCCGGGTTCTCGTTGAAGAAGAGCTCGTTCGGTTGGGCCGCGGTGACGGTCGAGAACAGGTGTGCCTTGTTCAGCCGCGTGCGGTCCGGCCCGCCGATCGAGGCGAGGTTCGCTCCGCCGGTGAGCAGGAGATTCGCCGCCGTGCTCTCGTTGGTGACGACCTTGACCGTCACCTTCGCGGGCAGACCGCTCACGGCGGTTGTGGCGCCGCTCGGCCCCCATTTGTACCCCTTCCGGACGGCGAAGGTGTAGTGGTCGCCGGGAACCGCGCCGGTGAGCTTGTACGCGCCGGTTCCGTCGGTGCCGTGATCGAGAATGGTGCGATCGGCCAGCCCCTTCGAGCAGACGAGCTGCACCAGCGCGAGTCCCTGGATCATGAAGGGCTGCGGGGTGTTCGTCGTGACGGTGACCGTGCGCGTGCCGTTGTTCGCCGCCACCGTGGCGCCGATTGGCATGAAGAGCCCGAGCAGCGGCGACTTGTTTGCGGGATTGCCGACGAAGTCGAGGTTCCGCTTGACGACGGTCGCAGTCATCTGCGTTCCGTCTGAGCAGGTGATGCCCTTGAAGAGCGTGAACTCGACCTTCTTCGGCGAGACGACCTTCCACGACTGCGCGAGCCCGGAGACGATCTTGCCCGGGCCGACCACATTGACGAGCGTGTCGTAGGCGTACGTGTCGACGTAGCGCGCGGCCCCGACGATCGTGAGCTGCGGATCGAGGTTGCCCGGATCGGTCGGGACGATTGCCGTGATCGAGCCGGACGGGCCTGCCGCTCGGCGCGCCGAGGAGCCGACCGCCGCGGTCGTGACGGACAGTAGGACGGCCGCAGCCGCGATCACCAGAACCAAGTGCTTGCGCATCGCCGACCTCCTGTCGGGACTCGAGAACGGGGTTTCGAAACTGTGACTCTCGCCGGTCGAAAAAGTTTCGCCGCCGCTCACCGGGGCCACATCGTGGCGGCGAACAAGAAACCGAGACTGGCTTCGTGGCGACCGACGATCACTTCGTGTTGCGCTTCCGTCACGGTTCCTTCACAACGGCTGCCGTCGAACGGCCGTCCGTGGAGCCGCCGCCGAGCAGGCCGGCGGCTCGCCGCGGGTGTCGAGCTCGGCCAGGGGTCGATACCCGCCGGGGACTTCCATCCGAAGCGGTTCTGCCGTTCCATCCTCGCGAACCCCGTCCAAAGCCGCACCGTCCGGCGCCGGAATCGTCACTCCTTTGTTTCACTTTCGTCGCGACGGCTGCCGTCGGACGGATCGCCGGTCCCCGTCGGGCAGGTCCGAGAGCGGCCGGTCCGAGCTGCGAGTCGCTCAGCCGTTCTTCGGCGTCGCGCGGGCGCCGAAGTGCATGTACGTCTCGCCGGTGGGCAGGTCGTAGAACGTCACGGGCGTCCAGGCCAGCGCATCGGGATCCTTCACGACGAAGAGCCCCTCGTCGACGGCCGTCATCGGGTACTCGTGGACGGTCTCCGGAATCAACGCCGCCAGCGGCCCGGTGATCTCGGTGCGCATGATCGCTTGCCCGTCGCGCTCGAGCACATCCAGCCGGACGCTCGCCCGCTCGTACTTGCCGAGATAGGGCGTGAGGTCGACATCGACCGGCTCGGCGGGAGGCTCGAGCGGGTGTGGCATCTCGACGTCGGCGAGCTCGACGAAGATCTCGCGGTAGAGCTCCTCGTAGAGGTCGCGGGTGTTCCCGCCGTTCGTGAGCAGAGTCACGGCGAGCCCTTCATCGGGCAGCAAGCGCAGGAACGCCGCCTGGCCAAGCGTGTTCCCGTCGTGGCCGATCAGCCGCCGGCCGTCCCAGCCGAAGCGGATCCAGCCGAGGCCCCACGAGTCGCCGAGTATGTACTTGTCCGGCAGCTCCGCCTCTTTCTCCGTCATCGCGGCGGTGCTCTCCGCGCTGAGCACGCGCGTGCCGTCGGCCGCGAGCCCGCCGTTGAGATGGACGCGGGCCCAGCGTGAGGACGTCGCCGACGGTCGCACTGATCAATCCGGCCGGCCCTGCGGACCGCGGCAGGCCCCACGCCGACGGGGCGCGCTGAGGCTCGGCGCCCGACTCGGCGACATGGCCGACCGCAGCGCGGTGCAGGAGCGCCTCCTCCGGCAGGGTGCCGGTGTGCTCGAGTCCGAGCGGCTGGATCAGGCGCTGCTGGATCGCGGCGTCCCAGGTGCCTTCGGTGATCTTCTCGATCACCCGGCCGGCGAGCGAGAAGCCCGAGTTGCAGTACGACCAGGTTGCGCCGAGAGGAGCGTTCTGCGCAGCCTCCTCGAGCGCCGCCGCGTACTTCTCGAGACAGTCGTCGCCTCGACCGGTGTCGGTGAAGACGTCGCCGTCGATGCCGCTCGTGTGCGTGAGCAGGTGGCGCATCGTCACGGTCTCGGCCACGTCGGCGTTCGCGAGCCTCAGCTCCGGCATCACGTCCCTGACGGGAGCGTCGAGATCGAGCTTGCCCTCGTCGACGAGCTGCATGATGACTGTCGCCGTCCACACCTTCGTCATCGAGCCGATCTGGAAGACCGAGTCCGGCGTCGCCTCGACGCCCGTCTCCTTGTTCAGCAGCCCCGTGGCGAGCTCGACGCGCTCGTCGTCGCGGCCGGGTCGCATGCGCATGATCCCGAGCGCGGCGCCCGGAACTCCGTGGCGCGCCGCCAGCTGGTCGAGGCGCTGCTGCCAGTGCTCGGCGTCGATCGCCGGTCGTTGGCCGGCGGCGTACTGCTCGACCCAGTCGACGACGCGACGGCCCACGTCGGTCCGATGCGACGGACGGCCCTCGATCACGAACAGATGCGACGCATCGGGGTACAGGACGAGACGGGTCGGGACGCCCCGCGCGCGCAGCGCGGCGTGCCACTCTTGCGCCTGCCCGACCGGGCAGCGCACGTCGGCAGCGCCGTGGTAGACGAGTGTCGGCGTGTCGACGGCGTCGATCCGCTCGATCGGCGACATCTGCTCGTACCGGTCGCGAGCGTTCCACCAGAGGTCGCCGAGCTCGAGCTGGCTCAGGTAGTAACCCGTGTCGGAGGTGCCGGACATGCTGACGAGGTCGCTCACGACCCCGCCCGCGACCGCTGCTGCGAACCGGTTGTCGCGGCTCGTCAGGTAGCAGGTCATGAAACCGCCGTAGCTGTAGCCGGTGACGGCGAGCCGCTCGGGGTCGGCGATGCCCTCGGCGACGAGCTGGTCGATCGGCTCGAGGAAGTCGTTCGCGTCGGCCTCGCCCCAGGCGCCGATGCCGCCTTGGTAGAAGTCGGAGCCGTACCCGTCGCTGCCGCGCGGGTTGAGGAGCAGCACCGTCCAGCCGCGCGCCGCGAGCTCCTGGTGGTAGAGGTGCCAGTCGTCTGCTGCGCCGTTCCACGCGTTGTGCGGCCCACCGTGGATGTCGAGCAGGAGCGGCGACGGCGCGGCCGCGTTCGGGTCGCGAACGAGCCACCCGTGCACGACGGTGCCGTCCGAGATCGTGAACTCGCGGTCCTCGCGGACGAAGAGCTCGAGCTCCGCGGCGCTCTTGCCGTGCTCGGTGCGCACGGTCTCCGCGCCCGACGCGATGTCGACGACGACGACCTCCCCGAACGATGTCGCCGTCACGAGCACGATGGCGGCGGTCCCGCCCACGACGGAGAGGGCCGACACGATGCGCGCTGTGCCGCCGACGAGCAAGCGCGGAGCGCCGCCGGTCTCGTCGACCGCGTACAAGTGGGTGCAGCCGCGGTCGCGGACGCAGAAGAGCACCGAGCCGTCGCCGGCGTACTGCGGGAGACCTCCTGGATATCCCGCGCCACCCGGCATCACGTTGCGGTCGAGCGGCGCGGAGAGGTCGGTCGGGTCTCCGCCGTCGAGCGGGACGCGCAGCAACGCAGCATGACCGACCGGCACTCCGGCGAAGCCGACGGTGAGCAGCGCTGAGCCGTCGGCCGTCCACGACACGGTGCCTGCGACCCCCTCGGGAAGACCGACGAGTTGCGGCTCGGCGGTCGGCGACGATGCGTCGACCGTCCAGAGCGGTGCGCGGAGGCGCAGATCCGCGTCGGGCGCTGTCGCGGCCGCGAACGCGAGCGTTCCGCCGTCGGGTGACCACGCCGGATCGCCGGCGTGCCAGTCGCCGCGCGTCACCTGCCTCGTCTCCTTCGTTTCGACGTCGCAGACGAAGAGGTGCTTGCGGATGGTGCGCAGGTAGCCCGCTCCGTCGGCCTGGTAGTCCAGGCGGTCGGAGACGATCGGCCGTGCCGGATCGGGTGTGAGATCGGTCGCCGCCGAGAACGCGATACGCGAGCCGTCGGGGCTCCAGACGGGGGTGCCGGCGCCGAGCGGCAAGGTCGTCAGCTGCTCCGGCTCGCCGCCTTCGGCCGACATCAGCCAGATCTGCGGCGGGCCGTCGGCCGCGCGAACGAACGCGAGCGTCGTGCCGTCGGGAGACCAGGCTGGCGACGAGTCCGCCGGGCCGTTCGTGAGCCGGCGCGCCTCGCCTGCGGTCGCGCCGACGGACCAGAGCGAGCGAACGGAACGATCCTCGTCAGCGTCGAGCTCGCGCAGGACGTACACGCACCGCGTCGCGTCCGGCGAGAGGACCGGCTGTTCCGGCACGGCGAGCGCGGTCAGGTCGTCGATGCGCATGCGGCGGCTCATCAGACGACCACCGTCTCGCGACGGCGAGCGGTTCGCTTCGTTCCCGAGGCCAAAAACGAGCCGCGGAGATCAGCGCGTGCGACGACCGGCGCGATGCTCATCGGAGTAGATCCTGCACGAGCGCGGCCACCAGCGCCGCGCGGTCGGCAAGCTCATCGACCTCGACGTACTCGCCTTCGGCGTGCGCGTGGTCGCCGACGGCGCCGAGGCCGTCGAGCACCTGCAGGCCGAGCGGCGGCGAGCACGCTGCCGTCGGAGCCCCCGCCGACAGCGGCTTCCGCGAGCGGCGCCAGGCCGAGCCCACCGGCGAGCCCCTGCGCGCGCGCGAAGAGCGCCGCCGAGGCGGCGTGCTCGAGCGGCGGGATCGAGACGCTTCGCTTCGACGTCGAGAGATGTGGCGGGGTCGACGGGCTCGAGGGCTGCGAAGGCCGCGGCTATGCGCTCGCCTCCAGCTCCGTTCGGACGCGCACGTCCACCCGCGCGGACGCCTCCGCCGGAACCGTGTTGACCGCCGTTCCCGCGGCGACGAGCGTCGGCGTCACCGTCGTCCCGAGCTCGGGCCGCGCGAGCGCCGCGACCGCGAGCAACTGGTGAGCGAGCTCGACGGCGGCATTCGCACCCTTCTCGGGATCGAGGCCTGCGTGGGCTGCGCGGCCGCTGCACGTTTATCCGGTACAGCGAGACGCCCTTCCGTTCCGTCTTCAGCGCCCCGTCGGCACTCGGCTCGAGCACGAGCGCCGCCTCGATCCCTGCCGCCGTCTCCTCGATCAGCGGCCGCGCGGTCGGCGACCCGGTCTCCTCGTCGGTCGTGAGCAAGACCGCGACGCCGTCCGTCGAGTCGAGCGCGGCGAGCGCGAAAAGCAGCTGGACGACGCCGGCCTTCATGTCGAAGACACCCGGGCCGGTCGCGTGCCCGTCCCGCAGCTCGAACGGCCAGCGCGCGAGAGTCCCGACGGGCCAGACGGTGTCGAGGTGCCCGACGAGCAGCACACGCGGGTCGCGCCGAAGCGCCAGCGGAGATGGACGCGCCCGCCGAGCTCGATCCGCTCCCCACGCGTTCCGAGCAGGTCACCCGCGATCGCGTCGACGACGTCGACACACGCGAGGCACGCGGCGGGGTCGTCGGTCGGCGACTCCGCCTCGACGAGCGCGCGCAGTGCCTCGACCATCTCCGGCGTGCGCGCACGAAGGTCTCGCAACAGCTTCTGCGTCCCTGGCATCGCCGTCGATTCTCTCCGCTCCGGCTCCATGCCATTCGGTGTCGAAGCCAAACTTTCGCCGCAGAGGTTGTGATTCGGGACCATGCCGAGGCGCGCGACGCGTGGAACGATCTGACGATGGCGGGTACGGAGCTCGACCTCGCACCGACGACACGGGACCTGCGCGAGCAGGCCGCCGCAGCGGCACGCCGGGCCGCCGAACGGGCAGGGACGGTCGTCCGCCCCCTCGAGACGCTCGCCGAGCTCGACGAGGGATCGCGCCTGATCTCGCGGATCTGGGACGACGACGACGGCGAGCCGAAGGCGCCGACGAGCCTGTTGCGAGCACTCGCCCACGCGGGCAACTTCGTCGCCGGCGCTTTCCACGGCGACCGGCTCGTCGGAGTCTCGTTCGGGTTCTTCGGGCTCGAGTCGGCGGAGCTGCACCTCCACTCGCACATCACCGGCGTCGACCGGGCACTTTCAGGGCCGCTCGATCGGCTTCGCGCTGAAGCAGTTCCAGCGCAGCTGGGCGCTCGAGCGGGACACGCGGACGATCGTGTGGACCGCGGACCCGCTCGTGCGCGGCAACGCGTTCTTCAACCTCGTGAAGCTCGGGGCGACGATGGTCGCCTACCACGAGAACTTCTACGGCGTGCTGGAGGACGGGCTGAACGCGGGCGACAGCGACCGCGTCGTCCTCCGCTGGGACCTCGCCTCCGACCGCGCGGTACGCGCGGCCGAGGGACCGACCGAAGACGCCCGCCTCGACGAGGGACGCGTCGTCCTCGGCCCGGGCGCGAACGGCGAACCTGCGGTGAGCGCGCCGAGTGGCGACGTCCTGCTCGCCTGGCTCCCCGAGAGCATCGTCGCGATCCGCGAGCGCGATCCCGAGCGCGCGAGCGCGTGGCGTCTCGCGCTGCGCGACACCGTCGGTCGCGCGCTCGCCGACGAGTTTCGCGCCGACGCGATCACGCGCGACGGCTGGCTGGTGCTGCGCCGATGAAGCTCGAAAGCGTCGAGCTGCGGCGAATCCGCCTGCCGCTCGTTGCGCCGTTCCGAACGTCACTCGGCACCGAGCGCGAGCGCGAAGTCCTGCTCGTGCGCGTGGTCGGCCCCGACGCCGAGGGCTGGGGCGAGTGCGTCGCGTTCGGCGAGCCGTTCTACTCGTACGAGTACGTCGGCGGCGCCTACGACGTGATTCGCAAGCACCTGCTGCCGCGGCTGTTCGCGCGCGGTGACGTAACCGCTGAGGACGTTGCATCGACGCTGCGGGGCGTGCGCGGGCACCCGATGGCGAAGGGAACGCTCGAGATGGCGATCCTCGACGCCGAGCTGCGTGCGCAGGGAGTGTCGTTCGGCGAGTACCTCGGTGGCGTCCGCGGCCGAGGTCGACTGCGGTGTCTCAGTCGGCATCCACGAAAACGTGGACGATCTGCTCCGCACCGTCGAGGGCTACCTCGAAGAGGGCTACCGCAGGATCAAGCTCAAGATCGAGCCCGGGCAGGACGTCGAGCCGGTCCGCGCGGTCCGCGAGCGGTTCGGCGACATCCTCTTCCAGGTCGACGCGAACGCTGCCTACACCCGCGGCGATGCCGACCGGCTCGCGCAGCTCGACGAGTTCGACCTGCTGCTGATCGAGCAGCCGCTGCCGGAAGAAGACATCCGCGGGCATGCCGAGCTCGCGAAGGTCGTCGAGACGCCGATCTGCCTCGACGAGTCGATCACGTCCGCGCGCGGGGCAGAAGACGCGATCGCGATGGGCGCGTGCCGCATCGTCAACATCAAGGCGGGACGTGTCGGCGGCTACCTCGAGGCACGGCGCGTGCACGACGTATGCGCGAGCGAACGACGTTCCGGTCTGGTGCGGCGGGATGCTCGAGACCGCGCTCGGGCGCGCTGCGAACGTCGCACTCGCCGCGCTCCCCAATTTCACGCTGCCGGGAGACACGTCGGCGTCCGGCCGCTACTACGCAGAGGACATCTGCGAGCCGTTCGTGCTGCACGACGGGCGACTTGCCGTCCCGACCGGCCCGGGGCTCGGCGTCACGCCGATCCCCGAGGTGCTCGAGCGCGTCACGACGTCGGTCGAGACCTGTCGCCCGGAGGGCTAGCGGGGGCTCTCGTGGAGCCGGTTCGCCTGGGAGCGCGTCCGCCAGCAGGCGGAACTGCAGCTCCAGCACCACGCGTTGATCGGGATCGTCGAGATCGAGGTCGAAGAGCTCGACGAGGCGACGCATCCGATAGCGGAACGTGTTGGGGTGCACCGAGATCCGCTCGGATGCGCGCGGAACGTCGCCGAAGCAGTCGAGGTAGGCGCGCAGCGTCCACGCGTACGTCGAGTTCTGCTTCACGTCGTGCGCCAGGATGCGCTCGAGCTCACCGCGGGTGAGACTCGGATGCTCGAGACTGAGCTCCTTCAACTCGTGCAGGACGACCTCGCTGCGCACCTCGTCGGTCGCGGCCACCGTGCGCCCGCGGACATCCGTGCGGAGAACGCCGAGCACCCGCTCCGCGTCGCGCCGTGCTCGCGGCACGTCGCGGAGGCCGGCGACGGCCGGGCCGACCGCGCCGAGCAAGCGGAGCCCGAGTCGCGCCTCGGCGTGCTCGCGGACCTGTTCCGTGAGCCGGGTCAGGGCGCGCGGCTCGATCGGGGCGTCAGCTTGGAGGAGTGCGTAAACGATCTGGCCGAGCGCGACGGCCGACGTCTGCCGGAACGTCGCCGCGCAGTGCAAGACCACGAGGTCGACGAGCCGCTCGCGCTGGAGCTCGTCGATGCCCGGCTCGCCGTTCGCAATCTCGAACGCGAGGAGCGCAACGGGAGCCGACGAGGCGAAGCCGAGGCGCGCAGCTGCCTCGTCGACGGATCCTCGCCCTTCGAGCACGGTCAGCAGCATCTCGGCGCGCAGTCGCCGCTCGACGTCGCGAGCAGCACGCGCCTGGATCACGTGTGGAACGGCGATGCGCGCCGCCTCGGCCAGAGCGTGCTCGGACTCCTCGTCGAGGCGGTCGCCGTCGTGGATGACCCAGATCGACCCGATCGTCTGGTTCGCGGCCCGGATCGCGACGGCCGACCGCGCCCTCACGTCGTCGATCTCGGCCGGACCGCCCGCGAGGATCCGTCGTAGGGTCGCACCGTCTGCGCTCATCACACCTGGAGTCGACAAAACCTGACGGTAGAGGGAACGCATGCCCGGCGAGTCAGGAACCTGGCGGCCGAGAATCGAGCCGCGGCGGGCAGCGTCGATCGGCTGGTCGCCGAGCGTCGAATAGGCGAGGACGCGCCGTGCTGGATCCTCGATCGTGACCGCGCCGCCGACCAACCCCGCAACGGCGTTTGCCAGCGCAAAGAGATCACCGAGCGGCACGCCGGCGATGCCGGCGGTCGCGCCCGTCACCGTCGCAAAGCGGCTCAGGTCGAGCAGCGCGTGGAGCTGCGTCCACGTCATCTCCTCCGGCACGGACAGGACCGCAACGCCGAGGGAGCTAGGCCCGCCCACAAGCTCGTCGAGGTCCGGCGTCGCCTTCACCACGACGGCAGCGGCCTGCGCCTCCGCCGCGGCCTCGATCAGCTGGTCGCCGCGGGTCGTCCCGAGTCGGACGCCGACGGCGAGCACAACCGCGTCACGCGAGATCGCCGAGAGCTCGACGGCGTCGTAGATCACCGGCTCGCCGACGAGCACGTCGAGCCCCCGGGGCGCGGCGGCTACCTGAATCACGTCACGGCCAAGATTCTCGAGCAGCGCCTTGAGCGTCGCGGGCTCGTCCGCCGACGGCGGCACCGGCGTGTCGTCGTCTCCATCGTGCGTCACGACAACGGACCGCGCCACGCCCGGAGGCTACTCCTGCTGCAGCGACTCGTGGGTAGGTGAAGACGCGGCGAGGGCCGCCAAACGGCGGCCCTCGCCCATCAAGTCGCTCGGACGTGCCTGTCAGCCGTTTCCGGGCTTGGCGATCGCGGGCAGCAGAGCACTCGCGATCGGCGAGCCCCAACCGCTTGCCTCGTCGAACCCTGGTCCGGCCGCGAAGCCGGCGATCGGGTTGTCCTCCGCATCGGTGACGGCGTTGTTACCCACCGTGACGTCGTGGAAGTACGTCCCCTGAGCCTTGTTGCCAAGGTGGTACAGCGTCTTATTGATGTTTCCGACGCGAGCGCCCGACATCTGGTCGGCAATCGCGATCAGGGCCGCCCACTGCGGCGAACCCGCGCTCGTGCCGCCGAAGCGGAAGAACGTGCCAGGCGGTTGGAGTCCTTCCTCCTGCCATGCACTCAGCACGCCGGGAACGACCGCCGCGTTGTAGGCGACGTCGGGCACGGCCCGCATCTTCGAGTTCTTGACGATCGGAGCCTGGAAGTCGGGCCGGCCGTACACGACGGAGAAGCCGCCGCCGCCGGCGCCGAAGCCGTCGTTCCAGATCGACTCGCTCTGGTACGCACCGGTGTTCCCGTCGGCTACGAGGCTTGTGCCGCCGACCCCGGTCACGTCAGGATCGCTGGCCGGCGTGCTCGCGGCCTGGAAGAAGTCCGAGCCGTCGCACGTCGGCTGAGACGACCCGTCATCCCCGGATGACGCGAACAGTGTCCAGCCCTTGCCGGTCATGGCATCGAAGAGCTTGTGCTGCTGCGCGAGCAACGACGGGTTCATGCACTGCTCCGCCTCGCCGAAGCTCTGCGACAGCACATCGCCCAGATTGTTGGCGTACGCATACTGCGTCGCGTTCAGAATGTCCTGGTCGTCGTTCGACTTTGCCAGGACGACGACGATGTTCGCCCCCGGGGCGATCGCGTGAGACCACTCCGTATCGAGCGTCGTCTCGCCGGACCACCCGATGAGGTTGTTGAGGTCGGTCGGGTCGATTCCGAAGGGCGAGAGCACTGTGAAGTGCGGCGGGGCCGCGATGCCCCACGCCGAGTCGAAGATCGCCAGGTCCTGGGCAAGTGTCGAGCTGCCGTAGGCGTCGACGATGACGATCGTCTTGCCGCTGCCGTTCAGCCCGTTGTTGAGGAGTGGCTGCACCCCGTATGCCGCCCGCATCTGATCGGGGCCGTAGCAGCCGGCGGGGACGGTCTTCTGGCAACCGAAGAGCTGGAGCCCACTGGCGCCCGTCTTCTGTCCCACCAGCTGAAACTTCGGATGCGCTCCGAGTGCCGGAGTCATCACGCCATGCACGGCCGAACGGCCGCTGCCACGCTCGCTCCCGGCGACAGCCGCGAGCAAAATCAAGATGCCGACTACGACGCCAAAGAGCGCGAGTCCGACGCGGCGATCCGCGATTCGTCTCAAGTCTCTCCCTTCAAAGCGTTGATCACAGGGTCCGCAGAACCCCATTACGACGCCATCCTCCTTGCGGCACGCAAGCAATGTCAAATCGCTTTCGTCCGTGGCCAGCCGATTTCAGTTTTGGCTGGGTCAGCCGAGAGGCGTGACAGGCACGGCGATCGCGGTGCAGCCCTTCGCGCCTGGACGCCAGGATGCGATCCTTCCGTTCGTGCAAGTGCGTCCAACCGAAGTGTCCGACACGCGACGACCGTCAGCGAGGCGGGGAACGCGACGGCGATCTGCCCGGTTGCCGACGCGCGGACTGTCTTGGCTGCAGTTCTTCCGCTCCACGTTGCCTTCACGCGCACCGAAGCACGACTCCCGAAGCCGGCGCCGCCGACCTTGAGCGGCGAGACCGCGAGGAGCGTGATGCTCGGCTTGTTGCTGCTCGCGGCAGCAACCGTTCCGACGGAGAACACTGTCGCCAGCGCAGAAAGGGCGAACGCCACGGCACACACGGTGAGGGAGCGCTTCATCATGCGGTCCTACCCCGGATCCCGGATTCTAAATCGAGCGTTCGAGCCCGGCGCGGCTCGGCATGGACCCTCGGCCGCGCGCCTCAGATAGGCGGGTCGATGTCGGTGCGCTCGAGGAGGTCGAGTGCGTCGCGTCTCGCGTTGACGCCGAGGCGTCGGAGCGCGTTCTTGACGTGAGTGCGAACGGTGTGTGTCGAGATCACGAGCAGCTCGGCAATCTGGTGTGTTTGCAGTCCTTCGCCATAGAGGCGGAGGATCGCCAGCTCGCGGGGTCGCAAGGCATTGGTGATGTCCGGCGTCGGCTCGCGTTCCCTTTCCTCGCGCAGGTGCTCCAGCAACGGCGCAACCACACGCCCTTCGTCGTCCACCACATCGACACCGACGGGCGGCCCGACCTCGCGCGACGCTTCGCGGTCGAGCAGGTGCCGACGATGATCGTCACGCCACTGCGAGCGACTGCGCGTCCTAGGAGCTTTTAAGGAAGACAGGTCTCCGTGTGCGGTGTCACCTCACCGTCGACGACGTTCCCGTGAGGAACGTGGACGGGGCCGATCGACGACACTCGTCCGCGCGATGCCCGTGGTTCGACCGCTCGCATTCCTAAACTCGTTGCGATGGATCCAGTGCCAACGAGGCGTGTCGAGCTGATGATCCCGGTGAGGACGCTCCTGCTCGTCGCCTCGGCGATCGCGGTGATGGCTGCGTTCGCCTCCATCGGCGACTCGTTCCTCATCGTGTTCGTCGGGATTTTCCTCGCGCTCGTATTCGAGTATCCAGTCCGCTTTGTCATGGCGAAGACCGGGATGTCCCGCGGGCTCGCGGCGACGCTGACCGTGCTCGGCACCGCTGTCGTCGTCGCGATCCTTTTCCTGGTGCTGCTCGTCCCGCTTGTCGGCGGCGTCCGCGACTTCATTCAGGGGCTGCCGACGACGGTTCAGCAGTTGCGCGAGTCGGGCGAGCTCTCGTGGCTCGGCAACTCGGGCGCTGCAAAAGACGTTCAGGCCGGCGCGAACACCGCGGCGGTCTCGATCCCGGACGCGATCAAGGGCGTGCTCGGCGTGGCGGGCAGTTTCTTCTCGGTCTTCCTGGCCACCTTCACCATCCTCTTCACCTGCCTTTTCTTGTTGAGCGACGTGGGGAGCCTGAAACGGGCGCTCGCGAGCATGCTCATGCCGGGCACCGACGAACGGTGGCTCGGCGTCTGGGAGCGCGTCACCACGGCCGTGTCGCGCTGGGCGATCGGCGTCGTCGTGATCGCGATCATCGCGGGCACGATTCAGGGGACGACCGCCTGGCTGCTGGGCTCGAGCTACGCGGTCGGCCTCGGCGTGATCGCGGGACTGCTCGACATGATCCCGAACATCGGCGCGACGATGGCCGGCTTTATCCTCGTGCCGACACTCTGGGCCGAGGAAGGCGTCACAGCAGCGATCATCATGCTCGTCGTCCTGCTCGTCTACCAGCAGGTCGAGAACAACATCCTCACTCCGAAGATCCAGGGCAGGGCGGTGAACCTCTCGGGTTTCTTCATCATCGTCGCGGTGACGTTGTTCGGTGCGCTGCTCGGAGTCCTCGGTGCGCTGACCGCAGTGCCGCTGGCCGCGACCCTTCAGATCCTTCTGCAGGAGCTGACGAAATCCCGGCGCGAGCAGGTCGCGGCCGCGCGTGCCGCGAACGAGCTATCGATCGAGGCCGCCGCTGGCTGAGCGCAGGCGGCCGCAAATCGACGATCTATTCCCTCGTACGGCAGCTGACGAGCTCAGCCTCGGATCGCGGCGGCGCTGACACCGATCACGAGTGCGAGCGCTGCGAGTGCTGCGGCCGCTTCCGGGAGTTGGACGCCGAACGGGCCGCTGCCGGCCAGCACGGTGGATGCGATCAACGCGAGCGGTAGAGCGACCGAGAGCACGACGACCGCGGCGCGCGCGAAAGTGACGGCCTTGTTCCCTCCGGCTTTGCGGTCGGCGCGGGCCATGGCGATGGCGATGTCCGCGTCTTCGTCCGCGTAGCGAGTCATGACGCGCTGGCCGAAGCGGCGTGCGTCACTCTCGCACGCCCAGGACATGACGATCATGAAGGTGATCGGCACGACCCAGGTCAGGATCCAGATCGTCCCGGCTACGACGAAGCGCACCGCCTGCAACAGCTTCTGGCCGAACGTCAAATGTGTCTTCCCGTTTTCGTCGGGTGCTTGCATGAAGCCGGCGAGGATCAGGATGCTGACGACGACCTGGTACCAAGACCTGAGCGGCGTCCGTTCGCGGTGCGCCGGGAGCGGGTTGGCGCGTACCGCGTCCAGTTCGGCGAGCGCCTTCTCGCTGTCCTTGTGGACGCCGCGCAGGACGAGGAAGTCGGCGGCGACGCGCGGATCGGCCGGGTCCTCGCCATAAAGCGCCGCCACGCGCAGGTGAAAGCGCACCTCCTGGCGCAGGAACGCGATGTAGGCCGGAACGAGCGCGATGAAAAACGGCGTCCCCGCCACGGCACCGTCGATCCGTGCAGTGCTGACGGTGCGCCTGCGCTGGGCGTCGGCCAAGACCGCGAGCGGCGTTTCCGGTTCCGCCTCGCGTGTCCGCTGCGCCCACGACCGCGCACTCTCAGCCTGCCTGTCGACCGAATAGATCGTCAGGCGCTCCGGGAGGTGTGTCGGGTCGTAGAGAGCGAGGCGCAGCAGCCCGCCCGGGGACTCTCAGGCTGTTCCGCGCGCGCGTCCACCAGTGGCTGCGAGAGTCGACGGCGTCGTCGGCCGACGGCTCCGCTTCCGGGCTCGCCGGCGCCGAGGGATCGAGCGTGCTACTCATCGGCGCTTCCCGTCCTTTCTGGCTCGCATTGGTTCCGGCTCATTGTTCGATCCCTGCGCTTGCCGTCGGCTGCCCGGCCACCAGCTTGGCGCTCATCTTGACGGCTTTGACGGCGCTTGTCGCACCCGCCTCGAGCACCAAGCCTGCGGAGAGCAGAACAATTCCAAGGACGAACAACGTATGCGAGCCGAGCATCAAAAGGCCGATCCTGCCGAGAAGGTACGGAGGCGAGCACACCACAGCCCCGAGGAAGCCGCCGACCGCGGCAGCCTTCAGCTTGTCGCCCGGTGCGGCACTGGTCTTGATCCCGATCAACCGAGCTGGGACAGCCACGTAACTGACCATCATGATGGCAACGACGATGCCGAGGCTCACCGTGAACCACGCCAGTCCCCATCTGACGACGACGAGCGTTGAGAACCCGAGGAGCAACCCGACAACCGCACCCGAGCCGAGCACGGTGCGATGATGCTTGCGGGCCTCGGTGAAGCCGGTGCGGATCTCGGGGTGGCCGGGCTTCGAGATCGCGAACGCGAAGACCGCATTGAGAAAAAAGCTCGCGGCGGTCAGTAGGACGACTGCCAGCACGATCGGCACCAGGATCGGCCCACGCAGAACGTGGAAGGACTTGCCGTGCAATGCGTGAGCCTTCAGGTCGAGCATGGCCACCCAGATCCACATCGCCGGCAGGACCTGCACCAGCGTCAACCGCCAGTTCGTGACCAGGAGCTTCACTCCCTCGAACAACATGGCAATCGCGCCAACCACGAGAGCAACAGGCGCGAGGATCCGGTGCTGACGGCTCAGGTCGAGCACCATCTGCTGCACGGCGTCGTCGTCGCCCTGCCGGATCGCGTCGATCACACGCGAGAACTGCTTGACGACGCTCGCGCGCCGAGTCGCCCCTGACGCCTGTTGCTCGCCCGGCTGATCGCCGCCGTCTCCTGGTGTGCCCGCCGAAGAGCTGGCGCGACGCGACAGCTCCGACCGACCATCGTCGTCCTCTATGCGCTGCACCTCAACTCCTCGACTCGCCGCACGCGAGCATACGTCTCAGGCCCGTTTGTCGTCCTGCGTCCGTCGTGGCAAGCGTCTCGTTCGCCGTCGCCGTCGTCGTGGTCAACCTGCTCGTCGATGCGGCGTAGGCTCCGCTCGATCCGCGGCTCCGAACCTAGGACCGGCCGGCAGCCCGGCGCTGTGTATACCGCAGTTCGTCGGGATCGTCCTCGTCCCAGGCGGCCAGGCCACCTCGAGCCTCGTCCCCACGCCAAACGAGGTTGTTACCGAAGTGCCACGAACACTCCACAGGCGCCTGAAACCCCTGCTCAGCGGCCGAGGTGGCAAGGCGACGGTCGCCAAACGACTGTCACGAACCGTCCACAGCCGCCCTCGTCTGGGCTCCCTGTGGTAGGCTTGCAACCGGTTGCAATGACCGTCAGCAAAGCACATACGATCGCGGATCTGGCCCGGCTCGCAGGGGTCGACAAGTCGACCGTCTCGCGCGCGCTCAACGACAGCCCGCTGATCGCGGCCGCGACAAAGGAGCGGATCCGGGCGATCGCGGAGCAGCACGACTTCCAGATCAACGTGCAGGCGCGGCGTCTGAGCACGCGTCAGAGCAACGTCGTCGGGCTCGTGCGTTTCGACTGGGGCGAAGGGTTGAAGACCCTGGACATGTTCATGCTCGAGATCATGGGCGGCATCTCGATGGGCCTCAGCCGGCAGGGCTACGAGCTGCTCGTCCTGCAGGCGAAGGTCGATGACCCGGGCTGGGCTCACCGCTACCTCGAGAGCGGCCGAGCCGACGGCTTCATCCTGCTCTCGGCCTCGTGCACCCCCGAGATGCTCGAACGGCCTCGGTGGTAAGCGCATGCCGATCGTCGTCTGGGGCACGCCGCCGGACGACAGCGACTACTCCTCGGTGAGCGGCGACAGCGTCGCCGGCGGGCGGCTGGCTACCGAGCATCTCCTCGCGAGCGGGCGCCGGCGCATCGCGTTTCTCGGCGGTCCGGCGTGGGCTCGCGGAGGCGAAAGAGCGCCGGCGCGGCTACGAGCAGGCACTTGCGGCCGCAGGGTCTCGAGGCCGATCCGGCCCTCGTGGTGCACGCGAACTGGGAGGAGCCCGAGTCCTCTGCGGCGGCGGCGATCGAGACGCTGCTCGAGCGTGATCCCGGGATCGACGCGGTGTTCGCGAACAGCGACCTCTTCGCGCTCGGGGCGATCGAAACGCTCCGGGCACATGATCGGCGCGTGCCGGAGGACGTCGCCGTCGTCGGCTACGACGACATCGCGCTCGCCGCCTACGCGAACCCGCCGCTGACCACGATCCGGCAGGACGGCCCGCTCGTCGGAACGCTCCTCGCGCAGACGCTCGTCCAACGGCTCGAGACCGGTGCGGTCACCAACGTGACGATCCCGGCGGAGCTCGTCGTGCGGGGATCGGCGTGAGTTTTTCGTGCTCCGAGATGCAACCGGTTGCACAACGAGCTACACAACCAGGAGGTGAGCCGCATGTTCTATCCACCCTCGCTGCTTGACCCGAACCACACGACGAAGCCGGCGCCGTTCTACGACACCGCGATCGTGCGCGATCGGTCGCTGCGTGCGCTGGCCGCGCGCGTCGCCCGATCGCGAACGTCGCCGCGGAGTTCGTCACGGCTGCCCGGCGCGTGTCCACGCGGGCGTCGATCGGGATGCGCGGTAGGTGACGAAGGAGATGGTCGCCAGCAGTCCGGTCGCCAGCGCGAGCGGTGCGGCGTTGTCGACCTTGAGGACCAGCGCTCCACCGATCAACGCGCCGAGCAGCATCGCTGCGACGGAGAGTGCGCGACGACCGATCCGCGAGCCGGGTCCGCCGGCGAGCGCCGAGTCTGCCGCGACACCGGTCAGGGTCATGTCAGCACCGTCGTCGTGAGATCGGGGACGGCGAGCGTTTCTCGCCGCGGCGTTCTGAACGCCCATCGCGACGGCCAAGAGAACGATCACGGCGTAGCGGCTTCCGGTTCCGATGTGGCGGGGCGAGAACGCCGCGACCACAAGCGCGCCGGCGACGAGCAGCAGTTCCGTCGCGGCTGTGGCGGTGACGTGTCGTCCCCTGTCGCTCGACCAGCGAACACCGATCCGACCGCCCGCGACGCTGCCGACGAGAAACGAGCCGATCGCGGTGAGCGATGCCCAGATCGAGATGCCGCCGGCACCGGCGATTCCGAAGCCAGGAAGACGACGTTGCCGGTCATGTGATCCCTCCGGCCTGCGGACGTCGCAACGGCGGTACGGGTTCCCGTCGCCGAAGCAGGAATACGTGTGCGTATTCTCGATCAATGGAATGGGATGCGACGCGGCACGTGAGCAGACCGGCGCGTTCGAGCAGGCGAACGGGCGGCTGTTGACGGAGATTCGCCTCTATCCGGTGAAGTCGTTGGCCGGTGTTGCGGTCGACGCGTCGGACGTGGAGCCGTGGGGCATGCGTCACGATCGCCGCTGGTTGCTGCTCGACCCGGACGGCAGCGTGCTGACCGCGCGTGAGGAGCACGAGCTGCTCGGCTTCACGGCGAGACCGGCCAAGGACGGTGCGATCGAGTTGACGGCGCCGGACGGTGCAACGTTCCAAGCGCTGCCGCCGATCGGTGGGACGCCGCTTCGGACGTCGCTGTCGCGCCTGGACAGCGTGCTCGGTGTCGGCGCGCATGTTGATGCGTGGTTGTCCTCAAGGCTTGGCCGGCCGGTGCGTTTGGGCTGGCTCGATGACCCGCGCCGACGTACTGTCTCCGAGTCGCACGGCGGTCGGCCGGGCGACTACTTGAATTTGTCTGACGCGGGACCGCTGCTACTCACGACTGTCGCCTCTCTGAACCAGCTGAACGAATGGGTCGCCGAAGGCGCGGGCGCGCGCAACGAACCGCGACCGTCGAAGCTCGCGATGACCCGCTTCCGCCCGAGCGTGGTCATCGAAGGGCCGGATCTTCCGTTCGCGGAGGACGACTGGACGACGGTTCGGATCGGCAGCGTCGAGTTCCGCTTCGGCGAGCACTGCGACCGCTGCGTGCTGACCACGATCGACCCCGAGACCCGTGTCGGCGGCAAAGAGCCGCTGCGTACCCTTGCCAAGCACCGGCGATGGGCGGGCAAGACCTGGTTCGGGATCCGGATCATCCCGCTGACGACCGGGAGCATCCAGGTCGGCGACCCCGTTACGGTCGGCGCTGCGTGACGCCGGTCAGATGCGCCCCCGCCCGATCCGTGGCGATAACGATCAGTCGTCTCGGATGCGGCTCATGGCGGCAGCGACCTCGGCGGCTCCGAGGAAGGGCTCGCTCCGGAGGGCGTCGATGACGCCTTGCTGGTCGGCGTCGGAGCGGTTCTGGCTGAGCTTGGCCTTGGCATCGACGCGGATAACCGTTATCTCGATGCCGACAATTGCGCGTAGCTGACCTTCGATGTAGCGGGCAGGGGCGTCGGTCGGCTGCCAGGGATGCTCGCGACTGTGCTCGTGCAGGTCGGTGAGCTCCGTGACTGCGGTTCGCAGCCATTCGGGATCCTCGTGAACGCGCGCGGTGCCGGTGAGGTGGACGGCGCTGTAGTTCCAGGTCGGAACGACCTTGCCGTGCTCGGCCTTCGTCGCATACCAGGACGGCGAGATGTACGCCTCCGGGCCGGCGACGATCAACAGCGCTGCCGCGTCGGGCTCGATCTCGCGCCACTGAGGGTTGCCCTTGGCCATGTGCGTCACGACCGTGTCGCGTTGCCACATGATCGGCAGCAAGGTCGCGGCCGGCACGCCGTCCGAGCCGACGGTGACCAGCCAACCGGTCCGCGCCGCCGCGACCATTGCCCGGATGGCGGCCTCGTCCTGTACAGCGTTGAATCGTGGGACGTACACGAGCTGACCCTAGTTGATCGAGGGGGCGCCGCTGGTTCTCCTGCATTGGGCGTGCGGGCTAGGGTGGAAGCGTGGAGTTGGGGATTCATTTCATGAACTTCAACCTGTCGGGCGGCCCGGCAGCGTTGCGTATTCATGTGCGGGAAACGGCGGAGGCTGCGGAGGCGGCGGGTTGCACGATGTTCACGTGCATGGATCACTACTTCCAGATGGAGGCCTTCACGCGCGCCGAGGATCCGATGCTCGAGGGGAACACGACACTCGGCTACGTGGCGGCGCGGACGGAGACGATGACGCTCGGTCTGCTCGTGACCGGAGTCAGTTACCGCCATTCGGGCTTGTTGGCGGCCCGCAGTCGCGAGCGGGAGGCGTCGTTCGGTCTGCGGCTGACGAGAAACGCACGGCCCGCAGTCCCCGACGTCTCAACCTGACCCGCCAACGCCAGCGGCGGGCTGATGCCCGCCGCCGGTTCGATTTGGCTTCACTGCCGGCCGAGGGCTACGCGGAGCTCAGCTTCGTCGTCCTTGATCAGTTCGCCGCTGATGTCGACGGTCACCCGCTCGATGGTGCCGGTGAAGGCGAACGGCGACGTGTACTCCGGCGTGATTGCGGAGCCAGGGTTGGAGCCGCAAGTCAGTGCGCCGGGATTGATCGCGAAGGGCACTGTGACCGGTGCCTCGGCGTTTCCGGCGAGCTCGCCGTCGATGTAAAGCTGGAGTCTGCCGGGAGCTCCCTTGCCGGCGGCCATGTCGGGTTCGCCGGTCGGCTCGAACTCGAAGCGGAGCTCATGCTTTCCGGCCGACAGCTCGTCGTCGGAGTGGACGCTGTACAGGCCGCGGCTGAGGTAGTTGTGGACGTAGTGGAGCTTCCCGCCCTGCACGTAGAACGAATAGCCTCCCGCGGAGCTGCCCTGACTGAACAGGACGCCCTCGGCTCCGCCCTCCGGGATCTCGACCTCCGCGGTGATGCTGTGCGGCCGGTTGAGGACCCTCGGCCCGGCGAAGAACGGGATCGGTTGGGTTCCCGGGCGATAGACGTACTGATTGCGCGGAGCTGCGATGAGTGGCTTCTCGCCAATCATCCGTGCGAGACCGCTCCCGTCGATGGGCAAGACGTTGTACTTCTCTGCCTCGACGTACCAGGCCTCGATCAGTTCGTTCAGCTTGGCCTGGTTCTCGGCCGCGACATTGTTGTTCTCCGCGAAGTCCTCGGACACGTGGTAGAGCTCCCACCCGGTCGTGTCGAGCTGGGTGAGTGTCTCGGCCGAGATCGGTTGGCCGAACCCTTTGCCCGCCTCGGTGAACGATGGGCCTGGCCACGGGCAGACGGCACGCCAGCCGTCCTTGTAGATAGAGCGGTGTCCGAGCATCTCGAAGTACTGCGTGTTCCGCCCGCTCGCGGCCTTCTCGTCCTCGAAGGTGTGCGCGAGGCTGACGCCATGCAGCGGCGACTGCGTGATGCCCCTGATCGCCGTCGGCGCCTGAATGCCAAGCACATCGAGCACGGTCGGGACCATGTCGATCGCATGTGCGTACTGCGTGCGGACCTCGCCTTGCGACTTGATGCTCTTCGGCCAGTGCACGATGAACGGATCGCTGATGCCACCCCGGTAGGTCTCACGCTTCCAGCGCCGGAACGGCGTGTTGCCGGCCCACGTCCAGCCCCACGGATAGTGGTTGAAGTGCTGCGGCCCGCCGATCTCGTCGATCACCTTGAGGCTGTCTTCGAGCGGCCCCTGCGCGTTGTTGAAGAACTGCGCCTCATTCGTCGTGCCGGTCGGTCCGCCTTCGGCACTCGCCCCGTTGTCGGAGATCACCATCACGATCGTGTTCTCGAGCTGCCCCTCCCGTTCCAGGAAATCGAGCAGACGGCCAAGCTGATCGTCGGTGTGGCTGAGGAATCCGGCGAACACCTCCATCATGCGGCTGAAGAGCTTCCGCGACTCCGCTGGAAGTACGTCCCAGTCGGGAACGTCCGGATCGTGACGTGACAGCTCCGCGTCCGGGGGGACGATCCCCAAGCTCCTTTTGGCGCGTGAACACCTGCTCCCGGTAGGCGTCCCAGCCGTCGTCGAACTTGCCGGCGTACTTGTCCGCCCATTCCTTCGGGACGTGATGCGGTGCGTGCGTCGCGCCGAAGCACAGGTGGAGGTAGAAGGGCTTGTCCGGATCGACCTGCTTGCTGTCCGAGATGAAGCCGATCGCCTTGTCGATGAGGTCGACGCTCAGGTGATAGCCCTCCTCCGGCGTCCGCGGAGGCTCAACCTGGTGGTTGTCGTAGACAAGGTCCGGATACCACTGGCTCGTATCGCCGCCGAGGAACCCGTAGAACCGCTCGAAGCCTCGCCCCAGCGGCCAGCGTGTGTACGGCCCGGCGCCCGTTTCTTCGTTGGACGGCGTCAGGTGCCACTTGCCGACCATGAACGTGTTGTAGCCATGCTCGAGCAGCGTCTCCGACAGCATCCCGTTCTCGAACGGCATCACACCGTCGTAACCCGGGAAACCCGTCGCGAGCTCGGTGATGCAGGCCATACCGTTGCTGTGATGGTTGCGGCCGGTGATGATGCACGAGCGGCTCGGCGAGCACAGCGCCGTCGTGTGCATGTTCGTGTAACGCAGGCCGCCGTCCGCCAGCCGGTCGAAGTTCGGCGTCTCGATCGGACTGCCGTAGCAACCCAGCTGGCCGAAGCCCGTGTCATCCAACACGACGAAGAGGACATTCGGCGCGCCCTGCTTCGCGCGCCGTATGGCCGGCCACGCGGGTGTCGACTCATCGGCGGTGCGGCCGATGACGCCGGGGAATCGCTCCCCTTCCTGGTACTCGACGATCGGCATTGCCGACTCCTCTCGGTAACCTGAACTCGAACACGACACGTCGATCGGTCGCGCAAGCTGGAGTGTCAAGGAGTCGCCCTGCGCACTCATCACCCGGTTCGGATGAGACCGACAAGGACGACTTGACTGTCGTGCAATTTAGGCTCGTCGCGTCTGCAATCCAGCCGCGTCGTGCGGTGGACGCGGCGTGGGCTGGGAGCCCTCCTCGACGAGGTTTCGCTGCACGAGTGTGAAAAGCAGTCCGAGTGACGGCAGCACGACGAGGACGGCGACGCCGAAGATGATCAGCACGCTCGTGAGTGTCGAACTGGGGGCTGCGGCCTCGGCGATCGTGAGCGTCTGCGGCAGCAGATAGGGGTGTTGGGCGACGCCCCAACCCCAGATCACAGCGACGACCGCA
>CAWFPX010000018.1:0-97045 GCA_963817765.1 uncultured Thermoleophilia bacterium | reverse complement strand
CCGACGCGCGCCGCCTCGGCAAGCGTCGCCGGCGAGATGTTGGCGCGCATCCGTTCGACATCAACCTCGAGCCCGGCGAGAGAGCGCCGCACCGACGCTGCCGCACCGCCGGTTGCGCGCAAGCGCAGTCGTGAGTGCATGCCATTCGGCATGCCACGCGCCAACAGCGCGCTCGTGTTCCTGCACACCACTCTCGAGCAGAATCGCCGCGTTCGCGCGCGCGTGCCGCGCGCACGCATCTGCGAGAACGGCGCTGACCGGGTTGCGCTTCTGCGGCATCGTCGAGGAGCGGCCGGAGTCGCGCTCCGACACTTCGCCGACTTCCGTCTGCGCCAGCAGCACGACGTCACGTGCGATCTTCGCCGCCACACCGGCGACAGCTGCGAGCGCGCCCGCAAGCTCGGCGACCGGGATCCTGATCGTGTGCCACGGGACGGTCGGCTCGCGCAAACCGAGCTCTCTCGCGTACAGCCGCAGCACCTCGACGCCCTCGTTCTCGAGCGCGGCAAGCGTGCCGGCCGCACCGCCCAACTGCGCCGGCAGCGACGCCGCAACCGCCGCGAGCCGCGTCCTCGTCTCGACGAGACCGACAAGCCAGCCTGCGGCCTTGTAGCCGAAGGTCGTCGGCACAGCTTGCTGCAGGAGCGTGCGCGCCGCCATCACCGTGTGACGGTGCTCGGCCGCGAGGCGCGCGCACTCGGCCGCGGCGCCGCCGACAGCCTCGTCGACAAGCCCTACGGCCCGCTTTGCGACGAGCATGGCTGCGGAATCGAGGATGTCCTGGCTGGTCGCGCCGTGATGGACTCCCGCGGCGTCCGGCTCGCCGACCCGCCCGCGTATCGCGCGAACGAGCGGCTCGACGGGATTGCCGGCAGCCCGTCCGTCGATGCCCAACTGTGCGGCGCTGTAGAGCGACTCGTCGCACGCGGCGACGATCGCTGCCGCCGTCTCGGCGCCGATCACGCCGGCTGTCGCCTCGGCCCGGGCGAGCGCACTCTCGGCCTGCAGCATCGCGGCGAGCCAGGCGCGGTCCGACACCGCGTCGGCCAGGTCGGCCGGGACGAAGATCGCCGAGAACGGGCTCAAGTCGCGAAGAAGACCGTCTGCCGGTCGCCCTGCATTCGGATGTCGAAGCGCACGACCCCATCTTCCTGCTCGCCGACGAGGAGCGCACGATCTGCCTCGGGGAGCGAGGACAGCAGCGGATCGGCCGCATTCGCCTCCACCTCGTCGGGAAAGTACATCCGGGTCAGCTGATGCTTCAGCAACCCGCGCGCGAAAACGTAGAGATCGAGGTGCGGAGCCTCGCCGCCAGACGCGGAAGGCTTGACCGTCAGGAACGAGAAGGCCCCCTGCGCATCGGTGCCGCACCTTCCCCACCGGAGGCCCGCGGCCTGCCACGCCTCGAGCATCCCGTCGACGATCGGCTGCTCGTCGCCGTCGAGCAGCCGTCCGACCAGGCGGACCGCGCCGCGCTCGTCCGCCCGCACGAGCTCGTTCTCGAATCGGCGGCAGAGGCCGATCTCGAAGAACGGCCCGACGGTCTGTGACGGGGTACGCGGCAGGGTCACGCGTCGGCCTCGATCGGCGTCGTATCCGTTCCGGCCGGGCCGAGCACGATGTCCCAGCGATAGGCGAGCGCCCATTCGGGCTCGGTGCGTGCGATGTCGAACTGCGAGACGAGGAGCGCGCGTGCCTTCGGGTCGCGGACCGAGTGGAAGATCGGGTCGTACGCGAAGAGTGGATCGCCGGGGAAGTACATCTGCGTCACGAGTCGTTGCGTGAATGCGCGCCCGAACACCGAGAAGTGAATGTGTGCGGGCCGCCATGCATTCTCGTGGTTGCCCCACGGGTACGCGCCCGGCTTCACGGACACGAAGCGATACTCGCCGTCGTCGCCCGTCAGGCATCGCCCGGCTCCCGAGAAGTTCGGGTCGAGCGGTGCCGGATGCTGATCGACCTGATGGTGATAGCGACCGGCAGCGTTCGCCTGCCACACCTCGACGAGCGCACCGCGAATGGGGGTGCCCGCGTCGTCGAGCACACGGCCGGTCACGACGATTCTCTCGCCGAGCGGCTCGCCGTCATGCTGGCGCGTGAGGTCATGGTCGAGCTCCGCCACGCTGTCCTCGCCGAACACCGGGCCGCCGCGCGGATGGAGCTCCTCCGGCAACGTGACGAGCGGGCGCTTCGGCGCGCGCAGTCGGGTCGAGCGGTAGCCGGGATAGTCGACCTGCACATCGCCTCCGAAGGAGTCGTCGTCAGGCAGCACGATCGGCGATGCGTCGCTCACCCGCGACCCCTCGTCTCGAGAGCCCGCAACGCGTTGAGCTCGAGGGTCGACGGCGGGTCGGTCTCGCGCACGTCGGGCGCGACTTTCAGATACCAGCCCGTCGCCGCGCGCGCCTCGTCGACCGAGACTCCGGGATGGACGCGCACGAGCATGAGCTCGCCGTCGCGCGGCTCGAGGATCCCCAGATCGGTGACGACGACGCGCACCCGGTCGCCGCGGCTTGTCATGAAGTCGATCCGCTCGACGAACGCGCGAGGCGAGTGACGAAGCATGACGAACACATCCGACACGGACGTCGCGATCTCGGGCGCGCCGCCGCCGCCCGGGAGCCGGACTTTCGGCGTCCCGTAGTCGCCGATGACCGTGCTGTTCAGGTTGCCGTACCGATCGATCTGGGCGGCGCTGAGGAAGCCGACGCCGATGCGGCCGCCCTGGAGCCAATAGGCGAACATCTCAGGCACGGAGACCACCGTGTCGGCGGTCTCCGCCAGCTCTCCATCGCCGATCGAGAGCGGCAACTTCGTCGGCTTCGCGCCGATCGTGCCGCTCTCGTAGACGAGCACGCACCCGGGCGCGTGCGTCCGGCGCGCGAGATTGGCGGCGACGCTCGGCAGGCCGATGCCGACGAAGCAAACGGAGTCGTTCGTCAGGCGCCGCGACGCCTCGACCGCCATCATCTCGTCGGCCGTCCAGCTCAAGCCGGGATCGCCTCGAGCACGTGCTCGCGCATCCACACGGAAAACGCTTCGCGGTCACGGCTGATCGCTTCCCACGCGACGTAAAACTCGTTGTCGCGTTCGTAATAGCCGTGAGCGTAGGACGGGTGCGCGCCGCGCGGCACACAGGCGACCGCATCGATCACCCACGACGGGAGCACGACACCGCCGGGCCTGCGGTCGAGCTCATCGACGACCTCCTCGACGGTGACGATCGAGTGACGCGAGGCGAGGACGACCTCTTTCTGGATGCCGGTGATCCCCCAGAGCTGGACGTTGCCGTGCCGGTCGGCCTGCTGGGCGTGGATGATCCCGACGTCCGGACGGTGGGCCGGCACCGCGGCGAGCTCCTCGCCCGTGAACGGACACGTGATCGACGCGACGCGCGTGTGCCTGGGCAGGTCTGTTCCGTGGTAGCCGCGCAACACGCCGAACGGCAGGTTCGACGCCCCGGCGGCATACGCCGCCGCCATCCCTGCGTGGGAATGCTCCTCGAGCTCGAGCGGTGCGGGCCACCCGTTCTCCACAGCGTCCCGCAGCCGGTGCAGTGACCCGACGCCCGGGTTGCCACCCCACGAGAACACGAGCTTCCGCGCACACCCCATCCCGATCAGCTGGTCGTAGATGATGTCCGGCGTCATCCGCACGAGCGTGAGGTCGCGCCGGCCCTGCCGGATCAGCTCATGCCCGGCCGCATGCGGGATGAGGTGCGTGAAACCTTCCAGCGCGACGACATGCTCGTCGGCGACGAGCTCTCGAACCGCTTCGGAGAGGGAGACGATCTCCGTCATCGCACCTCAGAACGGGAACGGGTGCCCGCTGCCTCCCTGCACCGTGATCCAACGGAGCTCGGTGAACTCGTCGATCACCGCCTGGCCGCCGAAGCGTCCCCAGCCCGAGTCCTTGACGCCGCCGAACGGCATCTGCGGCTCGTCGCCGACCGACTGGTCGTTGACGTGCGCGATTCCCGACTCGAGCTGCTGCGCGAGTGCAAACCCGCGATCGGTGTCGCCGGTGAAGATGCCTGCACTGAGGCCGTAGCTTGTCGCGTTCGCGCGGGCGACCGCCTCTTCTGCGGAGTCGACGGGGTGAACGGAGACGACCGGGCCGAAGGTCTCGTGGTGAGCGAAATCCGAGTCTTCGGGCACGTCCGTCAGGACCGTCGCCTGATAGCAGGGACCGACCGCGGCACCCCCGGCGAGCACCTTGGCGCCCGTTGCAACAGCCTGGTCGACGCGAGCCTTGACCATCGCGAGCGCCGATTCGTTGATCAGCGGACCGATTACCGTGTCGTGTTCCTTCGGGTCGCCTGCCTTCAACGTCTTCGCCTTCTCGGCAAGCCGCGCCGTGAACTCGTCGGCGATCGGCCGCTCGACGAAGATGCGCCGGGACGACATGCAGATCTGCCCCTGGTGCAGGAACGCGCCGAAGATCGACGCGTTGACCGCGTAGTCGAGATCCGCGTCCGCGAGCACGATCAGCGGGTTGTGCCCGCCGAGCTCGAGAACGACGCGCTTGAGCTGGCGCCCGCAGGCCTCGGCAAGACGCCTGCCCGTTTCCGTCGAGCCGGTGAAGTTGATGCGCCGAACAGCCGGGTTCTCGACCAGTTCGTCGCCGATCGGGCCTGCGGCACCGGGCGCGTGCGTGACGATGTTCAGAACGCCGGCCGGCAGGCCGGCTTCCGCGAAGATCTCGCCCCAGATCAGCCCGCCCACGACGGGCGAGAGCTCGGAGGGCTTCAACACGACCGTATTTCCGAGTGCAAGCGGCGCCGGCGATCGAACGGGCGGAGAGAATGAGCGCGGCGTTCCACGGCGCAATCGCTCCGACGACGCCGACCGGCTTGCGCAGGCCCATGGCGAGGGTGCCGGGATGATCGGACGGGATGATCTGACCGGCGGGCGCGTAGGCGAGCGCCGCCGCCTGGCGCAGGAGGCCCGGCACGAAGCTCATCTGGAACATTCCGAACCCGAAGCCCGCGCCGGTCTCACGTGCGAGGAGGCTCACGATCTCTTCCAGCCGGCTCTCGAGAACGTCGGCGGCCTTCAGGAACACGCGCTGCCGCTCGGCGGGGACGGTCTGCGACCACTCGGGAAAGGCGGCGGCCGCAGCGGCCACCGCTTGCGCGGCGTCGGAACGCGATCCCGACGGAACGACGAGCGACGGTCTCGCCGGTGAACGGATCGAGATCGTCGAACGTGCCGCCGGCACCGGCGACCCATTCGCCGCCGATGAAGTGCTGGTACTCCCGTACGTCGGACTGGACGCTCGTCACGTCGTCTCCTTCCCCTCCGCGATTTGTCGAACAGCTCTGCTGAGTCTTCCACCAGGCAGCGGTCGCGTCCGCTCGAGGCGCACCTGCGGAACCGCTCCCTCGACTCTATGCAGGCAATTGTCCATGGACCGAGACGCTGTTCTATTTATCAGAACAATCTGGCCTGCGCTAGCTTCCCGGCCCAGCCGCGTTGTCCCACTGAGTGAGACGCTGTTCCATTCGTCAAGACAGTGTTCTAGTATCGGGGGCGTGTGGAGCGCTGACGGCGGATTGACGCCGGACCGGTGGAGCGCGGCCTGCTCCAGTCATCGGGGCGGCACCCCCGATCCCTGGGCAACCCCGTCGAGCCTTGACTCCCCGTCACGCTGGGATCTACGTTCCCCGTGCTGGTCGCGACGTGATGAAGCGACTCCCCCCAGGAGGCAGCCGACGCGAGGAGGATGCGCTTGACACGACCCTGATCGGACGTGCGGTTTCGGTTCACCGCGCGAGCCGCTTCCTGGTTCAGTCCTACGAAGCTAGAGACTCAGAGGAGACCTGATGAGATCGATGAAGATCAAAGTCGGCGTGGCGTTCGGCATCATCGCGCTGGTGGCGCTGATGGTGGCCTCGTGGGCCGGCAGTGCAGGGCCACTCGGCTCGGGAACCGCCACGGCGACCAAGGCCGTCTGCGGGGCGGGCACGGGCAAGAAGGCGACGGGATCGCCGATCAAGCTCGGCGGCATCGACATGCTGATTCCCGGCGTCGACTTCACGACGATCGGCAAGACCGCGGCCGCGTACTTCAAGTGCGTGAACGACAACGGCGGCATCCACGGACACCCGATCAACTACACCCTCTACAACGAGCAGCTCAACCCGGCTCAGGAAGCTGCGCTCGCGCGCAAGCTCATCCAGAGCGACAAGGTCGTCGGCGTCGTGGGTAACACGAGCTTCGCCGAGTGCGGCACGAACTGGAAGTACTACAAGAGCAAGGGCTACGTCGTCATCGGCGCCGGCGTGCAGGCGGAGTGCTACAGCACCCCGTCGTTCGCCGAGGTGAACTCCGGCCCGCGCTACAGCAACGTCGGCGCCGCGCAGGCACTCATCAAGGCCGGCGCCAAGAAGCTCGCGATCGCCTCGCCGGACACCATCTCGGCCTACGCGGACGGCGGGCCTGCCCTCGTCGCCAAGAAGGCCGGCATCCCGGTGAAGATCTTCCCCACTCACCTGCCGGTCACCGACGCGACCTCGCAGCTGCTCCAGATGTACCAGTTCGCCGGTGACGGAGGCGGCATCCTGATCGACTTCACCCCGGACACCGCGCCGGCCTTCATGAAGGCCGCCGAGTCACAGGGGATCGTCGACAAGGTGCTGTGGGGCTCGTCAACCCCGATCGCGAACACGCTCATGTCGAGCCAGTTCTCGCCGGCGTTCGACGGTCACCTCTGGATCGACAACGAGTTCTCGAACGTCGACCCGAAGGTCGGCCCCGACTCGGCCCTGATGTTCAAGGTGCTGGCGAAGTACGCCCCGAAGATCGCCCCCCAGGCGTTCGCGCAGATGGGCTACCTCGACGGGAAGTTCGCGGTCAACGCACTTCTGAGCGTGAAGGGCGCGGTCACCGCGAAGTCGTACAACATTGCGGTGAAGGGCCTGAAGGACCAGAAGACCGACATCCTCTGCAAGCCGTTCTACGTCGGGAACCTGGCCTACCACATCCCCAACAACTCGAACATCATCGTCGACTACAAGGACAAGAACGTCGTCGTCAGAAGCGGCTGCACGGACTTCCAGGCAGTCGACCCCGCGATCTCACAGACCCGTGTCTGGGAGAAGAAGTACCACCTGAACGGCCAATAACGAGATGGTGAAGATCAGGGTGTCCGGAGGCTCCGCATGAGCCATCTGCTCGCGTTCAGCGTCTTTGGCGTGGACTGGCAGTTCCTCAAGCCGTTCATCGTCATCGGCCTGGCGTTCGGCGGCGTCTACGCGCTGTCGGGAGTCGGACTGGTCGTGCTGTATCGCGCGACCGGCGTGCTGAACGTCGCGTTCGGTGCCATCGGAGCCGCCGGCGCCCTGATCGCCTACTACATCATCAACCACACCGGCTGGCCGCACTGGCTCGCCTACACGATCTGCGTCGCGTTCGGCGGGGTCACGAACCTTGCGTACGGCATGGTCTTCGGCCCCGCCTTCGCGCGACGCGACGCGCTCGTGAAGATGATGGGAACACTCGGGCTCGCGTTGATCCTGCTCGGCCTGATGGCCTGGCGCGCGCCCGCCGGCGGTGCCTTTGCGCGCTTCCTGCCGCTCGGCACGTCGAACACGCACTACGAGATCCTGAAGACGACGGTGAACCTGACGCAGATCATCTCGATCTGCCTCGCGTTCGTGATCACGCTCGGTGTGTCCGTCTTCCTGCGTGTCACGAGCCTCGGCACCGCAATGCGGGCGCTCGCGAACGACCGTGAGGCGAGCGCGATGCTCGGCGTGCCGGTGCGTAAGGTCGAGGCGGCCGCCTGGTTCGGCTCGGGCCTCGCCTGCGGCGCCGCCGGGCTGATCCTGCCCGACCTGATCACGTCGCTCGACTACTCGGCGCTGACGTTCCTCGTCATCTCGTCGCTCGCAGCTGCCCTGATCGGCCGCCTTCGGTCGCTGTGGGTCACGTTCTTCGGCGGCCTGACAGTCGGCCTCGCGCAGTCCATCCTGAGCCCGTACACGAGCATCTCCGCGTACCGGTCGGCAGCACCGTTCGTGCTCGCGATCGTCGCACTCCTTTACCTGTCGCGCCGCCGAGTCGTGACGATATCTCGGACTGCGACCTGAGCCTATGAGCGCGTACCTCGAGCGCGGCGTGGCCGTGCGAGCGGCGATCGCCCTCGGCCTGCTCGCGATCGCTCTCTTCGTGCTGCCGCACACTGCCGGCGCGGACTGGATCACCACGTTCACGAGCGTCGCCATCTACTCGGTCGTCGCGCTTGGCTTCGGCATCCTCTACGGCCGCGTCGGCCTGATCTCGCTCGGCCAGGTGGCGCTGCTCACGATCGGCTGCTGGATCGGCACGCGGATCGCGTACGCGACGTCCCTGCCGTTCCCGGTTGTGTTGCTGCTCGCAGGCGCCATCACCTGTGCGATCGGTGTCCTCGTCGGTCTGCCGGCGCTCCGTCTTTCGGGCCTCTATCTCGCGCTGATCACGCTGATGTTCGCGGGCGCGACCACGATCGTCCTCTCGGTGACCGACTTCCCGAGCGGGGGCGGCGGTTTCACCGGCCGCTCGAGCGCGGGTGCGCTGACGACCAGCACGCCGCCCGTGCGCCGGCCGTCGTGGGCCGTCGGCGATGTCGCGTACTACCGCTACACGGTGATCGTCTGCGCGATCCTCTTCCTGCTCGCACTCGTGCACGTCGCGAGCAAGCCCGGGCGGGCCTGGGCGACGATTCGCGAGAGTGAGCCCGCGGCGCTCGCCGCCGGTGTCAACATCACCCTCTACAAGCTGTGGGCGTTCGCCCTCGCCTCGTTCGTGACCGGCGTCGCCGGCTTTCTCCTCGCCGCCCAGGTCGGGGTGCCGCGCGCCATCACCTTCCAGACGCAGGACTCACTGACGCTCGGCGCGACCGCGCTGATCGGCGGCATCTTCAGCCTCTGGGGCGCGGTCATCGCGGGGATCTTCAACCAGGGGCTCCCGTTCCTCTTCCAGGCACAGTGGGGCTTGAACCCGAACTTCCTGCTGATCATCTTCGGCGCCGGGCTCCTGCAGGTCCTGCTGACGGCTCCGGGCGGTCTCGTCGACCAGTTCCCGAAGGACGTGGCGAAGCTCGCACGACTGATCTTCAGCGGCGTGCGCAAGCTGCCGCGCGGCACGCGGGCCGGAGAGATGATCGAGGTCACGGGGCTGACCGTCCGCTTCGCGGGCGTGACGCCGATCGACGATGTCTCCCTCGTCTTTCCCGGCGGGACCTGCGGCCTGATCGGCCCGAACGGCGCCGGCAAGACGACGTTCTTCAACGTGCTCAGCGGGTTCGTGCGACCGGCTGCGGGCACGGTCACCGCGTTCGGCGAGAACCTCCTGAAGATGGCCGACTACCGGCGGGCGCGCTGGGGGCTGCGCCGGACGTTCCAGACCGAGATGGCGGTCGAGCAGCTCTCGATCTTCGACAACGTGGCGATGATCCACGAGCACTCGGGTGCGAAGCGTGCGACACGACGCGACGACGTGCTGAGCGCGATCGAATTCGTCGGCCTGACGGCGAGTCCCAGCTCGAAGGTCGGACGGCTCGGCGCGCGTGAGCGGCGGCTCGTGGAGGTCGCCCGAGCGGTCGTCGGCCGGCCGCGGATGGTCTTGCTCGACGAGCCGGCCGCCGGGCTTCCCGACGAGGAGACCAGCCACCTCGCCGCCGTGATCCAGCAGATCCCGGGACAGTTCGGCGCGCTCGTGATCCTTGTCGACCACGACATGGCTCTCGTCTCTGCCTGCTGCGAGACGACGGCCGTCCTCGACTTCGGCAAGCTGATCGCCTCGGGGCCGACGGCCGATGTGCTGCGCAACGAGCACGTTATGCACGCCTACCTCGGCACCGAGGACGAGGTGTGAGCGAGACTCTCAGGCTCGAGAGCCTGTCCGTCCCGCGTGGTGGCCATCCGGTCGTGCGCGGGGTCTCGATGGAGATCCCGCCCGGCCAGGTGACGGCGCTGCTGGGCGCAAACGGCGCCGGCAAGTCGACCCTCGTGCTGGCCGTCGGCGGCGTCCTGCGCCCGAGCGACGGGCGTGTCTTGCTCGGCGAGCGCGACCTGACGGGGCTGCGCCCGGAGCGCATTCGCGCGGCCGGCGTCGCGGTCGTTCCCGAGGGCCGCCGGCTGCTGACCGACCTGACCGTGCAGGACAACCTGCGCGTCGCGACGTACGCACTCAACCGTGCCGACGCGGCCCACGGGATCGAGTATGCCCTCGAGCTCTTCCCGGAACTCGAGAAGCGCTGGAACATCCAGGCGCGCCTGCTCTCGGGCGGTGAGCAGCAGATGCTCGTGCTGGCACAGGCACTCGTCTCGCAGCCGAAGGTCGTACTCGTCGACGAGCTTTCCCTCGGCCTCGCACCCGTGATCGTCAAGCGCCTCGTCCCGACGCTCGCCGCGGTTGCCGAATCCGGTGTCGGCGTCCTGCTGATCGAGCAGTTCGCGCACGTCGCCCTCGGGCTGGCCGAGAAGGCGTACGTGATCGAGGGCGGACGAATCCACTACGAAGGCACGGCGCAGCGCCTGAAAGACGAGCCCGACATCCTCCGGTCGGCGTATCTGCTGCGCGGGAACCCCGCGGCCTGAGCGTCACCCTCAAATCACCAGGCGTTCCTCGCTCATGTCAGTAAGCTCATCCCAGTGGCCTTGCTACTCCGTCGTGGAGCGGCCCGGTGAATTGTATGAAGACGATTTTCAACATTCTCTGGCTCGCGCTCGCCGGACTGTGGATGGCCCTCGGGTATCTGGTCGCGGCCGTATTGCTCGCGATCACGATCATCGGCCTTCCGTTCGCCAAGCAGTCACTGAAGCTCGGCGGGTACGCGCTGTGGCCGTTCGGCCGGGCGCTCATTCAAAGCCCGACCCGACACAAGAGCCTGAGCGTCATCGGAAATCTGCTCTGGTTCGTCCTTGCCGGTTGGTGGCTTGCTCTCGGGCACCTGCTCACCGGCGTAGCTCTCTGTCTGACGATCATCGGGATCCCGCTCGGGATCGCTGACATCAAGATGGCGGGAGCCGCACTGGTGCCGTTCGGACGGAAGGTCGTGAGCGCCCGAGAACTGAACGCAGGATTGATCGCTGCGTCTTCGACGGTGACGATGCCGGACTAGTTCGTCCGCCGGTGTCGAAGCCGCGATTCGTCCGCTACGGACGGGCGAGGGAGATTGGGGACGGATGACATCCGAGTTCAGCACGCGCCGGGGGTGAGCTACCCGGGTACGAGCACGGCGCGGCCGGTGACCTCGCCGTCGTGCAACTTCGCGAGCACCTCGTTCACCGACTCGAGCGGGTGTGTCTCGGTCTTCAACGTGACCTTGCCGGCCGCGTGCAGTTGCAGCAATTCGTACAGATCGACCCAGGTGCCGACGAGATTGCCGACAACGGAGTGCTCGTTCACGACGAGCGCGCCCGACGGGATCGAGATCGTCCCGCCGTACCCGATCACCGAGTACGCGCCGCCGCGCGCGAGCATCGCAGCCGAGTCGGTGTGCGTCTCGTCGGTGCCGACGAAGTCGAAGACGATGTCCGCACCGCGGCCGCCCGTGGCCTCGCGCACCGTGTCGGCACGGTCGACCACCTCATCGGCGCCGAGCTCGGCAGCCAGCCGACGACGCCGCTCGTCGGTGTCGACTGCGATCACGGTGCTCGACCCGAGCTCCCGTAACAGCTGAAGCGCGATGTGCCCGACACCGCCGACGCCGATCACCGCAGCAGTCGATCCTGGGACCGCAAGGTGCGCCAGCCGGCGGACCGCGTGGTACGCCGTCAGGCCGGCGTCGGCGTGTGGCGCGACGGCCGCTGGTTCGACGCCGTCGGGCAGGCGCAGCAGCGAACGCTCCGAGACGAGCACGAAGTCGGCGAAGCCGCCGTCCACCGAGAGGCCGGTGAACTCGTGACGCACGCAGTGCATGTCGTTACCACGCCGGCACGCCACACAAAGCCCGCAGCTGAACGGTGGGTACACGAGCACCGCATCCCCTTTCGCGACCGTCGTCACGCCGGCGCCCACGTCCTCCACCCAGCCGGCGTTCTCGTGGCCGAGCACCCGCGGCAGGGTCACACCGGCCGGCTCCATCAGCCCTTCGATCGCATGCAGATCGGTCGCGCACACACCCGCGCCGCCGATGCGCACGAGGACGTCGCTCGCGTGCGCAATCTCGGGCACCGGCCGCTCGACGAGCTCGAGCGGCAGGTGGTACTCGCGGAGAACGGCGGCTTTCACGTGCTGCCTAGAACGGGAACGGTTCCGCCTTGTCTCTCGACGTGATCCACTGCCACTCGGTCCAGAGGTCGAGTTGGCCGACTCCGCCGAAGTGACCGCCGTTCGACGAGCACTTGAAGCCGCCGAACGGAGCGGGCGGCTCCTCGTTGACCGTCTGGTCGTTGATGTGAACCATCCCGGCGTCGAGGCGCGCGGCGACGGAGGCTGCTCTCGCCTGGCTCCCCGACTGAACAGCGGCTGACAGCCCGTATTCCGTCTGATTCGCGAGCTCGACCGCTTCGTCGTCGGTGTTGAACGTCGTGACCGCCGCGACCGGGCCGAAGATCTCGTTGCGGAACGCCGACATCTCGGGCCGCACGTCGCGAAGCACGGTCGGAGGGAAGAACAGGCCGTCCCGCTGGCCGCCGACGACGAGCGACGCCCCCTCCGCCACCGTCTGGTCGACGATCTTCTGCACGCGCTCTGCCTGCTTCTCGTTGATCAGTGGTCCGAGGGCCACCTGACCGCTCGCCGGGTCGCCCACGGGCAGGTGCTCCGCCCGCGCTCGAAGCGCCGCGACGTAGTCGTCGACGATCGACTCGTGCACCAGATGCCGGCTGACCGCCAGGCAGATCTGCCCTTGATGCAGGAACGAGCCCCACGCCCCGGCCGAGGACGCCGCCTCGATGTCTGCGTCCTCGAGCACGACGAGCGGGCTGTTGCCCCCGAGTTCGAGCACGACGCGCTTCAGCGTGCGGCCGGCAGTCTCGCCGACGATGCGACCGGTCGCGGTCGACCCCGTGAACGAGATCATCCGGATCGACGGATCCTCGACGAGCGCCTGTCCGATCTCAGGACCACCGGAGAAGACGTGCAAGACACCGGCGGGCAGGCCGGCCTCTTCGAAGACCCGCGCGATCACGACGCCGCCGGTCACGGGGGTGTTCAGGTCGCTCTTCAGCACGATCGCGTTTCCGAGCACGAGCGCCGGGCCGATCGAGCGCATCGCGAGCACGATCGGGAAGTTCCAGGGCGCGATCACGCCCACGACGCCGATCGGCGCGCGCCGCGCGGTCGAGGTCCGCCCGGGGATCGGAGACGACAGCGTGCGCTCGAGCAGGTCCTCGGTCAGGGTGGCCGCCTGCTCGAGCTGCCCGATCGAGGCCGTGATCTCGTGATCGACTTTGGGCGGGATCGCCCCGGACTCGCGGACCATCCAGGTCGTGATCTCGGCCCGGTGGCGCTCGAGGAGCTCTCCCGCACGGCTGACGATCGCCACCCGCTCGGCCATCGGCCGAGCCGCCCAGGCGCGCTGGGCGCGTGCCGCCGACTTCGCCGCCTTGGCGACCAATGCCGCGATCCGCGACACCGGCGACGCCGAGCACTTCTCCGGTCGCCGGTTCCACCGTCTCGACGCTCTCCGGGGCCTCGACCCAGCCGTCGCTGTAGATCTTTCCCGTCCAGTCATCCTTGTTGAGGAGTTCCCCAACGACCTGCTCAGTGACGCTCATCAGACGCTCTCCTCCACGTAGGTGGTTTCGGGGCTGCGCTCGGCGATGAGGTCGGCAGCCTTCTCGGCGATCATGATCGTCGCGGCGTTCGTGTTCCCGCGCGTGATCGTCGGCATGACGGACGCATCGGCGACCCGCAGGCCGTCGATGCCATAGACACGAAGATCCGGGTCGACGACCGCGCCGATCGCGCACGTGGACGTCGGGTGATAAACGGTCTGGCCGGAGCGCCTCGCCCAGGCGAGGATCGCCTCGTCGGAGTCGTCCGTCCGGGACGCTGAACGGTGACCGCGCCACCGCCTGCAGGGGCGCTTGCTCGGCGATCCGGAGCGCAATCCGCACACCCTCGATGAGTGAGCGCCGGTCTTCCTCGGTGTCGAGGAAGTTGCACCGCACACACGGCTTCGAGTCGGGCAACGGCGTCCGCAGCGTGACGCGCCCGCGGCTCGTCGGCTTGATCACGACCGGTCCGAAGCAGTAGCCGTGACCGTGAGGGGCTGTCAGGCCTTCGTCGTAGAACATCGACGGCGCGTAGTGGAACTGGACGTCGGGCGCGTCGAGGTCGGGCCTCGAGCGCAGGAACGCGCCGGCCTCAGGGATGTTGGAGGACAGCGGCCCCGTGCCTTCCTGCTCGAAGCGCTCGAAGTTCTCGCGCGTGAACGAGCCGAAGAGCGACGGCTCGTCGGTTTCGTAGTTGAGCTGCGCCATCAGGTGGTCCTGCAGGTTGTGACCGACCGGCAGATCCTCACGCACGTCGATGCCGAAGAGCTTCAGGTCGTCTGCGGGCCCGATCCCTGAGAGCAGCAACAGCGTCGGCGAGTGATACGCACCGGCGGACAGGATCACCTCGCGTGAGGCGTGGATCTTCTCCGCTCGGCCACCGCGCGCAAACTCGACCCCGATCGCGCGAGCGCCGTCGAACAGGATCCCCATCGCGAACGCATCGGTGAGGACATCGAGGTTCGGGCGGTCGGTCGCCGGATGAAGGAACGCGGCTGCGGTCGAGCAGCGCCGCCCGTTGCGCTGGGTGAGCTGGAAACGCCCGACGCCTTCCTGCTCCGCGCCGTTGAAGTCGTTGGTCTGGTCGATGCCCGCAAGGACGCTCGCCTCGATCATCGTCTCGATCAGCGGGCTCATCGCGCGACTGTCGGAGACGGCCATCGGGCCGCCTGCCCCGTGGAACTCGCTCTCGCCGCGCTCGTTGTCCTCCGAGCGCCTGAAATACGGCAGGACGTCGTCATAGCCCCAGCCGGTCGCGCCGTCCGCGGCCCAGCCGTCGAAGTCGGCCCGGTTGCCGCGGATGTAGATCATCGCGTTGATCGAGCCGGAGCCGCCGATCACCTTGCCGCGCGGCAGAAAGAGACGCCGGTTGGCAAGGCCAGGCTCCTGCTCGCCGAGCAGATCCCAGTCGACGCTCGACTTCAGGAGCATGGGGAACGCCATCGGCATCGCTATCTCGGGGCGGCCGTCCGTCCCGCCGGCCTCGAGCAGCGCGACCTTTGCGTCGGGGTCTTCGCTCAGGCGTGCCGCGAGCACGCAGCCCGCCGATCCCGCGCCGACGATCACATAGTCGTACACCGCGCCTCCTTCATTGTCAGGCCACCTGATATTACGGCATCCCATTTGGGCGCAGCAACACAGTGCTCAATCACCGCGAATCACGACCTTCATCACCTCGCGTGGGTGTTCCATCGCGAAGTGGATCGCCCCAGGAGCTTCCGCGAGCGGGAACTCGTGGCTGACGAGCTGCGCCAGCCGTTCCGCATTGCGCTCGGTGAGATCGACCGCCTCGGCGAAGTCGCCGGTCCCACAACACGCGACCCCGAGCATGTCGAGCTCCTTCTCGGTGAAGCTCCCGAGGCGCAGGTCGACAGCGTCGCCCGACATCCCGACCTGCACGACGCGCCCGGCCGGCGACACGAGCTCGACGGCGGCCCGGACGGCGGCCGGAACGCCCGTCGCGTCGATCACGACCGGCGGGCCTTCTCCTCCGCTCCAGGCGCGCGCAGACGCGACAACATCGTCCGCCGTCGTCCACGGAACCGTCTCTGCACCGAGGGCGCGAGCGGTGGTTAGCCGGTCTTCGAGCGGGTCGACGACGAGGACGTTCGCCCCGCGATCCTGTGCGGCGACGAGCAGCGACTGCCCGATCGGCCCTGCGCCCAGCACGACCACGCGCTCGCCGTCCGCGATCCGTCCGCGGTGCACGGCACGCATGGCGATCGAGATCGGCTCGACGAGCGCCGCAACGGCGGGGCTCGCAACGGCGATCGGGAACACAGTCGCGTCGGCAACGCGCAGCAGGCCCTGGAGCCCGCCGTCGGTGTGGATGCCGATCAGGCTGAAGTTCACACAAACGTTCGGGCGACCGATTCGGCACGGATAGCAGCCGCCGCACGCCGTCAGCGGAAAGAGCGCGACCAGCTGGCCGGGCTCGATACCTGCGCGGCAGTCCGGCTCCGACCGCCTCGACGGTCGCCGCGACCTCGTGTCCCTGGATGCGCGGGAAGCCCGAGCCGCCGGCGTGCTCGGAGAGCCGTCCTTCGAAGAAATGGAAGTCGGAGCCGCAGATGCCGACCGCCCTCGGGCGAACGAGCACCTCGCCGGCTTGCGGCTCGCCGGGCTCGGCCACGTCGCGGATGCGCATCATTCCGACCGCTTCCGTCACGGCCGCGATCACCGCAGCGTCCTGTGCACGGCCTCGACGATCGCCGCCGCGTCCGGGAGATACGCGTCCTCGAGCGGCGGACTGAATGGGATGGGCGCGAACGGCGCGCCGACGCGTTGCACGGGCGCGTCGAGCTGGTCGAACGCGGCCGCCTGAACCTGCGCTGTGATCTCGGCGCCGAAGCCTCCGTGCAGCACCGCCTCGTGCGCGACGACGAGCCGGCCGGTGCGCCCGACCGAGGCCACGATGGCGTCGAGGTCGAGCGGGACGAGCGTGCGCGGGTCGATCACCTCCGCCTCGATCCCGTCGGCGGCGAGAGTCGCCGCAGCCGCGAGGGCCTCGTCGACCATCGCGGACAGGGCGACGATCGTGACGTCGCCGCCCTCGCGCCGGGTGGCGGCCTCTCCGATCGGCGTCACAGGACCGACCGGCACCTCCCCCGTTCGAAAGTACAGACGCTTGTTCTCGATGAAGACCACCGGGTTCGGATCGGCGATCGCACTCGCGAGCAGCCCTGCCGCGTCGGCAGCGCAACTCGGCAGCACGACCTTCAGACCCGGCACGTGGGTGAGCCAGCTCTCGAGGCTCTGCGAGTGCTGCGCCCCGCCGCGCTGCCCGGCACCGCCCTGCGTGCGCAGGACGAGCGGCACTGTCAACTGCCCGCCTGACATGAAGTGCGCCTTCGCCGCGCCGTTCACGAGCTGGTCGAGCGCCAGGGTGATGAAATCGATGAACATGATCTCGAGCACGGGGCGCATACCGGACTGTGCGGCTCCGATCGCGACGCCGGTGATCGCTGCCTCGCTGATCGGCGTATTGATCACTCGGGCGATCCCGAACTCCTCTGCGAGGCCCGCAGTCGCCGTGTACGGGCCGCCTTCAGCGACGTCCTCGCCGAGCACGAAGACGCGGTCATCGGCGCGCATCGCGTCCCCAAGCGCCGCGCGTGATCGCCTTGATGTAGGTGGTCTCAGGCACGCGCGTAGACCAGCTCGTCGATCAGCCCGACAGGCGGGAACGGGCTCTCGCGCGCAACACGCACCGCCGCCTGCAACCTCCGCCTCCGCATCGACCTCGCATGCCTGGAACGCCTCCTCGGTGATCCAACCCTGCGCCGAGCAGTACCGCTGGAACCGCGCGATCGGGTCCTTTTCCTGCCACTCGGAAGCAGCGAGCGCCTCACGGTAGGCGCCGGCGTCGCCCTCGTAGTGACCGCGCAGGCGGTGTGTCAGGCACTCGAGCAGGAACGGGCCGGTGCCCGCCGCGTGCCGCGTCGACGTAGCCACCGAACGCCTCCCACACGGCGACGACGTCGTTGCCGTCGACCGTGGCGCGCTCCACTCCGTATGGCGCGACGACGTCGCTGACGCGCTCGACGGTGGTGTGAGCAGAACGAGGCGTGAACTCGGCGAAGCCGTTGTTCTCGCAGACGAGGATGAGCGGCAGCTTCCAGAGCGCCGCGAGGTTGACGGTCTCGTTGAAGTGACCCGCCTGGACTGCACCGTCGCCGAAGAAGACGACTGCGACGACGTCGTCGCCGCGCAGCCGCGCTGCGAGCGCGCTCCCGAGTGCGACAGGGACGTTGCCGCCGACCACGCCCGTGGCGCCCATGAAGCCGTGCTCGACGTCGACCAGGTGCATCGAGCCACCGAGCCCGCGACACAGCCCGCCGTCGCGGCCCATCAGCTCCGCGAGCATGCGATCGAGCGGAGCGCCCTTCGCGATCGCGTGACCGTGCGCGCGGTGCCCCGAATAGACGATGTCACCGTTACGCAGCTGCGAGCATACCGCCGCGGCGACACCCTCCTGCCCGACGCTCAGGTGGATCAGCCCGTGCACCTCGTCGGAACGGGCGAGCGCACCGACCTGCTCCTCGAACAGGCGAATCCGCCACATCGTCGCGAGCAGGCGCAGCGCGCCCTCGCGGTCGAGCGGCGCGCCGCCCGGCACTACGCGGACACGGGCGCCGTGCCGAGCACCCCCTGCACCGCGCCGACGATCTTGTCCTCATTTGGCAGCACGAACGCCTCGAGCGGTTCGCTGTACGGAATCGTCGCGTCGAGCGCCGTCACCTGCACGATCGGCGCCTTCAAGGACGAGAACCCGTGCTCGGCGACCTCGCCGGCGATGACGGTCGAGGCGGACGCGTGGCGTGTCGACTGGTCGACGAGTACGAGGCGGCCGGTCTTCCCGACCGACTCCAGGATCGTCTGCGTGTCGAGCGGCGCCAGCGTGCGCGGATCGATCACCTCGGCCTGGATGCCCTCCTCCGCGAGTCGCTCGGCCGCGCCGAGCGCACGATCGACCGTCCACCCGGTTGCGACGATCGTGACATCGGATCCCTCGCGCCGGATCGCGGCCTCGCCGAACGGCACCAGGTACTCGCCGTCGGGCACCTCGCCGTGCTCGAGGGTCAGAAGGTAGTTGTGCAGGTAGACGACCGGGTTGTCGTCGCGAATCGCCGTCGCCATCAGTCCCTTGGCGTCGGCAGCCGTGGACGGCACGACGACCTTCAACCCGGGAACGCCCATGAACAGGCCGCCGATCGAGCCTGTGTGCTGCCCGGCCCAGCCGGCGGTGAATCCGAAGCCGGCCTTCAGCACCAGCGGAACCTTCACCTGGCCGCCGCTCATCGCACGGAAGCGCGGCGCCTCGTTGATCACCTGGTCCATGGCGACGAGCATGAACTCGGCCATGTAGAGCTCCACCACCGGCCGGTAGCCGGCGATCGCCGCGCCGATCGCCATACCGATCTCGGCGGTCTCGGAGATCGGCGTCACCCGCACGCGATCCTTGCCGAACGCCTCGACGTAGGGCTCGTTCTCGGTCGTCGCCATGTTCTGGCCGAAGTACAGGACCGTGTCGTCGCGCTCCATCTCGAGCCTGATCGCCTCGTCGATCGCGGCGATGAAGGGCAGTTCATGTGCCATCACGACCTCCTAGGCATAAACGTATTCGAGGGCCGACTCGACCTCCGGGAAGGGACTGTCGAGGCCGAAGCTGACCGCGGCCTGCATCTCATCGCGCACGCGCTCCGCGATCGCGTCGGCATCCTCGGCCGACAGCGATCCGTCGGCGACGAGTCGCCCGCGGAACGCCGGAACGGGGTCGCCCTTCAAGGCAGCCTCGTATTCCTCGGGTGCACCGAACTTCTCGATCGCCTCGTGCTCCGGGAAGTGCAACGGCACACCGGGCGGAGCGATGATGTTGCCGTGTGCCGACAGCCGATACATCTGCGACTCGACGAGTGTCGGTCCCTCGCCTGAGCGGGCGCGCGCGACAGCGGCGCCGACCGTCTCGTACACGGCGACCGGGTCACGGCCGTCGATCGTCACACCCGGCATGCTGAACGCCTTGGCCTTGACGGAGAGATCCTCGCCGTGCGCGCGGTTCGCATCCTCCTGCTCGGTGCGCGTGTGCACGTTGTAGCCGTTGTTCTCCATCACGTAGACGATCGGCAGCTTCCAGAGTGATGCGATGTTCAGCGATTCGGAGAACGCACCTTGCTTCGACGCACCGTCGCCGAAGAAGCAGAGGACGACCTGGTTCTGCTTGCGGATCTGAGCCGCCCACGCGACCCCGGTCGCATGCGGGATCCCGGCCGCGACGATCCCCGACGTGCCGAGGAAGCCGTTCGACGGGTCGACGAGGTGCATCGAGCCGCCGATCCCCTTGCAGAGGCCGTCTCTGCGGCCGTAGATCTCCGCCATCATCGCCTTCGGGATCGGTACCGCGCGCGAGCGGGTAGCCGTGGCAGCGGTAGGTCGCGAGGAACTGATCGTCGGGGCCGAGCGTCGCGATCGAGCCGACGATCGACGCCTCCGCGCCGTCGGCGAGATGCGTGTGGCCACGGATCACACCCGGGTGCTCGATGAACGTGCGCTTGACGCGCTCCTCGAACTCGCGAATGCGGAGCATCTGCTCGTACATCCAGACCAACCTGTCGCGGTCGAGCTCCTGCACTCCGGTGGGTGCGCTCACGCGGCGCTCCTCTCTTGTCCGAGTTGGGCGGCGGTCGTCTCGTACGCCCGCCGGAAGATGACGTCGATCGGATTGTTGCGCAGCTCGTCGGAGAGCACCTCGACACCCCACGGCCCTGCGTAGCCCTGGTCGCGGCAGGCCTCGACGTACGCATGCAGATCGAGCTCGCCCTCGCCCGGCAGGTTGCGATGGTTGACGGTCTCGTCGACGAGGTCGTCCATGTCCTCGAGCCGGCCGTCGCTCAACTCCACCCACGACAGATACTCGAGAGGGATGCGCCGCAGGTCGCCTGGAGCGATGCCGAGCTTCGACATGTGCCAGGTATCGATCGCGAGCCCGCCGTTCTCCGCGCCGGCGCCGGCGACGATCTTCAACGCAGTGTCGAGGTCGCGCACGTTCACGTCGAACGGCATGAACTCGTAGACGATCTTCGCGTCTGTGTGCTCGGCGGCGTGCGCACACAGCTCGCCGAAGGACTCCGTCAGCTGCGAGAGCTCGGCCGGGATGCCCGGGATATTGCCGACCTTGATGTGGTGCGCGTCGAATGCGTTCGCTGCGTCGAAGAGCAGTGCGCGGATCTCGTCGGACGCGCGCCGTCGCTCGTCGCCGGAGTCGAGGAACCACTCCATGAGGAACTCGAGCTCGAGGTACCGCAGTCCGTTGTCGTCGAAGTCCCGCTTCATCTCGCGCAGCGTTTGCGTTTCGAGCACGTGCTGGAGGTCTGCATGCCAGATGCCGAGGCCGCTGAAGCCGACCTTGCGCGCCTCTGCGCAGCGGTCGGCCCAGTCGAACAGGCTCCACTCGCGCCCGACGTGAACCTCGACCGGCCCGGAAACCGTCCAGTACAGGCCGAGGAGCTCCGCGTCCTCGCCCACGCTCCGGCCTACCTCGGCCGATACGAGGCGCGGACGACCTCGGCGTAGGGAACCGGTGAGACGGTCGCGCGGATCTCGGTCTGCACGTGACGCTCGACGACCGGCTTCGCCGAGCCGCCTCCCTCCTCGCCCCAGACGAGCGTCACCTCGGTTCCGGGCTCTGCCTGCTCGACGTCCACGATCGCGAGCGAGAGCATCGAGCTCTCGTTCGAGCTGTAGCCCGAGAACGTCGACACGCCGACCAGCTCGCCGTCTTTCATGATCCTGTCGTTCGGCCAGGTCGAGTAGTTGGAGAGCGGCAGGTCGATGTACTTCGCTCGGTCGGTCGCCTGGAACATCGTCCCCATCGCACGCGCGACGTCGTCTCCGTGCCAGGCGAGGGTCACCTTCTTCCGTTTCGGTGGCCCCATCTGCTCGAGCGCCTCCCTGCCGGTGAACTCGTGGTCGAACTTCACGAACGACCCGTAGCCGAGCTCGTGCGGCGTCAGATAGTAGGCCGAGATGTCGTCGGCGTAGTAGCTCCCGCCGAGCGACCCGGTGCCCTCGTAGCCGTTCGCGGGGAGCCACTCGCGGTACTCCTTCAGGTCATCGCCCGTGAAGATCGCCGGCAACGGGCAGGGGATCCAGCCCGACTCGAGCGTGTTGGTCGCGTAGACCCGCGAGCCGACCTGCGCGAGCCCGAACTCCTTCCCGGCCTCCACGATGGCGGCCCGCACGTCTTCGCCTTCCGCCGTCGGCCCGAAGAGCTCGAGGCCGGGCACACCCGACATGCCGTGATGCAGCGCGCGCACCGTGTGGCCGGCGATCGTGAGCTCGCCCAGGTTGAAGAACTTGATCTCGGGGAGCGGGCCGCCGTTGACCTTCTCGAGCACCCCGAGCGCGGTCGGGCCTTGCACCTGGAAGCGGTAGAGCTTCCGGCCGGTCGGGTTCACGGCGGACCGTTCGTCCCGCTCGATCGTCACGTCGTACCCGCCCGTTTCGGCGTGGTACTGCACCCAGTTGTGCGCCGACGGACGCCCGACAAGGCTCAAGAGCTCGTTGTCGAGATAGAAGAGAATCGCGTCGCCGATCACGTGGCCGTCGTAGGCGCACGCAACGAACTGCTTGGCCCTGTTGACGCCGAAGTTGGCAAAGCTGTTGACGCCCGTCGCCGTGAGCAGCCTCAGCGCATCGGGGCCTTTGATGGTCAGGTCCGTCATGTGGTGGGACTGGTCGAAGAGACAGCATGTCTCCCGCCAGGCGTGCTGTTCGTCGCGCCAGTTCGAGAACTCGGCCGGCACCTTCGGGTACACGTACGGCCCGATCTGGGAGTTGCGGACGAGATCGACCGGATTGCCAACGGTCTGGAGCAGGCCTTCCAAGCTCTGGGCACTCATAGCTACGCGCGACTCCTCGTCTCGACCATGCGCCTGTCTGCCGACGGCGACCGGCCTCGACATTCTCAGAGGTGTTGCCCACTTGTCAAGACAGTGTTCCGATTGCTCGAACCGCCGAGTAGGATGGCGGCATGCCGACGTCGGAGGACAGCGGCGTCCTCTGGACGCCACCCCCGGACGTCCGGGAGACGACCGAGGTCGGTCGTTACCTCGTCTGGCTCGAGCGCGAGCGCGGCCTCGCCTTCGACGGCTACGAGCAACTCCAGCGATGGTCTGTCTCCGACCTGACGGCCTTCTGGTCGTCGATCTGGGAGTTCTTCGAGGTGAAGGCGCACGCCCCGTACACCGCCGTCCTCTCAGCCGATTCGATGCCCGGAACGACCTGGTTCCCCGGCGCGCGCCTGAACTTCGCGGAGCACCTGCTCGGAGACGACTGCGATCGCGACGAGGTGGCCGTCGTCGCACGCTCGCAGACCCGGGAGCCGGTCGAGCTGACGTTCGGCGAATTGCGGGACGGGGTCGCACGCGTCCGCGCCGGCCTCGCGCGGCTCGGTGTCGGGCCGGGCGACCGCGTCGTCGCCTATCTGCCCAACATCCCCGAGACGCTCATCGCTTTTGCCGCGACTGCGAGCCTCGGTGCGATCTGGGCGAGCTGCGCCCCCGAGCTCGGCGCCCGCAGCGTCGTCGACCGGCTCGTCCAGCTCGAGCCGACGGTGCTGCTGGCGGTCGGCGGCTACGGCTACCGGGACCGACCGGTCGATCGCCGCGCCGAGGTGGCGGCGATCCGTGCCGCGCTCCCGACGCTCCGCCACGTCGTGCACGTGCCCTACGGCGAGCACGTCATCGAGGACGCGCTTCCTTGGAGCGACCTGCTCGCCGACTCGGGCGCGCTCGCCTTCGAGCCGGTCGCGTTCGACCACCCGCTCTTCGTGCTCTTCTCCTCCGGCACGACCGGCCGGCCGAAGGCGATCGTGCACGGCCACGGCGGCATTCTGCTCGAGCTGCTGAAGGCGCACGCGTTCAGCTGGGACCTGAAGCCGGGCGGGCGGCTGCTCTGGTACTCGACGACCTCGTGGATGATGTGGAACGCGCTGGTCGCGGCGCTCCTCGTGCGCTCGTCGATCGTCATGCTCGACGGCGACCCGGCCTGGCCCGACGCCGGCTGGCAGTGGCGCGTCGCCGAGGAGACAAGGCCGAGCTTCATGGGGACGAGCCCCGCGTTTCTGATGGGCTGCCGAAAGGCAGGACTGCACCCGGGCCGCGAGTGCGACCTCAGCTCGATCCGCGTCTTCGGCACTGCCGGCTCGCCGCTCTCCGCTGAGGGCTACCGCTACGTCTACGACGAGCTAGGGCCCGACGTGCTGCTGATCAACGGCAGCGGCGGAACGGACGTGTGCAGCGGCATCGTCGGCGGTTCGCCGCTCCTCCCGGTCTACGAAGGCGAGATCTCCGGACAGTTGCTTGGCGTTGCAACGGCGGCGTTCGACGCACAGGGCGCACCGGTCGTCGGCGAGCTGGGCGAGCTTGTGATCACGAAGCCGATGCCGTCGATGCCCGTTGCTCTCTGGGGCGACACCGACGGCTCCCTCTACCGCAGCTCCTACTTCGCGACGTACCCAGGGACCTGGCGCCAGGGCGACTGGGTCAGCTTCACGCAACGCGGGAGCTGCATCGTCACCGGACGCTCGGATGCAACGCTCAACCGTGGCGGCGTTCGCCTCGGCACCGGCGAGTTCTACAGCGTGGTCGAGGAGCTGCCGGAGATCGTCGACAGCCTCGTCGTCCACCTCGAGGACAGCGAGGGAGGCGCAGGCGAGCTCGTCCTCTTCGTCGTGCTCGCCGACGGCAGCGAGCTCGACGACGCGGTCCGTGCGCGCATTGCCGGCGAGCTGCGCACACAGTTATCGCCGCGGCACGTACCTGACATGATCCGCGCGGTGCCGGCGATTCCCCGCACGCTGACGGGCAAGAAACTCGAAGCGCCGGTCAAGCGCATCCTTCGCGGCGAGGCCGTCGACGCCGTCGCGAGCAAGGACTCGCTGATCGACCCGTCCGCGCTCGACACGTTCGCCGCGCTTGCGGCCGGGATGACGCGTGGCTGACAACGACCGTCTGTCGCTCGACGACGTTGTCGCGATCGATTTCCATGCGCATGTCGAGATGTCTGAGGCGGGCGTCGACTCCCTCCCCGACGAACTGCGCGACGCGGCAGTCCGCCATTTCCGCGGCGAGTCTGCGAGACCGACTGCACTCGAGCTCGCGACGTACTACCGGGCACGACGCATGATGGCGGTCGTCTTCACCGTCGACTCCGAGTCGTTCACGGGGCAACCGCGCGTGGCGAACGAGGAGATCGCCGAGGTGGCACGGGCGAACGCGGATGTGCTGATTCCCTTTGCGAGCATCGACCCGCACAAGGGCCGGCGCGGCGTCGATGAGGCACGCCGCCTGATCGCCGAGCACGGCGTGCGCGGGTTCAAGTTCCATCCGAACGTCCAGGGCTTCTTCCCGAACGATCGGCTGGCGTATCCGCTCTACGAGGTGATCGAAGATGCGGGCTTGCCGGCCCTCTTCCACACGGGCCAGTCGGGTGTCGGCTCAGGGCTTCCTGGCGGTGGAGGCGTACGGCTGAAGTACTCGAACCCGATGCACGTCGACGATGTCGCGGTCGACTTCCCCGGCCTCAAGATCGTCCTCGCTCACCCGTCGTTCCCGTGGCAGGACGAGGCGCTGGCGGTCGCGGTGCACAAGCCGCAGGTGTACATCGACCTGTCGGGCTGGTCGCCGAAGTACTTCCCGCCGAACCTGATCCAGCACGCGAACACGCTGCTGCGCGACCGCGTTCTCTTCGGCACCGACTATCCGTTCATCACTCCCGATCGCTGGCTGGCCGACTTCGCCGCGCTGGAGATCAAGCCGGAGGTGCGGCCGTTGATCCTGAAGGAGAACGCGATTCGCCTGCTCGGGCTCCGGCCGTCGGTCGCGGAGGGAACGTGAGCGGCAAGCGTCCCGTCGTGGTCTACGGCGCGAGCGGCTTCTCGGCGAGGTTGATCATCGAGTTCCTTCGCGAATACAACGTCCCGTTCATCGCGGCCGGCCGTGACCGCGCCAAGATCGAGGACGTCCTGGCCCACGTGCCGGGCATCGGCACCGCCGACTACGAGATCGTTCAGGTCGAGCACGAGGTCGACGCGCTGTCGTCGCTGCTCGACGGCGCGAAGGTCGTCTGCAACACGGTCGGCCCGTGCATCTACTACGGCTCGACCGTCGCCGAAGCCGCGTTGAACGCCGGCTGCCACTACATCGACACGGGCGGCGAGACGCCATGGGTGAGACTCGCACGCGAGGAGTGGGGCGACAGGTTCGCCGAGGCGGGGCTGCTGATCGCGCCGGCGACCGCGTACATGTCGGCGGTCGCGGAAGCGTGCGCCAGAATCGCGATCGAACGCGCACCGGGCATCGACTCCCTCGAGATCCTTTCGATGTTCATGGGCTTCCCGACCTACGGATCGACGCAGACGATCTTCGGGCAGCTGCAGTGGGAGTCGATCTACCTCGAGCAGAACGAGTACAAGCTGTGGCCGCCGGTGACGACGCTCGAAGTGTCGATCCCGAGTGCGATCGCGACTCAGCTCGCGCTCCCTTGGGGCGGCTTCCCGCATCCGATCTGGTTCAAGGACCACCCGCAGATCGCCAACGTGCGTGCGTTCGGAGGGCTCCTCGACCGCTCGCTGATGGAAGGCATCGTCGCGGGCCAGCGCGAGTACCAGGAGAAGATCAAGCCGCTGCCGGCAGAGGAGCAGCGCAAGGTGCTGGCCGGGATCGCCGACTCGATGCAGCCGGGACTACCGCCGCGCGAGAACCGGCGCCTGCAGCGCACCGTCGATGTGGTCGTCGGGCGCGGCAACACCGAGACGATCCGCGTGCACGCACATGGACAGGGCGCGTACCTGCAGACAGGCTTGATCCAGGCGTTTGCCGCGCACCACCTCGTCCTGCAGCCGCCGCGGAAGGTCGGCTTCGCCTCACCCGGGGAAGCGTTCGGCCACCACGAGATCCTCGCCGCGCTCGAGGCGTACGGGCTCGCGCGCGTCGAAGTCGACTGAGCCCCCGGCTCGTCCCCGCGAGCCGGTGTCACACACAGCCACGGCCGGTGTCAGACACAGCCTCGAAAGACGCACGCGAGTGAGACCTTTCTGTGTCTGCGCTCGATGTGCTCCCGAACTTCCCGCGAATCCAGGCGTCGCGCGCCCTGCGAACGGGACACGGCCGGTGTCAGACACACGCACGAAACGCGCGCGTAAGTGAGACCGATGTGTGTCGGGCTACTCGTCGCGGAGCTGCTCGAGCCACGCGGCCGCCGCTGAGGAAATGCGCGGCTCCACGCCGAGTTCCGCGACGTACGCCGCGGCAGCCCGCATCTCCTCGGCGCGCCGTGCCGCATGCAGGCGGCTGCCCGTCAGCAAGCGCTCGAGGAGCGGCTCGCCGAGCACCGACGCGATCTCGGCCCGCACGTGCTCCTCGACGCCGGCCGCCTTCGCCGAGCCGATGCTCTCGAGCGCGGCCGCGGCGACGCCCTTCATGAAGACGCTCCGCAGCAACTTGAGGCCCGCGGCATCGCCGGCTCGGAAGCCCACGATCTCGACAGGCATGCCGAGCGGCTCGAAGAGCTCGGCGAAGCGCTCGGCACCCACGCCGGAGGCGAGCGCCGGGGTCGCGAGGCCGGACGTCGGCACGATGCCGACGAGCGCCACGTCGGCGAACGCCACCGGCAGCCGCTCAGCGAGCTCGCGCTTCAGCTGCGGCGAGCCGGTGTTCAGGTCGGCGTACAGCGCACCGCCACCGAGCGCACCAGCAACGCTCGCCGCTACCTCGAGTGCGACGCTCGCGACGTTGACGCTGAGGACGACGTCGACGCCCGCGACGGCGCCGATAGCGCTGTCGGCGTGGTCGATCCCTATCGGCCGGCGCGCGGGATCCCACCCGCGCACGGTGCAGCCTGCGGCGACAAGGTCGGCGGCCAGCCTGCCTCCTGCCTCGCCCAGACCGAGGACGGCGACCTTCAAGAGCCCTCCACGATCTCCCGAAGCCCGTTCACGTCGTACGAGAGCTCCCCGGCGGCGTATCGCGCGCGCAGCTCCCCTTCACGCTGCGCTCGCTCGCGCGCGCGGCCGAGTACTTCCGCGATGTCCGCGTGCGGGATCGCGACCGCACCGTCGCAGTCGAGCACGACGAGGTCGCCGGACCGAATCTCCGTGCCGCCGACGAGCACAGGAACATCGAGCTCGCCCTGCCTCGCCCTTCGACGCCCCCTGCGCGCGCACGAACCGCGTCCAGATCGGCAGGCCGAGCGCCACGAGCTCGTCGAGATCGCGTATTGCGCCGTCGACGAGGATCCCCGCGACGCCCTGCGCAAGCGCCTGGGTCGCGAGCAGCTCGCCCACGAGCGCGACGGGCGCCGGCTCGCTGCTCGTGAGGACGAGCACGTCCCCGGGTTGCGCGTGCGCGACCGCCGCGTGCACCATCGTGTTGTCGCCGGGCGCGCACACCGCCGTCCGCGCAGGGCCGGCCACGCGCGAGCCCGCGATGACCTGGGTGAGCGCGAGATCGACAAGGCCGGTTCGACCCGCTGCTTCGTGCACCGTTGCGACGCCCAGCTCGGCGAAGGACGCGTAGTCGGTCACAGCGCGTCGACGACGATCGGGATCTCGCGCTGGAACGCCTCCGCGTAGCGAATGTCGCTGCGGCCGGAGATGCGGCGGGCGTGGTTCGCGCGATGCTCTGCGCGCTCGGAGTAGTACTGCCGCAGGTAGCTCTGCGCGGCCATCACCTCCATCGCGGCCACCTTCGATCCCACACCGGCGTGATGTCGAGGAACGTGGTCGGCACGAAGCCGCAGAGCTCCGGCTGGTGCGGCTCGAAGAGCAGGAGCTCGGGCGGCGCGATCGTCGTGAACGCACTCGCAACGCCTGCGCCGCTCGCGAGCTGGCGAGCACGCACGGTCGCCTCGTACGCGACGGCATGGTCGGGGTTGAACGGATCGCTCGCCGCGTGCGTGAGGATCAGCTGTGGTTCGAGCTCGCAGACGAGCACCGTCAACCGCTCGACGGCCGCGGCGTCCATGGCAAGCGGATAGTCGCCGAGGTCGAAACCGCGGAACGACGCACCCAACACCGCCGCAGCCTCCTCCGCCTCGCGATGCCGGATCTCCTTCACCCGCTCCTCGGTCTGCCCGGCCTCCTGCCAGAGCTCGCCCGACTCGCCGCGCTCGCCGTAGGAGAGCGCGACAACATGCGCCGTCCCGCCGTCGCCGACGACGCTCGCAATCGCGCCCGCGGCCCGCCAGACGAAGTCCGCCGCGTGCGCGCTGACGACGAGCACGGTTCTAGCCATGGGCGAGCGCCCGCGTGTTGTCGACGGCCATCGTGCGCACATCTTGCTCGGAAAATCCCGCTTCGACCAGCCGGTCGGCCATCAGCGCGAGCCCATCCTCGACCGGTGGGTTCGCCACCTGGCCGAGATCGGTCGACAGGACGTTGTGCTCCACGCCGGTCGCCCGGATCGCGTCGAACGTCTGCTCCCACGACACCTTGCCCGAGTGGATCGGCGCGAAGCAGCGCTCGAGGAGCGCACCGCGCGCGGCGAGCTCTTGCTGTTCGGCAAGCGGAACACCCTGCGTCGGATAGTCGGGATGCGTGACGACCACCTGCGCGACGCCCGCGCCGAATGCTGCATCGACAACCTCGTGGATCTCCGCCCGGCCGAGATGGCCCGTCGCGAGCACGAGCTGGTGGCGCGCGACCACCTTCAACACCTGCGCGACACCGGCGGTCGTGAGCACCACCGGCCCGGAGGCGACGCCGACCGCCTCGAACTCTTCCTGGATGACGCGCCAGACCGGCTGCTTCACCGGCTTCGGCCCGTCCTCGCTCGCCTCGTTCTCGGAATCGACGGTCGGCAGCCAGACGATCCGCGCGCCGCCGCGCGCGGCAATCTCCACCGCCTGCGGGTTCAGCCCGCCAACGCCGGCGTTGAGCGTGATCGCGCCGAGCACATCGACGCCCGGGGTCGCAGCGCGAACGACAGCGGCCCGCTCGGCGGTCGGGACGTAGTGCGACTTGAGCACGAAGCCGGCGAGCCCGAGCTCGGCGAAGCGCCGGGCGAGCGCGAGGTCGTCGATCCGCCTCGTCGCGAGATCGGGCTCGACGTGGACGTGCAAGTCATACGCGCCACGAACGAGCTCGCGTCCGCGCGCGGACGGCTCAGTGCCCGGAGCCTGCAAGGAGCGCCTCCTCCTCGGGCACGGGAGGCGTTCCCTTGATGTGAAAGCTCGGAACCGTCTGCATGCCCCACGCCTGTCCCTTCGCTCGCTCGGCCTGCGACCAGACGACCGGCGCGTGATCGGGTGCGAGGATCAGGAAACCGCCGGAGCAGATCTCGATGCGATTCCCACCCGGCTCCCATGTGTAGAGGAAGAACGTCTGCTGGATCGCGTGCTTGTGCGGCCCCGACTCCATCACGATCCCGTGCTCGAGGAAGATGTCTGCGGCGCGCAGGACGTCTTCGCGCTGGTCGACGAAGAACGCGATGTGATGCAGCCGCCCGCGCGTCCGAGTCAGGTCGCGCGTGTAGGTGACGTCGTACGACTTCTGGCTCGACGCGAGCCAGACGCCTGCCTCTGCGCCGTCGTCGAGCACGATCTGCTCGGTCAGGCGCAGCCCGAGGTTCTGCTCGCAGAAGACGCGGTTCTCGCCCGGGTCGACGGCCAGGAAGTTGACATGGTCGAGCTGGCGGACGCCGGCGCCGCGTCCCGGGAACCGCTGCGGCTGATTCTTCAGTGCCGGACGAAGCTCTGGCGGCGCTTCGTAGCGCTCGGACTCGTAGAACAGCTCGAAGCGGTGCCCGTCGGGATCGAGGAAGCTGTAGGCCGGGCCGTGGCCGACGTCACCGTCGAGCCAGCTCCCATCCGCGCCGCCGGCTCGCGAGCGCAGCAACGCGCCGAGCGAGCGCCTCGGGGCTATGCGCGCGATAGGCAATGTGGCCGACGCCGGCCTGTGCCGACCCGGTGAGTTTCAGTGACGACCGCTCGTAATCGCCGAAGCCGCGGAGGTAGACGGAGTCACCCGACTCGCCGGCGATCTCCATGCCAAGCAGGTCGCGGAAGTACACGAGACTCTCGTCGAGCTTCGGAGTCAGTAGCTCGACATGCGAGAGGTGCGCGAGGTCTCGGGTCGGCTCCGTCACGTCGAGGTATCCGTGCGGGTCGCGGTGGAGATGGTCGGCGAGACGGTCGGCGAGAGCCATGATCGTCAGCGAGGGGTTCACCGAAAGAGTCCGCGGAACGACCGAGCCGTCACCGACGTAGAGCCGCGGTACGTCCCACGACTGCCCGTCCGCGTCGACGACGGACCGCTCCGGGTCGCTGCCCATGCGGCACGTGCCCTGGACATGCGTCGTGATCAGTCCCGTCCAGCGCACGCTCGACGCTCCTGCTTCGAGCAGGACCCTGCGCGTGAAGTCGAGCGCCCCGTCCATGCGGCCACGCTCGACGTCGGTGAAGGCTGCGGCGTACGACTCGGCGTCGTTCTCGTCGAGCTCCACGCAGCCGTTGTTGTCGTCGTTCACCATCACCAGCAGGCCGATCCAACGACGGAAGGCCCGCACCGCCTCAACGAGCGGCGCGCCGTAGAGCGGGCCGTTCTCATCCTCGAGCGTGGTCGCGAAGCCGATCGGGTCCTGAATCGTCGTCGCCTCGACCACGAAGCCACCGTCAGCGTCCAGCTGATGGCCCATCGCGTGCGCAGTGATCGGATAGACCATGTGCGCGTCCTGCGGCTCGTCGAACAACCCGTACACGAGACGGGCCGGATGGAAGCCGAGATTGCGCCCGACGAGCCGCGTGCTGCTGCTGTCCGGAAGGCCCGACCGCATGAGCAACTGCGGTGAGTTCAACGTCCCGGCGGCCACGACGACCGCGCCGGCGTCGACGCGGCGGAGCGCGCCGCCGGCATCGACGTACTCCACTCCTTTCGCCTCACCGTCCTCGATCACCACGCGCTCGACGGGAGCATCGGGGCGCAGTTCGAGGCGACCTGCCGCCCACGCGTCGTGGATATACGTGTTGAGTGTCGACTTGCCCGCATTCGTCGGACAACCTTGCAGGCACGAGCCACAGCTCATGCAGTTCGCGTCGGTGTACGACCGCACCGCCTCGAGCGGCGCTCCGAGGGAGCGGAAGGCCGGCTCGACGGTGCGCACGCTCTTGCGCCAGTCGGTTCGCTCCCGCACACCGAGGCGACGCTCAACGCGGTCATAGTGCGGGCGCAGATCGCTTGCGCCGAACGGCGTCCCGGCCGAGCCGACGAGCCCACTCGCCTCGTGCCACTTGACAAAATCCTCGGCGTGCGCCCGAAGCGCCACCTTCGTATTGATCGTCGTGCTGCCGCCGACGCACCGGCCCGCGATCAAACCGACCGCGCCGCCCGCGCCACCGTCGATCAACGCGAACCGGATCGGCCACCAGAGGTCGTGCGCGGCCTTCGCCTCCCAGCGCGTGAAGTCGGCCGCGGTGCGATGGGGGCCTGCCTCCAGAAGGAGCACGCTCCGTGCCCCGATCGGCGAGCTCGCCGGCCACCACTCCGCCGCCGGCTCCGGAGCCGACGACGACGACGTCAAAACGCTCGCTCATCCGATCCCCAGGTACGACCAGTCCTTCGCCAGCCGCGTCGCGAGCGGGGTGTTGAAGTCGATCTCAGCCCACGCCCCGGTCGCGTCGATTCCGGGCGCCACGAAGTCGCTGTAGTACGCCTCGATCGCGAGCGCGCGGATCTGCAGGAACTGCGGCGTGGCTGCATGCTCTGCGATGCCGTCGCGCGCAACGGTGGCGAACGCGTCGAGAACCGCAGCGCGGGCACCCTCGTCCATGCGCGCGAGCAGCGCGTCGATGTAGACGGCCGGGCCGACACGCGCGGAACCGGGGACGATCGCATCGCACACGTCCTCGACCACCCGAGCGGTCGTGCCGTCGAGGACCTGCAAATCGGGCATGGGGCCGATGATATGTCAGGCAGACTGATACTGGAATGTGGTCGCAATGATTCCCCTTCGCGAGCAGTTCGCGCGCCCAGGCGCGTTCGTCGTCGCCGCAGAGCTCGTCACGAGCCGCGGGCTGATCACGGCCGGGTCGAGCCGCAATGTGCTGGAGCTGGCACGCGACCTGGCGGCCCACCCGCGCATCGATGTGCTGTCGATCACCGACAACCCGGGCGGTCACGCGATGCTCGCGCCCGACACCCTCGGAACCGATCTGATCTCGCGCGGGCAGGAGGTGATCATCCACCTGTCCTGCAAGGACTGGAATCGCAACGCGCTCGAGAGCCGAGGCTGGAAGCTCGGGTCGGAAGGGTTCGACAACGTCCTTGCGCTGTCGGGCGACTACCCGGTCACGGGCCACAGAGGGCCTCGCGGCCCCGGTGTTCGACATCGACTCGGTCGGGCTGCTCAACCTCTTCTCGGAGATGAACGACGGCCTCCGCGACGAGCGACGAGCCGACACTCGGCTCGACCGAACGAACTTCTTCCTGGGTGGGGTGGTGACGAACCACAAGCGGCACGAGCGTGAGGTGATGCCCCAGTACTTCAAGCTCCGTAAGAAGGCGGAAGCCGGCGCGGGCTTCGTCATCAACCAGATCGGCTGGAACGCGCGCAAGGACGATGAGCTACTCCGCTGGATCAGGCGCGAGCAGCTCCCGGTCTCGGTGCTCGCAAACGTGTACCTCCTGTCGCGATCTGCGGCGCGCGCCTTCAACCAGGGGAAGATCCCGGGCGTCGTCGTCACCGACGACCTGCTCGCCCTCGCCGAGAGGCACGGCGGAAGCCCCGACAACGGACGAGCGTTCTTCGTCGAGCTCGCTGCGAAACATGTCGCTGTTTCGCGAGGGCTCGGCTTCGACGGTGTCTACCTCGGAGGGCACATGCCCGCGGCCACGTTCGGCGAGATCCTCGAGCGGGCCGACTCATTCGCAGCAGACGACTGGCGCGGCTTTGCGCGCGAGATCAACTACGCGTTCGCCGATGAGTTCTACTTCTTCGAGCTCGACCCGGAGACGCAGCTCTCGTCGAGCGAGGTCAGCGCGGCGTACCTCGAGTCGAAGCGACAGCGCAAGACGGAGCTGCCTGTCCCGGTCTCCTACCGTGTCAGCCGGCGGCTTCATACGGCCGTCTTCGACCGCGATGGTCCACTGCATCCGGTGGGCCGCGCCTTCTACCGCGCGGTCGAGCAGTCCCCGCCACTCGCGCGTGTCGCCCATGCCGTCGAGCAGGCCGCCAAGGTACCGCTGTTCGGATGCCGTGACTGCGGCGACTGCTCGCTCCCCGAGATCGCGTATGTGTGCCCCGAGTCGCAGTGCGCAAAGAACCAGCGGAACGGCCCGTGCGGCGGCACGCGCGACGGACTGTGCGAGGTCTACGACACCGAGTGCATCTGGTCGCAGGCGTACGAGCGCCTCAAGGCCTACGGCGAGGAGGAGTCGATGCTCGAGGGGCCGGTCGTCGTCAAGGACAACGCGCTCGCAGGCACGAGCGCGTGGGCGAACGCCTTCCTCGGCCGTGACCACGTCGGTCGGCAAGACACGCCGTGACGATCGCCGAATATCAGGCTCCCTGATATAGTCGCGCCACCACCCGACCGCGAAGGAGGACGCCGTGCGGTACGCGGACCGCTGGACGACCGTGCGGGTCGAGCTCGACGAAGGCATCGCCTGGGTCGAGCTGAACCGGCCCGAGAAACGCAACGCGATGAGCCCGACGCTGAACGCGGAGATGGTCGGCGTGCTCGAGGCACTCGACGCGGACGAAGATTGCGGCGTGCTCGTGCTGACCGGAGCCGGTGAGGCGTTCTCGGCCGGGATGGATCTCAAGGAGTACTTCCGCGAGGTCGACGGCGGCCCTGAGCACGTACAGCGCAAGGTACGCCGCGACGCCGCCCTGTGGCAGTGGCGCCTGTTGCGGACGTACGCGAAGCCGACGATCGCGATGGTGAACGGCTGGTGCTTCGGCGGCGCCTTTACGCCGCTCGTCGCCTGCGACCTCGCGATCGCGGCGGACGAGGCGACGTTCGGGCTGTCCGAGATCAACTGGGGCATCCCGCCCGGGAGCGTCGTCAGCAAAGCGCTCGCCGACACCGTCGGCTCGCGCGCAGGCCTGCTCTACGTCATGACCGGCCGCACCTTCGACGGTCAACAGGCTGCGGCGATGGGTCTTGTCAATTCGAGCGTCCCGCTCACACAACTCCGCGACGAGGTCGCGTCGCTCGCGCGCGAACTGCTCACGAAGAACCCCGTCGTGCTGCGGGCGGCCAAGCTCGGGTACAAGCACTGCGCGGCGATGAGCTGGGACCAGGCGGAGGACTACCTCTACGCGAAGCTCGAGCAGTCGCAGTTCCTCGACGAGGAGCGCGGCCGCGAGCAGGGCCTCGGGCAGTTCCTCGACGAGAAACGGATCAAGCCGGGACTACAGGCGTACGAGCGGCCTTCCGCGACCTAGAGCATGGAACCGCGGCTCAGTTACGTCGTCGGCCGTCTGGAGCGTGTGCTCCGGCGACGTCTGGCGACAGCCGTCGAGCCGGCGGGGCTCACGCTCTCCGCCTACACCGCGCTCTCGGTTCTGCAGGCGCAGGGCGGCCTCTCGAACGCCCAGCTCGCCCGGCGCTCGCTCGTGACACCGCAGTCGATGAGCGAGGTGCTGGCGCTCCTTTCGGAGCGCCGGTACGTCCGCCGTCGCGCCGACCCGAACCACGGCCGCGTCATCCGCAACGAGTTGACCGCGGCCGGCCGCCGGGCACTCGTTCGCTGCGATCGAGCGGTCGACGAAGTCGAACGGGCGATGCTTGCCGGGCTCGACCGCAGCGACGTGAAGGGACTGCGGGATGGATTGATCCACTGCGGCCGCGTCCTCGAGCGCGAGGCCGCCGATTAGACACCGCCGCTCCTCGTGCCGGGGTTGTCAGGCATCGCAGCGAGCCCACGAAGCTTCGCCGGATCGGTGAGCAGGTCGATCGCCAAGATCCGGCCGCGCGCGACCGTGAAGCCGACCACGGCGATCGGGCCGCCAGGCCGGCCGACAACGACACCGGCCGACCCGTTCACGATCGCGTGACGGGCGAGTGACGCGAGGCGCGTGCCGCGCGCCAGGATCTGCCTCGCCACGGCAGGCCCGCCGTTGATCGGGCCCCGCGCCTGCGGGCTCGCAGCGCCGGCGTCTACTCGGAAGACCACGTCGGGATCGAGCACCTCGAGCAGCGCGTCGAAGTCACCGGCGCGCGACGCGGAAAGGAACGCATCGACGATCGCACGCTGCCGGTGGAGATCGACGTACATCGCCCGCCTGCCTGCGACCACCATCGTTCCCTGGTTTCTCGCCGGCTCGCTCTTCCCGATCACGTCGCTCGTCACGGAATGGCCGCGGCCAGCCTCGCAGTCGTGACGCTCTTCGCGGTCGCGCTGACCGCGGTCGCAATTCGCGCCTTCACGCGGGCCGCGGTGCATGAGGAAACGCCTACTCTGCGACGTATGACAGCGCCCCTCGACGGGCTGACGAGACGGCAGTTCGTGACCCGTTCGGTGGGGCTGGCCGCCGCGCTCGCGCTGCCGGCGTCCGGCTCACTCTGGGCGGCCGACGCGGCGCTCGCCGCCGATCCGCGACTGCGTGCCCTCGACAAGGCCGTACGCGGAGCGGTGCTGACGCCCGCGTCGCCGAAGTACGCGAAGGCGCGCCTCGTCTTCGACGGCCTGTACGACGGCGTCCATCCGCTCGCAGTCGTGCAGCCGCTCGACGCGGCCGACGTGAGCGCCGTCGTCAAGTGGGCGCGTTCGAGCGGTGTCCACATCGTCGCGCGCTCGGGCGGCCACAGCTACGGGGGCTACTCGACGACCGAAGGCGTGGTGGTCGACCTCTCGCACCTGGCCGCCGTCCGGGTCGCCGGCGGGCACGCGGTCGCCGGCCCCGCAGCCCGCCTCGGGAACATCTACGCGACACTCGGAGCGCACGGCCTCGCGATTCCGGCCGGGACGTGCCCGAGCGTGGGGATCGGCGGGCACGCGCTCGGCGGGGGCTTCGGCCTCGCCTCCCGCGCGTGGGGACTCGCCTCGGACAATCTCGTCTCCGCGCAGATCGTCACCGCCGACGGGAAGGTGCTGCTGGTCGACCCGGCCCACCACAGCGACCTCTACTGGGCCTGCCGCGGCGGAGGCGGTGGGAACTTCGGGATCGTCACGCAGCTGACGTTCCGGACGCACCCGGTGACGCAGGGCTCCTACTTCATCGCGACGTGGCCGTGGGCGCAGGTCGAGCAGGTGCTCGCGAGCTTCCTGCACTGGGCTCCGGCCGCGCCGGATGCGCTCGGCAGCCTCTGCCGGCTCGCCGCCGGGCCGGGCGGCCCGACGGTACAGATCTTCGGCCAGTTTCTCGGCAGCGAGACGAGCCTGAAGGCCGCGCTCGCGAGCCTCGGGCCGCCGGCAACCCAACTCGTCACCGGCACCGCGTCGTGGCTCGACCTCGTGCGGCGCTGGGCAGGCTGCCTCGGCCACACGCTCCCTCAGTGCTCGGCGCCCGGGCATCAGGTGTTCGTCGGCGCCTCCGACTACATCGCACACGTCCCTTCGCCGGCTCGGCTCGCCGCGTTCCGGCACGCGATCGACGCACGGGGCACGGCGTCGGGCGCGCTCTTGATCGATGCGTACGGCGGCGCGCTCAACCGTGTCTCCCCGTCGGCAACGGCATTCGCCCATCGCACGATGCTCGCCTCGGTGCAGTACTTCGCGGCAGGCAACGCTGCGTCTGCGCGCGGCTGGGTCGACGGATCGCGCGCCGCCCTCGCGCCCGCGATGTCGGGAGCCGCGTACGTGAACTACATCGATCCGCACCTCGCGAACTGGCAGCAGGCCTACTACGGCAGCAACCTGGCGCGACTCCGGCAGGTGAAGCGGCGGTACGACCCGACGAACCTCTTCCACTTCCCGCAGAGCATCCGGCCGCACTAGCGTCTCTGGGCGCCTCGCTACCCTGGCGCACATGTCGAACGGCAACCACGATGCCGCAGCCGACCGCCTGCGCGCGGCGATCGAGACCCTCGAAGCCGCCGTTCGCGACCGCGGCCTGCTCCGAGAGCTGACGCTCGACGAGCGAACGCGACTTCGTTCCGCCGCCGGCAGCATCTTCAACCCGGACATCGCCGAGCGCCGGCGCTCGGCCAAGGCGCTCCGGCGCCAGGACAAGGCCGCCAAGCGTCAGATCGACGAGACCGTGCTCGCCGAGACGGGCATCCGCGTGCTGCGCGACAAGCCCGTGTTCACCACGCCGAACGTCTTCGCGCCCGCCGGGTTCGAGCAGGTCGAGGTCGACGCTGACGGCGAGCCCCGCGAGGTGGCCGAGGAGCAGCACTGCTATGTGTGCAAGCAGCTCTACGTCGAGATCCATCCGTTCTACGACCAGATGTGTCCCACCTGCGCGGAGTTCAATTTCGCGAAGCGCACCGAGAGCGCCGATCTCGGCGGCCGGGTGGCGCTCCTCACCGGCGGCCGCGTGAAGATCGGCTACCAGGCCGGTATCAAGCTGTTGCGAGCGGGTGCGCAGCTGATCGTGACGACGCGCTTTCCGCGGGACGCCGCGGCGCGCTACGCATGCGAGGAGGATTTCGCGGTCTGGGGCGACCGGCTCGAGATCTTCGGGCTCGACCTGCGCCACACACCCAGCGTCGAGGCGTTCTGCCATCACCTCGAGACGACGCGCGACCGGCTCGACTTCATCGTCTCGAACGCCTGTCAGACCGTCCGTCGTCCGGCGGAGTTCTACCGGCACATGCTCGAAGGCGAGACCGAGGCGGCTCGCGACATGCCGGCCGAGGTACAGCGCCTGCTCGGCTCCTACGAAGGCCTGCGCCGGACGGAGATGCTGCCGGGCGCGGTCGGCGTCACGCGCTCGGCGGAGCTGACGCAGGTCGCGCTCCTCCCGGACGACCTCGCAGGTCAGGCCGATCTGTTTCCCGAAGGCCGGCTCGACCAGGACCTGCAGCAGGTCGACCTGCGCGAGCGCAACTCGTGGCGGCTCCTGCTCGCCGAGGTCTCGACGGTCGAGCTGCTCGAGACGCAGCTCGTGAACGCCGTCGCGCCCTTCGTGCTCAACGCTCGCCTGAAGCCTCTGCTGCTGCGTACTCCCGAGCGGGACAAGCACATCGTCAACGTCTCCGCCGTCGAAGGTCAGTTCTACCGGCGGTTCAAGACCACCCGCCATCCGCATACCAACATGGCGAAGGCGGCCCTGAACATGATGACGCGCACCTCAGCTGCCGACTATCACGGTGACGGGATCCATATGAACAGCGTCGACACCGGCTGGGTGAGTGACGAAGATCCCGTGCACATCGCCGAGCAGAAGGCGGTCGAGCATCGGTTTCGGCCGCCACTCGACATCGTCGACGGCGCGGCACGGATCGTCGACCCGATCATCGACGGGTTCAACACCGGCAAGCACCGGTGGGGACAGTTCTTGAAGGACTACAAGCCGACCGACTGGTAGTCGGCTCAGTCCGTGACGCGCTCGGCGAGCTCGCGTGACCGCTCCGTCGCCGCCGTGATCGCGTTCAAGAAGGCGGCGCGGACGCCGCTTCGCTCGAGCTCCTGGATCGCACGGGTCGTCGTCCCGCCCGGCGAGGTGACGGCCTCGCGGAGCTCGACCGGATGCATGCCTTCGTCGCGCAGCAGCAAGGCACTCCCGAACATGGTCTGCACAACGAGCTGGGTCGACACATCTCGGCTGATGCCGAGCAGCAGGCCCGCTTCGATCATCGCCTCGGCGAGCAGCGCGAAGTACGCAGGCCCGGAGCCCGAGAGCGCGGTGACGGCGTCCATGTCGTCCTCGGCCACCCGCACCACGGCTCCGAGGTGACCGAGCGCCTCGGCCGCAAGGTCGAGATCGACCTCGCGAGCATGCTCGCCGCCACAGAGGCCGGCGATTCCCTCGTGCACGAGCGCCGGTGCGTTCGGCATCGCGCGGACGACCCTGCTCCCCACCGGCAGGTGCGCCTCGATCGAGGCGGTGCGGATGCCTGCCGCCACCGAGAGCAATGTCTGCTCGGCCGAGACCGCCGGCGAGATCTCGGCCAGCACCGCAGTCATGTCCTGCGGCTTCACCGCCACGACGACGAGCACCGCGCCGTCGACCGCCGCCCTGTTGTCGGAGGTCGTCTCGACGCCGTAGCTCTCGGCGAGCCTCGCGAGGCGCTCGGGCCGACGGCTCGTCGCGACGATCTCGGCCGGTGCCCGCCAGTCGGAACTGAGCAGGCCGCGAAGGAGCGACTCGCCAAGACGGCCCGCCCCAAGGATCGCAACGCGTCCGCTCATCGTTCGACTCTAGATGACGTCCGCGCTCAGGTGGGCCGATGCGCGCAGACCTCCGCGCAATGCACAATCCGCATTCGTGGCGACAGAGATGCAGGAGCAGGCGCTCGGCGAGAACTGGGATCCCGTCCCTGATCGTGCCGCGGCCGAGGTGCTCAGCGCCGCGCTGGCCCGTCTCGGCTACGCGGAGGAGTCCGTGGAGGCGCTGCTCGGCGAGGACGGAGTCTCGGCCGGACCCGAAGACGTCGCGGTCTTCAGTCGCCGGTTGCCGACGACGCCGCTCGCCATCGCCCTCCGCCTCTTGCTGCTCCAACTACCGATCGAAGAGGCCGCGGGGTCGATCGCGCTCGGCCGGGACGCGGTCGACGCCTTGCTGCTCCTCGGGCTCGTCGTCCCGCACGACGGGAAGCTCGAGCCTCGGTCTCGGATCATGCCGGTCGAGGGGTTGCTCATCGCCTTCGACGGATTCTCGACGCGCGACGACCCGCACGGTTACGTCTCGACGTTCTCGCCCACGACGGCGTGGCTCGCCGCGCTCACACCGCGCCGGCGAATCGGCAGCGCCGTCGACATCGGCACCGGCAACGGCGCGCACGCTCTGCTGGCGGCCCGTCATAGCGACCGGGTGGTCGCAACGGATCTCAACCCACGGGCACTCGCCTACACGGAGATCAATGCGGCGTTGAACGGACTCGACAACATCGAGACCAGGCTCGGCAGCCTGTTCGAGCCGGTCGCGGGCGAGCAGTTCGACCTCGTCACCTGCAACGCGCCGTTCGTCGTGTCGCCCGAGTCGAGGTGGCAATACCGCGACTCGGGAATGCCGGCGGATCAGATGTCCGAGCTCCTCACCCGCCAGGCAGCGCTTGCGCTCGCCGACGACGGTTTCGCGTCGCTGCTCGTCAGCTGGGTCGCCGAGACGGCGGACGAGCCGGACGACCGAGTCCTCTCCTGGCTCGACGGCTCCGGCTGCGACGCCTGGGTGCTCGGCATGACGAGCGCCGACCCGCTCGACCATGCCTTCTCCTGGAACAATCACCTCGTCGACGACCAGGCGGCGCTGGGTGACGCGCTCGACGACTGGAGCGCCTACTTCCGCTCGATCGGTGTCGGGTGGATCACCGAAGGTGCAGTTCTGCTGCATCGCCGGCAGGGCGCAGACCACTCGGTGCGCGTCGACCCGATCGAAGAGGACGACCTCGAGGATGCGGGGGCCCAGATCGAGCGGGCGTTCGCCTCACAGGCATTCCTGGCGAGGAGCCACGGCGACGAGGCTCTCCTGGACGGGCGCTTTGCCTTCGTCGAGGACGTACGCATCGACCGCAGCTTCGACCCGCAGGGCGGCGAGGCGGCGACGGTGGTCTTGCACGAGGGGACGATGCCGGAGCTGGAGGTCAATCCCGACACGGCCGACGTGCTCACGTTGCTCGACGGCAACGTGTCGCTCGGCCGGGCGATCGAGCGGACGAGCAAGCGCCTCGAGCTGACCCGCCGATCGGCGAGTGAGCTGCGCCGCGAGGCCCTCGACGCAATGCGCGAGCTACTCGAGCTCGGCTTCGTCGAACCGCACTGAATGCTCCTTTCGACCGGCGCCGAGCTGCGCCTCACCGGCTCTACGTCGAACGGCCCTGCCGTGATCTGCGTCAACGGCGGGCAGGCGGCCGAGGTCAAGGGCACCTGGAGCGCAACGCTCGAGTGGCTCGTGCAGCAGCTCGCGCCCCACTTTCCCGGGCTCCGCTTCGCCGAGGTGCGCTACCGGGTCAAGTCCTGGCACCGACTAGACTGGTGCAACGAAGACGCGCTTGCCGCGATCCAAGAGGTGGCGGCGCCACGAACCCTTCTGCTCGGCTTCTCAATGGGTGGCGCGGTGTCGGTCGCGTGCGCCGCCGCGCCGTCGGTCGAAGGCGTCGTCGGCCTCGCCCCGTGGATTCCGGATCAACTGTCGGTCGAGCCTCTCCGTGGGAAGCGGCTGCGGGTGCTGCACGGCTCGCTCGACCGCTACCTGCCGGGGGTCCCGGGTGTCAGCTCGAGCCTCTCTCGCCGCGGCTTCGACCGGGCGCTCGCAATCGGCGCAACCGGCGAATACACGCTCGTTCGCGGCGGGCTGCACGGCGTCGCCCTCCGCGGACGCTCGGGCAAGCCGGTGCCGCTGCCGCGCGCCCAGCGCTTCGCGGACCTCGTGGCCGACGAGCTCACGCGGTTCGACCGCGGCTGAGCACCTTCCCCGGCAGGGTGTCCCCGACGGCCACGGCCGGTGTCAGACACGCGCGCGAATGTGCGACCGACTTGCCACAGCTCCGTGCCCGGAGGTACCCGTCTGCGTGTTCTCGGCTCACGCATTCGCCATTTCGGCTCGCTCTTCGAGACATGGCCGGTGTCAGACACACGCATGAAACGCGTCCATCGGTGTCACCGACCTGTGACGCTCGCGGGCTAGTCGACCTTGACGGTGCGCGTGAGCGTCTTGTGCGCATCGCTCGAGACGTGGTAGGTGCCGGCCTTCAGGTTGACCGTCCACTTGACCGTGCCACGGAAGGCGACACCGGTCTTCCGGTCGACGCCCGGCCCCTTCAGGTGGAGGTTGTCGCCTGCGCTCAGGTCGTGCACCGTGATCGCGTACTTGCCGATAGCGAGACCCTTCGGGAACGCGAGCACGTGCCCGGGGCCGACGTGCACCGTGAGCGGGTGCGCCTTCGGCGCCGGTGGAGGCGGCGGCGCTGGTGGATTGCCGACCGTGAGCTTCCCGTGCATCGTTGCGAAGTGAGCGTCGCAGACATACGTGTACCGACCCTCGACGAACGTGACCGTGAACGTCTGATCGCCGACGAAGTCGATGTCGGTCTTGGCGCTCACGCCAGGCCCTGACAGGTCGAAGTTGTGGATGTCGGACATGTCGTGGACGAGCAGGGTGTACGTGCCGGGATCGAGCTGGGTGACGGCGTTGCCCGCCGAATCGTGCAGCGAGATCGAAAAACCCGGGCCGACGGTGCCGACGAGCATCGAGTTGTCGGCTGCGGTCGGCCCGGCCAGAACGAGTGCCGCCACGCCTGCGGCGGCCAGGAAAGGGATGCGCATACCGCCAACTACGTCCGAAACGCCGCTACTGGTTTGCGTGCTGGTCGAATCGGCGGGATCGGGGGAGAATCGGCAAGAATACGGGGGTGACTTCGACTCGTGGTCTCAGCCTGATTGCCGGCGTCGTACTCGTCCTCGGCCTGACCGCGTGCGGCTCGAACGGTCGCGGCGGCGACGCGGGCGGCGGGTCGAGCGGCAGCGGCAAGGGCGCGAACGGCCTCGTCGCCAAGGTGGCGCAGGCACACGTCAAGGTGACGAAGGGAACAGCCGTCGCGACGACGACGATCAACGTCGGCGGCGTGCCCGGCAAGCACGTCACCCTCGAGTGGGGGCTGATCGACGCCCTGCAGGGCGGCGAGTCGCAGGCCGAGGTCGTGTTGCACCGGTACGTCTCCACCACTCCCGTGAAGTCTCACCCCGCCGTCGTCCACATCAAGATGAGCACGATCTACAACCCGTCGCTCGTCCACTTCGTGCTCTACGGGCCGGACGGATCCTTCCTCAGCTCGTCCGACACGCCCGACTTCGGCGGCCAGTAACCCCGCGAAGCTCGAGCGTCGCACCTTCCGCATTGTGGACGAATTGGCACGCTCCGGTAACGGTGCCTGGCACCGGACATGTCCCGTTGCGAACGGCTCCGCGACAGGGATTTCTCCCGCGTGTGGCTGAGAATTCACAGTCTCGTGCAGGTGCCTGGCACCGGCCGTGGCGGCCGAGGACACCGCCGAATGGGCGGTTCGAAGGCGCCTACATCGAGGCGAGCTCGGCGAGCAGGCGGTCGACCTCGCCGCGCGTGTTGTAGTGGATCAGCCCGGCGCGCAGCGACTGCTCCGGCAGGCGTTCGCCGAGTGAGACGCAGTACCAATTGTCGGCGTACCAGATCCCGACTCCACGCTCGCCGAGCGTGCGAGCGACCTCCTCGGCGGGGCGACCGTCGACGTTGAACAGGAACGTCGGCACGCGCCCCTCCATGGTCGGCGGGCCGTACAGCGTCACGTTGCCGGGCAGATTCGCGATCAGGTACTCGCCGAGCGTCCGCTCGTAGTCGCGCAGCACCTCCATGCCGCCGAGCGAGTCGAGGTAGGCGATCGTGGCGCTGAAACCGGCCAGCAACTCGTATGGGAGTGTTCCGGTCTCGAAGCTGCGCCCGGTCGGCGAGCTCGCCGACGGGCGAGCCTTGTACGGGCGCCACGACTCCGCGAGGCTGCCGCGCACATAGGCGACCCCGAGATGCGGCCCGCAGAACTTGTACGGCGAGCAGATGAGGACGTCGCAGCCGATCTCCGCGACGTCGATCGGCTCGTGCGCCGCGTAGTGCACGGCGTCGATCCACGAGATCGCGCCGGCCTCGCGTGCCAGGTCGCAGATGCGCTTCGCGTCTGCGACCGAACCGGTCGCGTTCGAGGCGAGCGCGAACGCCACGACTTTCGTGCGGTCGCTGAGCTTCCGCTGGAGATCGTCGTAGTCGACCATCAGCCCCTCGGTCGCCGCGACGACGCCGACGCTCAGTCCCTTGTCGGCAGCGAGATCGACCCACGGCGCAACACCTCCGTCGTGATCGAGCTGCGTGGTCAGGATCTGAACCCCCGGCTCGAAGTCGCGCGCCGCCGTGCGGGCGAGGGCGAAGTCCAGCGTCGTCATGTTCATCCCGAACGAGATCTCGTCGGGACTGCACCCGAGAAAGCGGCCGCCGTCGTGCTTGGCCCGCGCGAGAATCGCCTCGACCGCGCGGCCGGTGGCATACGGAGCCCCGAGATTGCCGGACGCCTCGCGCAACGCGTTTGCGATCGCCTGGCCAACCTCGTCGGGAACCTGAGTGCCGCCGGGCGCATCGAAGAACGCGAACTCAGACTGAAGTGACGAAAACCGTTCCCGGACGGCCTCGACCGCAAAGCTCGTAGTGGTCATGTCGCGCTGCTCTCCTCTCGCAGGATGCGAGTGAGCACCCCGAAGTCGATGTTGCCGCCCGACACGATGCAGACGACCTTCCGTGCGTTGGGGATCCGCCCCGTGAGCGTTGCCGCGACACTCAGCGCGCCCGCGCCTTCGGCGATCACGCGCGTTCGCTCGGCAAGCGTCCGCACGGCCGCCTCGACGTCGGCGAGTGGGATGGCGAAGCCGTCCTCGAGAAGCTGCGAGGCGTGCTCCCACACCTCCGGGATCAATGCTCGGCTGCCCGAGCCGTCGACGAACGACGGCACGTACTCGACCGCGGTCGGCGCACCCGCCGCCAGCGTCGCCGCCGCCGGCGCGCCCGTCTCCGGCTCGACCGAATAGAACTTCACCTCGGGTCGCGACGCCTTGACCGCGCTCGCGATACCCGTCACGAGACCGCCGCCGCCGTAGGGCACGACGACGGCGTCGAAGTCGGCGAGTTGTTCCAGCAACTCGAGTCCGATCGTGCCGTTGCCCGCCATGACGCGGAGGTCGGCGACGGGATGGACGAAGAGGCCCGTCGCCCCTTCGTAGCGCCCCGTGACGAGCACCTGCCACCACTCGTCGTACGGAACCTTGATCACCTGGCCGCCGTAACGCGCAATCGCCGCGAGCTTCGTCTCGGGCGCGTGATCGGGCACGACGATCGTCGCCGGGACGCCGCGCAGCCTCGCCGCATACGCAACCCCTTGCGCCATGTTCCCCGCGCTTGCGGTCAGGACGCCGTCGCTCAACTCGGCGTCGGTGGCCTGCAGAACGGCATTGCCTGCACCCCGGATCTTGAACGAGTTGACCGGCTGCAGGGTCTCGAGCTTCAGATGGATCTCGACATCGGCGTCCACATTCAGGCGGACGAGCGGCGTGCGCACGGCGATGCCGTCGAGCACCTGGCGCGCGCGCTCGATCTCTGCGATCGCGATCACAGGGACACGACCGTCCCGGCGTTCTCGGCTTCGGCCCGCTCCAGGACGTACTCGGCGGCGGCGAGATCCTCGACTGCCAGGCCGAGCGACTTGAACACCGTCAACTCGTCTTCAGAGGTGCGGCCGGGGACGGTCCCGATCAGGATCTCGCCGATCTCACCGCGGATGTGCTCCGGCCCGATCGCCCCTTCGCGCATCGGGAAGAGATAGTCGCCGGCTTCGTTCAGCGTCGATTCACGCCGGTCGACGAAGAGCGTCGCAGCCGCCATCGTTGCCGTGTCGAGCTCGCGGGTGGTCGGGATGCTCGAGCCCGCCGCGTTCACGTGGGCGCCCGCCTTCAGCCATTCCCGCTCGAGGATCGGCTCCGGCGCCGACGTCACGGTCACGACGACGTCGGCCTCCCGCACGGCCACTTCGGCGGTCGCCGCCTCCTCGACCCCGTCGAGCTCGAGGGCACGGCCCGGCGTGCGGCTCCAGACGAGCACCCGGTCGAAGTCCCGCACGGCACGCATCGCCTCGAGGTGCGCCTTGGCCTGGATACCGGCTCCGAGGATCGCAAGCGTGCGCGCGTTCTCGCGCGCCAGCAGACGCGTCGCGACCCCGGAAACTGCCGCCGTTCGCACCGCCGTGATGCCGCCGGCGTTCATCAGGGCGCGCGTCTCGCCCGTTTCACCGTCGAAGAGGGCGACGAAGCCCTGATGGAGGTCGAGCCCGCGCTCCGCGTTCGCGGGTGCGATCACGACCGTCTTCAACGAATAGAGCGGTGCGGGCAACGAACGGTGGGCGGGCATGAGCCCCATCAGCGTCTGCTCGCCCGGCGGGCGGACGACGAAGCGAAGCGGGTTGTGCAGCTCGTTGCGCGCGAGCGAGGCGAGCGCGCCGGCCATGACCTCGATGCACTCCGACATCGGCAAGAGCCGCCTGACGTCGTGCTCGTCCAGGATGCGCACGCTCACGGGAAGAACCCTCCGATCTGTTGGTGTTCCGACTCGGTCAGTTGAAGATCACGCGCCGCGAGCACCGGCTCGAGGTGCTCGGGCCGCATCGGCCCGCACACTGCGCCGCCGACGCCGGGATGCGCGAGCACCCAGGCAAAGGCGAGGGTCGCCATGTCGACGCCGCGCACCGTCGCGGCTTCGCCCAACCGGTCGAGGCCGTCGAACACGGCGTCGGTGCGCAGGTGCTCGTACGGCCCCGGCCGCTGCGTCATCCGCGACCCGGAGGGGAAGGTCTCGCCGCGCCGGTACTTGCCGGTGAGCCAGCCGCCGGAGAGCGGGCCGAACGGTACGTACGCGATGCCGCACTCGGCGCAGAGTGGGATCACGTCGCCCTCGTCACCGCGGTCGAGCAGCGAGAACGAGTTCTGCACGAGGGCAGGCGTCGACACGGTCAGCGCCTCTCGGACGCCCGCCGCGTCGTAGTTGCTGAGCCCCCACGCGCCGATCACGCCCTCGTCGCGAAGCGCCTCGAACGTCGCAACGGTGTCGGCAATCGGCACGGTCGCATCGGGTTCGTGCGCGAGGTACAGGTCGACCCGCCCGACGCCGAGGCGTTCGAGGCTGCCTTCGAGTTGCCGTCGGATCCGCTCGGGCGCGAGACCGATGTCGGCCGCATCGCCGCGGGTCGAATGAAAGACCTTCGTCGTCAAGACGAGCCCGTCCGGCTCGCGCTCGGCCCGCCAGCGGCCGATCAGCTCCTCGCTCTTGCCGCCGCCGTACGCATCGGCCGTGTCGAACCAGCGCAGGCCGCTCGCCCAGGCAGTGTCCATGATCCCGAACGCGGTCTGGTCGTCGATGCCCTGCCCGAAGAACTCGGGCGCTGAGCCGATGCCGCCAAAATTGCCGCAACCGAGTGCGATCCCGGTGAAGCTCACTCGGGAAGGTTCATGTTCGTGAGGTCGTTCCGCACGTTCCACAGCTCGGGGAAGAACGACTTGTGGATCAGGCGGCCCATCACCTCGACCGGTGTTCCTTGCGTGCCGACGACTCCCGCGCCGATCACCCGCTGCACGACCTTGAAGTGCCGCACGCGCCAGACGATCACGCGCTCGTCGAGCTCGATCAGCTGCTCGGCCAGGTTGTAGAGGTCCTCGAACTCGCGACCGCGGACGTAGACGTCGATGAGCGAGAGCCCCGCCCGCTCGCGCGCTGCGTGGAACGCCTCGCCGAGCATCGGCGCGACCCTGCGGATCTCGCGGAACCCGGGTGAGTCGAAGCCGCTGCCGTGTCCCAGCACCTTGCGCACCTCGGTGTACTCCCACGGCGACATGTGCTCGAGCATGTCCAGCGCCTGCGTGACGATCTTCAGGCAGTCGTTCGAGCGGCGCAGCAGCCGGATCGCGCCGGGCAACGCCCCTTCGTCGACGAGCCGCGCCGCTTCCTCGACCTCGTTCCAGGCGAGCTTCAGCCAGATCTCCGACGACTGGTGCACCGACTGGAAGAGCAACTCGTCGCGGTGGATCCACTCGTCCGGGTTCTTCTGGAGCGCGAGCAGCTCCTCGGTGCGCAGGTAGCGCTCGTAGTCGCTCGGAGCCGTCCCGGCGAGGATCGGCTTTGCCAAACCCGGCCCTTCCGTCATGGCCGTCGCTCCGTTCCGTCGAAGATGCGCATGGGCAGGTCGGCGAGCGCAATACCGCCGTCGTCGGTCACGAGCCAAGTGTCCTGCATGTAGAGGCAGGCGTTGCCGTCGTCGGAGATCACGTGCGGGTGCATCGAGAGCACCATCCCGCTCCGGAGAACGGTGTCGATTCCCTCGCCGACCTTCGGGAACTCGATCATGGTCATCCCGATCGAGTGGCCGGTCACGTGGCCGAGCGCCCAGCCACGATCGATGAAGCCCTTGGAGACGGCGCGATGCGCGTCGTGTGCGGTCGCCCCATCCCTGAGGACGCCACGGGCCGCCTCGTAGTACTCCTCGTAGGCCTCGAGCATGCGCTTCGTCTCGTCACTCGGCTCCCCGGCGCAGATCGCGCGCGAAACCTCGACCCAGTGGCCGCCAGGCCCGGCGATCTCGAGCGACGGCAGTACCAGATCGCCCTGGGCGACAGGGCGCGGCCCTGCGATCTTGAACTCCGGCAGCGCGGCTCCACCCGTGCCGGTGAGCACCATGTCCATCGTCAGCCGGCCGCAGCCCTGCGCGACGAAGTACTCCTCGCACGGCGCGAGGATCTCGCGTTCGCTCTTGCCGACCTCGAACGCGTCGACGAAGATCCAGAACCCTTCGGTGTTGATGCGCACGCTCTCGCGCACCGAGGCCAGCTCGAACTCGCTCTTCACCGCCCGCGCGTGATCGAAGCCGAGGTCCCAGGGAACGACCTCCGCAGCGCCCTCGAGCGCGCGATAGTCGCGCACCGTCATCACGTAGTCGAGGCCATAGACGCCGACGCGCTTGCCTCGCACCCGATCCGCAAGCCATTCGCCGGGCAGGTCGACGAACTCCTGCTCCTCGATCCAGGTCGTGCCGTGCTCGCCGACGTAGCGCGCCTCTCGCGGGAAGACGATCGACGGCGCGCCCTCGAGCGGCAGCAAGACGTAGGCATAACGGTGCACGATCACGAATCCCGACATGTAGGTGACTGCACCCTCGAAGCCGCTGTACTCGTTGCCCGAGACGATCACGGCGTCGAGGCCGTCGCGCGCCATCGCTTCGCGAATCTTCGTGTGGCGCAATTCGATCTCCGCGGCGGGCACCGCCGCCGCGCCGGTGCCGATCAGTGCTGCGTCCACGACGCCTCCATTCCCTTGACGAGTGCCCAGATGGCCGCGTGCTCGGGCGTCTCCACGTCGTAGCGCCGGCCGAACTCCACGATCCCGCCGTTCAGATAGTCGACCTCAGTCTGCCTGCGCGCCTCCACGTCCTGGAGCATCGACGCCTTGTGGTCGTACGCGACCTCCGGGCGCGCGGCGTAGTCGATCAGCGTCTCGGGGTCCGAGTCCAGCTCGATTCCTTGGGCGGCCGCAACCGCCTTGCCCTCATCGACGAGGCGCGAGACGAGTGCGCGCAGCGCCGGCTGCTCGCACACGCGGCCGTGCGTCAACCCGGTGAGGGCACCGATCGGATTGGTCGCCGCATTGAAGATCACCTTGCGCCACTGCGGGCCGCGGGCGTCGGCGACGGCCTCGGTCGGCATTCCGCCGCGCGTGCAGGCCTCCGCGAGCCGCTCGATCTCCGCGGACTCGGCCGGTGCGGCCTCGAACGGCCCGATCGTCGTATCGCCCCTCACGTCCCACTGCACGACGCCGGGCTCGAGGATCTTCCCCGCCGGAAACGTCGTGCCCCGGATCACGCGCCTGGCATGCGCCGCGACGACCTCTTCGTTACCGATCCCGTTCTGCACCGTCGCGACCGAGCCGTCCGCGAAGGCATGGGCCGCAGCAGCGATCGCCGACTCGGTGTGCATCGCCTTCGTCGCGACGATCCCGAAGTCACAGGGAGGCAGGTCGCCGGCGTCCGTCGTCGCGCGTACGTGCCCCACGACCTCGCCCGCGCCGACGAGCCGCAGGCCGCTCCGGTTGATCGCATCCACGTGAGCCTGCGCCGCGTCGAAGGCCCACACCTCGACGTCCTCGAGCGTGGCGAGGTTCGCTGCAAAAAGCGATCCGACCGCTCCACATCCGACAACACACACTCTCATTCCCAGGACGCCTCCTTGGCCTTGATCAAGCGGTACATGGTCTCGTGGAGCGGCACCGGCACCCCGAGCCGGTTCGCTTCGCGCACGAGTGAACCGGTGATCATGTCGACCTCGGTGCGGCGGTGCGCAGCGACATCCTCGAGCATCGAAGGGTAGTGGCGGTGGCCGCGTTGCGTGGCGAGCACGTTCATCTCCCAGGGATCCTCACCGAGCGTCACGCCTGCCGCCGCCGCGACGGCCTTGCCCTCGTCCATCAGGGCACGCACGAGGAGGCCGAGGTCCTGCGGGCTCGTCGACTGCAGCGAAGTGCGGATCGTGGGGCAGGCCGGTGAGCGCCGCGACCGTGTTGACGGTCGCGTTGAAGATCAATTTCGACCACTGCGCCGGGCGCAGGTCGTCGAACGCCTCGGCTTTCAGCCCGGACGAGACGATCAGATCGGCGACCCGTTCGGCGTCGGCGGGCGTCGTCCCGCGCGACGGCCCGATCCAAGTCGCCGTATCGAGTACATACTCGACGTGGGTGTCGGCGTGCCGCGTCCCGCTCATGAAGGTCACGCTCGTCAGCTGACGCCACGCTCCGTGACGCGCGACGAGCTCGTCCGCGCCGATGCCGTTCTGCACGGTCATCACCATTGCGTCCGGCCAGTGCCCTGCCAGTTGCGCCGCAATCGCGTCGACATCGCCGCCCTTGCTCGCGACGATCACGAGCTCCGGCTCGGGCAGTGCGTCCGGCGTCGTCGCCGCGGTCAGGCGCGCCGTGAAGTCGGCGCGGCCGCTGACCCGCAGCCCCTGTTCGTTCAGCGCGCGCGCGTGCTCTTCACGACGCGTCAACGCGGTGACCTCCGTGACGCGCGCGAGATGCGCGGCGAAGAGGCTTCCGATCACGCCGGCCCCGGCGATGCAAACGCGCGTCATCGCCGCGACCAACGCAGCCGAAACTCGCGGCCGCCCGGTCAAGCCCGAAGGCCGCAGGATCAACACGATCGCCATCAACGCGCCGACGACGATCACGCGCGTTCCCGCCGGCAGGTCGACGTGCCACCCGAAGAACGAGGTGCCGTTCTCGGCGACGGCGAGGTACGAGTCGAGGGCGCTGACCGCGAGTGCGCCGACAACCGCTCCCCAAAGGCTCGTTGCACCGCCGATCACGAGCATCGCGAGCGTGATGAACGTCAGATCGAGGTACACCGACTCGGTGTTGAGCGGCAACAGGTGCACGTACAGACCGCCTGCCAGCCCTGCGACCAGCCCCGACAGGCCAAAGGCGATGAGCCTCTGCCGGTACACCGAGACACCGGCTGCACGCGCGGCTGCCTGATCTTCGCTCGTCGCGCGCAACAGCCGGCCGAACCGGCTGCGTCCGTACGCGTACGCCGCGACGATCACCACGAGCGCGCCGAGAGCGGCCTGTCGGAGCCCGGTCGTCTCCGGCACGGACGAGAACGTGTTCAGTCCCGGCCCGATCTTCTCCTCGTAGCGCAAGAGGTTGTGGGTGATCTCGAGGACGCCGAACGTTGCGATGCCGGCCGCGAGCCCCGACAGGCGCATCAGGGGCAGCGCGACCGCAAAGGCGCAGATCCCGCCGGCGAGAGCAGCGAGCGCGAGCGACGAGATGTTCCCGACCGTGCGGTCACGCAGCACGTGCACGAGGCTCGGCATGATCGCCGGCTTCTCGGCCGCCGGAACGGAGAGCACGCCCGCGGTCCACGCACCGATCGCGACGAAGCTGATGTGGCCGAACGACACGACGCCCGAGTTGCCGATGAAGATGTACAGCGCGACGACGATCGCGACCTTCACGAGTGCGTCGGTGAAGTACGACTGGGTCGAGAGCGAGACGAGCGTGCCGAGAAGCGCTGCGGCGACCACGAGCAGCGCCGGGCCGAGCAGCTCCTGCAACGCGAGCACCCGCCTCATACGCGCTCGACCGCACCCTTCCGGGCAAAGAGCCCGCCGGGCCGCACGAGCAGCACGAGGATCACCGCGGCAAAGAGAAACGACGGCAGGTACTGGCTCTTCTCGGTCGGCAGCGCGCCGCCGAGCAGACCGCTCGCAAAGCCGATCGAGAACCCACCGAGCGTCGCGGAAATCGGGCGATTCATGCCACCGAGCACCACGCCCGCGAGCACGATGATCGTGTCCCGCAGCGCGAAGTCGGGCGTCACGAGCGGGTTCTGCACGGTGAGCATGACGGCGACCACCGCGGCGAGCGCGCCCGAGAGCAGCACCGCCACCGCGATCACGCGGTTTGCGCGGACACCGAGGATGCGAGCCGTCTGGAAGTCCATCGACGCAGCGCGCATATGCAGGCCGATCGTGGTCCGCTCGAGCAAAAGCGTCAGCGCGAGCAGGCACAGGACTGCGACGACGACGGCGACGATCGTGATCTTTCGGATGTCGACGTTCGAGATCGTCACGGGTCGGTTCAGGTAGGCAAGCGAGCTCGCAATCTTCCCGAGCGACCCGAACCAGAGCATCGCGACGCTCTGCAGCAGGAAGGCAACCGCGAACGTTGCGACGAGCATGACGACCGGTGACTGCCCACGCAGCGGGCGGAAGACGAGCCGGTCCATCGCGAGCCGACAGAGCCAGCACGACCGCGAAGCAGAGAACGATGCCCGCCCACACCGGCCATCCCCACTGCGATGCCAGCGCCATCGCGAACGCGCCCGCCATCACGAGCTGTCCGTAGGCGAAGTTGACGAGCCGCAGCACGCCGAACACGAGGCCGATGCCGACCGCCATCAGCGCGTAGACCGAGCCGAGGGCGATCGCGTCGGTGAGCGTCTGCCAGTCGATGTTGAGGACGGCTAGGGTCATGAGAAGTACGCCTCGACCATCGCCGTGGTGTCGTTCGCGTTCTCGGGGCCGAGCGTCAGTCGTAGCTCGCCGTTTGCGAGCACGTGGGAGCGATCGGCCAGGGCGACCGTTCGCTGCGCGCGCTGCTCGACGAGCAGAACGGCGAGGCCGCTCTCGCGGATCGCCGCGAGTGCCTCAAAGACGACGTCGACGACCGTCGGCGCGAGGCCGAGCGAGGGCTCGTCGAGCAGCAGCACGTCGGGCTCGGCGACGAGCGCGCGCGCGATCGCGAGCTGCTGCTGCTGGCCACCGGAAAGCGCGCCCGCATGACGGCGGCGAAACTCCTCGACGATCGGAAAGAGGTCGTAGACCCGACGGATGACTGCGCTCGCGTCGCCGCGTGACCGCCGGGCCGCAAGCCCGAGGCGGAGGTTCTCCTCGACCGTCAACTCGGCGAAGATCCGGCGCCCCTCGGGCACCAGCGCGACGCCGCTGCGTGCGATCTCCTCCGGCCTGCGACCGCGCAGCGACACCTCGCCGAGCCGGATGTCGCCTCCCGTCACCGGCGCGATTCCCATGATCGCGTGCAGGGTCGACGACTTGCCGGCGCCGTTCGCGCCGATCAATCCGACGATCTCACCAGGGCTCACCTCGAACGACAGGCCGCGCACCGCATGGACGCCGCCGTGGCGAACGTCCAGCCTCTCGACGACGAGCGCGACGCTCACTCCTCGCTCACCGGCGCCTCTCCGAGATACGCGGCCGCAACGTCGAGATTCGCGCGGATCTCGGCGGGGCTCCCCTCGGCAAGCGCACGGCCCTGGTCGAGGACGACGATGCGGTCACAGGTTTCCATGATCAGCGCCATGTTGTGGTCGATCAGCAGGACCCCGGCACCGTGCTCGTCGCTGACGGACCGGACGACTGCGGCGAACGCCGGGAACCTCCGCCTCGGGCAGCCCTGCAGCGGGCTCGTCGAGCAGGACGAAGCGAGGCTCCATCGCCAGAGCGCGGGCGACGCCGAGCCGCCGCTCGTCGCCGTGGGCGAGTGAGGCTGCGGGCGAGTCGGCGTACCGGGCGAGCGCGAGCCGCTCCAGCAGATCTGCCGCGCGGCGCGCTGCGACCCGCGGGCCGGCTCCGACGCCGAGGGCGGCCACTTCGACGTTCTCACGCACGGAGAGCGTGCGAAATCCGTGGCTGTGCTGGAAGGTGCGCGCGAGTCCATGATGGCCGCGACGGTTCGGCGTCCACCTCGTGACGTCGCGTCCTTCGAGCAGCACCGCTCCCTCGTCGGGCTGGTCGAAGCCGCTCAGCACGTTCACGAGCGTCGACTTGCCTGCACCGTTCGGGCCGATCAGCCCGACGACCTCACCGCGCGCAGAGCTCGAGCGTCACACCGCTCAACGCCTTCACGCCGTCGAAGGACCGCGAGACGGCGGAGGCCCGAAGTGTTCCTTCGGGCCTCCGCTGCTCACTGCGTTCCACTGCTTCCGCTGTGGCCAAGTCGTCCTAGATCTTGGGGACGACCTTGGCGGTTACGGTGCCGACGAGGTGCGCCTTGTTGTCCTGGATCTTGATGACGCGGTACTGACGGCCGAACACCGTGTGGTACTTCGCGGAGAAGCTCACCAGCCCGGAGAGGGTCGGGACCTTCTTGAACTTCTGCATCTGCGCGGCCAGAGCCGCTCCGTTGGTCGAACCGCCTGCCCGCTTGATCGCGGTGACGACGCCGTCGATCGCGGCCGAGCCGGTGACGAAGCCGCCCGTGCCGGCGTGAACCTGCTTCGCCAGCTTGTTGACCGCCGCGCTCGGGTCGTCCCCGAAGATCGACGCGAACGTGACGAACCAGTAGTTCGTGACCGGCGGGCTCTTCGGCAGCCAGTACGTGCCGTCTCCGGCCCACGAGTTGAGCACCGGTGTGTCGTTGCCGGCGCTCCTCATGCCCGAGATCAGGGTCGAGAGAGCTCCGAACGCACCCGCGGTCGAGGTCACGACCACGTCGGCCTTCACACCATTCAGACGGCTGACGGCATTGTTGACGTCGTTACCGCCGAGCGAGTGGTAGGTCTCCTGGTCGACGATCTTGCCACCGAGTTGCGTGAACCGGACCTTGAACGCCTGAACGACGTCCTTGAAGTAGACGATCACGCCGTCGGTCGCGAGCGCCGCACTGTGCCAGCCCTTCGCCCAGGCGTACTGGGCCATCGCCGACCCTTCGTCCTGCGCGACGTTCCCGAAGCTGAACGCGAGCTTGCCCTTCGGCCCGAAACGCTTCGGTCCCATCTGGTCGGTGCCGATGCACGGGTGCGACGGCGAGAACGCCACGGTTGATCGCTTCCTGCACGACAGGGGCCGCGAGATCGACGTCGCACGTCGTGAAGATGATGTTCGCACCCTGACCGAGCAGCTTCAGCGCACAAGCCTTCGCGATCGCCGGCTTGTTGCCCTGGGTGTCGCACGTCTTGATCTGCAGCTGGCGACCGTCGATGCCGCCCTTGGCGTTCCATTGCTTGACGCGCAGCTGCGCCGCAGCGAGCGCCGGGTTGTCGAACGGCGCCATCGCGCCCTTGCTGTCGAACGCCCACCCGATCGTGATCGGGGTGGCCGCCGGACCGGTGGTCCGCGCCGCCGCTGTCGCGACGACGGCGACGAGCGCCACCGTCACGGCGAGCAGGATGAGCCCCACACGGGAACTCAGTCGTCTCATCTTCGACTCCTTCATTGTCTGCCACCGCGAAGCGGCGACGGGGGAACGGGACACTGGGGGATTAGGTCGCGCGGGTCAAGCGTCCCGGCAACGCCGCGAGGCGACGCCGAGACCTGCCGGACAAAAGGGGGCGGGGTCGCTGCGGCCACGGGGTGATCCTCGCACAGCGTTTGACATCTGATCAAGAGCATGGGACGGTGCCGCCCAGCATGCCACGTGCGCGCGCAACCGACGCAGGGCGGATCCGGCACCGGACGATGGCCGAATTCGCCCTCGAGGAGTTGCGCGAGGCGATCATCCTCGGCGAGTTGAAGCCCGGGACTCCGCTTCGCCTCGACGAGCTCGCGCGCTCGCTCGGAATGAGCATCTCGCCGATCCGCGAGGCCGTCCGCCAGCTCGAGGCGCTCGGGCTCGCCAAGCATGTGCCACACCAGGGCGCCCGAGTCCTGCCGTTCGACGTCGACGATCTGCGCGACCTCTTCGAGGTGCGGCTCGTGCTCGAAGCACTTGCGGTACGCCGGGCGGCTCTGCGGATCACCGACGAGGAGGTCGAAGTCGCCCGCCAGCACCTCGCGCGCCTGGACGCCGCGCGCGAGGGTGAGGACGTGCTCGCAGCGATGCGTGCGCACACAGATTTCCACTTCTCTCTCTATGACGCGTGCGGCGCCCCATGGTTGCCGCAGATGATCAGGCCCGCGTGGGACCGCTCGGAGCGTTTCCGGCCGGCGCTCTTCTCGGCGGCGGGAGAGTTGCAGGACAAGCACCGGGAAATGGACGGACGATTGATCGAGGCGTGTGCGGCACACGACCCCGAACTTGCCTCGGCGACGCTCTACGAGCATCTCGACCTCGCCGGCCGCTTCTACGCGCCCGAGCTCGGCGAGCGCGGACTGTTCGACCGGTAGGGCAAGTCCGTGCCGGTCGTCGTTCCGTACGACCCCGAATGGGCGCTTCAGTTCGAAGTCGAGTGCGCCATGCTCGAGCGCGTCATCGCGCCCTGGCTTCACGGCGGCGTGCACCACATCGGGTCGACATCCGTTCCGGGGCTCGCGGCCAAGCCGATCATCGACATCCTCGCGGGCGTCCGCGATCTCGAGGCCTCTCGCCAAGCGTTCGGGCCGCTCGCGACGCTTGGCTATGCGTGGCACGAGCACCGTCCCGAAGCGCACGCGTTCTTCAAGCCTGCAGACGGCACGACAGTCCACCCATCATCTCCACCTGACCGTCCCCGGCAGTGACCTCTGGCGCGAGCGGCTTGCGTTTCGCGACGCGTTGCGCGCGGATCCGGCGCTGGCGGAGGAGTACGCAGCGTGGAAGGTCGCGCACGCCAACGGGACGAGCGCACGCGACGGGTACACCGGCAACAAGCGACCGCTCGTGCTGCGGGTGCTCGAGGCGCGCGGCATCGACCTGAAGCCCGACGAGGAGCGGCTCTCGCAGCAGAGGCAACTCTCGCAGTAGCCCACACGGTGTCGACGACGCCTTGTCGTCGACTCGCCGTGCCCTTTCGACACGGCCGGCGCAGCCGCGTCCGGTGGCGCCACGGCCGGTGCCAGGCACCGTTGCCGGAGTGTGACAAGTTGCCCACAGGCGCGCGCACCATCGTCGAGAAACGGCCAGAACACAGGCCGAGCCGGCTCGAGACAGGTCAAATCCGGACGCGTCGAAGGAGCCGCGGCCGGTGCCAGGCACCGTTACGAGGAGTGTGACAACTCGACCACAGCCTGGTCGGAGTCGTCGACGGATCGGCGCCGGCTCGGTGCGCGCCCGTATGACGCACGACGTCCGCCGCAGCGACTCCGGAGCGCCCACCCGGTCGGCCGTCGATCCGCGACCCGGCCAAAACCGAGTCGCGAGTCCGAGCGTAGTTCCCCTCACTTCACTGGCACGTCACAGTCATCAAGAGGGGGAACAGCATGTCCAACAGATTCTCAAAGGGCTTGCGGCACTCGGCGTGGTCGCGATGGTCGCGGCGGTCGCCGGTGCGGCGCACGCGCGCGAGCAGGCCGACATCTACACCGTCCACGCGCTCGTCTCGGACAGCGCGACCGTTGCGGCGCCGGGAACGGACGCTTCGCTCGTCAACGGCTGGGGCCTGTCCGACGGCCCGACGACGCCGTGGTGGACGGCGAACAACGGCACGAACACCTCGACGCTCTACAACGGCGCCGGCGTGAAGCAGGCGCTGACGGTCGCCGTCGCCGGTGCACCGACCGGGCACGGTCTTCAACGGCAGCGCCGCCGACTTCGTGCGTCAGCGCGAACGGCAAGAGCGGCGCCGCGCGGTTCCTGTTCGCAACCGAAGGCGGCACGATCATGGGCTGGTCGCCGGCCGTCAACGCGACGACTGCGGTCACGGCCGTCGACCGCTCCGGCTCCGGGGCGATCTACAAGGGCCTCGCAACCTTCGGCGACAAGCTGTACGCGACCGACTTCCACAACGGGCGGATCGACGTGTTCGACGCCTCGCTCAACCTCGTTCCGGGTGGATTCACGGACCCGAAGATCCCGAAGGGGTACGCGCCGTTCGGCATCCAGGCGCTCGCGGGCAACATCTTCGTCACCTACGCGCAGCAGGACGCTGCGAAGAAGGATGACGTCGCCGCGCCCGGCCAGGGGTACGTCGACGAGTTCACGCCGGCCGGCGCACTGATCGGGCAGGTCGTGAACTCCGGCAAGAAGAACGCACCGCTGAATGCAGCCTGGGGGCTCGCAATGGCGCCGGCCGACTTCAGCGTCTTCGGCGGCATGCTGCTCGTGGGCAACTTCGGCAACGGCCGGATCAGCGCCTACACCCAGCGTGGCGACAAGTGGGTCTACAAGGGCCAGCTCCGCCATTCCGACGGCACGCCGATCGCCATTGACGGCCTCTGGGCGATAGCATTCGGCAACGGCGCAGCCGCAGGCCCGGCGAACACGCTGTACTTCCTGTCCGGCCCCTCAGACGAGGCGCATGGACTGTTCGGATCGATCACAGCCGGCTGACGGCAAAGCACGATCCGGCTGGCGCGCGCCACCCGCACGGACGTGCGGGTGGCGCGTCTGCACCGACCGCTCCAAGAGAGCGTTCAGCGCGGAGCTCGGCGAACGCGACCGGCGAGCCGCTTCGCGAGCGGCGGCTGGAGGAGCTGCTGCGCGACGAGCGCGCCGCTCCCGCCGCCGAGGCCCGGGCCGGGGTGGGTCGACGCGCCGACGTGCCAGACCTTCGGCACCGGCGTCCTGTGGTCGCCGCGCCAGAGGAAGTTCTGATCGAGCGCGAGCGAGCCGCCGTAGGGATCGCCGTGCACGAGGTTCACGTTCGCCGCCTGGAGATCGGCCGGCGAGAGGCAGGTGCGCGCGACGACCGACGACTCGAAGTTCGGGATGTGCGCGGCGAGCCTGCGCCTGGATGCGATCGGCGTAGCGCTCGCGCAGCTCCTCCGTCCAGGTGCCGTCGCCGACGTCGAGCTCGCCTGCGGCGTCGCCCTTGACCTGCCAGGGCAGCTCCTGCAGCTGGATCCAGAGGAGCCCCTTCCCGTCCGGAGCGCGAGACGGATCCATCGTGAGCGGCTGCCCGACGACCACGGTCGCCTCCGCTGGCAGCAGGCCACGCTCCGCTTCGTTGACGGCGCGCGAAACGCCGTCGAGGCCGGGCGTGAGGTGAACGATCGCCGTCCTCCCGAGCCGCTCGTCTCCGTCCCAGCGCGGCGGCTCGGAGAGCGCGTAGTGGATCTGCATCTCGGAGCGGCCGTAGCGGAAGCCTTTGGCCTTTGCCGTGTGCCCGTCGAGCAGCTCGCCGTAGAGCTGCGTCGGCGTGACGTTGCAGATCACCGCGCGCCCGGCCGTCAGCGTCCGCCCGTCCGCGGTGCGCACACCACCGCTCGAAACGTGCGTCGACGTGCGCGCCCGTCTCGCACGTGCCGCCCTGTTCGCGGATGAACGCGACGAGCGCGTCTGCGAGCTTCGCGCCGCCGCCTCGCGGGATCGGCATCCCGCCCTCTTGCACCGCGACCGCGATCACCTGCGCCATGTAGCCCGACGCGGCCGCCTCGGGGCCGAGGCCCGTGTGCAGCACCCAGGGCGCGAGGACGCCGTGCGTGCGCGGCGACGCGAACGTCGACTCGAGCCAGTCACGGGCCGACACGAGCAGCTGCCCGGCGAAATCGCGCGAGCCGTCGCGGCCGAGCCGGCGCACCGCTTTCAGCCCGAGGCGCAGCGCCCTGGCGCGACCAGAGCTCGGTGCCGAGCACGCCGAACGCGAGGTCGGCGTTCGGGAAGAACGACTCGAGCATTCCCGGCCACTCCGGCCCAAGCTCGGCTGCGTTCGCGTCCGCGCGTGCGAAGCAGGAACGTCGCCTCGCCGTCCGGAGTGAGCGTCCCGGTCGGCAGCTCGGTGTTCAGGTACTCGAGCCCGTGCCGCGCGAGGTCGTCACCGAGCTGCGCGTGCGCCGGGCCACCCACCCAGAGCGGATGCCAGGCGCTGAAGACGTCGTGCGCGAAGCCCGGGCACGGTGATCTCGGCGGTCTTGATCGCGCCGCCGAACCAGTCGTTTCGCTCGAGCACGCAGACGTCCCAGCCGGCCTGCGCGAGGAGCGCCGCGCACGCGAGGCCGTTGATCCCGCTGCCGACGACGATCGCGTCGTGGCTTGCAGACGACCCTCAGCCAACGATCGCTCTGAACTCGTCGTCGGTCACGAGCCCTCGCTTCTCCGTCCCGAGCTTCTTCACCGCGGCGAGCACCTCCGCGCGGCGTCCCTCCGCCACGTCGAGGCCGAGCTCCTCCGCCTTGATGCGAACCGAGTCGAGGCCGCTCTTCTTGCCGAGCACGATCGAGCGCTGCGCGCCGACGAGCTCGGACGAGTACGGCTCGATCGACGGCGGGTCGTGGAACTGCGACGCGACCGCGCCGCTCTCGCGGCGATACAGCGTCTCGCCCGTCACCGGCTTCCACGGCTCGAGCTCGTAGCCCGACAGCTCGCGCACGCGCGCCGACACCTCGCGGATCCGATCGAGGCGCAGGTTCGACTTGACGCCGTAGAGCGCGTCGAGCGTCAGCGCAACCTCGCCGAGATTCGCGTTGCCGGCGCGCTCGCCCATGCCGTTGATCGTTCCGTGCACCCACGTCGCGCCCGCGCGAACTGCGGCGACGGCGCTGGCGGTCGCGAGGCCGAAGTCGTTGTGCCCGTGGAAATGCACCGGCGTGCCGTCGAGCCACTGGATCGTGCGGCCGACGAGATCGGTCGACCGCCTCGGGCGATGCGATCCCGAGCGTGTCGACGACGACGACCTCCTGCGCTCCCGCCTCGACGGCGGTCTCGTAGACCTGCCGGAAGAACTCGAGGTCCGCGCGCGTCGAATCGACGCCGAAGAACGCAGCGTGGATGCCGTGCTCGGCCGCGAAGCGCATCGCCTTCGCGATCCGCTCGAGCATCGTCTCCCGCGTCACGCCGATCGCGTCGAGCTTCAGGTCGGAGATCGGCGACTCGATCACCGAGTACGAGACGCCGAGCTCGACGAGCGCCTCGAGGTCGGCGGGCACCGCGCGCGAGAAGCCCCACACCTCGGCGCGCAAGCCGGCGGCCGCGATCAGCTCGACCGCGCGCCAGTCGTCGTCGGAGACGCGCGGGAAGCCCGCCTCGATCCGGTCGACGCCGAGCTCGTCGAGCAGGCGGGCGATCTCGAGCTTCTCCTCCGGGTCGAGCACGACGCCGACGGTCTGCTCGCCGTCGCGGAGTGTCGTGTCGTACAGGCCCACGTGCCCGTTCACGCGGTAGGGGTCGTTCAGCGCGCCGGTCCAGATCAGCTCTGACATTGCACCACTCCGTCCGGGAAGGGCGAGAGCTTCTCGGCGCCCGTCGCCGTGATCAGGAAGTTGTCCTCGACCCGCAAGCCGCCGCCGCCGTCCCAGTAGCACCCGGGCTCGATCGCGAGCACCATGCCCTCGGCGATCTCGCCGCCGCCCGCCTGGTGCGCGTACGGCGGCTCATGCGCCCGCGCGCCGATGCCGTGACAGATCGGGTGGCTCGGCTGGCCCGGGTAGCCGAGCTCGGCGATCCCGTCGCGCACGAGCCGGTCGAGCTCCGCGAAGCTCGCGCCCGGCGTGCAGTGGTCGACGGCGCGACCGTAGACGTCGAGCAGCCCGGCCTCGAGCTCGCGGTACTCCGCCCGCAGCTCGCCGGGGCAGAGCAGCTTCGTGTGGTCGGCCCAGTAGCCGTCGGCGCAGACCCAGATCTCGAACAGCGTCGGCTCGTTCTCCTGCACCGGCCGGTCGCCGGTGGCCGTGAACGTCTTGATGCCCGGCCCCGACCAGACGAGCGAGAACGGCAGTGCCAGCTCGACCTTGCCCTGCCAGCCCGTGCCCTGGCCGTGGACGTAGCCCTGCCAGATCGCCGCGGCCTCGCTCTCCTTCATGCCGGGCCGCAGCAGTCCGCGCACGTGCTCCATGGCCGCGGCGCAGATCTCGTTGGCGAGCCGCATGCGCTCGATCTCCTGCGACGTCTTGATCGCGCGCGCGGCGTTCAGCACCCCCATCGCATCCTGCGCGGCCGGCCACGCGTCGAACCAGGCCTTCGTGAACGTCGTCGGCTCGCCGACCATCCGATCGGTGGCCTGCGTGCCGAGCGACAGCTCGAGCCCGACGTTGCCGTAGTCCTTCGCGGCCGCGAGCGCCGCCTCGAGCGTGCGCGCAGGCACCGGGCGGGGATCGTCGTCGACGTAGCCGCCGACGAAGCCGCACGTCGGTCGTCCACGCGCACGTGCGCCGCGTCCTCCTCGGACGCCTCGAGGCAGATCAGCACCGGCTCGCCCTCGCGCGGGAAGACGCAGGCGTCGTAGCCCTTCATCCCCCAGAAGTTCGTCAGGTAGAGAACGTTGTCGGGCGCGCGGACGACGAGCGCGTCGAGCTCCTGCTCGGCCATCAGCGCGCGGACGCGGTCGAGCTTCGCGTCGTCGCGCTCCCAGCTCAAGCGTCGCCCCAGGGGCGAATCCGCGGCCACGCCGGCTCGCCGTGGCCCTCCTGCCACGAGATCACCGGGTTGCGCAGCACGCCGATCCCCTCGATCTCCGCCTCGATCACGTCGCCGGGCTTGAGATAGAGGAGCGCGCGCTCCTCCGGCGACTTGAACCCGGCGACTCCGGCCACCGTCCCGGTCGAGAGCACGTCACCGGCCGAGTACCCGAGCGCAGAGAAGTTGGAGAGGATCTCCGGGATCGTCACGCTCATCCGGCTCGAATGCGACTCCTGGCGCGGCTCGCCGTTCACGCGCAGCTCCATCTTCAGGTCGTGTGGGTTCGGGATCTCGTCCGGCGTGACGATCCACGGACCGAGCGGGCAGAAGGTGTCGATCGCCTTGCAGAAGCTGAAGACGCCCGACTTCATCTCGCCGCGTTGGATGTCGCGCGCCGTGATGTCGTTGAAGATCACGTAGCCGCCGATGTAGTCGGCCGCCTCCTCGGGCGAGAACCACTTGCCGGCCTTCTTCAGGACGACGGCGAGCTCGAGCTCGTAGTCGAGCTCCTCGGTCAGATGCTCCGGGTAAATGATCGACTCGTCCGGGCCGACGATCGCGTCGACGTTCTGGAAGAAGTTGATCCACGGCGCAATCGCGTGCGCCCAGTTCACGTTCTTCGACTCCTCCTCGTGCTCGCGGAAGTTGCCGGCGGTGTGGAAGAACTTCTTCGGGATGATCGGGGCGCGCAGCTTCACGTCGGCGAGCGTGCTGCGTTCCGAGGTGTCGTCGGCGCCGCCACGCTCGAAGTACTCGCGCATCGTCGGCACATCGAGGCGCACGACCTCCTCGCCGTCGACGCGCCCGACCTTGCCGTCGTCGTAGGTGATCAGCTTCACGCGCACACCCCGTCATGAGCTTCATGAGCAAATACTCCGTGCGACGAGCGCGTAGGTCTGAGCCATCTTCACGAGCCCGTCGATGTCGAGGTTCTCGCCGAGCTCGACGTCCATCAGCCCCGTCGACGTGCCGTAGTTGAGCGTCGGGATGCCGTAGCGGGTCAATGCGGACGCGTCGCTGAACCAGCGGGTCACGTCGCGCTCCGGCACCTCGCCGAAGACCTCCTCGTGCGCCGCGTCGACCGCCTGCACGAGCTCGTGGCCCTCCTCGATCTCCGCACCCGGCGCCGTGACGTACACCTCGCCCTCGATCCCGTAGTCGGGGAAGCGCTCGGCGAGCGAGCGGACGAAGTCGAGCACCTCGCGCCGCGCCAGGCCCATCGCCTTCGTCGGCGGCACGCGAACGTCGAGGAAGAGATCGGTGTGATGCGGCGTGCGCGAGACGCGCCAGCCGAAGCCGCCGCGCACCGCGCCGACGTTCACGATCGCCTTGGCGCCGCGGTAGGCATTCGCGGGGTCGTTCTCCCAGGTCGGGATCCACTCGAGCACCGCGCTCGTCACCTCGTGCATGCGCAGGACCGAGTTCTGGTCGCGCTTGCCCTCGCTGAACGCGGTGTGGATGAAGTTGCCGTGCGCGCGGATGCGCAGCCAGAGCGCGCCGAAGTGGCCGAGCACGACCTTGCCCTCGGTCGGCTCGCCGAGCAGGCACATGTCGGCGACCCCGCCGTGGGTGACGAGGTAGCGCGAGCCCGCGGCGTAGCCGCGATACTGCGCGCCCTGAGCCTCGGCGTACTGCGTCTTCTCGATCTCGCCGCAGACCGCGGCGATGAGCACGTCGCCGCGCAGCGTCACGCCGCGTCCTGCAGCGCGCGCACCGCCTCGACGTAGCACGCGAGCGCGCCCTTCATGTTCGAGATGCCGAGCCCGTAGAGCCGGCCGTTCTTCACGAAGGCCTGCGGCTGGAAGCCCGGCACATCCTTCAGCCACGGCTCGCGGCCCGAGTACGACGTGTCCATGTGCCCGTTGAACATCAGCGTCTTGCCGCCGCCGCTTCCGGCCCAGGTCCCGAGCGCGTTCGCACGGCCGTCCTCGACCTGCTGCCACTGCACCTGCAGCCCCATCGACTCGTAGAGCGAGACCATCAGCTCGGCCATCGGCTGCTCGTCGCCGGTGAAGCTGTGCACGTCGATCATCGCGCTCGCGGTCTCGACGAGCCGGTTCTTGCTTGATCTTCATCGCTACCCGCGCACGTGCGGCAGGACCTGCTCGCCGAACAGCTTGATCTGCTCGTGGCGATCCTCGCCCCACAACTCGAGCATCACGTGGGTGCAGCCCGCGGCCTTGTACTCCTCGATCGCGGCGATGCAGTCCTCCGGCGTGCCCGCGATCGGCTTGCACTTGTCGAGGATCGCGTCGGTGACACGCGCCTTCGCGGCCAGCCGGCCGCCCTGCTCCATCGCTTCGGCGACCGGCCTGATCTCGTCCTGCGTCAGGCCGGCGAGGTCGAGCAAGGTGTCGGCCGAGCCCTGGATGTTCTGCACCTTGTTCGCCAGGTACATCCCGGCGATCTCGCGCGCGCCGTCGCGGCCCTTGTCGCGGTCGGTCGCGTGGATCGACGCCACGACGGTGCAGCCGATGTCGATGTCGGCCTGCACGTTCCCGAGCGTGTAGCGCACGAAGTCCGGAGTGGTGATCGACGGCGTGAGACAGCCGTCCCCGATCTCGCCCGCGAGCGCCTGCATCTTCGGCGCGGTCGCGGCGACGTACACCGGCGGAACCTCGCGCGGTGCGTGCGCATCGGGCTGAAGCGCGGGCACGTCGGCGCTCCAGGTGTCGCCGTCGTAGTCGAAGCGCTCGCCGCCGAGGACGCCGCGCACGATCGAGACCGCATCGCGCATCGGCCCGAGCGTCTTCTTGGTCTGCATCTTCGTGTTGTTCAGGAAGATCTTCGAGGTCCCGAAGCCGAGGATGAAGCGGCCCGGACCGGCGGCCTCCTGCACGACGCGCGCGTCCATCGCGACCTGCACCGGGTGACGCGTCGACGCGGCGATGATGCCCCAGCCGACCGTCAGTCGCTCGGTCTCGCGCGCCATCAGCGCCGCGACGCCGGTCGACGATCGCGCTTCCATGCCGTGCTTGCGCCACCACGGGTAGGCCTCGGCGAGCCAGATCGTGTCCATCCCCGCCTCGTCCATCGCGCGCGCGGACGCGAGCATCTCGTCGAGCGGCTCCATGGTCAACTGCATCACGCCGATGCGGAACGGCACCGCCATGAAGAGGCTAGACCTTGTCTTCCGTCGCGACAGCGCCGCCTGCCGCCGGCGGTCGTCTCGGCGACCGCCGCCTGCACCTGCTTGTCGAGCGCCGTGAGCACGTGCTGGACCTGCTGGTTGACGATCGGCTGGAGCACACGCTGACCCATCGATCCGACAGGCCCGGCGAGCTTGACCTCGGCCGCCCACTGCATCGACGTACCGCCACCGGCCTCGCTCAGGGTGAACGACGTCTCCATGTTCAACATCGCCCCGACACCCGTGCCCTTGATCCGCAGCTTGGCGAACTCGGGCGCGCGCTCCTCGGTCTTCGTCATGTCGATCTTCATCTTCAGGCCGCCGAGGCCGAGCGGGATCTTCACGTTCGCCGTCCAGCGCTCGCTGTCGTGGATGTCGAATCCCTCGACGCCCGGCATCGTCTTCGCCATCGAAGCGGGATCGTTCAGCACGTCCCACACCGCCTGGCGCGGCGCCGCGAACGTGCGCTCGCCCGAGACGTTCACGCGTCGACCACCGAGACGAGCTTCTTCGTCTCGTCCGGTGAGCGCAGCATCTCCCAGACCTTGTGGTACGGATTCGCACTGTCGGCGACGATCGCGCCGCCGCTCGCGCGCAGCGCGTCCTGCACTGCCGCGCAGATCGCGTGGATGCCGGCCCCGCCGCCCTCGCCCATGCCCTTCGTGCCGAGCGCGGTGAACGGCGACGGGCTCTCGACGAACCCGGTCTTGAGCGGCGGCATGTCGAGCGCGTGCGGCACGTGGTAGTCGTAGAAGTTCGGAGTCAAGAGGTTCCCATCCTCGTCGTAGACGAACTGCTCGTGCACGGCGGCGCCGAGCGCCTGCGCGGTTGCGCCCATCACCTGCCCTTCGACGATCTGCGGATTGATGCGCTTGCCGCAGTCATCGACGGCGGCATAGTCGACGATGTCGTAGTACCCGGTCTCCGGATCGACCTCGATCACGGCGACGTGCACCTGCGCGGCGTACGTCAGGGTCAGGTTGCCGAACTTCTTCTCGACGTCCGGCACCTCGAACGGCGGCCGGTACACGTACCTGCAGTTCAGCGTCACACCGAGGTCTTCCGGCAGCCCGGCGTTGTTCGCGTTGATGATCGCGCCGCACGCCATGAACGGCAGGAACGCATCATGGTTCTCCTTGATGCGCACGCCGCCGTCCGCGAGCTCGAGCGCCTCCGGCGGGACCCCGCCGAAGACCGCACCGGCGAGCTTCTTGATCTCGGCCGCGAGCATGTCGGTCGCGCCCTTGACCGCCGAGAGACCCGTGACCGCGAACTGCGACGCGTACGTGCCGGAGAAGCCGGCGTGCGAGTTCCAGTACGAGTCGTGGCCGGCCCGAACGTGCACATCGTCGACCGAGCACTGCAGGATGTCGGCGACCACCTGCGCGGCCGTCGTCTCGTGACCCTGGCCCTGGGGCGTCGTCCCCAGCGTCACGACGATCTCCCCGAAGATGTCGAGCTTCACCGTCGCGACCTCGTTGTTGCCCGAGAACTGCAGCTCCGGGTTGATCATGCGCGACTGGCCGAAGTTGTTCGTGCCCGAGTCGAGCGTCGAGCCGATCCCGACACCGAGCAGCTTGCCGCGCGCCGCAGCCTCGGCGCGGCGTGCCTCGCGCTCGTCCCAGCCGATCAGGTCGAGCCCGATGTCGAGCATCTGCGCGTAGTCCCCGGAGTCGTAGACGCAGCCGTTCGGCGTCTCGTACGGCATGTCCTCGGCACGGATGTAGTTGCGCTTGCGCACCTCGACCGGGTCGAGCTCGAGCTCCTGCGCGACGATGTCGATGATCCGCTCCGTGAACCACAGGTGCTGCATGCGCGAGTAGCCGCGGTTCGGCGAGACCGGCGCCTTGTTGGTCGCCACCTGCGTGAACTCGAGCTTGATGTGGCGCCAGCGGTACATCCCCGGCGTCACCTGCGCCCAGATCACACCGCCGAGCGGCTCGTAGCGCAGCCACGCACCGGCGTCGTCGAGCGCCTTCGTCCGGAACCCGAGCAGCGTGCCGTCGTTCTTGACCGCCACCTCGGTGTCCTGGAACCAGCGCTCGTTGCCGTGCGACATCGACGAATGGAAGTCCGTGCGCCATTCCGTCCACTGCACCGCACGGCCGAGCTTGCGGGCCAGGAGGCAGCAAGCGACGAGTTGCGGGTGCGAGGTGATCTTGTTGCCGAAGCCGCCGCCGATGTCCTGCGTGACGAACCGGAGCTTGTCGAGCCCGGTGCGCATCGCCGGCCCCATCATGATCGCGGCGAACCCGGGGAACTGGTTGTTCGTGTGGATCGTCCACTGCCCGGTGCCGCGGTTGTACTCGACGAGCGCACCGTTGGTCTCGAGCGGCGTCGAGTTGAAGCGATGGAAATGCAGCTCGTCGATCTTCACGATCTTGTCGGCCTCGGCGAACGCGGCGTCGAGGTCGCCCCACTCGTAGGTGCCCTGCCACATCAGGTTGCCGCCGGCGTCCTCGTGGATCGCGGGGACGTCGTCCGCGAGCGCGTGACGCGCGTCGGTGATCGGGGCGATCGGCTCGTACTCGATCTCGACGAGCTCGGAGGCGTCGCGCGCGAGCTCGCGCGTCTCGGCGACGACCGCGACGATCGCCTCGCCCACGTAGCGCACCTTGCCGACCGCGAGCGCGAAGTCCTTCAGGTGCGCGCCCGGCACCGACGAGATCTGGAAGAACGGATCGGTGAGCGACGCGACCTCCTCACCGGTCAGCGTCCCGTAGACGCCCTTGATCTCCTCCGCCTTCGAGACGTCGATCGAGCTGATGTGCGCGTGCGCATACGGCGAGCGCACGAAGTGGATGTAGCCCATGCCGTGGCGCTTCACGTCGTCGACGAAGACACCCTGCCCCTGGACGAGACGGCGGTCCTCCTTGCGCGGGACGCTCTGACCCTTGTACTGCTCCGCTGCGGCTGCTTCGACCTCGACCTGCTCGGGAGCGATCGTCGTCGAGATCACTGTCCTCGATGTCATTGCCCGCTTGCCTCTTTCACGGCCTCGAAGATGTTCCAGTAGCCGGTGCAACGGCAGATGTTTCCCTGCAGGCCCTTCTTGATCTCGTCCTCGGACGGCTTCGGGTTCGAGCGGAGAAGCGCGGTCGCGCTCATCAGCATCCCCGGCGTGCAGTAGCCGCACTGAAGCGCATGGTTCGAGCGGAATGCCTGCTGCAGCTTCGACAGCTCATCGCCGTTCGGCAAGGCCCTCGACCGTCTCGATCGTCGAGCCGTCGGCCTGCACTGCGAGCAACATGCAGCTCTTCACGAGCGAGCCGTCGACGATCACCGAGCACGCGCCACAGTTGCCGGTGTCGCAGCCGATGTGGCTGCCGGTGAGATCGAGATCGTCGCGGATGAAGTGGATCAGGAGCTTCCGCGCCTCGACCTCGCGTTCGTAGGTCGTGCCGTTGATCGTGACCGAGATCGACCGCTCGGACGAGACGATGCCTGCTTCCACGTTCAGCTTCCCTTCTTCTCGGATGCCTGTTCGAGAGCGCGCACCGCGAGCACCTCGGCGAGGTGGATGCGGTACTCGCTCGACGCGTGCACATCGGACGGAGGATCGAGGTTCGCCTCGCGCACGGCGGCGCGCACGGCGTCGGCGTCGATCGAGCCGGGCTCGAGCAACACCGGCACCGCGTCGACGCAGCCGAGCGCGATCCGCGCGCTGCCGTTGAGCGACGCGGCGGCGCTGACGATGCAGGTGCCTTCGACGCCGAGCGTCACCGCGGCGAAGCCGTCGCCGCGTCCGGCGGGAACGGTGATCGTCGTCAGCAGCTCGCCCTGGCCGACCGCCGTCATGTAGACGCCGAGGAAGAACTCGGTTGCCGAGACGGTGCGGTCACCGTCGGCCCCGCGGATCGTCATCTGGGCGTCGAGCGCGACGAGCAGGGGCGGCAGATGGTTCGTCGGGTCGTTGGTGCAGATGTTGCCGCCGATCGTGCCGCGGTTGCGCACCTGCACGTCGGCGATCTGCGCGCAGACCTCGCCGATGATCGGACGCGCGCGTGCCTCGCTCGAATCCATGAGCTCCGTGTAGGTGGACATCGCACCGATCCGCAGCGTGCCGTCGCCGGAGAGGTCGATTCCCTTCAGCTCGTCGATCCGGCTGAGGTCGATCAGCGAGTCGGGCGAGCCCGCGCGCGCCTTCATCACGTTGATCAGCGTCTGGCCGCCCGCGAGGGCCCGCGCACCATCGTCGAGCGCCAGCAGTTGGAGCGCGTCGGCGAGGGTCTCCGGCCGCGCGTAGCCGACTTCACGAAGGAGCATCAGGACATCTTATAAAATGTTGTTTGCACATAAAGCAAGTCCGTGCAGGTTGTCTCACTGCCGAGCAAGCAGCACGCGGTGCCGCGCGAGCGAGGCGAGGACGGCGTCGATGTCGTCCTCGGTGTTGTAGGCGTGGGGCGAGATCCGGAGGCTTCCGTCGCGCTCCGATGTGACGCAACCGTCGGCCTGGAGGGCAGCAACGAGCGCCGGCGCGTCGGTCGACCGGACACAGACGAGCGCCCCGCGCCGCTCGTGCTCCCGCGGGGTGACGACGATTCCGCCGAGCTCGTCGACTCCGGCGATCAGCCGGTCGTTCAGCGCGTTCACGTGCTCGCGCGTCTCGGCGATCCCGATCTCCTCCATCAGCTCGATCCCGGCGATGCCCGCGTAGATAGCGGGAATCGGCGGCGTGCCCGACTGGAACCGCCGCGCAGTCGCCGACGGCGAGTAATCGTGGATGTCCATCTCGAAGATGTCGCGATCGGCGAACCAGCCGGTCTGGGTCGGCAGCAGCGCCTCGGCGAGGCCTGGGGCGGTCCACATGAAACCGAGCCCGGCCGACGCGAGCAGGTACTTGAGCACGCCGGCCGTGACGACGTCGACACCGAGCGCCTCGACGTCGAGCGGATAGGTGCCGATCGCCTGGTACGCGTCGAGCACCACGAGTGCACCCCGGTCGCGGGCGATCCGCGCGATCTCCTCGACCGGCAGGCGTGCGCCGTTGCGGTAGCAGACGGCGGTGATCGAGACGACGGCAGTCCGCTCGTCGATCGCCTGCTCGAAGCGTTCGATCGGAATCTCGTTTCCCTCGGCTGCGACATGCACGACCTCGGCGCCGCGCAGCTCCTGCGCATGCCAGATCTGGCCGACCGTCGGGAACTCGAAGTCCGAGATGACGACCCGTGGCCGCTCCTCGAAATCGACGGCGCTCGCAAATGCGCTGAGCCCGGCGGAAGCCGAGGTCGTGACCGCGACGTCATCGGGCCTGGCCGTTGACGAGCCGGGCGAACGCCGACCGGGCCGACTCCGAGCGCTCGACCCAGTAGTCCCACGGCGCGCCGCGGTCGTCCCACCCGTCGAGGAAGTCGAGGTACGCGGCACGAACCGAGTCGGAGAGCGCACCCTGCGAGCACGAGTTGACGTAGGCCAGCCGCTCGAAGATCGGGAAGCGCGAGCGGCAGCGTGCGGCTGTGTTGCGAGTGGTGCTAGCGGCCAAGGTAGGCCTTCCGCAGGTCCTCGTCCTCACGCAGGTCGGCGGCCTTGCCCTCGAGGACGAGCCGTCCCGTCGAGAGCACATAGCCGCGGTCCGCGATCGACAACGAGACGTTGGCATTCTGCTCGACCACGAGAATCGCGACACCGGATTCGTGCACCTGCTTGATGATCTCGAAGTTGCGCTCGACGAGGATCGGCGCCAGGCCCATCGACGGCTCGTCCATCAGCAGCAGCTTCGGCCGTGACATCAGTGCGCGTCCCATTGCGACCATCTGCTGCTCACCGCCGGAGAGAGTCCCGGCCAGCTGCGAGCGCCGGTCGCGGAGCTGCGGGAACAGCTCGTAGACGCGATCGAAGTCCTCCTTGGAGCCACCGCCGCGGAGATACGCCCCCATCTCGAGGTTCTCGAGCACCGTCATCGGGCCGAAGAGCCGACGGTTCTCCGGGACGATCGCGAGGCCGCGGCCGATCCGATAGCTGGTCGGGCGCTTGGTCACGTCCTCCCCGTCGATGCGCACCGCGCCGTTGCGCGGCCGGACAATCCCGAGAATCGTCTTCAGCGTCGTGGACTTGCCCGAAGCGTTGCCGCCGAGCAGGCAGACGAGCTCCCCCGGCTCGATCTTGATCGAGAGCCCCTGCAGGATGTGAATTTGCCCGTAGTACGTATCGACGGCGTCGAGCTCGAGCAGGCTTTGGGCCATGGCCGGCGCGCTCATTTGCGCTGGGCCGTCCCGAGCCCCAGGTACGCCTCAACGACCTTCTCATTCGTCGCCACCGACTCGAACGAGCCTTCGGCGATCTTGACGCCATGGTCGAGCGCGACGACACGGTCCGAGATCCCCTCGACCACGTGCATGTCGTGCTCGATCACCAGGATCGTGTAGCCGCCGTCCTCGCGCAGCTTCGCAATCAGCTCCGTGATCTCGTGTGTCTCCTTCGGGTTCATGCCTGCTGCCGGCTCGTCGAGCAGGAGGATCCGCGGGTTGGTCGCCGTCGCGCGCGCGATCTCGAGACGGCGGCGATTCGCGTAGGAGAGGGAGTAGGCAGGCTGATCCCAGCGGTAGCCCATCAGGCGCTCGCCGAAGAACGAGAGGCGCTCCCGGGCGAGCTCCTCGATCTCGCGCTCCTCGCGGCGCATGCCCGGCGTGCGCAGCATCGACCGCACGAGCCCGGCCTTCGTGTGGCAGTACTCAGCCGCCATCACGTTCTCCTTGACCGACATGTTCAGGAACAGGCGGAGCGTCTGGAAGGTGCGCGAGATGCCACGCGCAGTGATCTGGTGCGGCTGCAGGCCGGCGATGCTGCGGCCGTCCAGCCTGATGTCGCCTTCGTCGGGGTCGTAGATGCCGGTGATCAAGTTGAAAAGCGTCGTCTTGCCGGCGCCGTTCGGCCCGATCACCGACACGATCGAGCCCTCTTCGACGTCCAGGTCGAGACCGTCGACGACCCTCAGCCCGCCGAACGAGAGGGAGACACCCTGGAGCTCCAGCACGCCCACTAGCGCCGTGCCTCCGAGATGTCGAAGTGGCTCATACGATCTCCACGCGGCGCTCGCCGAGCAGGCCGTTCGGCCGGAGGATCATCAGACCGATCAGGATCAGGCCGAGCACGATGTAACGCGCCGGCTCGGGCTTCGCGAGCATCACGTTCTCCCAGACGAACGCGGCGAGGTAGAGAGTCGGCACGAGTGCGATCAGGCGCGCTGCGCCCTTGAGCTGTGTGACGAGGAGGGCGGCGGCGATCACACCGACGTACGTGACCGGAGCGACCCAGCGGGCGAGCTGCGCCGGGGCGATGACCCAGTTCGCGAGGAACCCGGCCAGCCCGCCTGCATGTTCTCCGGCGATCCAGGACGAGTGCAGCCCCCCGGCGATCGCGTGGACGACGAACCCGAAGACCACAAGCCCCACCGCGGTCACGGCGAGCGCGCGTGACTTCCGCGCAGCGAGCACCAACCCGCCGATGAGCACGATGAAGAAGATCGCGCGAGACTTGTTCGGGTCGCGCAGCGCCTCAAGCAGCGGGCCGACGATGATCGCGCCGAGCACCGCGCCCGCCTGGCTCCCGGAGCCGCCGAGGATCACCATCGTGTAGACGGTGATCAGCAGCACGAAGTAGAAGGCGAGCGGGAACACGCTGCCCGTCAGCGAGGCGAAGAGGGTGCCGGTGAGCGCCGCAACCGCGGCACCGGTGGCGAAGGCGACGAGCTTCAGCCGGTTGACGGGCATGCCCATCGCCTCGGCCGCCAGCGAGTCCTCGCGCAGCGACCGCCACGCACGGCCGGTCCGCGAGTGGTTGACGAATCGCAGCGCCACGAACACGACCGCGAAGAACGCCAGCGCGACGTAGAGATACGACACGGCGAACACGCCGGAGTGTGCGACGACCAGCGTGTGGCCGAAGAAGCTGAACGGATCGACGTTGAGGATCCCGAACGGGCCACCGGTGATGTTGTGGCCCCTGACGCTGTCTCCGTTCGTCGTCAGCGTCTGGAACAGCTGCAGGAAGAACAGGGTGACAATGGCGAGGTAGTCACCGCTCAGGCGGCGGGACGGCAGCCCCACCATCAGCCCGACCAGCGCGCCGATACAGACGACCACTGGCACGGAGACGATGGTCGGGAGGTGGACGCCGAACTGATTGGAGTCGAGGAACGCGTAGGTGTACGCGCCGATCCCGTAGAACGCGACGAACCCGAGATCGAGCAGGCCGCCCCAGCCGACGACGACGTTCAGCCCGAGCGCGAGCAGCATGTACAGGACCGTGTCGAAGGCGACGAGCCGCACGTAGCCGCTCTGCTCGAACAGCGGGAACAGCGAGAACGCGGCGAGGAACAACGCGAGCCAGACCCACCATGGGACGCCGCGCAGGCGGCTCTCGATCTTCCCGAGCCGCCCGCCGCGGCCGACCTGGCGCTCGCCGTGCCGCGCGACCCACTCGTCCTGGCCGACGGCCGGCCCGGAAGCCAGGTTCTCTGGGGTGTTCGGTGTCGAGTCGCTCACGGGCAATTCCTCCGCTGCCGGGACCCTACGCTCATACCTTCCGGATGTCCGCCCGCCCGAGGAGTCCCTGCGGGCGGAAGATCATGAACGCGATCAGGATCGTGAACACGATCAGGTCGGACCATTTCGTCGAGATGTATCCCTCGGTGTACGACTCGAGGAACCCGAGCATCAAGCCGCCCACCATGGCACCGGGGATCGACCCGATGCCGCCGATCACCGCGGCGGTGAAGCCTTTCAGCCCCGAGACGAACCCGATCGAGACGGTTGTCGGAACACGGAGCGCGAACATCACTCCGGCGGCGCCGGCGAGCGCCGAGCCCAGCACGAAGGTGAAGACGATCACCTTGTCGATATTGACCCCCATCATCGCGGCAGCCTCTCGGTCGAACGAGGTGGCTCGCATCGCCTTGCCGGTCCTCGTGCGGTTGACGAGGAACCACAGGATGATCATCAGCACGAAGGCCGAGCTGATCGTGATGATGCGCAGGAGCGGTACCTTCACATCCCCGATCTCGATGCCCTTCAGGTAGAGCGCCCCGTTGTTGAACGCAAAGGTGTTGTAGTTCCTCGGCTGGGCCCCGAAGAGCAGCTGCATCGAGTTCGCGAGGAAGAACGACACGCCGAGCGCGCTAATCAGCGGCGCGATCCGTGGCGCATCCCGCAAGGGTCGATACGCGAAGCGCTCGATCGTGACGCCGAGGGCAGCGCAGCCGGCCATCGCAGCGAGCGTCATGATCGTGAGGAGCAGCCAAACGGGCACCTTCGGATGCTCAGGGCCACCCAGTGCGTTCAGCACGCCGAAGCCTATGAACGTGCCGACCATGAAGACATCGCCGTGTGCGAAGTTCAGGAGCTTGAGCACGCCGTAGACCAGGGTGTACCCGAGAGCGATCAGCGCATAGACGCTACCGAGCGTGAGCGCGTCGACGGTGAGCTGGATGAAGGTGTCCACGTAGGTCTCTCAGGCACGGCCGGGGGCGACCCGCTGTGGGCCGCCCCCGGACATTGCCACCGATCTATCTTGGACTACTGAACGACTTTGTAGGAGCCGTTGGACTGGATCTGGAAGATCGTGAACTTCGCGTTCAACGGGTCGTTCGTCCTCGTCGAGAAGGCGAAGTTGCCGCCGAGGATGAAGTTCTTGATCTTGACCTTCTTCATGTTCCGGAACACGTCACGCCGCTGGATCACGCCATGGTGCTGGGCACACGTGATCTTGACGGCCTGCAGGATGATCTGGATCGCGCCGTACGTCGGCGGTCCGAACGAGCCCAGCGGCTTTCCGGGGTTCGCCTTCATCCAGCCGGCGATGACCGGCTTGTTGTACGCGAACAGGTTGATCGGCGCTGCGAAGTTGGAGACGTACGAGCCCGGCACCTTGAACTGGGTCGGGTCGTTCGATCCGTCACCGCCGAACACCTTGGCCTTCTTGCCCTGCTCGAGCAGCTGCTGGGCGAACGTCTGAGCGTCACCCGGCTTCTGCGTCGGGAAGAAAACGACATCGGCGTTGCTCGGCACCTTGGTCACGTAGGCCGAATAGTCGGTCGTCGTGTTGGGAGCCGACAGATGGGTCACCGTGACGCCGGCCTTCTTGAGCACCTCGTCGACTGCGCCGGAGAGGCCAACGGAGTACGGCTCCTGGAAGTCCATGGTCACGACGTTCTTGACCTTCAGCTTGCTGAGCATGAAGCGGGCGTCCGTCGGGCCCTGGATGTAGTCACCCGGGACATCGCGGAAGAACGCCGGAGTGCCGACGAGCGGATCGGCCGCCGTACCGATCGTGAGGTCGGTGTGCGTGGCCGACGGGGAGATCGCCGCCAGGCCCGCTGCGAAGAACGGCTTCGCGGTGGCTGCTGCGTCACCCGAGGTCGACGGCCCGAGGATGGCGACGACGCTCTTGTCGGAGATGTACTTCTGCGCGAGTGACTGTGCCGGTGCGGGGCCTTGCTCGACCGGCGTATCGCCGAGTGCGAGCTTGACCTTCAGCCCGTACCGCCTGGGCAATGTCGCGACCGCGTACTTCGCCCAGCTCGCCTGCTCGGTGCCCAGGAAGCCTGCGCCTCCGGTCAACGGTGTGAGGAACGGAATCGTCATCGTGCTGCTGCAGTTGATCGACTGTGACGATGCCGCGGACGCCGCAACCTTGGTGCTGCCTTGGGCACTGGCCGCTACTGCCGCAGTGACGAGCACCACGAGAGCGAAGCCGATGCTCTTCTTCATTCGAAGTCCTCCTTGCTGGAGTCCTGAGGGGAAAATCGCCATTGGGGGAACGGAGTGTCGCCCATCCGGACGAGGGGTGTCAACGATCTGATCAAATCTCTGACCTGCGAGCGTGGAGCTCAGGCCAGCGCTTTGATCCAACCCGCGGTGTCGAGGAACTGGCGGAACCGCACCGCCTTTTCACCGTTGATTGTCCATACATGGACGAACGGGAACGTCCAATTGTTTGCCCGTTCCCTTCGCGACACCGCGGTAACGGCCGAGGACGACCACCTCGCCGCCGGCGTCGAGAAACTCCGTCGGCACGGCCGAGAACTCGTCCCACCACTGCTCGTCCAGCGGGTCGAAAATGTTCGTCCGCACCGCGTCGATCCCGTGATAGGTGCCGCCATGTGGCAGCCCTTGCGCCTGCTGCCACTCGATGTCGGGATCCATGTCGCCGAGCACTCCGTCCATGTCGCCGCGCGCAAACGCGTCGTACGAACGCTTGCACGAGGTCGACGGCGAGACATGTGCGTAGCCTATGGACGTGGAGTACGCGATGCACGAGAGCGACGATCCGGACGGCCGCCTGTTCGACGCCGACCGGGGATGCTTCGTCTTCTCGCAGCGAGTGCTCAGGTTCGACGGTGACTTCGGCGAGCGCGTCGACGACGACGCGACCGAGGTCCTGTACGTGCTCGACGGCGACGGGTCGCTGGTCGTCGACGACGGTGAGCACGTCCTCGCGCCGGGCACCGCGGCGTTCATCGAGCGTGGAGAAGCCTGGTCGATCGCCGCCGCGCACGACCTCGCGATCCTCTCGGTGGTCGTGCACGACCCCGAGCCGGCGGCGACCCCGTTCGGCGTGATCGACCTCGCCGAGTCGGGTCGGCAGAGCGCGACGGCTGGGCGGCAGTTCGTCCTCGGCGCGCACCCAGAGAGCGGCTGTGCCTCGGTGACGCAATTCATCGGGTTGATCCCGCCCGGCCGCGCACCCGACCACTTCCACACCTACGACGAGGTCATCTACGTGCTCGACGGCGAGGGCTATCTCGAGATCGACGACGAACAGGCGACCCTGCAGGCCGGGTCGTGCATCCACCTGCCCGCGCGACTCGTGCATTGCCTTGCAAACACCGGCGACGGTGAGATGCGAATCCTCGGCGTGTTCCGCCCGGCGGGCTCACCCGCCGAGGCCTACTACCCCGACGGGACCCTCGCAGTCATGGAGGAGAGGAGCTAGCGATGCCGAGGATCGAACGCAGCGCGAAGGTGGTCTGGGAGGGAAACGTCGCCCGCGGCACCGGTCACATCTCAGGTGACACCGGCGCGTTCAGCGAGCTGCCGTACACGCTCGCTTCGCGGATCGGCAATCCCGAAGGGAAGACGAGCCCGGAGGAGCTGCTCGCAGCCGCGCACGCGGCCTGCTTCACCACTTCGCTCGGCAGCGAGCTCGCGCGGGACAGCACCCCGGCCGGGCACATCGAGGTGCACTGCACGATCGTGATGGACGAGGTGCCCGGCGAAGGGCATCAGATCGTCGGCGCCGACCTGACGGTGCACGCCGACGTCGAAGGTTCGTCCGACGAGGCACTCGCCGATGCCGTGCGGCGCGCCGACGAGGGCTGCCCGTTCTCGACGCTCCTGAAGAAGGCGGGCGTCGACGTGCGCATCAGCCGCTCCGTAGAGCGTGCTCTCGCGTACCCGATTCGCGCTCCCACCCGTTGTCGTTTGAACAACGAGTGAAACGGGAGGCGACATCTCAATGAGCATTCTTCTGATCGTCCTGGTCGTGGTCGTCGTGCTGGTGCTGCTGGGCGCATTCGCGCGCCGCTGAGCACGTCGGGGAAGCTCGAAGGGCGGCTCGCCAGGAGCCGCCCTTCGTCGTTTTCGTGCTCTGTCGCTTTCGTGCGCAATGTGCGCCCTTTTTGCCCGGACGCCCCTTGCGCGTAGCCGGCGTCGCGTCGTACATTCCGGATCCCGCAGGGCACGGAGCGCGAGTAGATCGAAGCCTCGCTGAGCAACTGTGAAGGGCGCAAGCCCGAATCGGTCGGTCAGCAAGGTGGACGAAAGCGCCACCGGCCCGGCGGGATTTTTCTTTTTACGACGTGCGTGCTCCGAGCGTCACCGTGACGGTCGTCGTCTGGCCGCCTCGCACGAGCGACAGCGAGATCTTGTCGCCCGGAGCGTGCGCGGCGATCGATGCGCGGAGCTCGCTCTGCGGTCGTCACCGACTTTCCGCCCACCGCGGTGATCACGTCGCCCGACTTCACGCCGGCCGACGCCGCACCGCTTCCCTGCTCGACCTTGGCGACGGCCATCGCCGTTGGTGGCCGTCGAGACGGTGACGCCGAGCAGCGCGTGCTGCGCCTTCCCGGTTGCGATCAGCTGAGCGGCGATCGAGCGCACCGTGTCGGACGGAATCGCGAACCCGACGCCGTCGTTGCCGCCCGACTCGCTCTGGATCTGCGACGTGATGCCGACCACCTTGCCCTGCAGGTCCAGGAGCGGACCGCCGGAGTTACCGTGGTTGATCGCGGCATCGGTCTGGATCGCGCCCTCGATCGGCGTCGAGTCGGGAGCGGAGATCTCGCGGTTGACCGCGCTGACGATCCCGCTCGTCACGGTCCCATCGAGCCCGAACGGATTGCCGATCGCGACAACCCCGTCACCGACGGCGACGGCACTCGAATCGGCGAACGGAAGTGGAGTGAGCTTCGTGGTCGGCGCGTTGATCTTCAGGACTGCGAGGTCGGTCGAAGTGTCGGTACCGACCACCGTCGCCTTCCACGTGCTGCCGTCGGAGAGCTTGACGGAGACGGAGCTCGCTCCGTCGATCACGTGCTCGTTCGTGACGATATGGCCGTCGTTGTCATAGACGAATCCCGTGCCTTCGGCGGACTGGGTGCCGCCACCGCCGCCGCCACCGCCGAACTGGTTCTGCGACTGCGGGGCAGCCGACGTCGCGTCGATCTCGACCACGCTGGCGGTGGACTGCTTGGCGATCTGCTCGAGACTGAGCGCCGAGGTCGCCGCAACATTCGCAGCGGTTGACGCCACAGGCGCCGCCGGCGGCGCGGCCTGGGGCGAGCTCGTGTGCGACAGCGCAACCGCAGCGGCGCCTGCACCTCCGCCGGCGAGTGCAGCGGCCGCGACTGCAACTGCAAGTGTGTTCACGTTCCTGGGCATCAATCTGGTCCCTTCCGGTTTCGTTTGCTTGCTTCAGTGGATCAACGACTGCTAGGGGGCACCTGAGGGGGACCTAAGTTGCAACGAAGAGGCAAAGTGGGAGCACGTGATCTCGCTTCCCCCCGCCCTCGCCCACCGCGACTTCCGCCTTCTGTGGTCGGGGAGCCTCGCCTCCGGCTTTGCCATGCAGATGGTTCAGGTCGCCGTCGGCTGGCAGGTGTACACGATTCACCACAGCGCGTTCGACCTGGGTCTGATCGGTCTCGCCGAGTTCGCGCCCGTTCCGCTGCTCGCGCTGCCCGCGGGCCACCTCGCGGATCGGCTGCCCCGGGTCACCGTGGTGATCGTCTGGGGCTTCGCGGACGCGATCGTGACCGGCCTCCTCCTGCATCGTGACGATTCGCGGCGCGCATGAGCTGTGGCCGTTCCTCGTGCTCGCGGCATTGACCGGGACGCTGGGAGCCCTCGGCAATCCCGCCGGCCGCTCGCTGACCCCCGAGCTCGTGCCGACGAACCTCCTGACGGGAGCCCTGGCCCTGCGCTCGATCGCGGGCCAGGCCGCGACGATCGCCGGACCGGCGATCGGCGGGCTCCTGTTCGCCCTGGATCCCGAGTCGGTCTACGGCGTCGGGATCGTGCTGCTCGTCATCTCCTCGCTGATCCTGCTGCCGATCAGGCGACCCGAGACCGTGGAGCCGATGGAGCCGCGTCCCGGCGGCGCTCCAGAGCCTGCTCGGCGGCATCCGGTTCATCCGCGCCGCCCCGATCATCCTCGGCGCGATCACGCTCGATCTGTTCGCCGTCCTGTTCGGCGGCTCCGTCGCACTGCTCCCCTGTTCGCGAAGTCGATCCTCCACACCGGCCCGTTCGGGCTCGGCGTGCTGCGGAGCTCGGTCGCGGTCGGTGCGCTGATCGCGGGAATCCGGATCGCTCGCAAGCCACTCGGCGGCCGCGCCGGGCGCACGCTCCTGATCGTCGTCGGCACGTTCGGCGCGAGCATGGTCGTGTTCGGGCTCTCGCGGTGGTTCTGGCTGTCTGCGTTCGCGCTCGCGGTCAGCGGCTTCGTCGACATGTTCTCGATGAACATCCGCTCGACGACCGTTGCGCTCGCGACACCGAACGATCTGCGCGGCCGCGTCAACGCGGTCGAGGGCGTCTTCATCGGCGCATCGAACGAGCTCGGCGCCTTTGAGTCGGGCGCGGCTGCGGCCCTCATCGGCGCGGTCCCGGCGGTCGTCGCCGGCGGCGTGCTCACGATCCTGCTCGCGCTCATCTGGCCGCGCGTCTTCCCGGCGCTCGCGCGCGTCGACCGGTTGGAGGACGTGTCACCCACCGGTCGAGGAGAAGTGCTGCCAGTCGGGCGAGCCGGCCCAGCGTCCGCCCCAGAGCCAGCCGACTGACGCGAAGGCGCGCACGAGCAATCCCCCTGCCACGGCCATGCCGGGGCGGTACCGCGACCGGTCGAGATAGCGCTTCCCGGCGGGCGGAATCACCTTCGCGCCGAGCAGATACGGGTTCTCGACGTCGTTGACGTCGATCGCGGTCCCGTACGCGTGCGCCGACCAGCGTTTCGGGCCCGATGCGACCGCGTAGCGGCAGTTGAATGCCGAGGTGTTGTCGGCCGCCGCCGACCGATCGTCGCTCGCGCCATACGCCGAGACGGGCTGCATTCGCCGGATCGGGAAACGCCCGTCGTAGAGCCGCCGGAAGACAGCCGTGACCTCGGGCGTCACGCCGGCCGCGACGACGAGCTCACCGGCGTGCGCGTGGCCGTCGAAGCCGACGAACGAGACGCGGAGACGCCGCAGTGCCGGCCGGGCCGACGGGGCAGCCGGAATGCCAGGATCGCCCGAGCTGCGCGGCGGAGACCGGGGCGACCGAGGCCTGAAACGGCGGCAGGGCGGCCATGCAGAGCGGAGCGTACTCTGGGCACCGCAATGCTGACGCTCGCGCTTGCGCTCGTCCTCCAAGGCTGTCCGCAGCGAATCCAGGTGACCGCGCCGAGCTCGCGCTCGACGACGGCCATCGTGACATTGCTCGAGTGCGGCCGTCGCGTCGCCGGGCCGTGGCCCGCGCGCGTCGGCTACAGCGGGCTCTCGACGCACCACCGGGAGGGCGACGGCACGACGCCGCTCGGCACCTACGCGATCGGTTCCGTCCTGTACGGGCTCGATACGAACCCCGGTGTGCGGCTTCGCTATCACCGCCTCGCGTGCGGCGACTGGTGGGACGAGGATTCCCGCTCGTCCACCTACAACTCGTTCCGGCACGTCGCGTGTGGCGCGACCCCTCCCTTCGGCGGCGGGAGCGAGGCGCTCTGGCGCGCAACGGTCGCCTACCGCGAGCTTGCGGTGATCGAGTACAACGCCAGGCCGGCGATCCCAGGGCGGGGCTCGGCGATCTTCCTGCACGACGACACCGGCCACGCGACGAACGGCTGCGTCTCGCTGCCACGCGCCGACCTGCTCCAGACGCTGCGCTGGCTGCGCCCAGGAGGCACGATCACGATCGCGATCGGCAACCGCCCGGCCTGACGAGCGCCCAGGCATGAATCGAGCAGCATAAATCGCCCTCCGCCGGGCCGGCCGAGCGCGGTACCCCGCGCCAGCCCTGTGGAGGGATCGTCACGCCCCCGTAACGGTGCCTGGCACCAGCCCGACGCCGCGCAACCGGCTCGCAGCCACGGTTGGGGACAACTCGTTGCGCTTGCGTAGCGGTGCCTGGCACCGGACATGGCGCGGCGAGCGCCCGCTGAAGCGGACGATACGGATGTCGCTCGCGCTGCTGCATAATTTGCGTATTTCTGTATAGTTCGCAGTCAATGTTCACCGCTGCGATCATCGGCTGCGCCGGCTATGCGGGCCAGGAGACGCTCGACCGCGTGCTCTCCCACCCCGACCTCGAGCCGATTGCGCTCGGCTCGAACTCGCTTGCCGGCAAGCCCGCCTGGGCGCTCGACCCTCGTCTTGACGGCTCGCTGCCCGCGTTCGTGACGAACGCGGAGGCCGCCGCCTCCGGCGCGGACGTCCTCTTTCTCTGTCTCGGGCACGACGACGCCGCGGCATTCACCCCGCCTGAGGGCGCCGTCGTCGTCGACCTCTCCGGCGCGCACCGCCTGGCCGACCCCGACCTGGCGCGCGAGTGGTACGGCGTCGCGCCGGGCGCGTGGAGCTACGGCCTGCCCGAGCTCGCGCCGGCCCAGGGGCCGCTGATCGCCAATCCAGGCTGCTACGCAACCGCAGCGCTGCTCGCCCTCGCCCCTCTCGCGGGGGAGATCATCGAGCGCCGTCGTCGATGCCAAGTCGGGCGTCTCGGGTGCGGGCAAGTCGCTGAAGGCGTCCTCGCACGCGGGCTCGACGCTCGAGAACCTGACGCCGTACGCCGTCGGCGCGCATCGCCACGCCCCCGAGATCGCCCAGCAACTCGGCTTCTCGGTGTGCTTCGTCCCGCACCTCCTGCCGGTCCGACGCGGGCTTCTTGCCACCTGTTACGTGCAGACGGACGCCGACGCGCGGTCGCTGCTCGAAGCCGCGTATGCGACGAGCCCGGTCGTGCGTGTGCTCCCGGACGGCGTCGCGCCCGAGCTCACTCGTGTGCACGGGACCGACACTGCCGAGATCGGCGTCTTCACCGACAGCGCCACCGGGACGGCGATCGTCATCTGCACCCTCGACAACCTCGGCAAGGGAGCAGCCGGACAGGCCGTGCAGAACGCGAACATCGCACTCGGCGTGGACGAGTTCGCAGGCTTGCGGCTCACCGGAGTGCTCGTATGAGCGTCACCGCGCCGAAGGGCTTCGTCGCCTCGGGCGTCGCGGCGGGCATTCGCCATGCGAAGAAAGACGTCGCGGTCGTCCACTCGACCGAGCGCGCGGTCGGCGGCGCGATGTTCAGCCGCAACAAGGTGCAGGCGGCCTGCCTCCAGGTGAACCGCGCGCATCTCGCCGCCGCGGACCCGCAGGCGGTCGTTCTCAACTCGGGCGTCGCCAATTCGTCGACCGGCCCCGAGGGCTACGCGAACGCGGTCGCGACCGCGGCGCGCGCGGCAGACCTCCTCGGGATCGAGACCGACGAGGTGCTCGTGCTCTCCACCGGCGTGATCGGCATGCATCTCCCGATGGACCGGCTCCTCGCGGGCGTCGACGAGGCCGTCGCCGCCCTCGACGCGGCCGGAGCTCACGACGCCGCGGAGGCGATCATGACGACCGACACGTTGCCGAAGGAGACGGTCGTCGCCCGCGACGGCTTCACCGTCGGTGGCATGGCAAAAGGCGCCGGGATGATTCACCCCGACCTCGCCACGATGCTCTCGGTGCTCGTCACCGACTACCCGCTCGCAGCCGGCGAGGCGACCGGCCTGCTCCGGCCCGCGGTCGACAGCACGTTCAACGCGATCACGATCGACGGGGACTGCTCGACGAACGACACGGTGATGCTGCTCGCGAACGGAGCGAGCGGGATCGACCGCACGCCGGAGACCGATGCATCGTTCGCCGCTGCCCTGCTCGAGGCCTGCGCCGACCTGTCGCGGCAGATCGTCGCGGACGGCGAGGGTGCGACGGTGCTCGCCGAGATCAACGTGCGCGGAGCCGTCGACCGCAGGCAGGCGAAAGCGATCGCGCAACGCATCGCAACGTCACTGCTCGTCAAGACGGCGCTCTTCGGACACGACGCCAACTGGGGACGCGTGCTGATGGCCGCGGGCAGCGCGCCGCACAACGGCGACTACGCCGACGTCGATGCCGACCGCGCGACGCTTCGTTACAACGACACGATCGTGCTCGACCACGGCTCGCCGACCAACGTCGAGCCAGATGTTTCCGGCCCGAGCTGCACGATCGACCTCGACCTCGGCCTCGGTGACGGCTTCGCCGCCTATCTCACGAGCGACCTCTCGTACGACTACGTGCGCATCAACGCGGACTACCGCTCATGAGCCGTCTCGTCGTCAAGGTCGGAGGAGCTGTCGCCGCCGAGTCGGCGAGCCGCATCCTCGGGCTGCGCGAGGAAGGTCATGAGGTGTGCGTCGTGCACGGCGCCGGTCCCCAGATCACCGAGGAGATGATTCGCCGCGGCATCACCGTCGAGTTCGTCAACGGCCGCCGGCGCACGACGCGCGCCGGGCTCGATGTGGTGCGCGACTCGATGACGGCGGTGAACGACGAGCTGTGCGCGGCGATCGGCGAGCTCGCGGCACCGGTCTTCGGCGACCGCGACGGCTTGCTCGCAGTTCCCGTGCCGCCGCTCGGCTGGGTCGGCGATCCGCTGCCGTGCCGCCCCCCGGCGCTCCTGCGCGCGTTCGCCGACGGGCTGATCCCGGTCGTCGCGCCGCTTGCCGTCGGCCCGCTGAACGTGAACGCCGACGACGCCGCGACCGCGCTCGCGCTGGGGCTCGGGGCGAAGCGCCTCGTGTTCCTCACGGATGTCGCCGGCCTGTATGTCGACGACGAGGTGGTGGACGCCATCGACGTCACCCGTGCGAACGCGATGCTCGCCGCCGGCCTCTTCGACGGCGGCATCGTCCCGAAGCTCCGCGCCGCAGCAATCGCAGCCGGTAGCGGCATCACCGCCGAGATCGGCCGAACGGCAGTGGTCGCATGACGAACGTGCTCGCCCAGAACCACGTTCTGCCGACCTACGCCCGGCTCGACGTCACGTTCGTCGAGGGCGACGGCTCGTGGCTCACCGATGCCGCCGGCAGGCGGTATCTCGACTGCTTCGCAGGAATCGCCGTCGTCGGTCTCGGCCACCGCCATCCGGCGCCGCTCGCCGCCGCCCATGCGCAACTCGACCGGTTGTGGCATGTCTCGAACCTGTACTGGACGGAGCCGATGCAGGAGCTCGCCTCGAAGCTCTCCGACCGCTTCGGCGGCGCCCAGTCGTTCTTCTGCAACTCGGGTGCCGAAGCGATCGAGGCCGCGCTGAAGTGGGCGAAGAAAGCGACCGGACGAACGGAGATCGTCGCGCTCGACGGTTCGTTCCACGGCCGCACCATGGGCGCGCTCTCCGTCACGGGGCAGCCCGCGAAGCGCGCCGCGTTCGAGCCGCTCGTGCCGGGTGCCGTCTTCGCGACGCCGCAGACGCTTGCACAGCACGTCGGCCCGCAGACCGCCGCGATCCTGCTGGAGCCCGTCCAGGGCGAAGGCGGCGTGCATCCCCTCCCACCGGAGACGCTTGCCGAGGCACGCGCGCTTGCCGATGAGCACGGTGCCCTGCTGGTGCTCGACGAGATCCAGACCGGCGTCGGGCGGAGCGGCGCCTTCTTCGCGTGGCAGACCTACGGCGTGCGCCCCGACGCGGTGACGCTCGCGAAAGGGCTCGCGAACGGGCTCCCGATCGGCGCGCTTCTCGTCTCCGACCACGCGCCGACCGCATTCGAGCCCGGCGACCACGGCTCGACCTTCGGCGGCAACCCCATCGCCTGCGCGGCGGCGTGCGCGGTGCTCGACACCGTCGACGATGCGCTCCTGGCGCACGTGCGGGAGATCTCGGCGCAGTTGAGCGCAGGGCTCGCGCGCCACGGCGACGTGCGCGGCCTCGGCCTGCTGCTCGCGGTCGAGCTCGATCGAGCCGTCGCACCCGTCGTCGAGGCCGCGCTCGAGCACGGTCTCGTGATCGGCAGCGCGGGCGAGCGGACGCTGCGACTGACCCCGCCGCTGACGCTCTCCAGCCGACGAGGCGTCACTCGCACTCGACCTGCTCGGGAAGGCACTCACATGACGACGAAATACGAACGGCAGGGCACGATCCTGAAGCTCGTTCAGACCAAGCCCCTGTCGACCCAGGCCGAGGTCGCCGAAGCACTGCACGCCGCGGGGATCGACGCCGTGCAGGCAACCGTGTCGCGTGACATCGCGCAACTCGGGCTCGTGAAGGTGCGCAACGCGGAGGGACGGCTCGTCTACTCGCTCCCCGGCGCCGCCGACCTTCGTCGGCTGGGCGAGCTGACCTCGGCGCTCCGGCGCTGGGCCGGCGAGTTGATGCCGTCGGGCTCACTGCTCGTCGTGCAGACGCCGCGCGGGCTCGCGACTCCACTGGCCGACGCGATCGACGCGGCGGCATTGCCCGAAGTCGCCGGCACGATCGCGGGCGACAACACGGTCTTCGTCGCTGCGCGCGACCCGCACACCGGGAACGACCTCGCGGCGCAGTTCCGCCACCACCTCGAGGGCAATACATGAGTGTCGGCGCCATCCCGCTCGGCGTCATTCTCGGCTCGCTGCCCGTCGGCGAGCGAGTCGGCATCGCCTTCTCCGGCGGGCTCGATACCTGTTGCGCGGTCGCCTGGATGCGGGAGCACGGTGCGATCCCCTACGCCTTCACGGCCGACCTCGGCCAGCCCGACGAGCCAGACATCGCCGGCGTCCCCGATCGCGCCAAGCTCTACGGCGCCGAGGATGCCGTCGTCGTCGACTGTCGCGACGCGCTCGCGCGCGAAGGCCTGGCAGCGCTGCAGTGCGGTGCGTTCCACATCCAGACTGCGGGCAGGCGCTACTTCAACACGACCCCGCTCGGCCGCGCGGTCACCGGCACCCTCCTTGTGCGGGCGATGGCCGAGCACGGCGTCGACATCTGGGGCGACGGCTCGACGTACAAGGGAAACGACATCGAGCGCTTCTACCGCTACGGCCTGCTCGCGAACGAGCACCTGCGCATCTACAAGCCGTGGCTCGATGCCGCGTTCGTGGGGGAGCTGGGCGGCCGCACCGAGATGAGCGAGTGGCTCGCCGAGCGCGGCCTGCCGCACGGAGCGTCGACCGAGAAGGCGTACTCGACCGACGCGAACATGCTCGGCTCGACCCACGAGGCCAAAGACCTCGAGCTGCTCGGCACCTCGATGAAGATCGTCGAACCGATCATGGGCGTGGCCCACTGGGACCCCGCGGTCGCGATCGAGACCGAAACCGTCACGATCGCGTTCGAGGCCGGGCTTCCCGTCGCGCTGAACGGCACCGCGTTCGAGAATCCGGTCGAGCTGATCGCGGCGGCGAACGCCGTCGGCGGCCGACACGGCCTCGGCACGTCCGACCAGATCGAGAACCGTGTGATCGAAGCGAAGAGCCGCGGCATCTACGAGGCGCCGGGCATGGCGCTGCTGCATATCGGCTACGAGCGCCTGTTGAGCGCGATCCACAACGAAGCAACGCTCGAGCGCTACGCCGTCGACGGGCGAAGGCTCGGCAGGCTCCTCTACGAGGGGCGCTGGTTCGACGTGCAGGCGCTGATGCTGCGCGACTCGCTACAGCGGTTCATCGCGTCCTTCGTCACCGGGGAAGTGGCGATCGAGCTGCGTCGCGGCGATGACTACACGATCCTCGACACGTCAGGCGAGGGCGTCACCTACGACCCCGAGCGTCTGAGCATGGAACGCAGCGCGACCGCGTTCACGGCGCAGGATCGCATCGGGCAGCTCGCGGTTCAGATCAACGACATCGCCGACTCGCGCGCGATGCTCGCGAAGCTCGGACGGCCGCTTTGACCCTCTGGGCGGGGCGTGTCGCGACGCCGCTTGCCCCGGAGGTGTGGTCGTTCCTGCGCGCCGACGATGCGGAGCTTCTGCCGTACGACCTCGAGGCGACGCTGCTGCACGCGCAGCGATTGCACGCGGCGGGCATCCTCGACGACGACGAGCTCGCCGACACCGCGGCGAGGCTCAAGACGATCGACGGGCTCGAGGCGGCCGACGAAGACGTGCACAGCGCGATCGAGCGCCAACTCGGCGAGGTCGGACGCAAGATTCATGCAGGACGGTCGCGCAACGACCAGGTCGCCGCTGCGTTCCGCCTCTACGTCGCCGACGCGTGCGGCGAGGCCGAGGCCGCACTCGCGGCCTTCGCGCACGCGATTCTCGACCGCGCCGCCGCCGAGGCGTCGACCGCGATGCCCGGCTACACGCACCTGCAACGCGCGCAGCCCGTGACGCTCGGCCACCATCTGCTCGCGTGGGTGGAGATGCTCGAGCGTGACCGGTCGCGGTTCGCGTTTGCGCGCGCCCAGGCCGCCCCGTCCCCACTTGGAGCCGGCGCACTCGCCGGTTCGACCTTGCCCCTGCCGCCGCCGGCGAACGCGATGCGAAACTCACTCGACGCCGTCGCCGACCGCGACTTCGCGCTCGACTACCTGTACGCCGCGGCGGTCCTCTTCGTGCATCTCTCGCGCATCGGCGAGGAGCTCGTGCTCTGGACGACCAGTGAATTCGGATTCGCTCGACTGCCGGAAGCGGCGGCGACTGGCTCGTCGATCATGCCGCAGAAGCTGAACCCCGACGTCGCCGAGCTGGCGCGCGGCAAAGCCGGGACGGCGATTGGCCGGCTGACCGGGTTGCTCGCGACCGTGAAGTCGCTCGCGCTCGCCTACGACCGCGACCTGCAGGAGGACAAGCCGCCCGTCTTCGCGGCGCGCAAGGACGTCGCCGGCGCGCTTGGGGCGCTCGGCGCGCTCGTCAACGGGCTCGACTTCGACCGCGCGCGTCTCGCTGCAGCAACGGCGGATCCGCTCTTGCTCGCGACCGATGCCGCCGAGGCTCTCGTCGCCGAAGGCGTGGCGTTTCGCGACGCGCACGAACAGGTGGCGGCTCAGGTCCGCGCCGGCACGTTCGAGGCGCCCGCCGCGCGCGACCGCCTCGGCGATGTCGCAGCTGCCGTCGCCGCGGCGAAGGAGCGCTGGTCGTGACCGCCCCCCTCCAAACCTCGCTCGCGGGCCGCGATTTCCTACGGATCGCCGACCTCGTCCCTGCCGAGGCGGAGGCGGTTCTCGATCTGGCTGTCGCCCTTCGGCTCGAGCCGAAGCAGCCGCTCCTGCCGGGCGCGACGCTCGGCCTCTACTTCGCGAAGCACTCGACTCGCACGCGCGTGTCGTTCTCCGCCGGCATGACCCAACTCGGCGGCGCAGCGGTGCACCTCGCCCCCGAGGAGCTCCAGCTCTCGCGCGGCGAGTCGCTGCCGGACACTGCGCGGGCGCTGCTCGCGCTATCTGGATGGGCTCGCGGTGCGCACACACGCGCATTCGGAGCTCGAGGAGTGGGCCGAGTGGGCGACGATCCCCGTCGTCAATGCGCTCACCGCCGACGAGCATCCGTGCCAGGCGCTCGCCGATGCCCTCACGATCCGCGATCGCCTCGGCTCGCTCGACGGCGTGCGGGTCGCCTGGGTCGGCGACGGCACAAACGTCTGCACGTCGCTGGCGGCACTCGGGAAGCTGCTCGGCTATCAGGTCGTTGCGGCGTGCCCGCCCGGCTACGAGCCGGCCGCCGAAGTGACCGTCGTGCGCGATCCGCGCGAAGCCGTCGCGCGGAGCGGACGTCGTCGTCACCGACACGTGGCTCAGCATGGGCCAGGAGTCGGAAGCCGTGGAACGGCTCCGTGACCTCGAGCCCTACCGCATCGACGCATCGCTGCTCGGCGTGGCGGCTCCTGAGGCATTCGTCTTGCATTGCCTGCCTGCGCACCCGGGCGAGGAGATCACGGCGGATGTGCTCTACGGCGACCGCTCGGCGATCTGGGACGAAGCCGAGAACCGCCTGCACGTGCAGAAGGCGCTGCTCGCACTGCTGCTCGGCGCCCGCTGACCGGACGACGCGCTCAGAAGTTCCAACTTCTTAGCGGCCCGCGCTCTGTCGCCGGCGGTACGCGCGCGTCTTCGTCCGGTTGCCGCAGAGTTGCATCGAGCACCACGTCGCCGACCGGTTCGGCGAGTTGTCGTAGAACGACCAGTGGCAGTTGCGGCACGCCTTCAACCGCACCCACGTCCCGTCGATCATCGCCCCGAGCGCGACCGCAACCACCGCGTCGAGCGCGTCGCCGTTCTCGCGGACATGCAGCGCACGCTCCTCGTCGAGCTGAAGCGCCAGCCGCGACGCTGCGTCGTTGACGACGCGCAAGGCGCCTGCTTCGAGCGGGAAGCCGTTGTTGGCGAGCACGAGAGCTCTCAGCGCGTCACGGAGCTCGCGAGCCCGGTCGAGCTCACCCGCGACCCCGCGCTCGGCGAGCCAATCTGGCAGCCAGTCGAGACCGTTCTCGACGTCTGCGCTGTTCACGAGCAGCTGCACCTGCCGCAGCGGCTCGGGAGCGGCGTTCGGGACGTCGTAGCGCGGGCTCATTGTTGCCCGACAGTCTAAACACCAGTAGAGTTCCTCTACCGGTGTCGCCGTCCTTCCGCCGCATCGCGTTCCCGCTGCGCCTCGTCGGTGCACGACTGCGCGGCGGTGGCGAGCGCCTCGGGCTGATCGGGCTCGGCGTCGTTGCGGGCGCCGCCGTGCTCGCCGCGGTCCTCGCGGGGAGGCTCGTCATGCAGGACCGGGCGCTGGCGCAGGCGACCGCCCAACTCGCTCCCGCCGACCGCGTCGTGCAGGTGACGTGGAGCGGTGCGCAGTCCGGCACCTGGGCCGCCCAGAACCGCTTCGTCGCCCCCAAGTTGCAGGCGGTCAACGGCGAGGCTCCCGCCGCGGCGATGCTCTTCCGCGAGGCGTCGATTCAAGGGCGGCTCGTGAACCTGCGGGCCGCGAACGACGTCGGGCGCTACGTCCAGCTGCTCTCGGGTCGCCTGCCTTCGATCTGCGTGCCCACACACTGCGAGGTGCTCCGGCTCAAGGGCGCGGGGCCGATTCCGTCGACGAAGGCGCTGAGGTTGATCGAGGTCGGCCGCGCCATCCTGAAGCCCGACGCGCCGTTTGCGCCGTTCGTTCTGCCGGCGCCGCCGACCGAGGAAGTCGCCCACGCCGTCCGCTACCACACCCCGCAGCCGTCACCGATCGTGCTCGCGAACGGCGTCAACGGCCTGTCGCAGACCAAGGAGCTCGAGACGTTCTACCGCTCCTATGCCTGGTTCACGCCGATCGCCGGCGGCGACGTGCACCCGTGGGCGGTCGACGCATTCGCGCGCAAGGTGCAACGGCTCTCGGCACAGGTCGAAGCAAGCTCGGACGGCTTCCAGGTGACCGCGCCGACGGAGGCCCTCGCGACCGCGGCCGGCACTTCGACGGTTGCGGCACGCCGGCTGCTGCTGCTCGGCGGCGAGGGAGGGGCGCTCCTGATCGCGTTCACGATCCTCGCAGCGGGGGCCCTGCGCCGCGACGTCGGCGACGCGCGCCGGCGCCTTACCTGGTTCGGTGCCCGGCGCTGGCAGGTCGAGCTGTTCACGCTGGCCGAGTGCGCGGCGGTCGCCGCGGTCGGCACCTTCGTCGGCTGGTGCGCCGGGGGCGCGGCCGCTGCCGCGATCGCCGCCCGAGCCGGCGCGCCTGCCTGGCAGGTCGACTCGCACGCCCTGCTCGACGCGCGCGGCATCGCGGCGGCGCTGGGGGTGGCGTTCGTCGCCTCCCTGCTCCTGTACGTGACGGTGCGAGCCGCCGGCGCGCAGATCGGTCGTCTGGCGCTGACCCCGCTCGACGTCGCGGCAATCGGAGCGGTTGCGATCGTCGCCGTCGGCTGGGCGCGCGGCTCGGTCGACGCCGGCCGACTGACGAGCGGCGGCACGGGCGCCTTTCTCCTGCTCGTGCCCGGCCTGATCGTGTTCGCGGCCGCCGTCGCCGCGGCCCGCCTGCTGACGCCTGCGTTGCGCGGGCTCGGAAGAGCCGGCCGCCGCGGCCCGCTCTCGCTTCGCCTTGCCGCGGCATCGCTCGCGCGCAATCCCGGGCACGCCGCGGTCGCGGCGACCTTCCTCGTCGCAAGCCTCGGCCTCGCGCTCTTCGCCGTCGCCTACCGTTCCACGCTCGAACGCGGCCAGCACGACGAGGCGTCGTATGCGGTCCCCGCCTCGTTCGTCCTCTCGGAGGATCTGTCGCAACTCGTGCCGGTCCTGCACGGCGCGCCGCTCGCCTCCTACCCGGCTGCACCGCTGCACGTGCTCCGGCTCTCCGGCAACGTCCCGTCCGGCGCGACCTTCAGCTTCCTCGGCGTGCCGGCCCGCCGGCTCGACGCCGTCGGGGGCTGGCGCGCCGACTTCTCGGCGCGTTCGCTGCGCGCGCTCGGCTCGACGATCACTCCACCCCGCGACATGACCCTGCACGTGACCGTCCTGCCGAGGGGAACGTGGTTCACGATGCCCGTCTCCGCGCGCGGCGATGACATCGGGATCCGCGGGATCTTCAGGTCGAAGCTCGGCGACTACCAGAGCGTGCCGCTCGGGCACACGAACGGGCGCCGAACGGTGCTGTTGCGGGGGCGAATCCCCTTTGCCGGCGCTTCCCTCGCGCAGCTCGAGCTCGACATCCAGAACAACGGCCGTCTGACCGCGAACGCCGGCACCGGCATCCAGCCGAGCGCGAAGGGCGTGGTCACGTTCGGCACGCCTCGGGTCGACGGCCACGTCGTCGCGGGCGCACTCAGCGGCTGGACGGGGACCGGCGGTGTCAGCGGCACGACGGCCGACTCTTCGAGCTCGGCCGAGCTCGGCTACGTCCTGACGCCCGACCGGACCGGCAAGTTCCGCCCGCGCCAGCCGACTGACGGACTCGTGCTGCCGGTGCTCGCGACCCCCGGCGTCGCGGCGCAGGCCGGGCCGAACGGAATCATCCCGCTCCAGATCGAAGGAGAGCAGGTCGCGGGCCGCATCGTCGGGACGATGGCGCGGTTCCCGTCGGTGGTCGGCGACGCGGTCGTGGCCGACACCGAGACGGCCGCCACCCTCCTCGACACCCGCTCACCGGGGCTCGGCACGACGGACGAGCTCTGGCTGGACGTTGCCGCGTCCAGGGATGCAGCGACGGCAAGTCTCCTCGCACGCGCGCCGTTCACGCAGCTCACCGTCCAGTCACGCGCCGCGACGCTCGCCCAGCTGCAGCGAGACCCGCTCGGCCGGGGAGCGCTGCTCACGCTTGCGGGCACGGCGGCCGTGGCGCTGCTGCTCGCGCTCCTGGGGCTTCTGCTGGCGGTGGTCGCCGACGTGCGCGACGACCGGGGCGAGCTGTTCGACCTCGAGGCGCAGGGCGCAGCGCCGGCGGCGATTCGCGCGCACCTCCGGTTGCGCGCACTCCTCGTCGCCGCCTTCGGGATCGCCGGCGGTCTCGTGCTCGGCGCAATTCTGTCCGCGCTCGTGATCGCGCTCGTATCCGTGACAGCCGGTGCCGTCGCGCCCGAGCCGCCACTGCGGCTCGCGCTCGACCTACCTCTGCTCGCGGGCGCCGCCCTGGGCTACGTGCTCGCCGCGATCCTGCTCGTCGGGTACGCGACCCGAACGCGCGGCAGCGCGCCGGGCCGGGCTGCCGAGGCGGCCACATGACGGCGATCGAGTTGAAGGACGTGTTCCGCGTCCACGCGACCGCCGAGGGCGACGCCGCCGCACTTCAGGGCCTGTCGCTGCGCGTCGCCGACGGTGAGGTGGTGACCGTGCTCGGGCCGAGCGGCTCGGGCAAGTCGACACTGCTCCGGATTCTCGCGGGCCTCGAGCGCCCATCCGCGGGCGTCGTTCGCGTCTACGGCGAGGATGTCGGCAAGCTCCCCGACCGCCGGCTCGCGGCGTACCGCTCGTCGCTCCTGGGCTACGCCGACCAGCACTACGCCCGCGCGCTCGCACCCGAGCTCAGTGCGCGCGAGCTCGTGGCGCTCCAGCTCGGCCTGCATGGAACGGCACGGTCGAATCGGCTGCGACGCGCCGACGAGCTCCTCGATCGCGTCGGCCTGATAGAGAAACGGAACAGGCAGCCGACCCAGCTCTCCGGCGGCGAGCAGCAACGCGTCGCGCTCTGCGCGGCGATCGCCCACCGGCCACGACTGTTCCTCGCGGACGAGCCGACCGGCGAGCTCGACGCGGCGACGGCCGATCAGGTGTACGGGATGCTCGCGGAGCTCGTCCGCGAGCAGGGCTGCACGACCGTGATCGTCAGCCACGACCCGGAGTCGACCCGCATCGCCGACCGCATCGTGCGCATCCGCGACGGCCGCGTCTCCGAGGAGTGGGGTCGCGGCGACGAGGGAAGCGACACGATCGTCGTCGGTCGCGGCGGCTGGCTGAGGCTGCCCGAGGAGCTCTTGCTGCGCGCAGGGATCGGCACCAAGGCAACCGCACGGTTCGAGCAGGGCGGGGTCGTCGTCTCACCCGCCGCGGGGACGCGCGTCGAGGAGACGGGTCAACAGGCGGACCGCGTGGCGCTCGCCCCGACGGGTGAGGGCAAGGTGGTCGCCGAAGTGCACGGCGTCGAGCGCCGCTACGGCGAGACGATCGCCCTTCGCCCGACAGACGCGACGTTCCGAGCGGGCCGGTTGCACGCGCTGACCGGCCCGTCGGGATCCGGGAAGACGACGTTCCTCCACGTGCTGGCCGGGCTCGAACTGCCCGACGGCGGCTCCGTGACGGTCGGCGGCGTCGACTTGGCGAGCCTCGACCGCACCGGCCGCGCGGCGATGCGCCGCGAGCAGATCGCCTACGTCGGCCAGCAGGCCGGCCTCGTACCGCACTTGTCAGCGCTCGAGAACGTGGAGCTCGTCTTGGCGCTTCGCGGCGAGCCTGACGGACGTCCCGACGCATTGAGAGCGCTCGACGCCGTCGGCCTGTCCGAGCGCGCGACGCAACGGGTGGCGCGGCTCTCGCAGGGCGAGCGAGCGCGCGTCGCGATCGCCCGTGCCGCCGCGTCGCGGCCGGCGCGCTGCTGGCGGACGAGCCCACCTCGCGCCTCGACGGCGCGAATGCGATCGCCGTCGCGATCCTCCTCGGCCGGCTCGCGCGCGAGACGGGCGCGGCCGTCGTCTGCGCAACGCATGACCCGCTCGTCATCGAGCAGGCGGACAGCCAGATCTCACTCGCGTAGGGCGATGTGACCTCCCCGATCGGGGGAGGTGATATCACCCCGGACCGCCGATTCGCTCAGCGGGGATTCTGGGGTGGCCACACTGGACCAGACGGCAATCGACGATCTTCTCTCGGCTCCGCGGCCTCCTCGAGGTGACGCGCCTCGTGAGAACCGGCGAAGCGCTCCCTGAGCCCTCTCGGCGATCGCGCGCACCGCATCCGATTCACTCGCCTTCCGCACCGTCGTCGTCAACCTCTACCGGCGCGAGTGGGACGACTTCGTCGTCACGACCGTGTTCGCGGGAGCGACGAGGCGCGCAAGGCGCTCCTCGCGCAGGTCGGCGGCCCGCCACTGGGAGGCCCTGCTCGACCAGCGGTTCCTGCAGCGCGGCGCCTACCTCGTCCCGTTCGGCGAATTCGACTCGAAGCCAGCGCGAACGTTCACGCCCGACCTGCCGGTGAGTGACGACCCGAACGCGTGGCACCCTGACGACGCGCTCTTCGCGCCCATGCGGGCCGCCGACGGGCAGCTCCTCGGCATCCTTTCGGTCGACGAGCCGATCTCGGGGCGGAAGCCGACCGGCGACGAGATCGACGTACTCGTCGCGGTCTCCGAGCACGCGGCGATCGTCGTGCAGGCGGCGCAGGAGGCGGCCGAGGCGAAGGCGAATCGCGAGGCGCTCGAGCAGCTGCTCGCCGTGTCGACGCGCCTCAATCAGACGTGGGACACGAGAGAGCTGCTACCACCTCATCTGCGAGGCGATCTCCGAGGCACTCGGATTCGACAAGGTCGCCGTCCAGCTGCTGCACGAGACCGACGGCGTGCACAACACGATCACCTCATAAGGTTCGGCGAGGGCCAGAACAGCGGGTCATCGCTCACCGCCGACGACTCGAGCGGATCCTCAAGCCCGAGTTCGACGTCGCCGGTTGCTTTCTGCTGCCACATGACGGCGCGCGCAAGCTGCTGCCCGAACGTCCGGTGGGCTATCGCTCGCAGCGGGATGAACGCACGCCTGGCAGAACGACTGGCTGTTCGTTCCGCTGAACGATCGACGCGGTCGACGGATCGGCTACATCTGGGTCGACGACCCGCATGACCGGCTGCGCCCCGACGCCGAACGCCTGCAGATCCTGCGCGCGTTCGCCAACCAGGCGGCCACCGCGCTCGGCCACGCGGCCCAGTTCGACCAGATTCAGAACGCGTACGAGCACCACAGCGCGCTGATCGACGCGTCGCCGGTTGCGATCGTCGACT
>CAWFPX010000017.1:0-13610 GCA_963817765.1 uncultured Thermoleophilia bacterium | reverse complement strand
ACGAGCGTTGAACCTCTGGACGCGTGCCGTCCGGAGCGGAGGACAGGATTTCGAGCCGAGAGCGCAGGTCGAAGGCACATTGACGGGTGAGGTCGGGCTGAGGTGCCAACTGACCCACCGACCGCAAGCGCGAGTGGGCTTGAGAGCGTCGCAGCGGGCCGCCGGGGAGAACCGGCGGCCTGACTGTTTTACATCACCCTTACGCATCGGCTACCGCGGACTGACTGCAAACGTGAATAGTCAGTGGGATGCGGAAGCTCGCCACCACGATCGTCGCTGTCTCCTTGCTGGCTTTCGCAGCTTCTGCGGGTGCGGCGACGCGCACGCCGATCCCGCCGTTTCCGCACCTGTCGGGCTGCTGGTCGCACGCGGAGATCAACGTCAAGATCAAGAAGGTCCCGCACACGCTGATCCTCGACCGCGGCAAGATCGTGCAGGTGTCGAGAACGCAGGTGACGCTGCGCGAGTGCGACAACACGACGGTGGTCGTGCCGCTTTCGCAGTCGACCCTCGTCGTCTTGCAGGGTGTGCCGTCGACGGTGTTCGATCTGACGAAGCGCATGAACGCGCAGACCATGCGGATCGACGGCGGCGCCGCAGTGCGGCTCCGCGCCACCTTCTAATACGCTGCCTGTGATGGCGGGGACAGTCCTCCTCGTCGAAGACGAGCCCTCGGTCGGAGAGCTCGTCCGCGGCTACCTGATGCGCGACGGCTATCGCGTGGTCTGGGTGCGGTCCGGCGAGGAAGCCCTCGTCGAGCTCGACCGGCACCGCGTGCGCATCGTCATCCTCGACATCGGCCTGCCGGGCAAGGACGGCTTCGACGTCTGCCGCGACATGCGCGCTCGCTCGAACGTGCCGATCCTGATGCTCACCGCCCGCGACGATGAGCCCGACCGCATCGTGGGTCTCGAGGTCGGCGCCGACGACTACCTGACGAAGCCGTTCTCGCCGCGCGAGCTGGTTGCGCGGATGAAGGCGATCCTCCGGCGCAGCGAGCCCCAGGAGGGAAAGGAGAAGACAGTCTCCCTCGGCGACGTCGTCCTCGACCGCGAGTCGCACGACGTCACTGTCGCCGGCAAGCCCGTCGACTTGACCGCGAAGGAGTTCGACCTGCTCGCGTACTTCATGGCCAACCCGGGAGTCGTCGTATCGCGCGATCTGCTGCTCGAGCGTGTCTGGGGCCAGGAGTACCCCGGCGGGACACGCACCGTCGACGTGCACGTCGCGCAGGTGCGCCGCAAGCTCGACCGCCCCGACCTGATCAGGACGCTGCGAGGAACCGGGTACAAGGCCGTCCAGCCGTGAGCAGCCTGCGGGCGCGGCTCTTCGCGGCCACCTTGGCCGCGCTGGCGCTGACGCTCGCACTGACAATCGCGATCGGCGCCATCCTCACGCGGCGCCAGGTCGACCGCTCGCAGGCGTCGGCGATCGCGAGCGCCGCCGACACGCTCGTCGCGCAGCGCCTCCAGCACGTGAGCTACGCGACGCAGGACAAGGTGACCCACGGTGTGCGCGTGTTGATCCAGCCCCGTTCGAAGTTCAAGCGCCTCGTCCCCAACGTGAACAAGTCGAGCGACGGGCAGACGACCTACCTGGGGCGGCAGCAGCTCTACTCCTACCGCACGCTGCCGCGTCTGGGCCTCGTCCTTCTTCGCCCGACGAGCATTCGCTCCTCGGCGTGGCGGCCGTTCCTCGTCGACCTGCTGCTGGCCGGCCTCGCGGGTGCGGCTGTCGCCGCGACGATCTCCTTCCTGCTCGCCCGGTCGATCGCGCGGCCGATCCGCCGCGTCGCCGACGCAACGCGCGCGCTCGCCGCCGAGGAGCGGCACGAGCCGCTGCCGCGCGAGGGCTCGAGCGAGCTCGTCTCGCTCGCCGACGCGTTCAACCAGATGGCGGCCCAGCTCGCCGCGTCGCGAGAGGCCGAGCGCGACTTCCTGCTCTCCGTCAGCCACGAGCTGAAGACGCCGCTGACCGCGATCCGCGGCTACGCCGAAGGCCTCGGCGAAGGCGTGTTCGAGGCCGACGAGGCCGCCCGGACGATCCAGCTCGAGGCGAGCCGGCTCGAGCGGCTCGTGCGCGACCTGCTCGATCTCGCCCGCATGAACCGCAGCGAGTTCTCGGTGCGGCGCGAAGACGTCGACCTCGCCGAAACCGCCCGGGAGGCCGTGCGCCGGCACGAGGTGGCCGCGTTGCAGTTCGATGTCGCGCTCTCGGCGTCGGGTGCAGAGAGCTGGGTGGAGGCCGATCACGACCGGCTGCTGCAGGTGGCGTCGAACCTCGTCGAGAATGCGCTGCGCGAGACCCCTGCCGGCGGCAGCGTGACGGTGCGCGCCGAGCCGGGCCGGTTGATCGTCTCGGACACAGGCCCAGGGATTCCCGCGGACGACGTGCCGCGAGCGTTCGAGCGGTTCTATCTCTACGACAAGGTCGGCAAGGAGCGCCCCGCTCGGCAGCGGGCTCGGCCTCGCGATCGTGAAGCAGCTCACGGTGGCGATGGGCGGCGACGTCCGGGTCGAGAGCGGCCCGCAGGGAACGACGTTCGAGGTCGTCCTACGGCCGCAGCTTCGAGGTGTCGACCACCTCGAAGTCGGAACCGGTCAGCCCGCCTAGCGCGTGCAGCTGGTCGTTCGACCAGTGCGGGCTCGGCGAGCCGCTGACGTACCAGTTCGAGCCGTTGTCGGCGAGGATCATCCCGTAGGTCTTCATCGCCTGCGCGACGATGCGCGCCTGCGGCGGCAGCCCGGAGATGTTCACGCTCGCCTTCAGCCGCACGCGGAGCCCCATCGGCGGCAGTGACGGATCCGTCGAGCTCGAGGCGTAGTGGCGCGCGGGGTAGATGAACGCGCGCCGCGTTCGCGCCGCGGTGAAGCGCAGCGCATGGTTGATGCGTCCCGTCGACGCGTCGCCCTCCCAGCGGGCGAGCCCGGGCAGGATCGGCAGGCCGGCGGCGTCTGCCGACGTCCAGGTTGCGGGCCGCACCGCGTTCGAGCGCAGGCTCCAGATCGCGCCCGACCAGCCGGCCCAGGTCGAGCCGGTGCGCTGCATCCCCGAGAGCTCGTACAGCTTGCACGCGTCGCGGTCGAGGATCAGCACGTGGCGGTCGCCCTCGTTGGCGTGCGCCGGCGCGCCTTCGACAGGTGGATTCTTCGGGATCGGGTACGGCCCCTTGTCGCTCTCGTCGGCGTACTCGAAGCTGACGCGCGACTTCGGCGTCGTGCGGCCGTGGACGACGACGAACGGGATGCCGATGCGCGAGCCGTCGTAGAGCCCCGAGCCGAAGTCGGCGTGCACACCGGAGTCGACGCCCATCGAGGCGATCAGGGTCGCCGAGTCGGCGGCGACGGGCAGCTTGTCGACCGGCGTGTTCCACGGGTTCGAGGCGGGGAAGACGGGGCAGCCCGCGAGGGTCGGTGCCTTCGACACCGTCGAGCCGGAGAGGCCGGCCACGAGCGCCGTTGCTGAGAGCGCCAGGAGCTTCACGGTTGGAGTATCGACCGCTCCCAGCCGTCTCCGCGTGCCTTGAACAGGTGACGTTCGTGCAGGCGGTCGTCCCGGTGACGCCAGAACTCGTACGTGTCGGGCACGAGCCGGTACCCGCCCCAGCGGGCGGGGCGCGCGGCTCGGCGGGCTGCGCCGCAACCGCGGCCTCGAGCTCCTCGCGTGAGCTGATCGGCTGCGATTGGCGCGACGCGGCGGCGCTTCGCCGCGATTCCGCGGGGCGCGTCGCCCAGTAGGCGTCGGACTCGGACGCGGCGAGGCGCACGACACTTCCCTCGACGCGCACCTGAACGTCCGCACGGCGAAAGAGCAGCGCCGCGCGCGGATTGGCGTCGAGCTCGCTGCCTTTCCGCGATTCGTAGTTCGTGAAGAAGGTGAAGCCCCGCTCGTCGGCGCTCTTCAGGAGCAGCATGCGCACCGACGGGCGCCCATCGGGGCTCGCCGTCGCGATCGCCATCTCCGGGCCCTCGATCCACTCGTGGAACAGCGCCAGCGGGTCGTTCGTCATTCTTCGGCCATCTCCGGGACGTCGCGCAGGTGCGGGATCGGTGACGGGATGTACCAGAGGAGCCCGAGCAGCGCCCCGACGGTTGCGATCCAGAGCGTGGGGCGCACGCCGATCGTCGCGCCGAGGATGCCGCCGAGTGAGGTGCCGAGCGGGCGCACGCCGTAGTTGACGACCATGAACGCACCCGAGACGCGCGCGCGGAGCGCCGTCGGCACCGTTCCTGCGCTGATCGAGCCGGCCATGATGTCGAGCAGCATCAACCCGATGCCGGACGTGAACTCCGCGACGAAGAGAAACAGGAGCACGAGCCAGTGCGGCCCACCGGCTGCCGGCACGAGGATCAGCGGGGCGGGGAAGAGGAAGCAGCCCGCGATGAACGCCGGCCCGACGCCGAACCGCCGCGAGATGCGACCGGTCACGAACGATCCCAGGAGCGTGCCCACGGACGCCGCGCCGAGCACGAGCCCGAGCGTCGCGGGCTCGCACGCCGAGGCTGCGGGTCGCGTAGAGCACGAAGAGGGCGAAGTACATGAAGTTGAACAGGTTGAGCGTCGCCACCCCGAGCAGCTCGGCGCGAATGATCGCGTTGCCCCTGATCCAGCGCACGCCCGAGAGCAGAGAGCCGGTCTCGGACGGCGTGCCCGGCGGCTCCTCCGCGTCGATGCGGCCCGAGGAAGATCGCCGACCACAGGAACGAGACGGCGTCGAGCGCGAGCGCGTACGGGCCCCTGAAGACCTGGACGAGGACTGCCGCCGAGGCTGTTGCCGGCGAGGAACGAGAACGCGCGGCTGCCGTGGATCAACGAGTTCGCCTGCACGTAGTCCTCGCGCTCCACGACGACCTGGAAGAACGCACCGTACGCCACGTAGAAGAACACGCTGAGCGAGCCCGTGCGAAACGCAACGATGTAGAGCTGCGTCCAGCGCAGCTCGCCGAACGCGTACGCGATCGGGATCGTCGCGATGGAGAGGCCTCGCAGGACGTCCGTCACGAGCATCGTCTGGCGTCGGCGTCCGCGACGATCGACCCACGCGCCGGCGTGCAGCGAGAAGAGCAGGTTCGGGACGAGGTAGACGGTCGTGAGCGCGCCCATCTGGCCGGCCGGGTCGTCCAGGGCGAGCACGGCCGTCGAGCGGCAGCGCGATCAGCGACATCTGGTCGCCGAGCAGCGAGACGGACTGCCCGATGAAGTAGCGCCGGAAGTTCTTGTTCCTGTGGAGGATCGGCGGGATCATGGCTTCGGCACCGCACGAACGCTGAGCTGGACGAAGCGCGCGCCGCGCGGCGTGCGAGCCCGCGTGCGGTGCGGCGGTACGGAGCGAGCAACTCGTGGATCTGCGCTCGGTGATCTGCTCGAGCTCGGCCAGGCGTCGCGACGATCGTCGTCTGGACGAACGCCGCCGCCTCGCGCCAGGCGGCGGAGAAGGACGCTCGTGGACCAGGTACTCGCGAACGGTCTCGTCGCTCAGCTCGAGCAGCGCGGCGCGTGCGAGTGCCGAGGCCGCCTGGAACTCCTCGTCCGCGTCCGCGCCGGCGTCGAAGTCGACGCCCGCCGATCCGTGCGTGCCAGCGGCGCTCGCGGCCGTCGTCGCTCCCCACCTCCTCGACGAAGCCGTGCTTTGCGAGGGTCCGCAGGTGGTAGCTGCACGACGAGGCGCTTTCGCCGACCTCCGTCGCGCACTCGGTCGCCGTGGAGTCGCCGTGCAGCTGGAGCCTCGCCAGGATGCGAAGTCGCGTCGTGTGGCCGAGCGCGCGAAGCGCCTCGGGCGAGGTGAGGCGGGGATGCTCAGGTGTGAAAGAGATATTTCGAAAATACCCTTTCACACTTCACTCGTCAAATAAGAGCCCGTTCGGATCGAAGCGAGAATCTGTATCCCTCCGCGTGTGACGGGGGCATCCCCGAAAGGGGATACGCGGATCGGGGGATGGCAGTCGCCTAGTGAGGAAGCTCAGTGAGCGGTGAGAACGAACCGGTCACGTGCGTTATCGCGGATGATCATCCGGCGGTGCTCGAGGCGGTCGCGGAATTCCTGACGAAGAGCGGGATCGAGATCGTCGCGCGCGCCCACGACGGCGAGGAGGCGCTCGAGAAGCTCCGAGCAGCGGAAGCCGAACGTCGCGCTCGTCGACGTTCGCATGCCGAGCTCGGCGGCATCGAGCTCGCTCGCCGTGCGAGCCGGCTCGTGCCCGACACGGCGATCGTGCTGTACACGGGCTACGGCGACCGAGCCGAGCTGACGGAGGTGCTCGATGCCGGCGTTCGCGGCTTCGTGCTCAAGGAGGCGCCGATGGACGACGTGACTCGGGCCGTGCTCGCCGTGGCGAGCGGCGGGACCTACGTCGATCCGGTGCTCGCCGGCGCCCTCGCGTCGTCCATGGGCTCGAAGTCCCCGCCGCTGACCCAGCGCGAGCGCGACGTGCTGCGGCTACTCGCCGCGGCCTCTCGAACGAGGAGATCGGCAAGCGGCTCTTCATCTCGGCGGAAACGGTGCGCACCCATGTGCGCAAGGCGATGGACAAGCTCGACGCCGACACGCGCACGCAGGCAGTCGCCCGCGCCCTGCGAGATCAACTGATCTCGTAGCGCTCCGACCGCCGAGCCGCGCGACCCAGCCGGCCGACGCGAGCGCGTGCGACTTTTCACGTGTTTCGTAACGGTGTCAGGCACCAGCCCAGGTCTGAGGCTCACGCTCGAAAGGGCCGATGAATACACGGTTTCGCCAAGGCTGTGGACGCATTGTCACCCTCCGGTAACGGTGCCTGGCACCGGCCGTGGCTCGAAGACCGCGGTCCGAACGGGAGGGTGATTTAGCGGTGGTTCGGCGTCGCGCGAGCGTGAAGGGCCTGCTCGGCAAGAGTGTTTGTCGGCGACAGGGCCGTGGCGAGACTCGGCACGTCGAAGAGATCGGCGAGTTGGCCCTAATACACGTCGAGAACGGCGCTTCGACGTGACTCGTGCTCGAGCCAGCGGAAGAGCACGAAGCCCGCGACCGCGTAGCACGCGCCCACGCCAGTTCCGTCCAGACGAGCCCGGCCACCTCCCCGAGCGACGCGCCGGCCGCGACCTCGCGTGCGGCGGCGATGCCGTGCGTCAGCGGCAGGCAGCGGCGGACGCGCTCATCCAGCCGGGCAGCTGGTCGAGCGGGATGTTGACGCCGCAGAAGAGCAGCATCAGGAAGTAGGCGAGGTTCGCGGCGAAGAAGAAGTCCTTCGCGCGCAGGCCGATCGAGCCGAGCAGCATCCCGAACGCCGTGCACGAGGACACCGTCACGAGCAGGATCGCCGCCAGCGCGGGAACGGTCGCAGACCGGGATGGAAGCCGAGGAAGAGCGCGCCCGGCTGCGAAGGTGAAGACCGACACGATCAGTCCGTTCGCGAGCACCGGCAACGCCGCGCCCGAGGAAGACCGCGGCGCGATTGGCCGGCGACGCAAGCAGCGGCCCGAGCGTCCCGTACCAGCGCTCGTTCGCCACCGCCATCGTCATGCCGTAGACCGACGACATCGCGCAGACCTGCACCGAGTTGCCGACGACGTAGAAGTCAGACGGCTGGGCGTCCGCGAACTGGCCGAGCTTCGTGAAGAAGATCAGCTGGAAGAGCGGGCTGCCGAGCATCGTCGGGATGTACATCGCGGGCCGGATCCAGTTGAACAGCCCGCGGTACGCGAGCAGCCGCCGACGAAGAAGACCGAGAACCAGCGCGTCATGTCAACGAGAGCGTCGCGCGGGCGCGGGCGAGGTGCTCGAACGAGCGGAAGCTGAAGGTCGCGACGACGACGGAGACCAGACCCGAGCACCGGGACCATCGCGAGTGGCACCCAGACCTCCCCGCCGAGCGCGGCGTGCCGGAGCGCGAGCATGCCCCAGTACGGCGGCAGCAGCCACGAGATCGGCCGCGTCCACGTCGGAAGGATCGACGATCGAGAAGAGGAGCCCCGACGCGATCCACACCGGGTACTCGAGCAGGTTCGACATCGCGTTCGCATAGCGGTAGAGGACGAAGGTCGAGGCGAGCACCAGGCCCATCAGCGCGAGGACGATCACGGTCGCCGGCAGCGCGAGCGCGAACAGCCACGGATGCACGAGGTGCAGCGGGATGCCGAAGACAACGCGGCCCCAGACGAGGGTCGCCGCGAGCGCGTACATGCCGGTGAACGCATTCGCGAGCGAGAACGGCAGGTAGACGAGCACCATCCCGCGGCGGTGCGCCAACACCGAGCTCGAGCGTCCCTTGCCAGCGCTGCCACTGGATCATTCCGCCCGAGCCGAAGAGGGTGGTCGACCAGACGCCCATCATCCCGGCGCCGAGCGCGGCGTACAGCAGCGTGCCGCTCCGGCCGCCCGACTCGAACATGTAGAAGGCGATCGTCGCGAAGATGATCGGCTGCACGATCGAGGTGAGCAGGAAGAAGCTCGACGTGCCGAGCATCTTCAGGTTCGTCGTGAACCCGCTCCAGACGATTCTCAGCGTCCTCATGCCAGTCCCAGGGTTGCATGCCGTCGGGCCTGCAGCTCGAAGTATCTGAGCGCTAGATATCCCGCCGTCGGGGCCTTCAGCCCCGATCGCGACGAGGCGGAGGATTCTCATTCGCTGCCGACGAGGGCGACGTACGCGTCCTCGAGCGTCGGCTCGCGCGACGTCACGCGACCGACCTCGACGCTGCCGAGCTCGGCGAGCAGCGGCGCCGTCAGCTCGCGCTCGCCGGTCGTCTGCACCACGAGCAGCTGTCTCTGGTCGCGCGGCTCGACCGCCACCGCGGTCACGCCGTCGAGCGCGCGGAGCCGCTCGACGACCGCTTCGTCGACGCCGAACACCTCGATCTCGGTCACGCGACCCTCCGCGACACCTGCCTTCAGCTCCTGCGGCGTGCCGGCGCCGACGATCTCGCCCTTCGCGATCACGGCGATCCGGTCGCACGAGCGCGTCGGCTTCGAACATGTAGTGCGTCGTCAGCAGCACGGTCTTGCCCGCCGTGATGAGGTCGGCGATCGTCTGTCGCAGCTCGCGGGCACCCACGGGGTCGACGCCGATCGTCGGCTCGTCCAGGAACACGACCTCAGGGTCGTGGAGGATGCCGCGTGCGATGTGCAGACGCTGGCGCATGCCCCGCGAGTACCCCTCGACGCGCTCCTGCTCGCGGCCCTTGAGCCCGACCATCTCGAGCACCTCGTCGATCCGGAGCCGCTGCGCCTTGCCCGAGACGCCGTAGAGCTCGGCGAAGTAGCGCAGGTTGTCGAGCGCGGAGAGCCGCTCGTAGAGGCCGCGGTCGCCGCCGAAGACGTAGCCGATGCGCTTGCGTACCTCGCGCGCGTCGGAGACGACGTCGTGCCCGAGCACGCGAGCCTGCCCGCTCGTCGGCAGGAGGAGCGTGATCAGCATCTTGATGGTGGTCGTCTTCCCGGCGCCGTTCGGGCCGAGGAGCCCGAAGAGCTCGCCCTGCTCGACGGCGAAGGAGACGCCGCGTACCGCCTCGACCTCGAGAGGCTTGCGCCGAAGCACGCCCGTCGTCGTACGGTAGGTCCTCCGCAGCTCGATGGCCTCGATCACCGCCATGCTCTCGACCCTAACGGCCGCCCTCGTCATCGGCCATTCTGTGCAGCACCGGCCGATTCGCTCGTCCACGTCGAGGGCGACGGCCCGCGCGTGCTCGTCGTCGGGTGCATTCACGGCAACGAGCCGGCCGGGCATCGCGGTGGTGCGCGCGCTCGAGCATGTGCATCGCGCAGGCCGATCTGTGGCTCGTCCCCGTGCTCAATCCCGACGGCGTCGCAGCCGGCACGCGGCAGAACGCGCGCGGTGTCGACCTGAACCGGAACTTCCCGAGCCTCTGGCAGCGCTTCGGCCGCCCGGGCTCGACCTACTACTCCGGGGCGCAGGCCGTTCTCCGAGCCCGAGACACAGGCCGCGCGCGCCCTGATCCTGCGCGATCCACCCGGCCGTGACGATCTGGTTCCACCAGCACCTGGACGTGGTCTGGGCCTACGGGCGCACGCACGGCCGCCGGCCGCCGTTACGCGCGCCTCGCCGGGCATGAGGTTGCTGCACCGTCCGTGGCTCGCGGGCAGCGCAACGAACTGGCAGAACCACCTGCGAGGCGGCGGAGCAAGCCTGACGGTCGAGCTGCCCGCGGGAGCCCTCGACGCGCGCGGCGTCGCCCGTCAGGTGCGAGCGGTGCTCGGCGTCGCCGGCGGCTGAACCTCACACGGCGTCTGCGGATCGCCCTCGCAGCAGCCGAGCTTGAACGCGCAGCGAGGGCACTGCCACGTCCCGTGCCGCCACTCCATCGGCGTCGGGCACCGCCAGCACATCTCCGCCTCGCTCATCGGAGAGAGGGTAGGCCCGCTGGAGGACGGATGGCTGTGTGCCCAGTGGCTAAAGTGCGGTCGCCTGGCGGCGTAGCTCAGCTGGTTAGAGCGTCGGACTCATAACCCGAAGGTCGGTGGTTCGAGCCCACCCGCCGCTATCCATGAACGTCCGCGCCGACGCTCGCGTCGACTGAGTTTCAGAACCCGAAGGTCGGTGGTTCGAGCCCACCCGCCGCTACTCGAAGCGCCTGGTATATGGCAGTCATGGCCGCGTCGTCATCCGAGCTCCCCGTCATCTACCAGCATCCGCTCGCGTATCTCCTCGGACTGGAGGGCATTGCGCTTCTGCGCGCGTTCTCCGGCGACTACGACCGCGAGTTCACGCTCGCGCGGTTCCAGGAGATGCGCACCCTGCTCGAATCCCAGGACGCGCTCGGCGCCGGGATCGAAGCTCGCCCGATCTCGACGCGCGAGGGGTATGACAGCTGGGCGCCGTCGTACGACGGGCAGTCGAACCAGCTGCTCGAGATCGAGCAGCCGATCGTGCGCGAGATCCTGGACGGGCTTCCGTCGGGGTCGCGCTCGAACGACGAGGGTGAGGTCGGATACATGCCTCAGTACAGTCGCCTCGCGAGCGAGTACCTCGCGGCGGCTCTCCCGCTCGGCTTCCTGGTGCGCAGGTGCGAGGAGCCGCGCGTCCCGTCGCCGCTCCTCGACGACGAGGGCCGGGACGTCCACGACGGCAAGCGGCCGCCGCCGCAGGATCCCAACGAGCCGCCGTACATCTGGAGCCTGCACGTCGAGGCGATCGACGCGACCAACGCAGCGTGGCGCGGGAAGCCGTCGTCCATCATCTGGCACTTCCAGGCCCCTCCAGACTGAGGCGCAGAAGACCGGGCCTGGCGATCGGGCAGCGGGTCCCGCTACACTTCCGCGGCCTCAGGGCGGTGCGTCAGCCTGCCCAGGGTCAACCACTTTTCCTCGGAGAGACATGGCAAAGACCGGAGTCAGAGTTGCGATAACGCTCGCCTGCACCGAGTGCAAGCGGCGGAACTACCAGACGAACAAGTCCAAGCGGAACACGCCGGACCGCGTCGAGTTCCGGAAGTACTGCCGCTGGTGCGGCGGGCACACGCCCCATCGGGAAACTCGCTGACGTCATGGCCGAGATGCGCTCAGACCGCCGCGCCGCGAGACGCGAGCAGCGCGCCGAGCGTGGCAAAGCCCAGCCGCAGCCGGCGCGTTCCCCCGCACGAGGAGCACCGCACCCATTTCCTCGCGGAGTCGTGGGGTGAGCTGAAGAAGGTCGAATGGCCGACCCAGGCCCATGTGATCCAGGGCACGGTCGTCGTGCTCGTCGCCTGCCTCGTGGTCGGCGTCTTCCTCTATGTCAACGACACCGTCTGGAAGCACGTCGTCCAGAAGGTGTTACTCGGTCAGTAGGAGTCAAATGTTTCGCTGGTACGTCGTGAACACCTATTCCGGCCATGAGAACAAGGTCAAGGCCAACCTCGAGCACCGCATCGAATCGATGGGGCAGCGTCAGCGTTTTCGGCGTGTCGTCGTCCCGACCGAGCAGGTGATCGACACGAAGGACGGCCAGAAGGTGCAGGTCGAGAAGCGCGTCCTCCCGGGCTACGTGCTCGTGAACATGGACCTGAACGACGACGCGTGGACGGTCGTGAAGAACACGCCGGGCGTCACCGGGTTCGTCGGCGCCGGCTCGAAGCCCGTCCCGCTCTCCCAGCCCGAGGTCGACCGCATCTTGAAGACCGGCGCGAACGCCGGCGGCGACCGCCCGAGGGCCCAGGTCGAGTTCTCACTCGGCGAGTCGGTGAAGGTCACGTCGGGGCCGCTCTCGGACTTCGACGGCGAGATCGTCGACGTGAACGCCGATCAGCAGAAGTTGAAGGTGCTCGTGGACATCTTCGAGCGCCAGGTTCCGGTCGAGCTCGGCTTCGACCAGGTAAAGAAGCTCGACTAAAGGACTGCAATGGCAAAGAAAGTTCTGACACTCATCAAGCTCCAGATCCCCGGCGGACAGGCGAACCCTGCGCCGCCGGTCGGCCCTGCGCTCGGCCAGCACGGCGTCAACATCATGGAGTTCTGCAAGGCCTTCAACGCGCAGACCGCGCAGGAGAACGGGCGCACGATCCCGGTCGAGATCACGGTCTACGAAGACCGGAGCTTCGACTTCATCACGAAGACGCCGCCGGCGGCCGTCCTCATCAAGGAGGCGCTGCGGCTCGAGAAGGGCTCGGCCGAGCCGAACCGCAACAAGGTCGGCAAGCTCTCGCGCGAGCAGCTTCGCTCGATCGCCGAGACGAAGATGCAGGACCTGAACGCACGTGACGTCGAGCAGGCGATGCTCGTGATCGCCGGAACTGCCCGCAGCATGGGCGTGGAGGTGGACAGGTGATGGCGACTCGCGGCAAGCGTTATGTCGAGGCGCGCGGGACGGTCGACCGCGAGCAGCTCTATACGCCCGTCGAGGCCGTTCGGCTGCTGAAGGAGGCGCCGGCGGCGAAGTTCGACGAGACCGTCGAGGTGCACCTGAATCTCGGCCTCAACGTTCGTCACGCCGACGAGCAGCTGCGCGGCACGCTCATGCTGCCGAACGGCACCGGCCGCGAATCGCGCGTCGTCGTGTTCGCCGAGGGCGACAAGGCCCGCGAGGCCGAGGAGGCCGGCGCGGACGTCGTCGGCTCGGCCGACCTCGCGAAGCGGGTCGAGGAAGGCTTCACCGACTTCGACGTCGCGATCGCGACGCCCGATCAGATGGGCAACGTCGGCCGCCTCGGCCGCGTGCTCGGCCCGCGCGGGCTGATGCCGAACCCGAAGACGGGCACCGTCACCTTCGACGTTGCGAAGGCCGTCAAGGACGCGAAGGCCGGCAAGCTCGAGTACCGCACCGACCGCGGTGCGAACGTGCACATCCCGATCGGCAAGAAGAGCTTCGACGAGCGAGCGCTGGTCGAGAACTACGCCGCGCTGATCGAGGAGATCGTGCGCGCGAAGCCGTCGGCCTCGAAGGGCCGCTACATCAAGAAGATCACGCTCACCTCGACGATGGGCCCGGGCATCCACGTCGACCCGACGCGGACTCGCGACATCGCTGAGGAACTCGCTGAGACGAGTTCCTCGAGTGAAGGGGTTTTGGCGCAGGCCTAGGCAACTCGTATACAACGCCCGTCGCCCGAGACAGCTGGCAGCCCGACGAGGGCAGAAGTCCAGCCGAGGCGGTGTCGAATCTTCGCTAGAGCACCTTCTAGCTACATCGGCCCCGCTCTCAGGC
>CAWFPX010000016.1:0-47907 GCA_963817765.1 uncultured Thermoleophilia bacterium | reverse complement strand
CGCCCAGCAATCCGGGCGGCGAGATCCGCGGCGCCATCCGGCGCTCCTAGCGCTGAGGGTCGAGCACAGCATGGCCGTGCTCGTCGGCGATGCTGCCGTCGGGCAGCGGCGTCCCCGGCGCGGCAGGTGCGAGCGGAGAGATGGTGACGTGCGTCTCGACGAGCGGAACGGGGTCGGCCCCAATGCGCTCAGAGGCGGGAGTGCGCAGCCAGGGCTCGACGGGATCGACGACGACCGGCACGCGCGTCGTCGGCAGGCGGTCGGCGATCCGCTGTTGCGTGTGCGCCGCGATATGCCGGACGAAGTACGGCCGCAGTCGCCGCAACACCTCCTCGATCGGCACCGGGCGCCCGTGCACGCGGAGCCGCAACCGGTCGGTCTCCGACACGCCTACGTGCTCGATTGCGGTCGTCTTCTGCTCGGCGTGGATCCTGAAGGCACCGAGGAACCGCGGCAGCCGGACCATCTTCGCGCCCGCCTCCCTGAACCGGAGCAAGAGATCCCAGTCGAGGGCATAGCCGAAGCTCGGGTCGACGAAGCCACCCGCCTTGTCCCAGATCCGGCGCCGCCAGAAGAGCGTCTCCTGCGGGATGTAGTCCGCAAGTGTCAGCGCAAGGTCGCTGTGCGCCGGCAGCACCCACGCCCCGACCTGCCCGTCGGTGTGGTCGATCATGAGCCGATTGCCATAGACAACATCGACCTCGGGATGATCGGCGAAGTACCGCGCGACGTATGCGAGCGCTCCCGGCAGCAGCAGATCGTCGGAGTTGAGCCAGGCCATCACCTCGCCCGAGGTGTGCGCGAAGCCACGGTTGATCGCGTCCGCCTGTCCCGAGTCGGGCTCGGAGGCCCATGACGTCAGAAGCGGGCCAAACCGGCCGAGCACCGCCAGCGTGTTGTCGGTCGACGCCCCGTCCTGGACGACGTACTCGAGCGCAGGGTACTTCTGCGAGACAACACTGTAGATCGCGCGGTCGAGAAATCTTCCCTGCTGGTACGAGGGCGTCACGATCGAGATCGAGATCGGCGGCGCCGGAGCACTCACGTCCAGGTACCGCTTCGGCAACGAGAGGGGTCTCGGTTCGTAATGCCGCAGGACGCCAATCCGTGGCCTCGTCCACGAGCGCAGCCGTGCCATCGCCTTCCCTCGTCGTGCCGCTGAGGGGGCGGGGTCGCGCAGTGCCGCCTCGATCGCTTCGAGGCGAAGGTTGCCCGCATCGACGATGAGCCGCGCTTCGAGCCTGCTGATCGGCTCTCCCCGCTCCGCGAGCTCGGTAACGATCTCATCGAGCCGCTCACGATGCTCGCGGAGGGCGTCTGCGAGCGCGTTCTGCTGATCCTTTCTCACGGCGGAACTGTAACCCGCCATCGGTGTCCCGAAATTCTGCAGCGCCTACTACGATCGCGAGGTGACGTCGGGGGGAATCTACGACGACGACTGGGTCGGCAGAAGCGCGCACGTCGTGCTGCAGGGAGGAGGCCCGACAGACCTCGTCCGTCGAGCCCACGTGCTGCCCTGCCCGGCAGCATCTCGAGGTCCGCATGAACGGAGATGTGATCGCGTCGCGGGCGATCGCGCCCGGCCGCTCGAACTGCGGCTGCCGATCGCGGCTTCGGAGTCCGAGCGCCGGATCGATCTCGACTGGAAGGAGACCATGCACCGAACGACGTGACACGCGCCAGGCCGCAGCACTGGTCATGTTTCTGAACGTGACGATGGACCGGCTGCCAAGTGGTTTGCGGATCCCGGCGGGCTCGCCCATCCGGGCGCGAGAGCATGACGGCATCCACCCAGACGGGTGGGCGGAGCGTCAATCGCGTGTTGCGCTTGCGAGCGGCGATGCCGCTGAGCTGGTCGTTCGCGGCTGCCGTGCCCGACGCTCTTCGCGACCAGACGCTCGAGGTCGTCGTCGCAGGAACGCAGGTTTTCGCGAAGCCCGTCCCACCAGGCCGCGTTCGACATCAGAGTCGCGGTCGCCGCCAACTGACGACGCACGCAACGTCGAGCTCCGCTGGGGCGCTGTCTCCGCCATCTCCGACGCCGACCGACGAGAGGCTGCCGCCCTTCTGTCATTCGTCGGAGTCGGCGAGCGGCCCCGCCCCCACGTCCATCCGGCGGTTTCCGACGGATCTCGCCGACCCGAATGTGAGGCACAACGGCATCTATTCCGACGGCTGGCTCGAAGGCGAGGCATCGGTGACGCTCGCCGGAGGCCGGGCCGGCGAACTCGTGATCCGTGCCGAGATCCCCGCAGCCATCGAGGAGCAGCGGCTCGAGGTTCGGATCGGTCGGGCGACGGTCGGGTCGGCGGTCGCGGACGACCGCGCGATCAGCCTTCGCCTGCCTCTCGAGGCGTCGGCGAACGACAGAGACATCGTCCTCACATGGAGTCGCCTGGCCGCCCTGTCGCAGTCCGACCCCCGGTCGGTCGCTGCACATCTCACCTGCTCGCGATCGCGACGGGGCAGGCGCCCAATGCGATCGCCCGCTTCCCGAGCGACCTCATGGATCCGAACCTCGTTAGTTCCGGCCTTTATGACGACGGCTGGTCGGCACGGCAGGCGATGGTCGTCCTCGCGGGTGCGGCAGCTGCCGACCTCATGATCAGGGCTCGGATCTCTTCATCACTGCCTGACCAGGATCTGGAAGTCGAGGTGGACGGCCGTCAACTGGCATCTGCCCGCGCGACCCGAGGGATGATCGACATCCGCGTACCGCTACCGCTGTCTGACTCACCACGACGGATCGTCCTTCGCTGGGGCGTGGTCGCACCGGTCTCCAAAGCAGACCGCAGGCCAGCGGCGGCACTCCTCGACATGATCGCGATCGTGCCGCGCGTCTTGAGCTAAGGCTGTGCCGCGAGATGCCTTTGCCTCCCGCGGCGCTTTCTTCAGCTCCAGCCGGCAGGCGGCAGATCGCCCGTCCTCGGTTCTCGCGCGAGTGCCTCCAGCGAGGCGAGGCGCTGTTCAGCCGCGCGCGACTGTACCTCCAGTTCGTCGGCCAGCTTCTCGATCTCGGCGAGGCGCTCGGCGGCGACACGCGCCTGCAGATCCCGTTCCCGCGAAAGCTGCTCGACGGTGACATCCCGTTCCGTCCGCAGACGCTCGAGGGCAGCGAGCCGCTCAGCCGCGGCGGCTGCCTGGAGACCGCGCTCGACCTCGGCAGCTTGGATCAATGCGCCACGTTCGTCGGCCGCGGACCGGAACTCGCGGAGCCGATCGCTCGAGGTGCGTGCAAGACGCGATGCAGCCAACAGGGTGAGCGGCGCGAGCGCGTCGAGTACCCGGTCATGCAGGAAGATCAGGTTCCCCATCTCACCGGTGCCGACGGCCGCATCGTCCCACCTGAACGTCACCCCTTCTTCGCGGTGGAGGAGAAATGCGAAATGCGTGAAACCACGCGCTGCCAGCGACGCGACGAGTTCCTCGCCGCTCCATGGACAGACGCCCAGCGAATTGGGCAAATCACTCCAATGCTCGACCATCACGACGTCGCACTCGAACGAGCCCATGCCCCGAATGACTGCGAGGTCGTTACCTTCCGTGTCGATCTTCAGAAGTCCGACCTTTTCGGGGATCTCCTCCGACGCGACCAGCGACGCCAGCGATCGGACGTCGACGGAAGCCTGCTCCGGCCACTTGATCTCACTCGTCCCGGGCCGGTCGAGCATGGTGTGGCCAAAGCTCAAAGAGGAGCCGTCAGGTCGAGCCGAGAGGTGCAACATGGCTTGCCCAGTCGCGCTCGCCGGCAGCCGCATCGTGCACGATCGCGCGGTCGTCTCCGGAGAACCGCTCGCGCAGGTAGGCGACGTTGGCCGGCTCGGGCTCGATCAGGTCGACTCGTTCGCTTCCGGCCTCGAGCATCGCGGCGGCGAAGGACCCCCGTTCGGCCCCGACGTCAACCACGTAGGTGGACGAAACGCAGGGCAGAAACGCCGCCATGGAGCTCGACCTCGGCCTCCTGTCCGTACAGCGTCATCCCTCGATCGTAACCTCGCTCGGAGAGCCGTCAGCCGCCGAGCCGATGACTGCCGTGTAGAGCTCGACGAGTCGCTCGACGCTTGTCGACCAGCGCAGCTCCCGAAGGGCAAAGGCGCGACCAGCGGCGCCGATTGCAGCTGCCTGATCGACTCGCTTCGACCACGATCGCCGACCTTCTCTGCGATTTCTTCGGCGTCGCCGCGGTCGAGCAGCAGGGCCTCCTCGCCGTCCCGGACGTGCAGGCCGATGTTCGTCCGCGGAAGGACGACCGGGCGGCCCGACGCGAAGAACTCCGGCAGCTTCGACGGGAAGCGATAGTCGTCGAACCCGCCCGGAGCACCGGGCTGCACGAGCACGTCTGCCGAGTGGAGCAGCTCCGGCACCCGATCGCGCCCGACCCAGCCGAGGTCGCGGATCCCGTCGCCGAGCCGTGGCAGGTGCGTGTCCGGGACGAAGTTCCAGCCGGTCTTCACGAGCACGGCGGGGATGCCGTCGCGACGGAGGAGCTCGACGGCTCCGTAGAGCTCCCGCATCTGGCCGAGGTTCGTCTCGTGAACGTTGCCGTTGTAGACGAGCACGAGCGCCGCGGGATCGATGCCCAGCTCGCGCCTGACGTCGTCCGCCTGCCGGCGCGGGGTCAGAACCGCCTCGTCGAATCCGGGCCAGACGACCGCTCCCGGCAAGCCTGTGGGCTTCAGCTCGAGCAGCCGGTCGACGACGACCGAGACGCCGACCGAGCCGGCGACGAACGCGTCACGCTCGCTCGCCGGCGTGCCGCCCTCGATCCGCGCGTCGTCGTCCTCGAGGTGAACGACGTAGGCGCAGCCCGCCGCACGAGCGACTGCGAACGTCACTCCACGAACGACCGCACGCGGCGTGAACGCGTGCACGAGGTCGGGCGCGAACGGCAGCCTGCCGGCCGCTGCGTCGCGATGCGAGAGCACCGGGAAGCTCGTCGGCCCCACGTCCTGCAAGCCGAAGGATGTGCCGGGCACCGCAACCGCGACGGCGTAGTCGAGGCGCGACAGCTCACGTGCGATCGCATGCGCGTGACGGCCGCTGTTCGTCGTCAGGTCGCCATGGCTCACGAGCAGGACCCTGCGCACTGGGCGACCGACGTGCCGCGTCGGTGATCCGACAGCGGCGGCCGTGCCTCCATGAATGAGCGACACGGACACGCCGTGGCACAGCTCGCTTCAACCGGTAGCCGGCGCGCGTCCGCGCCAACCCTTCGCACCAGCTGCCTGGGAGCGGGCCACGGCGGAGCGTTGCCGACTCTCCAGCGGCGCGCGAACCGCGTTCCGGAGCAGCGAGACCGACAGCTTCCCGAAGATCCCGCCGTAGACGAGCACGTTCAGCACCGGGTTCGTCGTCGCCGCGTAGTGCTTGCGGTAGAAGCGATACATCCCGTAGTGGAACGCGTAGTTCAGTCTCGCGCTTCGCACCGGGCCGCTCGAGCCGGCCTTTGCGTGCGCGACCGTCACGGACGGCTCGTACCACGTGAGCCAACCCGCCTCGCGAAAGCGGTAACAGAGGTCGAGGTCCTCCATGTACATCCAGTAGCCCTCGTCGAAGAGACCGACCTCGTCGAGCGCCGAGCGGCGCATGAGCATGAATGCCCCGTTGACCGCGTCGACAGGCCCCGCGACAACGTCCGGCGCGCGGTACTGCGCGAGCGAGCGCGGCGAACGGGCGAGCCGCCCGACGCCGACGAAGTGTCCGAGCGCGCCCGCGATCGTCGGGAACGAACGCCGCGCTGCATGGTCGAAGCTGCCGTCGTCGCGCACGAGCCGGCAGCCACAGATCCCCACTTCGGGATGCTCGTCCATCAGGCTGATCAGTCGGTCGAGCGCGCCTTCCGTGAGCTGCGTGTCGGGGTTGAGTGCGAGGACGTACGGCGCAGAGCCGCGGCGGATCGCGAGGTTGTTCGCTGCGCTGAACCCGAGGTTGTGGGCGTTGAGGATCAGCTCGACCTCGGGGAACTCGGAGCGGACGAGCTCGGCCGTGCCGTCCGCGGAGGCGTTGTCCACGACGATGATGCGAGCGTCGCCGCGCGGCCCGAACCGGCGCACCGAGTGCAGGCACGTGCTGAGCAGCGCTCGACTCCGAAACGAGACGATGACGATGTCGAGAGCTATTTCAGACGCCGCGCGCTGAGACGCGAGTTAGTACGCCCCACGACCGCTGAAAACCGGCGCGATGGTCAGCGCGAGCAGCCTGATGTCACGGCCGATCGAGATGTTCTCGACGTACTCTCGCTCGACGGCAAGCCGCTCGTCGAAGGCGAGCTTGCCCCGGCCGTAGACCTGCATCGGGCCGGTCATCCCAGGCTTGACGGCGAGCCGAGACCGATCCTGCTCCTCGTAGAGCTCGACGAGCTCGACCTGCTCAGGCCGCGGGCCGACGAGGCTCATGTCGCCCTTCAGCACGTTCACGAACTGCGGCAACTCGTCGAGGCTCGCGCGACGCATCAGGCGACCGACCCAGGTCACGCGCGGATCTCGCGCGAGCTTGAACATCGGCCGCTCGAGGTTGTCGAACGCCACGAGCGCCGGAAGGAGCTCCTCGGCGTTCGGAACCATGGTCCGGAACTTGATCATCCGGAAGGTGCGCCCGTGCTGCCCGACGCGGGTCTGGACGAAGAGGACCGGCCGGCCGCAGCCGACAAGCACGGCGAGCGCGATCAGCACGATCAGCGGCGAGAGAACGACCAGCGCGAGAACGGAGATCGTGACGTCGATCAGCCGCTTGAGGAGCAGCGTCGAGCGCGAGACATCCCACGTGTTGTATTCGATCACCGGCAGGTCGGCGACGTGGGTCAGCTCCACCGCGGTGCCGAACATGCCGCGGGCCGGCGGCACGACGCTGAGCTTGACTTGGCGCCGCCGGCAAAACGTGACCAGCTGTGCGATCGACGGCTCCTCGAGTTGCGAGGTCGCCACCAGGATGCGGTCGACACCATCCAGGAGCTCTGGCTGCTCGAGAAGATCATCGATGATCAGCTCACGACGCTGGTCGATCACCTCGATGTGCATGTCGGGGAACAGCTGGAGCTTGCGGCGAGTGGCAGCGGCAAGCGCTCCGTCGCCGACCACGAGGGCCTGCTGGGGTGGCGTGATCTTCCGCCAGGTGAATCGCGCCGCGGCGCGCAGGATGAAGTCCGCGATGCTCGCGACGAGCCAGACGCGGATCGCAGCTCCTGCCGAGAGCGATTGGGCGGGAGTGAGCGTCAGCAGGACGACGAGTGTCGCTGTCCCGACAAGCGACCAGATGAAGATCGCCGGCAGCTCGTCGACTGTCAGATGTCGCAACGACCGCTGGTCGCGGTCGTAGAGCCCGGCGACCTTGGCGATGACGAGCCAGAGGGGAGCGAGCAGAGCCGCCCACAACGAATGGCTGACCCAGCCGGTGCCGAAGACCGCGAGCGACGCGCTCGCCACCAACGCAGCCGCCAAGTCGGCGAGCGCCAGCATGCGCCGGAGCAGCCCGTCGCGCCACGCTCCCTGCCGGCGCCGCAGCGAGAAGGGATGCCCGACCGCGGCCGTGCCCGCCGTGCCAGCGGACGGACTTGTCCTGCGCGGGTTGCCGTCCCCCCCGTTGGATGGCCCGTTGCCCCACTCGCTCTGACCTTCTCCCTTTGCGGTGTCTTTCCTAGGCTCGGCCAGAATAGTGCATAGCCGACGCAAATCGATCCCCGCCAAGCGCGCGAGTGAAACGCGACGCTAGGGAGCGGCGGAAAAGAGAGGTGACCGCGGATTGAGCGATCGGGCCCTCGCAGCGCTCCGGGCCGCTGCTGCGCGCCGGCCGGACTCGCGCTCGATCCGCGCGGCCAGGTACCAGACGCGCCAGTCGTTCGAGTCCCGGCTGATCGCGGAGGTGATGAAGCGACGCGAGGCGGCGAACTCACGCCGGTACTCCGCGACGAGAGCGAGTTGCACGTACGGCGATGCCGCCCAGGGTTGGAGCGTCTTCGCGTCGAGGGCATTCATCAGCGCCTCATTCGCGTCACCTCGGCGGACAGCCGCCTGACTGTCGGCGATCTTGCCCGCGGCCAGCCACGGAATCGCCTGAGCGCAGATCAGCACCCAGGCCACGAGGAGCACGGCAATCCCTGGGCCGACTCGACCCTCGCGTCGGCGCGACCGTGAGTCCGAGCCCGTGCCGTCCGAGCCGCTCCCGGCGAGGCCGATCGAGACGACGGCGACGCCCGCAATCGCCGCGAACTGCCAGATCCAGTCGATCGCTGCGCCCGCGAGGAACGCCGCGAACACCGCGGTGAGGGCGGCGATCGTCACCCGGCGTTCGCCGCTGAGCACGTCGCGCCAGCGCGAGAAGGCCGCTATCAGCCCAGCAAGGAACGAACCGAGCAGGAGCAGTAGACCGACGACGCCGAGCTCACCGAGGACCTCGAAGTACAGCGAGTGGGCGTTCTTCAGGACGTAGGCGAAGGATGCGTGCCGGTCCCACCAGGACTCGTACGAGCCGGCGCCGCCACCTTGGAGCGGGGCGCTCTTGAACTCGCCGTATGCGGCCGCCCAGAACTGCCATCGGCCGCTGCCGCTTCCGGACAGCAGGTGGCTGTTCGCGAAATTCGCCGATCCCGGTCGGGTCGCCGGAACGGGCAACCGCTTGAAGGCGTCGAATCGCGCGATCGGGTGACTGGCAACGACGACGAGCACCACCGCTGCAGCAGCGACGGTCACGAGCGCCCAGCCGACGAGCGGGCTCGGAGCCGACCGGCCTGCGAGGAGCGTCTCCCCGGCCATGAAGATCGCTCCTGCGAGCAGACAGCAGCCGAGCACCAGCACGGCAGCTGTCCGTCCCTGCGATTCCGCCAGGCTCGAGGTCAACGGGCCGTTCACGAGCGTGTGACGCTGACTCAGGAGTCCGACCGCCAAAGCGGCACCGGCAGCGCCGACGACCGCCGCGGCGAGAGCGTTCCAGCGGCGGGCGGTCGCGATCAGAAACAGGCCGCCACCCACGAGCGCTGTGACGATCGCGCCGCGCGAGGATGTGAGGTAGATCACGGCTGCCGAGGACCGGCAGCGCACTCGTCGCGAGCGCACGAACGACGCGCGAGCGAGCGACGACGGCTGCGCGAAGGCACAGAGGAATGCCGAGGCTGACGAAGATGCCGAGGGCGTTCCAGTAGCCGATGGGAAAGCTCAGCCGGGACTCCCCATACGGAAGCCCGACGGCGAGCCGTGACTGGGAGAACAGATCCGGGAAGAATCGTCCCGAGAGCGCGACCAGCGCGGTGACGACGATGCCGAGCGTGAGACCGTCGGCACATCGCCCGGTGTTGCGGTCGGTTGCAGCGAGGACCGCGAGAACGAGCAAGCCGGTGTAGAGCGAAACGCGGTTGAACTCGGTGAACGCGCCTTCTGGGCTCGCCGCCCAGAGCATGGATGCGAGCGTCCACAGCCCGAAGAGGCCGAGCAAGGCCGGAGCGGCCAATGCTGCGCGGGTCGGGGTCCGCTGCGGCAAGAGCCCGAAGGCAAGCCCGATGATCACCACCGACCAGACGCCGGCGGCAAGAAGCGTGCGCGCCGTCAGCCCGTAGCCGCCGTTCGACTGGGCCACCGCGACGACGATGGCCGCGACAATGACCACCGTCGCCAGCCCTGCGCGCGGTCGGGCGAGCGCTCGACAGGCGTGGTGGGAAGCTGTCCGGAGCAGGTTCCAGCCCACGAACAAGACCGCTCGACACTGGTCGCTACAGTACCTATGCGTGTCTCCATTGGCCCCTCGTGACGTATACAACGCAGATGAGAACGCAGCTCACGCGCGTCGGCTTGGCTGTCCTCTGCGCCGCGGCCCTTACTTCGGCGTTCGCCGCGTTTGCGCACGCGACCCCGCCGGCTGCCTCGCAGTACGTCGAGCAGATCCCGACCGCGGCCGGCTCGAAGCCCGCCGTCGCGCCCAGCTCCACCGGGCATCCGGCAGCAGCTCAAGGAACGGCAGGAACCACAAGCACGGAAACGGCGCCGACCAGTACGACATCCACCAGCCATCCCGCACACGGCTCGCCGTCACCCACCGTCAAGCCGTTGCCGCAGCAGCGGACGGTCGACCCGATTCGGGCCGCCGTCGCGGCGGGCAACGGCAACAACGGGCTCGGTCGTGGCGCGCTGTTTGCGATCGTGCTCGCCGTGATCACGTTCGCGGCGCTCGCCGGGCTGATGGTCCGCCGGCGACTCGCGCGCTAGCGTCTGCTCAGGCGCCGACCCGGCAGCCCGGTGAGCCACACCACGACCCAGAGCCCGCGCTGGGCATCAGTGCCCCGGCTCGAGCGGCGGCGTGGTGCCGAACGGGTTGTAGAACTGGTCGCCGATCGGTGCCGACTGCACCCGGCCCGAGGCGTCGCCGGTCTTCGCGATCACTGCCCGCACGTACGTCCCGAGGCTGATGTCGGCAAAGTTGCCGCGGAAGATGCCGAAACGATCGGTCGTGAGCGAGCCGAACGTTCGCCAGCCCCGGCTCGACGTCGTCTGGACGAGAATGCGAGCGGGAACACCGCCCGGGGTCCGTCCCCAGATCCCGAAGCCGGCGGAGCCGGGAATGACCACGACCGGGAACCGGAAGTTGGCCAGCAACGGCTTGGGTCGATCCTTGGCGATTGCGCCGCCGTTGAAGTAGAGCCCTGACTGAAACGGCGACGTCGCCATCCGATCGTCCCTGATCGTGAACCACGTCACGTGGGTGATCCCGTTCTGCCACATCACGTAGAGCGCCCGCGGAATCCACTGCTGCAATGTCGCCATCGGCACCGCTTTCGGATCGGGCGGGCTCGAGTCCCAGCTGAACTCGGTTACCCAGAACCCGAGCCCGTGCCGCGTCAGCCGGATGTGATGGGCTTTCTGCGCCGCGAGCAGGACGCTGTGCATTTCCGGCAGGTCTCCGAGCGACACGTCGTTGGGGCGGTACGCATGATGAGTCGGCCCGCCCGACGTGTACGGATGGGTCGACCAGACATCGAACGTGATCGTGTCGTGGCACGTCGGCTTGAGCGACGGTGAGATGCACAGCAGCGCGCGCATGAAGCTCAGCGGGCCCCAATCCGGGTCCTGGTCGATGACCCCGTTGTCGGCAAACGGCGCGACCGCTCCTGCGATCACGACGTTCCCCGGGGCCGCCGCGTGCACGCTTGCTGCGAACGCGTTCACCATCTCTCGATACCACCCCGGGGAGAACGGCTGTCCTCCGAGGAACTGGGGCAAGAGGAACGTACTGATGTTGGGCTCGTTCCAGGCCTGCCAGTAACGGACTCGCGGCAGGCCCGCGTAGCTGCCGCTGTAGCGAAACGCGGCGGCGCGTGCGAACGCCCCAAACGCCGCCGGGTCGGGCTTGTACGGCGCTGCCGCTGTCGTCCCGGGCGGCTGCGCCCAATCGGGCGCGAAGTCGATCTCGAGGATCGGCTGCAGGCCCAGGCGCGTCGCGAGGGTGACCTGCCGATCGAGGGAGGCCCACGAGTAGTGCGGGTCACCCGGGTCGGCCGCAACGAACCCGGCCGGCGCCCTCGTCCCGCCCGGCGCGATCTTCGACCAGTCGGCCTGGAGCAACACTGTTGTCGCGCCCGCAGCCTTGACGCGACGGAGTGCGATCGCGGCACCCGGCGATTCGAAGACCCGTGGGTCGGTGACGCCCGTTTCGAGTGGATGCGGGAGAGGCGCTCGCGGCGGCGGCGACCGCCGACGCGCCGACGGCGATCACCACGAGCAGAATCGCCGTCAGCGGCCGCGTCGATGCGCGTTCTTTCGGCCTCCTCACCCCCGAAGGATATCGGCGGTCTGTTGGGCCCAACTCCGGGGCCGGCGCGAGCCGGCGCACGCGCAACTGGACCAGGCCCCACGCAACGAATGTCGCGAGGCCGACACCGATCCCGACCTCGACGATCGTCGTCGCTCCCGGCAACTGGACGAGCTTGATCCCGGAGAGCACGAGGACGAATGCGAAAGCGATCCGCAACGCGTGCTCGGGCACCTTGATCGACATGTGCGAGCCGAGCAGCACGCCCGGTATCGACCCGACGAGGAGCCACGCCATCGCATGCAGGTCGACGTTCCCCTGGATGAGGTGCCCGGTGCCGGCGACCCACAGCAGCATCGCGGCGTGCAGCATGTCGGTGCCGACGATCTTGCGGGCGGTCAGGGGATAGACGAGCAGCATTGCGAGACCGAAGAAGGTGCCGGAGCCGACCGACGTCAGCCCGACGATGAAGCCGCACGTCGAGCCGATCAGGATCGCGAGGACCTTGTCGCGCCGCTGGAGCTGAAACGGCAGGTCGCTGGGGTGACCGCGCAGAAACGACTTCATCGCGAAGCCGAGGCCGCCCGCGATCAGCGCGCCGCCGATGATCTGACTCAGCTTCGAGCTCGTCGTATCGGAGAACGACCCGCCGATCCGCACGCCGACGAGCGACATCGGCGCCGAGCCGGCGAGCATCCAGAAGGCGAGCTTGGCGTGAACGTTGCCGAGCCGGCGATGATGCACGGCACCGAACGACTTGAAGACGGCGCCGTGCAGGATGTCGGTGCCGACCGCGGTCTTCGGGTTGAAGCCGAAGAGCAGGATCAACATCGGTGTCATCAGGCTGCCGCCGCCCATCCCGGTCATCCCGACGAGGATCCCGACAGACGCGCCCGCGAGCGCGAACTGCCAGGTCACCGCGTGGGCTCAGGCGGCAGCGGGCACGAGACGAACGGCCGGCCGCGCAGCAGGCAGCCGAGCTTGTACGCCTCGCAGCCGGTGCAGAATCCTGTCACGGCGGCAAGCAACGCGAGGGCGGCGACGAGCAAGCCGAGCCCGATGCCCACGGTCGAGAGACCAGCGGCATAGGCGACGGATGCCGCCGCCAGCACGACGAGGCCGACGACGTTCGCCGCGCGGGGCGGGCGTGAGTCCTCGAGCGGGCCTTCGCCGAAGCGTGGCTGGATCACCTCGAAGTAGAGGACGCAGGGCAGGCAGTACCGCCTGCCGAAGGTGAGACCGACAGCGAGCTGCAAGGCGAGGAGCGCGAGCAGCCACCACCAGCCGGTGGCCACCGCGACCACTGCGACGACTCCGACAACCGCCTGGTTCGTCCGCGGCGCGCGCGAGTCGATCACGTCGGTGTCGCGGTAGGGATCGGCCCTGGTCACCGCAACCGAGGTCACCTAGCTCGCCTCGACGACCATGCCGGCGCCGACCGTGTCGTTCGACGACTCGTCGATCAGGATGAACGAGCCCGTCCACCGATGCTCCTTGTACGGATCGACGACGAGCGGCTCGGCGAGGCGGAAGCGGACGACGCCCAGGTCGTTCAGCTCCATCCTCCCGGGGGCAGGCCGGTCTTCGAGAGTCGCGATGTCGACCACCGAGACGATCTCCTCGGCGCGGGCGGGAACGGTTCGCGTCGTCTGCTTGACCAGCAGCCGCGCGCGCTCCTCGAGCGGTTTGTCCGTCATCCACGAGACGCGCGCCACGAGCTCGCGGGCGACGATCGGCGGGCACGCCGGGTCGGCCAGCAGATCGCCACGTGACACGTCGACGTCGTCCTCGAGGAGGATCGTCACCGACTCGTCGGGCAACGCCTCGTCGCGGTGCTCGCCCGCGACCTCGACGGCGGCGACCCGCGTGCGCAGCCCGGAGGGCAGCACGACGACCTCGTCACCGGCACGCCAGACGCCACTTGCCACCTGGCCGGCGTAGCCGCGGTAGTCGTGGTGGGAGTCCGTCATGGGCCGGATCACCCACTGCACCGGAAAGCGTCGCTCTTCGACGTTGCGGTCGGCAGCTATCTCGATCGACTCGAGGTGCTCGAGCAACGTCGCGCCGGCGTACCACGGCATCGCGTCCGTTCGATCGACGACGTTGTCGCCCCGCAGCGCCGACACCGGAATCGCCGTTGCGTCGCGAACGCCGAGCCGCGAGGTGAGCTCGGCGAGCTCACGTGCGATCTCGTCGAACCGCTCCTCGGAGAAGTCGACGAGATCCATCTTGTTGACCGCGTAGACGACGTGCGGGAGCTCGAGCATCGCGGTGATGTAGGAATGCCGCCGTGTCTGCTCGATCACGCCCTTGCGCGCGTCGACCAGCACGACTGCAACGTCGGCGGTGGAGGCGCCGGTGACCATGTTGCGCGTGTACTGCACGTGGCCCGGCGCGTCAGCGAGCTGGAAACGGCGGCGCGGCGTCACGAAGCCCCGATAGGCGACGTCGATCGTGATCCCCTGCTCGCGCTCGGCGCGGAGGCCGTCGGTCAGGAGCGCCAGGTCGACGTAGTCGTGGCCGCGCCGGCGCGACGCATCCTCGATGTGCTGGAGCTGGTCGACGAGGATCTGCTTCGTGTCGAACAGCAGGCGCCCGATCAAGGTCGACTTGCCGTCATCGACCGAGCCTGCGGTGACGAGGCGGAGCAGCTCCGTGTCGAGGAACTCCTTCGAGTAGCCACGGTTAGCGGCCTCCGAGAGACTCGGCAACCTGGTCAAGAGCGAACCAGGTTGCGTCCGGGTTAGAAGTAGCCAACGCGCTTCCGGTCTTCCATCGCTGCCTCGGAGACGCGGTCGTCGGCACGCGTCTCGCCGCGCTCGGTGATGCGTGTCGCCGCGATCTCGGTGACGACCTCCTCGATCGACGCGGCGTCGCTGACCACTCCACCTGTGCACGTCATGTCGCCCACCGTGCGGAAGCGCACGGTGGCGCGGAACGGCTCCTCGTCAGGGAAGCGCTCGATGAAGTCCGACGCCGCATAGAGCATCCCGTCGCGCCTGAAGACATCGCGCTCGTGCGCGAAGTAGATCAACGGCAGCTCGAGATCCTCACGCGCGATGTACTGCCACACGTCGAGCTCGGTCCAGTTCGAGATCGGGAAGACCCTGATCTGCTCGCCCTTGCGGATCCGGGCGTTGTAGAGGTTCCACAGCTCGGGTCGCTGCGCGCGTGGGTTCCACTGCCCGAAGTCGTCGCGGAAGCTGAAGATGCGCTCCTTCGCCCGTGCGCGCTCCTCGTCGCGTCGCGCGCCGCCCATTGCGGCGTCGAACCCGTGCTCCTCGATCGCATCGAGCAGCGTCGTCGTCTGCAACTGGTTCCGCGATGCGCGCGGGCCCGTCTGCTCGCTGACGCGGCCCTTGTCGATCGACTCCTGCACGCTCGCGACCACCAGGCGCTCACCGAGCTCTGCGACCCGCCGGTCGCGGTAGGCGATCACCTCGGGGAAGTTGTGGCCCGTGTCGACATGCATGACCGGGAACGGGAACTTGGCAGGGCGGAACGCCTTCTCGGCGAGCCGCAGCATCACGATCGAGTCCTTGCCGCCCGAGAAGAGCAGCACGGGACGCTCACGCTCGGCGGCGACCTCACGCATGATGTGGATCGCCTCGGCCTCGAGCTCGTCCAGGTGGCTGAGATTCCGCTGCGCGGAATCTCTAGGAAGGACACGACCGGTCGTCACTTCGGCCGCTCGCTTCGTCTAGCGGTTTCGGCGCAGCCGAAACCGCATGTAGGCCGCACTCGGTTCGCTCGGTGCCCGCCCAACGGCCCTCGCGTCCGGCACCCGGCGCCGTCGAATGGACGTCGCCGATCGACTCGTAGTCGCGGTCGTGCAGCGCGTTGTAGGGCAGCCCGCGCTCGCGGATGTACGCCCAGCAGTCATCATCGCTCCAGTCAGCGAGCGGGTTCGCCTTCCACAACTCATGCGCCTCGTCCCAGCCGAGCTTGCGACGCGTTCGCGCGTGTCGGAGACTGATCGCGGCGGACGCCGGTGATCCAGGCATCGAGGCCGCCGAGTGCCCGGACGAGCGGCTCGACCTTGGCAATCGCGAGGTAGAGGTCGGGCTTGCGCTGCCAGAGCTCCTCGCCGTGGGTGACAGCGAGCTCCGCGGCGCTCGGTCCCTCGAACACCTCGACCTTCGTGTCGTACCGCTGCTCGACCTCGCGCCAGAGCTCGTAGGTCTCCGGGAAGAGGTAGTGGGTGTCGATCGCAAAGACCCGCGCCTTCGGCTCGATGCCGAACAGCATGTCGAGCAGCACGCTCTCTTCCTTCTGGAAGGAGCAAGCGAGCGACACCTTGCCGGGGAACTGCGCGAGAACGAGCGCGAGGATCTCCTCGGCCGCCATCGCCTCGACCGCGGTGGGATCAGGAAGCGTGAACATGCTCGCCGCCAAGGAGCACCTCCTTCAGCGTGTCGCCGCGCAGGCCGAGCCGCAGCGTCTCGAGCGGGATGACTTCCTCGGGCGGGATGTTGCCGAGGTTCACCGACGGACCGAACTGCTGCACGAACCAGGACTGAGCGGCCTTGCTGGGCGCCTCGAAGATGATGTTCGCGGGGCCGACGGTGTTCGCGATCTCGAGGATCAGCTCGGTCCGGATTCCTCCGCCTGCGTCGAAGATGCCGGCGGTGCCGCCCTCTCGCGCCTCGGTGATCACCTTCCAGGCGCCGGCCGCGAGCTCTTCGTTCAACCACGTCGTCCACTGCTCGACCGTGTACTCGACCGACGAGTCCTTCGAGCCGACCTCGGAGAGCACCGTGAAGTCGCGGGCGAAGTCGGCGATCAGCTCGAGCTTGCGCTCGCGCGGGATGTCGATCGTGCCGTCGGAGATCTCGACGTGCGTGAGCCCGAGCTCGCCGAGCCACTGCTTGTACTCGTCGAGCTGATCCCGCACGTAGACGACCTCGAAGAACGTCCCGCCGAGCACGACCGGCTTGTCGCGGAGCACGTCGAGCTTGCGCTCGAGATTCGCGGTCACGTACGCCGTCCCCCAGCCGAGCTTGACGACCGAGATGTGGTCGCCGGCGACCTCGAGGACGTCCTCCCACGCGCGCGGGCCGAGGCCCTTGTCGATCACATGCGTCAGGCCGACGTGCTTGCCGAGCCTCAGATCAAAGCTTGGCAAAAATCTCCTCCAGCTTCGCCTGCGCGCGCGTCTGCACGTCGTGGTAGAGCGAGTTGCCGTGCGCGTCGATGCCGACGGTGAGCGGGCCGAAGTCCTTGACCCGGAACTTCCAGAGGCACTCGGGCATGAGCTCCTCCCACATCACCTCTTCGATCTCCTCGATCTGCGTCGTCTCGAGCGCCGCCGCGCCGCCGACGATCGCGAAGTAGACCATCCCGAGCTCGTGCATGGGCGCGATCGCGTCATCGGGGAACCCGCCCTTGCCGCAGATCGCGCGAACCCCGTATTGGCGCCCGAGCGGCTCCGTGAAGCGCACCATTCTGGCGCTCGTGGTCGTGCCGATGCAGACCTTCTCGTACGTGCCGCGTCCCTCGGCGTCCTCGGAGACCTTCCGCACGCCCGGCGCGGTGTGCAGCAGGAACGCGCCGCTCAGGTCCATCGGCGGCTCGACCTGCTGATCGAAGATCCGGATCTGCGTCCTGTCGCGGATCCCGATGATGTGGCCCTGCACGGTCACCTCGTCGCCGGCCCGCAGCTTCAGGATCTCCTGCGGGTCCGTGATCGGGAACGTGACGGTGTGGTTGGCCATCTAAAACTCCCGATCGAATTCGGTCTCGCCGCTCGGCGAGATGTGGGCGGAGGCCCGGCGCGCGGCCCAGCACTGGTAGTTGACCGCGACCGGGTTCAGCGTCATGTGCGTGTCGGCGTGCTCGATGTGGCACTGGAGGACGGTGACGTCTCCGCCGAGCCCCATCGGGCCGATGCCGGTCTCGTTCAGCAGGCCGTAGAGCTCGTCCTCGAGTTGCGCGACGAGCGGATCGGGGTTGCGCGTGCCGACCGGCCGCGTGATCGCCTCCTTCGCGAGGTACATGGCGTAGTCGGCGGTGCCGCCGATGCCGACGCCGACGATCCCGGGCGGACAGGGCTTGCCGCCCGCCCCGACGATCGACTCGAGCACGAAGCGCTTGATGCCGTTCACGCCGTCGGCGGGCACGCACATCTTCAGGAAGCTCATGTTCTCGGAGCCCGAGCCCTTCGGCACGCACTTCACGTCGAGCCCGTCCCAGTCCTCGATGAAGTCCCAGTGGACGATCGGCAGGCGATAGCCGATGTTCGGGCCGGTGTTCTCGCGCGTGATGGTGTGCACGGCGTTCGAGCGCAATGGATGCTCGAGCGTCGCCCGCGCGGTGCCGCTGCGCAGCGACTCGTAGATGCGCGCCGGATGCAGCGGGAAGTGCTCGCCGACGCGACAGGTGTAGACGGCGATGCCGGTGTCCTGACAGACGAGGTTGTTCTCGCTGTCTGCAATGTTGACGTTGCGGTGGATCGTCTCGAGAACCCGCTTCCCCGGCACCGAGGTCTCGCGCAGGCGGGCCGCGGCAAGCGCGTCGCGCAGGTCCTGCGGGATGTCCTTCAGCGCCCAGACGTACAGGTGCGCGGCCGCGTCCTCGACGACGCCCGCCAAGTCGGTTTCAACGGTGCTCATAGGCTCGCTTTCTCTGCGGCTGCCGAACCGGCGCGGCGTCCGAAGACGACGCACTCCAGCAGCGAGTTGCCCATCATCCGATTGCGGCCGTGGGTCCCGCCGGCGATCTCGCCGCAGGCATACACACCGTCGATGGTGGTCGCGGCGTGCTCGTCGATCACGAGCCCGCCGTTCTGGTAATGGAGGACCGGGTAGGTGAGGATCTTCTCCCTCAGCGGGTCGATCCCGGAGCCGCGGTAGCGGCGAAGCATGTAGGGCAACGACACCTCGGCATCTGCCGCCGGGATGCGGGTCGTGTCGAGGAACACCGCGGGGCGACCGTCCGGCGTCCGCACGCCGTTGCCCCGCTCGACCTCCTCGACGATCGCCTGCGCGACCACATCGCGCGGGCCGAGCGAGTCGGTGAACTCGTCGCCGTGGGCGTTGAGCAGCACGGCGCCGTACGCGCGCGTCGTCTCGGGGATCGAGTAGCCCTGCATGTTCGGCGGCCATGAGCCGCCGTTCGGGTGGTACTGCAGCGCGTCGAGGTCGCGCGCCTCGGCACCGAGCCCGAGTGCGATCTTCGTCACTTCGCCCGTCGCATTCGGATGGTTGGTCGAAAGCTCGCCACGCTCCTCGGCCTCGCGGTAGCAACGGCCGCCGGCCGCCAGCACGACGGTTCCGGCGTCGACGAGATGGTCGCCGAGCCGAGCACGCCAGCCGCCGTTCGCCTGCCCGAGCTCTCGCAGCGGCGCGTTCGTGAGGCTCGTCCCGCTGCCGGCCTCCCATGCTTCGCGCAGCTGCTTCGTGATTGCGTGGCCCGTGCGATCGCCGACCTGGAGCAGACGCTTGCGGGTCGCGCCGCCGCAGCGGGCGAGCCGGTAGCCGCCGTTCTCACGCGTGAACTCGACCCCGAGCTCCTCGAGCCAGTGAATCGCGCCCGGGGCCTCGGTCGTCAGCACCTCGACGAGGCGCCGGTCGGCGGTCTCGTGGGAGGAGCGCCAGATGTCCTCGGCGTGAATCTCGGGCGAATCGTCGTCGGCGAACGCGGCCTGGATGCCGCCCTGGGCCTTCGAGGAGTTGTTCGCCTGGAGCGAGCCCTTCGTCGCGAGTGCGACGCGCGCGCCCGACCGCTCGGCGGAGACGGCGGCCGCGAGGCCCGAGGCGCCGCTGCCGATCACGAGCACGTCGAATGCCTGGGCCGGGTGCTCCACGGCGATGACAATACCTGAGATTAGGCAATCTTATGCATTGTTCACTGGCCCAGTGAAGAAACGGCAGTCGGGAGAACCCGCTATCGTCGCGCTTTCGTCAACAGGGGAGTGACTCGCATGAAAAAGGCTCTGTTCGCGGCCGTCGCGGCCGCATCGCTCGCGTTCGCCGGGATCGCGTTTGCGATCGTCAACGGCGGGCCCGACGGCAACGGTCATCCGTCGGTCGGGGCGCTGCTCGCGCCGCAGGCGTTCTCGGACGGCACGTGGGAGGAATGCACGGGCACGCTCATCTCGCCGACCGTGTTCCTGACGGCCGAGCACTGCGACGAGGGGCTCACCACCGTCAAGGTGACGTTCGACTCGACCTACAACTCGGCGACCGGCACGACCTACTCGGGCACGTGGCACGGCGACCCGGACTACTCGAAGAATCAGGGCGATCCGCATGACCTCGCGGTCGTCGTGCTCGACACGCCTGTGCCGGGCATCACGCCGTCGCGGCTGCCCGCGCTCGGCCAGCTCAACTCGCTGTCACATGGGGCGTCGATCACGTCGGTGGGCTACGGCGCGCAGTCGGTCACCATGGGCAAGGGTGGAGCGACCTTCCACTACGCCGACATCCGCTACGTCGCGACCGGCTCGGTCAACGCAATGACTCCGACCTGGATCCGCGCCTCGATGAACCCGTCGACCGGGAACGGCGGCACGTGTTACGGCGACTCGGGTGGCCCGAACTTCCTCGGCGACACGAACATCATCGCCGGGACGACGATCACGGGCGATTTCGTCTGCCGCGCGACGAACGTCGACTACCGGCTGGACACACCGTCCGCCCGCGCGTTCCTCGCGCAGTTCGTGACGCTTCCATAGCTCGAGGTGAGCGCGGCGGAGGCATCGGCCTCCGCCGCGGCGCTCACCAGATCGTCTCGAGCAGCTGCAGGATCTCGCCGGCGGTCGCGGGGCGCGGGTTGGCCTGGTTGCCGGCGCGCGCCGCGGCGGCCGCCGCGATGTGCGGCAGGTCGGCCTCGGGCACCGCGAAGTCGCGAAGCCGCTCGAAGCCGCCGAGGAGCGCCAGCTCCCGGGTGCGCTCCACGGCGTCGCCGCCGATCGCCTCGGCGAAGCGCTCGACCTCCGCCGGCACGATCTCCGGTTGAATGCGAGCGCCGGCGGCAGGCAGAGAGCGTTCATCGCGCCGTGCGGGATCCCGTAGGCGCCGCCGAGCGCCTGCGCCATCGCATGCGCGAGCCCGAGCCCCGCGAGTCCGAGTGCGTGGCCCGCGTGCATCGCCCCACGGAGGAGCTCCTCCCGAGCCAAGCGGTCGGAGCCGTCGGCGAGCACACGCGGAAGGGCCTGCGCGATCAGACGTGCCCCCGCGAGCGCCTGCTCGTCGGCTTCGGGCGAGCGCCCGGCAACGTAGAGCGCTTCGGCGCAGTGAGCGAGCCCATTCAGCGCGGTGCCGGCGCTCTCGGCGCGCGGCAGGCCGAGCGTCAGGTCGACGTCGTAGAGGATCCCGACAGGCCGGGCGCCGGCGCCGCCGCCGGTCATCCGCCGGTCGGGCGAGCGAATGCCGTAGAAGGTCGTCCACTCGGCGCCGGAATAGGTCGTCGGGACGTGCACGACGGGCAGGCCGCTGTCCGCCGAGGCGTGCTTGCCGGTGTCGATCGCCGATCCGCCGCCGACTGCGAGCACGCCGTCGGCGAGGTCGGGCACGTTCGCCAGCTCGGACGGGACCTCGCTGAGGAGCCCCGCGCCGGCCGGCAACTCGAGGTGACGCCAGCGCGGGCTCGCGATCACGAACGGGTTCTCGATCCCGACGTCGGCGAGCAGGGAAGGAAGCTCGTCGAGCCCCCAGCGAACGATCACGCCGGCAGCTTCAGCGGCGGCCGCTCGCGGGCGAACTGGACGAAGGCCCTGGCCGCTCGCGTCTCGGCGCGGCCGCTCGCCCGCACGAGGTGGATCTGGCGCTCGAGCTCGAGCCCTTCCACGTGCGCCTCGACGAGCGTCCCGGCAGCCAGGTCGTTCTCGACCGACGACCGCGAGATGAAGGTGACGCCGTAGCCGCCGCGGACCGCGCTCGTGACCGACTCCTGGAGACCGAGCTCGAGGCGGACATCGAGGTCTCGGAGCCGGGTGCCGACGCGGCGAAGCTCGTCCTCGATCATCTGGCGGACGCCCGCGCCGTCCTGCATCACGATCAGCGTCTCGCCGTGCAGGTCGTCGAGGGAGACCGTGCGCCCGGCGAACGCGTGACCCGGTGGGCAGGCGAGGATCACCGTGTCGCGGAAGAACGGCTCGTACTCCACCCCGCGATGGCGCGGCGCCGCGCCGACGACGCCGAGCTCGAGCGTCCGGTCGGCGACGCGCTCGACGACCGTCTGGGTGTCGAACACGCTCAGCGCGACGTGGATCTGCGGGTGGACGTCCGCGAACTGGCAGAGGAGCTGCGAGAGCACGACGCCGCCCGGGCCGGTCGACGCGCCGATCTCGAACGTGCCCGCGAGCTCCCCGGTCGCCTCGTCGGCGAGCTCGCTCGTGATCTCGTCCTCGAGCGCGAGCAGGCGCTGGGCGCCGCGATAGAGGCGTAGGCCGGCCTCGGTCGGCTCGACCCGCCGCCCGGAGCGGTCGAGGAGCTGCGTCCCGAGCCGCTTCTCGAGCGCGCGCACCTGGAGCGAGACGGCGGGCTGCGTCACCCCGAGCCGCTCGGCCGCGAGCGAGAACGACTTGCGCTCGACGACCTCGCAGAACGCGTGCAACTGCCTCGTGTCCATAACAGAAACTTATACAACGCGGCGGCAGCAGCGGAGCACGGCCTCCCGAGACGCGTCCTTCGCCAAACGAGGGTTACGGAAGCGAGACGTTCCGTCCACAGGCCAGTGGGAGCCCACGCGCTCAGGCTTCGGGTTCGTCGCGCCGGGACACGTCTCTTCGCCAAACGAGGGTCACGGAAGCGTGACGTTCTCTCCCCAGGCCGATGGGCTCAGGCCTGGCGGAACTCGAGGCGGTTGCCGAATGGGTCAGCGGCGAAGAAGCGGCGCGAGCCCGGGATCGAGTTGTCGTCGACTGTCTCGACCCCCGCGCCGGCGAGCCGGGCCCTCAGACCGTCCAGGTCGGAGGAGACGAGGCCCGGGTGTGCCTTCAGCGCAGGCCCGAACGGCTCCTCGACGCCGACGTGCAGCTCCTGGCCGCCCGCGCGGAACCAGCAGCCCCCGCGCGAGCGGAGTGACTCGGGCTTGGGCAGCTCCTCGAGCCCGAGCAACGTGCCGTAGAACGCGCGGGCGGCGGCCTCGCAGCCCCGAGGCGCCGCAACCTGAACGTGATCGATCCCCGTGATCGTCATGACCGACTGTCTACCATCGACCGCGTGACACCCGCGCCGCCTCCGCTGGAGGACACGCTCGTCAGCGGCTACACGCGGCTCGCGTCCGACGCGGCCCACCGACGCATCGACATCGAGCTGCGCGTCCTCGACATCGTCTTCGCGGGGATCTTCAGCATCCTGCTGCTCCCGGTCGCCCTCATCCTTGCGCTCGTCCTCCTCGTGTCGAGCGGCCGGCCGATCCTGTACCAGGGTGAGCGGGTGGGGCGCCGCGGGCATTTCTTCCAGATGCTGAAGTTCCGGACGCTGAAGCGCGGTGCCGAGGAACGCATCGGCCAGTACCTCGGCGAGGAGCTCGTGCGCCGCACCGACGCCGAGCTGACGGGAATCGGCCGCTGGCTGAAAGCGACGCAGCTCGACGAGATCCCGCAGCTCTGGAACGTGCTCGCGGGCGACATGTCGTTCGTCGGGCCGCGGCCGATCAGGCCGCGCTTCTTCACCGAGCTCGCGCACGAGCTGCCCTCCTACTGGCAGCGCCTCGTCGTGCGGCCCGGGCTCACGGGTCTCGCGCAGGTACGGCGCGGGTACGAGACGTCGATGGCCGAGAAGCTCGCGCACGATCTCGAATGGATCGCCGACCGGTCCGTGCGGATGTACCTGCGCACGCTCGTCGTCACCGGCGCGCGCGTCCTGCGGCAGGCCTTCGGCCACCGTCCAGACGCTGAAACGCGCCACGCAGCCAACACGTCTCTAGACTCACCGCATGTGCGGGATCTGCGGAATCGCCAGCACCCGCGGCGCCGTCGATCCCGAGCGGCTCGCCCGGATGTCGGCGACGCTCCGCCATCGCGGTCCCGATTCCGACGGCTCGCACCTGGACGGCCCGGTCGGCATCGCCGCGCGCCGACTCGCGATCATCGACCTGACGGGCGGAGACCAGCCGATCTCGAACGAGAACGGCTCGGTGATCGTCGTCCAGAACGGGGAGATCTACAACTACCGCGAACTGATGCACGAGCTCGAGCGTGCGGGCCACCAGTTTCGAAGCCGCTGCGACACGGAGGTGCTCGTGCACGGCTACGAGCAGTGGGGCGCCAAGCTGTGGGAGCGGCTGCGCGGCATGTTCGCCGTCGCGGTGTGGGACGCGCGCGAGCAGCGCCTCGTGCTTGCGCGCGATCGCTTCGGGATCAAGCCCCTGTACTACCGCGACGCGGACGGCGAGCTGTCATTCGCATCGGAGCTCGACGCGTTGCCGCGGGGCGACATCGACCTCGACGCACTCGAAGGCTTCCTGGCCTTCAACGTCGTCCCAGGGCCGCTCTCGATCTTCAGGGACATCCGGAAGCTCTTGCCGGGCCACGCGCTGACGTGGCAGCACGGCAGCACGACGATCGAGCGCTATGCGCGCACCGGGCCGTTGCCGACGCGCCACGACGACGACGAGGCCGATCTGGTCGAAGAGTGCCGCGCCCGCCTGCGCGACTCGGTGCGCGCACATCTGATCGCCGACGTCCCAGTCGGCGTCCTGCTTTCGGGAGGCGTCGACTCCGGCGCGCTCACTGCTCTGGCGGCCGAGGAGTCGTCCGGGCCGGTGCGAACGTTCTCGATCGGTTTCGAGGAGGCGTCGTTCGACGAGCTCGGCGGCGCGCGGCTCGTCGCGGAGCGCTACGGGACGACTCATCGGGAGCTGACCCTGCGCCCCGACGCTGCGCTGCTCCTACCGGCACTCGCCGATGCGTTCGATGAGCCGTTCGCAGATTCGTCGTCGCTCCCCACCTATCTCGTCTCGAAGCTCGCCGCCGAGGACGTCAAGGTCGCGCTGTCGGGCGAGGGCGGCGACGAGCTCTTCGGCGGCTACTACACCTATGTCGCCGACCTCCTTGCCGAGCGCCTGGGGCCGCTCGCCGCGCGGTCGCGCCCGCTCGTCGAACGACTTCCCTCCTCGAGCAAGCGTGTGAGCCTCGACTACAAGCTGAAGCGGTTCACGCAGGCGGCGCACCTGCCGCCGCTCGAACGCCATCACACGTTCAAGGAGATCTTCAGCGCAGATGTGCGCGCCGAGCTGACCGGCCGCAGGAGCACCTTCGACCCGCTCGCCGGCTACCGGGCACGATTCGCGGAGACCGAGGGCAGCGAACTGCTGACGCGGCTCCAGGATGTCGACTTCGGCCTCTACCTCGTCGACGACCTGCTGACGAAGACCGACCGAGCCTCGATGGCCTGGTCGCTCGAGACGCGCGTCCCGTTCATGGACACGGTCGTCTCGAACTTCGCGTTCTCCCTGCCGGTGCGGCACAAGGTGCGCGGCTTCTCGAAGAAACGCCTGCTCCGCAAGGCCGTCGCCCCCTTGCTCCCGCGCGAGATCGTGGAAGGCCGCAAGCGCGGTTTCTCGATTCCCGCCGCCGCGTGGCTGCGCGGCGACCTGGAGCCGTTCGCCCGCGAGACACTCTCCCCCGACACGCTACGGCGGCAGGGGTTTCTGCAACCGGCGGCCGTGACGCAACTGATCGACGACCACGTGGCGCGGCGTGCGGATCTCTCCCGGCAACTCTGGGGGCTGCTCGCGTTCACCCTCTGGTACGAACGGCACGTCGAGGACATCCGGCGTGACACATCGCTCGAGGCGGTGGTCGTGTGAGGGTCTGGATCGACTTCACCGCATCGGCGCATCCGCTTGTGTTCCGACCGCTCGTCGAGCTGATGCGGGCGGACGGCCACGAGATCGAGATCACCGCGCGGGATTACGCGCAAACACTGCAGCTGATCGAGTCGCACGGGATGACGGCAACCGTGATCGGCCATCACGGTGGCCGCTCGGCCGGCGGCAAGGCGCGCCAGATGTGGACGCGACTGCGTGCGCTGCGCGCGTGGGCGCGCGACCGCGAGTTCGACATCGCACTCGCACACGGTTCCCACGAGCTGACGATGACGGCCCGGCGACTCCACATCCCCAGCGCCACGACCTTCGACTACGAGTGGGCGTGGCTGCAGCACCAGCTCGGCTGCCGCGCCGCCACACGTGTAGTGGTGCCCGATTCGATCCCGCCCGAGCGGCTCGCAACCTACGGAGCGAAGCCGCCCAAGCTGCAGCAGTACCCGGGGCTGAAAGAGGAGTACTACCTCTCGGACTTCGTACCGAACCGCGCGGTGCTCACCGACTGGAACCTCGATCCTGCTCGCGTCCTCGTCGTGCTCCGTCCTCCACCCGACGTCTCGCTGTACCACCGGCACGCGAATCCGCTGTTCCCGATGACGCTGCAGCACCTCGGCAACCTCGACGACGTGCACGCATTCGTCATCCCGCGCACAGACGAGCAGCGCGACTACGTGCGCTCGCTCGAACTGCCGTCGGTGATCGTCCCCGACGGGGCCGTCGACGCGCAGAGCCTGATCGCACTCTCGGATCTCGTCGTGTCGGCCGGCGGCACGATGAACCGCGAGGCGGCGGCGCTCGGCGTGCCGGTGTACACGACCTACGGTGGCCGCCTCGGCGGCGTCGACGAGGAACTGATCCGGCAGGACAGGCTGCGACCACTCTCCGATCCCCGCGCGCTCGATCTCTCGAAGCGCGGCCAAGGCGCCGACGACCGAGCGCGGCGCAACCCGCGCCTGATGCTCGACCTCCTGTTGAGCGCGCTCGACGCGTAGTCCGTTCGCGCCGGCCGAAGCGATAGCGGCTGTCCTTTCGAGACATGGCTTGGGGACAGTCCCCGAGACGTGTCCGTTTCGGCCAGGCCGTCCAACGCCGCCGCAGGCGCACGATGAGCGGTGGGCCTGATCGCGAGGCGTGCCGTTTCGAGACATGTCCCGGGGACAGTCCCCGAGACATGTCTGTTTCGGCGCCGCCGCCGAAGCGCGGCAAGTAACAGTCCCTTACGAGCTGGGTTCGGGCCTAGGTGCGGACGAGCGCGAGCACGGCGTCGCCGTAGCGTTCGAGCTTCACCGGGCCGACGCCGGGCAGCGCCGAGAGATCGCGCAGCGTCTGCGGCCTCGTCCGCGCAATCGCGTCGAGCGTCTTGTTGTCGAACACGACGTAGGGCGGCACCTCGTCCTCCTCGGCGCGCGCACGCCGCCAGACGGCGAGCTCGTGGTAGAGCCCATCTGACCCAGGCGTCGGCACGAACTTGCCCCTCGCGGCCTTCGGCTTCGGATCGCCGGCCGGCCTTGCCACCGTGACGTCCAGATCGCCGAGAAAGCGGCTGGCGGTCGCGGACCACGTCAACCAGAGCACCCGCTTCGCTCGCGTCATGCCGACATAGAGCAGACGCCGCTCCTCCGCGATCTCCGCGGCGCTCCGCGCCTGGCGTGAGGGCAGCTCCTTCTCCTCGAGCCGGGGCAGAAAGACCACCTCGAACTCGAGGCCCTTCGCACGGTGCAGCGTCAACAGGTGGACGCCCTTCGCCGAATCGCCGCCCGGATCGAAGCGGCGGCGAAGGTCCTCGACGAAGGCGACCGCGTCGCCGTCGAAGACCTCGGCCAGCGCGACCAGACGCGAGAGATCGGTCTGGCGAACGAGCTCGCGATCGCCGAGCTTGTCGGGCAGCTGCGGCAGCCAGCCCGCCTCGTCGGCCGCGGCGCGCACCGCCTCCTCCGCGTCGACGCCGGCACGCCGCTCGAGCCGCCGGACAATTCGCCGCGCGGCATCGCGCTGCAGAAGCGACGCGCCCTGAAACGGGATGTGCGCGTCGTGCAGCAGCTCCTCGAAGTCCGTCAGCCGCGCATTCGTGCGGCAGAGGATTGCGATCTCCTCGAGCGGAACGCCGAGCGTGCGGATCGCCTTCACGAGGTCGCGGCCCTCGGCCTCCGGTGTGGCGTACGGACGCACGACGGGCTCGGGGCCGTCGGCAAGCGTCGGGCGGAGCACCTTCTCGGCGCCCCCGAGCTTGGGGACGAGCCGGTTGGCGAGCTCGAGCACCTGCGGCGTCGAGCGGTAGTTCTCCTCCAGCCGAACGACGAGCGCGTCCGGATACCGCACCGGTACAGCGAGCAGATGCTCCGGGCCGGCGCCCGTGAACGCGTAGATCGACTGGTAGTCGTCACCCACGACGCACAGGTCGTCGCGGTCGCCGAGCCAGTGCTCGAGCAGCTCCTGCTGCAGGAGGTTCACGTCCTGGTACTCGTCGACGGTGAACGCGCGGTACTGCGCACGAAACGTCTCGCAGGCGGCCGGATCACGCTCGAAGAGCTGGACGGCGAGCTCCAGCAGATCCTCGAAGTCAACCGCTCCGTCGGCTGCCTTGCGCTGCTCGTAGTCGCGGTAGACGCGGTGCATCAGGTCGGCCGGGATCGGCGGCTCGCGGCCCTCGGCCTCGGCGCGATAGCGCGACGGAGAGATGCGGCGATTCTTCGCCCACTCGATCTCGGTCGCGAGGTCGCCCGCCGGACGGAACTTGTACGGCGCCGGCAGGCCGTTCGCGATCTGCCGAAGGACGAGCGCCTTCGACGGCAGGATCTTGCCGACCACCTCGGGCGCGAAGTGACGCAACTGCCGCAGCGCAGCCGAGTGAAACGTCCCGGCGCGCACTCGCTGGACGCCGAGCCGCGCGAGCCGCGCGCGCAGCTCGCCGGCGGCCTTGTCGGTGAACGTCACCGCCATGATCTGCGTGGGTGCAAATGCGCCGGCGGCGACCTGCTGCGCGATGCGCCGCGTGATCGTCGTCGTCTTGCCGGAGCCCGCACCGGCGAGAATGCACACCGGGCCTCGCACGGCCTCGGCCGCACGGCGCTGCTCGGGGTTCAGGCCGTCGAGCGGATCCACCGTCTCACCGTAGCGCCGCCCCCGGCGAGAGATGTGCCTTTAGTGCAACGGCGCCGTTAGTGCAACGTGTCTTCGAGCACCGCCTGGGTGCCCGTGCGGAGCGGTTCCTTCACCATCCCGCCGAGGTGCGTCACGACGCCGAGCGTGTCGCCCTCGTCGACCAGGCGCTCGAGCGCCGCCAGGTTCTGCTCGAGCCACAAGGGGTCGATCTGCTGCCGCGCCGCGCGCATGATCTTCGGATGTGAGGTCGGCCCGACGGCCTCGCCCTCGTTCCAGAGCACTTCGTGCACCTTCTCGCCGGCGCGCGCACCGGTGAAGACGATCGGTATGTCGGCCTCGTTGCGGCCCGACAGGCGGATCATCTGTTTCGCGAGGTCGAGGATCCTCACCGGCTCGCCCATGTCGAGCACGTAGACCTGGCCCCGGCCGCCCATCGCGCCTGCCTGCACGACGAGCGACGACGCCTCCGGGATCGTCATGAAGAAGCGCGTCATGTCGGGGTTCGTCACGGTGACGGGACCGCCGCGTTCGATCTGCCTGCGGAAGATCGGGATCACCGATCCCGACGAGCCCAGCACGTTGCCGAAGCGCACGGCGACGAAGCGCGTGTCCACCTCGGGGTGCAGCGCGAACGACTCGACGATCCACTCGCACACGGCCTTCGACTGGCCCATCACGTTCTTCGGATTCGCGGCTTTGTCGGTCGAGATGAGAACGAATCGCTCGACACCGAACTCGACGGCGACCTCGGCGAGCGTGCGTGTCGCGAGCACGTTGTTCGAGACCGCCTGCAGGGGGTTCGCCTCGAGCATGCCCACATGCTTGTACGCCGCGGCGTGGAAGAGGACCTGCGGCCGGTAGCGCTCGAAGACCTGGCGCATCTTCTCCCGATCGCCGCTGTTCGAGAGCACGGGGATCCCAGCGGTGAAGTCGCGCTCGTCGACGAGCTCGCGCTCGATCTCGAACAGGCCTGACTCACCCTTGTCGACGAGCACGATGCGGGCCACCTCGAGGCGCGCGAGCTGGCGGCACAGCTCCGAGCCGATCGACCCACCGGCGCCGGTGACGAGCACCGTTTTCCCCTTGACGTAGGTCGCGATGGCCTCGAGGTCGACCTCGACCTGCTGGCGGCCGAGCACGTCCTCGACCTGGACGGGACGGATCTGCCCGGCGAGGTTGAGGTCGCCGGCGATCAGCTCGTGCAGGCCTGGCAGTGTCTTCACGGGGACGTTGGCAGCGGTGCAGGTCTCGACGATCTTTCGCCGCGTGCCGCCGGGCGCGGACGGGATCGCGATCAGCACCTCATCGGGCTTGTTGTCGCGCAGAAGATGCGCGAGGTCGTCGGTGGTACCGAGGATCTTGACCCCGTGGATGCGGTCACCGCGCTTGCGCAGGTCGTCGTCGACGAAGCCAATCGGCGTGTAGTGCAGCTGCCGGTTGCGCTGCATCTCGCGCACCATCAGCTGGCCCGCGTCGCCTGCGCCGATGATCAGCACCTCCTTGCCACGTGCCACGAGGCCGCCGAGCGGACGCTCGATCAGCGAGCGCGCAAGCAGCCGCGTGCCGGCGATGAACGCGAGGAGGAGCAGGTAGTCGAACACCGCGATCGATCGCGGCAGGCGCGAGGTGTTGGCCGGCGGAAACGCGTAGAGCACGAGATACACGATCAGCGAGCCGGCGGTAACGCCGCGCACGGCACCCCACATGTCGCGCGTCGACACATAGCGCCACCACCGGTTGTAGAAGCCGAAGAGCATGAACGCGGCGAGCTGGATGCCGACGATCAGCGCGATCACCCGCCAGTCGAGCAGGTGCTGGTAGTAGATGGGAACCGATTTGTCGAAGCGCAGGAAGAACGTCAGCCGCCAGGCCGCTGCAACCAGGACCGCGTCGAAGACGATCTGCCAGACACGATGCCGGTTGACCGGAAGCCGGATCATCGGGCAGCCGGCCTGTGCGTCACGACGCGACGAGGTCCGAGGCGCGCTTCAGAACCGAGACGACCTCGGCCTGTTGCTCCTCGGTGATCCCGGCCCACAACGGCAGGCAGAGATTCTCGCGCGACGCCTTCTCGGTCTCCGGGAAGTCGCCCTCGGCGTACCCGAGATAGCGAAGCGCCGGCTGCAGATGCAGGGGCGGCTGGTAGTACACGGCGAAGCCGATGTCTGCCTGCTCGAGCGCCGAGGCGAGGCGGTCACGCTCGGGTGAGCGGACGCAGTACATGTGGTAGACGTGGCCGGGCTCGTCGGCGGGCGTCTCGACCAGGCCGTCGAGCAACTCGGTGTAGCGCGCGGCCGCCTCGCGGCGTTGCGCATTCCACTCGTTCAGGTGCCGCAGGAAGATGCGCAGGAAGGACGCCTGCAACGCGTCGAGGCGCGAGTTGTAGCCGACGTACAGGAACTCCTTCTTCGATTCCGAGCCGTGGAAGCGCAGCATCCGGAGCCGCTGCGCGAGCTCGGCGTCGTTGACGGCGATCAGCCCGCCGTCGCCGAGTGCGAAGAGATTCTTCGTCGGGAAGAAGCTGAAGGTCGACGCGATGCTGGTGGCGATCCCACCGGCGCCGAATGCTTGCGCCGCATCTTCGATCACCGGCAGGCCGAGCCCACTGAAGTCGGGGGCGGGACGCCCGAAGAGGTGCACCGGCATGATCGCCTTCGTCCGCTCCGTGACGCGGCGCTCGACGTCCTCCGGGTCGAGGTTGAGCGTCGTCGCGTCGATCTCGGCGAAGACGGGGGTGGCGCCACGGCGCGCGATCGCCTCGGCGGTCGCGTAGAACGTGAACGTCGGGCAGATCACCTCGTCGCCCGGGCCGATGTCGAGTGCGTCGAGTACGAGCACGATCGCATCGGTGCCGTTCGCGCAGCTGACCGTCTGCTGCACGCCGAGCAGCTCGGCGGCCTCGCGCTCGAATGCCTCGACCTCGGGCCCGAAGATGAACCGGCCTGTCTCGAGCGTCCGTGCGAACGCCTCCTGCAGCTCCGGGATCAGCGGTGCGTACTGCGCTTTGACGTCAACGTGGGGGATCGACATTGCCGGTGGGCATCGTACCCGGGCGGCGACGACGCACGATCAGATACGCGGCGATCAGCACGATCCCTGCAACGACCGCGATCTCCAGGAAGCGAAAATCATGGTGGAGCTTCGTGTAGCTCTGCCCGAGCCCCCAGCCGGCCGCCGCGAGAACGATGCACCAGAGCGCATTTCCGAGCAGCGTGAAGACGTTGTAGCGGCGAAACGGCATCTCGAACACCCCGGCCGGGATCGAGATGAACGACCGCGCGACCGGTGTGATCCGTCCGATGAAGACCGCCCAGTCGTCCCAGCGTTCGAACCAACGGTCGGCCCGGTCGAGCGTCGCCGGGCTGAGGTGGAAGTAGCGGCCGTGCTGCTCGAGGAACGGCCGGCCGCCGCGCTTGCCGATCCACCAACCGAAGATCGCCCCGAGCTGGTAGCCGACGATCCCTGCGACGACCACGGCGAGGTAGGCGGTGAAGCCGGAGGTGTGCCAGCCGAAGACGTCGACGCGATGCGCGAGCGCACCCGAGGCGAGGGCACCCGCGTAGAGCATCACGAGCTCGCTCGCCGCCGGGAACACCGCGTCGATCAGCATCAGGCCGAACACGGCGAAGACGCCGTAATGGGCAAGCCAGGAAGTCACCGGGCGACCTTATCTACGTGCGTCTGAACGCGAACTGGCTGACGAGGTCGGAGGTGCCGACCTTGCTCGTCACGAAGACGTGAGCAACGTACGTCCCTCCATAGGCCTTTGTCCCGTGCGGCAGACGGCCGTCCCAGACGAGCGAGTTGGGGCCGGCCTGCAGGCTCGCTGTCGGAAGCGTGCGGACGATCACGCCGGTCTGCGTCTCGATCTGCAGCCGGACCTTCGCCGCGCGCGCGAGGGTGAAACCGAATCGTGGCGACGTTGCGCGCGACGCGCGGGGCGCTGAGGCCGCGGAGCGTCGTGTCGTAGCGGAAGGCGCGGTCGATCGTGGAGACGCGGCCGAGATCGTCGGTTGCGGTGACGTTCCAGTGCCAGGTCCCCTCGGCGTCGAACGTCGAGTACTCGAACGAGTACGAGCCGGGATCGTGCTTCACGGCGGTCTCGAGTGGTCGCGCGACCCCATCGGGGCCGACGAGCTGTGCGGTCACGACCGACGGGCGGACGAGCTTGTAGCTGAGGGGCTCGACCGTCTTGCCGGGCTCGCCGTTCAGCAGCGGAAGCGGCGGCGGAGCGGCGTAGACGCCGAAGTACTGGACGAGCAGCGCCTCCTTCACGGCCCGCTCGCCGGCCGGGTCGCTCGGCCGGTTCAGCAGCTGCCCGTCGAACGCGACCGTCACGGAGCCTCCGGAGTCGACCCCGGACGCCGTGACCGCACCGAGGCGCTGCATGGTCTGCGCCAGCTCGAAGCTCGTCAGGCCCACGCTGTAGCCGGGCTGACGGCCGTCGACCGCGACGAGGATCACGCGCCCATCGGCCAGTTGCCCGACGCCGGCACGCGGATCGCGCTCCGTGACCTGGTCGTTCGTGAAGTCCTCGAGGGAGCGGAAGACGGGCTTCGCGTTCCGCACGAGCACCGGACCGCCGCCGAGGGCAGACGACGACACCGGTCCACGCGGGCTGCAGGATCAGCCGCACGGTCAGCGGCGTCCCGACGGGTGCCTCGGCCTGCAGCGCGGCGACCGACGACGTGCCGGCCGCCATCAGCACGGCACCGTCGGCGGGAATCGGAATCGCGCCGCCCGTCGCGGTTGCGGTTGCGGTCGCCGTGAGGTCGGTGTTCGGAGCGGCCGGCGGGAACGGCCCCAGCACGACCGCTGCGGAGCCCGGGACGACGGGCGTCTTCGCCCCGTAGGCGGGCGTGAAGAGGATCACCTCGCCTGCCTTGGGAACCTCGTTGAGACCGCTCAGTGGCCTGCGCTGGCCCGTGCCCCGCCAGGTCCCGAAGAACTTGACACGGTCGACGTGCAGCGCGCCGGCCGTATCGACGCCGATCGACGAGCGCGTCGAGAGCGGCGGATGCTCGAGCACGCCGCCGGACAGGAAGATCCCCGCCGGATGGCCGTCGGTCGAGTCGAAGAAGTCCCCGTTGATCCCGGCGACCGTCGCCCGGGACGAGACGTCTTTCTCGATCTGGGTCACGCGTTCGCGCCCGCCGGTCACGGTGTTGCGGCCGAGCACCGGGGCGAGCTGGTAGAGGCCGGCCGGATCGGGCTTCGGGGCGGTGATGACGCTGAGCACGACCGGCCCGTGCGGCGTGAACTGGACGGTCTGCTCGTAGGTCACGCCCGGCATCAGCTCGACGGGGCCTGCGGCCTGCGCGGGCGGCGCGGCCAAGGCCGCGCAAAGCACAAATGAGAGACAGAGCAGGGCAAGTGTCGCGATGCGGCGGCGGAGCATGACCCTGGCCGAGGGTAGCCGAGCGCCGCGATGGCAGCCGCGCCGTTCGACCGGTCGCATCGTCCCGCTCGGCCACGCCGGCCTACGACGCGCTCCGCTCCGGCCCGGCGCGATTGTCACACTCCCGTAACGGTGCCTGGCACCGGCCACGGCGCCGCCCGACCCGTCTGGATTCGACCCGTCCTCCAGCGGTTCAGCGTGCATTCAAGCCGGTTCCGCCCGAGCGCGCGCCTCCGGCTGTGGACAACTTGTCACGCCCCGGTAACGGTGCCTGGCACCGGACGGGGCTGTGCTCGTCGCGTCGAAAAGGGACAGGCAAGGGCGACTGTTCCGGCGTCTGAGACTGGCCCGTGACCTTTGTGCGAACCAGTGCGGGCGTGAAAGACCGGCAGCGCGAAGAACGCCATGACACGACATGCAGGGCTGCCGCCATTACGTCCGTCTTACGTTCGCATCGCATCCCACGTACACCCCGGGACGATGGTTCGGACCGATCTCACGTCAACTGGAGGGACTTCACATGCGCAAATTGACTTACGCGGCGGTGGCGCTCATTGCGCTCGTCGTGACGAGCTACGCGGTGGCGAACGGGATCGAGGGCGCGAAGAGCGCAAAGGCCGTTGCGGGCACGTTCAGCGCGACTGCGGGCAAGACTTCGACCCGAACGTGCACGACGACCGACGGCAAGACGATCGTCGTCACCGACGGTAGGTACACCGGCGCGGCGACGGGCGATGCCGACCTGACCGGGCCGATCACGCTCCGCGCGCGGAGTGTCGTCAACACGACCGACAACGTCGGGGTCGTCGACGGCAGCTTCTCGATCGACGTCGCGAACGGCCGCAACACGCAGGCGAGCTACTCGGCCGTGTACGACCACGGCGCGATCGCCGGCCTGGCGGCGGGAGGGCCCATCAGCCGCACGCACGGCTCGTGGCCAACCTCTCGGCGACCTTCGCGGCCGCAACCGGATTCACGAACGGCAAGCTCGGAGGCGGCACCTCCGGCGGCTCGGCCGTCGAGCTGGGCGCAGGCCCCTGCAAGCCGGCGCGGACCACCCCGGAGAAGAGCGAGGCCCACGGGACGATCTCGGCGCTCTCGTCGAGCTCCATCACGGTGGCCGGCCTCACCTGCGCGATTCCGTCCGAGAAGTCCGCGGACGTGAACGCCAAGTTCAAGAACGGTGATGTGGCCGAGATCAAGTGCGCGCTCGTCGGCGGCACCAACACGCTGACGAGGATCGAAGGCAAGAACCACCACTGACAGTGACGCGAGCCTAGCGGAGGGCCTGACCACGGGCCCTCCGCTACGGTTCGCAGCGTGGACGACACGCGCACCGCCCTCGTGGAAGACCTGATGGCGCGGTTCTCGCACATCCCGCCCGAGGCGGTGCTGAAGGAAGACCTTCTCCGCACCGGGATCGACTTCGACACCTCGGCGCTGAGCGACAACCTCGACGGCGAGATCAAGCCGAAGTCGTACTTCATCTTCTCGTTCGATCAGAAGCCGCTCACCCAGCTCGGCGAGGCGGCGCTCCGCAGGCCGCCGGAGGAGATCGCGCTGACCGGAGGGCCGTACGAGCTGCGCCGAACGATCGTCTCCGTGCGCGTCAATCCCGATTCGCCGTACCGCATCAAGCGGGACGCCGACGGCGTCCTGCGCATGTCGCTCGAGGGGAGAGAGCTCGCCGACGTCGGTCTGCCGCCGATGCCGGAGTACTACCGCCACGAGCTCGCGAACGGCAAGACGGTGATGGAGACGGCGCCGACGATCCAGTGGGGTTACCTGATCTACCTCACCGTCCTGCGTCTCTGCCAGTACTTCGGCGCCAAGGAAGAGTGCCGCTTCTGCGACATCAACCACAACTGGCGCCAGCACAAGAAGGAGGGCCGCCCGTACACGGGCGTCAAGCCGGTCGACGATGTCCTCGAAGCGCTCGCGATCATCGACCGCTACGACACCGCGAAGGTCTCGAAGGCCTACACGCTCACCGGCGGCTCGGTCACGAGCACGGTCGACGGCCTGGCCGAAGCCGACTTCTACGGCCGCTACGCCGAGGCGATCGAGGACCGTTTCCCGGGCCGCTGGATCGGCAAGGTCGTCGCGCAGGCTCTCCCGCGCGCGGACGTGCAGCGCTACAAGGATTACGGGATCACGATCTACCACCCGAACTACGAGGTGTGGGACAAGCGGCTCTTCGAGATCATCTCGCCCGGCAAGGAGCGCTACGTCGGACGCGAGGAATGGCATCGCCGGATCCTCGACGCCGCTGAGGTCTTCGGCCCGCGCTACGTGATCCCGAACTTCGTCGCAGGTGTCGAGATGGCCGAGCCGTTCGGCTTCAAGACGGTCGACGAGGCAATCGCCTCGACCACCGAGGGCCTCGACTACTTCATGAGCCGCGGCGTCACACCGCGTTTCACGACGTGGTGCCCGGAACCGTCGACACCGCTCGGCCGCGACAACCCGAACGGCGCGCCGCTCGAGTATCACATCCGCCTGCTCGAGGCCTACCGCGCGACACTCGACAAGCACGGCCTGAAACCGCCGCCCGGCTACGGCATCGCGGGCGCCGGCAACGCCGTGTTCTCGGTCAGCTCGTTCATGGACACGCTCGACCCCGACGAGGTCACCGTCGAGGAGGCCGTTCCGGCGTGAGTGGGCGCATCACGGTCGACGAGGCGCGGACGCTCTGGAACGAGGCGTCCGACGACGAGTTGAAGCAACTGGCACGGGGCGTGCGGGATCGGTGGCATGCGCCGAACCACGCCACATACATGGTGATGCGAATCATCAACTACACGAACGTCTGCGTCGCGCAGTGCGACTACTGCGCGTTCTACGTCCTGCCCAATCAGGAAGGCGGCTACGTGCTCAGCCGCGCCGACGTCTTCGCGAAGATCGACGACCTGCTCGACGTCGGCGGCGACCTGGTTGCGTTCAACGGCGGCTTCAATCCGAAACTGCCGCTCGATTTCTACTGCGACCTCTTCGGCGCCGTGCGCGAGCGCTACGGCGACCGCGTCGAGTTCTACGCCCTGACGATCGCCGAGTTCGTCTACCTCGCCGACCGCGCGGGGCTCACGCATGCCGAGGCAGCCGCGCGCCTGCGCGATGCCGGCGTCCACTGGATCACCGGTGGCGGCAGCGAGATCCTGACCGAGGACTTCCGCAAACGCCATGCCAAGTTCAAGTACACGGTGCGCGAGTATTTCGAGGCACAGCGCGCGATCGTCGAGAGCGGGATGAAGACGACCGCGACGATGGTGATCGGCTTCGACGAGTCCCTCGACGAGCGCCTCGAGCACCTCCAGCGCACGCGCGACTTCCAGGACGAGACCGACGGCCTGTTCTCGTACCTGTGCTGGACGTACAAGCCCTACGGCACCGCGTTCGCAGGTGTGGAGATCGCGCCTGAGGAGTACTGGCGGCACATTGCCCTCTCTCGCATCTTCCTCGACAACGTGAAACACATCCGCACCTCGGTCCTGACGCAGAACGCCGATGCGTTCCGTGCGCTCGACTACGGCGCCGACGACTTCGACCTGCCGATCGAGGATGAGGTGACGCAGAAGGCAGGCGCCACGATCGATCTCGACCTCGAGAGCCTGCTCGCCGTCCCGCGGTCACTCGGCTACACGGTCGAGTACCGCCGCGCCGAACGGCCGGCAGCGCTGACGCGGTCCTAGCTCGTCCTTCCAGGTGCGGCGGGTGTCGCGCAGCGCGCGACACCCGCGGCACGCTCGCTACGGCAGAAGCTCGACGTGCATCCGCAAGCCCGTGTTGCCGACCTCCGTGTCCCGCACGATCCCACGGGCGCCTGTGTAGATGCCGGTGCCCCCGGTGATCGGCTCGAGCGCGGTCTTGCCGGTGTTGAATCCCGGCCCGTAGGACGCTTCGAGCAGGAGCTGGCCGCCGGGCAGACCGGCGGTGAATGAGCACTGCGAGCTGCCTGCAGAGATGTTGAAGCAGACGCCGTGATAGTGGCCGACCGGCTTGCCCAGCTCGAAGAGCTTGCCGGACACGTAGCCGATGTCGCCGGCGGAATAGCCCGCCGGCTTGACGTCGACAACGAGCTTTGAAGCGGTCATCACGCCGGTCAGGTCGATCGTCCGGCCGCCGTTCGCGCTTCCCGATGCCAGCGAGGGGATCGCCGCGGCACAGAAGACGATGGTGAGCGCAGCGAGGCCGAGCAGATTCCGTTTCATCGCAGTTCCCTTCTCGAGTTGACGCGATCGACGGTATGCAGCAGCGGCGTGGACGTCTGCGGCCGCACGAGTGGTTCGATTCCGCCAGAGGGATGAATCGCATCGGCAGCTCGGCTGATGCGCCGACGCGGCGACGGTTGTACCGTCACCACGTATGAGGTATCGGCTCCTCTCGCGCGACGACCTGGTCGATTCGGTGGTCGTGCTGCTGGCGATCGGTGCCTGTGAGCTCGAAAGCTGGAGGTTCGGCGACATCCCAGGTCCGCAGCTCGGGCGGGGGCTGCCTCTGCTCCTCTTGCTCACACTGCCGCTCGTCCTGCGGCGTCGGCGGCCCCTCCTCGCCTGTGCCCTCGTGCTCGGCGGCCTCTGCGCGTTCTCGATCGCCGACTTCTCTCCTGAAGGGCTCGAGATCATCGCGCCGCTCGCCGCGGTGAGCTACAGCGTGTCCGCGCACAGCAGACGGACGATCGCCTACGTCGGGCTCGCGGTGCTTGCAGTCGGATACAGCGTCTACGCGCTCAACGACCCGAACATCACGAGCGGCCGCACGAGCGACCTCTGGGCCGGCGCATTCTTCGGCGTCGCGATCCTCGCCTTATGGCTCCTCGGCGTGTTCTTGCGCGGACGGGCTGAAGCGCGGATGCTCGAGCGGCGCGCGGCCGCACTCGAGCACGAGGCGATCAGCGCGGCATCGGACGAGCGTGCCCGCATGGCTCGCGAGCTGCACGACATCGTCTCGCACAACTTGAGCGTCGTCGTCGTGCAGGCGGCAGGGGCGCGAGCGTCAGGCGCCGACAGCGCGGCGCTCGAGAAGATTGAACGCAGCGGACGCGAGGCACTCGTCGAAATGCGCCGCTTGCTCGGAGTGCTTCGCGAAGAGGATCATGCGCCCGACGCGACGCCTCAACCCGGGCTCGCGCAGCTGGCCGAGCTGGCCGCGAATGTCCGCGCTGCCGGCCTGCCGGTTGGTCTCACGGTCAACGGCAATCTCGCGGGCCTGCCTGCGGCAGTTGAGCTCTCGGCATACCGCATCGTGCAGGAAGCGCTGACGAACGCGCTGAAGCACGCCGGGTCCGCCGCACGTGCAGGTGGTGGTCGATCGGCACCGCGGACGCGATCGCGATCAGCGTCATCGACGACGGCGTCGGCGCTCGTCCTAACGGCTCCGCAGTGAGCGGTCATGGGTTGGTCGGCATGCGCGAGCGCGTCGCGTTGTTCGGCGGCGAGCTGCGCGCGGGCCCTCGGGACGAAGGCGGGTTCGAAGTCGTCGCCCGGCTGCCCGTCGATCGCGAGACGACATGATCAGCGTGCTCATCGCCGACGACCAGGCGCTCGATCCGCGAGGGGCTCCGCTTGATGCTGGCTGCGGAGCCCGACATCACGGTCGTCGGCGAAGCCGAGAACGGCAACGAGGCGCTCGCGAAAGCACGGAGCCTCGATCCTGATGTGGTGCTGATGGACGTGCGCATGCCGGAGCTCGACGGCCTCGAAGCGACGGCTCGGCTCGCACAATCGGGGTCGCGCGCGCGCGCGTTCTGATGTTGACGACCTTCGACCTCGACGAGTACGTCTATCGCGCGATGAAGGCAGGTGCCAGCGGGTTCCTGCTGAAGGACGCCAAGCGCGAGCAGCTGGCGACAGCAGTTCGCACCGTGGCGGGGGGCGAATCGCTGCTCGCCCCGGCGATCACGCAGCGGCTGATCGAGGACTTCTGCCGCCGACCGCCGCCGGGAGTCGAGGAGGCGGCCGCCGGCCTGACCGAGCGCGAGCTCGGCGTCGTTCGACTCGTCGCGCGCGGCCTCTCGAATCGCGAGCTCGCGAAAGAGCTCTACCTCAGTGAGGCCACGGTGAAGAGTCACATTGCTCGCATCCTCGCGAAGCTCGGTGTCCGCGACCGCGTGCAGATCGTCGTCTTCGCGTACGAGTCGGGAATCGCGCGTCCCGGGTCGGGCTGAGCTCACGCACATGACGTTGCGCTCGCAGCGTCGCGTGAGATGATCACCAGCTGTCGATCAAACGGAGGCATGCATGGCCATGAAGCTCCACCGTTGCTCCAACACCTGGGCGAAATTCAAGGGGCACCCGTGCTGGAAGGTGCAGAAGGCGCTCGACGACACGGGGATCGACTACGTGCTCGTCCTCGGGCCGTGGCCGAGCAAGAAGAAGCGCGAGGCGGTCATCGCCGGCACCGGCCAGGCGGCCTACCCCGCGATCGAGTTCGAGGACGGCAGCTGGTATCGCGAGGCGTCAAGCGACATGGAACGGACGATTCGCGAGGGCCGGTTGGACGAAAAGCACGCCTCGAGCTAGCGCAAGCGGGGTCAGACGGCCGCGCCGGCTCCGGCCGCGCCGACGAAGCGCAGCTCCGGAACCTCGTCGAGCTCGCCGACGTCGCGCGCCAGCTCGAGGAAGGTGTAAAGGCCGGCACGTTCGCGCGGGCCGAAGCGGTAGCGGAGCTTCTCGAAGTAGCGCGCGAGGAACCCGGCCGGGTAGCCGTAGCGCTCCGACGACTCGTATGCGAGTTGCTCTGGATCCGCACGCGCGGCGCGCACCGACTCGACGAGCGCGTCCTCCAACTCGACGATCCCCGGGTGCGCCGGCTCGGGCGCGGCCCAGACGGCAAAGACCATCGGCAGGCCGGTGCGCTCCTGCCAGAGACGCCCAAGGTCGTGATGCGGAGTCGGATCCTCGAACGCAGACTTCAGCGCCGCGTCGCCGATCAACAGCTTCGCCTCGGCGTCTCCCGCCGAGAACGCCTCGAGCGGCAGGTGCTCGGCCTCGGGGAACAGCACCTTGGTCAGGACAACCGATGTCGCCGACTCCGCTGTCACGGCAACGGTGCGAATCTTCTCGAGCGGCGTCTTCGAGATCAACTGGATCGACTCGACCGCCCCCTCGCTCGAGACGCAGAGACGCGGCAGCAGACGCAGCGTGTCTGCATGGCGCGCGTACTCGATCGAGGAGATCGGGGCAACGTCGAGGTCGCCCGCGACCAGTCGTCTGTTCAGCTCGGTCGGCACGCCGACGATCTCCTCGACCTCGGCATCGAGCCGGAAGAAGACCGGCGCCATGTTGACGTACCCGATGCGCCCGAGCTTGATCAACCGGCGCGATCCACGACTGCGTACGTCAACGCTTCCAGCTCCTCGCGATGGGGATGCGCCCCGAGGAACGAGCGCGCGCGGGCAGCGTAGTCGAGCGCGGCAGAGCGCGAGCGCGGGATCGCATCGGTCGAGGCGACACGCACGAGCGCGCCGGCGAGCGGTCCGCCCGCGAGTGCCGCGCGCACCGTCTCGTCCTGCGCCGCGGCCAGCAGCAGCGGCATCGTCGGCGTTCCTTCTCGCAGATCGGTGCCGGGGATCTTTCCCGTCTCCTGCGTCTGCCCCGCGCAGTCGAGGATGTCGTCGGCGATCTGGAACGCGATCCCGAGCGCGGCGCCGTACGAACCGAGGCGCTCGTCCCCGCCCGAGCCGAGCAGGCACGCGGCCTCGATCAGCTTCCCGGTCTTGAGCGAGCAACGCTCGAGATACGCGTCGACGGGCGTGTCGGGGTCGTGGGTCTGGAGCTTCTGCATCGCCTCGCCGCGCGCAAGGCAGAGCGCGGCGTCGGCAAGGGTCTTCACGGCTTGCTCGTCACCGGTCTCCGCAAGCACGGAGAACGCGCGGGCGTAGAGATAGTCGCCGGCGGCCTTCGCAGCATCGGCCCCGTAGACGGACCAGGCGGCCGGAAGGCCGCGGCGCAGGCGCGCCCCGTCGACGAGATCGTCGTGCACGAGCGTCGCCATGTGCACCATCTCGACCGCGACGCCCGCCGCCACGGAGGGCGGGCCGATCGCCGTCAGGAAGCAGAGGAGCGGTCGCAGGCGCTTGCCGCCCGCGGCCAGCGCCTCGCCGGCGACCTCCTGCACGAGCCCCGGGTGCACCGCGACAGCCCGCCCGAGTCCGCCCTCGACCTCGTCCATGTACGGCGCGAGACCCGGCGTGGCGCGGACTTGCGCGAGCGTCACGTGCGCCTTCCGTGCGTGTGTCTGACACCGGACAGGTGCGGGCCAGGTGCAGGACAAATGACGCTTCCGTACCACTCACAGCACACCTTCGTGCGCGTGTCTGACACCGGACTGGGGCTCACCGGACTGGGCGTCACGAGGCCTGGCCCGTGTGGAGAGCGACGATCGACCCGGCGAGGAGGCGGAAGCGCACTTCGCTGAACCCCGACTCGCGCAGCAGGTCGGCGAGTCGCTCGGCCGGTGGGAACCTCTTCACCGACGCGGGCAGGTACGTGTACGCGGAGCCGCCCGGCAGGACCTTGCCGAGCGCCGGGACGATCCGGTCGAACCAGAGCGAGAAGAACGGCTTCAGCGCGCCGCGGGGCTGGGTGATCTCGAGAATCGCCAGCCGGCCTCCAGGGCGCAGAACGCGGCGCAACTCGCGCAGAGCCAGCTCGAGATCCGCGACGTTGCGCACGCCGAAGCCGACGGTCGCGGCGTCGAACGTCGCGTCCGCAAAGGGAAGCGCGAGCATGTCGCCCTGCACCCACTCGAGCACGGCCGACCGCGAACCGGTCTTTCGCCGCGCGCGCTCGAGCATGGCCGCGGAGAAGTCGAGCCCGGTGACACGAGACGCGCCCGCCTTCAGATCGGCCAGGGCGAGGTCACCGGTGCCACACGCGGCGTCGAGCACCCGGTCGCCGCTTCGCACCGCGGATTCCGCCGTCAGCCTGCGCCAGTGCCCATCGAGGCCGGCGGTCATGACGCGGTTCATCAGGTCGTACACCGGCGCGATGCGGTCGAACATCGTCCGGACGGCGTCGGGCGCGAGGCTCACCGTTCCCCCCACCGTGGCACGAGCGCCTGCTCGAGGCCGAGCTGGTCGAGCACCCGCGCGACGATGAAGTCGACCAGGTCGTCGACGGTCAGTGGCTCGGACGAACCAGTGCCGTGGTAGAAGCCGGGCGCGAGGAACAGGATCGTCGCGCCGGCGCGGCGCAACGTCAGCATGTTCTCGAGGTGGATCGACGAGAGCGGCGTCTCACGCGGGCAGAGGACGAGCTTGCGCTCCTCCTTCAATGCCACCGACGCGGCGCGGTGGATCAAGTTCTGCATCGCACCGGAGGCAATCGTCCCGAGCGTTCCCATCGAGCACGGGCAGATCACATAGGCGTCGACCTTCGCCGAGCCCGATGCGTAGGGCGCCTTCCAGTCGTTCGGCTCGTAGACCGTGACGTTCGACCCTGCGCCCTCGGTGAACCGGGCGAGCGTCTCGTCTCGCGAGAGCCGCGCGTCGCCGTAGAGCTCGGTGGCGAGCACCTCGATCGCCGCACCCGAGACCGAGACGCCGACCTCGGCGTCCGCGGCGGCGAGGGCATGAAGCAGCCGTCGGGCGTAGGGGGCGCCCGAGGCGCCGGTGATGCCGAGAAAAACGCGCACAGTTGCGCTAACAGTAAGGGAGCGCGTTCACTTGCCGCCCTTGGACGCCTCGAGGAACGCCGCAAGGGACTTCAGCCGCGCGTCGCCGAGACCTGCGAAGGAGGGCATCGGTGAGCCCGAGTTGACACACGCCGGGCACTTGAGATGCGCTATCTGGAAGGCGATGCCCTTGTTCTTCAGACCCTCGGCGGTGAGGTTCGGCGCTCCCGGGTACTGACCGCCGACACCCATGTACGTGTGGCAGTTCAGACAGCCCGCGACGGCAAAGAGCTTGGCGCCTGCGACCGCCTGCGGGTTGCCGGCGAAGCCCTGCTTCGCGGCCCAGCTCGGAACCTTCGCCACGATCTCCGAGCCCAGCGCCTCCTTCGCGGTCGCGCCCTTGTACGTGAGAACACCCATCGAGAGGACGACGAGGATCGCCGCGATCAGCGCGACCGGGCGTCGCACGAGCCGGCGCTCAGAACGCACGTCGATGAACGGCAGCGCGAGCAGCAGGACAAGGCAGATCGTCGGGATCCCGATCGTGCCGAGCGACGACCGACTCCGGCCACTTGAAGATCCGCAGCAGGTAGAAGAGGAAGTAGAAGTACCAGTCAGGACGCGGGACGAAGCTGATCGTCCCCGGGTCTGCGGGCGCGTCGTACAGCTTCCCGAGCCAGCCCGTCGCGGTCGTGTGGTGGTTGCCCGGCGTCGAGTACTTCCAGACGACCGACAGCCCGATGATCACGACGACGACGACGAACGACATGATCGTGTCGTGCCACATCGCGTACGGGAAGAACGGCTTCCCGCGCTCCTTGACGTCAGCCTTGTACTGCTGGAAGACGCGGCGGCGCTCGATCAGCCGCTCGCTAGCCACGCGCGTCCTTCCGCGGAGCCGGGCGGGTGAGGCCCGTGCGCCCGGCGCCGTTCGCGGCCGGATCGACGAGCGGCCCCGAGCCTGCGGCCTCCTTCGACCACGGCGGCGAGGTGACGCCGAGCCGGATCACCAGATACAGGTGTAACCCGATCAGCGCGAAGATCGCGCCGGGGATCAACAGCATGTGGATCGAGTAGAACCGCGACAACGTGTCGCCGTTGATATACGTCCCGCCCTGCAGGAACTGGGCTATGAAGGGGCCGAGGAACGGTGCGCTGCCGTTGATGTTGATGCCGACGACCGTCGCCCAGTACGACGTCTGGTCCCACGGCAGCAGATAGCCGGTGAAGCCTTCGCCGAGCCCCATCGCGAGCAGTAGCACGCCGATGATCCAGTTCAGCTCGCGCGGGTACTTGTACGCGCCGAAGAGGAACACGCGGCCCATGTGCATGAACATCAGGATGATGAAGACCGACGCACCCCAGCGATGCATGCCGCGCACGAGCCAGCCCGCGAAGACGTCGTTCGTGATGTGCTGGATCGACGAGTACGCGTTCTGCGGGTCGGGCTTGTAGTACATCGCGAGGATCACTCCGGTGAGCGCCTGCACGAGGAAGGCGGTGAGCGTCGCCGACCCGAGCGTCTGGAACCAATTGACGTCGCCCGGCACCTTCCGGAAGAGGAAGTACTTGATGCCGCCGACGAGCCCGGAGCGCTCCTCCAGCCAGTCGAGTGGGTACAGGATCGCGTCCTGGACGGGATGCTTCTTCGTTGCCGGCTGCGTCGCCATCAGTGTGGGGGCTGGATCGGGTAGAGCCACGACTCGATGCCGTCGACATGCTCACCGGGGAACGCGAACGTCTGCTTGTAGATCTTCGCGTCTGCCCCCACTCCCTTGACCTTCGCGACCGCAAACGGCTGGCCGATGAACAGGTTCCCGTCGCGGATCGAGAACGAGTAGCGGTCGAGCGCGCGTACCGGCGGCCCGGACACCCGGTTGCCCTCGGTGTCGTACTGGCCGCCGTGGCACGGACAGCCGAAGCCGGCGATCGAGATCGTCGGGATCAGCGTCACGTCACGCGAATGCGTCGTCGCCGAGAGGTTGAGCGGGCCGTTCGGCTGCACCGGGCAGCCGAGGTGCGCGCAGTGGTTCGAGATGATCGTGAAGCTCGGCAAGCCGTTCAGCGGCCCGTTCGAGCGCACGAACGCGGTGCGGCGCGAGACCTCACCCTGTGAGGCGTTGAGCATGAACGTGGCGACGACGAACTTCCCATCCGGAAAGGCGTGAAGCGGGCCGATGTTGTGATCCTTCTCGCCCTGCTTCAGAAATGCGGGCGCGACCATGAAGCCGATCGCCGGCACCGTGATCGAGACCGCCGAGGAGAGCGCCCAGCCCGAGCGTGGACGCCTCGAGGAACTTGTTGCGCGGGTAGCGCTCGCCCTCCTCGGTCTCCGTCATCGCGTCGCCGCCGTCGGGCGGGTGCGCGGGCGGGCCGGTCGCGGTCTCGGCCGGGACGTCGGGCGCCTCGACGAGCGCCGTGTCGGTTGTCAGGTCGCGCACCCAGACGAAGCCGAAGGCGAGCGCGATCACCGCACCGAGGACCGCGACCCAGACGGAGACGATCAGGCCGATGAGCAGAACGACGACCCCGATGGCGAAGCCGACCGGCCAGATACTGGGGCCTGGAACGTGCGGATGTTCGTCTTGAGGCTGCAACGCGGGCTCAGGCTGGATTCAAGCGGTAAAACAGGGGTTCGGTCAACGTCGTAACAGGCGGCGCGAACTCTGACGCATCCCGCCGTCCGATGCCGGGAGAACCGTCTCCAGTCCATATTCCGCCCAGCGCCGGTCGACGAGACCTCGCACCTCGTCGGTCATCTCGATCTCCGCCGGCCACTCGCGGGTCCCTTCGGCCGGCCCCTTGGCCGTGGCGTCGATGCCGATCTTCCCGCCGATGAACTGGAGCGTCGGCGCATGGTCGAGGTGGTCGAGCGGGCCTTCGGTGATCACGATGTCGCGCTTCGGATCGACGTTCGCGCCAACGTAGAACAGCACCTGCTCGTAGTCGTGGACGTCGACGTGCTGATCGACGATCACGACGCCCTTCGTCAGGCTGAGCATCCCGAGGCCCCAGATCGCGTGCATCACCTTGCGCGCGTGGCCCGGGAACGCCTTCTTGATCGAGACGATCGCCAGGTTGTGGAAGGCACCAGCAACCGGCAGGTCGTAGTCGACGATCTCGGGCACGGTCATCCGCACGGCGGGAAGGAAGATCCGCTCGGTCGCCTTGCCGAGCCACGCGTCTTCCTGCGGCGGCTTGCCGACGACGATCGAGGGGTACACGGCATCGCTCCGCATGGTCATGGCGGTGACGTGAAAGACCGGGAACTGCTCGGCCGGCGTGTAGTAGCCCGTGTGATCGCCAAACGGCCCTTCGCTCGTCAAATCGTTCTTGTCGATGTAACCCTCGAGCACGATCTCGGCCGCGGCCGGAACCTCGAGGTCGACGCTCACACCCTTGACGAGCTCGACCGGAGAGTCGCGGAGGAAGCCCGCGAGCATGAACTCGTCGATGTGCTTCGGCAGCGGCGCGCTCGCCGAATAGGCACTGATCGGATCGAGCCCGAGCGCAACGGCCACCTCCATCCGGCCTTCGGTGAAGAGGTAGTCCGCCCGTCCGTCCTTGTGGATCTGCCAGTGCATCGCCGTCGAACGCGGGCCGAGCACCTGCATCCGGTACATGCCGACATTCCTCTGGCCGGTGCGCGGATCGCGGGTGATCACCGCGGGCAATGTGATGAACGGGCCTGCGTCGCCGGGCCAGCACGTCTGCACCGGGAGGCGGCCCAGGTCGACGTCGTCGCCGGTCAAGACGATCTCCTGCGAAACGCCGCGCTTCACGACCTTCGGCCGCGAGTCGGCGATCGACTTCAGCGTCCTCAGGCCGCGCACCTTCGCAGCGAGCCCTCGGGCGGCTGCATCTCGAGGATGTCGCCGAGCTTGTCGGCGATGTCGTCGAGCTGCTCGACGCCGAAGGCGAGGCACATGCGCCTCTCGGTCCCGAACTGGTTCACGAGCAACGGGATCGCGCTGCCCGTGGGATGCTCGAAGAGCAGTGCCGGCCCACCGGCGCGGACCGTGCGGTCGACGATCTCCGTGATCTCGAGGTGCGGGTCGACCTCGGCCGCGACGCGGACGAGCTCTCCCTCGCGCTCGAGAAGCGCGATCCACTCGCGCAGGTCGCGGGTCGGCATCGGCGCTCAGTCTACGGAGGCGCGTGTCTACGGAGGCGCGTCTAGACGATCGGTGGCGTGTTGCCCGTTGCCGGGCGCATACCGCGGGTCGTGGTGAGCAGCGAGCTGCAGGAGCACGGCGTGCAGTTGCTCGCGTGCTTCCGGATCGAGGGGG
>CAWFPX010000015.1:0-97185 GCA_963817765.1 uncultured Thermoleophilia bacterium | reverse complement strand
GCACACCCAGCGTGAAGCCGCTCGCGATACGCCGGCCGGAACGACGGGCCCTTCGCGCAACGAACATCACGAACGCCTCCTTGATACGCCAGCCCTCGCGATCTCTGGGCTCGTCCCAGTTGTCGCCGTAGATGCGGGCATGCCGAAGAGCGCCTCCCCAGGCGCCCTCCGACCGTACAAGACACGCCAGTGCGCCCCCCAAGGCGCTTCACAACGTGTACTCCGCTGAACGACGCTTCGGCCACCGCAATTCCGGATGGAGTTCAGCGAGCACGCGAGCAGCCGAAGGAGCGCCGCCGCCGACGCTCTCCTTCGACCCCTGACACGCTGGCCCCACGCCCCCACGCGATCGGCCCGCGTGCCTCTCTCCTTTGTCGCCGCGAGCGTGGGCCGTGAAACACACTCGGGCTGAAAGCGAGCAAGACCCTTGCGTCAAGAGCAGGTCGAAAGGGCGTCGCAACGACGCCCCGCCGACCCCTGCGTGCAGTCCAACGTCTGGGGAGAGAATGGCCTGCGCCGCAGTACCTCGTTATCACCGCCGAGTGAGCGGCGAAACAAACTGATGTGGCGATTTCTGCGGAGTGCTGGCCGGTGCCCTCGAAGTCGGCCCGTTCACTTTTCAAGACCTCGGCGCACGCTCCGCCACTCGTTGGCCCTGTCGTTGGCTCACCCTCTATGAGCGCGACACAGCTACGCCTCTCAGGCCGCTGCGCCTCGTCGCCGTTTGGTGGCCGTTTTGGCCATGTCCCGTAACGCTGTCGTCGCGTGCAGGTTGTTCGGGCCGGCTACAGCCTCGAGGCACGCGACCGCGAACGCTGCGTCGTCAATCGTCGCCTCGCCGTAAACTTCCAAGTAGCGGAGAAGCCACCTGGCTGAGACACGAGCGTAACGGTGCGGGTCTTTGAACGCGATCAGGATGGTGAGCTCGAGCAGCTCCCCGAGAGTTGGGCGGCCGAGCTCGCGGAGCGTCGTTTCGGCGATCAGCAGGTTGCCGCGCTCAATCGCTCGTTGATAGATCGCTCTCGGATCTCCCTGCGCCGTCAACGTCCCGCCTTCCCGGGGCCGGACGGCAGACCGACCTTACCTCGACGCCGGAGCTCGAGCTGAGCTGGAGCTCGAGCACCGCATGCCGCGAGGATCCAGAGCGTCGCGATCCCCTCAGCGAGCGATCAACAAGCGGTGAGCGCCGTCGCGCGGCTCAACGCGCGAGCCGGTGCTTACGCGCGCCGAGAGGGCGGCCTCGCAGAGCCTCAGCTCGCGGTGGTCGTGACCGTGCTCGGCGGGAGCTGTTTCTCCACGGCGGCGAGGTTCGCTTCCCTGTCCGGCCCGGTCGCCGCGATCACGAGCGGGTAGTGGGGAAGCACCGATGCGTTGGGCAGCTTGGCCTTGACCGACTGCGTGCCCGAGTTGAAGTCGTCGACGTTCGTGAACTGGAACACGATCATCGTGTTGGGGGTGACCTTCGCGCCCATGCAGTCCTTGGCGACGTAGAAAGCACGGGTGAGCCCGAGGCCGGGCAGCGCCGAGAGCGACGCGGGAACGTCCTTCTGGCCCTGACTGCAAGCCTCGAGCCCGGCCTTCTGGAGGGTGGTCGTGGCGGGGTCGTAGTTCGCCGAGCCTGGGTCGGAGGTCGAGCCGGAGCTCGAGCCGCCGCCGCAGGCGGTGAGGACACCGGCTCCGATCAGGGTTGCCAGGCCGAAGCCGACGGCAGAGCGGAGTCGTCTGGACCGGACCACGGCTCGATTGAATCGGGTGCTACGCCCACTTCGCATCGTGCCGAGAGGATGAAACCACCAGAACCTGGCAGACGCGGCAGACCTTGCTAACCCAGGCACTTTGCCGACGACTCGAGGCAACAATCCGACGCGGCTAGGCTGGGGTTTCATGGGGGAATCGACCTACACGGTCAAGGCTCTCGATGAGTCGACGTGGGACGCGTTCGCCGCGTTGGTTGAGCGCAACAACGGCGTCTTTGGCGGCTGCTGGTGCATGGGCTTCCACCCCGAGGGAGTCGGGAAGGAAACCACGGCGGAACTGAACCGCAAGCGGAAACTCGAGCGCGTACGGGCAGGAACGGCCCACGCGGCGCTTGTCTTCGACGGGAACGACTGCGTGGGCTGGTGCCAGTTCGGCGCACCCACCGAAGTCCCAGAAGATCAAGAGCCGCGCCGCCTACGAGAAAGGCGTCACGACCTCGCCAGACTGGCGGATCGCGTGCAACTTCGTCGGCAAGGGGCACCGACGTCAGGGTGTCGCGACCGCGGCGCTCAAAGGGGCGCTCGACCTCGTCGCGGCGCTCGGAGGCGGGCGGGTCGAGGGCTACCCAGAGGGCGCAGACTTCGTTCCTGCCGGATTCCTGTTCAACGGTGCCCTCTCGACGTACGAAAAGCTGGGCTTCAATCGCGACCGCCAGATCGGCAAGCACCGTTGGGTCGTCACGAAGACGGTCAAACCGGCGAAGCGTCGAACCTGAGCACTCGGCCAAGGTCTACGTCGCGCTCTACGGCGTCGTGCGGAGGAGTGACTACCCTGGTGCATGGGATGAGGTGCCGATGCTGAGGGTCTGGGTAGCCGCACTTGCGGCGGCGATCGCACTAACCGCCACTGGGGCGGCAGCCAAGGCTCCCCCGCTGCCGCAGGCAACCGGGCACCGGACGGTGACGGTCGTCGCTCGCGGCATACCGACTCCGACCGAGTTCGCCGTCCTTGCCGGGCGGGTCTTCGTTGGCGGTTACGGCGACGAGAACAACACAAACGTGGCGGGTGGCGTCTACATCCTCGGCGGCGGCAAGGCGATCAGAGTGCCAGGCTCGCCGAAGCATGTGTATGGCCTCGCGGCCGCGAAGAAGACGCTCTACGTGAGCACCAGCCAGGCACTCCTTGCGTTGAGCGGCTGGGACGGCACGCGTTTTCGTTCGACACGCGTCATCAGAACCCCGGACGGCTACGGGACCTTCCGGGCCCCGGCTGTCGGGCCCGACGGGTTGATCTATGTCGGAGCGAACACCGATCCGCCCCCACCGAAACCAAACGCCAGCGACTCGTTCCTATCCGTCGATCCGGCAACCGGGGCGAGCAGGATCATCGCAACCGGGATCCGCCAACCGTGGCAGCCACTGTTCCTACCCGGCCACGCACTCCCTCTCGTCTCCGATCTCAACCAGGACGACCTCGGACCGAACCGTCCCCGCGATTACCTCCTCGCGATCAAGCGTGGCGCGAACTACGGCTTCCCGGCCTGCCCAGCGACCCCGAGTACCTGTGCGAACTACGCGCGACCGCTCGTCCAGTTCCGGGCTCATTCCTCCCCCATGGGGCTCGGCTACCTGAACGGCAAGGTCTATATCGCGCTCTACGGTGGCCTCGGCAAGGGTCCGGTTGTCGTGTCGATGCCGCCGGGCGGCGGTACGCCGACACCCTTCCTGTCGGGGTTCCCAGCACCCGTGATCGCTCTCGGCACTGCCGGCGGCAGCCTCTATGCCGGCGATCAGAGCGGCGTGATCTATCGCGTTACGCCCTGACGTCCACACCGCTGGCTCCTGGTGGGAGTCGGTCTTGTCGCGGTGGCCGGCGCCCTGCACGCGCGCACCGGTCAAGCTTCAAGAGTCGATGTCCCGGCAGCGGCTGGCGGCTGACGTTCAGTTGGTCGGGGCGGCGAGACACACTGGATCTGGACTACACGTCGCCAGATTGAAGTCTTGGCTCTCCTTGCGTAGTATCCGATCTCCGGCTCGTCACGAACGAAAGGAGGGCCGCGATGGATCACACAACTCGTGCAGCAGCCCTCCCGTTCGGCCCGACCGCGCGCTGAGCGCGCGCGCGTAAAGCAACAGACGTCCTTGCCGAACGGCGGTGCGCCGCTGCGTCCCCGTTTCCGCTCGAGAGAGGACTCTGGTTGAGAAAAGCACGCAAGCGTGGCGCCGTCGCGCAGAATCGGCGCGTCACCGCGAGGATCAACGAACAGATCGGCAACCAGCCGGTGCGGCTGCTCGCCGAGGATGGAAGTCAAGTCGGAATCATGAGCGCGGAGGAGGCGCGCGCGTACGCGTACGGACGAGAACTCGACCTCGTCGAGGTCTCGGCGAACGCGGACCCGCCCGTCTGCCGCGCGCTCGACTACGGCAAGTGGCGCTACGAGGAGGAGCGCAAGCTCCGCGCCGCCCTGCGGAACCAGGTGCACGTCTCGCTGAAGGAGGTACAGCTGCGGCCGAAGATCGGCTCGCACGACTACGCCTGGAAGCGAGACCGCGCGCTCGAGTTCCTGCGGGACGGCTCGAAGGTGAAGGCGGTCGTGACCTTCCGCGGCCGCGAGCGTGAGCATCCCGAACGCGGGCGCGACCTGATCACCCGGCTCGCAGAGGACGTCAAGGAGGTCGGTCGGCTCGAAGGGATGCCGGTTGCCGAGGGCAGGACGATGACCGCGGTGATCAGTCCGACGGCGGTGCGGCCATGAGGTCGCACCGCCGCCATCTCTACGCGCTCGCCGAGCTCGTCGAGCAGCACGGCGACCTCGAGCAGTGCCGCGACGAGTACCTGGCGTCGCTCGATGCCGACGACGGTCTCGCCGTGCTGCTGATCTCGGCAGACGAGATCCGGGAAGCCGCCTTCGCGCGTCGGGCGCGTGCGCCGGCCCGCTGTCAGCGGTGCGGCGCGCGCCTGGCGGCGAAGCGACACCGCTGCAGCCGCTGCGGCCTCGCCCGTTAAGCGATCTGCGCGTCTAGCTCTGTGCCGCAACGACGCTGGGCCACACCCTGGAAAGGGTGCTGCGCAGCGTGCAGGTTGCGATTGGCTCACCTCCTTCGTCGCTGTCGTTCGCCGCAGAGATGCGCGCGACGACGCGATAGCCGCGGCAGAAGCCGGCGGCGGCGCGGGAGTAGCCGATCACGAGCGCTCGCGTTCCCACCACCCGCGGCCGCCAGTAGCGCATCGTCACGTCCGCCGACGCAACCGGAGGGAGGCCGCGGCCGAGCACTCTGAGCGCTCCCGCCTCGCCGTAGTTGCTCGCCACCACCACGTCTGCACCGGCCGCGTGCTGCTCCACGAGGCGTACGTACGCAGGCCAGCCGACCTCCGACTGGTAGTCCCCGCGCGCCTTGACGACCCCGTGCCGGACGGCCGTGTGCAGGGGCAGCACCGGCAGAGTGATCGGCAGGGTCAGCAGACCAACCGCAGCGAACAACGCGCCGGCCACCACGAGACGGCGACGCGTCGCCCAGCGATCGAGCGGGATTGCACCAGCGGCGATCGCAAACAGCAACACCGGCAGCGCGTAGTAGGACTTGCCACCGAGCACGAAGTACGCGGCGACGGTGCCCACGACTGTCCAGCCGAGCGGGCGCAGCGCGCGGTCGCGGACGAGTGACACAACTCCGGCGACGGCGACCGGGAACGCCACCGCCGCGAGCAGGATCACGTTGACGACGAACTGCGGCCGCGTCTCATCGCTCCCGCTCGGCGGAGGGTTCAAGAACCAGTGCACGCTCGTCCAACCATGGCCCGCCTCCCACACGAGGTTCGGGACGAGCAGCACGGCCGCGATCGCCACGGCCAGCGGGAGGCCCCACGAGCGAAGGACGTCGCGGCGCCAGACGACAAACGACGCGACCAGCAGCACGAGCACGACCGCAAGCGTGTATTTCGTCTCCAGCCCGACCCCCGCAGCGACTCCGAGCAGCGGCCACGAGCCCCGCCCCAGCGCGAGTCGCAGTGCCAGCCAGAGGACGACCATCGTCGCCAGTTGGTCGAACGCCACCGGCTGGAACAGCAGGTTGGTCGCCAACATCCCCGGCACGAGCCCGACTAGCACTGCAGCGAGCGTCTGCGCCCGCCTTGTCGCACCGAGCTCGCGAGCTACGAGCGCGCCGACCACGACCGTCGCCGCGCCGGCCAGGATCGTGAAGGAGCGCAAGCCGACGAGCGACCAGCCGAACAGCCCGCGCGCGAGCGCGGCGAGCAGCGCCGTCACCGGCGGGAACTCGACATAGCCGCCCTGCAAGTGCAGGCCCGAGACCGCGTAGTACAGCTCGTCGCGATGCCACCCATACCGTCCGGCGACCGACAACTCGAGCGCGCTCTTCAGCACGACGACGACGAGCACGGGCCCAGCCGCGAACGCCACCGCCGCCTTCTCTGCCGGCTTGCTCGCCACAACCCCAGCAACCCTAGAACCACCCGCCTCTGCGCGGCGGGTCGCTCGATGGGTTCACCGTCGGCCTTCGCGCCTCGTTCGCTCGATCTCCCCGTCTACGCACCGTTGCAAGGAGGAGATCTGCGCGAGCTTTTGTCGTGCACGAGCGATGTGCCAGTCGACGGTTTGCTCGTCCAGTCCGACGTCCGCGGCGATCTCGCGCAGGCTGTGCCCGGCGACCACGAGTAGGACGATTCGCTTCTCGGTCAGTGACAACTCGGGAACCGCCACTACGCCTCTGGCCGCGCGGCATGCGGAAGTTGAGTCGACATCTGTTTCACCCCGATCCTTCGCTGTCCGTTGGTTGACGCGTCGAGTGTCGGCGCCCGGGCTAACGTGGGACTAACGCCGGATCGGTGCGAGAATCGGCGGACCGTGGAGTTCCGGATCCTGGGCAGGCTCGAGGTTGTCGCCGATGGGCTCGATCTCACTCCCGGACGGCCGAAGCAGCTCGCGGCGCTCGGGCTACTCCTGCTGCGCGTCGGCGAGATCGTCAGCATCGACGAGTTCGTGGACGCTCTCTGGGGAGAGCGTCCACCCGAGACCGCGCACACGGCGCTCCACGGGCACATTTCGGCGCTCCGCAAGCGGCTCGGCGCCGAGCGGATCGAGACGCACGCGCCGGGATACCTGCTCAGACTCGGTCCGGAGGACGACATCGACGTTCGCCGCTTCGACCGCGTGACCGCGTCCGCGTACGCGAACGGCCCGTTGGTACGCGCAACGAAGCTCCGCGAAGCGCTCGACCTGTTCCGTGGCGAGCCGCTGGCGGACTTCGCCTACGACTCCTTCGCACGCAGCGAGGCGCACCGGCTCGAGGAGTTGCGGCTCGACACGCTCGAGGAGCTGATCGAGGCGGACCTCCAGCTCGGCCGGCACCTGGCGACGCTCCCGGAGCTCGAGCGAGCCATCGCCGTGCATCCACACCGCGAGCGCCTGCGCGGCCAGCAAATGGTCGCTCTGTACCGAGCGGGACGGCAAGCCGAAGCGCTCACTGCGTTTGGCGACGCGCGACGTTTCCTCGTCGACGAGCTCGGAATCGAGCCGAGCCGTTCCCTTCGTCTGCTCCAGCAACGCATCCTCAACCAGGATGCAGAGCTCGCGGACCCCGATGTCTTCGCGCCCGTATCGCGCCTCGCCGGCACGACGCAAGCGGGCATCGTCACATTCTTGCTCGCACGCGGCGCAGGCGACGCCGAGGTGATGAGGACCGTCGTGAGTCAGCACGGCGGTTCCGAGGTCGAAACAGGCGAGCGGTCACTGCTTGCTTCATTCGCGCGGGCGCGAGACGCCGTCGGAGCTGCTGTTGGCATCGAGCGCGTAACGCGAGGCACCGTGCGCATCGGCATCCATTCGGCCGACACGCCGACGGTGGGCGAGCTCGTTGACGCCGACGGCGCCCGCGGCGCAACGACGGTCTGCGCAGCCGGGCATGACGGGCAGATCCTCCTCTCGCAGACGACACTCGACCTGCTCCGCGAGACGCCGCTCCATGACGCAGCGATCCGCGACCTCGGCGAGCACCGCCTGCACGACCTTGCGCCGCCGAGGCGCCTGTTCCAGCTGCTTGCTCCGGAGCTCGCGGCAGAGTTCCCGCCGCCCAACGGCCTGGCTGCCCGCCCGACGAACCTTCCGGTCCAAGCCTCGACACTCGTCGGCCGCCGACGGGAGATCCGGGAGGTCGCCGCGCTGCTCACGCAGCCTGGTACGCGGCTCGTGACGCTGACCGGACCAGGAGGAACGGGAAAGACACGGCTTGCGATCCACGCTGCTGCCGAGCTTTTCGACGAGTTCGGCGACGGTGTGTTCCTTGTCGGCCTGGCGGCGCTCACCGATTTCCGGCTCGTCCCGGAGGCGGTCGCCCGGATACTCGGGGTCGCCGAGATGCCGGGCCGTGGCGTCCACGAGCAGGTCGTGCGCCACCTGCGCGGCCGTCGCCTCCTGCTCGTGATCGACAACGCCGAGCACCTCCTTGCCGCCGCCCCGCTGCTCGAGGAATTGGCAGCGTCCTCGCCCGGGGTTCGCGTGCTCGTGACGAGCCGCGTGTCACTTGCTGTTCCGGCCGAGACGACCTACGCCGTAGCACCGCTCGCGACACCGGCCGGCGTCATGCTGTTCGGTGCGCGCGCTCGCGCCGTCCGACCGGATTTCGAAATCACACCCGCGAACGCGCACACCGTGGCCGACATCTGCACGGCTCTTGACGGATTGCCGCTTGCAATCGAGCTTGCGGCATCACGAGTCACCGTGCTCCCTCCCACGGCCCTGTTGCAGAGGCTCGATCGTCGTCTGCGGCTGCTCACGCGGCGTACGCCCGATGGCCCCGAGCGCCATCGCGGCCTCCGGGCAGCGATCGACTGGAGCTACGAGCTCCTTGACCCGGACGACCGGAAGTTGTTCGCGCGTCTTGCCGTGTTCGCAGGTGGATGCACCCTCGATGCCGCCGAGAGCGTCTGCGGCACAGATCTAGACGTCGTCGACCGACTCTCCGCGCTCGTCGACGCGAACCTCGTCCGGCTGGAGGGAACCGACGAAGAGCCGCGCTTCGCGATGCTCCAGACAATTCGCGAGTACGCCGTCGAACTGCTCGACGACTCGGATCAGAACGACGAGCTGATACGGCGTCATGCCGTGCACTTCCTGGCAATCGCGGAGGAGGCTGAGCCGTACCTCCGAGACAGTCCCGGAGTGTGGCTCGAGCATCTCGAGCGCGAACACGTCAACCTGCGGGCTGCGCTCGATCGCCTCCGTACAGGCGCCGGCGCCGACATCGGAACGCGGCTGGCAGGGGCACTGTGGCGATTCTGGTACCTGAAGGGCCATCTCACCGAAGGTCGGCGGCGGCTCGAGGATGCCTTGTCGAGTGACGCGCGCCAAACTCCGGCCCGCGCGAAGGCGCTGATCGGCGCCGCCGTCATGGCGCTCAACTGCGGCGACCCAGCAGCGGCAAGACGGCGCGCTGAGGAGGGCATCGCACTGAGCTCCGACCTGGGAGACACGTGGAGTGCGGCGTACGCGGGATTCATCCTCGGCAGCACGTTCTTGCTCGACGATCCGCAGCGAGCACAGCGGCTGCTCGAGGCGAGCGCACAGTCGTTCTCGCAACTCGGTGACGACCATTCCATGCTGCTCGCTATGCGCAACCGTGCGCGAGCCGCCGAGCAGGACGACCGCGACTACGCGCGAACCCTGTACGAGGACAGTCTGCGTATCGCACGCGAGACCTCGAACCCCCGCATGATCGCGAGCACGCTCGGCGCACTCGCAGTGATGGCCCTCGACGACGGCCGGCCCGATGACGCGCTGGCGATGCTGGAGGAGAGTCTCGGCCTCCACGAGGGCATCGGTGACCTCATCGATACCAGCCTCGACCTCTGCCGCGCCGCCACGGCGCTCGAGCAGGCAGGCAAGCCGACGGCCGCGGTCCAGGTCATCGCCGGCCTCGAACGCTTCCGCGTCGATGTCGGCGGGCTTCGCGGCGCCCAGCTCGCAGAGTGGACGGACCAGGCCCTCGCCGCGAGCCGCGCGCAGCTCGGCGCCGCCGCATTCACCGAGGCGTGGGAGCAAGGCCGGCAGATGACCACTGCCGAGACGCTTGCATGCGCGCTTGCCGAGCTCCAACCCTCCGCAGCCCGCTGAGCATCGAACCGCGTTAGTTCCGCGTTAGCGGGCGCGCGCACACTCACCTCTGCTCGCGGGTACTCACCCGCGTCCAACCTAGGAGGAGGGAAAATGACGAGACTTCTCTTGCTCGCCGCGACAGTCGCGGCGGCCGCTCTCGCCCCATCGGTATTGGCGTCCTCCCCGCGAAGCGGAGCGCTTCATGTGACAAAGGAGTGCTCGGCCTACACGGGACTCGCCGGTTCCTATTGCACGATCACATCCTCGAACGTGAGCGCGATCAAGGTCGGCTCGAGGGTCGTGTACGCATCGTCGGCCGGTGACCCAACTCCCGGTGTGTTGGACAGCGACCTCATCATCGACGGGCCGGGCCACAACACCGCCTACGGACATGTAGTCCTCGACCTTACGACGTCTACCGGAGTGGTCACGTTCCACGGCGGGACCGGGAGTTTCACGGGCTTCCACGCGGGACCGATCATCGTCGCGTGCCCATCGCTTCCCGCGTGCTCGTGGGACGGGCCGTACAGCTTCCGTCCGCACGATTGACGGGCCATCCTCGGCGATCCTTTGATGCCGGCGCACGTCTCACCGTGGTGCGCCGGCATCAACTGCGGCTCTGACTACAGGGAAGCTGCGCGAGCTCAGACGCGTGCAGCGAATGTAAGACCGTGGCCGAGCGGGTAAAGCGGGTTCTCCGAGTCGCAGGGCACGTCCGGGAGCTGACGGCCGACCGCGGCCATCGACGACGGGAGCTCGAACGGGAGCCTGCCGGTGGGTGCGAATCGCCCGAATATGAGGTCGAGGATCACCTCCGGGTTCGCGCCGAAGGTCCCGACGACCGCGCCGCACGTGTCGGCAAGTTCAGTCAGGATTGCAGGGCGGTCGAGGTGCACGACGACGACCGTCGGAACTGCGCGCGCCACGTCGAGCATACGGGCGAGCTCATCGGGCGGGAACTCGAGACTGCCGGCGTGAAAGAGCGACTCGATGAACGTCGACGTACGAGACTCGTACGGCGCTTTGCGGACAATGATCGCGGCATCGGCGTCGGCAGGATTCTCGACCACTTCGCCATACCCCGCGGCCGCGGAGCTCGGGAGGCCTTCGACGTAGATCCGGACGCCGGCACGTAGGGGAAGCAGCCCGTCGTTCGCGATCAGCACCATCGCTCGACGCTGTGCTTCGACGCCTGCTGCCTTGAAGTCTGATCGCCCACAGATCTTCGCCGCCGCCTCGCAATCGACGTATGGGTCGTCGAAGAGACCGAGCCGGAATTTCTCGCGCAGGATGCGTTGTGCCGACTCGTCGATGCGCGATTCCGAGACGCGTCCTTGGTCGACCAGCTGGACGAGGAGCTCGGGCAGCGTCTCGCCGCCGAGTTGATCGCAACCCGCCTCGATGATCGCCAGCAACCGGCCTGCGGCGTCGAGCTCCTCGACGCCCCACGCCTTTGCCTCCCAGACCGAGCCGTCCGGCATCGATTGGTCAGAAACGAGCGCCCAGTCGGTGCAGACGACACCGTCGAAGCCGTAGCGCTCGCGGAGCAGACCGGTGATCACCGCCCGGTTGAACCCGAAGCCGACGGACGCGAACTCAGTCCCGATCGGGCGGCCGTAGTACGGCATGACCTGCGCAGTCCCGGCAGCAAAAGCCGACTCGAACGGGCGCAGGTGGTCGTCGAAGCGACCGCCGGGGTAGATCTGATCCTTGCCGTATGGGAAGTGAGGGTCTTCCCCATCGGCTTGAGGCCCGCCGCCTGGGAAATGTTTCGTCATGCACGCGACGCTTGCTGGGCCTACCTCGTCGCCCTGGAAGCCGCGGACATATGCCGCGGTCAGTCGGCCGACGAGCTCGATGTCCTCGCCGAACGTGCCGGCGATGCGCGCCCAGCGCGGCTCGCTCGAGACGTCTGCCATCGGGTGGAGTGCGACGTGGATACCGACGGCGCGGTACTCCTGGCGGGCGATCTCGCCGAAGGTGCGAACGAGCTCCTCGTCCCGCGTAGCTGCGAGCCCGATCGGCTCCGGCCACTGCGAGAACGATCCGGCCGACCAGCTCGTCGCCGGATTCTCGTCGAACGCGTGACGTGGATCCGACGAAATCGTCACCGGAATGCCAAGCCGGCAACCCTCGGCCAACCGCTGCAGGCTGTTGTGCCACTCGGCCAGACGGCGTGCATCAGGTGTGAAGTAGACGTTGAAATGATTGAGGTGGCGCTCGGCAACGAGCTGCGTCGCTCCTTCACCGCCGAACGCCGACGGCCCTTCGAGCAGCTCGCCCTCGGGACCAACGCCTATCGCCGGATGGAACATGAGGCCCGCCTTTTCACGGAGTGTCATCTGGGAGAGGAGGTCGGCCACGCGATCGCCGATGGGGCGCCGCGGATCCTCGTAGGGATCGAGTAGCCCGTTGCCGTTGAGGTCGCGGACACGCCGACCGTCGACGTCGAAGGTGATCGGCTCTGATGTCATCGCGCGCCGGCGACGCTACCAGGCGTCACAATGTGGGGCGACGAGCCGGCTTCACCCAGCCTGGATGGTGCGTGGCTCAAGTGTGGGATTGGAGTGTCATTCGTTCCAGGCCGTGAGAGGAGGGTGTGGTGGACGGAGAAGGCGGGACGACTGCGACCTCCAAGCGCGCCCTCGCCAGGCGAAACGCTCACCTCACCGTCGATGAGCGCGTCGAGCGCGGCAGGAGCGCGCGCACCGTCGCACCCAGGTCGAGCCATGGCACCTGGACGCCTGCCCCAGACCGGCTCGACCCGATCGCACTCCTTGAAGAGCAGGCGGAAAGCCGTGTCCCGGAGCTCGTCCCGATCCGGTACGGCCGGATGCTCGTCTCGCCGTTCACCTTCTTCCGCGGCGCGGCGGGGATCATGGCGGCCGACTTGGCGTCGACGCCGCGAGCCGGCGTGAATGTTCAACTCTGCGGCGACGCCCACCTGTCGAACTTCGGCGCGTTCGGCTCACCCGAGCGCGATCTGATCTTCGACATCAACGACTTCGACGAGACCCTTCCCGGCCCGTGGGAATGGGATGTGAAGCGACTTGCGGCAAGCGTCGAGGTGATGGGCCGCGACCGCGGCTTCGCGGCTTCCGACCGGCGCGACATGGTCACCGCCTGCGTGCGCGAATATCGGTTCGTGATACGGCGGGCAGCCGGGCTCGGAACGCTCGCTGCCTGGTACGACCACATCGACATCGACGAGGTCCTGGACTGGGTCCGCGCCGAAGTCGCCGAGAAGCGCCTGGGCAAGCGAGACGCCAGACGGGCAAAGAAGGACGTCGCGAGGGCCAGGGCACGCGACAGCATGCGCGTCTTCTCGAAACGAGCCGACGAAATCGACGGCAAGCTGCAGATCGTCGCCGATCCCCCGCTGATCGTGCCGATCGATGATCTGGCCCCGGCTCACATGACGAGCGATGACGCGGAGGCGATGATGCGCCAGCTCGTCAGGAGATACCGGCGGTCGCTCGCCGACCACCACCACCCGATCGAGGAGTTCGAGTACCTCCACAGCGCCCGAAAGGTCGTCGGCGTGGGCAGTGTCGGCACCCGTGCCTGGATCCATCTCTTCGTCGGCCGGGACGACAACGACCCACTGTTTCTCCAATCGAAGGAAGCAGAGGCCTCGGTCCTCGAGCGGTTCGTCGGCAAGAGCGAGCACGTCCACCACGGGCGGCGCGTGGTCGTCGGCCAGCGGTTGATGCAAGCCGCAAGCGACATCTTCCTCGGTTGGATCCGCGTCAAGGGGATGGACGGAGTGAACCGCGACTACTACGTGCGCCAGCTCCACGACTGGAAGGGAGCGGCCGAGGTGGAGAGCATGCTGGTGCCCGGGGCGAACGCCTATGCCCGGCTCTGCGGGGCGACGCTCGCCCGCGCACATGGGCGCTGGGGCGACCGGATCGCAATCGCCTCGTATCTCGGCGCGGGGGATCGGTTCGACCGCGCGATCGCCGACTTCGCGATCGCCTATGCCGACCAGAACGAGCGTGACTTCGAGGCCTTCGAGAAGAGCGTGAAGTCGGGTCGCATCCTGGCCGAGACCGGCTTGTAGTCGCCCGCGAGTACTGGCGTTCTTGCGCACGATCACGTAACCGTCGCTCTCCGCGACGACGGTCTCGACGTCCGGGATCTCGTGACCTGCGAGCACGACGAAGTCGCGTGGTGCGGCGTGCAACCGTGCGACCAGGTCTGGCGTCAGCTTGATGCCTTCCTTGCAGACCGGGTTCGCGCACTCACAGAGGTAGAGAGTGGTCGACGGTACCGTCGAGCTGTGCGATCTCCTCGTTGATCGCGCGGAAGAACACCTCGGTCTGAACCATGCGCTCGGTGCGAGCTCCGCGTGTGAGCACCGGAGCGTGGCGGGCGAGCGCACGGACGACCGGTTCCGGTGTGTCGACGGAATCGACGACCGACTGCGCGAGGTCGTGGATCTTCAGCTGGGCGCCGCGTGCGGCGTACCGCAGCAGGGCGAATGCGCCCTCCATGTCGAGGCCGACCCGCTCCCTGAGAATGCCCTTCGCCTGCTCGACGACGATTCGCGAGTCGAGCGCGTGCTGCAGCTGTTCGGCGCGCTCGCGCCAGTAGGCTTCGCCTTTCGAATCGTCCATCGTGCAGCACCCTTCGATCGTGAAAACACGATCCGAGGAGGAGCTGGCGAACAGGATCAAGGCGCGCCGGCGCGGGCTCGGTTGTGCCGCCAGGGTAGCCGCTTCCAGGAGGATCCGCTTCTGCGCCAGAACCGCGTCACACCGTTCAGCGAGCTCGTCGCCGTTTCGGCCCGTGGCCTCGTCTACGGCAACCGCGGCTGCCTCCACGACGAGCATGGGCGCATCCGGCGGCGCTTCAACGGCAAGCGCTGGATCTCGTGTCAGCTCGAGTTCCGCGGGTGGCATCGCAGCCCGCTGCTGCAGCCCGGCAAGTTCACCGAGCTCTTCTTCCTCGACGAGGCGACAGCCTTCGCCGCGGGGCATCGTCCCTGCTCGCTCTGCCGGCACGTGGACTACAAGCGATTCGCCGGGCTCTGGCGCGACCTGCACGCCGGCGAGCTGGGCGCCGATGCGATCGACGCCCGGCTGCACTCCGAGCGCGTCGACCTTCGGACGCGCATGCAGCAGCACCATGAGGCGCCGCTCGACGAGCTGCCCGACGGGGCATTCGTGGTCTCAGACGGCGCTCCGTGGCTCGTGCGTGGCGACGAGTTGCTGCGCTGGACGGCGGCCGGCTACGACCAGCGCGTCCCCCGACCGACCAGCGGTCGAGTCGTCGTCATCACGCCTCCCTCCCTCGTCGCCGTGCTGCGTTCCGGGTGGGAGTCGCTCGTGCCGATCCTGCACCCGTCGGCCTCCTAGAACCGCGGCGCGCTACCCTCGCAGCGAGTGGCTCAACGCCTGTTCCCGCAGGTCGAGCCGTTCGTAGGACCGACGACCCGCGCCTCGCCGTGCGGGTCGTCGTCGTTAAGGTCGTCGACATGGACGAGCTGACGCTGCTCGACTGGAAGCGACGGATCCTCGAGCTGTACGACGAGATCCGCAAGGCGCCCGAGCCGGAGCCCGCCTGGCGACGCTGGCGAGACGTGCGCGACGAGCTCTTCCGCTCCCATCCACAGTCACCGTTACTGCCCGAGCGGCGCGAGTCGTTCGACGGCGTTCCCTATTTCGACTACGACCCCGCACTGCGCGTGCTCGGCGTGGTCGAGCCCGCGGATCGCGTCCGGCGAGAGATCGCCACGTCCGGCGAGCACCCCTACTCGTTCACGCGCTTCGCGCGTGTGCACTTCGAGCTCTCGGACGTCGCGCACGCGCTCGACCTGTACTGGCTCGACGGTTATGGCGGCGGCCTCTACCTCTCGTTCGCCGATGCGACGAGCGGCCGGGAGACCTACGGCGCCGGACGCTACTCTGCTCGACACCGTGAAGGGCTCCGACCTCGGCGAGCGCAACGGCAAGCTCGTGCTCGACTTCAACTTCTCGTACAACCCGTCGTGCTCGTACGACCCGCGGTGGGTCTGTCCGCTCGCCCCACCCGGCAACCGCTTGCAGGTCGAGGTGCGCGGCGGCGAACGCTACGCAACCGACCGCGACTCAACCCCTTAGGAACGCGACCTGCTCAGCGCGCGAGCGCCGGCCGATCTCGATCGGAAACGCCGTGTACGCGTGAATCCCCTCCGGCCAGAGTGAGAGCGTCGACTCGTTGCCCGCCTGTCGCCAGCGGGCCTCCATGAACAGCGAGTCATCGAGCAGCGGATCGGCCGTGCCGCACGAAAACAGTGCGGGCGGCAGGTCGTGCAACTCTGCGTAGAGCGGCGAGACCGTCGGCGCGCGGCGGTCCTCGTCGGCCATGCCCGACAGGAAGCAATCGGCGAACCAGTCCATCACCGGGCTCGAGAGCAGGAGCTCACGGTCGCCCCAGAGGCGATGGCTCGGCGTGCCGGTCAGGTCGTAGACGCCGAAGACGAGATTCGCGGCGGCGAACGTGCGCGGCGAGATGCCGTGCAGGTCGCGCAGCCGGAGCAGCGTCATCGCCGCGAGATGTGCGCCCGCCGACTCACCGCCGATCGCCAACCGGCCGGAATGATTCTCGATCAGCCAGAGGGCTGCGTCCTCGCAGTCGTCGGGCGCCGCCGGGAACGGGTGCTCAGGAGCGAGCCGATATTCGACACTCACCGCGGTGAGGCCGGTGGCCTGGGCGATCTCCCACAGGAGCACGTCCTGCCCGTCGGCCGAGCCGATCGTCCAGCCGCCGCCGTGAATATGCAGATACGCGCCGCGGGGCTGCTCCGGTTCTAGGATTCGCAGAGCGATCTCGCCCGCGCGGCCGGGAATCGACAGCGTGCGCGCCTGCTCGACGAAGACGAGCGGCGGAAAGACACCTCTGCCTTCCCGCCGGGCCCGGCGTGTTTCCTCGGGCGGGAGTGTGTGGATCGCAGGCTGTGTCGCGAGGATCGCCTCGAGCGCCTGGTTGAACGCACGCGTCTCGGCGAGCATCTCGGCTTCGGTCATCGAGACGCAGTGTGACTGAGCCGGCCGATCTTGGCGGAGAGTTAGCTCTCAGCTTGGAGCATGCGGAAGTCGTCCGCGACGAGCCCGGGCACAAACGGCATCAAGAATCCTGCCCGCTCGTCCCCTCGCTGGTCGATCAGATACACCGCCGTACTGTGAACGACGTCGCCGGAAACCGGCTCGACCGTGATCTGGTACGCGTCCCACACAGGCTTCAGCCGCGCATGCGTCCCGAGCAGCCAGAGCGTGTCGGCAGGCAGCTTCCACTTCCTCACCGCCCGCATGACGGTGCGAGGCGTGTCGCCGGCAGGATCGACGCTGACGACGAGTAGCTGTGGCCGGGCGGCGCCACCGACCTGGCGGATCGCCGACGCGAGCATCCGCCCTTCGATCGGGCAGGACTCCTTGCAGAGCGAGTCGAGAAACGTGAGTGCGACGGTCCGGCCGCCCAGAGAAGCGAGCGTCACCCGTCGACCCCTCTGGTCGCGCAACGCGAACGCAGGCGCCGGGCGCTGCCCGGACGGCCACGTCGCCTGGCCGTGGAGCACGGGCGTGCCCACAGGGTCGGCCGCGGCGGGGCCCATCAGCTGCTTGTGGAACGCGATGCCGATGGCGATGCCGACAAACGCGGCCGCAGCCACACCGGCGACGAACCAGCGACGCTGCATCAGAACTCGTCCCGACTACGCGCGACGAACCACCAGTACAGCCCGACTGCAATGAGCAAGCAGAGAGGGATCAAGAGCGTCAGCAGCGAGCCGGTCAGGAACGAGGCGACCATGGCAACTCCCTCAGTCGACAACTGTCAGTGCTCACCGGCGAGGCTCCTCCGGCGTCCAGGACCCGTCGCCGGGTCGAGCCACCGCAACGAGGCGATCACGAGCGCGATGCAGTAGGGCACCGACCCCGGCACCCACATCACTCCGGCGGCAAGCTGCTGGTCGCTCAAGGCCGACAGGCCGCCCGGCCGGTGCGCCAGCGAGGCATAGGCGTTGTAGACGGGCTCGGGAGCCAGGCCGAGCACCACCGCGAGCACCCAGCTGACGGCGAGCGCCGCCGTGCCGTAGACCGCGCGCCCGCCGTCACCGAGCTGTGGCCGTCCGGACGCGCCGGGCACGAGGTGCACCCAGAAAAGGAGCCCTGTCCCGAAGAACAGAGCGTGCTCGAGATCGTGCATCGGCCCGTCACGCAATGTGAGGTCGTAGAGGGCCGGCAAATGCCAAAGGAGGAGCATGCCGTTGAAGAGTGCAAACGCCGGTAGCGGCGAGGCGATCCACCGGAAGGTGCGCCGAAAAGGCGCGAGCGCAGGCCCGACCAGCACGCTGCGCGCGAGCGGGCGACGAAGGTCGAGCGGCAGCGGGCGCACGATACGCGGCCAGGGACGCCCGATCAGGAGCAGCGGCGGAGCAACCATCATCAGCAGGACGTGCTGCACCATGTGCACCCAGAAGAGCTCCGGCGCGTAGGCGTCGACCGGCGAGCTCACCGCGAGCGCGAGCGTTGCGAGGCCGGCGTAGAACGCGACGCCCCGCCACCGCTTCCCCGCGTCGCTGTCGGTCGCGCTCATGCGCCCGCCGAGGCGGTAGAGCAGCCCGATGATCGTTATCGCTACGAGCGGCCACTCGACCGGCCAATTAGACGAGCGAAGGAGAAACTCCATGTCTAAATCACGTAGAGGATGAGCCAGGTGACCACGGCGATCCCTGCAAGGAAGAGAGCGAAGAACGACACGGCTTCGAGCTCGGGGCGGATGAGCGACACAGGGTCGGCGATGTCCGGTGCGGTGCGATCGGCGTCGCCCGAGCCGTGGCCTTCCGGCAGCGAACCTCGTTCGGTGTTGCGGTAACGAAACGACGTCGCGAGCGTCGTCTCAACCCAGTAGGCGAGACCGACCACGAAGATCGTCAGGAGGCCCGTCCAACCCAGATAAACGCTCGCATACGGGCCGTCGGTTGGCCCAAAGCCCTGAGTCGACCACTCGATGATCTGCAAGACGATCACGGCGACGAGCAAGACGAGCGCGGCGGCGCCCTTGATGCGCCAGGCAGGTCGCCTCTCCGCACGGTGATCGGCAAGGCCGAGTCGCAAGACCACTGCCGCACCGACAAGCGCAAGCGTGGCGAGCGTTCCGAGCGTGAACGACGGATCGACGTGCTTGGGACGCCACACCGTCGACGAGTCGAGGGAGCGGAGATAGAAGTATGCGAAGAGAAACGCCGCGAAGAAAAACGCCGTCGCGCTCGACCAGAGATGCGACGCGATCCGCAGGTTGCGCGCCATGACCTCGGGCGGCTCGCTCTCGACGACGCTGTAGTCGGTCGAGTGTGCTGCAAGCTCGGTCACGTCGTCGGCCTCGCCGGAACAGTCGCGATGCGGCCGGTCACGCCTTCGACGCCGTACGGGTACGGATCTGGGCCAAAGGTCGGGATGCGGTCGAAGTTGTGCACCGGCACCGGCGAGGGCAACTGCCACTCGATCGACTTCGAGCCCCACGGATTCGCCCCAGCCGGCACTCGCGCGAACACCTGCGACCAGATGAAGTTGCCGATGAAGACGAGCATCGATGCACCAAGGAAGAACGCCGAGATCGACACCCAGGTGTTACCACCGTGCAGGTACCCGGCGTACGTCACCGAGCGGCGCGGCATGCCGAGGAAGCCGATCACGAGCAGCGGGCCGAAGGTCGAGTTGAACGCGAGGAACATCGACCAGAAGTGGATCTTGCCCCACCGCTCGTTGATCGCGAAGCCGGTCATCTTCGGAACCCAGAAATAGATTGCGGCGAAGAACGAGAAGAGCAGGCCACCCATGATCGTGTAGTGGAAGTGGGCCATGGAGAAGAAGCTGCCGTGCGTCGTCACATCGCTCGGGACGTCCGAGAGGAACACGCCCGACAACCCGCCGATCAGGAAGTTGAAGAGCCACGCGAGGGTGAACAACATCGGCACCGTCAGCCGGATGCGGCCCTGCCACAGCGTGCCGAGCGCACAGATGAAGATGAACCCCGTCGGCAGCGAGATCAACTCGGTCGACAGCATGTAGAACGGACGCAGATCGGCGTTGATGCCGCTGACGAAGAGGTGATGCTGCCACACGAGCCACGAGAGGAGCGTGATCCCGAGCATGCCCGTGACGGCGAGCCGGTAGCCCCACAGCGGCTTCCGCGTGAAGACCGGCAGGATCTCGAGCACGATCCCCATGCCGGGGAGGGCGAGGACGTAGACCTCCGGGTGGCCGAAGATCCAGAAGAGGTTCTGGTACAGGTAGGGGCTGCCACCGGCCTGGTCGTTGAAGAACCCCGTCTGCGCCGTGCGGTCGAGCGCGACCATGAAGAGGGTCGAGATCAGGACGGGCGCGGCGAGCAGCATGAGGATCGAGGTCGAGACCGCACCCCAGACGAAGATCGGCAGACGGCTCCACGTCATCCCGGGTGCGCGCATCGTGATCACGGTCGCGAGGATGTTCAGGCCGAGCAGCGACATCGAAACGCCGACGAGCGCGAAGAAGACGATGTAGCTGTCCATCCCCATGTTCGCCTGGACGTTCAGCGGCGCGTAGCCGGTCCAGCCGGTCGGGAATCCGCCGTAGCCGACGGTGGTCATCAAGATGACGCCGGCGAGCATCAGGAGCCAGAACGTCAGCGCCTCGACACGCGGGAAGGCCATCCGGCGCGCGCCGATCATGATCGGCACCAGATAGTTCGCGAACGGGCCGAGGATCCCGCTCGTCATCATCCCCATCATCATCGTGCCGTGAAGCCCGACGATCGTGAGGTAGTTGTTCGCGTTGAATGCCTCCTTCGTCGGGTTGAGGAGCTCGAAGCGGATGAGCATCGCGTTCACGCCGCCGACGAAGATGAAGAAGCCGATCCCGATGAGGTACTGGATCCCGACGACCTTGTGATCGGTGCAGAGCGTGAAGTAGCGGCCCGGCCCGGCGGTCTCCTTCTCGCGAAGCGACGGCGGCTTGCCGAGCAGGCGCTGGATCGGATAGCTCATGAAGCCGAGTCCGAAGAGGAATCCGACGACGCCGAGGATGTACGCGAGGAAGAGGGCGATGTCGTTCTGGCCCGTGTCGTCGAAGTACGCGAGGCTCGGGCCGGTGATCTGGTGACCGAGCCACCAGCCGACGTAGAAGCCGACGATTCCGAGGACGACCGCCGACAGCAAGTTGTAGCCGAGCAGACGGCGCGCGTTCATCCGGCACGATCCTGCGGGTCGGGCTTATAGGTCAACGCGTACGGCGGGAGGTATTTCTCGACGGGGGTGAACTGCTTGCGCTGAGCTGCGATCCACGAGTTGAAATGTGCGTCGTCCTCGACCAAGCCGGTGTCGTACATGTAGCCGTGCCAGAGCCCGCAGAGCTCGGCGCACCGAATCTGAAAGTCACCGGTCTTCGTCGCCTTCACGAACGCGATGTTGTCGACGCCCGGGTTCGCATCTGCCTTCACCCCGAGCTCGTACGCCCAGAAGGAGTGGATCGCGTCGAGCGAGGTGACGTGGAACTCGATCTCGCGGTCGACCGGCAGGACGAGCTGCGCCGTCTCGACGCCGCCGTAGGTCGGGTAGCGGTACGTGAACTCCCACTGCTGGCCGATCACCTGGATCGGGAGCACGGGCCCGCCGGGCTTGGCGATCGGCTTCGGGCCACTCCCCCCGCCCGAGCCGTTCGACGCAAACAGCTCCGCCGTGCCGAAGATCGCCAGGAACAGCACCGCGGCGCTCGTGGCGGCGAGCCACGCGATCTGCGACGGCGTATGGCCGCGGATCGGCGGCCCGTCGCGCAGCTCCTCGCCCGCAGACGCCCGAAACGCTGCGATTGCATAGGCGAGGTACACGAGGATGAAGACGGTGAACGGCGTCATCACCACGAGCAGCACCGTGTTGTCGGTCACCTGCGAGCTCGCTCCGGTCGTGCGGTTCCCCGGCGGCATGTTCGGCCCCAGCACAAAGATGACGAGCGGTAGGACGATTGCCGTGCCGACGACTGTCAGCGCGGCGATCCGGCGAGCGTGCGCGCGACCGTTCATCGTGGGGCCTCAGACGACATCCACGAACCCATCCATGTACCCGATCGTCTGCATCGGGCCACCGAAGCCGTAGAGGAAGCCGGCCGCGCAGGGCACGAAGCATTGCCAGCGGTAGTGGCCTTTCTTGCCCGTACGGAACGTGAAGGTGATCGTGGTGTGAGCCGTCGACAGCGAGCAAGGCGCGAAGTCGCATTGGTTCTTCGCGTCGTCGTCGACGCCCTGCAACGGCACGATCACACCGAGGGCCGGGATCGCAAAGGTGTGTGATGCATCGTCAGGGTCGATCGTGCGCATCGACTTGCCGTTCACGGTGAACGTGCCACCGACCACTCCACGCGCTTGCGACAAGAACGGATTGCGCAAGCCGCTCTTGCCGTCGAACTGGTACACGGTGACGTGGACGAGCGCGTGCGCCGGCAGGGTCCAGACCGTGGTGCGATGCCACTTGCCTTGCTCGCGGACGAGGTACGAAACCCAGTTCTCGTTCGGCGACAGCTTCGGCCCCACCGCCGCCACGGTCTGCAGGGTGAGGCTCGCGTTGCGGGGGGTGGGCGCGGTCGGGACGTGATAGGCGGTCGGCCCGTTGGTCAGGAACGTCACGTAGACGCCGATGAGAATGGCCACGAGAAGCACGCCAAGGGCGGTCGCTGTCGCTTTCTTCGCTCGGAGACTCATCGATCTCCGGCGGATATACCGGCAGTCCGCGCTGATCACCGGCGAAAGTGACGAGATTGTCACTTTCGTGTCACGTCCCGCGGCGCCGGCGAGGTTCTCAGGAAGCTCTCAGGAGCGCCTCAGGGACCTCTCAGTGTGCCCGGGCACGATCGGGGGCCATGACACTCACAACAATCATCACGCTGAACGCCGTCCTCGGGGCGGCGGTGGTCTACGCACGTCCATCACCTGCTTGCCCACGGCATTCGCTCAGGCCACGTCGAGCAACATCAGCTCATGGCGCTGCCGGAGCAAGAGCTGGATCGGATCGCCGCCTGACGCACGACGGCTGTCACGCTCACCCGAGCTAAAGGGCCTGTTAGGGTCGGCAACCGCGACCCATGCGGATCCTGGTCATCGAAGACGAGCCCCGGATTCTCGGGTTCCTGAAGGTCGGGCTCGAGGCCGAAGGATTCGCCGTCGACGGCGCCGAGGACGGTGTCTCGGGACTCGCGCTCGCACTGTGCGAGCCGTACGAGCTCGTCGTCCTCGACCTGCAACTGCCGCGCCTCGACGGTTTGCGCCTGCTCGAGGAACTTCATCGCAACCGGCCCGAGCTGCCGGTGCTGATTCTTTCGGCCCGCAACGACCTGCCGACGAAGCTGCGCAGCTTTCATCTGGGCGCGAACGACTACCTGTCGAAGCCGTTCTCGTTCGACGAGCTCGTTGCGCGCGTGCGCGTTCAACTGCGGCACGGGACGAGCGAGGACGCGTCAACAGTGCGGGTCGGAGGGCTGGAGCTCGACCTCGCGCGACGCCAGGCGCGTGTCGACAACACCGTCACCGACCTCTCCGACCGCGAGTTTCGCCTGCTCTACCACCTCGTCACCCACCCAGGGGAGGTCGTGAGCCGCGAACGGCTCCTGTCCGAGGTCTGGGGCTACAGCTTCGATCCAGGATCGAACGTCGTCGACGTGTGCGTTCGACGGCTGCGCAAGAAGCTTGGGCCTGCGTCTCCGATCCAGACCGTGCGGCATGCGGGCTACCGGCTGGCCCTCGCCTAACGCCGCCCAGCGTCTCGACCTCGCGTGGGCAGGGCTCGCGGCCGGGTGTCTGGCGGTGATGGTGGCGTGGCCGTCCTGGGAGACGATCCCGTTCCACGTCATCTGGATCAGCCTCACCGTCCTCTACGGCTTCCGCGTCTGGTCGGTCTCGAAGACGTCGGCCATCCTCGCGGTGGTCGCAATCGCCACCGGGGCGTCGATCCTTTCCGACGCCTTCGACGGCCTGCAGCTCTGGGGCGAGCTCTTCGAGGTGCCGCTGATGTCGGCGATGTTCCTCGCGATGGTCTGGCACGCGAGACGCCGTGCGGACGCGCTCGAGACCGTCGCCGCCCTGGCGGAGGAGCGAGCAGCGCTGCTCGACCAGGAAGAACGGCTGCTCCACGACGTCTCGCACGAGCTTCGGACTCCGGTGACGATCGCCCGCGGCCACCTCGAGCTGCTGGAACGCCGACTCGGCACCGATCAGCCTGAACTGGCGGTCGCCTTCGACGAGTTGCAGCGCATCGAGGGGATCGTCGAACGCCTCCTCTTACTCGCCCGCGCCGAGCGACCCGAGTTCATCGCGCCGACGAGCATCCGACTGGTCCCGTTCCTCGAGGATGTGTTCATGCGCTGGGCCGAGGTGGCACCGCGTGCGTGGCGGCTCGGGGAGATCCTCGACGTGACGCTTCAGGTCGACGACACCTGGCTACGCGCCGCGCTCGACGCGTTGCTCGAGAACGCAGTGCGATACACCGACGAGCATGCACGGATCGAGCTCTCTGCGCGCGGCGAGCGGCACATGGTCGTCATCTCCGTTGCCGACGAAGGAGTCGGGATCGCGCCCGAGTCGCTGGCGCGGGTCTTCGAGCGGTTCGCCCGCTCGGACGCTTCGCGTTCGCGCCGGGAGGGCGGCGCAGGTCTCGGGCTCTCGATTGTGGCCGCAGTCGCCCGCGCCCACGGCGGCACCTGCACCGCCTCGAGCGTCGTCGGCGAAGGATCCGTCTTCGAGCTCAGTTTCCCTCTCAGGCACGCCTCCCAAGCCGACCTGGAGTCGTCACCGGACCTGAACAACGAGGCGGTTCCGGAGTTCCAGGCCGGATCTGCTTGAATCGAACCGTGACCGCCCTCTACCGCAAGTACCGGCCGCAGACGTTCGAGGACGTGGTCGGCCAGGAAGCGGTCGTGCGCACGCTCACGAACGCTCTCAGTCAGGGGAAGGTGCGCCAGGCCTACCTGTTCGCCGGCCCGCGCGGCACCGGCAAGACCTCGCTCGCACGGATTCTCGCGAAGGCGGTCAACTGCGAGCACGGCCCCACGCCGACGCCCGACAACACCTGCCACGCCTGCGTCACGATCACGAACGGGAGCTCGCTCGACGTGATCGAGATGGACGCGGCGTCGCAACGCGGGATCGACGACATTCGCGAGATTCGCGACCGCGTCGTCCTCCAGCCGGTCGAAGGGCGGTCGAAGGTCTACATCCTCGACGAGGCCCACCAGCTCACGGACGCAGCATGGAACGCGTTGCTGAAGCTGATCGAGGAGCCGCCGCCACACCTCCTCTTCGTCTTCTGCACGACGGAGCTCCAGAAGGTGCTGCCAACCGTGCGCTCGCGCTGCCAGACCTTCGTCTTCCAGCGGCCGCGGCTTCCGGAGCTGATCCGCAAGCTGCGCCGGATCGCGGACGGCGAGAAGATCGACGTGCCCGACGCCGCACTCGCGCTGATCGCGCGAGGTGGCCGCGGTGCCTACCGCGACGCGGAGTCGACGCTCGACCAGCTCTCGTCGGCCACCGGCGGTGCGATCACCGTCCAGGACGTGCTGCAACTGCTCGGCGCCGTCGAGGACGAAGTGCTCTTCCGGTTGTGCGACCAGGTCGTCGACGGCGACACTGCCGGCGCGCTGATCTTCCTCGAGGAGCTTTCGGAACGGGGCCAGGACCTCGGACGGCTCGTCACGGACCTGCTCGAGCACCTTCGTCATCTGCTGCTCGTGCAGCACATGGGCGAGGTGCCCGACGCGCTCCCCGTCACCGAGGAGGCGCGCGAGCGGCTGCGCGAGCAGGCAAACCAGATCCCGGCGGCGACCGTCATCCGTCTCATCGACCTGCTGGCGCTTGCCGTCGACGACATGCGCCAGGGTGGCGACCCGCGACTGCCGCTCGAGCTGGCGCTCGTGAAGGTGACGCGGCCGGCCTCCGACCTCTCCCGCGAATCGCTGGCTTTTCGCCTCGAGCGGCTCGAGGCTGGGCATGTGTCGGTGGGCGAAAAGCCTGGAGAAGCCGCTCTCCTAGCGCAGAGGTCGCGGTGGATCCGCCCGCTCGAAGCGGCGGCGCCACCTCTGCGCATCGAGCTCGAGCAACTGCAGGAGGCGTGGCGCCGGTCGATCCTGCCGGCCGTCGCCGAGCGCTCGATTCCGATCTCGAGCGCGCTCGGCGAGGCGCACCCCGCGGCACTCGCAGGCGACACGCTGACGCTCGAGTTTCCCCAGACGGCCGCGTTTCACCTGCAGCTCGCCGAGGACTCGAAGAACGCGGCGCTTCTGCGCGATGCGCTCTACGAGGTGACCGGCCGCAAGCTCGCGGTCGTGTTCGAGCTCGGGGAGCCCGGGGAAGCAGAGGAGCACGACGAGACGCCCGCAAGCGAGGAAGACGTCCTCGAACTGATGAAGAGCACCTTCGACGCGAGGGAGCTGGACGAATGAGCTTCGACATGGAAGCACTCTTGAAGCAGGCGCAGGAAATGCAGGAGCAGATGGAGCAGATGCAGGAAGAGGCAGCGAAGGAAACGGCCTCGGCGAGCGCGGGTGGAGGAATGGTCACGGTCGTCGCGACCGCCGCCGGTGAGATCACCGAGCTGACGATCGACCCGAAGGCGATCGACCCGAGCGACCCCGAGCTCCTCGCGGACATGGTGATGGCCGCGACGAACGAAGCGTTGCGCGCAGCACACGCGAAAGTCGAAGCCAAGATGAAGAGCATGCTCCCGCCCGACCTCGGCGGTCTGCTGCCCGGGTTATAGGCGAGAGCTCCATCGACGAGAACTTCATCGCGAAGCTCCTCGACGTCGGCAGCGAGCTCGCACTCGACGAGGGCGTCGTCCTCGTCGAGCCCGGAACGCCGGTGAGCGGCATCTTCCTCGTGCTGCACGGCGTGCTGCGCGTCGAGACGCCGCGTGAGACGGTCGAACGCGGCCCCGGGCAGGTCGTCGGTGAGTGGGAAAAGCTCGACGGTTCGGAAGACGTGCGCGTGACGGCAGAGACGGAGGTGCGGCTCGTTGCTGTCGATCGCGCGGCCTACGAGGCGGCGCTGACTGGGTAGAAGGCCGATTGGTAGAAGGTTCAGTCGGCGAGCCGCGCACGGATCGCGGAGCGAACGCGATCGGCGACGGCCGGCAATTCCTGCTCGAGCCGCCGGAACTCCTGCGCCGACATGACGATCACGCGCAGTTGCGTCGTCGCGGTCACGGTCGCTGTGCGGCGCTGTGTCTCGAGCAGCCCGATCTCACCGAAGAAGTCGCCGGGCCCGAGCTCGGCGATTCGCTCATCGTTCTTCCGAACCTCGGCGGCGCCGTCCTCGATCACGAAGAACTCGTGGGCAAGACGGCCCTCCTGTCGTCAGATCCTCTCCTGCGGCGACCTCGACCTCGAACGTCCAGCGGGCGAGCTTCTCGAGCTCCTCCTTCGAGAGCCCCGAGAACGCCCCAATCCCTTCGAGCGCCTTGACGTCCACGCGCGCAAGTATGACCGAGCGCGCCGTGTCGGAGAATCGACGCCGGGAGAAGTCAGCGCTCTGGTTCGTCCCCCGCCCATGCCGGTTTCAGACATGTCTCGGGGACTGTCCCCCGGACATGGCTCGCGCAGACATGTCTCGGGGACTGTCCCCCGGACATGCCTGAACCGGACGGGTCTGACCGACCGGGGCGGGCACAATGGCTCCCTCGTGTTCAGCCCCTCCGTCGAGAACCTGATCGCGCAACTGACGCGCCTGCCCGGCATCGGCTCGCGCACGGCGCAACGCCTCGCGTTCCACATCCTGCAGCGGCCCGAGGGAGAGGCGCTCGCCCTTGCCGGCGCGCTCGCCGAGGTGAAGGAGCGCGTTCGCTTCTGCCGCGAGTGCGGCAACCTGACCGAGGAAGAGGTGTGCGGGATCTGCACCGACCAGCGGCGCGACCACGCGCTGATCTGCGTCGTCGAGCAGCCCGTCGACGTCATCTCGCTCGAGCGGACACACGAGTACCGCGGGCTCTACCACGTGCTCGGTGGTGCGCTGTCCCCACTCGACGGCGTCGACCCGAGCGACCTGCGGATCGACGAGCTGTTCCGCCGCGTCGACGCGAACGGCGTGCAGGAAGTGGTGCTCGCGACGAACCCGAACATGACCGGCGAGGCAACCGCCGCGTTTCTCGCCGACCGGCTACGGGACCGAGTCCGGGTCACGCGTCTGGCCAGCGGCCTCCCCGTCGGCGGTGACCTCGAGTACGCCGACGAGGTCACCCTCGGCCGGGCGCTCTCCGGTCGCCGGGAGATGTGAGTCGACGTCGCGGCCGCTCGCAGCGTCGACGACGTGAAGCAGGTACTCCTGCGCGCGATACGCAATCCAGAAGCAGAGCGCGGCGGCCGGAAGCTCGCCGAGCGCGGCGCTGAGGATCGAGATGCGCAGCTCGTCGCTGTGGCTCTCGAGGATCACGTCGAACCAGGCGTCGGCCACGAGCAGCGTCCCGGTCGCGGCCGCCCAGATCGCCACCCACGGTGACCGCCGCCACGCCGCGAACGCCGTGAAGAGAAACGCCAGCGCCAGCCCGGTGTCGAAGCCAGACCAGGCCAAGGTCCCAGCGAACCGATTCGTGATGGGGCGGAAGCCACTGCGAGAGCCAGATCGTCCACGGAAGCAGGCCGATGCCGATCGCCGCGAACACGATCGCGATCCACTCCCGCAGCGTCGAAGGGCGAAAACGCATGTCTGCCTACACTGTCGCAAATGGCTGTGACCGAGTTCGAGCCCGTCCCCGCCGTCGAGCACGCCCCACGGACGCCGGGCCTCGTCGTGATGAAGTTCGGCGGCACCTCGGTGGGTGACGCCGACAAGCTGAAGCGAGTCGCCGAGCGGCTCATGTCGGCGCGGAGCGGCGGCAGCAAGGTCGTTGCGGTCGTCTCGGCGATGGGGCACACGACCGATGAGCTGATGGATCTCGCTCATCAGATCTCGCCGACTCCCCACGCCCGCGAACTGGACATGCTCCTCTCGGTGGGCGAGCGGATCTCGTGCTCGCTCGTTGCGATGGCGATCGTCGACCTCGGCGGCCGCGCGATCTCGCTCACGGGGTCGCAGGCGGGGATCGTCACCGACTCGACGCACACCAAGGCGAAGATCGTCGAGGTCCGCGCGCGCCGGATCCACGAGGCGCTCGAGCGCGACGAGATCGTGCTCGTCGCCGGCTTCCAGGGCATCTCGGCCGAGTCGTTCGACGTGACGACGCTCGGACGCGGTGGCTCGGATACCACCGCCGTCGCGCTCTCGGCTGCGCTCGGCGCCGATGCGTGCGAGATCTACACCGACGTGCGCGGCGTCTTCACGGCCGACCCGCGGCTCGTCCCCACGGCCCGGAAGCTCGATCGCGTCAGCTTCGAGGAGATGCTCGAAATGGCCTCGTCGGGCGCCGGTGTCATGATGGCGCGCTCGGTCGAGATCGCACGTACGCATACCGTGCGACTCAACGTTCGCTCCTCGTTCGAGGACGACGAAGGCACCTGGATCACGGAGGAGGACGACCCGATGCTCGAGAAGGCGCTGATCTCAGCTGTGGTTCACCAGCGTGAAGAGACGGTCTATCGCGTCTTCGGCGTCACGTCCGCGACGCTGTTCGCCGCCCTCGCAGCCTCGAGCGTGAATGTCGACACGATCCTGCAGAGCTCGGCGGAGATCGTGTTCTCGGCGCCCCCCGAGGACCGGCACGAAGCGGCGCGCACGCTCGACAGCCTGGCCGCGCACTGGGAAGCGCGCGACGACCTCGGCAAGGTCTCCGTGATCGGCGCGGGTATGAAGAGCCACCCCGGCGTCGCGGCGAAGACGTTCGCAACGCTCGAGGCCGAGGGCATCACCCCGGCCGTCGTCTCCACGTCGCCGATCAAGATCGCGTGTCACATCGAATCCCATCAGGTCGACGCGGCTGTCCGCGCCCTTCACGATGCCTTCGAGCTTGCGTAGCGCCCGCATCGGTGTCGTCGGCGCGACCGGCGCGGTCGGCGCCGTCACGCTCGACCTCCTGCAGGAGCGCGGCTACGACGACGTGCGCGTCTTTGCGTCCGCTCGCTCCGCCGGGACGCAGCTCGGCGGGCGGACGGTCGAGGAGGCCACCGACGATGCACTCGCGCGCGGCGACATCGATCTCTTCCTCTTCTCCGTCGGTACGAGCGCGTCGCTCGAGCTCGTGCCGCACGCGGTGCGAGGTGGCGCCGTTGCGATCGACAAGTCGGCCGCGTACCGACTCGAGCCTGGCATCCCGCTGGTCGTGCCCGAAGTGAATGCCGGGCGTGCGCTCGAGAACGAGGGCATCATCGCGAATCCGAACTGCTGCACGATCCCGCTGACCTGTGTGCTGAAGCCGCTGCACGAGGAAGCGGGGCTCGTCCGCGTTCGGGTCGCGACCTACCAGTCGGTCTCCGGGGCCGGCGCGCAGGCGATGGAGCGACTGCGCGGCGAGCCACAGGCCGAGCACGACCTGCGCATGGACTGGAGCTTCGACGGCGAGGAGTTCGACGAGGAGTCGAAGCTGCGCGAGGAGACGCGCAAGATCATGGAGCTGCCCGACTTGCCGTTGCAGGCGACGTGTGTGCGCGTGCCCGTGATGGTCGGGCATGCGGAGGCGATCTGGATCGAGACGGAGCAGCCGCTCTCGGTCGAGCGCGCCCGCGCACTGCTCGACGCGGCACCCTCGGTGCGTCTCGACGAGTTTCCGTCACCTGGAAAGGCCGCGGGCGGCGACGACGTGCTCGTCGGTCGCATCCGCCGCGACCCGACGGTCGAGCAGGGCCTCGCGCTCTTCCTGGCGAGCGACAACCTGCGGAAGGGCGCCGCGCTGAACGCCATTCAGATCGCCGAGCTCGTCCTCGCCGGCGCACGCGCCGCCGCGTAGCTCCATGATCGCCGGGATGCTCGGCCGGTTCTTCCCCGGCAACTGGCGGCCGCCCGCGGACGAGATCAGATTCGCCGCCGCCAGTGGCTTCGACGCCCTGCAGATCCGCAGCGACCGCCCGGGCGAGCTCGGTGCCGACCTGCGAGCCGATCCGAGTGAGGTCGGGCGCGTCTTCGCGGAGGCGGGCGTCGAGCCGGTCGTCGAGATGCTGCTGCGGCTGAACGAGTTCCCGTCGATCGCGGACGCACTGCGGTCGAATCTGCGTGCGCTCGCAGAGCTCGGCGCGCGGCGCGTTCATATCCACCCTGTTCCCGGCGCGCGTGACGTCGACGTACCGGAGCTGGAGCGGCGCCTTCCGGATCTCTTCGCGCCGGCTGTCTCGATGGCGCACGACGAAGGCCTGGTCCTCGGTGTCGAACACAACGCCCGAGCCCATCGCCTGCTCGTCGAGCCCGAGGCGTGCGCAGCGCTGCTCGCCGACGTGCCGGGGCTCTCGTTCGTGTGGGACCTGAACCACGCCGAGCCGCATCAGGCCGCCGCGTTCGCAGCGCTGCGCGAGCGGCTGAGCCTCGTCCACGTCTCCGATACGCCACTGCCGACGACGAACCACCACCTGCCACTCGGGCGCGGGAACGTCGATTTCTCACCCCTCGCCGGGATCGAGGTACCGCTGATCCTCGAGATCGGCGGCCTGCCCGAGTCGGGCGGGCCGGGGTTCGACACCGACGACGCGCTGCGCGCCTCGCTCGGCCGCCTCCGCAGCCTCGTCTAAACAGACATGGCTTGGGGACAGTCCCCAGGACAGGTCTGAAAAGGCCGAGTCGCGAGCCGGGCGCGTCGCTAGAAGGGCGGCGGCGCCGGGACCGGCTCTGGCAGGAAGGCGTCCTTCACGACCCGCAGCACCTTCTCGCGCTTGCCTTCGAGGACCGGCTGCAGGCCGCCCAGCTCGAGGCGCGCCAGGCCGACACGCCCGGACACGCGCACGACCTCGAACCCGAGATCGGCGAGGAAGTCCTGCGGGAACACCGTCTTGTGCACCCGGAAGCGGCCGTAACTCGACTCGCCCTCGGGATAGCGGTACGAAAACGTCTCGAGACTGCTCGAACCCGCGGTCACGCGCCTCGCCGATCGCGGCGAGGAAGAGCGACTGCAACACCCAGGGGCTCGACGTCTCGACGATGTACGCGCAGGTCACGAGCATCGCGTCGTCCGACGGTGGCCCGGCGGGAAGGTCGTACGCGCGCGGGAACGCCGGCGCCGGGCCGTACTGCATCGAGCCGAGCACGCGCCCGTCGTTGTCGTAGTAGACCGTGCCGAACGCCCCGAACTCGAGCTCGACCTTCTCCATCCAGCGGTCCTTGTCGAGCGGCCGGCGGCCGCGCGTCTGCCACCAGATGCACTCGTGGCACACGGTCGGCGCCGTTTCGAGCGTCAGCTTCGTCAGGCCGGAGATCCGCGTCGGCATCCGAGTCTCTTCTACGGTCGCACGACGTCGTCGACCACGACATTGACGGCGGTCGGGCGAACATCGGCCATCTTCTGCAGGTAGTCCGCGACCCGCTGCTGCACCTCGGCCGCAACCGCGGGAATGTCGGCGCCATAGTCGATCACGACGTGCACGTCGACCACGCTGCCCGCCACGCGTGCGCCGCGACGGTGCTTTGTGTGCACCCCCCGAACCTCTGCGGCCGCGTCGAGCGCGTAGCGCGCGAGCACTTCCGGCGAGATGACGCTATGTCCGTCCATGCTTCAATCGTAGAACGAGTTCGGTCGCTTCGGGCCGCGCGAAGAAGCGGAACGGCACGAAGGTCGTGCCGAGGCCCGGCGAGACGTGCATGACCGTGCCCGCCCGTTCGAAGAGACCTTCCGGGTATTTCGCCCGCGGATGCGCGAGGAGCAGTTTCCCGAACCCGTACGGCAGCACGATCTGGCCGGCGTGCAGGTGCCCGGCGAGAATGAGATGCCAGCGGCCGCGCTCGACCGTCTCGAGCGCGCGCGGGAAGTGACAGAGCAGGATCCGAAGGTCGGCGTCCGAGGGGCCGAATCCGCTCGACCGCTTGTCGAGCCACGTGCGTGGATCGACGCCCGCGAGCTCGACGCGCCGGCCGCGTACTTCGACTTCGGCCGCGGTGTCGAGCAGCAACGTCCCGTGCTCGAGCCGGCCGAGCGTGACCGGCCGCGAGAACGGATCGCGCGAAATCGCGTGATCGTGGTTGCCGAGCACGACGTACGGATGCGGGAGCCGCCCAAGCAGCTCGAGGAGTTGCGGCTCGCCCCGCGGCCTCGAGAGCAGATCGCCCGTGACGCAGACGAGATCGGGCCGGCGCTCCGCCACCCACTCGACTGCACGTTCGACGGCGTGCACGCCACGCGACGGGACGCCGAGGTGGAAGTCAGAGAGGTGCGCGATGCGCAGCCCGTCGAGCTCGTGCGGCAGGCCCGCGATCTCGACCTCCCGCTCGCGCAGGCGAACCCAGCCTGCCTCGAACCACCCCCAGCCCACGCACGCGGCGAGGGCAACGGCGACGACGAGCGCCGCGCTGGTCAGATCTGGAGCTTCTCGAGGACCGGCTGCACCGAGACGACGTGCCGCTTGAACTTCAGCTCCGACTCCTGGAGCCCAGCGGCGACACCGACGAGCTGCGAGAGATGGAGGATCGGCATGCCGTAGTCCTTGCCGGTCGTCTTCTTCAGCTTCGACTGCCAGGCGTCGAGCGACAGATGGCACAGCGGGCACGGGGTGACGATCGCGTCGGCGCCCGCCTCCATCGCCTGCTCGATCGGCTGGATCAGCTCACCGAGAGCCGTCTCCTCGCGCGCCTGGATGATCGGGAACCCGCAGCATTTGATCTTCGCCGGATAGTCGATCGCCTCACCGCCGCACGCCTCGATGATCCGCTCGAGCGACCACGGGCGGTCGGGGTCCTCGAACCCGTTGATCTTCGACGGGCGCAGGATCTGGCAGCCGTAGAACGGAGCGATCTTCAGGCCCTTCAGCCCGCGATGCGCCGCCACCTTCAGCTTCTCGTACCCGGGGCCTTCCGCGATCTCCCAGAGGAGGTGCCGCACATCGACGTCTTTCTCGTACGCGGGAACGCCCACCGAGACGAGGTTCTCGTTGATGCGCGCCCGTACCTCGGCATCGCCCATGAGGATGAAGTTCGCCTGGCGCAGGTTCAGCGTGCAGACGTTGCAGACAGTGAGCAACGTGTCGACGCCCTCGGCAGCGGCGTAGGCAAGGATCCGCGCGTTCAGGTGCAGGTAGTAGTCGGGCTCGGCTTCGTGGATGTCGCCGGCGCCGCAGCAGGTCACCGACTCGAGCTCGATCAGCTCGAGCCCGACCTTCGGCGCGAGCGCCTGCGTGGCCGAGTCGAGCTCCTTCGCCGACAGGGACGCGAGGCAGCCCTTGTAGTACGCGACGCGCTTCGTCTCGGTCGCCGTCGCCGTCACTGCTTCGTGTCTCCTTCAGCTCGATGGTTGTCGTCCTCGGGCAGGTACGGCCGCAGGAATGCCCCAGGCCGGTCGTAGATCGTCTCGAGGTCCTCGTCGCCGGGATGGCCGTGCGCGAGCCGCGAGAGGGCGCGTTCGCCCTGGACGATCCCGGCGAAGCCGTTGATCCCCTGGTCGCGCACCAGGTCGTGCAGGCTCCGCGACTCCTTCACGTCCTTCGCGACATGTGGCGGGAACGGCAGCGGCACCTTGCCCTTGCGCGCCAGGTCGAGCGCGAATCGCGTCTGCTTGATCGCCTCCACGATGCCCTGCGTCTTGGGCACGAGCTCGGTCTCGCGCAGCCACCCGGTGGTCTTCGCGGAGGTGACGAACCACTTCGCGTGCTTCGCGCCCATGTCGCGGTCGATGCCCTCCTTCATCGACTCGGCCCCGAGCTTCGCGATCGCGTCGCGCGGGTCGACGCCCTTCGGGCAGCGCTCGTTGCACATGTAGCAGCGCGTGCACTCCCAGAGACCATGCTCGCCGTTCAGCTTCTCGAGCCGCGCGATCTTCTGGCCGTCACGCGGATCGCCGACGAAACGCATCGCCTTCGCAAGCGCCTGCGGCCCGAGGAACAACGGGTCGGACTCCATCGAGTTGCATTCCGACACGCAGCAGCCGCAGTTGATGCAGAGCGCCTCCTTGTGAATCGCGTTCATCCGCTCCTGCTTGATGCGGTACTCCTTGCCGTCGGACGGCTCCGCGTAGCCGGGACGCAGAGACGGGTCGACGCTGCGGAACTTCTCCCAGAACGGCTCCATGTCGACGACGAGATCCTTGACGATCGGCAGGTTGCCCATCGCCGAGATGACGGGGACGCGGCCGGCCTCGGCGATGTCGTACATCCGCACCTTGCACGCGAGCACGGCGGCACCGTCCATGCGCATCCCGCACGAGCCGCAGATCATCATCCGGCAGCTCTTGCGGTAGGCGAGCGAGCCGTCGTGCTTGTCCTTGACGATGTCGAGGCAATCGAGAAGGGTCGCCTCTTCGGGCGCGTCGATCTCGAACTCCTGCAGCTCGCGCTCGCCCGAGCGGGAGTTGAAGCGCCAGACCTTAAGACCGACCTGCATCAGTACTTCCTCTCCATCGGGTCGTACTTCGTGTAGCGCACGTCGTTGTAGCTGAGCTCGGGGCCGCCGTTCACCCAGCGCGAGATCGAGTGCTTCATGAAGTTCTCATCGTCGCGGACCGGGTAGTCGTCAGGCCTCGCATGCGCACCGCGGCTCTCCTTGCGCGCGAGGCCTGCCTGCAGCATGCAGCGCGCCAGCTCGATCATCGCGCCGAGCTCGATCGCCTGTGTCAGGTCGCTGTTGAAGACCTCTCCCTTGTCCTCGATCAAGACACCACGTTCGTAGCGCTCGGCGAGGCCCTCGAGAATGCCGATCTGCGCGGCCATCTGCTCCTCGCGGCGGAACACACCGAAGTTCTCGAACATCGAGTCGCCGAGATCGTTCCGGATCTGCCAGGGCCGCTCGCCCTCACGAACCTCGAGGATGGCTTTCAGCTCGCGCTCGGCGTCGCCGTGCGCACCGTCGGAAACCGTTCCGTTCGCCGCTGACAGCGCGTGCTCCGCTGCTGCGCGCCCCGAGCGCCGGCCAAACGTGATCGTCTCCATCAGCGAGTTGCCTCCGAGCCGGTTCGCGCCGTGCACCGACACGCAAGCGACCTCACCGGCCGCGTAGAGGCCTGCGAGCTCCGTCGCACCGTCGTTGTCGGTCTCGACGCCGCCCATGTGGTAGTGGGCGCCAGGGCGAACCGGCACCGGGTCGTAGATCGGGTCGACGCCCGCGAACGTCATCGACAGCTCCCGCGAACCGGGCAGGCGATCGATGATCTTCTCGGCGCCGAGGTGACGCATGTCGAGGTAGATCGAGCCGTTGATGCCGCGGCCCGCGTCGATCTCGGTCTGCTCCGAGCGTGAGACGACGTCGCGCGACGCGAGCTCCATCGCGTTCGGTGCGTAGCGCTGCATGAAGCGCTCGCCCTCACTGTTGATCAGGTACGCGCCCTCGCCGCGGCAGCCCTCCGTCAGCAGGATCCCGGACGGGTAGAGCGTCGTCGGATGGAACTGCATGAACTCCATGTCCTTCAGCGGCAGGCCGAGACGGAGCGCCATCGCCGCCCCGTCGCCCGTGCACGCGTACGCGTTCGTGGTGGTGCGATAGATGCGTCCCTGTCCGCCGGTCGCGAGGACCGTCGCCTTGGCGCCGACCGACTTCAACCCACCGTTCAGGAGATCCCAGCAGATCACACCCTGACACCGACCGTCGTCCTCGACGAGCTTCCACGCGAAGTACTCCTCATACACGGTGATGTCGCGCTTTACGAGCTGCTCGTAGAGAACCTGGATCAGCACGTGCCCGGTGATATCGGCCGCGAACACCGTGCGGGGCGAGCCTGCGGCGCCGAACGGGCGCTGCGCCAGACGGCCGTCGTCCTGGCGCGAGAAGAACGCGCCCCAGTTCTCCAGCTGGTAGATGTCGCCCGGCGCCTCGCGCGTGAAGAGCTCGATCGCGTCTTGGTCGCCCAGGTAGTCGGAGCCCTTGACCGTGTCGAAGGCGTGCGACTCGACCGAGTCCTCGGCGGCGTTGCCGAGCGCGGCGTTGATGCCGCCCTCCGCGGCGCCCGAATGGCTGCGGGTTGGATGCAGCTTCGAGATCACGCCGACGTTCGCGCCTGCGTCGTAGGCTTCGATGGCCGCGCGCATACCAGCGCAGCCGGCGCCGACGACCAGAACGTCGTGCGTGGCATCCACGTGAAGGGACGCTATCGCAACGACTCGTTCAGCCGAGCCGGTAGCGCGTGCGTTCGTGCGGTCGGTCTCAAACGGTCGGGCCGGCGATGCGAATCGACTCGCCGACGTCGCCGAACCGCTTCGCGAAGTTGTCGACGAACATGCCCGCGAGCTCGCGCGCCTTGCGGTCGTACTCCTCCGGCTGCCGCCAGGTCGAGCGAGGATTGAGCAGCCGGCCGTCGACGCCGGGCACATGGACCGGCACATGGAAGCCGAAGACCTCGTCGGTGCGCAGCTCCGCGCCGTCGAGTTGACCGGAGAGCGCTGCGCTCAGCATGGTGCGAGTGGCGTGGATGGGCATGCGCTCGCCCTCGCCGAACGGCCCGCCCGTCCAACCCGTGTTCAGGAGCCACACGCTCGAGCCATGCGTCTCGAGCTTCTGGTCGAGCATGCGCGCATAGACGAGCGGCGGCTGAGGCAGGAAGGGCTGTCCGAAGCACGTCGAGAACGTCGGCTGCGGCTCGGTGACGCCGATCTCGGTCCCGGCGAGCTTGGCCGTGAAGCCGGAGAGGAAGTAATAGAGCGCCTGATGGTTCGAGAGCTTCGCGATGGGAGGCAGGATCCCGAAGGCGTCGGCAGTGAGGAAGATCACCGACGACGGGTGGCCTGCCCGCTTCGCGTGCAGCGCGTTCGCGATCTCCTCCAGCTTGTACGCGGCCCGCGTGTTCTCGGTCTTCGAGTCGTCGTCAAGGTCGAGGATCCCGTTCTCGTCGATCGTGACGTTCTCGAGGATCGTTCCGTACGTGTGCGTCATGCGGAAGATCTCGGGCTCGGCCTCGGGCGACAGGCGAATCACCTTGGCGTAACAGCCGCCTTCGATGTTGAAGACGCCGCTGTCTCCCCAGCCGTGCTCGTCGTCGCCGATCAGCGAGCGCTCGGGGTCGGCGGAAAGGGTCGTCTTGCCCGTGCCCGAGAGGCCGAAGAAAACGGCGACCCTGCCATCGTCGCCGACGTTCGCCGAGCAGTGCATCGGGAAGACGCCTTCGAGCGGCAGACGATCGTTCATCACGGTGAAGATCGACTTCTTGATCTCGCCGGCGTAGAAGGTCCCGCCGACAAGCAGCTCGGTGCGACCTGGGTGCAGCACCACGAAAGTGCCGGTGCGCGTTCCGTCCTCGGCCGGGTCGGCTTCGAGGTCGGGCGTGTGCAGAACGAGCGCCTGCGGGTCGAAGGTCGCGTCCTCGTCGGGCGCCAGGTCGATGAACATCGTCTTCGCGAAGAGCGCGTGGTACGGGTGCGCCGTGATCACGCGCACACCGATGCGGTGGGCCGGGTCGGCGCCCGCGTAGGCATCGATCACGTACAGCGCATCGGCCGAGCCGAGCTGCGCGGTGACCTTCTCCCGCAGGCCGTCGAAGTGCTCGGGGGACAGCGGCTGGTTGACGTCTCCCCACCAGATGCGCGCCTCGGAGCTGGGCTCGTGCACGAGAAACTTGTCCTTCGGCGAACGGCCGGTGAAGGCACCCGTGTCGACGGCGAGGGCGCCGCCGTCGGCCAGACGACCCTCACGGCGCGAGAGCGCGTGCGTGTAGAGGAGCGACGTGGTCGGGTTTCGATAGACCGGGCCCGTGGCGTCGATCCCGTGCTCGGAGAGATCCACGCGCCCGGGCAACTCAGTCGTGGTCATTCCGAAGCGCCTCCTTCAACGGGCCAGAACAGGGAAGAGGTCGGTGTTCGCAAGAGCGTGGTGGGCGCCCGTGCAGGCGCGCTGAATGGCTGCATGGTACGGACTCAACGTTTCCTCGGCGCACGGAACCATTCACTCCCCTCCCCGGGACCGAGACACGCCTCACCGGGCCATGTCCCGTCGCCAAACGACGGTGACCGAACTGCCACCAACATTCCACAGCCGCCAAAATCCCTGCTCAGCGGCCCTAGAGTAGGACGAGGCCCGCACCCAACGATCGAGGCGAAACGTCCACGGCGGGCCGGAATTGGTCAGACCAAGTGTGACGAGACAGTGACGCCGGCCGTGACGAGACTGTAACGGTGCCCCGAATCGTTCCTCGTCCCAGACGTCCGATCTCGTCCCGTGCAGCCAGGCCGCGTCGAGACCCGTCCCGACGCCAAACGAGGGTTACAGAAGTGCCACAAACGATCCACAGGCACTGAACCCCCTGCTCAGGGGCCGAACTGGCACGGCGATGGTCGCCAAACGACTGTGACGGACCGTCCACAGCCGCCCCGTGGGGCTCGGTCAGATCTGCCAGTTGCCGTCGCGGAGGACCGGGATCCGGTCTCCGCCGGCTGAGACGCCGTCGACCTCGAGCTCCGGGGAGCCGATCATGAAGTCGACATGCGTGCCGCTCGAGTTCACGCGCTCGACGTCGTCGCCCTCGACGAGGAACGGGAAGCCGTTGCCGAGCGCGATGTGGCTCGCCGCGTTCTCGTCGAGCAGCGTGTCGTAGAAGACCGTGCCGAGCGGGCCGATGCGGCCCTCCGAGTCGACGAGCGCCAGCTCGCCGAGCTTCAACGCGCCTGCGTCGAGTGCCTGCTGCGCGCGCAGCGCATCTCCGTTCTCGTCCGCATCGATCTCGACCGCTTTTCCGCGCTCGAACCGGACGCGCAGCCCACGGATGATCGTTCCGTCGCGCAGCACGAGCGGCTTCGTCGAGGTGACGTGGCCTTCCGTGCGCTCCGGGTCCGGGGTCGTGAAGACCTCCTCCGTGGGCAGGTTCGGAAAGTGCCGCAGGCCCTCGCTCGTCTGGAAGTCGGCCGCCCACCAGCGGTGGGTCGGCAGCATGCCGATCGTCAACTCCGTGCCCGGCCCGCGGAGCTCAAACGCATCGAAGTGATGTCCGGAAAGGCGGCTCGCCGAGTCGTTCAGGACGGCCATCCGCTCCTCCCACGCCTGAGACGGGTCGGGCTCGTCGAGCCTGAGGACGTGTTCGAGCTCGGTCCAGAGCTTCTCGTACGCGTCGGACTCGCCGAGCTCGGGGTACACGAGTGCCGCCCAGGCCGGATGCGGGCAGGGCACGATGCACCAGTTGGTCGAACGCTCGCCGACGATCTTCGGGATCTCCTTCAGGTACGGCAGGCGGTCGCGGCCGACGAGGGCATTGTCGAGATCGTCGAGCAGGTTCGGTGCGGTCGCGCCGGCGAGAGTGACGCGCGCGCCGCGCGCCTCGGCGTGCGCGATCGCCCGTTCGCCGTACCAGGACGGGAACGAAGTCGAGCGTCTCGGGATCGGCGTGCTCGATCCTCGCGCGCTTCACGAACGGATCGAAGTAGTTGACGTCGACGAAGCGTGCGCCGCGGTCGTAGGCCGCGGCGGCGATCGCCCGGGCCAGATCCTCCTGCCCGAGCTCCGCAGTGACGAGCACGATCTGCCCGGGCTGCACGTTCGAACCGTGAACCGAGAGCTCAGCGAGCCGTGAGAAGCGCGCGTCCATGGGCAGGCGATCCTACCTCCCACGCCGAACTCGGTCGGTTGTGACCTTCGAAGCAGCCACCGAGCGTTTTCTGATCGCGGCCGGGATCTCCGACGGCACGCGTCGTGCCTACGGCTCCGACCTGCGGGAATTCGGAGCGTGGTACGGCCCGTCGAGCCCCGTCGAGGAGCTCGACATCCGCGTGCTCGCCGACTGGGTCTCCGAGCTCGGCCGCGCGCGGGAGGGTGGCAAGCTCGCGCCCGCGACGATCGGCCGCAAGCTCGCAGCGGTACGCTCGCTGCTTCGCTACACGCGCGGCCCCGGTTACGTCCCCGACGCGTCGCTCGCACCGCGGCGCCCACGCCGCCTGCCCGACTCGCCGAAGCAGAGCGAGGTCGAGGAGATCGTCGCGGGGCTCGGCGGCGAGTCGGCGCTCGCGCTGCGCAACCAGGCGCTCGTCGAGCTCGTCTACTCGGCGGGCCTGCGCAGCGCCGAGGCCGTGGGGCTCGATCTTGGCGACGTCGACTTCGAGCAGGAGCACGTCCACGTCCGCCACGGCAAGGGCGCGAAGGATCGCATCGTCCCGCTCGGCGAGGAGGCTGCGAACCTTGTCGCGCGCTATCTGCGGGAGGCACGGCCGCAGCTTGTCCGCGGCGCCGAGAACGCTCTCTTCGTGAGCGTGCGCGGCCATCGGCTCGACACGTCGACGCTCCGCCGCCTCGTGCCGCACCCGCACCGCTTGCGGCATGCGTTCGCGACCCATCTGCTCGAAGGCGGGGCTGACCTGCGGACGATCCAGGAGCTCCTCGGGCATTCCTCGCTCTCCACCACTCAGATGTACAGCCACGTCGATGCCAAGCGACTCAGGAAGGTCTATGACCACTCCCACCCGCGATCGTGATGTCGAAGGCTTCCTGGCGCTCCTCGCCGCTCGCCGCTCGCCGCGCACGGTCGACGCCTACCGGCGCGACCTGACGGCGCTCGCCGCGCACCTCGGCAAGCCGGTCGGGCAAGCCACACTCGAGGAGCTCGAGCTCTACACCGCGCAACTGCGCGCCGACGGCCTCGCAAGCGCGACGATTGCCCGGCGCACCGCCGCCGCGCGCAGCTTCTTCCGCCACCAGCAGCTACTCGGCGTTCGGAACGACAACCCCGCCGCCGGCGTTGCTCTCCCCCGCCGCGAGCGAACACTGCCGAGGACACTCTCGCCGGGCGAAGCGGAACGACTGATCGACGCCGCCTCCGGGACGCAACCGCGCGCACTGCGAGACCAGGCACTCGTCGAGCTCCTCTACGGCGCTGGGCTGCGTGTCTCCGAGGCGATGGGGCTCGAGAAGGCCGGGGTCGACCTCGACGAGCGCCTCGTCCGCGTGATCGGGAAGGGCGGCAAGGAGAGGGTGGTGCCGATCGGCCGGCACGCCGTCGAGGCGCTCCGGCGCTACCTCGCACGAGGCCGCCCGTTCCTCGACACGCGCCACCGTCCGGAGCTCTTCCTGAATGCCCGCGGCGGCCCACTCACGCGCGCCGGCGCGTTCCTGATCCTGCGCAAGCTCGCCGAGAAGGCCGGGCTCGACCCACAGCGCGTGCATCCCCATCTGTTGCGCCACTCGTTCGCCACGCACCTGCTCGAAGGCGGCGCTGACCTTCGTTCGGTGCAAGAGATGCTCGGCCATGCCGACCTCTCGACGACGGAGCTGTACACCCATGTGACCGACCGCCGGCGCCGGGAGCTGTACTACGGGGCGCATCCGCACGGCCGCCGATCCACGAAGAAATAGTTGCCTTCGTCGCGCTACTTGGCCGTCGCCTTGCGACGGAGGAGCTGCGCGACTTTCGCCGCTGCGTCCCGCAACTCGCGCGGCTGCTCGTCGTCGTCGGCGAGTGACGACAGGATCTGAATCGTGTCGGGCCGCGACGAGCCGTTCTTCAGCGCGATCACACCGAGCCGCCGCACCGCTTCGTTGCCGTCATTCGCGACCAGTTCGTGCAGGAGCGGCCGGACATCGTTGATCACCTTCGGGTGGTCGCGCGAGAGCAGCTCCAGGGCGAGCAGCGCCGAGCCGCGCACCGCCGGGCTCTCGTCGTCGAGGCCACGGCGCAGAAGCTCGATCTTCGTGCGAAACCGGAACTGGCCGATCGCGCGGTTCGCGACGGCACGCTCGCGAAAATCGGCCGACCTCGCGGCGCTCTCGAGCTCTTCGTCCCATTGTGCGCGCAGCTGCGAGAGGCCGCGCTCATCGCCTTCGGTCGCGAGCCCGTCGGCCTGAACGGCGGCGTCGGCGAGCGTCATCGGCCGGTGGGGTAGGAACGGCGCGGTTGACCGACGTACGTGGCCGACGGCCGGATGATCCGGTTGTCGGCCTGCTGCTCGAGCACGTGCGCCGCCCAGCCGGCAGTCCTGCTCGCCGCAAAGAGCGGCGTGAACAGATCGGTCGGCACCCCGAGGTACCGATAGACCGACGCGGAGTACAGGTCGACGTTCGGGTACAGACCCTTCTCCTCGAAGACGGTGCGCTCGGCGGCGGCGGTGATCTCATACCAGTTGGGCTCGCCGCCGTCCTTCGACAGTTCCTCCGAAAAACGCTTGAGGATGGTCGCGCGCGGGTCATAGGCGCGATACAGCGGATGGCCGAAGCCGTACAGCTTCTCCTTGCGCTCGAGCATCGCGTGCACGGCGGCAGGCACGCCGTCGGCGCTCCCCCACTGTTCGAACAGCGCCATCGCGGCGGCATTGGCGCCCCCGTGGAGCGGCCCGCTGAGTGCAGCGATCGCTGCAACCACTGCCGCGGTCAGATCGGCGCCGGTTCCGGCGACGACACGTGCGGTGAACGTCGAGGCGTTCATCTCGTGCTCGGCATGCAGGATCATCACGATGTCGAAGATCCGAGCCGCGCGCGCGCTCGGCCGCTCGCCCGAGAGCATCGTGAGGAAGTTCTCCGAGTACGTGAGTGAACCGTCGGGCTCGACCGGCTCGAGCCTCTGCCGTAGACGATGCTGTCGCGCGATCGCGGTCGGCAGCTGCGCGATCAAGCGCGTCGCGGCAGTGAGTCCCGCGACGCGATCCGTCGCTCCCCTTCCCGGCAGGCCGAACGACGACATCGAAGCGACCGTGCGCACGACATCCATCGGCGAGCCGGTCGCCGCAGAGCGGTCGATCGCCTCCGACGTTGCGTCGGGGAGGTCGCGCTGCGCGAGCTCGCGCGCAAACGCCTCCGCCTCGGGTCGGTCCGGCAGGTCTCCGTGCAGCAGCAGGTAGGCCGTCTCCTCGTAGGTCGAGTGCTCGGCTAGGTCTGCGATGTCGTAGCCGCGATACATGAGCACCCCGGCGTCGGGATCGATCGATGAGACCGACGACTCCGCGACCACGATGCCGGAGAGCTGAACCGACTTCTTCGCGGTCGCCGGCTGGGTCACCGGGCTACGTCGGTCACCGGCCGCGGCGGCGGGCCGATGTAACGCGCGCCCGGCCGGATGAGGCGCCCGGTGCGCTTCTGCTCGAGGATGTGCGCCGACCAGCCTGCAACGCGCGCGCACGCGAACATCGCCGGGGCGAGCGGCGGCGGGATCTCTGCGATGTCGAGGACGACGGCGGCCCAGTACTCGACGTTGGTCTCGAGCACACGGTCCGGCGACTTTGCACGAAGCGCCGTCAGCGCGGCCTGCTCGAGCGCCAGCGCGACCTCGACCCTGGGCGACCCGAGCTCTTGCGCAGTGCGGCGGAGCACCCGCGCGCGCGGATCCTCGGCGCGATACACGCGGTGGCCGAAGCCCATGATGCGGTCGCCGCTCGCGAGCACCTCGTCGACGTACTTCGTCGCGTCACCTGTCTCCGCGACGGCGTCGAGCATCGGCAGGACGTGCGCGGGGGCGCCGCCGTGCAGCCGCCCGGAGAGCGTCCCGACGGCCGACGACATCGCCGCGGCGCAGTCGGCGCCGGTCGATGCGGCGATGCGCGCGGTGAAGGTCGAGGCGTTGAGGCCGTGCTCCGCCGCGGAGACCCAGTACGTGTCGAGGGCCTTCACCGCGCGGGGATCGGCCTCACCGCGCCAGCGGATCAGAAACTGCGCCGCAGCGTTCTCGCCCTTGTCGATCTCCGCGTCGGCGACCGGGGCCTGCTTGCCGCGCGCGGCCTGGGCGACGATCGAGAGCGTCGCAGCGGACAGTCGAGCAAGATCGTCGCGCGCCTGCTCGTCTTCGATGTCGACGAGCTGCTGGAGGCCCCACTTGGGCCCGAGAGTCGCGAGGCCCGCCTGCAAGTCGGCGGGAACCGAACCGCTCGGATCCTGCAGCTCGATCTTCTCCGCGGGCGGCAGCGGCGATTCGATGTTCTCGTCGACGAGCAGCCCCCAGACGTTCTCGAACGGGTAGCGGCCGACGAGCTCCTCGATGTCGACGCCCCGGTAGCGAAGCGCGCCGCCGTCCCTGTCAGGCTCCGCGATCTCCGTCTCGAAGGCAATAACGCCTTCGAGCCCGGGCCGGAAGTCGCTGGTCGCGCTCACGGCGCGGACGGTACACAAAAGACGGTTCGCGGCGGCCCGCTTCGCGGCCTGCCCCGAACCGTTTCCAGGGGGGAACCGGTGTGTGTACGCTCCGCCCCCGATGTCACATCGCGTCACGCTTATCCCCGGCGACGGAACCGGGCCAGAGTTGACCGAGGCGACCCGCCGGGTGCTCGAGGCGACCGGCGTCGGCTTCGAATGGGACGTGCGCCACGCAGGCGTCGACGTGATGGAGGAGGCAGGCACGCCGCTTCCGGAGGAGACCCTCGCGTCGGTGAAGCAGAACAAGGTGGCCCTGAAGGGCCCGATCACGACGCCGATCGGCACCGGCTTCCGCTCGGTCAACGTCGCGTTGCGCCACGAACTCGGTCTGTACGCCTGCCTGCGGCCCTGCAAGACGTACGAGGGTGTCCGCTCGCGCTACGACAACGTCGACCTCGTCCTCGTTCGTGAGAACACCGAGGATCTCTACGCGGGGATCGAATACGAGGCCGGGAGCCAGGACGCCGAGCGCGTGATCGCGGAGCTGAACAAGCTGCAGCCCAAGCAGATCGCCCCCGGATCCGGCATCTCGGTCAAGCCGATGAGCCGTGACGCCTCCGCGCGCATCATTCGCTTCGCGTTCGAGTACGCGCGCGCTCACGGGCGCAAGCGCGTCTCCTGCGTGACGAAGGCGAACATCATGAAGTTCACGGACGGGCTGTTCCTCGACGTCTTCCGCGAGGTCGCGCGTCGACTACCCGGAGATCGAGCCGTGGGAGAACCTCGTCGACGCCGTCTGCATGGGGCTCGTCCAGCGGCCCGAAGAGTTCGACGTCCTGGTGCTGCCGAATCTGTACGGCGACATCGTCAGCGACCTGACCGCCGGCCTCGTCGGCGGTCTGGGCGTTGCGCCCGGCGGGAACATCGGGCCCGACACGGCCGTCTTCGAGGCGACGCACGGATCCGCACCGAAGTACAAGGGTCAGAACAAGGTGAACCCCACGGCGATGATCCTCTCCGGCAAGTTGATGCTCGACCACCTCGGCGAGCGCGACGCCGCGCAGCGTCTCGAGGACGCCGTCGCATCGGTGATCGCCGAGGGGAAGTCCGTCACCTATGACATGAAGCCGTCGCGCGACGACCCGACCGCGGTCGGGACGAGCGAGTACGCCGACGCGATCATCGAGAAATTGGAGGCTAGGAGAACTGTGAGCGAGAGGCGGAAAGTCACCGTCGTCGGCGCCGGGAACGTGGGTGCGACGTGCGCACAGGTGCTGGCGCAACGCGACTACGCGGACATCGTCCTCGTGGACATCAAGGAAGGCCTGCCGCAGGGCAAGGCGCTCGACATCAACCAGATGGGCGCAGTGCTGGGGTACGAGCCGAGCGTCACCGGCTCGAACGACTACGCCGGTACCGCAGGCTCAGAGGTGGTCGTGATCACCGCCGGCCTGCCGCGCTCGCCGGGAATGAGTCGTGACGATCTCGTGCAGACGAACGAGAAGATCGTGAAGGACGTGACGGAGAAGGTTGTCGCGGTGAGTCCCGACGCGATCCTGATCGTCGTCTCGAATCCGCTCGACGCGATGTGCCACGTCGCGAAGAACGTCTCGGGCTTCCCCAAGGAGCGCGTCTTCGGCCAGGCCGGCATTCTCGACACCGCCCGCCTTCAGACCTTCATCGCCTGGGAGACCGGGGCGTCGGTGAAGGACGTCAGCGCCGTCGTGCTCGGCGGTCACGGCGACCAGATGGTGTCCGTCATCTCCGCGACAACGGTCGGCGGGGTCCCGCTGCGCAAGCTCGTCTCGGAGGAGAAGATCGCCGCGATGGTCGAGCGCACCGCGAAGGGCGGCGGCGAGCTCGTGCAGCTGATGGGCACGTCTGCCTGGTACGCGCCCGGCGCGGCCGCCGCACAGATGACCGACTCGATCCTGCTCGACGAGAAGCGCGTGCTCCCCTGCACTGCCTACCTCGAGGGCGAATACGGCATCGACGGCCTCTATATGGGCGTGCCGGTGAAGCTCGGGTCGAAGGGCATCGAGCAGATCCTCGAGGTCGAGCTCGACGAGTCGGAGCAGGGCGCGCTGGAGGCATCCGCCGCTGCCGTCCGCGACGTCGTCTCGGTCCTCACGACGTAGGCGGAGCGGCACCGCCAAACGCCCTCGGCGCCCGCGAGCGACGTTTCCTTTACCGGCTCATAGGTGGAGCCGCTACCGTCCCGCCGTCATGGAGCTCGGTCTGCGCGGCAAGACCGCGATCGTCTGCGGAGCATCCTCCGGCCTCGGGCTGGCGTCGGCTGAGGCGCTTGCCGAGGAAGGGGCGAATGTGACGCTCTTCGCGCGTCGGCGCGACGAGCTCGACCGCGAGGCAAACCGGATCGGCGCGCTCGCAGTACGCGGTGACGTGACGAACGTTGCCGATCTCGAGCGCGTGGTGGCGAAGACGGTCGAGGCGTTCGGCGGCATCGACATCCTCGTCTGGAACTCGGGCGGGCCTCCCCCGGGTCGTGCGTCGGAGCTGACCGACGACGGCCTGGAGGCCGCGTTCGAGCTCCTGCTCCTCCCGGCCGTCCGGCTCGTACGCCTCTGCCTCCCGTATCTCGAGAACAGTCCGGGCGGCCGTATCCTCTGCATCACCTCGATCGCAGTGAAGGAGCCGGTCGGGCATCTCGCGCTCTCCAACACGATCCGGCCCGGCGTGACCGGCTGGGCAAAGACGCTCGCGAACGAGCTCGGCCCGCGCCGGATCACCGTCAACTGCGTCGCGCCCGGCCGAGTGCGGACCGCGCGCATGACGGAGCTCTACGGCGAGGAGGGCCCCGCGGCCGAGGAGCTCGCGCAGATCCCCCTCGGCCGCCTCGGCGAGCCGCGGGAATTCGGCGACGTCGTGTGCTTCCTCGCCTCCGACCGCGCGTCGTACGTCACCGGCACGACTGTCCTCGTCGACGGCGGGGTCTCCCGCTCGCTCCTGTGAGGCGTCACCTCACCCCCGGCCGGCTGCTCGCGGTGGGGCTCGCGCTCGCCGCCATCGTCCTGGCGCTCGTGATCGCGCCCTCGAACGAGTTCATCTTCCTGCCCGACCGTGCCCATCCCGGTCGCACCGCTCGTGACCGTGCCGGGCGGCCACGATCCGCCGAGCGGCGGCATCTACTTCGTCGACGTCGTCGTCCGGAAGGCGACGCTCCTCGAGCGGATCTTCGGCGGTCTGCACAACGGCGCCGACCTGTATCCCGCGAGCGCGATCAACCCGCCGGGCGTCGGCGACGCACAGCGGCAACGCATCGACCTTCAGGACATGAAGCTCTCACAGCAGATCGCCGCGGCGGTCGCCCTGCGAGCAGCCGGCAAGAACGTGACCTTGCGTCCGACCGGCGCCCGGGTCGTACAGCTCGAATCGGGCTCGCCGGCTGTCGGGAAGCTGGAGCCGGACGACGTCCTGACCGCGATCGACGGTAAACGCGTCCGCTCGGTGGGCGACGTGAAGGCCGTCATGGCGAAGCACTCGATCGGCGACACAGTCCACATGACCGTCAGCCGAGGGCGCTCGACGCTTCAGATTCCGATCACGACGGTCGCCTCGAACGACGACGGACCGCGGCGTCCCGTCGTCGGCGTGATCCTGTCGACTGCGCTCGCCATCCACCTCCCGCTGGCAGTGCGCATCGACGCCGGCAACGTCGGCGGACCGTCGGCCGGGCTCGCGTTCGCCCTCCAGGTCTACGAGGAGGAAGGGCATGACGTCGTGCGCGGCAATCGCGTCGCCGCGACCGGCGAGATCTTCGCGGACGGCTCGGTCGGGCCGATCGGCGGAATCAAGCAGAAAACGATCGGTGCGCGCCAGGCGGGTGTGGACGCATTCCTCGTGCCGGCGGGGCAGAACGCCCGGGATGCACGCAAGTACGCGCACGGGCTGCGCATCATCCCTGTGGAGACCTTTCCACAGGCGTTGCGTGCCCTGGCGACACTTCCAGCCGCAACCTAGGAAACAGTACTTTTCGGCGGGTTCGAACTTGCCGGAAAATGCATGTTTTCCGTTTAGGCAAGCTCTTTCTCGACGGCCCGAGTGGTCGTAGCATGCCCCTCCGTCAGCGCCCCCACTGCGAGCCCCGAAAAGGACCCCATGACCCGACAGAACGCTCCAACCTGCGACGACTGCTACTTCCGCCGCAACGGTCTCTGCGCGATGGCGCCGGAGCGTCCCTGTCCCACCTTCCGCGCGGCGGCTCGCACGCTGCAGCCGCCGCGCCAGCCACGTCTCGTTCCGCTCGCCTCCGCTGCAGCCGCCGCAGTCGCCGTCGCGTAGAGTCGGGCTCGATGGACGAGGAGCCCGCAGGGAAGCCGGGACTCGCCGACCGCCTCGAAGAGGGGCGTCAGACGTTCCAGCCGGGCCTCTGGGCGCGCCTCATCGCGATCGGGCTCGTCGGGGTCTATCTGCTCCTCTTCGTCGTCCTGAACACGCGACGCGTGCCCGTGAAGTTCGTATTCACGTCGACGAGCGTGTCGCTGATCTGGGTGATCCTGCTCTCGCTCGTCGCCGGGGTCGTACTCGGCGTGCTGCTCTCGCAGCTGCACCGGCACCGCACGCGCAAACGCTAGGGCGATCGGCTGGCGCTTCCGACGGCTGCCTTTATGCCGTCACGGGAATCGCGGCGGCGAGGCGCGCGACACCGTCGGCGATCTCAGCCGGCGAGACGAAGCTGTACGCGAGGCGTAGCGACTGCGCGTCGCCGCCGAAGTCGGTGCCCTTCACGAACGTCACGCCGGCCGCCTCTGCGCGCGGCAGCAACTCGCCGGCATCGACTCCGTCGAGCTCGGCCCACAGGAAGTACCCGCCGTCGGGGCGCGTGATCGGCACACCGGGGAGCTCGCGGTCGAGCGCGGCGAGCATCGCGTCGCGTCGCATCCCGATCAGGCTGCGAACGCGCTCGAGGTTCGGCTCGAAGAGGCCGCGGCTGACGAACTCGTGGACGGTCGCCTGGCCGAGCAGCACGGGCGTGATGTACGTCGCGGTAGCCGTAGCCTCGATCTCACGCGCGAGATTCGTGGGGAAGACGAACCAGCCGACCCGCAGACCGGGCGCGATCGTCTTCGAGAACGACGAGCTGTAGGTCGTCTCACCGCCCGAGAGCTCGAAGAGCGACGGCAGGGGCTCGCCCTCGAAGCGAACGAGCCCGTAGGGGTCGTCCTCGAGAACGAGCAGGTCGTGCTCGCGAGCGAGCTCGACGATCCGCTGCCGCCGCTCAGTGCTCAGGGTGCGACCACTGGGATTCTGGAAGGTCGGGATGAGGTAGAGAAAGGCCGGTGCGTGGCCCGCCCGCAATTCCCGTTCGAGCGCGTCCGGGTCGAGGCCCTCGTCGTCGCAGGCGAGCCCGACGACGTCGGCGCCGAGCTCGTTCAGGATCTTCAGCGGCCGGTCGTACGTCGGACGCTCGACGAGCACCCGCTTGCCGGGCGCGAGCCGCTGGGCGAGGAAGACGAAGCCCTGGAGGGATCCATTCGTGACGAAGACGCGGGACGGATCGACCTCGTGCCGCGCGGCGATCCAGTCGCGCAGCGGCGTGTAGCCCGGTGACGGGCCGTACGAGAGGATCGTCCGCCCGTCGCGTTCGAGGGCGACGCGAGCACAATCGGCGAGCTCCTCGACAGGCAGGCACTCGGGTGCCGGGATGCCGCGCGCGAAGGAGATCGTCGCCATGGCCCCAGCCTAGATGAACGGTGCCTCGCGGCTGAGCAGCAGCCGCACGAGCCGCGGCCCTGCCCTTTTTGGCCGCTGTCCGCGGCGGCCACGGCCGGTGCCAGGCACCGTTACCGGAGTGTGATTCTTCATCCACACGAGCGGGAAATCCCTGTGTCAGAGCCGTTCGCGACCGGACATGTCCGGTGCCAGGCACCACTACGGGAGTGTGACAATATGCGCCGCGCCGCTTCGACGCGACGGCTAGCCGCCGGCTGCGACCGCGGGCCAGCAGAGGCTGAGCATGTACTCGAGGCCTGCGACGGTCGTATGGGTCGTCACCCATTCGATCTCGACGTCCGTCCCGTCCCGCCGCCTGAAGCTCGACGTGCCGTGGACGAGCGGCGCCGATCGTGTGCGCTCGATGTCACCGGCGGCGCGATCCGGCGACAATTCGCCGACCGGCATCCCGATGAGCTCTGCGCGCGTGAGGCCGGTCATCCGGCACGCCTCCTCGTTGACGGCGACGTACCGGCGTTCCTCGTTCCAGACGAAGACGGCTGCACCCTCGGCAAAGTCGATCGCCTCACCGAGGATCGTCAGATGGAGCAGCTTCTGGCTCTCGTCCTCCGTCATCGTCCTCAGCCTGACGGAAGCTCGACGACGAAGCGGGCCCCGGACGGCTGCCCGGGCTCGTAGCGGAGATCGCCACGGTGGGCGCGGGCATAGGCGTGGGCGATCGCGAGCCCGAGGCCGGTGCCTGCAACACGATCGCGCGAGACGCCTGCCCGTGTGAACCGCTCGAACAGCGTTCCTTCGAGCTCGTCGGCGACGCCGGGGCCGGAGTCCTCGACGAGGACGTGTACCTGACCCTCACGGCGAAACGCGGACACTCGCACCGGCGGCTGGCCGTAGCGAAACGCGTTGGTGACCAGGTTGACGACGATGTGGTCGAGAATCGCAGGGTCGACGACGGCATCCAGGTCGGCCGGAACCTCGACGATGACATCGGCCCGGCGCGCACCCGCCGCGATCGCCACCACTTCCTCGAGGCGCTCGCGCAGGTCGACCCTCTGCGGCCGCACCTCGACCGCCTCCGCGTCGAGACGCGAAAGATCGAGGAGCTGCTCGACGAGCGACGCCATGCGCGCCGTCTGCTGCTCGAGCGCGACGCGGAGCTCTTCCCGTTGCGTGTCGTCGAGCCGGTCGCCGAGGTGGTTCAGCGTCTGTCACGAACCCGTGGATCGTCGTCACCGGCGTGCGCAACTCGTGCGCGGCGAGCGCCACGAAGTTCGCCATCAGCTCGTTCGCGCGCTCGAGTGCGATCCGGCTCTGGTGCTCCTGTTCGAAGAGACGCACGCGGTCGAGCGCGATGCCGGTGAGCGCGGCGATCGTGCCGAGCGTCGCGAGCTCCTCGTCGCCGAAGAACGGCGCATAGGGCGACGTCCAGACGATGAGCGACGCGCCGGGCTGGTCGACGCGGACGATCTCGGTGCCCTCGGCCGCGATGGGATCCTCGCCCGCTTCGATGCGGGCGAGCGTCGCCGGAGCAAGTGACTCTGATGCGACGATGGCTCCGCTGCCGTCGAGCACCGCGGCGCCCCGCGCGCCGACGATCGCCACCGTCGGTGCAACGACCCGCGCGGCAACTTCTGCGGGCGTCGTCGCGAGCGTCATCAAACCGCGGATCGCCTCCTGGAGTCTCGCCTGCTCCGAGCTTCGCCACGAAGCGCGCACCACCGCAGGCGGCGCGAGCCCGAGCAGGAAGCCGACGCCGCTCGCGAAGGCGAGTACCGCAGCGAACGCCGCGGACACCGACTGTCCGTCACCCCCGAACGCTGCCCCGAAGATCGCCAGGGTGATCGCCGCCGCGGCGAGCGCGAGCATGCGCATCCGAGTCGCTGCGACGCCGGGCTGACCGCTTCCGGCCCGCCAGAGCCGCACCGAGACGATGACCGACAGCACCGACCAGTGCACGAGGAAGACGAGCACGTAGGCGAGGAACCACTTCGGCCACGTCTCCCCCGCCGCCGGGATCCGCGGCAAGGCAAACGTCCAGACCGAGAGCAAGATCGTGATGCCGCCGACGATCCGGCGCAAGCGCAACGAGGGCCGCACGAAAGCCGTTGCGAAGCGGTACAGGAGGAACGGGAAGAGAACCAGCAGCTCGACCTCGACCCGCTGGGCGGCATTGGCGGTGAGGCCGTGCGGATGAGTCGGCACGAGACGACCGATCGAGACGATCGCCCCGAGGCAAAGGAACGCCAGCGCCAGCCATCCGGCAGCGGCATCGCGCCGACGACGCCACTGCCGCACCGCGACGAGCGCGAGCGTGACGAACACGGCCGTGTTGAGAATCCCGAACGCGACAGTGATCGCGTGCACGCAGTGGCCCCCTTAGGCTTGAGCGGGATCGTACGCACGCCGGAGCAATGCTGTGGGCTAAGCCCACTCTTAGGGATTCAGGCGACAATGCCTGCATGACCACTCGCATCCTCGTTGTCGACGACGACCCGGCCGTCCGCGCCGCGGTGTCGCGCGCGCTCCGGGTCGACTACGAGGTCGACGAGGCAGTCGACGGCGCAGACGCGCTCGCGAAGCACGCCGCGTCTCCTGCCGACGCGATCGTCCTCGACCTACTGATGCCACAACTCGGTGGGCTCGACGTCTGCCGCGCGCTGCGGCGGCGCGACGATCCGGTCCCGGTGCTCGTCGTGACCGCCCGTGACGCAGTCGACGACCGGGTCGAAGGGCTCGACGCCGGAGCCGATGACTATCTCGTCAAGCCGTTCGCAGTCGAGGAACTGCGGGCCCGTGTGCGTGCGCTGCTCCGCCGGGCGGGCGGCGGCGACGGTGCACTTCACTTCGCGGATGTCACGCTCGATCCGGCGACGCGCGAGGCCTCGCGCGGCGACCGGCGCATGCAGCTGACCCGCACCGAGTTCAACCTGCTCGAGCTGTTCCTCCGCAACCCGCGCCAGGTCCTGACGCGTTCGCAGATCTACGAACGTGTCTGGGGTTACGACTTCGGCGCCACCTCGAACGCACTCTGGGTCTACATCGGGTACCTCAGGCGCAAGCTCGAAGAGGACGGCGAGCCGCGTCTCCTGCACACCGTACGCGGCGTCGGTTACGCCTTTCGCGAGGAACAGTGAGCTTCCGGCAGCGGTTGACGCTCCTCACTGCGAGTGCCATCGCGGTGACGGTGGCAGGTACGTCGGTCGCCGTGTGGCTCGTCGCGAAGCACGAGCTCTACGCCCAGCTCGATCAGACGCTCTATCTGCAGGCGGCGGGCGGCGGGTTCTCTCCATTCGGCGGCGGCAACCGCCTGACAGAGACGATCCATCCCGACGGCGACCGGTCGGGCCCGGCGATTCCCGTCTCGCCGCGCGCGCTCACCGTCGTGAACGGCAACGCTGACGGTTACTACGTCAACACGACGATTCAACAGGTTCGGGTGCGCGAGATCGTGTTGCCTCTGCCCGGGCCGGCAGGCGGAGCCGCCATCTCGATCCTGCCGCTCGCGCCGACGCAGCACGCGCTGAACCGCATCCGCTTCTGGATCTTCCTCGTCGGGGGAATCGGCATCGCGCTCGCCGCGGCGCTCGCCGCGCTCGTCGCGACGGCGGCACTCCGTCCGGTGCGCCGGCTGACAGCCGCCGCCGAGAGCGTCGCCGCGACCGGAGACCTGTCGGAGCGCGTTGCCGTCACCGGCAGTGACGAGCTCGGCCGGCTCGCCGCGCGCTTCAATGGAATGCTCGCCGCTCTCGAAGGATCGGTCGGCGCGCAACGCCGCCTCGTGGCGGACGCGTCACACGAGCTGCGGACTCCGCTCACAGCGGTACGGACGAACATCGACCTGTTGCGCGAGGGCAAGCTGCCGGCCGACGAGGCGCAGCATGCACTTGCCGAGGCGTCGGTCGAGCTCGCGGCGCTGACGAGTCTCGTCTCCGATCTCGTCGAGCTGGCGCGCGGGGCCGAGCGCAAGCTTCGCTTCGAGGCCGTTCAGCTCGACGATCTCGTCGCAGGCGCGGTCGAGCGCGCCCAGGCGCGTGCGCCGCAGGTGCGCTTCCAGACCGCGCTCGAGCACTCGACCGTGCAGGCCGATCCGGTGCTGCTCGACCGTGCCGTCTCGAACCTGCTCGACAACGCGGTCAAGTACGGGCCTGAGGGCAGCACGGTTCGCGTCGCCGTCGCAGGCGGTGAGGTAACCGTCGCCGATGAGGGACCGGGAATCACGGGCGAGGACCTCCCGCACGTCTTCGACCGGTTCTACCGCTCCGCGTCGGCGCGTTCCAAGCCCGGTGCGGGCCTGGGCCTCGCGATCGTCCGGGAGGCCGCCGAAGCACACGGCGGGCGGGCGACGGCCGAGAGCTCCTCGGCCGGCGCCCGCTTCCGCCTCACACTGCCGGTGTCTGCCTAGCCGCCAACCATCTACGGATGGCGGTGGAACCCGCCGCCGAAGCCGCGGCCTCCGCGGAAACCGTTGTGGATCCCGCCAAAGCCGCCGAAGCCCGGCCCACCAAATGCCGGACCGCCGGGGCCAGGGTGCGTCGCGTTCACGTACGCGTCGAGCGTCGAGCTGAACTGCGCGACGAGCGCCGCCTTCAAGCCCGCGACCGTCTTGCCCTGTGCAGTCGCCACGGCTGCCAGCGACTTGCCGGCTTGCAGTTGTGTCTGCAGCTGCGCATCGGTCAGCCCGAGGTACTGCGCGGCCGCGTGCTGCAGGCCGTTGGGGGCGCCATGAGCGCCCGGGCCGCGCACCAAGCCTTTGCGCGCCACCTGCGCCGCGACCTGCGCCTTCGCCTTCGCCAGGATCTGGGTCTCCCGATCGCTCGTCAGGCGACCTGCGGTGACGTCGGCATCGAGGTCGGTCTTGAGGTTCGCGTAGAGCGCATCCTCGAGCCCGCTCACCGATTTGCCCTGTGCGGTGGCCACCTCTGCAAGCGACTTGCCTGCCGCAAGTTGCGCCCGGAGCGCGTCGGTGGTCAGGCCGAGGTAGGTGGCGGCCGCCGAGAGCGGCCCGAGGTGCGAATCGCTCTTCTCAGTCTTGGACGAGGCGCTGCTCTTGGTGCTGCCGCCGTTGTGCCCGGACGCGAGCGCACCGCCGCCGCCGACCGCGAGCGCGGTTGCGATGATCGCCGTCGCCACCTTCTGCTTGTCATTCATGCGTTCGTTTCTCCTCTCGTGCCTGGGTGCCCCGCCGCAGAGCGCGCCTTCGAAGCCTCGTTGATGGAGTGAAGAACTGCCTAAGAGCTCGCTGTGACTTCGACGACGGGCTCGGGCTAGGCTCAACCGGACATGCCGGGTGCTGAGATGTTCCGCGCCTCGGCCGACGTGTACGACCGGCACGTGGGCCGCTATGGGCCGCCGCTCGCGGAGGCGCTGATCGCCTTCGCCGGAGTCGAACCGGGGATGCGTGCACTCGACGTCGGCTGTGGACCGGGGGCGCTCGCGACCGCCCTCGGCCCCGGGGCGTCGTCGCGTCGTGTGTCTGGGACTACGCGGGCGAGATGACACTCCTGCGGGCGTTTTGGGACGCCGCGCTCGAGGATCTCTGGTCGCCGTTCCCGACGGGAATCGCTCCGTCCGGCGCGTTCTGCGCGTCACTCGACGACGAGCGGCAAGCGACGCTGCATGATTCCTACCGCCGCCACCTCGGCGTCGCCGACGGCCCGTTCGAGCTCACGGCGCGGGCCTGGGCAGTGGCCGGGAACGTCTAAGACGCCGCAGCGGCGGCGACGAGCTCGGCGACCTCGGTCGGGGTCGTGCCGACCTTGATGCCGACGGCCTCGAGCGCGTCCTTCTTCGCCTGTGCGGTACCCGAGGAGCCTGAGATGATCGCGCCCGCGTGCCCCATCGTCTTGCCGGGCGGCGCCGAGAAGCCCGCGATGTAGGAGAAGACGGGTTTCGACATGTGCTCGGCAACCCACTGCGCGGCCTTCTCTTCCTCGTCCCCACCGATCTCCCCGACGAGGACGACGGTCTTCGTCTCCGGATCGGCCTCGAACTTCTCCAGCACGTCGATGAAGCTCGACCCGACGACGGGATCACCGCCGATGCCGACGATCGTCGAGTTGCCGAGCCCGCGCTCGGCCAGCTCGTTTCCGATCTGGTAGGTGAGGGTTCCGGAGCGGGAGACGAGACCGATCGCGCCGGGCTTGAACACCTCGGCGGGGATGATCCCGACGTTCGCCTTCCCCGGCGAGAGCACGCCCGGGCAGTTCGGGCCGATGAGCGTGACGCCCTTGGGCCGGACGTAGGTGTGCACCCGCAGCATCTCGTGCGCCGGGATGTGCTCCGTGATGCAGATGATCGTCTTGATGCCCGCGTCGACCGCCTCGTAGATCGCATCGGGCGCAAACCGGGCGGGCACGAAGACCATGGAGGTGTTCGCGCCGGCCTCGGAGACGGCGTCGGCGACCGTGTTGTAGACCGGGATTCCCTCCACATCCTGGCCGCCCTTGCCGGGCGTGACGCCGGCGACGACGTTCGTGCCGTAGGCGCGGTTGCGAAGCCCGTGGAAGCGGCCCTCCGAGCCTGTGAGGCCCGAGACGACGAGTTTCGTGTCGTTGTCGACGATGACGGCCATTACTTTTGTGACTTCCGCGCCTTGAGGACGATGAACTCATTCGACCAGGTCGTGCCGTCGTCCGAGGTGTACGGCGCGAGCAGCTCGCGGACGCGCTCGGCGTCAGCGCCGTGACAACCGGTCCGTGCGAGCCACGAGTCGAACTCGTGCGTGCGCGAGAAGAAGAGCTCCTGCTCGACCTCGAGCGCCGCGCTCTCGAGCAGCTCACGCCACTCCGCGGCCGAAAGGGAGCGGACGTGGGTCGGGTCGCGCAGCTTCTCCGCCTCCTGCTCCTCCTCGGTGCGGTAGAGCATGTCCGCGACCACGACGACGCTGTTGGACACGCGCGCCATCTCGCCGACCGCCTTGCCGATGTCGGCGAAGTGATGTGCAGCGATCCGCGTCACGACCACGTCGAATGAACCGTCGGCGAACGGGAGATCCTCGGCTGAGCAAACGACATCTGCACGCATGCCGGGCGCCGGATCGACTGTGACGACCTCGGCTCCTTCCTCGCGGAGCCGGCGGGCAACGTGTCCGCCGCCGGTCGCGACATCGAGCGCTTTCACCCCGGCGTGCGGGTTGCAGAGCTCGACCACAGCCTCGAGGTCAACCCCCGCGGCGTGCGTCGCCGACGTGCGGTAGGCCTCGGCGCGATCGCTCCAGACGTCGCTCACGCGGCCAGCTCCACGGCTTTCTTCGCCGCATCGAGCATCGTCGGCTCGACATAGAGATTCGGGGGCGCGGCGTCGGCGAGAATCTGCCGTCCCTCGTCCGCGTTCGTGCCGTCGAGCCGGACGACGATCGGCAGCGTGATCTGCATCTGCTCGAGCGCCTCGAGCACGCCGCGTGCGACTTCGTCGCAGCGCGTGATGCCACCGAAGATGTTGAAGAGAATCGACCGCACCTGCTGGTCGCGGGTGATCACCTCGAGCGCGTCGATCACGCCTTGTGCGTTGCCGCCGCCGCCGAGATCACAGAAGTTCGCAGGCTTGCCACCTGCGACGACGACCACGTCGACGGTCGACATCGAGAGCCCGGCGCCGTTGCCGAGGATCCCGACGAAACCGTCGAGCTTCACGTAGGTGACGCCCTTCTCGCGGGCAAAGGCCTCGAGCGGATCGGCGGCGCTCAGTTCCCGGAATTCCGCAATGTCGGGATGGCGGTAGAGCGCGCTGTCGTCGACCGTGAACTTGGAGTCGAGCGCCTTCACCTCGCCGTCCGGGGTGACGATCAATGGGTTGATCTCGGCGAGCATCGCGTCGCACTCGATGAAGCAACGGTAGAGCTTCCCGATGATGTCGGCGAGCTGCTTCTGCTCGGACGGGTCCTCGACGCCGGCGCCGTAGATCAACCGGCGGGCAACCCAGGGCTGGTAGCCCTCGAGGGCGTCCACGTGCAGGCGGACGAGCGCATCGGGAGTCTCCTCGGCGACCTGCTCGATCTCGATGCCGCCCTGCGTCGTGAACATGAACAGCGGCTTCTTCGCGCCTCGGTCGAACGTGACGGAGAGGTAGTACTCCTTCGCGATATCGGAGGCGGTCTCGACCCACAACTTCTCGACGATGTGGCCGTTGATGTCGAGACCGATGATGTCCTTCGCCTTCTGCTCGGCATCGTCCGGATCGTCGGCGAGCTTCACGCCTCCGGCCTTCCCGCGGCCGCCCGTCAGCACCTGAGCCTTCACGACAACAGGGCCGCCGAGCTCCTCGGCCGCGCTCCGCGCCTCCGCCGGGGTGGTCGCGAGGCGCCCTTCGGACACCGGAATGCCGAATCGCTTGAAGAGCTGTTTGCCTTGATATTCGAGAAGATCCATTGGTCGCGCGGCACACTAGCGCCGCCGCTAACCTCGCCGTCGATGGATGCGATCACCGTCAGCGAGCTGCGTAAGGCGTACGGCGAGGTTCGAGCGCTCGACGGCGTGTCGTTCCAGGTCCGCGAGGGCGAGGTCTTCGGTCTCCTCGGCCCGAACGGCGCCGGCAAGTCGACGACGGTACGCGTACTCGTCACGCTCACGCACGCCGACGAAGGCACAGCGTCGATCCTCGGGCACGACGTGCGCCGCAAGCAGAACGCGGTTCGCCGGCTGATCGGGTACGTGCCGCAGGACTCGGGCGTCGACCAGTTCGGCACGGGCCGTGAGAACCTGATGCTCCAGGGCCGCGTGCAAGGGATGGGCGGCCGCGCGCTGCAGGCGCGGGCGGATGAGCTGCTCGAGCTCGTCGGCATCGCGGATGCTGCTGACCGCATCGTGAAGACCTACTCCGGCGGGATGCGCCGCCGGCTCGATATCGCCCTCGGGCTCGTCCACCGCCCGCGCGTGCTCTTTCTGGACGAGCCGACGACGGGACTCGACCCTGAGGCGCGGGTCGCCATGTGGGACGAAGTCTCGAGGCTTGCGCAGGCCGAGACGCTGACCATCCTCGCTGACGACGCACTACCTCGAGGAGGCCGATCAGCTCGCCGACCGGCTCGCGATCGTCTCGCAGGGAAAGATCGTCGTCGAAGGCACACCGGCCGACCTGAAGGCGGGCCTACGTGGTGACGCCGTTCACGTCGAGCTCGAGAACGGAGCGATCGCCGAGGCGGAGCGTGTGCTCGCGGGCGTCGGCGCGCAGCCCGAGCAGGTCGTCGACGGGCGCACGATCGTCTCGCGGGTCGAGAACGGAGGACGCGCGCTGCCCGGCATCCTCTCTGCGCTCGAGGGCGCCGGCATCGCCGTTGCCTCGGTCTCGCTGTCGCGCCCTTCGCTCGACGACGTCTACCTCCATTTCACGGGCCGCGAGTTCAGCGCGGAGGACCGGCCGCGGTGACCGTCGCGCGCCACACGTGGTTCATGACGGTGCGACAGGCACGCAATCTGATGCGTGAGCCGATCTGGATCGTCCTCCTGCTCGTTCAGCCGATGGTCTGGCTCGTGCTCTACGGGCAGCTGTTTCGCAACGTGACGCGGCTCGGGGGCTTCGGGACGACGTCGTACATCACGTTCCTGGCGCCCGCGATCGTCGTCATGAACGCGTTCTTCGGTGCGACCTGGAGCGGGATGTCGATGATCGCCGACCTCGACCACAAGGTGATCGAGCGCTTCCTCGCCACGCCGGCGTCGCGCTTCTCGCTGGTGCTCTCGCAAATCGTGCGGTCGGCGTTGACGGCTGCGATCCAGGCGGTCGTCATCCTGCTCGTCTCGCTCGCACTCGGTGTGCGCGTGCACACCGGCGCGCTCGGTTGGCTGACGATCATCGTTGCGGCGATCCTCGTGAACAGCGCGTTCGCGGGCATCTCACAGGCGATCGCGCTGCTGACGCGCCGCGAGGCGACGATGATCGCCGTCGCGAACTTCATCGGCCTGCCGCTGCTCTTCCTCTCGACAACGATGATCGCACGTCCTCAGATGCCGGGATGGATGCAGTCGACGGCGAGCTTCAATCCGGTCGACTGGGGCGTGCGCGCCGCCCGCGAGGTCGTGCTCCCCGGTACGTCGTGGAGCACGGTCGGCTTCTACCTCTCGCTGCTCCTCGCGCTCTCCGCCGTCACTGCGGCGTGGGCGACGTACACGTTCCGCGCCTACCAGCGCTCGCTCTGATCAGGAGGGTCTCGGTCCTCCGCGGCGTAGGTGTTAGCCTCGAAGACGAGCAAAGGGGGTCAGATGGCGGAGTCCGCGCGCACGCCCAGCTTCTCGCGCGGCAGCAGAGTGCTCGACTACTGGCTCGCCCACGCGGAGGGCCTGACGGTTCAACCCACGGGCGCGGTGGTCGAGAAGGTCGTCACGGGGCCCGACGGGTCGCGCGGAGGTCCTGATCGTCCGCTCGAGGACGACCCGGCGCCGGAGGGACATCCCGGCTGCGTCCGTCGCCGCCTTCGAGCCGTCGTCGCGGCGCTTGCTCCTCGACCCGCCGACGCCCCTCGTCCTGCGTATCCCGCGTCCGTCGCCGGCCCGAATTGCCGCAACGCGCGCGACGACCGCGCGCGCGGGAGCGAGCGCACGCGCGTACGCCGTCGGCGCCTCACACGCGGTGCGTTCGGGCACGCGGTCAGGCGTCGAGTGGCTCCGCCCGCGCGCGGTGCAGGGTGGCACGATGATCGAGCAGTCGAGTCGAGTCGTCGCTGCACGAACCGCGGCCGGAGCCCACTGGCTCGCGCCGCGTCTCGTCGCGACCAGCCGCACCGTCGCTGCCGCCGTGGCGCGCTGGACACTCGCGGCGTCCGCGTTGCTCGCGCAGGGCACCATCCGTGGAGCGCAGGGGCTCGAGCACGCCGCTGCGTCCGCCGGCCGCAGGAGTCGGGCATCGCTCGAGGCGCGCCGCATCGAGCGGCAACGCGCACGGCAGGATTAGCTCACGAAATCGTGCAGATCGGCTGGCCGGTCGTCACAGGCTGCCCGTCGACGACGGCGATCTCGGTCACGGTGCCGGCGCGGTGGGCCGCGACCTCGTTCTCCATCTTCATCGCCTCGACGATCGCGATCACCTGACCGATCTCGACGGTGTCGCCCTCTGCGACCTTCACGGCGAGCACGGTTCCCTGCATCGGGCTCGTCACGAAGCTCGAGCCTGCCCCGCCGGCGCCGGCCGCCACGCGCTCGCGCCTTCTGCGGGCGAGGTCGCGGTACGGCGGTTCCGGCACCAGCACCGTCACGGAGACGCGGCGGCCTTCGACCTCCGCGACAGTCGTGCGCGGGAGCGTGCCGCCTGCGACCGGCGACGTCCCGCGGACCGGCGCGACCGAGAGCTCGGCCGCGCGCTGCTGCGAGCAGCTCGGACTCGACGACCCCGTGGCAGGTCTCGCCGGCTGCGAAGCACGGGTGTGTGAGCAGCGCCTTGTGGAAGCCGATCAGCGTCTTCACACCTCCGATCTCGAACTCGCCGAGCGCCCGCAGCATGCGGCCGATCGCATCTGCGCGGTCGGCGCCGCGCACGATCAGCTTGGCGATCATCGGGTCGTAGAGCGGCGAGATCTCAGAGCCCTCGGTCACGCCGGAATCGACGCGCACACCGGGGCCTGAGGGCTCGCGGTAGACGGTGATCCGCCCCGGTGAGGGCAAGAATCCGTTCGCGACGTCCTCGGCGTTGATGCGGCATTCGATCGCGTGTCCCTGCAGGCGGATCTCGTCCTGCGCGAACTCGAGGCGCTCGCCGGCGGCGATCTGCACCTGCGCCCGGACGATGTCCACGCCCGCCACCATCTCGGTGATCGTGTGCTCCACCTGAATGCGGGTGTTCATCTCCATGAAGTAATAGGAGCCGTCGGGCGCGAGGAGCCCCTCGATCGTTCCCGCCGAGCGGTAGCCGGCCGCGCGCGCCGCGTCGACGGCGATCTTCCCGATGCGGCTCCGCAGCTCTGCGCCGACCGCGGGCGAAGGTGTCTCCTCGACGAGCTTCTGGTGGCGGCGCTGGATGGTGCAGTCGCGCTCGCCGAGGTGAATCACGTTCCCATGCGCGTCGGCGAGGACCTGGACCTCGACGTGCCGGGGATCCTCGAGGTATCGCTCGACGTACACCGACGCGTCCGCGAAGTAGGCCTGCCCTTCGCGCTGGGCGGACTCGAACGCCTGAGCCGCCTCGTCCGGCCCGCGGACGACCTTCATCCCCTTCCCGCCTCCGCCGGCCGCCGCCTTGATCAGGAGAGGCCAGCCGATCTCCGCTCCGAGCTCGGCGACCCTGGCGGCCGAAGCGACGGGCTCGGTCGTGCCGGGGATGATCGGCACCCCGGCAGCCTGCATCGCCTGACGCGCGCGCGTCTTCGAGCCCATCAACTCGATCGCGCTCGGCGGCGGCCCGATCCAGACGAGACCCGCGTCTTCGACCGCCCGGGCGAACGCAGCGTTCTCGGCGAGGAACCCGTAGCCCGGGTGGATCGCCTCGGCGCCCGACTTCGCCGCCGCCTCCAGGAGCTTGTCGACGACGAGGTAGGTCTCCGCCGAGGTACTGCCGCCGAGCGCCAGCGCCTCGTCGGCGTAGGCCGTGTGAACGGCGCTCCGGTCGACATCCGAGTACACCGCAACCGAGCCGATCCCCATGTCCCGCAGGGTGCGGAAGATCCGCAACGCGATCTCACCCCGGTTGGCGACAAGCACTTTGGCGAACACAAGCCGTATTCTCCTTGCGGATGAGCTTCGCGGATCAGTTGACCGTCGCCCGGGCGGTCTCGGTGCCGATCGTGATCGCCCTGTTTGCGATCCCGTTCCCGAACCACGACTACTGGGCCACGGGCGTCTTCTGCCTCGCGATGGCGACCGATTGGTTCGACGGCCGCATCGCCCGCCGCGCCGGGAGCACCTCGTCGTTCGGCTCGCTGCTCGACCCCGTCGCCGACAAGCTGCTCGTGATGACGACGCTGATCGTGCTCATCGACCAGGGCGTGTTCCCCGCGTGGATGGTGGCTGCAATCGTCGCCCGTGAGCTCCTCATCTCGGGGCTGCGCCAGGCGGCGGTCGAGCGCGGCGTCGTGATCGCCGCCCGTGACCTCGGGAAGTTGAAGACATGGTCGCAGGCAGCTGCGGCGGCAATCGGCGGTCTCGCAGCGGCCGGGGCGTGGCGCGATGACATCGCCTGGTGGGCACTCGTCGTCGCGCTCGCGCTCACGTGGATCTCGGGCCTCGATTACGCACGCGCCGCGCCGCGGGTGCTCCGCGGCCGCCCCGTCGTCGCTCCCTAGATGATCGACGCGGTCGCCGACGCGTGCGTCGTGCACCACGCATCGAACGCGTGGCGGTTACGACTCGAGGATCTCGTCGATGCCGGCCTGCCACCACGGGTCGGCGGCCGGGGACGGGGAATCAACCGTCTGCAGTAGTTCCGCGACCGCCTCGGCGACCGACGGCGGCTGTTCCGGGGTCAGCTGGAGCTCCACGCGCGAGGAATCTAACCGAACTCACCCCTTCGAGGGATTCGGCTCGACGAAAAGGTTTCACCCATACGGGTGATGCCTCTACCCGGAGTGGTCATCGAGAATCACGACTAATGCGGCACACACTTCGGAGGAACCCTTTCATGCTTCAGTGGAACTCGAAAATCACGAGTCTCGTTCTGGTGGCCTTGCTCATCGCGCTTGCGATCGTGTTCGGCAACTTCACCTGGGACGTCACGAACTTCACCTGGTAACGACGTCTAGATGAGCGGACGGGCGCTTCCACCCGCAAGACTTCTTGTCGTCGTTGCGCCCGTCTCGCTGGTCGGCGTCGCCGCGTACCTCGCGGCGACCTATTCATTCCTGACGAACCCCGGCTCCGCCGGAACGATCGCCGGCGTCTTCGCCTTCCTCGTCGCGTCGATCCTCGCCGAGCGGTTTCCCGTGCCCGTCGAAGGCGCAGACGCAAACGGACTTTCGCTCGGCTTCGTCTTCGCCGTCGCTGCGCTGGTCCTCTTCGGCTGGGCGCCGGCGACGTTCGTCTACGTCACCGCCCCGACGCTCGTTCAACTCCTACAGCGCAAGCCGCTGATCCGCACGATCTTCAACGCAGGCCTCTTCGGGATCGTCGGGACGATTGCCGGCTCGGTGCTGACCCACATGACCGGCACGTCGCCTGGGGCGATCCTGGCTCAGGTTGTCGTGACAGCGGCGATCCTCTACGCGGTCAACCTGCTGCTCGTGACGGCAGCCATCTCGGCCTCCGGATCGGAGATCGGGTACGTGCGTCTGATCCGCTCGAACGTTCGCTGGACCGTCCTTCCGTTCACGCTGATGGCATCGAGCGCCCTGATGCTCGTCGTCCTGTGGCAGCGCACCCCGTTTCTCTTCGTGGCGCTCGCAGGCCCACTCGTCGCCATCTCGCTCTATCAGCGCTCGACGCACCGTGCCTTGAACGCCATCAAGCTCGCCCTCACCGATCCGCTGACCGGGCTCGGGAACCATCGTCACTTCCACGAACGGCTCCAGCGCGAGCTTGCGGTCGCTGAGGAGAGTGACGGGGTCGTCTCGCTGTGTTTCCTCGACATCGACAACTTCAAGCGCATCAACGACCAGTTCGGCCATCCGGCCGGCGACCGCGTCCTCTCGCAGGTCGCGGCGCGGCTGCGCCAGGGTGGAGAGGCATTTCGGCTCGGCGGCGACGAGTTCGCAGTCCTGCTGCCCGGCACCGAGGACTCGATCGCGCTCGAGATCGCCCAATCGATCGTCGTGCGCATCGGCGAGAGCGACCTCGGTCCCATCGGCGCGATCACGGTCAGCGCCGGCGTCGCGACCTTCCCGGAGCACGGGCGCGAGCGCGACTCGCTGATCAGGCTGGCGGACGGGGCGCTCTACTGGGCGAAGGAGCACGGCAAGAACCAGGTGCGCCTCACCCGCCCCGAGGTCACCGAGCTGTCGGAGTTCCGCCGCGTCGCGTCCGGCGTCGACCGGGTCGCGCGCTTCCGCGCGGCTGCCTCACTGGCGCAGTCGGTCGACTCGCGCGACGCGTATACGGGGAGCCACTCCGAGCGGGTCGCGGCGCTCTCAGCGAGCATCGCCGCCCGGTTGGGCCGTCCTGACGACGAGATCGAGCTGATCCGGCTCGCCGGCAGCCTGCATGACCTCGGCAAGCTCGCTGTCCCCGAGGAGATCCTTCGCAAACCAGCTGCGCTCACCGACACCGAGCGGCTCGTGCTGGAGCGTCATCCGCAGATCGGATACCGCATGCTCGAAAGCCTCGGCGTCGAGCCGATCGCCGACTGGGTGCTGCACCATCACGAGCGTTGGGACGGCACTGGGTATCCCGATGGGCTGGAAGGCGAGCAGATCCCGATCGGCGCGCGCATCATCTTCGTCGCAGACGCATTCGACGCGATGACCTCGAACCGCCTGTATCGAGTCCCGCTCACCCATGAGGATGCGCTCCGCGAGGTCGAGCGCTGCGCGGGCACCCAGTTCGACCCGGAAGCCGTCGAGGCGCTCTTTGCCGTGGTCGGCGCGCGCGAGACCGTCCGCGTCTGACCCCCAACGAGGGATCTGCCGCACCCCCTTAAAGGGGGTCGACACGTGACTGCCCTGCGGACATGGTGGCCCACGTGAAGCGTTTTGCACTGACTGCGGCCGTTGGACTTGCTGCGCTCGTCTCCGCTCTTCCCGCCTCGGCAGGCGAAAGTATGTCGGCCAGAGGTGTCGTGGCGACCCTCACGGCGAGCAGCGTCTCTGTCAAAGGCGCTCACCACACGATCAGGTGCGCGCTCGGCCGACGCTCGCCCTCCCTCACCGGCTATGCGGTCGGAGACCGTGTGCAGGCGCAGTGCCGTCGCTCCAACCGGCATCTCGTTCTCGCGAAGATCCATCATCTGACCACCGCGCCCGCCGAGAGCCCGAGCCAAGCTGAGCCGGTGAAAGCTGAGCCGGTGAAGTTCGGCGGGGCCGTCACCGCACTCTCGTCGACCTCGATCAGCCTGCACGACGGCGATCGCAATCTCACCTGCGCACTCGGCGATTCATCCCCTTCGACGAGCGGACTGAAGGTGGGCGACCATGCGAAGGTCGTGTGCCAGAACGGTGTCCTCGTCTCCTGGGCGCCGGTGACGACGGCCGACTCGGCGCACGTCTACGAGGGTGTCGTCACCGCGTTCGACGCCGCGTCGATCTCGGTCAAGAGCGGCGACCACATCTTCACCTGCACGCTTGGGGACGGCTCACCGAGCCTTGGCGACCTGCACGTCGGCGACCGTGCGGCTATCGGGTGCCGCGTCGGCTCGAACCTGCTCGTGCTGCTCAAGCGGCTCCCCGCCGCGACGACACCGCCTCCCCTCCCGCCCGCACCGGAGCCGACCCCTCCGCCGCCGCACGTCGACCTCGCGACGTTCGCGGGAACGCTGACCGCCCTGGGGACGACGTCGCTGACGATTCACTCGGACGAGCACGGCGACTTCAGCTGCCACGTCACCGACGGGTCGCCCAAGCTCGGCGACTACCACGTCGGCGACCACGTCGGAATTGGGTGTGCCGACGGCGTGCTGAAGCAGATCGCAAAGCTCTAGGAATCAGTCAGAGCGGGATGTTCCCGTGCTTGCGAGACGGTGTGCGCTCGCGCTTGGTGATCGCCGTCTTCAACGCGTTGATCAGCACCGGCCGTGTGCGCCTCGGCTCGATCACGTCGTCGACGTAGCCGCGCTCGGCAGCCGTGTACGGGTTCGCGAACCGCTCCTTGTAGTCGGCGATCAACTCGGCGCGGCGCGCCTCAGGGTCGTCCGATTCGGCCAACTCCTGCCGGAAGACGATGTTGACCGCGCCCTCCGGCCCCATCACGGCGACCTCCGCTGTCGGCCACGCGAAGTTGAAGTCCGCACGCACGTGCTTGGAGCTCATGACGTCGTAGGCGCCGCCGTAGGCCTTGCGCGTGATTACGGTCAGCTTCGGCACGGTCGCCTCGCAGTACGAGTAGAGAAGCTTCGCGCCGTGCCGGATGATCCCGCCCCACTCCTGGGCGGTCCCGGGCAGGAAGCCGGGGACGTCGACGAACGTGATCAGCGGGATGTTGAACGCATCGCAGGTGCGCACGAAGCGTGCGGCCTTCTCCGACGAGCTGATGTCGAGCACACCGGCGAGCGCCTTCGGCTGGTTGCCGACCACCCCCACGCTGTAACCGCCGAGGCGGGCGAAGCCGCAGACGATGTTCTCGGCGAAGAGCGGCTGGATCTCGAGGAACTCGCCGTCATCGACGACGGCCGAGATCACGCTCTTGATGTCGTACGGCTTCGTTGCCTCGTCGGGCACGAGCGTGTCGAGCTCGGGCGCCTCGCGGTCGACCGGATCGCTCGGCGGGTCGTACGGCGTCGGGTGCGCGTTCGACTGCGGCAGAAAGCTGAGCAGGTAGCGCGCGTCCTCGAGCGCGGCTTCCTCATTCGGCGAGGTGAGATGCGCGACACCAGACTTCGTCGCGTGCGCAAGCGCGCCGCCGAGCTCCTCGAACGACACCTCCTCCCCGGTCACGGTCTTCACGACGTCGGGCCCGGTGATGAACATGTACGACGTCTCCTCGACCATCAGGACGAAGTCGGTGATCGCCGGCGAGTAGACGGCGCCGCCCGCGCACGGGCCCATGACGAGCGAGATCTGCGGGATCACGCCCGAGGCCTGGACGTTGCGCCAGAAGATCTCGGCGTAGCCGGCGAGCGAGACGACACCTTCCTGGATGCGTGCGCCGCCGGAGTCGTTGATCCCGATCAGCGGGCAGCCGTACTTCGCCGCCATGTCCATCACCTTGCAGATCTTCTCGGCGAAGACCTCGCTCAGCGAGCCGCCGAAGACGGTGAAGTCCTGGCTGAAGACGAACACGCGCCGCCCGAAGACCTCGCCGTAGCCCGTGACGACCGCGTCGCCGTAAGGCCGGCGCTCGAGCATCCCGAAGTTCGACTCGCGGTGACGCACGTACCGGTCGAGCTCGACGAACGAGCCGGAGTCGCACAGCTTCTCGGCGCGCTCACGCGCCAGAAGCTTCCCCTGGTCGCGCTGCTTGGCGACCGATTTCGCCGATCCCGCGTGCCGCGCCTCGTCGCGGAGCTCCGCCAGCCACTGAAGCTTCTCGGCGGTCGTCTGATGCACCGGCTTCTCGGTCCGCGCCACGCCCGCTACTAGATCAGAATACGGAGCATGAGCCTCGAAGCTGCAACCGACAATCTGCGAGCCGCGATCGAGTCGGCACCGGATCTCGACGCTGCCGCGTTCGCACGCCAGGCCCGAAACGCGATCGCCCAGGCCGTGCTCGCAGCGGCGTTTGCCGTGGACGAGACACTGTCGCCGCCTGCACATCGAGCGCCGATGGAGGACCTGCGCGGGCGCGTCGGACCGGATCTTGCAGCGGAGCTCGCGGCGGTCTATGACGGCGGCCCCGGCTGGACGAGTCACGCGATCGAGGCGCTCCAGCCGCTGCACGCACTCGCAGCGCGGTGACGCTCGACATCGAGCGGCTGCGCGCGGAGACACCCGGGTGCGCGCACGTCGCGCACTTCAACAACGCGGGCTCATCGCTGCCTCCGGAGGCCGTGGTCGATGCCGTCGTCGAGCACCTTCGGCGCGAAGCCGAGATCGGCGGCTACGAGGCGGCCGCGGAGCGGTCGGACCGCCTCGAGCACACCTATGACGCGCTGGCCCGGCTGGTCGGCGCGGAACGCGATGAGATCGCCGTGATCGAGAACGCCACGCGCGCGTGGGACATGGCCTTCTACGCCTTCCCGTTCGCCGCAGGCGATCGCATCCTCACCGGCCGTGCCGAGTACGCCTCCAACTGGATCGCCCTTCGCCAGGTCGCAGACCGCACCGGAGCCGTCATCGAGGTGGTCCCGGATGACGAGCTCGGCCAGTTCGACGTCGCCGCGCTCGAGCGTCTGCTCGACGAGCGGGTGAAGCTGGTCTCTCTCGTCCACGTCCCGACTCAAGGCGGGCTCGTCAACCCGGCGGCGGAGGTCGGACGCGTGACGAGGGCCGCCGGCGTGCCGCTGCTCCTCGACGCATGCCAGTCGGTGGGCCAGCTTCCGCTCGATGTCGACGCGCTCGGTTGCGACATGCTGTCGGCGACCGGGCGCAAGTTCCTCCGCGGCCCGCGGGCAACCGGCTTCCTCTACGTGCGGAGACCTCTGCTCGAGCAGCTCGAGCCGCCGTTCCTCGACATGCACGCAGCGGAATGGCAGCCGGACGGCACCTACGCGATCCGCCACGACGCGCGCCGATTCGAGAACTGGGAGACGTACTTCGCCGGGAAGATCGGGCTCGGCGTGGCGGCCGACTACGCACTCGCACTCGGAGTCGACGCGATCTGGGAGCGCGTGCAATCCCTTGGCGCAGTGCTGCGTGCGCGTCTCGCCGAGCTCCCGCGGGTGACGGTGCGCGACCACGGGCGCGTGCTCGGTGCGATCGTCACCTTCACGGTCGACGGCTGCTCGGCTACCGAGGTGAAGTCGGCCCTCGCGCGCGAAACCGTCAACGTGTCGATCTCCGACGCCGCGTCGGCGCGCCTCGACCTCGACCCGCGCGGCATCACGGCACTGATCCGCGCCTCGGTGCACTACTTCAACAGCGAGGACGAGATCGACCTGCTCGTCGCGACCGTCGCGAGTCTCTAAAGTCGATCCGTGGCAACCGTTGATCGCAGAACCGTCTGGCCCTACGACGAAGCCGGCGAGCCTGGTGCATTCATCTATCAGCGGTATGCGCACCCGACGGGCACGGAGGCCGAACGGAAGCTCGGCGAGCTCGAAGGCGGCGACGCGCTGCTCTACGCGTCGGGGACCTCGGCGGTCACTGCGTGCGTCCTCGCCTTCTGCCGGCCGGGCGCGAAGATGGCGCTCGCCGAAGGCGCCTATTTCGGCACCGGCGTGACGCTCGCGCAGTTCGAGCCGTGGGGCCTGCAGGTGGTGGAGTACGACCAGACCGGCGCGCCGCCTGCCGACGCGGACATCGTGTGGGTCGAAGCGCCTGCCAACCCGATCCTGACCCAACCCGACTGGGATGCCGTGCGCGCGCATGATGCGCTCGTCGTCTGCGACGCGACGCTCTCCACACCCGTCTTCCTCCACGCGCTCGACGAGGGCGCCGATGTCGTCGTGCACTCGGCGACGAAGTATCTGACCGGGCACTCACGACGCGATGCTCGGCGCGACCGTGACGCGAGCCGCCGAACCGACGCGCCGACTCTACGACGTGCGGATGAGACTCGGCCTTGCCGCAGCGCCCGACGCAGCCGCCGCGTTGCTGCGCGGGCTGCGAGACGCTCGAGGTTCGCGTCCGGCGACAGACCGAGACGGCGCAGGCGCTCGCGCAGCTCCTGACGGCGCATCCCGGAGTCTCGAGAGTCCGCTATCCCGGGCTCGGCGGGGTGATCTCCTTCGACGTGAGCGACCACGCCGCCCGCACCGTCGAGACGTCGCTGACGCTGATTCGCAACCAGACCTCCCTCGGCGGCGTCGAGTCGTCGCTCGAGAGCCGCCATCGCTGGGAAGGCGACCGCATCCCGCGCGGCCTGCTGCGGCTCTCCGTCGGCCTCGAGGACGCGGATCGGCTCTGGGCCGACCTCGAGCAGGCGCTGGCCGCAGCCGGATAACGCGAGAGCCGGAGAGGGGACTCGAACCCCTGGCCCACGGTTTACAAGAGCGTTGCTCTGCCAACTGAGCTACTCCGGCGCGCCCGAATTGTAGGCATCCTCCGTGTTGTCTGTTTTGGACACGGCCTGTCCGAGGCCTCAGGCACCGTTGAACTCATGCAGCATCCGAAGGACGTCGGCGACCAGTCGACGATGGCGATCATGCTGGCGCTTCGGCTCCAGGGATACGACGTCTTCGTCCCGTTCGGCGAGAACACGCGCTACGACCTCGTCATCGACGAACGGCAACTGTCTGCGGCGGGTCCAGTGCAAGACCGGTCGGCTCCGGGATGGGTGCTGTGAAGTTCCGAACGTCGCAGCAGCTATGCGCATCACCCGAATCCGAAGGTTCGCACCCGGAACTACCACGGTGCAGGTCGATGACTTCGCCGTCTATCTGCCCGCAGCTCGGAAGCGTGTATCTGATTCCGATCGAGGACGTCATCGACGGGACACGCATGCCTCGTTGAGAGTCGAGCCGACTCGGAACGGCCAGGTGAAGAACATCCGCCTCGCGGCCACGTACGAGATCGCGCGGATCGATGTCTACTGACGCGTCGCGCCTACTGAAGAACCTGACGCGTCTCCTGGTGCGTCAGGATCTTCCGCTTCACGCGCTGCAGCGCGTTGTCGATCGTCTTCGTGTCGCAGCCGAGGTCGTCCGCCATCTGCTCGTACGACGAGCCCTCGAGGTAGAGACGCAGCGCGTCGGCCTCGAGCGGCGAGAGCGTCGTCGAGAGACAGCCGACGAGCGACTGGAGCTCCTCCGTCGAGATCACCCGCACCGACGGGTCGTTGACGGTCGGGCCCGGGAGCGCGTCGCCGAGGGTGCAGTCGTCGCCCTCCTGCCCGGCCGGCGTGTGGCTGAACGAGACGTACGTGTTCAGCGGGGCGTGCTTGAAGCGCGTCGCCGTCTTGATCGCCGTGATGATCTGGCGCGTCACGCAGAGCTCGGCGAACGAGCGGAACGACGTCTCCTTGTCGGGGCGGAAGTCGCGCACGGCCTTGTAGAGACCGACGAGGCCCTCCTGGATCAGGTCCTCGGAGTCGCCGCCGGCGAGGAAATACGAGCTCGCCTTCAGCCGGACGAACGAGGTGTAGCGCCGGATCAGCTGGTCCATCGCGACGGAGCTGCCGTTGCGCGCCTTCAGGACGAGCTGCAGATCCTCAAGCTCTCGTTGAACCTTCTGCGGAGACTTCGGAATGGTTGCGGTGCGGACGGACACGGTGGATCCCCTGTGTTCGCAGGCGTTTTGTGGGATCGACCTCCGTCCTGAACCACCGAAGTCTCACCCTGAGGTTGAGGTGAATCTAGCATCGGTCCCGCAAGGAGCACAAGCCCCATTTGCAGTGGACCCGCTTACTCGCCTCGGCGGAGCCGCTCGAGGCGGGCGCGCGTCGCCTCGTCGAGCTTTCCCGCGAGCCCGCGCGGGCGATCCTCCCGGCGGCCACGCCGGCTCCAGGTCGCGGAAGAACCCCTGGGACGAGAGCTTCGCCACCTCGCCGCCCGCGGCGGCGGCAACGGTCGAGTCGCTCGTCACGAGCAGCACCTGCTCGCGCCCCCGCTGCTCGGCCGCGAGCCGCTCGAGCAGCGTGTCCGCGTGCGGCGCGTACCGGACCTCGAGCGGCCCTCGCGTCGCGTCCTCGCCGACGCCGTCGAAGACGACGATGCCCCGCGCGCCGCGCAAGGCGACGAAGCTCGCCAGCGAGTCGATGAGCTCGCTCGCTCTGTCGAACGGCCCGGCGTGCAGCAGGTTGTAACCGTCGAAGAGATAGAGGGAGGGGTCAGCCATTCGCTGTGCGTTGGCGCCGCGCCTCGTACAGGAGCACCGCAGCGGCGACGCTGACGTTCAGCGACTCGACCTGGCCGTCGAGCGGGATCGAGACGAGCGCGTCGCACGTCCGGCGGACGAGCGGCCGCAGTCCCTTCCCTTCCGCGCCGAGGACGACCGCGACGCCGCCTGTGAGATCGGTCTCCCACATCGTCGGCGTTCCTTCGTCGCCCGTCGCGCCGTAGACCCAGAGGTCGGCGCCTTTCACCTCCTCGAGATAGCGCGCAAGGTTCGTGACGACGGCGACCGGCAGGTGCTCGACCGCGCCCGCCGACGCTCGGGCGACGGCCGGCGTCACGACCGCCGAGCCGTGCGCCGGGACGACGACGCCCGTCGCGCCCGCGCCGTCGGCGCTCCGGCAGACCGCGCCGAGGTTCCGTGGGTCGGTGACGCGGTCGAGCACGGCGAGCAGGGGCTTCTCGGCGGCTGCCAGCTCGTAGGCGTCCGCATAGCGATACGGCTCGACGAGCGCCAAAACGCCCTGGTGATCGCGCGTTTCGGCCCGCTCGGTGAGCTCCCGGTCGGTCTTCGCCTTCGGCCGTCGCTCGGCCAGCCAGTCCTCGGACTTCAGCGCCCGCTCGGTGGCCCAGACCTCGAGCACCTCCCTGCGCCCGCGCAGGGCCTCGCGGACGGCTCGACGGCCGTAGACGAGGTCGGGGGTCACGCGTCACGCCGGACGAGGGTGTGCCCGCCGCCCGGCTCGTCGCGCATCTCCCAGCCCCGCTCGGCGAGCTCGTCGCGCAGCCGGTCCGATGCTTCGAAGTCCCGCTCCGAGCGGGCGGACGCCCGGCGCTCGGCCAGCTCCACGATCTCGGCCGGCGCCTCCTCGCGCACGGCGAGCGACTCGAGCCCGAAAACGGCGAGGCCGCGACGCAGCAGCTCGAGCTGTCCGGTCGAGGCCCATTCGTGCAGGACGGCGAGTGCGGCGGGCGTGTCGAAGTCGTCGTCGAGCGCCGCTGCGAACGTCGCCCATCCGCTCTCGTCATGCTCGGCGGCAGGAAGGGTGAACGCGTTCTTCAGCGTGTCGCGGCGGGCGACGGCCTGGGCCATCGTCTCCGCCGAGAAGTCGATCGGCTTGCGCCAGTGAGCGGTGAGGAAGAAGACGAGCACCGCCTCGCGCCCCCACTCGTCGATCGCCTCGCGAATCGTCGCGACGTTGCCGCCCGACTTCGACATCTTCTCGCCCGTGAAGCGCAGCATCCCGTTGTGCGTCCAGATCTCCGCGAACGGATGCCCGAGCGCCCGCGACTGCGCGACCTCGTTCTCGTGATGCGGGAAGACGAGGTCGAGCCCGCCGCCGTGGATCTCGAACGCCGGGCCGAAGATCTCCTCCGCCATGGCCGAGCACTCGATGTGCCAGCCCGGTCGGCCCCGCCCCCACGGAGAGTCCCACCACGTGTCCTCGGTCTCCGGCTTGTTCGCCTTCCAGAGCGCGAAGTCGCGCGGATCCTCCTTCAGCGCGCTCGGCTCCTCGCCCTGCTCGACCTGGTCGGGCCGCTGGCCCGAGAGCCGTCCGTACTCGGGAAAGCTCGCGACCCGGAAGTAGACGTCGCCCTGTACCGCGTAGGCATTGCCGCGCGCGATCAGCTCCTCGATGAACGCCACGATCTCCGGCACCGACTCCGTCGCCTTCGGCAGGTGGTCGGGCATGCCGAGCCCGAGATCGCCCGTGTCCTCGAGATACCAAGCGGTCGCGCGCTCGGCGAGCTCGGCGCTCGCGCCCGGCGCGGCGTCGTAGATCTTGTCGTTGATGTCGGTGATGTTGTGCACGAGCTGCGCCTCGTAGCCCGTCGCTCGCAACCACGAGCGAAGCCACATACCGACGACGAAGGGACGTGCGTTGCCGATATGTGCGCGCGCGTACACCGTCGGGCCGCAGAAGTACATCCGCACCGGACCGGGGGCAGCTGGAAGCTCGACGAGCGAACGCGAGAACGTGTCGTAGAGGCGCACAGGTCTAGGCTAGTGGTGGTTCGTGCGGCGCAGCGCCTCGTCACGCGGGAGAGCCCGCAGCACCGCCCAGAGCTCCGGCCCGCGCTCGGCACCGGTCAACGCGAGCCGCAGCGCCTTGAGATTGCCCCCGACCGCCTTCAACTCGCGCAGCAGTGTCTTCGCCTCGTCCTTCTCGAGCGTCTCGGGAAACCGAGACCGGAGCTCGACGAACCGCTCGAGCGTCTCCGGGGACTGCGCCGGGTCGAGCGCGCTGCGGCGCGAGCACGGACTGGGCGAGCGCCCGGCCCTCGACGAGATCGTGCGCTCCGCGCAGCAGCGGCGCGGCCTCGACGGGGACGCCTGCACGGCGTGCCAGCTCCGCGTCGTCGAGATCCGCGAGGACGTCGACGGAGAGCGAACGGATCCGCGCGAGATCGAGATGGACGTCGTGCCTCGGGAGCCCGAGCTCCTCCAGGTAGGCGCGCACCGCCTCGGGTGGATAGCCGTCGTCGCGCAGCGCCGCAACGGTCGCTCCCTCCGCCCGCTTCGACAGCTTCTTGCCGTCGTCGCCGACCACGAGGCCGTGGTGGATCACCTCGGGCGGGTCGACGCCGAGCGCGCGGAAGAGGGCTGTGTGCAGATCCTCGTTCGGCCGGTGATCGGAGCCGCGGATGACGTGAGTGATCTGAAAGTCGGCGTCGTCGACGACGCTCGCGAGATGGAACGTCGGCGACCCGTCGTCACGCCACAGCATCACCCCTTCGAACCGCTGCGGCAGGCCGGCGGCGTGCGCGGCCTCGAGATGACGCCCTGCCCGCTCGCTCTGGCGCACCGGACCTTCGTCCCAGTCGATTCCCAGCCAGCGCAGGTCATCGAGGATCCCGGTCTCGCCGTCGGCGACGTTGCGCTCGGGATCGGTGTCGTCGATGCGCAGCAGCATCCAGTCGCCGAAGCGGCGGTTCGCAACGGCGCTCAGCGCGTTCCCGACGTGCAACGTCCCCGTCGGACTGGGAGCAAAGCGAACGCGCGTCACAACACAGGACCTTAGATGGTCGTCGGGAGGGCCGACCGCTAGAGGCTTGATGTGGAATTGCGTGCTGGCGCGCCCTCGTCCTCCCGCTCTGGACACCCCGGTCCGAACGTTAGTCTCGTCAACGTGGCCGTCTTTGTCCTGCGCCTGCGTGCGGTTCCGGCATTTCTGCGAGCGCATCCCCTCCTCGCAAAGGGGCTGCAGCTGGCGCTCGTTCTGGCGATCCTCGGCTTTTGTGCCTGGGCGGTGCGCAGCGAGTGGTCCAAGGCGGCGCCGCTGCTCGAGCACGCGAGCCCTGCCTACATCGCACTGGCGCTCGGCGCCGTGACCATCTACTACCTCGTCTTCGTCCTCGGCTGGATTCGCATCCTCGCCGCCTGGGAGATCGACGTCACCGTACCGCGTCGCGCTCGAAGCGGAAATGGTCTCGATGCTCGCGAAGTACATCCCGGGCGGGATCTGGACGCCCGCGGCGCGCACCGTGGCGCTGCGCCGCTCGGCAGGCGTCACCGAGACGCCGAAGGTACTGGCGTCGATCTTCGTCGAGGCTGCGCTGTCGGCCATCTCGGGCGTGCTGGTCTTCGTGGTCAGCCTCGCGTGGGTGAAGGGAGTGGACGCACCCCTGCTCCCTCTTGTCGTCTTCGGCTTCCTCTGCGCCCTGGGCCTCCATCCGCGCATCTTCCGGCCGCTCGCGAACAAGCTGCTGCGTCCGTTCGGCGCCGAGGAGATCGACCCGTTGCCGTTCCCGGAGATGCTCGCGCTGCTGCTCTTCTACTGCGCTACGTGGCTGATCAGCGGCGTCGCGGTGTATTTCATGCTGCGGAGCGTCGGCTCGAGCCCGGGGCTCTCGACGATCCCCTTCCTCGGCGGGGTGTCGGCGGTCGGCGCGATCGTCGCGGTGCTCACGGTGTTCTCGCCGTCGGGCCTGGGCGCCCGCGAGGCGTCGATGTACGCCCTGCTGCTCGCGGTCACGACGGCAGGCCCCGCGCTGAGCGTCACCGTCATCAACCGGCTTGTGATCACCGTCGTCGAGCTCGCGCTCTTCGGCGTCGGCGTTGTCGCGTGGCGCGCAACGCGTCGCTGGTCGCAAACGCACGCGCCCGGGCTGAGCGACGGCGCCGTGAACGTCGTCCAGCTCGACGCGGTCGGGATCGCGAGTCACTCCGGCCCGCTGGCGCAGCTGCTGCTCGACGCGCACGCCGCGGGCATGGCGCTGGGGCTCGCGCCGAACCTCACTCGCGCAGGCGCCGAGGATGCGTGGCGCAAGATTGCTGCCGTGCTCGAGCCCGGCGAGCACGTTCAATGGGCCGCCTTCGAGGGCGACGAGCTCCTCGGCGTCGTCCATCTCGCCCGTGCGACCACCGGCAACGGCCGGCATCGCGCCGAGATCCAGCGGCTCGTCGTCGCCGCCGAGGCGCGCGGCCGAGGCGTCGGCAGGGCGCTCCTCGACGTCGCGGTCGAGCACGCACGCTCCCTCGGCCTTCGCCTGCTGTGGCTGTCGACCCATGAGGGAACCGACGCCGACCGCATCTACCCGCGACTCGGATGGATACGCGCCGGCGTGATCCCCGACTACGCGACGTTGCCGAGCGGCGACCTCGCCGGGAACGCGTTCTACTACCTGCAGCTCGCAGAGCGCTAGGAGCCGAACGCCCAGCGCAGGCCGTCGTCGAACTGGAGGCGCCATTCGCCTTTCGTCGACGAGTAGAGGCGCAGCGTCGTGGCGAGTCCGAGTCGGTGCGCCTCGCGTGCGAACGCCACGGTCTCGCTCGGACGGAACCAGTGACTGTGGAAGGGACCGCTCGAGAGGAAGAACCGCGTGTGCATGAGGGCCGATTTGTCGTGCGCGACGAGTTGCTGAGGATCGTTCGCTGCGAGCACGCTGCGCGACGCGTTCTTGAACGGCCCGTCGTGCAACGGCCGGAAGTACCCACTCCACGATTCGATGGCTCCGAAGACCTGCGGATGGCGGATGCCGATGTCGGCCGCGCCGTACCCGCCCGCAGACAGCCCGGCAATCACCCGCCCCTCGCGATTGGCGATCGTCGGCAGCGACGCGTCGATCCACGGGACGACGCGCCGGACGAGCTCCTTCTCCCACGGGCCTGCCCACTCACCGTTGTAGGCGCGGTTCGAGCCTGCGGCCGGCAGCACAGCGATGAACGGCCGCAGCGCGCCCGACGAGATCCCCGCGTCGGCGAACGTCGCAAGCTGGGTTCCGTCGAGGTACTCCGACGGCGAGCCCGGCATGCCGTGCAGAAGGTAGACGACGGGATAGCGCGCCGACGGCTCGAAACCCGGAGGCAGGTAGACGTAGCCGGCGCGCTCCGTCCCGGGGAATCTGCCACGGAGCACCTGCCCACCGCTCGGCCCGACCGCGAACGGCGTAAAGCCTGGCAGGAAGACGGCCGCGGCCAGGGCAGCGAGGACTGCCATCCCGCGACGATAGCGGCGGCAGGTAAATACTCTGTTGCCGTCCGATTGAGATTGCCGGGTACGGGGAGCATTTCTCTTAGCCGCCTGCAAGTTGCTCCTGGCACAGTCAAGGTGCTGCTGCTGACACCGTGTTTCGATGCGCTATGTCCTCGCCACCACCGTCGCGGTCGCGCTCGTCGCCACGACGGGCGTCATCGCCGCGCGGCTGACGGAGAGCCGCGATCTCGACGAGGGGATCGTCTCGGTCGCGCTGAAGGGCCGCGTGCACGCGCGCGTTGTCCTGCCGCCGGGGTACGGCGACACCAACAAGCGGTATCCGGTGGTCTATTTCCTGCACGGTCTCCCTGCCGGCGGCAAGTCCTACCTCGGCAACGGCTGGGTGATCGGCGCACTCGAACGGGCAGGCCCCGCCATCCTCGTCTTCCCGCAGGGCGCACGAGACACCGACACCGATCCCGAGTACCTGAACTGGGGCTCTGGGCGCGAATGGGAGACCTATGTCGCCGAGGAGGTTCCGCGCTATGTCGACGCCCACTTCCGCACGATTCGCTCACGGGCCGGCCGCGCGATCGTCGGACTGTCGGCCGGCGGCTACGGCGCCACCATCCTCGGGCTGCATCACCTCGGGTCCTTTGCGGTCGTCGAGTCGTGGTCCGGCTACTTTCACGCGACCGACCCGACCGGGACCCGATCGCTTGCCCGAGGGCCGGCGACGAACGCGCACACGTTGATCGCCGACCTCCGCGCCTCGCAGAAGCGACGGCCGACCTTTTTCGCGTTCTATGTCGGTCGCGGCGACAGCCGGTTCCGGCCCGAGAACGTGCAGTTCGATCGTGAGTTGAGCAACGCCGGTGTACGGCACGTCTTCGAGCTCTACCGCGGCGGTCACCAGACGAGTCTCTGGTCGTCGCACGCATCCGCCTGGCTGCGGCTCGCGCTCGCGCACCTCGCCAAGCCGGCGACGTAACCCTGGCTTAACCGCTCCGTCAGCTTTCGTTCAGGTGCGGTGCCCTACAACCGGGTGCGTGACTGCACCCGGACTCCCACTGCCGAGCCGAACCTGGGCCACCGCCGCCGCGCTCGGGATCTTCCTCGCCGTCGGCGTCCTCGGCGCTTATCGCTACATCGAGAACTACTGGGCCTACCGCGGCTTCGCCCCACCACACGACGCCGCCTTCGTGAAGGTGCACGGGACGCCGGTCCGCTTCACCGTCGTCAGTCCTGCGCTCGGTGGCCGCCGCCAGCCGGTCGACGTCTATCTGCCGCCCGGCTACCAGTCGCATCCCCACCGACGGTATCCCGTCGCGTACCTCTTGCACGGCTTCCCCGGTCGCCCCGGGGCGTTTCTCGCAACGGTCCGCATGGGAGTCGTCGAGGACGAACTGGTCGCACTGCGGCGCACCCGCCCGCTGATCCTCGTCATGCCCTTCGGGTCAACCGGCTCGTTCACCGACAAGGAGTGGGCGAACGGCATCGGCAAGAACCAGGCCTGGGAGACGTTCGTCTCCCGCGACGTCGTCCGCGCGGTCGACGCCCGGTATCGCACCATCAGGCGCGGCGATGCACGAGCGCTCGTCGGCCTCTCGGAGGGCGGCTACGCGGCCCTCAACATCGGCATCCATCACCCACAGGAGTTTCACGTGCTCGAGAGCTGGTCGGGGTATCAGCGCGCCGACGACATCGCAGCGATCTTCGGGCATCACACGGCACTCCTGCGGCGCAACAGCCCATCGCTCACGCTGCCGCGCGCGGCTGCTGCACTCCGGCGTGCCGGCACCTACATGTGGTTCTACAGCGGGACCGACGACCACTTCCGACGTCAGAACGCCGGGTTTGCCCAAGCGCTCGACAAACTTCACCTACCGCATCACTTCTTCCTCGTCCGCGGCGGCCACAACTGGGCGCTCTGGCGTGGCAACGCCGCCCGCGCGCTGCTGGCACTCTCCCGGAGGCTGCATGCGTAAGCTCGCCGCGTTCCCGATTCTCATCGCGACCGCGTTCGCGGCGACCGGCTGGCTCTACCTCGTGCGGCCGGCGCTGCCAGGCCCGAGGCTCGGTGAGGCCCTGCCGCTCGACGAGCTCGCGAAGCACAGCTCCGCGCCGCTCCTCTGGTTCGCCGTCGTCTGGCTCGTCGCGGCGATCGCGCTCGGCCTCTACGCGCGTAGCTCCGGCTTCGAGCGACTCACCTCGGCACTCTTGCTCGGCGTCGGCATCGGCCTCTTCGGCTATCTCCAGACCGGCGTCTCGATCGCCGTTGTCCGCCAGGTGTCCCTCCGCGACGCGCTGGATTCGGCGGCGCGGTTGCAATCGGTCTACCTGCCCGCCGCGTTCGTCGCCCTCGCCGTCGCGGCGCTCGCGCCCGCCCGGAACCGCGGACGGCGCGCTCCGCTGCTCGTCGCGACGGTCGTCGCGGTCGGCGCAGTCCTCAATCTCGTGCACACGATCCTGCCCGGAGACGACACGGGCCTCCTGCATTCGTTCACTCCTGATGCGGTCGGCCCACTCGCGCGCGCCGCGGGCGCGCTCGCGGGCGTTGCGCTCCTCGTTGCGGCGCGAGGTTTGGCACGACGGCGACAGCGGGCGTGGCAGGTGGCGACGGTCGTCGCCGGAGCTTCGACCGCTTTGCACGTGCTGAACGGGCTCAACCACGGCACGCTCGCCTCGGCGATCGTGCTCGTACTGCTCGTTGCGCGCCGTCATGACTTCGACCGCCCGGGCGACGCGTCGACGCGTCACATGATCGTCGCACGCGTCGCCCTGGCATCCGCCTCCATTGCGTTCTTCGCGATCGTCGCGCTCTGGGTCAACCAGACCGCTGCCGACCAGCCGCTGACGCTGCAGTTCACACTGCGCGAGATGCTCGGCGGCCTGCTCGGGCTCAACCTCCACGGTTCTCCGCACCTCTCGGGCTCGTTCGGCTACTGGTTCCCGCTCTCGCTCCTGCTGCTCGGGATCGCGGCAACGGCGTGGATCGTCGCGGGGTGGCTCGCTCCCTGGCGTTACCGCGTCGGGCAGCAGGAGCGGGAACGTGCGATCGCGCGTGCGCTCGTTCACGCCTGGGGCGTCGACACGCTTGCGCCGTTTGTCCTGCGCGCCGACAAGTCGTACTTCTTCAACGCCGACGAGACCGCGTTCCTCGCCTACCGCGTCGTCGGTTGCGTGGCAATCGTCTCTGGCGATCCCATCGGCCCGCGCGAGCGACTCGACGACCTGGTCTCCGCGTTCGTCGAGCTCGCCCACGCGCGCGACTGGCGCGTTGCGATCCTCGGCGCGTCGGAGGGATTCCTGCCGCTCTACGCCGCTCGAGGGCTGCACGCGCTCTACCACGGCGATGAAGCCGTCGTCGAGACCGCGTCATTCGCGCTCGACGGGCGTGCGATCCGAAAGGTGCGCCAGTCGGTTCACCGCCTCGAGCACGCGGGCTACCGCGCGCGAGGCGCTCCGACCGAGCGAGCTCGATGCTTCGCTGCGGGCGGAGCTCGAGGACGTCGCGCGTGCGTGGCGCGGCGATGCACCCGAGCGAGGGTTCGTGATGGCGCTCGACGCTCTGTTCGGTCTCGGGGACGAGGATGCAGTGTTCTTCGTCGGCTTCGCGCCGGGCGGTGAGGCTGCCGGGCTTTCTCCACTTCGCGCTCTCGCCGGCGTCTGCGGCGCTCTCGCTGTCGTCGATGCCGAGACTCCGGTCGACGCCGAATGGATTCAACGAGTGGCTCGTCTGTGAGACCGTCGCGTGGGCGCGCACGCATGGGTACGAGCGCGTGTCCCTGAACTTCGCTCCCTTCGCGGCGCTGCTCGCGCCCGAGGCTGCACTCACCGGCCTCCAGGAGGTGCAGCGCCGCGCACTGTTGACGCTCAAGGGACATTTCCAGCTGGACAACCTGCTCACGTTCAACCGCAAGTTCTTCCCGCAGTGGGAGCGACGGTTCGTCGTCTACGAGCGGCGGCGTGACCTGCCGCGCGTCGGGATCGCCGCGCTCGCCGCGGAGGCCTACCTTCCGTTCCAGGGCGAACGGCGGTGAGCACAGGCGCCGGACTGGCGCTGGCACTGCTCTCGGCGTTTGCACTCAACTGGGGCTGGGTCGCCCAACACGGCGCGGCAGCCGAATTGCCCGCGCTGTCGCTGCGCCGCCCGATGGGCGCGCTGCGCGCGCTCTTCGGAGATACCTCATGGCTCGTCGGCTTCGGCGTCGGCCTGCTGGGCTGGGCCTTCTATGTCGCCGCGCTCGCGCTCGCGCCGCTGTCGCTCGTCCAGGCGACCTCGGCCGGGGGGATCGGCATCCTCGCCGTCCTTGCGCAGCGACGCGGCGACCGGCTCGGGCGGAGGCAGTGGATCGCCGTCGCGATCGCCATCGGCGGCCTCGCACTGCTCGGCGCATCGCTTGCCGGCGGCGCGGCATCCGGCGGGACTGCGGCACCGGGCGCGGTGATCGCGTGGCTCGCGGTCTCCGCTGCGTTCGCCGGGGTCGTCGCCCTGTCGGGAGCACGGCTTGCACCCGGTGCGGGGTTGGGGATCGCGGCGGGGGTTCTGTACGGCATGGGCGACGCCGCAACCAAAGGCGCGGTCGGGGGCGGCGCGTGGCTGCTCCTCGTCCCGGTCGTGCTTGCCGCCCACGGAGCTGCATTCGTCGCGCTGCAACTCGCATTCCAGCGCGGCGGCTCGCTGACCACCGCCGGCACGGCGTCGCTCTTCACGAACGCGCTTCCGATCGCAGCGGGGCTGGCGCTCTTCCACGAACGCTTGCCCGGCGGGGCGCTCGGACTCGTTCGCGTCGTGGCGTTCGCGTCGGTCGTGCTGGCCGCCGCGCTACTCGCGCGGCGCGAGCCCGAGCGCGTGCGTGCTGCGAGCGGAGATGCCCGCGGTCGCGGAGGCGCGACTCGGCCGGCGCACCTTCAGATGCTCGGCGAGGAAGTACGAGCCCGCAACGAGGAACGCCGCAAGCAGTTGCGCCGCAACGCCCTCCACGGACGGGAACAACGCGAACCACAGCCCCAGCCAGCCGGGGAAGGCAACGCCGAGCGAGTGCGTGGTAGCCAGCCCGCGAGCTGCAGCTCCTGGATGCTCTCCCCCACCATCACGAGCAACACGAATCCGAGCAACACACCCGTGGCGACGAGCATCCGCTTGTACGGCAGCCGCTGCTGAAACCTGAAGGTTGCGATTCCGACGACGACGGTGAGTGCGAAGCCGAGTGCGACGCCTTCGAGAACCGTCGCCGCGCTGGTCCTGATCCTGAGGTTCTGCAGGAACAGCACGACCTCGAATCCCTCGCGATAGACGGCGGTGAACCCGAGCAGCGCCAGACCGAGAAGCGCACGCCTGCCGACGGCGGCTCCGCCGGTCAGTTGCCGGCGACGACGGTTGTGCGCCGAGATCCAACCGGTCCAGTACACCTTGTGGAAGAACCAGTTCATCACCACGAGGAGCACAGCGACGGCCATGAGGCCGGTCGCCGCCTGCACGTCGAGCCCGGGGCCGCCGAAGACGCCGATCACGCCGATCGCCGCAAACCAGGTGACGACGGAGGCGGCGAGCGCACCCGTGGCACCGAGCGCGACCGGGCGCCGCAGGCGCCGGTCGGCCCCGACGAAGCTGGCCGTGAAGGCCGCGAGCACGAGCACGGCCTCGAGGCCCTCCCGGAACACGAGGAGCGCACTGTCGACGACCACGGCCCCATGGCTCAGGTGACTGTCTGGAGCGGTCGGGTCCGGCACCCCATCGGGCGCCGTGACCGCCTTCCAGGTGAGCGCCGCGATCGCGAGGACGGCGACGAGGGACCACGCCGACCGGCGCGGCACAAGCTTCCGGCGGGCGATCTGCTCGCTTGTCGGGCAATCAGACTCAATTGTAAGGCGCACCTTACACACCTGGCGAATGTCTACAGTGCCGGGATGACCTGGTCGGGCACACGTCGTCGGCTGCTCGTGCTCGCGGGAGCGGGAGTCGCTGCGTCGCTCGGCTCGCTCGGTCGGCTCGGTCCCGCATGGGCGGGAACGCCGCTCCTGTCGGGATTCCGGGTCGATAACTCCGGCCGGCCGTTCGCGGGCGACACGGAGTTCGTCACGACGCTCGGCGCCGTCGCGCCAAGGGTCGAAGCCCGCCTCCGTTTCCGGCTCGCGCGCCGCTCACGCGTCACGCTCAATGTGCTGCAGACCGGACAGGGCGCGGCGTCCGAGCAGCCGGTCGCGGTCGCCGCGTCACCGCTCGCGGAGCGGCAAGTCGAGCTCGGCGCCGGGCGACCACGAGCTCGCGTGGCGCCCCGATCCGCGACTGGCCGCCCGGACGTACATCCTGCGGGTGACCGCCACGCCACTTGCGGGCACCGCACATCCGGCGGCCGCCAGAGCCGTCGTCCGGATCCTCGGGGTCGATGCAGGGTTCGGAGTCCGCAGCGCGCGGCCCGGCGACACGGCGACACTGGTCGTCCGCACCGATGCAGCGCACCTCTCGCTGCAGATGTTGCACAGCGGCCCGGAGACTCAGCCGACGTACGCGAACGGACTGATCCAAGGCATCCCCGTCGGTACCGCACAGGCGATCGACTGGCGTGCTCACCGCGACCATCCCGCCCCGGTCCCGGTGCAGATCGGCGCCGACTGGCCGTCGGGCGTCTATGCAGCGCAACTAACGGCTGACGACGGCCGCGTGGGCTTCGCCCCGATCATCGTCCGCCCGGCCGCACCTCAGCATCGCGTCGCTGTGGTCATACCGACCACCAGCTGGCAGGCGTACAACTTCTACGACGCGAACAACGACGGGTGGGGCGACACGTGGTACGCGCACTGGAAGACCGAACCACATCGACATGACGCGTCCGCATGCCGGTCGCGGCGTGCCGTATCGCTACCGCAGCTACGACCTCAGCTTCCAGCACTGGCTCGCGCAAACCGGGAAACAGGTCGACGTCTACGGCGACGAGGACATCGAGCGGTTCTTGACGCCGGATGCCCTGCGGGCGGCCTACGACCTGCTCGTGTTCCCGGGTCACACCGAGTACGTGACGTCCGGCCTCTACGACCTCGTCGAGGGCTTTCGCGATCGTGGCGGGAACCTCATGTTCCTGGCCGCGAACAACTTCTTCCGGCGCGTCGACAGGCGCGCTTCCCGTGCCACGTTGATCGACGAGTGGCGCGACCTCGGCCGTCCCGAGGCGGCGCTCCTCGGCGTGCAATACGTCGCGAGCGACCGCGGCGAACGGCATGCGCCGTTCACCGTCGCCGGTGCCGACACTGCCTCCTGGGCCTTCGCGGGCACAGGTCTCGCGAACGGCGCGCAGTTCGGCCTCTACGGGATCGAGATCGACGCGCGCTCGCCGGCTTCGCCGCCCGGGCGTGCAGGTGCTTGCGACGATCACCGACCTCTTCGGGCCGGGGCGCTCGGCGGAGATGACCTACTACGAGCATCCGAGCGGAGCGAAGGTGTTCTCGGCGGGAGCACTGAACTTTGGCGGCCAGGTCCTGCTCTGGCCACAGAGCGCTCAGTTGCTCGAGAACGTCTGGCAGCGGCTCGCCTGATTACCCGACCCGGCGGCCGGGCCCGGAGCGCGACTGACTATCCGGGGACGCGTCTGGGTGCGCGGAGGTTCAGCACCCGAGCATCATTCGAGCCCGTGTTCCGGAGCGAGTGCGACGAGCCGGGCGGCGCGTACCCCCACGTTCCGGGGCTTGCGTGCGCGACCTCGCCGCCGACGGCGAGGTCGACGTCGCCTTCCAGCACGAAGAACGACGTGACCTCGTCGCGCCGGCTGTGCTCCTTCGCGAAGCCGGGCTGCAGGCTGAGCTCGACCGCGGCGAGTTGCGGCGTGTCGCCGACGACGCGTAATCCGTAGGTCTCGCGCTGCAACAACTCGCCGTCGCCATCTGCGGCCGACACCACCCCGTCCGCCGTGGCAAGTTGGTCGACGGCCGGGACGTCGACGCTGTCGAATGCATCGATGTCACCGCGGACGTACGCGAGGAACCCGGTGCTCGGAGCGTGGAAGTTCAGCCACGTGGCGGTCGCGCCGCTCGTGTTCGCGAAGGTGTGAACGACCAGCGGCGGAACGAGGACAAAGCTGCCCGCCCGTGCCCGGACCGGTGTCAGCTCAGGCCTGACCTGAAACTCGAGCTCGCCATCGATGACGAAGAACGCATCGACGTGCCGGCGGTGGATGTGCGGCTCTGGCCCGCGCTCGCCGGCGGCGTAGCGCGACCACGTCACGTCGATCAACTCGTGCTCGCACAGCGCGCGGATCGTTCGGCCGGGGCCGTCCAAGACGATCTCGCCCTCTGCCGCAAGGAAGACCGCTGGGGGTTCGCTGTCCTGCATGCTCACCGGATTCTAGGATGGCCGGATGGATCACCTACGCGTGCTGCAGCCGGCAGCCGGGGTGTTCGCCTTCTACGACGGCCGCGTCGAGGATCATCGGTTCGACGACCAGCCGAACTGGGTCGACGATGGCGCGCTGTCGCTCGGTATCGCGAGCTACGCGATCGTCTCGGGTGACGCTGCTCTCGTCTACGACACGCACGTTTCGGTCGATCATGGACGTCAGATACGAGCGGTTCTCGAAGACGCAGGCGCGCGGACGTTCACGATCGTCCTCAGCCATTGGCACCTCGATCACGTGGCAGGGACCGAAGCGTTCAGCGACTGCGAGATCATCGCGTGCGAACGAACTGCGGAGCTACTCGCCGGCTCGCGTGAGGCAATCGAGAGCGGTTCGCTGGAAGGCCCGCCCGCGATCGCTCCACTCGTGCTGCCGACGACGACGTTCGCAGATCGGCTCGAGCTCGAGCTTGGCGAGCTGCAGCTGGAGCTCCTCAAGACGGACATCCACAGCGACGACGCGACGGTCATCTGGTGGCCGGCGCGACAGCTCCTTCTCTGTGGCGACACGATGGAAGACACCGTGACGTACGTCGATGCGCCCGAGCGTCTGCCGATCCACCGAGCGAACCTGGAGAAGCTGAGCGAGCTACAACCGACGCGGATTCTGCCGAATCACGGGTCTCCGGAGATCATTGCGGCGGGCGGCTACTCGGACGGGCTGATCACAGCGACGGAGCTGTACATCGACTTCCTGCTCGAGGCGCGCGACGACCCGTCGCTGGCGCAATTGACGCTCCGCGACGTGGTGGCCGCCGTCGGAAACGAGGACGTCCACTACTACGCGCCGTACGAGCGCGTGCACCGCAACAACGTCGACGCGGTGAGGCGCGACTCGAGCGACACGCCGGCCTGAGGTTCGCGCGCCTTCTTCGAGGCCGTGAGGTGTCTACGCTCACCCCGGTGAAGGAACTGCTCTTGGCGTGGTACCGGGCCAACAAGCGCGAGCTTCCCTGGCGGGAGACGCGCGACCCCTACGCGATCCTCGTCAGCGAGGTGATGCTGCAGCAGACGCAGGTCGACCGCGTGATCCCGCGCTGGCAGGCATGGCTCGAGCGCTGGCCGACCGTGCAGGCGCTCGCGGCCGCCTCGCCCGCGGAGGTGATCGTCGCCTGGCAGGGGCTCGGCTACAACCGGCGCGCGGTCAGCTTGCACCGTGCGGCGCGCGTCGTCGCGGAGCGCGGCTGGCCCGACGACCTGACCGAGTTGCCCGGGGTCGGGCCGTACACCGCGGCCGCCGTCGGCAACTTCGCGTTCGGGCGCGACGTGCTGCCGGTCGACACGAATGTCGCTCGCGTGCAGGAACGTACCGGCGAGACGTTCGACGGCTCGTGCGCGCAGGCGCTCTTCGATCTCGGCGCGACCGTGTGCCTGGCGCGGATCCCGCGCTGCGGCGTCTGCCCCCTCGAGTCGGTCTGCCCCTCGCGCGGCTCGCGCTACGAGCCGCTGCGCAAGCAGTCGACGTTCGAAGGCTCGTTCCGGCAGCGACGCGCGGTCGCGCTGCGCGCGGTCGCCGCAGGCGAGCAACCGTCCGACGGCGACGCGCTGGTGTCGCTCGAACGCGACGGCCTCGTCGTGCTGCGCGACGACGGCGTGGCAAGTCTGCCGGTCACGGGTCAGTTAGCTCGATCGCACATCTTCATCATCGCGATGGCGCCGGAATGGACCTGGAAGGGTCGCCGTTTCGATGGACATGGCACTCGAGCGCTGGCTGCGTGTTGAGCTTCGGCATCTCTTCGCCCTCGAAGCCGTCGCAGAGGAGGGATCGTTCAGCGCCGCCGCTGTGCGCCTCGGCTACGTGCAATCGGCGGTGAGTCACCAGATCGCAGCACTCGAATCGATCGTCGGCCACCGCCTGTTCGAGCGCACCCGCGGAACGAAGCCTGTCGCGCTGACCCGCGAGGGACGATTGCTCTACGGACACGCCACCACCATTCTCGCCCGCGTCCGCGCCGCGGAAGCCGACCTCTCCGGCGCCAACGACGCGAGGACGCTGGTCGTCGGCACGTTCCAGGCGATCACCTCGCGCATCGTCCCGCAGGCGCTGAAGAACATGGAAACCGACGTCGAGGTCCGGCTGGTCGAACAGGCGACCGACGTCGGCCTGCTCGAGCAACTGACCGCCGGCCTCGTCGACATCGTCTTTGCCGAGTTGCCGCTGCCTGAAGGCCCGTTCGACCACGTCGTTCTCTTCGAAGACCGCTACGTCCTTGTCGCGCCTACCGGCAGCGACGTCGCAATCTCCCGTGGCGCACCGACCCTGCGCGAACTCGTCGCGGCTGCCGCTGATCGGGCACTCAGGCGAGCGGCCCCGCCTCGAGAAGCATCTCGACGCACGCGACTTGCAGGCAGCCTTCGTCGCGAGATCCGACTACAACACGACGATCCAGGCGCTGGTACGCGAAGGAATCGGCTACGCGGTGGTCCCGCGCCTGTCGATCGACGAAGCGGACGCCGACGTCGTCCTGGTGCCACTCGACCCACCCGACGCAATCGAGCCTCGGCTCGTCGCGCTCGTCTGGAACACAGATCGCGCACTCGATCGGCCGATCGAGGAGTTCGTAGCAGCGACACAGGCGGCCTGTGCCGAGTTGGGACTTGCGCCTCCGCGTGTCGAGTCGCGTGCGTGAGCAGCCGCACAAGGTCGCGCCTCCGGCAGGAGTGAACGGCGGAGCCTGGGAGACTCGTACGAGCGGCTTCCCGACCGGCACTGACCGCGGTAGCGAGTTGCCGCATACGGTCATCGCCGACTGGCTCAAACGCCGAGCGGCGGTGGGCGTCTACCTGACCGGGATGCAGATGCCTCCCGCCGCGGGCTCGCGGCCGAGCGACAAAGGAGTCGATCTTGCAGAACGTCAGAACTGGCGACCAGCGTGCTGGTACTGAGCATCGTGCTCGGGATCGCGGCGACTGCGGCCACCGCCGCCGAGTCGCACGTGCGCGCGGCGAAGGGCGGAACGCTCAACGTCGACCTGTTCACCGACACCGACTACACCGATCCGGCCCTCGATTACTACGCCCCCGGCTGGGAACTGGAGTACGCGACCACGCTGAAGCTCATGAACTACGCCGACAAGACGGGACCGGCGAGCTCCCAGATCATCCCCGAAGCCGCGGCCGGCTTCCCGAAGATCTCGGCGAACGGCAAGGTCTACGACTTCACCGTCAAGGCCGGCTTCACGAAGTTCTCGGACGGCGAAGCCGTGTCGCCTGCGAGCTTCGCACGCGAGATCAATCGGCTCGCAAACCCGAGGCTGCAATCGCCGGGGCAGAGCTTCATCACCGACATCGTGGGTGTGAACGACGTGCTCGCCGGAAAGGCGACGACTGCGAGCGGCGTGCGGGTGAAGGGCAACCACCTCGTCATCACGCTGACCCATGCCGCGCCCGACTTCCTCGCTCGCGTGGCAATGCCGTTCTTCGCAGCCGTCCCGTCCAACATCGGGAACGACCCGAACGGCGCCCTGACGCCGGCCTCGGCCGGCCCGTACTACGTCGCGGCGCGAACCCCGGGCAAGTCGATCCTGCTGAAGGTGAACCCGAACTACCACGGCCCCCGGCCACACAACGTGGCCGCCATCAACTACACGGTCGGAAACAGCCAGGAGGCGATTCGTCTCCGCGTCGAGCAGGGCGCCTCGGACTATGCCGCCGACGGCGTTCCGTCCCCGGCGTACGCCGAGCTCGCAACCAAGTACGGCATCAACAAGGGCCAGTTCCACGTCGAGCCGACCCTCAACGTCCGCTACGTGGCAATGAACACCTCCCGCCCCCTCTTCAAGGGCAATATTCCCCTTCGGAAAGCCGTCAACTATGCGCTCGACCGGCACGCTCTCCTGACCCAGCTCGGGTACCTCGCGGGGAAACGGGACGACACGATCCTGCCGCCGGCGATGCCGGGTTACAACCCGTACAAGGTCTATCCGCTCAGCACGCCGAACCTGCCCAAGGCCGAGTCGCTCGCGAAGGGGCACCAGGGTGACGGCACGGCGGTTCTCTATACGTGCAACAACAACGCTTGCCTGAACCGTGCGCAGATCATCCAGTTCGACCTGAAGCAGATCGGGCTCAACGTCGATGTTCGCCCGTTCCCGCGCGGCGTGCAATTCGGCAAGGAAGGCAATCGCGGCGAGCCGTTCGACCTCGCCGACGAGAACTGGGGCGCCGACTTCGTCGACCCGTCCGACTTCATCAACGTCCTGCTGGACGGCAACAACATCCACGACCAGAACAACAACAACTTCGCGTACTTCAACGATCCGCACTACAACAAGCTGATCCAGCAAGCGGCGCTGATGTCGGGCAACGCACGCTTCATCAACTACGGAAAGCTCGACAAGAACATCATCGCGAACGCTGCGCCCTGGGCGCCGCTGTCGCATGCGAACCTTCGCCTGTTCACCTCGAAGCGGTTCGGCTGCTTCACCTACAACAACATCTACGGCGTCGATCTGGCCGCCGGCTGCGTGAAGTAGAAGCACCCACATCCTGAACGAAGGGCGGGGGCCGCAACCCTCGCCCTTCACACGTTGTGGCGCAGCCAGACGTTCGGCTCGACGTGGACGCCGATCCCGTCACGTACCTCGAGCGGTGCGAGCATCCCCGGCACGATGTACGTGCCGTCGCCCGGGAAGCGCATCTCCGTCCACGCTTCCCAATCCGACACCGGCGCTTCGATCAGCATCGAGTCCGGCGCCGCCTGCACGATCGTCGCGCCCGCTCGTTCGTGCACGCGGATCCACGGATCGAAGTGGGAGCCGTCCTCTCGGCGCCACTCCATGTACTGCTCGATCGGAATGAGGGGATAGCTCGGCTTCAGCGTCGGGCGGACGGGCGCGATCACTGCCGTCAGGCCCGCAGCGCGTGCGGCGCTGCGCGCTGCGTCGATCAGCAGGCCCGCCAGGCCGCCGCCGCGTCGGTCTGGCCGCACGGAGATGGCGAGCAGGCTGAGGACATTCCCGTCGCCGAGCTCCATTCCACGCTCGAACGCCTCGTCCCACCCGGCGGGTAGCTCCCCGTCGACGCGCACCGGCAGGGAGTGCACCTCCGCGAGCAGCTCGTCGCCATCCGCGACCGCGAGCTGAAACGCCGGAAACTCGTCGTAGAGACGGCCCCAGTAGCGGTCACCCATTGCGTTGTGATTCATGAACGTGGGGAAGGTGTTCAGCTCGGCGCTGCGCCGTTCGCGGAGGTCCGGCCGGTCGGCGTAGCGGACGATCGTCATTGCGACTCGAGCAGCGCGACCGCGTGAGCGGCGAGTCCTTCGCCGCGGCCGGTGAAGCCGAGCTGGTCGGTCGTCGTCGCCCGCACGTTCACCTCGCCACCGCCGACTGCCTCCGACAACCGCTTCCGCATCTCCTCGCGGTGGGGCGCAATCTTCGGCCGCTCACCGACCAGCACGCAATCGGCGTTCACAAGCTTCCAGCCCGCCTCGAGCACCTGCCGGTACGCCTCGCGCAACAGCTCGAGGCTGGAGGCGCCCCGGAACTGCTCGTCGGTCGACGGGAAAAGCGCGCCGATGTCGCCCAGCCCGGCCGCGCCGAGCACGGCATCCGTGAGCGCGTGCGCAAGGACGTCGCCGTCGGAGTGACCGGCAAGGCCGCGGTCGTAGTCGAGCCGTACACCTCCGAGAACGAGCGGCACTCCCCGCTCGAGCGCATGTGCGTCGACGCCGATCCCGACCCGCAGGCTCACGTGCAGCACCTCGACGAGCTCGTCGAGCGAGGCGATGCGAAGCGCCTCGGCCGGCGGCTCCTGAAGGTGACCCCAGGGGCCTCGCCGGATGTGCACGGCGACCATCCCGGCCGCAAGTGCCGGCTCGATGTCATTGTCCACTCGGTCCCCCACGTAGGCGATCTTCTCAGGCGACAGGCGCGACTCGGCGGCGATGCGCGCGAAGAACTCCGGCGACGGCTTCTCGACGCCCCAGCCCTCCGAGCTCGCGAGCACGTCGACCTCCACTCCGCAGGCCGCGAGCTCGGAGACCGCCGACTCGGGCTGGTTGCCCGCCAGCCCGACGAGCAGACCGCGCTCGCGCAGCGTGCGCAAGCACGGCAGCGCGTCGGAGTAGAAGTCACGCACCTCGATCGGCGGCGGCGCAAACGGCCGCGTGCCGACGATCTCCCACACCCGTTTATGGTTCTCTCGACGCGCCGCGAGGCCGCCCAGCACGCCGAGCAGTGTGAACGCCGGCACGTCGGCGCGGTCTGCGACGTCGAGCCACGCCCGCGACTCGTCGACGATCGTCTCGCCGACGTCCAGGAAGACCGCTTCTACAGCCATGCGGCCACACGGTCGAGGTCGGCGCGAGTCGTCACCTTCAGCAGACGCTCGTCGCCCTCGACCGTCCGGATGCGCCCACCCTTCGCCTCGACAAGCGACGCGCAGTCAGATCCCTGGGCGTCGGCCGCGAGGGCCGACCGAAGCGCGAAGGCGTTGAATGCCTGCGGTGTCTGCACGCTCACCAGATCGTCACGCACGAGCGTCTCGTCGACCACGCCGTCGCGAATGCGCTTCACCGTGTCGGTGACCGGCAGCACCGGCACAGCGCCATCAGCGCCATCCTCGAGCGCGGCGAGCAGGCGGACGATCACCTCGTCGGGAAGGAACGGGCGAGCCGCGTCGTGCACGAGAATCACCGCGACGTCGTCCGGCACCTCGGCAACCCCGGCGCGCACCGAGTCGGTGCGCGACTCGCCGCCCGTGACGCACGCCGTCACCTTCGACGCGCCGAGCTCCTCGGCCAGCAGGATGGCCGGCTCCTCCCACTCGGGCGGAGCGACCAGCACGACCGCGTCGATCCACTCGCTCTCATCGAGCCGCCGCAGCGGCTCCGCGAGCAGGGGAAGCTCGCCGAGACGAACGAACGCCTTCGGCCTGGCTTCCCCGAGCCGTTCTCCTCGCCCGGCGGCGACGAGAACGGCCCAGACACTCACTACGCCCTCGCGGCCGTCTTGCTCTTGGCCGCCGCGGCGGTCTTCGCTGTGGCGGGCGTCGCCTTCTTCGCGGCGGGACTCGTCGCGACGGCCTGCTTCGCAGCGACCGCTTTGGCGGCGGTCTTCTTCGGCGCAGGACGCACGGGAGCCTTCGACGGTGCGACGGCCTTCGCGACCGGTGCGGCCGCGACCTTCTTGGCCGGCGCCTTCTTCGCCGCTGCCTTCTCGGCCGGAGTGAGCTTCGGCTTGACGCCGTCGGTCAGCGTCTCCTCGAGCCACTCGAGCGCCTCGTCCTCGCTCATCGTCTTCGCGTACATGAGCTCGGAGGCGAGGATCTTCTTTGCCTTCACGTACATCTGCTTCTCGCCGGTCGAAAGACCCTTCTCACCGTCACGCAACGCAAGGTTGCGGACGACCTCGGCGAGCTCGTAGATGTCGCCGGTCTTCATCTTGTCTCGGTTGTGCTTGAAACGGCGGTTCCAGTTCTTCGGCATTTCCGTGCCGCCGGAGGTCAGGTACTTGACGACCTTCTTGACCGCCTCTTCGTCGATCACTTTCCGCAGACCGACGCGCTCGGCGTTATCGGCCGGGACGTTCACGGTCATGTCGTTGTGCAGGATCTTGATCGTCAGGTACTCGCGCTTTTCGCCGAGCACCTCGCGCTTCTCGCGCTTCACGACCGTTCCTGCACCGTGGTGGGGATACACCACCTTGTCGCCGACCTTGTACAAGCTGCGTCTCCTCTTTCCGGTGTAGTCGCGAAAGTGCCGGCGGCCCAGAGGGCTCTACCGGCGAGAAGACCAGGGTAGCAGGACCGGCGGAAAACCGCCAGTTTTCCAGGGGTTTCGTGGAAAATTCCTGCTCAGGAGGGCTTCTCGCCGAGCCCGGCCGCCAGTGCCGCCCGAAGGGTCTCGGCCTCCACCCCGGCTCCCTTCGTGCCGGTCGGTGCAAGCACCGTCGCAAGGCCGAGCTTGCCGCATTCCTCGACGCGGCGATCGGCCTGGGTGGCCGCCCGGAGCCGTCCCGTCAGCCCGATCTCGCCGAACGCGGCCAGCCCGTCGCGCACGGGCAGGCCCTTCGCCGCCGACGCGATCGCGAGCGCGATCCCGAGATCGGCGCCCGGCTCGTCGATGCGGACACCTCCGGCGACGTTCACGAAGACGTCGGCGCCGCCGAGCGGCAGACCGGCATGGCGCGCCAGAACGGCGACGATCATCGCCAGCCGTTTCGGGTCGACGCCGGTGCCGACCCGGCGGGGCATCGCGAGATCGGTGGGCGCGACGAGCGCCTGGATCTCGAGGAGGATCGGCCGCGTGCCCTCGAGCACGCAGGCAACGGCGGCGCCGATCTCGCCCGGGTGCGTGCGCCCGAAGAGCTCGGAGGGGTCGGGCACGCCGACGAGGCCGGCGCCGGTCATCTCGAAGATGCCGAGCTCATTCGTCGAGCCGAACCGGTTCTTCACGGCCCGCAGGATTCGATGGGCGTGGTAGCGGTCGCCCTCGAACTGCAGGACACAGTCGACGAGGTGCTCCAGCATGCGCGGGCCGGCAACCGAGCCGTCCTTCGTCACGTGCCCGACGAGGAACGTCGCGACTCCGCTTTCCTTGGCGACCCGCAGCAGGCGCCCCGCGGCCTCACGGACCTGTGCGACCGAGCCCGGGGCCGAACCGAGATCCGGCGCCCAGAGCGTCTGCACCGAATCGATCACGCAGACAGCGGGCTGCTCGCGCTCGAGCAGCTCGCAGATCGCGTCGAGATCGGTCTCGGCGAGGATCTCGATCCCGTCGCAGCCTCCGAGCCGCGCGGCGCGCAGCTTCACCTGCGCCACCGACTCCTCGCCCGTCACGAGCAGCGCGCGCCGATCGGCCGAGATCGCTCCGAGCGCCGACAGCAGGAGCGTGGACTTGCCCACGCCCGGCTCGCCGCCGACGAGCACGAGCGAAGCCGGCACGAGCCCCCCGCCGAGCACCCGGTCGAGCTCAGGGATGCCGGTCGAGATCCGCGCGGTCTCCTCCGCCACGACGTCGACGAGGCGAAGCGGCGTCGCGGCCGGAGGCCCGCTCGCGGCCGCGTTCGCCGCGCACGGGCACGGCCTCCGCGATCATCGTCCCGAACTCGGCGCACCCCGGGCAGCGCCCGAGCCAACGGCCGGACGACGTCCCGCATTCGGAGCACACGTGCTGGACTGCCGCCGCCTTGGCCATTCTTTGACGGTATCGGTAGGCCCCGACGGCATTCGCGCCGAAACCGGTACGACTTCGGGATGGAATACAGACAACTTGGCGACAGCGACCTGACGGTCTCCGAGATCAGCCTCGGCTCGTGGCTCACCTACGGTGGCGGCGTCGACAACGCCCCAGCAAAGGCCTGCGTCGACGCGGCATTCGACGCCGGCATCAACTTCATCGACACGGCGAACGTCTATGCGCTCGGGGCCGCCGAGAGCTTCCTCGGAGACGCGCTCTCGGGCCGGGCGCGCGGCTCGTACGTGCTCGCAACGAAGCTCTACTTCCCGATGGACGACTCCGGCGAGAACCAGGGACTGTCGGTCGCGCAGGTGCGGAAGCAGATCGACGAGTCGCTCCGGCGCCTCCAGACCGATCACGTCGATCTCTATCAGTGCCACCGCTACGACGACACGACGCCGCTCGAGGAGACGATGGAGGCCCTGAACGAGGTCGTCGTGAGCGGCAAGGCCCGCTACATCGGGTTCAGCGAGTGGACGGCGCCGCAGGTGCAGGCGGCGCTCGATCTCTCCCGCGAGCACGGCTGGGCGAAGTTCGTCAGCTCGCAGCCGCAGTACTCGCTGCTCTGGCGCGAGCCGGAGGATGAGGTGATCCCGATCTGCAACGCGAATGGGATCTCGCAGATCGTCTGGTCGCCCCTCGCGCAGGGTGCCCTGACAGGCAAGTACAAGCCTGGTGCCCCGCCTCCGGAGGGGACCGGGCGCTGCACGAGCGCATGGGCCGGCTGATGGGCGACTACCTCGCGGACGAGGTCCTCGAACGGGTGCAGCGGCTCGTCCCCGTCGCGGAGCGTCTCGGGATCTCGATGCCTCAGCTCGCACTCGCGTGGGTGCTGCGCGAAGCGAATGTCGCCTCGGCGATCGTCGGCGCGAGCCGCCCGGAGCAGGTGCGCGAGAACGCGAGCGCGGCCGGGATCGAACTGGACAGCCCGACACTCGCCGAGATCGACGCCATACTCGCGTAGTGCCGCGCCGCAAGCTCAGGTCGCAGGGAGACGTGCTCGGGCGCGTTCGTGCGTTGCAGGGCGAGCTGCGAGCGGCTCTCGAGCAGGTGCCTTCGGCCGGCAATGATCCAGCGGTCATCGACGCCGTGTGGCACGGCGAGGCGGCCGGCACGCTGCTGTGGGCGCTGCAGCTCGCCGAGTTGCCCGCCTACGACACACCGTTCGACTTCGACGAGGTCGCCGCGACGGAGCTTGACGGCGCCGCGTTACGGGAAAGCGGTCAGATCGAGCTCGAGTGCGAGTCATCGCGGCTCTGGCATTGGCGCGCGCGCACGAGCGAGCTTCAGGCCGCCGGCGGCCTCGAGCTGCCCG
>CAWFPX010000014.1:0-538547 GCA_963817765.1 uncultured Thermoleophilia bacterium | reverse complement strand
CGTCGACGCGAGCCGCCCCGAGGACTACGTCGGGTCCGTCGATGCGTTCATCGACCGCGCACTTGCGCTGTACGGCGCATGAGCGGGACGGTCGTCCTCTGCGGCTCGCTCGGATCGACCTCGTCGATCTGGGACGCGCAGTTGCCCGCGCTGCGCGGACGTCGCGTCGTTCGCGTCGATCATCCCGGGCACGGCGGTGCGCCACTCGCCGAGGTGCGTGATGTTGCCGACCTGGCGTCTCGCGTTCTGGCAGTGGTCGGCGACGGAACGTTCTCGTTTGTCGGCCTGTCACTTGGGGGCGCGATCGGCATGCAGCTTGCACTCGCCGTTCCGGCGCGCCTCGAGCGGCTGGTGCTCGCCTGCACGGCCGCGCGATTCGGGGAGCCCCAGCAGTGGGACGAGCGCGCCGCGACGGTTCGAGCGGACGGAACCGCCGCGATCGCCGACGCAGTGCTCGACCGCTGGTTTACGCCCGCCTTCGGGCGCGTCGACACCTACCGGGCAATGCTGCTCGGCGTCGACTCGGAGGGTTATGCCCGCTGCTGTGAAGCCCTCTCACGGTGGGACGCGCGCGGGCGACTCGACGGTGTGCAGGCACCCGTGCTCGCAATCGCGGCGGCCGACGACCCATCCACGCCGCCCGTCGAGCTCGAGCGCATCGTCGCCGAGGTCCCCGACGCGCGTCTCGAGGTGATCGGTCACGCCGCCCACGCCGTGAACGTCGAACGGGCCGACGAGTTCAACCGACTGATCGAGGAGCATCTGTGACCTATGACGACGGTATGAAGGTTCGGCGCGAGGTGCTGGGTGACGAGCACGTCGATGCTGCGACCGAACGCACGACGAGCTTCACGGCCGAGTTCCAGGATCTGATCACGCGGTATGCGTGGGGAGAGGTCTGGGCACGGCCGGGACTCGACCGCAGGACGCGCAGTTGCATCACGCTGACGGCGCTGACCGCGCTGAACCACCACGAGGAGCTCGCGATGCACGTGCGCGCTGCGCTCCGCAACGGGCTGACGCCCGACGAGATCAAGGAGGTTCTCCTTCAGTCGGCGATTTATTGCGGCGTCCCGGCCGCGAACCGTGCTTTCGCGATCGCTCAGGATGTACTCGACGAGAGGTGAGACGGCTGCGCACCCAGGTCGCGATCGTCGGAGCCGGCCCCGCCGGCCTGACGCTGTCCGCGCTCCTGTGGCGCGCGGGCATCGACGCGGTGGTGCTCGAAGATCGAAGCCGTGAGCATGTTGAGGCGCGCATCCGCGCCGGTGTGCTCGAGCAAGGAACGGTTGAGCTCCTCGATCGCGCCGGCGTCGTCGATCGGCTTCGACGCGAAGGGATCGTCCATGGAGGCATCAATCTTCAATTCGACGGCGAGCGCCACCGTGTGCCGCTCAGCGAGCTGACCGGAGGGCGCTCCATCGTCATCTACGGGCAGACCGAGGTCGTGAAGGACCTCGTCGCCGCACGGGTCGCCGCTGGGCTGCCGCTTCTCTTCGAGGTGTCGCACGTAAGCGTGCACGACTTCGACGGTGACGAGCCATACGTGCGCTTCGACGCACGACGGGGAGGAGCAGCGGCTCGACTGCGACGTGATCGCCGGCTGCGACGGGTTCCACGGCATCTGCCGTCCTGCGCTCGCGTCCGTGCTGCGAGCGTTCACGCGGGACTACCCCTACGGCTGGCTCGGCATCCTGGCGGACGTCGCGCCGTCGAGCGACGAGGTCGTGTACGCAAACCACGAGCGCGGCTTCGCGCTGCTCAGCCTGCGATCGCCGACTCGCAGCAGGCTGTACATCCAGTGCGCTCCCGACGAAGACCTCGATGCGTGGCCGGACGAGCGGATCTGGGCGGAGCTACGGGCACGGACCGAGCTCGACGGCTGGAATCTCGTCGAGGGGCCGGTCCTCGAGAAAGGGGTGACGGGCATGCGCAGCTTCGTAGCGGAGCCGATGCAGCACGGGCGTCTGTTTCTCGCCGGCGATGCGGCGCACATCGTTCCCCCCACCGGTGCGAAGGGACTGAATCTCGCCGCGCACGACGTTCGCGTTCTCGCCGACGCTCTGATCGACTGGTACGGAAGAGGTAGCCGAGACCTGCTCGACTCCTACTCGAGCGACTGCCTCCGCCGGGTCTGGCGCGCAGAGCACTTCTCGTGGTGGATGACGTCGATGCTGCACAACGCACCCGACGCGGACGAGTTCGACCGAAAACTGCAGCTCTCGCAGCTGCGCTATCTGACAACGTCAACCGCAGCAGCGACGAGCCTGGCGGAGAACTACGTCGGGCTCGCGCAGGTGTGAAACCGAGGAGGGGCGATGCAGGAAGAAACGACGACGCGCACATCGAGCGGCCGGCGGGTAAAGCCGCCGTTCCGGGCGGATCACGTCGGGAGCATCCTGCGACCGCCGGCGCTGCTGAAGGCGCGCGACGACTTCGCCGCGGGCTCGATCGACGCTGCGAGCCTGCGCGCGATCGAGGACGAGGCCATCCGGGAGACGGTGCGCAGGCAGGAGGATGTCGGGCTCCAGGCCGCGAGCGACGGCGAGTTCCGCCGCGCGTCGTGGCACATGGACTTCATCTACCAGCTCGACGGGATCAGCAAGGAGGCGGGGCACCTCGCCGTGCAGTTCCACAACGAAGACGGTGACATCGAGTTCACCCCAGCCGCGCTGCACGTCGACGGGAAGCTCGGAATCTCCAAGACGATCTTCGGCGACGACTTCCGGTTTCTGCAGGACACGGTCACGCGCACCCTTCCGAAGCTGACGATCCCGTCGCCGAGCATGGTCCACTACCGCGCCGGCAAAGCCGCGATCGACCCGACCGTCTATGCCGATCTGGACGCGTTCTGGGCCGACCTGACGGCGGCCTACGCGGACGAGGTGCGTCGACTGGGTGACCTCGGCTGCACGTACTTGCAGTTCGACGACACGAGCCTCGCGTACATGAACGACCCGCACCAGCGGGACTACATGGCGTCGATCGGCGGCGATCCCGAGCGGCAGCACGTCGAGTACATCCGCCACATCAACGAGTCCCTCGCGCAGCGGCCCGGCGATCTGAGCGTGACTACGCACATGTGCCGCGGCAACTTCCGGTCGTCGTGGGCGGCCGAGGGCAGCTACGACTTCGTCGCCGAGGCGCTGCTGAACGAGCTCGAGGTTGACGGGTTCTTCATGGAATGGGACGACGAGCGCTCCGGCGGCTTCGAGCCGTTGCGCTTCTTGCCCAAGGGCGAGAAGCAGGTCGTGCTCGGGCTCGTCACCACGAAGCGCGGCGCCCTCGAGTCGAAGGATGAGCTGAAGCGACGGATCGACGAGGCGTCGAAGTACGCGCCGCTCGAGCAGCTCTGCCTCTCGCCGCAGTGCGGTTTCTCATCGACGGTCGAGGGCAACTCACTCACGCAGGACGAGCAGTGGGCGAAGCTCGCGCTGATCGTCGAGGTCGCAGACGAGGTGTGGGGTTGACCGTCCGCGAGGCGACGTTCGACTTCCTGCGCCGGCGCGGCCTGACCGACATCTTCTCGAACCCGGGGTCGACGGAGATCCCGTTCCTGACCGGGCTCCCGGATGACCTGCGGTTCGTGCTCGGATTGCACGAGGGCTCGGTCGTGAGCATGGCAAGTGGGTACGCCCTCGCGCGGCGCCGTCCATCGTTCGCGCTGGTGCATACGACTGCCGGCCTCGGCAACTCGGTCAACGCGATCTCGACCGCGCGCGTCAATCGAACGCCGGTCGTGATCGCAGTCGGCCAGCAGGATCGGCGGCATCTTGCGTTCGAGCCGTTTCTCGCCGGTCGCCTCGAGGGACTCGCCGGCGACTATCCGGTCTGGGTCTCTCAGCCGCCGCGGGCGCAGGACGTCGTCGGCGCACTCGAGCGCGCATACCACGAAGCCGAGACTCGGCTCGGGCCGGCGATCGTGATCGTGCCGATGAGCGACTGGCTCGAAGAGGCCGGCGAGCCGCACGAGGTGGCGGCCCCGCAGCGCGTGCTTCGACCCGGGGCGGTCGACACGGAGTCGGTCACGGCGCTCGCCGAGTTGCTCGACCGCTCGGCGCGGCCCGCGCTCGTTGCGGGCGCACGGCTCGATACGCCGAAGCGCTGGCAGGCGCTCGTTGCCCTCGCCGAGCGCCTGGGCGCGCCGGTCTACCAGGAAGCGTTCAGCGGCCAAGCGGGCTTCCCGCAGGACCACGTGCAGTGGGCGGGGCCACTGCCCTTCCTGCGGCCTGAGTTGCGCGAGACGCTCGCCCCGTATGACCTCGTGCTGGCCGTCGGCGCTCCCGTCTTTCGCCAGACCGCCTATGACCCCGGCCCGTTCGCCGCCGAGGGAACGGTCCTGGCGATGGTCAGTGACGACCCCGACGAGGTGCACAGAAGCCCGGTCGAGGTGGCGGTGCTTGCGGACCCCGGATTCGTCTGCGCGGAGCTCGCCCGGCAAGTGGCGGAGCGTCCCGGTCCGGCCGCACCACTGCATCGCAAGCCCGAGCCGCCGCCCGCCGGCGCCCCGCTCCGAGCAGGCCACGTGCTGCAGGCGCTCGGCGACCGGCTGCCCGCCGACGCTGTCGTGGTCGAGGAATGCCCCTCGAACCGGGACGAGCTGATGCTCCGTATTCCCGCCCGGCAGCCGCTCGGCCTGGTCAGCCCCGCGATGGGTGGCCTCGGCTGGGGCCTGCCCGCGTCGGTGGGTCTTCGCATGGGCCTGCCTGACCGTCCGGTCGTGGCGATCCTCGGCGACGGCTCAACGGTCTTCGGCGTTCAGGGTTTCTGGAGCGCAGCCCGCTACGACGTCGGCGCGCTCATGGTCGTGCTGAAGAACGGCGGGTACCGGATCATGGATCAGCTGGCGGCGCGGCAGGGAGGGCCTCCGGCCTGGCCGTCGTTCGGCGCCGTCGACATCGCGGCGATTGCCGAGGCGTTCGGCTGTCAGGCGCTCAGGATCGCCGACGCGGCGGCACTGGCGGATGCACTCGACGAGGTCGTCCCCACGCTGCGCGATCGGACGGCGCCCCTCGTGCTCGAGGTGACGGTCGAGCCCGACTGACGCCGGACCCAGCGCGCCGTACGACCGGCTACTCGCGGAACCCGCTGCGCGCGGAGATCTCGGCGGCGGTCTGTTTCACCTGCGGCCCGAGATCCGCGACCAGCGAGTCGAGTGAGACCATCGTGCGGTGGACCGCAAGGTTGATCGCGGCGACGACCTCGCCCGTCTGTGACCGGATGGGAGCGGCGATCGACCGCAGACCGTAGGCGAGCTCCTCGTTGTTGACGGCGAGGCCCGCGGCGCGAACTCGCTCGAGCTCGTCGACGAGATCCTCGAGCTCGGTGAGCGTGTTCGGACCGCGCTGGGTGAACTGCACCTGCTCGAGCACCTCGTGCTGCCGCTCGGGCTCGAGGCCCGCCAGCAGCACCTTGCCCATTGATGTGCAGTAGGCGGGCAGCCGCGAGCCGATGTGCAGGTTCAGGTCGATGTCGCGCTGGCCTCGCTGCGAGCTCCGGCAGCGCTCGATGTAGACGATGTCAGCCCCGTCGAGCACTGCCATGTTGACCGTGCGGCCCGTCTCGTCGCTCAGCGTCTGCAGATGCGGCGCCGCGAGCTCCCGCAGGTCCATCGAGTTGATCGCCGAAAAACCGAGGTCGAGGACGCGGGGGCCGAGCCGATACTTGCGCGTCGCCGGGTCCTGCTGGAGATAACCGAGCGCCGCCAAGGTCGCGATATAGCGGTGCGTCGTCGAGCGGCTCAGACCGACCTCGCGGGCGAGGTCGCTGACGCCGAGGAGCGGGCTGCCCGAGCGAAACGACGAGAGAATGGCGAGCCCGCGCTCGAGCGACTGCGAGTAGGTTCCGCTGCGGGCGTCGGTTTCCATCCTGGTGTTCTAACCTTTGGGACAGCGTCCCGCCACTTGGCGGTGCCGCAGGCCGTGCAAACGCGCCGGCAGGAAGCAGCGTCGACGAGGAGCCGGCCCGAACCGCGGCGCCAAGGTGGGGCGATCGCCGGAGCGACCGCCCCCATCTCCCTTGTTCGCTTCGGCTCAGCAGCCGAAGCAGTTGTCCGGCTTGTTGCCGGCGATCACTGTCCGCGTCTGCGCGATTCCCGACTCCGTGTAGACGCCACCGCCGTTGACAAGGAAACCGGCGCTCCCACTGAGCCGGTTGGCAGTGATGACGCTGTCGGTCAGCGTCAGGTTCCCGGGCGGGATGCCGAAGCCGTTGTTCGAGATGCCCCCACCGAAGACCGCGGACACCCCACCGAAGGGCAGCGGACGCCGCGGCGCCGTTTGCCGACACCGAGTTGGCGACCACCAGTGTCCGCTCGAGTGTCAAGTCGGCTTCGAACATGGCGATGCCGCCGCCGCCCGCGATCGCCCCTTTCGGCCCGGTCGCAGAGACGCTGTTGCGGGCGACCATGCTGTCGCGCATCGTCGTGGGCGCGTCGACCTCCATCCCGCCGCCGTCCGCGCCGGCGAAACCGGCCCCCGTGACCTCGACGGTGTTATCGGTCACCGACACATGGTCGAGCAGTGACGGCGAGAAGGCGCCGATGCCTCCTGCATAGCCTGCCGGTGTCGAATTCGGATTGGTGTTGACGGTCGTGACCCGGTTGCCCGTCACCACCGTATTGCGGATCGTCACCATCGGGTGCGGGAGGAAGTCCTGACCGATGCTGATCCCTCCCGCCAGCGCATCGACTGATTCTCGAAATCCATCGAGCCGGTGTACTCCGCGGTGTTGCCGCTGACGACGCTGTCCTCGATGTCGAGCGCGCCGCTGCTGCCGATGCCGCCGGAGTTGGCGCTGTTTGCGATCGGGCTGTTCGAGACGGCGTGGTTGCCGCTGACGACGCTCGCATGCAGCACGAGCGTGCTGGCGAAGCGATTGTCGATGCCGCCGGAATTCGCATCGCTCGCGGCCGACGCGAGGGAGGGCGTGGAGCCGGCGGTGTTGTTCGTAACCCGGGTGTTCGTCAGCGTCAGGACTCCGCCGTTGTCGATCCCGCCGCCGCTGTTGAACCCGCACGATCGCGCGCCGCAGAAGCCGGGCGGGATGAACGAGTTCGATGTCACCGTGTTACCTGTGATGACACTGTTGGAGATCGACACCGTTGCGCCGGTGCCGTTGAACGGCGGCTGAGCCAGCTGCGACGTCGGGATCAACACGCCGCCACCGAATGTGACCGCGTCGTCGGGCTGCGAGTTGTTCACCCCACCGGTGATCGTGACGCCGTCGATCGAGACGCTCAGGCCGTCCGGTGCCGTGGCGCGGAAGATCGTCACCACCGGCCCACCGCCATCGATGATCGTCCTGTTCGCACCCGCTCCTTGCAGGTGCACGCTCTTATCGATCGTGATCCCACCGGTGAATGTGCCGGCCGAGATCGCGATGGTATCTCCGTCGTGTGCCGCGGCGACCGCGGGCTGGATCTGTGAGAAGCAGCCGCCATGCGTCCCGACGCACAGCGTTGCGGCCGTCGCACGGTGTGCAGCGAGCCCGAGCGTGACCGCGACGGACGCTGCGACGGCGAGGATGAGTCGCCTCGTTGCGTCGCTTCCGCTTTTGACACGTGCATTCCTCACGTCGTGTTCCCTCCTCTCGAGGACCCGACCCAGACGGCCTCGATCACGCGCTCGCACGGCATGCCCGCCTCATCGCTTGCGCGCTTGACGTCCGTGCGCGCTGATGACTCGAACAGGCCGAGGACGAGCTCGTCGCCGGGGAGGTAGAGCGCTCCCCGGAAGACCGTTCCCTGCCGTTCCCCCGTTTCGCTGTCCGCCCGAGCGGCCGCGAGCCGAAGCTCGTCCTCGGTCACCCCGGGCCAGTAGCACTTGGCCGTGTAGAGCATCGGCACGAGCTTCTCGCGGGCCTGTCCCAAAACTGTCCCAACCCCGTCCCGGCCCCTGGTGCCGGCGTCAGAGAAGGATCAGACTCGGGGTTTCGAGATGGCCAGCCGCCTGGAGTTCCGGATCCTCGGCCCCCTTGTCGTACGGGTGGACGGCGCGTCGGTCCCGATCGGCGGGCCGAAGCAACGGGCCCTGCTCGCGCTGCTCCTCCTCAGCGCGAACCGCGTCGTCTCGCGCGAGCGGCTGATCGGCGAGCTGTTCGTCGATCAGAGCCTCAACTCGGCGGATCACGCCTTGCGCAACCACGTCTCGCGCCTGCGCAAGGTGCTGAGCCTCGGCGACCGCGGACGAACCGCGACTCGTTGCACGCGCACCGGGCTACCTCCTGCGGGTCGAGCCCGGCGAGCTCGACCTGGAGCTCTTCGAGCGGCTGGTCGCGGAGGGGCGCGAGTCGCTGGCCGGCGGCGAGGCGTTGTCGGCGGCCGAGTCGCTCCGTGCGGCCGAGGCGCTCTGGCAGGGACGACCGCTGGCCGACCTCGAGTTCGAGCCGTTCGCCCGAGTCGACGTCGAGCGGCTCGAGGAGCTTCGACTGGAGGCCGTCGAGGAGCGGATCGACGCGGAGCTCGCTCTCGGTCGGCAACGCGCGCTCGTCTCCGGAGCTCGAAGTGGTCAGCGCGGAGCATCCGTACCGCGAGCGGTTCCGCGCCCAGCTGATGCTCGCGCTCTACCGGTGCGGCCGGCAGGCCGAGGGCCTGGACGTCTACCGGCAGACGCGCAAGCTCCTGAACAGCGAGCTCGGGCTCGAGCCCGGGGTCGAGTTGCAGGAGCTCGAGCGGGCGATCCTCACCCAAGATCCGACGCTCAGCGTGGCTGCCGAGAGCGCCGCGAGGCTGCGCGACCCGGTGCGGCTCGTTTGCCCGTTCAAAGGCCTCGAGCCGTTCGAGACGTCCGACGCCGAGTTCTTCTTCGGCCGCGAGCGGCTGGTCGCCGAGCTCGTGGCGCGCCTGGACGTCTCCCCGTTCCTCGCGATCATCGGGCCGTCGGGCAGCGGGAAGTCGTCGCTTCTCCGCGCTGGCCTCCTCGCGGCGCTCGACCGGTGGCCACATCTGCTCCTGCGTCCCGGCGCTGAACCGGTCTTCGAGCCGCCGGCCGGGCGACCGGCTCGTCGTCGCCGTCGATCAGTTCGAGGAGCTCTTCTCCGCTTCGATCAGCGTCGAGAGCCGGCGTGCATTCATCGCCGCGCTCGTCGAAGCCGCGTGGGACCCCGAGCGGCGGACGGTCATCTTGATCGCGCTGCGCGCTGACTTCTTCGGCCAGCTCGCGCCGTACATCGAGCTGACCGACCTCGTCGGGCCGAATCACGTGCTGCTCGGCCCGATGAGCGCCGGCGAGCTTCGCCGCGCGATCGAAGGGCCGGCCGAGCGGACGGACCTCGAGATCGAGCCCGACGCTCGTCGACGCGCTCGTCGACGACGTAGCCGGCGAGGCCGGCGGGCTGCCTCTGCTCTCGACAGCGTTGCTCGATCTCTGGCGCGAGCGCGACGGGCGCTTGTTGGCGCTTGCCGACTATCAGCGGACGGGCGGCATCCGCGGCGCGGTGGGGCGCCACGCAGAGGCGGCGTTCCGGTCGCTGGGCGACGACGATCAGAAGACCGCCCATCGGATCCTGCTGCGGCTCGTAGCCGGCGGCGACGGCGAGGCGCTCACCCGGCGCCGAGTCACGCGCGATGAGCTCGACGCCGACGACGACGCGAGCGTCGCCCGTGTGCGTGGGGTCGCTCGTCGAGCAGCGACTGCTGGTCGCGGACGAAGGATCCGTGGAGCTCGTCCACGAGGCGCTCCTCGAGCAGTGGCCGAGGCTCGTCGGCTGGATCGAGGAGAGCGCGCAGGCGCGTCGTCTGCACCGACATCTGACGCAGGCAGCGTTGGAGTGGGAGGAGTCGGAGCGCGACCCGAGCGAGCTCTACAGCGGCGCCGCGCCTTGCGGCCGTCCTCGAGTGGGTCGACGCCGCGGGCGAGGACGCCGGCCTGAACCGGCTCGAGCGCGAGTTCCTGGAGGCGAGCCGGACCGCGTATGCACGTGCAACCCGGCGGCTCCGCAACCTGCTTGCGGTCGTCGTGGCGCTGCTGCTTGCGGCTCTGGTCGCCGGGCTTGCCGCCCTGCACGAGCGCGGCACCGCCCGCCATCAGGCGACCGCGGCGATCGCGCAGCGCCTCGGAGCGCAGGCGCTCGTCGAGCCTCGGCTCGACCGGTCGCTCCTGCTGGCGCGCGAGGGAGTCAACCTCGACGACTCAGCCGCCACGCGCAGCAATCTCCTTGCAGCGCTCCTGCGCAGCCCGGCGGCGCTGGCCGTGCTGCACGGCGGCGGGGCGCGCGTTCTCGATGACGCCCTCAGCGCCGACGGCAGCATGCTCGCGATTCGTGGCGACTCGAGCAGCGTCAGGCTGTTCGACACGCGAACGCTGCGCGCGGTCGGCCCGGAGCTTCACATCGAGCGGGCAGATCGGCTACTTCGGCGCCATCGTCCGCCCGGTGCGGGCGCTCGCGTTCAGCCCGGACGGCCGCACCCTCGCGGTGGGCGACAGCGACGGAAGGCGGCCAACCCTCGAGCTCATCGACACGCGTACCTTGCGCACCGTCGCGGCAGTCACGGCCAAACAGAACGCGACGATGGCCGACGTCGTCTTCGCACCCGACGGTCGCACGGTCGAGACGGGAGAGGCCGTCTCGGGGCGTCGCTCACCGCCCGGCGAGGTGATCGTCTCGCGCCGAGCACGCGACGGCCGCGCGATCCGCAGGTCGAGGCCGATTCCCGGTGGGCGACTGATCGGATTCACCCACGACGGCCGCTCGCTCCTGGTCACGAGCGGCGAGACGAAATCGTTCCTGCTCCACACAGGCTCGTTCGCGCGCGAGCGGACCTTCCGGATCTCGGGCGCGGCCGCGCTCTCGCCCGTGGGTGAGATCGCCGCGTTTGGTCAGGATGACGGAAGCGTCACGCTTCTCGATCTCGCCACCGGCGTCGAGCGGCCGATGGCGCGCAAGGCAACGGGCAAGGTGATCGCGGTCGGGTTCAGCGCCGACGGAAAGGTGCTCGCGACCACTTCCGATGATGGAAGCGTCGATGTCTGGGACGTACCGACACGGACGCTGCGCGACACGTTCACGGGTCACGCGGCCGCCGCACTCGGCCCAGTCTTCAGCCCGGACGGCAGCACGCTCTATTCCGGGTCGAGCGACGGCACCGTGATCGTGTGGGACGTTCGCGGGTCGCGTCGCCTCGGGCAGCCGTTCCGGTTTGATCCGGCTCCGGCGGCGGGCGCAGGACTGCACCACGCACCTGCCCGAGGCGCTTCGACCGGCGTCGCGGTCAGCCCTGACAGCTCGCTGTTCGCGACCTCGCCGGCGCCGGGACGGATCACGCTCTGGCGCGCCCGCGACCAGAGAGTCGTCGCGACGTTGCGCGGTCCGTTCGGTGTGGTCGACTCGATCGCGTTCAGCCACAACGGACGTGCTGATTGCGGCGACCGGCGACGCCCCCGAGACAGTTGTCTGGGACGTGGCGACCCGGCGGATCTCCGGATGCTCGGGCCGGCCGGCGAGATGGGGGCGTCAGGCGTCGCCTTCTCGCCCGGCGACCGGCTCCTCGGAACCGCCGGCGTCGACGGGGTGGCTCGAATCTACGACCTCCGGACGGGGCGGCTCTTCGGAACGATGACGGCACCGGGGAGGGCGTCGTTCCAGGACCTCGACTTCAGCCCGGACGGCAAGCTGGTCGCAGCAGCCGGTCTCGGTGGAGCGATCGTGGTCTGGAGCGTCGGACGCAGAGCACCCGTCCGGGACATCCGGCAAGGCGACGCCTTGCTCGCGATCCGGTTCTCGCCCGACGGCAAGATGATCGCGACCGGAGACCTTTCGGGCAACGTGGAGTTCTGGGATCCGCTGAGCGGCCACCAGGTCGGGCGCACTCTCGGCGGTCAGAACGGGTTGGCGTTGAGCGTGACGTTCAATCGCCGCGGCACACAGCTGCTCACGACGAGTACCGACGGCAAGCTGCGGCTCTGGGACCTCAGTTCGGGGAAGCTCATCGGCGCGCCGCTGCCCGGTGCCGATGCCGGTGGCTGGGGGACGTTCTTCCCGGATGGCACGCGGGTGATCGCGGTGTTCCCGTCTGGGACCGGTGTCATCTGGAACGTCGATCCGCGTGCCTGGCGCTCGCAGGCCTGCCGCGTGGCGCACCGCAATCTCAGCCGCGCCGAGTGGCGCGACCTCGTGCCCGAGCGCAGCTACGGTGTCGTCTGCCCGAGTCGTTGAGTTGCAGGCGTCTGCGCGATGCTTTACTCTTTGAAGCAATGGATGGCGCCGACTTCCTCATTACGAAGATCGTTGGCAAGTTTGCGCGCCCTCAACAGCGCTAGCCGGCTCCGTCTTCCCCCCTCCCCGCCGGACTAGCGCAGAGCCAGGCGGGAGGCCGAGCCGATGAAGGCGGCGGGGCTCTACGACCCGTCGTTCGAGCACGACGCCTGCGGTGTCGCGTTCGTGGCGCGGCTCGACGGGCGCCAGTCGCACGAGGCGATCACCCGGGCGCTGACCGCACTCGAGAACCTCGAGCACCGCGGCGCTGCCGGCGCCGACGCCGCGACGGGCGACGGCGCCGGGATCCTGGTGCAGATGCCCGACGGATTCCTCCGCGGCGTCGCCGGAGTGTCGCTCCCGCCCGTCGGCGCCTACGGCGTCGCCGTCTGCTTCCTGCCCCAGGAGCTCGCTCGGCGCCTGGAGCTCGAGCGCCTGCTCGAGGAGGTCGTGGCGGAGGAAGGCCAGGTGGTACTCGGCTGGCGCGACGTGCCCGTCGACAGCCGGCACGTCGGATCGCAGGCCCGGTTGTTCGCCCCGTGCATCCGTCAGCTCTTCGTTGCGGCGTCGCCCGAGCTTGCAGAGGACGGAGACGCGTTCGAGCGTCGCCTCTACGTGATTCGACGCGTGGCCGAGCAGCGCGGCGGCGCCGAGCTGGTATTGCCGAGCTTCTCGGCCCGGACGCTCGTCTACAAGGGAATGCTGACGTCGCCGCAGCTCGGGAAGTACTTCCTCGACCTCGCCGACGAGCGCTTTGCGAGTGCGCTCGCGCTCGTGCACTCGCGGTTCTCGACGAACACGTTCCCGAGCTGGGAGCTCGCGCATCCGTATCGGATGATCGCGCACAACGGCGAGATCAACACGTTGCGCGGGAACGTCAACTGGATGCGTGCGCGCGAGTCGCAGCTCGCCTCGGAGCTCTTCGGCGACGACCTCGGCAAGGTCCTGCCGGTCGTCAGGCCCGGCGGCTCCGACACCGCCGTGTTCGACAACGTCCTCGAGTTGCTCGTCCTCGCGGGCCGAACGCTGCCGCATGCCCTGATGATGATGATCCCCGAGGCGTATGCCGGGCGCGCCGACGTGTCGGAGGAGCTGCGCGGGTTCTACGCCTTTCACGAGTGTCTGACGGAAGCCTGGGACGGGCCTGCCGCCATCGCGTTCACCGACGGGCGCCTGATCGGTGCGACGCTCGACCGTAACGGCCTGCGGCCGGGTCGCTGGCTCGAGACGCGTGACGGCTGGGTGGTGCTCGCGTCCGAGGCGGGCGTGCTCGACATTCCGGCGGCGAACGTCTTGCGCAAGGGCCGGCTCCAGCCCGGAAAGCTGTTTCTCGTGGATCTCGACGCGGGCCGCATCGTCCCCGACGATGAGGTGAAGCAACAGGTCGCGACCCAGCGGCCGTACGCCGACTGGTTCGAGCGGGAGCACGTGCGGCTGGCGGACCTGCCACAGCGTCGTGCGCAGCAGCCGGCGGCCGAGCCGCTGCGGCACCTGCAACTCGCCTTCGGCTACACGCAGGAGGACATGAAGGTGATGCTGGCGCCCCTCGCCGTGAACGGCGAGGAGGCGATCGGGTCGATGGGGAACGACACCCCGCTCGCGGCGCTCTCGAACCGGCGGCCGCTGCTCTACTCGTATTTCAAACAGCTCTTCGCGCAGGTCACGAATCCGCCGATCGACTCGACGCGTGAAGCCGTCGTGATGAGCGTGCAGTCGCTCGTCGGCTCCGAGCGAAACCTGCTCGACGAGACGCCCGAGCACGCGCGCCAGCTCGTGATCGACAACCCGATCCTGACCGACCTGGAGCTCGAGCGATTGCGTCAGGTCGACTCCGATGTCTTCAAGGCGCACACGCTCGACTGCACGTGGCCGGCGATGGACGGGCCTGCCGGCCTCGAGGGTGCGCTCGAGCGGCTGTGTGCCGATGCCGACGCCGCGCTCGCCCGCGGCGCGAACATCCTGATTCTGTCCGACCGCACCGTCGGCCCTGGACGCGCCGCGATTCCGTCACTGCTGGCCGTCGGCGCCACGCACCACCACCTCGTCCGTGCGGGGACGCGGCTCCAGGCCGGCCTGATCGTCGAGTCAGGCGAGCCGCGCAGTGTGCAGAGCGTTGCCGTGCTGATCGGATACGGCGCGGCCGCAGTGAACCCGTACCTGATGCTCGCGACGATCGGCCAGCTCGTCGACGAGGGGCGTGTCGAGCTGTCGCGCGCCGAGGCTGCGGAGCACGCCGTGAAAGCGGTTGGCAAGGGGCTGCTGAAGGTGATCTCGAAGATGGGAATCTCGACGATCTCGTCGTATTGCGGCGCGCAGGTCTTCGAGGCGGTGGGGCTCTCGTCTGAGCTCGTCGAGCGCTACTTCACCGGCACCCCCTCGCGCATCGGCGGGATCGGACTGCCGGAGATTGCGGAGGGGGTTCTCGTCCGCCACGCCCGCGCTTATCCCGGCGCCGCCGGTGACCTGCTCCCGGTCGTCGGCCTGTACGCCTGGCGGCGGGACGGCGAGCATCACCAGTGGAACCCGGAGACGATCGCGCTCCTCCAGCACGCGGTGCGCGGAGGCGGTCAGCAGACCTACGACGAGTTCGCGGCGACGGTCAACGCCGACTCGGCCCGGCGCTCGACCCTGCGCGGCCTGCTCCGTTTCCGCGAGGCGGCCGACGGCGGGATCGCGCTCGACGAGGTCGAGCCGGCCGCGGAGATCGTCAAGCGCTTCTCGACCGGAGCGATGTCACTCGGCTCCCTGTCGCGCGAGGCACACGAGACGCTTGCCGTTGCGATGAACCGCATCGGCGGCCGCTCGAACACGGGCGAAGGCGGCGAGGATCCCGTGCGCTTCACCGACGAACGGCGGTCGAAGATCAAGCAGGTCGCATCCGGTCGCTTCGGCGTGAACATCGACTACCTGACGAACGCCGACGAGCTGCAGATCAAGATGGCGCAGGGCGCGAAGCCCGGCGAGGGAGGGCAGCTTCCCGGGCACAAGGTCGACCGCTACATCGCGGGCGTGCGGCTGACAACGCCTGGAGTCGGCCTCATCTCACCGCCGCCTCATCACGACATCTACTCGATCGAGGACCTCAAGCAGCTGATCTACGACCTGCGCTGCGCGAATCCCGGGGCGCGAATCTCGGTGAAGCTCGTCGCCGAGGTGGGGGTGGGGACGGTCGCCGCCGGAGTCGCGAAGTCGAACGCCGACCACGTGCTGATCTCCGGGCACGACGGCGGCACGGGCGCGTCGCCGATCTCGTCGATCCTGCATGCGGGAGTGCCCTGGGAGATCGGGCTCGCCGAGACCCAGCAGACGCTCGTCCTGAACGATCTTCGCTCGCGTATCTGGGTGCAGACCGACGGTCAGCTGAAGACGGGACGCGACGTTGTGGTCGCCGCGTTGCTCGGTGCCGACGAGATGGGTTTCGCAACTGCGCCGCTCGTCGCCACCGGCTGCGTGATGATGCGCGCCTGCCATCTGAACACGTGCCCCGTCGGAATCGCGACCCAGGACCCCGAGCTTCGCCGGCGGTTCCGTGGCCAGCCCGAGCACGTGATCGAGTTCTTCTTCCTCGTTGCCGAGGACGTGCGCCGGATCATGGCCTCGCTCGGGATCGCACGGTTCGAGGACCTGGTCGGCCGCGTCGACCTCCTCGAGCCCGACGGCGCGCTCGAGCACTGGCAGGCGCGTGGCATCGACCTGTCGAATCTCCTGCGCGCACCCGACGTGCCCGAGGGGACGCCGCTGCGGCGCGTCGAGCCTCAGGTTTCGCCCCTTGGAGACGCGCTCGACTGGAAGCTGATCGAGGCAGCCCTGCCGGCACTCACCGACGGTGAGCCGGTGAGTGGCGCGTTCGGCGTGCGCAACGTCAACCGGACTGTCGGGGGGCTCCTCTCGCATCAGGTGACGAAGCGGCACGGCCGTGCCGGCCTGCCGCCCGGGACGATCCGCTTCGAGCTGCGCGGCTCGGCGGGGCAGTCCTTCGGCGCTTGGCTCGCCCCCGGCATCGACCTGACGCTCATCGGCGAGGCGAACGACTACGCCGGGAAGGGGCTCTCCGGCGGCACGATCGTCATCCGTCCGCCGCTCGACGCGTCGTTCCGGGCCGAGGAGAACGTGATCGTGGGCAACACCGTCCTCTACGGCGCGACCGCCGGGCGCGCGTTCTTCCGCGGGATCGCCGGCGAGCGGTTTGCCGTCCGGAACTCGGGGGCGTTCGCCGTCGTCGAGGGTGTAGGCGATCACGGCTGCGAGTACATGACCGGAGGGCGAGTGGTCGTGCTCGGCCCGACGGGTAGGAATTTCGCCGCGGGCATGAGCGGCGGGATCGTCTACGTGCTCGACGACGACGGTGCCTTTGCCGGACGCTGCAACACGCAGCTCGTCGGCCTGGAGGCGCTCGACGTCGACGACGAGCGGATCGTCATCGGCCTGTTGGCCGAGCACGCCGAGCGCACCGGCTCTCCGGTCGCAGCTCGCATTGCTGCGGACTGGAACGCGGCGCGCTTCGTGAAGGTGATCCCGCACGACTACAAGCGCGCGCTGGCCGAGCTCGGTGACGAGGTCCGGTACCAGGATCATCCTGTCTCGGGCGGCGGCACCGGGTTCCTCACCAAGGAATCCGAGGAGGCGGCCTGATGGGGAAGATCGGTGCTTTCATGAGCGTCCGCCGGAGCGAGGCGCCGGAGCGGCCGCCCGCCGAGCGGATCGGCGACGTGCGCGAGTTCGTCGGCACGCTGCCGCTCGCCGAGCTGCGGGCGCAGGCGTCGCGCTGCATGGAGTGCGGCGTCCCGTTCTGCCACGGTGGCTGTCCGCTCGGCAACCTCATCCCCGATTGGAACGACCTCGTCTACCGGGACCGCTGGGACGAGGCGAGCCTCGAGCTCCATCGCACGAATAACTTTCCCGAGTTCACGGGGCGGCTTTGCCCGGCTCCCTGCGAGGCCGCTTGCGTGCTCGAGATCAACGAGGGTGATGCGGTCTCGATCAAGCAGATCGAGCTCGCGATCGTGAACCGCGCCTGGGACGAGGGCTGGATCGTCCCCCAGCGCGCGACCAACTCGACCGGACGCCGCGTGGCCGTCGTCGGGTCCGGGCCTGCGGGGCTTGCCTGCGCACAGCAGCTGGCACGTGCAGGGGAAGAGGTGACGGTGTACGAGCGTGACGAGGCGGCGGGTGGACTGATCCGCTTCGGTGTCCCCGAGTTCAAGATCGAGAAGCGACTGGTCGAGCGCCGCGTCGAGCAGCTCGTCGCGGAAGGTGTCGAGTTCCGGTTCGGGGTCGACGTCGGGTCAGACGTCGACGTCGAGGAGCTGCACGGCGCGCTACGACGCCGTGGTGCTCGCGATCGGCTCACGCGTCCCGCGCGACCTCCCCGTGCCCGGCCGGGAGCTGGGCGGGGTGCACTTCGCAATGGAGTACCTCGCCGAACGCGCCCGGGTGATCGCCGGTACTGCGCCCGCCACCATCTCGGCGGCGGACAAGCACGTCGTCGTGATCGGCGGCGGCGACACGGGCGCCGACTGCGTCGGGCATGCGCATCGCGAAGGGGCTGCCTCGGTCATGCAGATCGAACTGCTCGGCGAGCCGCCGCTGACCCGACCCGATGAGCTGACACCTTGGCCGCGGTGGCCGATGAAGCTGCGCACCTCCTACGCGCTGAAGGAGGGCGGCGACCGCGACTTCTCGATCTCGACGACGCGCTTTGACGGCGGCGACTCGGTCGAGCGGATTGTGTGGCAGCGCAACCTCGGTATGCCGCCGTTCGACCTCGTCCCCGGCACCGAGGAGTCGCGGCCCGCAGAGCTCGTGCTGCTCGCGATGGGCTTTCTCGGGCCCGAAGCGTCGCTGCTCGAGAAGCTCGGTGTCGAGCGTGACGCTCGCGGCAACGTCGCGGCGACGAGCTTCGCCACCTCGCAACCGGGCGTCTTCGCAGCGGGCGACGCGCGACGCGGCCAGTCGCTGATCGTCTGGGCGATCGACGAGGGCCGGCGGGCGGCCGAGGCCGTGCGGCAATGGCTCGACTCCCGCGACGCCCCTCCGTCCGAGACCCCTTTCGTTTCGATAGCTACGGGCCGGGCGACGGGGTAGACTGCCCGCGATGAAGAGAACGATGAACGAGACACACGGGTTGAACTGCGCGGTCGCCGCGACGGCAGAGATCATCGCCACCAAATGGACGCCGCTGATCGTCCACGACCTCTCCGAAGGCGCACGGCGCTTCATGCAACTCGAGCACGCCTGCCCGGGCATCAGCCCGAGGACGCTGTCGGAGCGTCTCGACATGCTCGAGCGGCAGGGCATCGTCATCCGTCGCAGCTATCCGGAGTCGCCGCCGCGCGTCGAGTATGAGCTGACCGAAAAGGGCCGTGCTCTCCTGCCGATCATCAAGGAGATGCGCCGTTTCGGTCGCTCCTGGATGGTTTCCGAGCCGGCGAAGCGTCGCACTCCCGCCGCCGCTCGCCGGTAACCGCTCGCCGTCAACCGCTCAGCGCGTCCGTCGCTTGTCGCTTCAAGTTCTGAAGCTTGACAACGTCACAACCTCCATGCACACTGACTGGACGATGATTCGTGACGCTCGGAGCATGCAGACGTCGACGCCGCTTACGGTGTCCTCTGCTGCTGCGCCCTCTGCGCTCGGGCTTGCTCTTCTTCTTACGATCATCCTGATTCTCCCCCTCTAGGGGGAGATTGCACTCACGCGGCCGTTCGACGCCGCACACGCCGACGTCAGACGGAAGTAGTGCGCCCGCACGTCCGCGGGCTCGAGACGAGGAGCGAAACGAGTGCGCAGGATCAAGATCTTCGATACGACTTTGAGAGACGGCGAGCAGTCGCCGGGCATCGCCTTGCGACCGAGTGAGAAGGGCGAGATCGCACTTGCCCTCGAGCGGTTGGGTGTCGATGTGATCGAGGCGGGGTTCGCGGCCGCCTCGCCGGGCGACTTCGACGGCGTCGCTGCCGTCTCGGATGCCGTCACGAGCGCCACGGTTGCCTCGCTCGCACGGACGACCGCCGAGGACATCGACGCCGCGGTGTCGGCGCTCGCGAGCGCGCGTCGACGCGCGGGTGCATGTGTTCATCGCGACGAGCGCCTTGCACATGGAGCGCAAGCTCGGGCTCACCCCCGACGAGGTGCTCGAGCGCGTCCGCTGGTCGGTGGCGTACGCCGCGGAACGGGCAGCCCAGGTCGAGTTCTCGGCCGAAGACGCCACGCGCTCCGACCGGGCGTTCCTGGCCGAAGTGTGCCGCGCCGCCGTTGCGGGGGGCGCGACGATCGTCAACCTGCCCGACACAGTCGGTTACAGCTCGCCGGGCGAGTACGCCCGCCTGTTCGTCGAGATGGTCGAGCTGTGTCCCGGAGCTCGCCGGGGTCGAGCTCTCGGTTCACTGCCACAACGACCTCGGCCTGGCCGTTGCGAACTCGCTCGCCGGTGTCGAAGCGGGAGCGACCCAGATCGAGTGCACGGTCAACGGGATCGGCGAACGTGCTGGCAACGCATCGCTCGAGGAAGTCGCGATGGCGCTGCGTGTGCGCTCGGACGTCTTCGGTGCCGAGACCGCGATCGACCCCGCCGAGATCCGCGCCGCGTCGTCGCTCGTCAGCAAGCTGACCCAGTACCCCGTCGGCCCGAACAAGCCGATCGTCGGCGCGAATGCGTTCGCGCACGAAGCCGGGATCCATCAGGACGGCATGCTGAAGGACGCCGGGACGTACCAGATCATCGATCCGCGCGACCTCGGCACGGCCATGACGCTCCCCCTCGGCAAGCACTCGGGGCGGCATGCGTTCGCCCTTGCGTGCGTCGAAGTCCGGCCGCCCGCTCGAACGCGACCAGCTCGATGCGGCGTTCAGGCGGTTCAAGAAGCTCGCCGATCTCGGCGCGCCCGTTTCCCTCGATGCGGTGTTCCAGGAGGTTCATGCATGACTGTCAAGACTGTTGCCTGTCTCGCCGGGGACGGTGTGGGGCCGGAGCTGATGGCAGCCGCCACGCGCGCGCTCGAGAGCGTCACCCGGCTGCACGCCTTCGAGCTGGACGACATCCATCTCCCGTTCGCGGGCGAGGGCGTCACCCGCTCCGGCCATCCACTGCCGCCCGAGACCCGCGCCGGGTATCGCCGTGCCGACGCGATCCTCGTCGCCTCGCCCGACGAGCCTGCGTTCGAGGGCGTCAAGGCCGATCTTGCGCTCGCGTGGCGCGTCGCCCGCGTGCACGTGCGCCCCGCCGGCGACGTCGTCGTCGCAGGGCCGATGGGCGACTGGGCGAACGCGATTGCGCTCAGCCGCGCGTTCTCGTGCGCGGCGTCACGGCGCGGGCGCATCGTCGTGGTGGGCGACACAGCTGACTGGCGCGCAGCCGTCGAGCATGAGCGTCTGCGCTGGGACGGCCTCGACGTCGAAGAGGTCTCGCTCGGCGCCGCACTCGTTCGCTTGCGTGAGCATCCCGAGAGCCTCGACGTCGTCGTCACCGAGGCGCATCTCGTCTCCGCGGTCTCCGATGCCGCCGCCGCGTTCGCCGGCTCCGGCGCGTCGGTCGCGCACGCCTGGCTGCCCGACGATGGCCCGGGAGTGTTCGCACCCGGCTGCTCCGAGCCGTCCGAGCACGCGGGCTTCGGCGTTGTCGATCCGATGGGGATGCTGCTGACCGCGTCGCTGATGCTGGCCGAGGGACTGAAGCGGCGGGCGGCGTCGAGAACCCTCGAGCGCGCCGTCGACCAGGTGGCCGGATCGCCGCGATCGGTCGCACACGACACCCGCTCGTTCACCGATGCCGTGATCGACCTGCTGCCGCAGGCGCGCACCGACGTCGAGCACTACGACGAGGTGTGGCGTTGAGCGACGGCACTCAGGCGCAGGGCACTCAGGGGCGAGGCGCTCGGATGCACGGCACTCGGATGCTCGGCTCCGACGCGATCCTGCGCTGTCTCGAGCTCGAGGGAGTCGAGGTCGTCTTCGGCATTCCCGGCGGCGCGATCCTGCCGACGTATGACGCGATCGCGCGCGGGACGACCCTGCGTCACGTCCTCGCGCGCCACGAGCAAGGCGCCGGTCACATGGCGGAGGGTTACGCGCGGGCCTCGGGCAAGGTCGGCGTCGCCATCGCCACCTCGGGGCCGGGCGCGACGAACCTCGTCACGCCGATCGCCGACGCCTGGATGGATTCGACGCCGCTCGTCTGCATCACGGGGCAGGTGCGGGCGTCGCTCATCGGCACTGACGCTTTCCAGGAGATCGACGCGACCGGCATCACGATGCCGATCGTGAAGCACTCGTGGCTCGTCCAGGACGTCGAGGAGCTGCCGGCCGCGATCAAGGCCGCGTTCCACGTCGCGCAGACCGGTCGCAAGGGTCCGGTGCTCGTCGATATCGCGAAGGACGTCCAGGAAGCCGAATTCGATTTCGTCTATCCAGACAAGGTTGATCTGCCCGGGTGGAGGCCACCGCACAAGGTGCACCCCAGGCAGCTGCGGGAAGCTGCGCGGGCAATCGCCGTGGCGCAGCGGCCGATCGTCTATGCGGGCGGCGGCGTTCTGAACGCCGACGCCTGCGACGAGTTGCTCGAGCTCGTGGACTCGGCGCAGCTTCCCGCAGTCGTGACCTTGATGGGCAAGGGCTGCCTGCCAGACTCGCACCGGTTGAACTACGGGTCGCCCGGCATGCACGGCTCCAAGTTCGCGAACTGGGCACTGAACAAGGCCGATCTCGTGATCGCGATCGGCGCGCGCTTCGACGATCGTGTCACGGGCAAAGTGTCCGCGTTCGCGCCGGGCGCGAAGGTGATCCATTTCGACATCGATGCGGCCGAGGTGGGGAAGATCCGTCACGCGGAGATCCCCGTCGTCGGCCCGCTCAAGCTCGCGCTGGCGCAGCTCGCCGGTGAGGTGAGCGCCGTTGCCGCAGACGGCGCTCCCGATCGTTCGGTGTGGCTGCGTCAGCTCGAGGACTGGCGTGAGCGGTTCCCGTTCCGCTACGAGAAGGGAGTCGGAGCGATCAAGCCGCAGACCGTGATCGAGACGCTTCGTGATCTCGCTGCCGACCGTGAGGAGGACGTCATCTGGACGACCGGCGTCGGCCAGCACCAGATGTGGGCGATGCAGTACATCCAATGCGACAAGCCCCGCACGTTCATCACCTCCGGCGGGCTCGGGACGATGGGCTATGGCATCCCCGCCGCGATCGGGGCCAAGGCAGCGCGACCGGATGCGACTGTCGTCTGCATCGACGGCGACGGCTGCTTCCAGATGACCTGTCAGGAGCTCGCAACCGCCGCGCTCGAACGGCTTCCGATCGTCGCCGTGATCATCAACAACGGCTGGCTCGGCATGGTGCGACAGTGGCAGGAGATGTTCTACGACGAGCGGTTCGCACAGACGCACCTCACGCAAGCCGTTCCCAACTATGCGCAACTCGCCGAGGCGTACGGCTGCGCCGGCTTCACCGTCGAGTCCGAGGACGAACTCGAGTCTGCGTTGACGGCCGCCTTCGCCTGCGGACGAAGCGCGGTCGTCGACGTGCGGTGCGATGCAGCGGAGAAGTGCTTCCCGATGATCCCGGCAGGTGCCGCCGCGGTCGACGTGATCGAGGCGCCCGGCGGCGAGGTGATGTCCGTATGAGCTCTCACACGATCTCGGTACGACTCGAAAATAGGCCGGGGGCACTCGCGCGGGTGTCGCAGCTCTTCTCGCGTCGCGGCTACAACATCCAGAGCCTCGCAGTCGGGCCGACCGAACGCCCCGACATCTCGCGGCTGACGCTGCGGGTCGACTGCAGCGAGCACTCGCTCGAGCAGATCGAGAAGCAGATGCACAAGCTCGTCAATGTGCTTCGCGTCACGGAGCTGCGGCCCGACGAGTCGATCGAGCGTGAGCTCGCACTGATCACCGTCGCGGTCGCTGCCGACAAGCGCGCGGAGCTCGTCGCCCTCAGCCAGGTGGCGGGAGCCCGAGTCGCCGACATCGGTCGTGATGCGATCACGTTCGAGCTCGTCGGCCGACCCGACCAGCTCGAGGCGTTCGAGGAACTGGTTCGTCCCTACGGCGTGCGCGAGCTCGTGCGCACGGGCCGCGTCGGGCTACGCCGCCCGAGCGCCGCCGGCCGCAGCGCAACTCCACGCAGTGCAACTCCATCTGTTCAAGTCTGACAAGCGAAAGGACGAGAGAACATGGCCGAGATCATCAAGGCGGGTGACGTCGAGCTCCTGAACGGCAAGGTTGCGGTGCTCGGATACGGGAGTCAGGGTCACGCGCACGCGCTCAACCTGCGCGACTCCGGGGTCGAAGTCGAGGTCGGCCTGAAGGCAGGAAGCCGCTCGCGCGCCGCCGCCGAGGAAGCGGGACTGACGGTTCGCTCGGTCGCCGACGCGGTGCGGGACGCTCAGCTCGTCGCGTTCCTCGTGCCCGACGGCGCGCAACCGGAGCTCTACGAGACCGAGGTGGCGCCGAACCTCGCTCCCGGCGCCGCGCTGCTCTTTGCGCACGGCTTCAACGTCCACTACGGCCGGATCGCGCCGCCTGCCGGTCACGACGTGATCATGGTCGCGCCGAAGGGGCCGGGGCACATCGTGCGGCGCTTCTACGAAGAGGGCTACGGCACGCCCGCCGTGGTCGCCGTCGCCCAGGATGCGAGCGGGCACGCGCGCGACCTCGCGCTCGCCTACGGTGCCGCACTCGGCGCCGCGCGCGCGGGCATGGTCGAGACCACATTCCAGGAGGAGACCGAGACCGATCTCTTCGGCGAGCAGGCCGTGCTCTGCGGCGGTGTCACCCAGCTGATCCAGCTCGGCTTCGAGACGCTCGTCGAAGCGGGCTACCAGCCCGAGGTCGCCTACTATGAGTGCCTGCACGAGTTGAAGCTGATCACCGACCTGATCTTCGAGGGGGGGATCGAGCGGATGCACTATTCGATCTCCGACACTGCGGAGTACGGCTCGCATGCTGTCGGCCCCAAGGTGGTCGACGAGCACGTGCGCGAGAACATGCGCAACGTCCTCGGTTCGATCCAGGACGGGACGTTCGCGCGTGAATGGGTCGCCGAGATGGACCGCGGCCAGCCTGTGCTCGACGACTACCGCGCGAAGCTTGCGGCGACGCAGATCGAGCAGGTCGGCGCTCGCCTTCGCGCGCTGAACGTGCGCGAAGAGGCCGCGGAGGTTCATGGCGTCGGTTGACGTACCGGTTGCGCTGCTCGGCTACGGCACCGTCGGGTCGGCGGTCAACCGGTTGCTCACCGACTCGGCGGATGACATCGAACGCGCCACGGGTCACCGCCTGCGGGTAGTGAAGGCGCTCGTGCGCGATGTCGGAAAGGAGCGTGATTACCCACCAGCGTTGCTGAACAGCACGGGTGGCGTGCTTACGACCGACTTTCGCGAGATCGCCGACGACCCGTCGATCGCGGTCGTCGCAGAGGTGATGGGCGGTGTCGATCCTGCGGGCGGCTACGTCCTCGATCTGCTCCGCGGTGGCAAGCACGTCGTCTCGGCGAACAAGCAGCTGATCGCGCGGCGCGGCGCCGAGTTGTTCGCCGGCGCATCGTCGGGCGGCGTGCAGCTGCGCTTCGAAGCGAGCGTGTGCGCGGCGATCCCGGTGATCAAGGTGCTGCGCGAGGCGCTCATCGTGTCGAACGTGCATCGGGTGCTCGGAATCGTCAACGGGACGACGAACTTCGTGCTCACCGAGATGGAGGCGGGGAAGACGTACGCAGAAGCGCTCGCCGACGCTCAGCAGCGCGGCTATGCGGAGGCCGACCCGACCGACGACGTCTCCGGTGCAGACGCTGCGGCGAAGATGGCGATCCTCGCGACCGTCGCGTTCAACTCGCGAGTCGACCTCGAGGACGTCGACTATCTCGGTATCACCGAAGTCGACTCCGCCGACGTGGCCGCGGCGCGCGACCTCGACATGGTGATCCGCCTCGTCGGCGCGGCGCGACTCGTGGAGGGAAGCTTCGACGTTCGCGTCCAGCCCGCGCTCGTCGACAGGCAGCACCCGCTCGCGAAGGTGAACGGCGCGTTCAACGCCGTCATGCTCCAGGGAGACGCGATCCGAGAGATCACGCTCGAGGGGCCGGGGGCCGGCGGCATCGAGACCGCATCGGCGGTGATCGCCGACATGGTCAGTGTGATCGGGACGATGGGCACGGGCTTTCTCCAGAACGATGCGGCCTGGCGGGAGCTGCCCAAGCTTCCCGCCGGCGACAGCACCTCCCCGTTCTACTTCCGCCTGCTGGTGCAGGACCGGCCGGGCGCGCTCGCTCGGGTCGCCGACGAGCTCGCGCAGCGAGACATCTCGATCGCGCGCCTGCTGCAACGCCCGAACGGGAACGGCGCCTCCCTTCACATCGTCACGCATGAGGGGCGCGCGGGGGCGCTCGACGATGCGCTCCAGGCGCTCGGTGACCTGCCCGAGGTGCACCGGCGCTCGCGGCCTCTGCCCGTGATCTCGGACCGCGGCGTTGCGGAGCTCGGATGGGCCTGACCGCCGCGGCCCCGTTGGTCTCGCTCGGCGAAGGGTCGACGCCGCTGGTCGCCGCTCCGCGGCTGGCGGCGCAAACGGGCTGGGCCTTGCACCTGAAATGCGAAGGCGCGAATCCGACGGGCAGCTTCAAGGATCGCGGGATGGTCGTTGCGGTCGGTCGCGCCGCCGCGTCGGGCGCGCGCGCAGTCGTCTGCGCTTCGACCGGAAACACTGCTGCCTCTGCGGCTGCCTACGCGGCGCGCGCGGGCCTGGCAGCCGTCGTCTTGACGCCCGCGGGGGCGACCGCGACCGCCAAGCGCGCCCAGGCCGTGGCGGCGGGCGCGCAACTGCTCGAGGTTCGCGGCTCCTTCGACGACGCCCTGCGTCTCTGCCGGGAGCTGGGCGAGCGCCCCGGCTACGTGCTGGTCAACTCGCTCAACCCCGATCGGATCGAAGGACAGAAGAGCGTCGTCTTCGAGTTGCTCGAGCAGCTCGGATCGGCGCCGGAGGTCGTCGCGCTTCCGTTCGGGGGCGGCGGAAACGTCAGTGCGGTTGCCGCGGGCCTTGCCGAGGCAGGCGTCACCTGCAGGATCGTCGTCGGGCAGGCGGCCGAGCGTGCGACCACCTGGGCGTCTGCGATTCGCATCGCCGAGCCCGCGCACGCGGCTCACGTCGCCGAGCTCGTCGCCTCCGGCCGCGTCGAAGTGGTGACGCTCTCGGAGGACGAGATCCGGAGCGCCTGGCGGCAACTCGCCACGGAGGAGGGCGTCTTCTGCGAGCCGGCATCGGCGGCAGGGCTCGCGGCGATCCTCCGTCTCGGCACCGGGACCGGGGAGGCAGCTGTCTGCATTCTCACGGGGCACGGGCTGAAGGACACCGAGTCGCTCGAGGCGTCCATGGCGGCGACTTCCGTCGAGGCGAGCCTCGACGCCGTGCTCGCGGTGTTGAAATGACCGGTGCTTCAGTGACCGCCGCTGCGACGACCGTGCGGGTGATTGCACCGGCATCGACGGCGAACCTCGGCCCGGCGTTCGACTCGGCCGCTGCCGCACTCGACCTCTGGAACGAGCTCGTCGTGGACGACGCGCCGACCGGCCCGGTTGTCGAGATCGAGGGCGAAGGTGCCGACGAGCTGCCGCGCGACGCCGGCCACCTCGCACTGTGCGCGTTCGCGCTCTTCGCTCCGGTCGAGCGCCACCGTTTTCGCTTCGTCAATCGCATTCCACTCGAGCGCGGGCTCGGATCGAGCGCCGCAGCGATCGCGCTTGGCCTCGTCGCCGGGAGCGCGGTTGCGGGTGCCGATGTCACGTCCGAGGAGCTCCTGTCGCTCGGCCTTCAGCTTGAAGGTCACACCGACAACCTGGCGGCAGCATTGTTCGGCGGCGTCTGCGTCTCGTGGCGCTCGGAGGGTCGTGCACACGCCGCGCGGATCGCATCGGACCTCCCGCTCGCCTCCATTCTCGCGGTCCCGGCCGGCCGGACGAACACCGCGGAGTCGCGGAACGGACTGCCGGCGACCGTGCCGCACGAGGACGCCGCCGCGAACGCCGGCTACGCCGCGATGCTCGGCGCGGCGATCGCCTCGGGCGACGCCGGCCTGTTGCGCGCTGCGTTTCACGACCGGCTGCACGAGCAGTACCGCATCGACGCGACACCGCTCTTGCGCGCGCTGACGACGAGCGCGCCCGACGGCACGGCCGGCGTCACTCTCTCGGGCTCAGGACCCTCCGTGGTCGTCTGGGCCACGCCTGAGCTTGCCGACGGCGTTGCCGCCGCGCTCGAGAGCTCTCTCCCCGACGACACCAGGGTGCTCCGACTTCGGGTGGCCCAGGAAGGAGCCAGGATCGCATGAGCCCCTACGGCAGCACCCACCCGGCCAAGCGGAACAGCGCCTCGCTGACGGACGGCGTCGACCGCGCACCCGCGCGCGCGATGCTGAAGGGCGCCGGGTTCACCGACGCCGATCTCGCGAAACCGCTGATCGGCGTCGCGACGACCTGGATCGAGACGATGCCGTGCAACCTGAACCACCGGCTGCTCGCCGGCTACGTGAAGCAGGGCATCCGCAACGCAGGAGGCACGCCGCTCGAGTTCAACACGATCGCGATCTCCGACGGTGTGACGATGGGCGCCGCGGGGATGCGCGCGTCGCTCGTCTCGCGCGAGGTGATCGCCGACTCGATCGAGCTCGTGACGCGCGGCCACCACTTCGACGGGCTCGTGTGCATCGTCGGCTGCGACAAGACCATTCCGGCCGCGGTGATGGCGCTTGCCCGGCTCGACATTCCCGGGCTCGTCTTCTACGGCGGCTCGATCGCGGCCGGCCGCTATCGCGGCAAGGACGTGACGATCCAGGACGTCTTCGAGGCGGTGGGCGCGCATGCGGCAGGCCGGATCAGCGATCGCGAGGTGCACGCGCTGGAAAGCGTTGCGTGTCCTGGCGCAGGCGCGTGTGGAGGGCATTTCACCGCGAACACCATGGCCACTGCCCTCGACTTTCTCGGCGTCAGCGCGCCCGGCCTGAACGAGGTTCCGGCGACGCATCCGGGGAAGCCGCAGGCCGCGGTTGCCGCGGGCGAGCTCGCCATGAAGCTCGTCGTCGACGACACGCGGCCGTCACAGGTGCTGACCCGCGACGCGTTCGAGAACGCCATCACGGCGATCGCTGCGACCGGCGGCTCGACGAACGGTGTGCTGCATCTGCTCGCGATCGCCGCCGAGGTCGGGGTGAACCTCGAGATCGACGACTTCGACACGATCTCCGCCCGGACACCGATCGTCGCCGACATCAAGCCTGGCGGACGCTACGTCGCCACCGACCTGTTCAGAGCGGGAGGGGTCGCGCTCGTCGCGCGTGAGCTCGTACGCGGCGGGCTGGTGCACGAAGAAGCGACCGGGGTCGACGGTCGCACGCTGCGCCAGGTCGCCGACGGTGCGTTCGAGCGTGCAGGCCAGGACGTCGTCGTGTCGTGGGACAATCCACTCAAGGCGACCGGGGGACTGGCGATTCTGCGCGGGAACCTCGCGCCCGAGGGCTGTGTGGTGAAGCTCGCTGGGCACGAGCGGGTCCATCATCGCGGGCCGGCGCGGGTCTTCGACTCCGAGGAGGCGTGCTTTGCCGCGGTGAAGGCGCGGGCGATCGCGCCGGGCGACGTCATAGTCATCCGCTACGAGGGTCCCGCGGGCGGGCCCGGCATGCGGGAGATGCTGCACGTGACGGCCTCACTCGTCGGCGAGGGCCTCGGTGACGAAGTGGCGCTGATCACCGACGGCCGCTTCTCGGGCGCGACGCATGGGCTGATGGTCGGGCATGTTGCGCCCGAGGCCTTTCGCGGCGGGCCGATCGCACTTGTGCGCGACGGCGACTCGATCGTCGTCGATGTCGACAACCGCCAGCTCGTGCTCGAGGTCGCAGACGACGAGCTCGAGCGCCGCGCGGCGGCGTGGGCGCAGCCGAAACCTCTCTACACCACGGGTGTCTTTGCGAAGTACGCCGCCAGCGTCGGCTCGGCCTCCGAGGGAGCGACGACGCGCCCATGACCGGGCTCGCGCACGGGTCAGCGTTCGAGCAGCTTCTTGATCGCGCGGGTCGCCTGGCCGATTCGCTGCTCGTTCTCGACGAGTGCGAAGCGGATGTGGCCGTCGCCCCCGTCGCCGAAGCCGATACCGGGGCTGACCGCGACGCCGGCTTCGCGCGCAAGACGCAGGGCGACCTCGAGGGAGCCGAGCTCCTGCAGCTGCTCCGGGATCGGCGCCCACACGAACATCGTCCCGAGCGGCGGTTCGACCGGCCACCCCGCTCGCGCGAGGCCGCCGCAGAGGGCATCGCGTCGCCGGAGATAGGTCGCGCAGACCTCGGCGGGGTAGTCGCTCGCCTGACGCAGCGCGACCGTGGCCGCGATCTGGATCGGCTGGAACGTCCCGTAGTCGAGGTAGGACTTGAGCTTCGCGAGCGCGGCAATCACGTCTGCGCAGCCCACCACGAACCCCACACGCCAGCCGGCCATCGAGAACGACTTCGTCAGGCTGTAGAGCTCGACCGCGCACTCGTGGGCGCCGGCGGCGGCGAGCACCGACGGCGGCCGGTGCCCGTCGAACGCCACGTCGGCGTAGGCGAAGTCGTGGACGAGCACGAACTCATGCTCGCGTGCCAGGTCGACGAGGGTCTGCATGTCGGCCGCCGTCGCGACGGCGGTGGTCGGGTTGTGCGGCCACGAGACGATGACCGCTCGAGGGCGGGAGGCGCGGACGGCGTCGACGATCGCCTGGATCCCGCCCGTCACAGGCGGGGTCACGATGGTGGCGCCGGCAAGACCGGGCGCGACGCGGTGAATCGGGTACGCCGGTGTCGGGACGACGACCGTGTCGCCCGGAGCGGCCAGCACCCACAAGAGGTGCGCCAGGCCTTCCTTCGCCCCGATCGTGCTCAGCACCTGCGACTCGGGATCGAGGGTGACCCCGAAGTTCCGTTCGTAGTGCTCGGCCACGGCGTGGCGCAACTGCACGATCCCGCGGCTCGCCGAGTAGCGGTGGTTCGCCGGTTTGAGCGCCGCCTCTCGCAACTTCTCGACGGCGATCTCGGGCGAGGGGATGTCCGGATTGCCGAAGCCCAGATCGACGATGTCGCGCCCGGAGCGCCGCAGGTCGCGCTTGAGCTGGTCGACGGTTGCGAAGACGTAAGGCGGGAGATCGTCGATCCGATAAAACTTCATTTCGGAAAGTATTGTAGGAGGGCTGATGGCTGTTGACACATTGAGATGCCGCGTCTGTGAATCGGAGTATCCCGCGATTGCGAGCGGGATCTGCCTCCGCTGCTTCGGGCCCCTCGAACCGGTGTACGACTGGGAGACGGTGGCGAAGGCAGTGAGCCGCGAGCAGATCGCAGCCGGGCCACGCTCGCTCTGGCGGTACGAGGCACTGCTGCCGACCTCCGCTCCCGCCGACGCAGCGGGCGGGCCGGGCTGGACGCCGCTCGTCAGCGCACCGCGCCTTGCAAGCGCGCTCGGAATCGGCGAGCTCTTTCTGAAGCTCGACCACACCAACCCGACTCATTCGTTCAAGGATCGAGTCGTCGCCGTCGCGGCCGCCAAGGCCGCGGAGCTCGGGACCGACACACTGGCGTGCGCATCCACGGGCAACCTCGGAAACGCGGTCGCTGCTCGGGCCGCGGCAAGTGGCATGCGGTCGGTCGTCCTCTACCCCGACACGGTCGAGCCGGAGAAGCTGCTGGCGACAGCCGTCTACGGCGGCGAGATGTACGCCGTGCGCGGGAACTACGACGACTGCTCGCGGCTCGTCGTCGAGCTGGCGGGTGAGCTCGACTGGGCGTTCGTGAACGTGAACCTGCGGGCGTATTACGCGGAGGGCTCGAAGACGCTCGCGTTCGAGATCAGCGAGCAGCTCGGATGGCAGCTGCCGGATGCGGTGGTCGCGCCGGTCGCGTCCGGGTCGCTCTTCACGAAGCTCTGGCAGGGCTTCGAGCAGTTCATGCGCCTGGGTCTCGTCGAAGGGACCAGCCCGCGTCTCTACGGAGGCCAGGCGGAAGGGTGCGCGCCCGTCGCCCAGGCGTTCGCCGAGGGCCGGCCCGTCTCCCCGGTGCGTCCCGCGACGATCGCGCATTCGCTCGCAATCGGCGCGCCCGCCGACGGCGATCTCGCGATCGCCACGGCCCGCACATCGGGCGGAGCACTCTACGCCGTCCCGGAGGATGACATCGGGGCGAACATGTCACTGCTCGCGGAGACGTCTGGTGTCTTCGGCGAGACGGCCGCCGGCGTCACGATCGGGGCGCTCCGGGCTGCAGCAGCAGCCGGCGTCATCGGTGAGGAAGATCGCGTCGTCGCGCTCGTGACCGGTTCCGGCTTGAAGACGCCGCAGGCGGTCGACGCGCGCGAGGGCATCCACATCGACGCGGACGTCGATCTGCTGCTCGCCGGTCTCGGGGTGAGTGCATGACCGAGCCTGTCGATCCCGTGGTCGCAGCGTTCCGCGAGGAGATCACGGCTCTCGACGTCGGGCTCATCGAGACACTCAACACGCGGGTCGAGAAGGTACAGGCGTTGCGTCGCTACAAAGAGGAGCACGGCATCGCCTTCCTCGACCCGGGCCGTGAGGCCTGGCTCACCGAGCATCTCCAGCAGTCCAATCGCGGGCCGCTCTCGCCTGCGGCCGTCGCCGAGGTGTGCGACTTCGTGCTCGCCCTCGTGAAGCAGGAGCTCGCCGATGTCTGAGCTGATCGCATGTCTGCCAGGCGACGGCATCGGCCCTGAAGTGCTCGACCAGGGCGTGCGGGTGCTCGAGAGCCTGCCGCTCGACCTCGAGATCGTGCGGCTTCCGTTCGGCGGGTCCGCGATCGACGACCTGGGCGATCCGCTGCCCGCCGAGACCCTCGCCTCGTGCCGAGCCGCGCGCGCGGTCCTGCTCGGCGCGGTCGGCGGGCCGCGCTGGGACGGCGGCGCGATCCGGCCGGAGCAGGGCCTGATCGGCCTGCGCAAGGCGCTCGACGTGTACGCGAACCTTCGCCCGGCTCGCCTCGGCGAGGTCGACATGATGATCGTCCGAGAGCTCGTCGGCGGTCTCTACTACGGCGCGCGGGGAGTCCGCGAAGACGGAACGGTCTTCGACACCTGTGAATACCACCCGTCGCAGATCGAACGAGTGGCGCGTCGGGCGTTCGCAATCGCCGGCGGCCGTCGCGGTTCGCTCGTGTCCGTCGACAAGGCCAACGTGCTCGACACCTCGCGGCTCTGGCGTCGCGTCGTCGGCGAGTTGGCGCACGAGTTTCCCGCCGTCGAGCTGCGGCACGCGCTCGTCGACAGCTTCGCGATGGAGATCGTGAACTCGCCCGAGCGCATCGATGTCGTCGTCACCGAGAACACGTTCGGCGACATCCTCTCCGACGTCGCCGCCGCCGTGACCGGCGGGCTCGGCCTCGCCGCATCAGCGAGCCTCGGCGACGACGGGCCGGGGATCTTCGAGCCGGTACACGGTTCCGCGCCCGATATCGCCGGCACCGGATCGGCAAACCCGGCCGCGATGCTGCGCTCGGTCGCGCTGCTCCTCGACCACGGATTGGCGCGGCCCGACCTCGCGACGGCCCTCGACGAGGCGGTTGACGCGGCGCTCGTCTCGCGGCCGACCCGCGATGCCGGCGGCAACGCCTCGACCACCGACTTCGGCGACGCAGTGCTCGCATTGCTCGACCGTACGCTCTCGAGCAAGGAGAAAGAGGGGATGGTCCGGTGACGGTGACGGTCGGCTATCCAGGGCCGGCGGGCAGTCACAGCGACGCGGCGGCGGCGGTGCTCGTGCCGGACGCGGCCGACGCCATCGGCCTTCCGAGCTTCTCGGCGGTGATCAGCGCCGCCACCGCGGCGGAGGTGAGCGTGGGCGTGCTCCCGATCGAGAGCTCCCTGGTCGGGCCGATCGCCGAGACGCACGATCTCCTCTACGGGTCGGCGCTTTCGATCGTGCGCGAGGCCACCCTTCCGATTCGCCACTGCGTGCTCGGCATCCGAGGCGCGAACGTCGATCGAGCAACCACCTACTGGTCGCACCCCGCCGCCTTCGACCAGTGCCGCGACTTGCTCGGCGCGCGAGATGTGCGTTGCGTGCCCACCGCCACGACGGCTGATGCCGCGCGCACCGTGTCGGACACGGGCGACCCGAAGCAGGTTGCGATCGCGAGTCACGAGGCTGCCCTCGCCTACGGCCTCGAGGTGCTCGCCGACGATGTCGGCGACAAGCCCGGCGCCTTCACCCGCTTCGTCGCCCTCGCGCCGTACACGCAGCTCGGGAGCGGCGAGGGGTGGCGCACCGCCCTTTCGTTCGTCACCGATCATCAGCCGGGCGCGCTCTTCCGAGCGCTCGGACCACTCGCACGCAATGATGTGAATCTCGTGCAGCTCGTCTCGCGGCCGCTGCCCAACTCACCCTGGCGCTACCGGTTCGACGTCGTCCTCGACGGTCACGTCTTCGATCCGACCGTCCGGCCGGCGCTCCTCGAGTTGCGCGCACTCACCCGCGAGCTGCGTCTGTTCGGCTCGTACGCCGCCGAGGTAGTGCGATGAGCGGCACGACGCTGTTCCGCAAGATCTGGGACGCGCACGTCGTCGAAGCGCCTGCGGGTGAGCCCGCGCTCCTCTATGTCGACCTCCATCTCGTGCACGAGGTGACGAGCCCGCAGGCGTTCGAAGGGCTGCGCGCAGTCGGGCGGCCCGTGCGGCGACCGGATCTGACGCTCGCGACGATGGATCACAACGTCCCGACCCTCGCCGGCCCGATCACCGACCCGCTCGCGCGCGCCCAACTCGATGCGCTGCGCGCGAACTGCGAGGCGTTCGGAGTGCCGCTCTTCGAGACGGGCAGCGGGCGCGAGGGCATCGTGCACGTGATCGGGCCCGAGCTCGGCGTGACGCAGCCCGGGATGACGATCGTCTGCGGCGACAGTCACACCTCGACGCACGGTGCGTTCGGCGCGCTCGCGTTCGGCATCGGAACCTCGGAGGTCGAGCACGTGCTCGCGACTCAGACACTCCAGCAGGCTGTGCCGAGCACGATGCAGGTTGCGTTCGACGGCGAGCTGCCGTTCGGCCTCTCGGCGAAAGACCTCGTGCTCGCGGCGATCGGGCAGCTGGGTGTCGCGGGGGGTCAGGGTTACGTGCTCGAGTACACGGGCGCCGCGATCGAGTCGCTCTCGATGGAGGGTCGGATGACCGTGTGCAACATGTCGATCGAAGCAGGTGCGCGTGCCGGGATGATCGCGCCGGACGACGTCACGTTCGCCTACCTCGAAGGGCGGCCTGGAGCCCCGACGGGTGCCGACTGGCTGGACGCAGTCGAGCGCTGGCGTGCGTTGCGCACCGATGACGATGCGCGCTACGACGAGGTGACCACGGTCGACCTCGCGCAGTTGAAGCCGCAGGTCACGTGGGGCACGAACCCCGGCATGGTCACATCCGTTGACGGAGTCGTTCCGGATCCCGCCGACTATGAGGACGCCGACGAACGCGACGCGGTCGAACGCGCGCTGCAATACATGGATCTGACTCCGGGCACTCCGCTCTCTGAGGTGAGGATCGACAAGGTCTTCATCGGCTCGTGCACGAACGCGCGGATCGAGGATCTGCGGACGGCGGCGACGGTCGTCGCCGGCCGCCGTGTCGCCGAGGGCGTGCATGCGATCGTCGTGCCCGGCTCCGCCCAGGTGAAGCGCCAGGCCGAGGCGGAGGGCTTGAACGAGATCTTCGAGTCGGCCGGCTTCGAGTGGCGTCGGGCGGGCTGCTCGATGTGCCTCGGGATGAACCCGGACGTGCTTGCTCCCGGCGAGCGCTGCGCGTCGACCTCGAACCGTAATTTCGAGGGCCGTCAGGGAGCCGGTGGGCGCACCCATCTCGTCAGCCCTGCGATGGCGGCGGCCGCCGCGGTCAGTGGCCATTTCACGGACGTTCGGGAGCTCGCGTGAAAGCGTTGCGTACGGTGACGGGCAAGGTTGCGATCCTCGACCGGCCCGACGTCGACACGGACCAGATCATCCCCAAGCAGTTCCTGAAACGGATCGAGCGGTCGGGGTACGGCGAGTTCCTGTTCTTCGACTGGATGAAGGATCCGGCGTTCGAGCTGCACGAGTATCCCGGCGCGTCGATCCTGCTGGCGGGCCGCAACTTCGGGTGCGGCTCGTCGCGCGAGCATGCGGCCTGGGCGTTGGAGGATTACGGCTTCCGGGTGGTGATCGCGCCGTCGTTCGGCGACATCTTCCGCACGAACGCGATCAAGTCCGGCCTTGCGCCGATCGTGTTGCACCCCGACGAGATCGCGCGTCTTCATGCTGCACTCGCCGGGAGCAACGAACTGAGCAACGAACTGACCGTCGACCTGCAACAGCTTGCGATCAGCCACCCCGACGGGTTGCAGCTCTCGTTCGAGTTCGACGCGTACGCCCAGGAGACACTCGTACACGGCCTCGACGATGTGGCGCGCACGCTGCTGCGCAGCGCCGAGATCACGGCATTCGAGGCCGAGCACCCCCCGCGCTTCGACGCGCGCGCGCTGAACGTCTAGCCGCCGTCAGCCGCTCGGCGGCACGCCTCTTCCCACTTCCGCGCGCATGTCGTCGCACTTCCATGCGCGTGTCTGACACCGGCCGTGTCCCGATGGGCGCGCGCGAGGATCCGCCATTTCAAGCGGTGATCGAACAGCCGCCGACGGCAGAACACTCTGATCTGGATTGTTTGTTGCACTTCCGCGCCTGTGTCTGACACCGGCCGTGGCCGTGGGGGACGGCTCGCGCCGTCATTGCAGCACCCGGTGTCGCTGCACCTTCGTGCGCATGTCGTTGCAGTTCCGTACGCGTGGCTGACACCGGCCGTGGCCGTTCGGGACGACCCCGGTCGCCCTAACCCGTGTTGCGGAGGGCCGCCGCGATGCCGGCGATCGAGCGGAGCAGGGGGAGTTGCGCCGACTCGTCGCCTGCGCGGTGGCGGAGGAGCAGCTCGACCTGGACGGCGTTCATCGGGTCGACGTACGGGTTGCGAAGGTCGACCGAGCGGCGCAGCATCGGCTGCCGCTCGAGCAGCCGCGAGACGCCCGTCGCGGCGAGGACGCCCGCAACTGCCCTCCGATGCTCTTCCTCGATGGTGCGGAAGAGCGCCGGGTCGCGCACGAGCGGGAGGTACCCCCGCGCGATCGAGAGACTCGACTTCGCCAGCGTCATCTCGAGGTTGTCGACGACCGTGCGGAAGAACGGCAGGCGCTCGTAGAGGTCTCGCAGCGGCGCCACGCCGGCCTCCTCGAACGCGGCGCCGCAGCCGAACCACGCCGGCAGAAGCACGCGGTTCTGCGTCCACGCGAACACCCACGGGATCGCGCGGAGCGACGCGAGGTAATCCGCATCGTCGGGCCGGCGTGCCGGCCGCGAGGCGATCTCGAGGAGTGCCAGCTCGTCGACCGGGGTGAACGCCCGAAAGAACTCGACGAACTCGTCGTTCTCCCAGACGAACGCGCGGTACGCGGCACGCGACACGGCGGCAAGCCGGTCGAGCGTTGCCCGATCGTCGGTAGACGGCGGCGGCGTGAGCTCTTCGGGGAACGTGGCGAGCACGGTGCCTGCGAGCGCAGCCTCGAGGTTCTGCCGCGCGAGTCCTTCGAGGCCGTACTTGAACGACACCGTTTCGCCCTGCTCGGTCACCTTCACACGACCCGGCGGGTGACCGGCAGGCTGCGAGACGATCGCAGCGTGCGTGGGGCCACCGCCGCGTCCGGCGCTGCCGCCTCGGCCGTGGAAGATGGTCAGCTCGACCCCGTGATGGGCCGCAACGGCGGCGAGCGATTCCTGGGCGCCGTAGATCGCCCACTGTGCTGCGAGGTAACCGCTGTCCTTGCCGGAGTCCGAGTACCCGACCATCACCTCCGCGGTGCCGCCTCGATCGCGGACCCGAGCGGCGAACCGCTCGTTGGCAAGGAGGTCGCCGAAGATCGCCGGTGCGTGCTCGAGGTCGTCGACCGTTTCGAAGAGCGGCACGATCGCGAGAGGCTCCGTTGTCAGGTCGAGCGCGCGCAGCACATCGTCGGCGGAGCTCGTGCCGGAGACGATCAGCGTGTCGAGCGCGACCGCACCGTGCCGGCGCCGCGCAGCCTCGGCCGCGGCGACCGCCTCACGTGCGCGGTCGGTCGCCAGGTCGCGGGCGTGCAGGCGGATGTCGAGCGTCGACACGTGGAAGCCGAACACCTCGACCATCCGTTGGAGCCGGCCGACTCGTCCGTTGGCAATGCGTGCGCCTCCGTTCGCGATGAGGCTGCGCCGGATCAGGGCCAGGTCCTCGATCAGCTCGCCGGCCCCGACGTAGCCGTCGTTGCCAAGGCGCCACCACATGAACGAGAGCTTGCGGCGGTAGGGCTCGAGGTCGTTGCGCGCGCCGATCTCAGCCGTGTAGGCGGGAAGCTCCCGTTCGTCGCGTTGCAGAGAGGCGTCGAGCTCGTCGGACACGGCGACGAGCGATCGTGACGCGGCGATCTCCACGGCAAGCGCTCGCACCTCGTCCCGGTAGCGCGCAAGAGCGAGCTCGCGGGCTCGTCCGAGCGCCTCGTCGATCGAGGCCGGGCCGGCGGCCGGGTTGCCGTCCATGTCACCGCCGACCCAGGAGCCGAACGAGATCGGGCTCAGTGTGTCAGGCAGGCGCATTCGCCACGCCTCGAAGAGGTCGGTCGCCGCGGAGATCAAGCTGTGTTCGAAGAACCAGAGCACGTGCCTGATCTCGTCGGACACGCGGAGGCGATCGTGGCGCACCTCGTCGGTCTGCCAGAGGACAGTCACCTCCTCGGCGATCCGCTCCTCGGCCGCGCGTCGCTCGGCGGGGGACACGCGCGCGTCGTCCAGGACGACGAGCTCCGCCTGGATGCGGATGTGCGCGAGGAGCACGCTGCGTCGTGTCGTCTCGGTCGGATGGGCCGTCAGCACGAGCCGGATCGACGTCCCGGCCGCACGAGCCGCGAGCTCCTTCGGCGGAACCCCCGCGAGCCGGTCGAACGCGTCATCCAGCGACTCACGCGAGATCCGGCCGTCGTGGGCATCCTCGCGGCGCCGGCGAAGGCGGTGATGCTGCTCCGCCAGGTTGGCCAGCTGGAAGTAGAGACCGAAGGCGCGCAACGCGAGCGCCTGCGCTGCCGGGTCGGTTGCGGCGAGGAGGCCAGCTCCATCCGCCGGTCCTTTGCTGCGCGCATCGCGGGCAGAACGCCGGACACGCTCGACGAGTTCGAGCAGCCACGGCCCCTCCTGCTCGACGAGCACGCCCCCGAGAATCGTCCCCAGCAGGCGGACGTCGCGTCTCAGTGGCGCAGCGCTGTCGCGCTCGCGGGCCGGGTCAGCCACCGTCATCGCTCTATGAGTTAAGGCCGAGAGCCGCGAGCACGGCGCGGGCATCGGGGGCGATCAGCTGTGTGCGCCCCCGAGCGGCCGGCCCCGGACGAGGAGCGGAGCCGGTCACAACGAGGACGACGCGCGCGCCTGCCTCGATCTCGCCGCGACGGATCGCCTCGACGAGGGCGCCGAACGCGGCTCCGCCCGCGCAGTCGACTTCGATTCCCGCGGTCTCGGTCAGCAGCGCGGTGTGCGCGGTGATCGCCGCCTCGCTCACTGCCAGGACCGCGCCTCCCGTCGCACGAGCCGCGCCCAGGGCGAGGTCGCCGTGGGACGGATTGCCGACGGCCAGCGACGGCACGTCGGTCGTGGCCTCGACGCGACAGATGCCGCGGTCGTCAGCATAGGCATCCGCGATCGGGCTCGAGCCCTCGGACTGCCCGGCGAAGAGCCGTGGCGCGGGCTCGTCGCAGAGACCGGCGCGCGTCAGCTCGGAGAAACCCTGCGCGAGCTTCGAATAGAGCGTGCCGCTTGCAGCGGGGCAGACGACCGCGTCAGGAAGCTGCCACCCGAGCTGTTCAGCGATCTCGAATGAGATCGTCTTTGCACCCTCGCTCGCGTAGGGGTGCAGGTTGCCGCTGACGAACCCCCATGGGAAGAGCGCGCCAAGCTCCAGTTCGAGCCGGCGGCAGTCGTCGTAGGTGCCGGTGACTGCGAAGACCCTCGCCCCCGGATGCCGCGCCGCCACTGTGCCGGCGCCGACCTCCGCAGGCACGAGCACGATCGCCTCGAGGTCCGTGGCCGCAGCGGCCGCCGCAACCGCGTCGCCCAGATTGCCGGTCGACGAGCAGCAGAGCGTCGTGAGGCCATGCTCGCGCGCAGCTCCGACGGCGATCGTCGCGATCCGGTCCTTGTACGAGCCCGTCGGGTTCGAGCCTTCGAGCTTCAGCAGCAGATCGATCCCGAGCAGGTCGGACAGCGCATCGACCCGCTCGAGCGGCGTCCAGCCCGCCTGTACGCCAACGGCCGCGGCCGTGGGCAGAAGAGCCTCGTACCGCCACAGGGACGGAGGGCCGGCCGCGATGTGCGCGGGGTCGACGGTGCGGCTGATGTGCGGCCAGTCGTAGGCGACATCGGTCGGACCGTCGCAGCGCCGGCAGGCGTCGAGCGCCTCCGGGCCGGTCACCTCTTCGCAGACGCGGCAGCGCAGCCCATACGAGCCGTGCGAGAACGGGCTCATTCGGGCAAGTCCCCCGTCCGGATGAAAGAACCTAGCCGGTGGGACGGGTGAGTCCGGCTAGGCCAGTCGCGCGCAGGCGATGGCCGTAATGAGGAGAGCCGGCTTCATCGTCGCTGCGGTGCGCATGTGTTGAAAAGTGTACAGCCAGCACCCGGAAACTCAAGGCGGGTTGCCATCCTTCAGTTTGTGTAGTATCGAGCCGTTCGGTCGCCGCTGCAGGCGGCCGGCAGAGGCATCGAGGCCTCGGGAGCACCGTACGCGGTGCTCCCGAGGCCTCTTTTTTTGTGTCCGAACGGGAGGAGGAGCCGATGGTGAAGGTCGAGACAATCGTGATCCGAGAACGAGTCGAGATCGTGATCGACGCGGTTGAGCACGCGACGGGGCATGTGGGCGTGACCGTGATCGAGGCAATCGGTCACGGACGGCAGCGCGGCGTGACGCACGAGTACCGCGGCAGGGTGTTCGAGTCTCGCTTTCTCCCCAAGGCACTGCTCATCTTCGTGATCGAGGATCGGCTGGTCGAGCTCGTCGTCGAAGCAATCGTCGACGCCGCGCGCAGCGGGAACGAGTCCGGTGACGGGCTTGTCTGGACGTCCGAGATCGACAACGTCGTCCACAACCGAACGGGACGGAAGCTCGAGGAGGTGGGGGCCGGTGCCTAGCAACCACAATCTGCTGATCGCGGCATCGACGATCTGGGTGATCGTGACGGCAGTGCTCGTCATGTTCATGCAGGCGGGCTTCGCGTTTCTCGAGGCCGGGTTGACGCGGATGAAGAACGCCGGTCATATCGCCGGCAAGAACGTCCTGATCTTCGGCATCTGCTCCCTCGTCTACTACGCGGTCGGCTTCGGCCTCGCGTTCGGTGACGGCAACTCGATCGTCGGCACCGCCGGGTTCTTCCCCTCGGTCAACGAGATGATCGCCGTGGGCCAGAAGCCGTACGACTGGTTCTCGGAGATCCCGGGGGCGGCGGGCTACATGTTCGAGGTCGTCTTCGCCGGCGTGTCGCTCGCGATCGTCTGGGGGGCGATGGCCGAACGCGCGAAGCTCTGGGTGTACTTCGTCTTCGGCGTCTGGTTCACGCTGACCTACTCCGTCGTCTCGCACTGGATCTGGTCGCCGCACGGCTGGCTGTTCAAGCAGGGGATGCAGGACTTCGCGGGCTCGACGGTCGTGCACTACCAGGGCGCGTTGGCCGGGCTCGCCGGAGCGTTGATCCTCGGCCCACGGATCGGGAAGTTCGGCACCGACGGGCGAGCGAACCCGATCCCGGGTCACAACATCCCCTACGCGGTGCTGGGCACGCTGATCCTCTGGTTCGGCTGGTTCGGCTTCAACCCCGGCTCGACCTTGTCGGTCGACTTCGGCGGCTTCGGCTACTTCGCCTACGTCGCGCTGACGACCAACATCGCGGCGGCGGCCGGCGCGGTCACCGGCATGTGCGTGGCCTGGGTCAAGCTCGGCAAGCCTGACATCTCGATGATGCTGAACGGTGCGCTCGGGGCGCTCGTCGCGATCACCGCGGCGTCGGGCTTCGTCGCGCCGTGGGCTGCGATCGTGATCGGCATCGTCTCCGGGTTCATTGCGGTCTTCGGCGTGATCTTCGTCGAGCGGATCGGCATCGACGATCCGATCGGTGCTGTCGCCGTGCACGGGTTCTCCGGCGTCTGGGGGACACTCGCGACGGGGCTCTTCGCCGTGCCACTGCTTGCGAAGAACCTCGGCACGGGCACGGGCGGCCTCGTCTATACCGGCTCGTTCCATCAGCTCGGCATCCAGGCCCTCGGCCTCGTCACCGTCGGAGTCTTCGCCTTCACGACGAGCTTCGGCGCTCTCGGCGTCATGCACAAGATCTGGGGCATCCGCGTGGAGCAGCACGTCGAAGAGGGCGGGCTCGACGTCCACGAGCACGGCATGTGGGGCTATCCCGAGTTCTACATCCCTGTCCCCGGTGGCTATGGCACCGAGTCTCACAGCCATCTCGGTGGCGGTGGGGGGCAAGCGCAGCACGCTCCGCTGGCGGTGCACGCGCCGACGCCACTGCCGGACGTCTGATGCGGAGGGAGGGGGCGACTACCCTGGGGTCGCTCCCTCCCTCGCTACCCGCCGGCGACGGCCGGCAGCAGCAAGATCGTCGAGGTCGGCGAGACCGTGGCGTCCAGTCCGCCGAGCAGCCTGATGTCGTCGCCGTCGACGAACACGTTCAGGTAGGTCGGCACGCCGTCCCCTTCGAGCAGCCGGCTCTGGAGCGCGGGATGGACCGACACGAGCTCGGAGAGGGCTTCGCGAACGGTGCCGGCTTCGACTGCGACCGTGCGATTGCCGCCCGCTTCGGGGCGCAGCACCGGTGGGATGCGGATCTGCGTCATCTCGCTTCAAAAGATAAAGGATTGACGAAAGGAGTGCGACAGTGGACGATCGCGTGCACGTCTTGATCGCCGAGGACGAGACGATTATCCGCCTCGACCTGCGGCAATTGCTCGAGTCCGAGGGCCTCGCCGTCTGTGCCGAGGCGCGTGACGGGGTGGAGGCGGTCGAGCTGGCGCGTGAGACCCAGCCCGATGTCGCGATCCTCGATATGAAGATGCCGAATCTGGACGGGATCGAGGCTGCCCGGCGCATCTACGCCGAGCGGCCGATTCCGATCGTGATGCTGACTGCGTATGCCGATCCGCTGCTCGTCGAGCGCGCCATCGGTGCGGGCGTCTTTGCCTATCTCGTGAAGCCGTTTCGCTCGACCGACGTCGTCCCGACCGTTCGGGCTGCCGTCGCGCGCCACGAGGAGCTGCTTGCCTCTCGGCGCGAGCGTGGCAGCGGCGAGGCGCCGATCGAAGTCGACGTCCGCTCCAGCACGGGGGCGGTCTATCCGTTGCGCTTGCGGCGGGGTGCCGATGGCAACTTGAAGGTGTCGCTCGGGTCGGTCGATACTTCATAATGTAAAGTGAATCGATCGCAACGCTTACGATCGTCAAGTGCGGAGGAGCCGCCCTCGCCCGAGGGCCGTTCGTTCTGGAGCGATACGTCCAGCCCGGGGATGGGGTGTGCGTCGTGCACGGAGCCGGCGCGCGCATCACCGCGGCACTACGGCGGGCCGGGATCGACTCACACTTCGTCGGCGGCCGGCGCGTGACGAGCAGTGAGGCGCTGCCGATCGTGCGGGAGGCGTTCCGGCAGGAGAACGACGAGCTCTGCGGTCAGGTCGGCCCGGGTGCCGTGGGGCTGATGGGCGACGACCTCGGCCTCGAGGCTGACCCGCTGCCGGGCTACGGGCACGCCGGAATGCTGCGACCCGTCGTCCCGTCGGCTCTCTCGAGCGTCCTCGCCGCTGCAGGCATTCCGGTGGTCGCTTCGCTCGCGCGAGGCCCGCTGAACGTGAATGCCGACGATGCCGCCGCCACGCTTGCGATCGCGCTCCGCGCCGACCGGCTCGTCTTCGTTTCCGACGTCGCCGGCGTTATCGTCGACGGTGAGGTGCTCACCGAGCTTTCCGCAAGCGACATCTCCGGCCTGAACGGCGCGCTCAGCGGCGGCATCCTGCCGAAGCTCCAGGCGGCCGTCGCGGCCGCGCGCGAGGGCGTGCGCGCCGAGGTCGGGGCGACCCGCGTGCTGGCGTGAGCGAGCCCGCGGCGGCGCCGGCTCGGCTCGTCGTCCAGAAGTTCGGCGGATCGTCGCTCGCGACTCCGGAGCGGATCAATCATGTCGCAGGCCGGGTAGCTGCGACGGCCGCCTCTGGGGTCGCGGTCTGCGTCGTCGTCTCGGCGATGGGCAGCACGACCGACGATCTGCTCGAGCTGGCGACGCAGGTCTCGAGCACGCTGCCTGCCCGTGAGGCCGACATGCTGCTCGCGGCCGGCGAGCAGATCTCCATCGCGCTCCTGACGATGGCGCTGCTCGAGCTGGGCCTCCCGGCGGTCTCGCTCGACCGGGCCGCAGGCCGGGATCCTCACCGATTCCAGTCACGGCAACGCGCGGATCATCGGCATGCGCGCCGACCGCGTCGCCGCGGCAATCGCGCGAGGCGAGATCCCGATCGTCGCCGGCTTCCAGGGCCTGTCGCAGGAGCTCGACGTGACGACGCTCGGTCGCGGCGGCTCGGACACCACTGCGGTCGCACTCGCGGCGGCGCTCGGCGCCGACGTTTGTGAGATCTACACCGACGTCGACGGCGTCTACACGGCGGATCCGCGCCTCGTCCCGGAGGCGCGTAAGCTGAGTCGCGTTTCGTACGACGAGATGCTCGATCTCGCTGCATGCGGTGCGCGCGTTCTGATGCTTCGGTCGGTCGAGTACGCACGCAGGACTGGCATCGCACTCCACGTCAGGTCATCCTTTCGCGAAGATGAGGGCACCTGGATCGACGACGAAGGAGGTGGGATGGAGCACGCGATCATCTCGGGCATCGCACACGACACGAGCGAGGCGAAGGTGACCGTCTTCGGCGTGCCCGACCAGCCGGGCATCGCCGCATCAGTATTCCGGCCTCTCGCCGAAGCGGGCATCAACGTCGACATGATCGTCCAGAACGTCTCGGAGCAGGGCCACACCGACATCTCGTTCACGCTCCCCGAGGACGACCTCGACCGCGCGACGACGATCCTCGACGACGTTGCGAGCCGGATGTCGGCGGCGGGCGTCGTCGCCGAGCGCGGCATCGCCAAGGTCTCCCTGATCGGCGCCGGCATGAAGAGCGATCCCGGGGTCGCGGCCGACATGTTCGAGGCGCTCGCCGAGGCCGGCATCAACATCCAGATCATCTCGACCTCGTCGATCCGGATCTCCTGCGTGATCCGCGCCGACGCGGTCGAGGACGCCGTGAACGCGGTCCACGCGCGGTTCAAGCTGCATCTCGACGAGTCCGGAGCTCCCGCCCAGAACCAGTAGAACACAGCCGACTCACAGGTGTGCCGTCCGTCCTCTCAGGAGAATCCCAGGAACGTCGTGCACCGTGTCGGACATGACAAACACATCTGAGACAGCAGGCCGAATCCTCGTCGTCGACGACGAACCTTCGATCACCGATGCCGTTGCGACCGCGCTTCGCTATGAGGGCTATGAGGTGGAGGAGGCGTCGACGGGCGGTGACGCGCTTGCGTCCGTGACTCGAGCCGAGCCCGACCTGGTCATCCTGGATTGGATGCTCCCAGACATCTCCGGCATCGAGGTCGGCCGCCGGATGCGGGAACGCGGGTTCAAGACGGCGATCCTCTTCCTGACCGCGAAGGACTCGGTCGAGGACAAGGTCGAGGCCCTCCGCGTCGGGGGCGACGACTATGTCACCAAGCCCTTCTCGCTGGCAGAGATCGTCGCGCGGGTCCAGGCGGTGCTCCGCCGGACGAACGGCGGTTCGCCGACGGAGATCCTCCGTGTCGCCGACGTGACGCTCGACGAGAGCCGGCACGAGGTCTTCCGTGGGGAGCGAGCGATCGAGCTGACCGCAACCGAGTTCAATCTGCTTCGTTTCTTCATGCTCAACCCGCGGCGGGTCCTGTCGAAGTCGCAGATTCTCCAGAACGTCTGGCACTACGACTTCGGCGGCAGCGGTAACGTCGTCGAGACGTACGTCAGCTACCTGCGCCGGAAGCTCGATGCGGCCGGGCCGCCGCTGATCCGGACCGTGCGGCAGGTGGGCTACATGCTGGACGCGGAGCGGGAGTAGGTGCTTCGCCGGCTCTCGCTCCGGGCGCGACTCATTCTTGGTGTGATCGCGCTGTCGGCGCTCGGGCTCGCCACCGCCGATGTCATCACCTACACGTCGCTGCACCGCTTCCTGATCTCGCGCACCGACGACTTCCTCGACACGGCGCACGTATCGGCAGAGAGCGGCCTGCATGGCCCGGGCCGCGGCCCGCCGCGCGACGGGCAGCCAGGGCCTGACTCTGCCGGACGCCCGGACATCGGGCGCCTCGAGGCGCAGGTTCCCGGGCTCTATGTCCAGGTGAGGCGTGCGAACGGGACGATCGTCGGGACGGGCGCTGCGCCCCAGCTCTCGGGCACGAAGCAGGCGCCGCCGCCGCGCCTTCCGAAGACGATCGCGTTGACGTCGCGTCGCGGCGCCGACCGGGTCAGCTACTTCAGCGTTCCCGCGACGAACGGGTGGAGGTCGGTATCGCGTCAGGGCGTCGAGCGACCCCGGCAGCAACGGGTACATCCTCGTCGTCGCGACCTCGCTCGCGAGCGTCGACAGCACGCTCCACCAGCTGGTCCTCGTCGAGCTGCTCGTGACACTGGCCGCGCTCGGTGGCGTCGCGCTCCTCGGCTACTGGGTGATCGGGGTCGGCTTGCGGCCGCTCACAGCGATCGGCGCGACCGCCGCGACGATCGCCGCCGGCGACCTGTCGCGCCGGGTCGCACGCGAGGACGAGCGCACCGAGGTCGGCCGTCTCGGGCTGGCGCTCAACACGATGCTGGCGCAGATCGAGAGCGCGTTCCGCGCGCGCGAGGCCTCGGAACGGAAGCTGCGGCGCTTCGTCGCCGACGCTTCGCACGAGCTGCGCACGCCCCTCGCCGCGGTGCGCGCCTACTCCGAGCTCTTCACGCGCGGAGCCGCCGAGCGACCGGCCGATCTCGAGCGATCGATGGCCGGAATCACACGTGAGTCCGAGCGGATGAGCCTGCTGGTCGAGGATCTGCTGCTCCTGGCGCGGCTCGACGAGGGCCGGCCGCTCGCGCGCGATCGCGTCGAGTTGCGCGAGGTCGTCGCCGAGTCGGTGGAGACCGCCCGGACGCTCGAGCCCGAGCGGGTGATCGAGAGCCGGCTCGAGGACGCACCTGTGATCGGCGATCGCGACCGGCTGCGCCAGGTCGTCGACAACCTCCTCTCGAACGTTCGCGCCCACGCCGACGGAGCCGCGTCCGTATCGGTGAGCCTGGAACGAACCGGCGACCTCGTTCGTCTGACCGTCGCCGACACCGGGCCGGGTTTGACCGACGAGCAGGCCGAGCACGCATTCGAGCGCTTCTATCGCGCCGATCCATCGCGGGCTCGGACGGCCGGCGGTGCCGGGCTCGGCCTCTCGATCGTCGCGGCGGTGATCGAGTCCCACGGCGGCCGTGCCAGCGCGGGCGCCGCACCCGGCGGCGGCGCGGCCTTCACGATCGAGCTTCCCCTCGCCGAGAGCTCGTAATCCGGCGGTGGGGTGGCGCGCGGGACCTCGGCGCGCCACCCCCCTGTTCGCCCGCTACATGTTCGGGCAGGCCGTCGAGTTGTGCGGCGTCGACGGAGTCGTCGTCGACGGGGCCGTCGTCGAAGGTGTCGTGGTCGTCGCGGCCGGTGTGGTCGTCGTCGCTGAGGAGCCACCCGACGCCGCGTTTGCGATCGCGGCGCTGCCGCCGGCGATGGCCGCGGTCGCGACCAGGCTCGCGAGGATCGTTCGGAGTCGCTTGTCCATTTCCAATCACCTCCTTTCGCCGTTCTCGTCGCTTGCTCCGAGTCAACCCGCCGCGCCTATGGCGCCTGTAAGAAATCGCTGGCAACCTCCTGTGGAGCGGTTCGCGTTACGCTCCGAACCATGTTCGAGCGCGTGCGACCGGTGACACGCGCGGTCTCGTTCGCCGTTGCGATCGTCGCGGTCGGTGCTCTCGTCGGGTGCGGTTCTGGACCACACGCCCAAACCGCCGCCGCGAGCACGGAGAGCCTCGTTGCGATCGGCGCCGGTCTGCGTGGACCGTCGGGCCTGAAAGCAACTGTCTATGCCCGCGGCTTGAAATTGATGTCCGCATTCGCGTTCGATTCGCAGGGACGGCTGTGGGTCACGACGTCTGGCGCGACGACGCACGGTACGGACGGGCTCTACGTCGTCGCCCGTGCGGGCGCGCGGCCGACACGGCTCGCCGAGACGTTCCGCGGCCCGCTCGGCCTTGTCTGGATCCGCGGCAGGCTCTACGTCAGCTCGCTCGGCCGGGTCAGCGCGCTTGCGGGCCTCGACGGCACGCACTTTGACTCGCGCACAACCATCCTCGTCGGCCCTCGAGGAGGCGGCGAGAACAACAATCTCGTCGAGTCCCCAACCGGCCGGATCGTGATGGGGGTGTCAGCGTCGTGCGATCACTGCACGCCGGCGAGCAAATGGTCTGGCTCGATCGTCGAGTTCAAGACCGACGGCACGCAACTGCGCACCGTGGCGGAGCGCGTTCGCGCCCCCTACGGGCTCGCGTTCTACCCCGGGACCGATCATCTGCTCGCGACGTTGAACCAGCGTGACGATCTCGGAGCGAAGACCCCGGGCGACTGGTTGGCTCTCGTTCGCGACGGAGACGACTTCGGCTTCCCGCAGTGCTACGGGCAGGGCGGTGCAGCGTGCGACGGCGTGCCGCAGCCGCTCGCCGTCCTCGACAAGCACGCTGCCGCCGGGGGGCTCGCGATCGTGCGGCTCGAGCTCGGCGACGCACTTGGCCCGTCCGCCCTCGTGGCCGAATGGGCGGCCGGAAAGGTTCTTCGGGTCCCGCTTGCGGCGCAGGGTGAACGGGCGGGCGCTGCGGTCCCGTTTCTCACCGGCCTCGAGAATCCACTCCCGGTCGCCGTCGCGCCGGGCGGCGACGTTCTCGTCGGCGACTGGACGACCGGCGTGATCTACCGGATCGCCCGCGTCTCCCGCTGAGGCGAGACCCTCAGTCGGTGTAGGGCCGTGCGTTCTTCCGGTCGTACCACCACGCGAAACTGAGTGCCACGACCACGACGATTGCGAACGCCCCGAAGAATCCCCAGGCGATGATGGCCTTGCTGAAGAAGACGATGACGAGGAGCCCCGCGATCGCGATCGCGATGACGGCGCCGACCACCTTCAGGACGAAGCGACCGCCGGAATCGTCGCTGTACGCACCTTGCCCGCTCATGGCTCTCCTGTCGTTGTCGGAATCTCGGCTCGCGCCGAGCAGCGCGAGGTGGGTCAAAGTAAATAGCCTCGCCGCCCGGTCCCGCTCGATCATCATCCGATCGGGGTGACGGTGGGAGATGGGAGGTGGGCCGGCGAGCCGGGGCTCAGGGGCCGGCGAAGGCTCGGAGCGCGGTCAGAAGCCCACGCAGCTCACGCCCGCGCTCGGTGAGCCGGTATTCGGTGCGTGGCGGGCGGGCATCGATGATCGCCCGGACGAGAATGCCCTCCGCCTCGAGCTCGGCAAGCCGCGCGGTGAGCGTTGCCGGCGGGATCGCGCCGACTGCCTGCAGAAACTCGTTGAACCGCACTGCGCCGTCGTGCGAGGCCCAGATGATCGACACCGTCCAGCGTCGCTCGAGGAGGCCCGCCGCGCGGCGGACCTCCTCGGGCACCGGTCTGCAACTACGGCAGCGCATGTGCGCTTGTCGCCGGCTCGAGCGCGAGCGTCAGCACCTCGTCGAGGGTCATGACGGGATGGAACGACATCTCGGCGCGCACGTCTTCCGGCACGTCGTCGAGGTCGGCCCGGTTGCGTTCCGGGATGATCACGTCGGTCAGCCCTGCAGCATGCGCCGCAAGGATCTTCTGCTTCAGGCCGCCGATCGGCAGCACGCGCCCTTGCAGCGTGACCTCGCCGGTCATGCCGACGGTGTGCTTCACCGGACGCTGTGACAGCAGCGACGCGATCGCCGTCGTCATCGTGATGCCCGCACTCGGCCCGTCCTTCGGGATTGCCCCCGCCGGGACGTGGAGATGGAACGAACGATCGTCGAAGCTCTCGTCGTCGATTCCGAGTTGCTCGGCGTGCGAGCGGACGTACGAGAGCGCGATGCGCGCCGACTCCTTCATCACGTCACCCAGCTGGCCGGTCAGCACGAGCTCATCCCTGCCCTTCATCGACGTCGCCTCGATGAACAGCACATCGCCACCGGTACCGGTCACTGCGAGACCGGTTGCGACGCCGGGGACTGCAGTCCGCTCCGCGGACTCCTGATAGAACCGCTGCCGCCCGAGCGCGTCACGCACGGCGTCGAGGTCGACCGTCACCGGCGCCTCCGACTTGCCCGAGACGATGCCGGTCGCGGTCTTGCGGAGCAGCTTGCCGAGCTCACGCTCGAGCTGGCGTACGCCGGCCTCCCGGGTGTACTCGTTCACGATCACCTGCAGAACCGGATCGGCGATCTCCACCTCGTCCTCACGCAGGCCGTTGCGGTCGCGCTGGCGCGGCCACAAATACCCACGGGCGATCGAGACCTTCTCGTCGACGGTGTAGCCGTCGAAGCGAATGACCTCCATGCGGTCGAGCAACGGCCCCGGGATCGTCTCGGCGACGTTCGCAGTCGCGATGAAGATCACCTGCGACAGGTCGAGCTCGACGTCGAGGTAATGGTCACGGAACGAGTGATTCTGCGCGGGGTCGAGGACCTCGAGCAGTGCGGCCGTCGGGTCGCCACGCCAGTCGGCTCCGACCTTGTCGACCTCGTCGAGGAGGATCACCGGGTTCATCGTCTTGGCGTCGCGGAGCGCACGAACGAGCCGTCCGGGCATGGCGCCGATGTACGTCCGGCGATGCCCGCGGATCTCCGCCTCATCGCGCACGCCACCGAGCGACATGCGAACGAACTCACGGTTCAGGGCACGCGCGATCGACTCGCCGATCGACGTCTTGCCGGTACCGGGAGGGCCGATCAGCGTCAGGATGGCGCCCGAGCGCTTGTCCTCTTCGATGCCGCGTTCCACGCGGAGCTTGCGGACGGCGAGGTACTCGACGATGCGGTCCTTGACGTCGCCGAGGCCCGCATGGTCCGCATCGAGCACCTCGCGTGCGTGTGCGGGATCCAGGCGCTCCTCTGAGCGCTTACCCCAGGGGACGTCGAGCAGCCAGTCGAGGTACGTGCGGATCATCTGCGACTCGCCGGAGTTCTCGCCCATGCGCTCGAGACGAGCGACTTCGCGCTCGGCCTGCTCACGCACGGCATCCGGCATCTCGGCCGCTGCGATCTTCGTCCGGTAGTCGTCCGCGGCGCTGCCATCATCGTCGCCGAGCTCCTTGCGGATCGACTCCATCTGGCGGCGGAGGATGTACTCGCGCTGCTGCTTCTGCGCGCCGGACTCGACGTCCTCCCGGATGCGCCGACGCACCTGCAACTCCGCGAGGCGTTCACGCTGCAGGCGTAGCGACAACTCCAACCGTTCGACGACGTCGATTGCCTCCAGCAGCTCGACCTTCTCGTCGAAGGTGATCTCCGGCGCGTAGGCGGAGGTGTCCGCAAGCGCGCCTGCGCCCGTGATCGCGCGCACGAACTCATGAATGCGCGGGTCGGCATCGCGCAGGTCGAGGATCTCCTCGACCACCGCGCGGTACTCACGCTCGAGCTCGACGGTTGCAACGCGCGGCGGGAGCTCGTCGGGCCGTTCCTCGACCTCGACGCGCAGGCGGCCGTCTGCACCCGTGTGCGCGGCACCGGCCACGCCGCGATGCAGGCCGTTCAGCGTCACGGCACTCCCGCCACCAGGCAGGCGCATCCGGCCGGCGACCTCGGCGATGGTGCCGACCCGGGCGTATTCACCGTCGTGCACCGGCACCAGAAATACCTGCTCGGCGTCGCCAACCTCGACGGTCAGCGTGACCGACATGCTGGGAAAGACGACGCTGTCCTCCAGGGGGATCAGCAGCAGATTCGACACATCAGGCTCCTCAGATTCAATGGTTGAAGCAACTACAACGATTGAAGTAAGTGTGCCATTCCACGTCGGGGTGCCGCTCCCTGGCTCCTCGGGCAGGCCTCCTCGAGCGGTGGGCAGGAATCACGCCTCGTTCAGGGTGCCGACTCGGCGGCCGCTCCGGCGGCGGCCGGATCACCGACGAGATGCGGCCCAAAAGCCTCTTCCGGGCGGCGTTGCGGGATGGCGAATGCAGCGGCGACGCCGATGGCGAGCGCCACGGTGCAGAGGATGAACGCCAGGGTGTAGCCGTGGGCGCTCGGGTACCCGTTCGCACCGACCGCGCCGGCGAGGACGGACGCAGTGGCTGCCCCGCCGAACCCGCCGCCGACCGTGCGCGTGACCGTGTTCATCCCCGTTGCGACACCGGTCTGTTCGGGGCCGACGTTCTCGATGATCAGGTTTGCCATGGCCGCGAACGCGAGGCCGATGCCGCTGCCGAGAAGTGCCGCGGCAACGTAGACCTGCCAGCGCTCGTCGCGTGCGACCGCGAGCAGCAGGAACGACGCCAGCGACAGGATCCCGCCTGCGATCAGTGGTGGCTTCGATCCGAACAGCTTCTCCAGGCGGCCGGTCTGCGACCCGACGATCAGCATCGCGATCGTCGTCGGGACCAGGAAGAGCCCTGCCTGGGTGACCGATGCGCCGAAGCCGTAACCGGCGCGAGTCGGCGTCTCGACGAACTGAGGCAACAGGATGAACGACGAGTACATCCCAAAGCCAAGCAGGAACGCCACGAGGTTCGTCGTCCAGACGCCGCGGATGCGCATCATGTGCATGTCGACGAGCGGATGGTCGGATCGCGACTCGCTGCGAACCCACAGCGCGAGGAGCACGATGCCGAGCACAAGGCCGGCGATCGTCTTCGCCGAGACCCAGTGCCAGATCGCCGACTCGCTGACGGTGACGAGCACGGCGGTGAGCCCGGCCGCCATCAGGGTCGCTCCGGCCCAGTTGATGCGCCCAGGCACCCGGATCGGGGACTCGGGGACGAAGAAATGTACGGCGACGGTCGCGACCACGATCGGGATCAACGGGAGCCAGAACAGGTAGTGGTAGGAGAGGTTGTCGACGATCGGCCCCGAGAGGACGACGCCGGCACCGCCGCCGACGCCGAGCAGCGCCGACATCAACCCGATGCCCGCGGCAACACGCGCACGCGGGAACTCGTCGCGGATGATCCCGAAGGCGAGCGGGAAGATGCCGCCTGCGGCGCCCTGGATCACGCGCCCGACGAGCATCACCGCGAGCGTCGTCGAGACCGCCGAGACGACGGTGCCGACCGACAGCAGAACGAGAACGATCATCAACAGCTTCTCCTTGCCGAACATGTCGCCGAGGCGGCCGATCAGCGGCGTCGCGACCGACGCGCTCAGCAGATAGGCCGTCAGCACCCAACTGACAGAGTTCTCGGACGTGTGCAGGGCGTGCTGGATGTCGGGCAGGGCGGGTGCGACGAGCGATTGGAGCAGCGCATACGAGACACCGGCAATCGCCAGGATCGCGAAGGTGACGTTGTAATGCTGTCGATGGAGCTCGTCGCTCAACGTGGCCTCCGCTGGGCGCGGCCGACCTGTGCTCGGGACAGCGGCGGATGCTGGAGCGGCGTCGCCGCATCCGCACGAAGCCCGTCGAGCACGATGCCGAGGTAGCGGCGCCAGATTTCCGGCGAGACGTTTGTCGCGCAGTCGATGACGCCGTCGCCGCCCCAGAGCAGCAGGGGCAGATCGTCGGCCGAGAAATCGAGCCGCAACGTTCCCTGGAGTTGCGCGCGCGAGACGAGCTCGACGAGCAGCGGCCGCATGCGCCGGCGCATCGCGGCAGCACGCTCGCGGCCGTGTGCACGCGTTGCGAGGACGTCCGTCAGGCCGCGGTTCGCCGCGCGCAGCGCAAGGGCACGCTCGAGGAAGGTGGAGAGACCGGCCCAGGCGTCCGGCTCGTCGACCGCGGCGCTCGCCAGCCCGAGAAACTCGGTGAAGGCGTCTTCGAGGACCGCATCGACGAGGTCTTCCTTCGTCGGGAAATGCCGGTAGAGCGTCCCCATCCCGACGCCGGCCGCGCGAGTGATCTCGTCGACCGAAGCCTCGACCCCGAAGCGCGCGAACAACGAGCGCGCCGCCGCAACGATCTGCTCCCGGTTTCGCTTCGCATCGCTGCGCTGCTGCCGTTGCGCTGTCGCGGGGGCTGTCACGCGCGCAGCATGCCAGAAGCGGAGCGGTAGCTCCGGTTCCGACTCGATAGGATCGGCGCCCATGCTCGAGTCTCACGCCCCGAGTAGCATCGCGTCGGCGCCCCTCGCCGGCCGTGCGGATCGGACCGATTTTCGCCGCGCTGATGCTCGTGATGCTGCTGGCGTCGCTCGACCAGACAATCGTGTCGACGGCGCTCCCGACGATCGTGGGCGACCTCGGCGGCATCTCGCAGCTCTCGTGGGTCGTGACCGCGTACCTGCTCGCCTCGACGATCGCGACGCCGATTGCCGGCAAGCTCGGCGACCTCTACGGGCGTAAGATCGTGCTGCAGGTCGCGCTCGTGCTGTTCCTCGTCGGGTCCGGCCTTTGTGGCGCTGCGCCGGGAATGACGGCCTTGATCGCATTTCGCGCCATCCAGGGCCTCGGCGGTGGCGCGCTGATGATCTCGACTCAGGCGATCATCGGCGACATCGTCCCGCCGCGAGAGCGGGGCCGTTACACCGGGCTCATGGGGTCGGTGTTCGGTGTCGCCACGGTGATCGGCCCGCTGATCGGCGGGTTCTTCGTCGACCATCTCTCCTGGCGGTGGATCTTCTACATCAACCTGCCGCTCGGGATCGTTGCGCTGATCGTGATCGGGGCCGTGCTCCAGGTTCCGGCGGTCACCGTGAAGCACAAGATCGACTACGTCGGCATGGCGCTGCTCGCCGGAGGGCTCTCGGCGCTCGTGCTCTGCACGAGCCTTGGCGGAAACACGTACGCATGGGGCTCTGCACGGATCGTCGGTCTCGCGATCGCCGCGGTGGCGCTGCTCGGCGCGTTCGTGTTCGCAGAGACTCGCGCGGCTCAGCCGGTGCTGCCGCTACGGCTCTTTCGCAACCGGGTGTTCTGCATCTCGAGCGCGGTCGGCCTGACCGTCGGCATCGCCCTCTTCGGCTCGATCACCTACCTGCCCCTTTTCTTGCAGATCGTGAAGGGTGCAAGCGCGACCGCGTCGGGACTGCAGTTGCTGCCGCTGATGGCGGGGGTGCTGACCGCCTCGATCGGAAGCGGTCTGCTGATCACGCGGACCGGCCGTTACCGGATCTTCCCGATCATCGGGACGGCGATCATGGCCGTCGGCCTGTTCCTGCTGTCGCGGCTCTCGGTGGGAACGTCGATCCTCGTAGCCGACGTCTACATGCTCGTGCTCGGGCTCGGTCTCGGGTTCGTGATGCAGGTGCTGATCCTCGCGGTCCAGAACGCCGTCAGCTATGAGGACCTGGGCGTCGCGACCTCGGGCGCGACGCTGTTTCGCTCGATCGGCGGCACCATCGGCGTGTCGATCTTCGGGGCGATCTTCACCGGTCAGCTCACCGACAACCTCGCGAGCAACTTCCCGCACGGCATCCCCGGCGGCGCGATCAGCCCTGTCCCCGCTCTTGTCGACAAGCTGCCCGCGGCGATCCACGAGCCCTACGTCGCGGCCTTCGCCGAGGCGCTGCACCCGATGTTCCTGGCCGCAACCGGCATTGCCGTCGTCGCCTTCGCACTCGCGTGGGCCCTTCCGGAAGTTCCCTTGCGCCGGACCGTCAGCGACCAGGTCGTCGACGAGGCGTTCCTGCCCGCTCTCTTCGCTTCGCCGCGTGATGAGAGCTCGTTCAATCAACTGGCCGACAAGCTCAGCCTGCTCGCCCGCCGCGAGAACCGCCATTGGATCTACGACGCCCTGGCGGAGCGCGCCGACTCGGATCTGAACGCCCAGCAGCTCTGGTTGCTCTTCCGGGTTCGCGATCAGGAGACAGCCGCGCTGCCCGCGCTCGCGGAGCGCGTAGGCGAGGACCGCGATCGCCTCGAAGGCGAGATGCGTGAGCTCGTTGCCCGCAACCTCGTTCTCGTCGAAGGCGCAGAAGCCGGTGAGGCAGCGATCGTCTTTCACACCACGCCCGAGTCGGATGCGATCCTCGACCGGGTCGACGCGGTTCGCCGCGAGGCGATGAGCAGAGCGCTCGCCGGCTGGTCGCCCGAGAAGCATCCCGAATTGCTCAGCCTCGTCGAGCGCCTGAACACCGCCCTCGCGGCAGCGGCGCCCAGCTGAGCCCGCGAGCTGCAGTCGGGCACTGATCAGCGTGCCGGCGGCGGAACGATCCGAACGGGTGATCCGGGCGCGCGGTATGTGTCGCGCATGAAGTGCGCGGTCGCGACCATCTCGATCTGCGCCAAGCGGAGCGTGTGGGGATCGGCCGAGACTGTGTACCAGGCGGGCGTCTGCGGGTCGACGAACGAGACGCGCACGACCGGCCGGCCGCCGATGCGTGCCGGCGGCAGTACGACCGCGTCGAGAGGCAGGCGCGTCCACGGAAGCTGGGGCTGTGGGATCACCGGCGATTGTGGCGACGGTTGCCACGGGCCGCCCTTCTGGCGATCCCAGCGCTTTCCGCCGATAACGATCCCGGATGTTCCGTCGTTCTCGGTGTACGACAGCTTGTTCGGGGCTGCGACGAGCCAGTCCGACTCGACGACCTGGTTTCGGCCCGACGCGAGCCGCTCGTGGAACGCCGAGGTCGGGACGCGCATGTAGGCCGCGCCGATGCGGCGGAGAAGCGCGCCACCGTTCTGCGTCGCTTGCGGGAGACGGAACGCGAGCGTCGTCGTACCAAGCCGGACGTGCAGCAACGCCGTAGTCGCCACGGGCGTCCGGTAGCAGCCGAAGCCACATGGCGCGCTTGCCCGCCCGTTGACTCGGACGTCGAGGCCGTCGACTCCGTCGCCTTGCGGACCGAAGACGGTGGTCGTGACCACGAGCCCGCGGTTCTCGCGTCGAGCTGCAACGGCGACGCCGCGGTCGCCCCATTGCTTCGCGAGAGTGACCGCGCCGCGCGGCGGCAGCGGAGGCGGCCCGGAGCCAGGTGGCGACGCGATTGGCGCCACGGCAAGGCTGCGGCCGGGCGGCAAAGACGTGAGGAACGCAACGGCTACGACCAGCCCGGCGAGCAGGGCGAGCTCAGCGCCGGCCGAGCGGTGCAATGCGGTCGGACGGCTCAGCAAGCGAGAGCGAGCGAGGTAGCCGAGCACAACCACGGCTGCGAACAGCACCGTCTTGACAACGAGCGCGCGCCCGTATCCGGAGGAGAACAGCTGTCCGAACGACGTCAGTTCGGAGAACGCGCGCAGCGCTCCCGTCACCGCAACGATGATGACCGAGGCGAGGGCGACGCGCGAGAAGCGCCTAGCGGCGTCGATCGAATCGGATGACCGCAGCGTGAGTACGAGTGCGGCCAGACCGCCGATCCAGACCGCGGCCGCTGCGAGATGAGTGACGTCGACGACCGCCTGGATCCGAGGGACGCCGGCATCGAGTGCGTGGCCGCCGAACGAGATCGCGATGAGAAGCCCGGCGGCGGGCACGACGAGCAGACGCTGCAGCCCGGTCCGTCCGAGCCCCAGCCCGGCAAGGATCGCACCGACGACCCCCGTGATGACGGCGGCACCGGTTGCGTGAGCGAATCGCGTGCTGTCCGGCACGCGGCTCCGCTCGATCGCTCCGCCGACAGCGGCCACCGCAAAGCCGGCGCCCGCGAGCAGGGTGATGCGCGCGTCGCGTGTCCGGCGCACGGCGACGAGAAAGAACCCCGCCCCTGCTGCGACGAGTGCGCCGCCGATGAGGAGCCAGCGGGCGATCAAGTCGAGCGCGTCGGGACCGGATGCGCCGGCCGACAGGAGTGGCGTCGAGGGCACGCCCACCGATCCGAACCCGAACACGATGACGCCGTCGATCGTGTGCCCGTCGTCGGAGACCACGCTCCAGCGCACCGTGTAGTCGCCGTGCGCGATCGGCTTCAGCGGGAGCTTTAGGACCCGGCCGGAGGCGCGCGGCAGTCCCGCGAGCTTCGAAGCCCCGCGGTTGTCGACGACTGCATTGTCGGGACCCACCGCAACCTTGTCGTCGAAGTGAAACGTTACGGCTCGCGGCACCACGACGATGCGTTCGCCGTTTGCAGGCGTCGAGAACAGGAGGCGCGCGTGCGCTGAGGCGGTCGTCGGCAGCACCGCGGCGATCGCCAACGCGGCGGCAAGCGCGAGCGCCCGTCTCACTGGGAGCCACCTCTGCTTCGCATTGAACACTGCTCAGCTCAGCCGGTAGGCAACGAGTTCGGCGCGCGGATGGACGAACGACGGCTCCTGCGCGCCGGCGGCGACGAAGAGCGTGTCGCCTGCGACCGACGGACACGCGTTGATGCCGGCGCGCGCTCGGGCGCGCCAGAGCGCATGCCCGGTCGCGGCGTCGTAGGCGTGGATCTGCCCGTCGAACGTCGGTACGAACACGACGTCGCCCGCCACGGTCGTGCAGGCGAACGGGGGCGAGCGGAGAGGGACGGTCCAGAGCTTCTTTCCCGTGGCGAGGTCGAGTGCCGTCACGCTCCCACTGCCGCGCGCCGGCTCGACGGAGACAAAGCTCGTCCCCGCTGCGCCGGTCGCGTCCTCGCCGTAGCAGAGGTCGACGTCCGCGACGAAGACCCGACCGTCAGACGCCGAGGCAGGTGTTTCGATCCCGCCGAGGAGGCCGGGGCAGACGGACACGGCTCGCGCCGGCAGCGGGCCGTGGTCGTTGCGATGCAGACCCACTGCGGTACTCCAACGGCGTGCGTGAGTCGCGCGGTCCCACGCAATCACGCGCCCGGCTTTACCCGAGCCGACGACGAGGTTTCCCGTCACGATCGGCGAGTTCTGGAAGTCGTGGTCGCGTGTGTCGTGCGGCGTCACCTGGTCGAACCAGCGCAGCGCCCCGTCGTGCGCGGCGAGCGCCAGCAACGAATCCGTGTACAGCGCAGGCCCGGCGAACGCACCGCCGTTCGGGAACCTGGGCGACCCGCCCCACGGCAGCGGGTTCGCTGTTCCCGCATAGAGGATCCCGTCGACGAGTGACGGGGTCTGCCACACACCGCCGCCGCCTGCCAGGGCCGGGTGGGCCCACGGGTGGAGGATCGTGTCGAATCGCCAGCGCACTGCTCCGGTGGCCGCGTCGAGCGCGTAGATCGCGGGGCGAGTGCCGGGACCGTAACCCGTCGTCGCGGTGTAGACGAGCCCGTTCGCGACAAGCGGCGCCACATCGATGAAGCTGTCGGTGGGGCGCAGGATCCGGTGTGACCAGCGAAGGGCTCCGTTCCGGGCATCGAGGGCAAAGACGCGTTCGTCGGTGCTCCCGTACACCCCACCTCTCACGACTGCGAGCCCATTTGGCCCAGGCGTTCCTGCATGGAAGATCTTTTGCCAGAGCAACGCTCCGTCGGTCGAGCGCAGTGCGAACACGTCGCTCTCCATGTCCTGGGCGTAGACAACGCCGTTGGCGACCACCGGCGTCGCCGTCACGACACCCGACTCGCGCGGAGTGATGGTGAAAGGGAAGCGCCACGCGATGCGTAGTCGCGTGACGTTACCGGAGTCGATCGGCGATGCGTGCGCGGCACGGGTCGACGCGGTGTTGGCGTTCGGCTGCGGCCAGTCGTGCGACTGCGCGCCGCACCCCGCACAACATCCTGCGAGTGCGAGGCCGACCACCAGCGGCAGGCTACGATGCCCGAGATGACGAAGCCGCTGCCAATCACTCTTGCGGCGCTTGCTGCCGCCGTTGTTGTCCCGGCCGCCGTGATGGCGCGACCGCAGACGACGACTCCCGGAGTCGTCTACGTGATCAACACGCCCGTTGACGACAAAGGGATCCATGTCCCCAAGGACAAATTCACTCGGAACGGCGTCACGCGTTACCCGCGCGGAGCCCTCATCCGCTACGAGTTCATCAACAAGGGCACCAAGCCGTACGCCGTGCGCATGTGGGCGGCCAGCACGATCGTGCTCAAGCCGGGCCGGAAGGCGTCGATGCTCGTCAACTGGGCCTACCGCGGCGATTACACCTATGCCCGGATTTACAAGGGTCACCAGATCCGTCCGTTCGGCAGAGTCATCATCTTCTGACGCACGCATCTTCTGACGCACGGAGGGCGGGCACACTCGATGCCCGCCCCCCGGCAGTTCGTCGTGTCGTCGTACGGTCTTACTTGACTTTGAAGCTCGTGACCATCCCAAGCTGGATGTGGCGCGGGACGTCGCAGACGACCTGAATCACGCCCTTCTTCTTGAAGGTCATCTTCAGCGTCGTCTTGACGCCAGGCCCGATGATCGCGGTGCGCTTGCCGGTGCCGACGAAGTCGACGTTGTGCGCGACGGCGCCCGCGTTCTTCACGGTGAAGACGACCGACGAGCCCTTCGGAACGCTGGCACGGCTGAAGCCGATCGAGTAATCGCGCAGCGTGACGGTGATCTTGATCGGCGCGACGACCGACGACGATTGCGTCGACGCGAAGGCGACGCCCGAGAGGGCGAGCGCCGCGATCAAGACAACAACAGAGATGAAGCGTGGACGCACGTCAAAAACCCCTTTTGTTCGATGACGTAAATAAAGGTAGCTCCGGTGAGGCGTCTTTGGGCGGCGGCGCGAGGCCGCCGCCCAAAGACTTTGCATCCCTCTTACCTACAGGCTGAAGCCGTAGATGAGACCGGCGTTGCCCAGGACGACGACGTACTGCTTGCCGTCGGCGCCCGTGTAGGTGATCGGAGGACCACCCGGGTTCGTCGGGAGCTTCGACGAGAGCCACAGGTTCTTGCCCGTGGCGGCGTCGTAGGCGCCGAGTTGGCCGGTGTTCTCCTGCCCGGCGAAGATGATCCCGCTCGCCGTCGACAGGACTCCTGAGCACCGTGCGCTCGGGGTCTTCTTGCTCGCCGGCAGTGGCTGCGACACCTTCCACGCCACCTTGTTCGTCGTCATGTCCATGGCGACGAGCTGCGGCGTGTCCGGCGTGTTCGGGCTCGGCGGGCCAAAGCTCGCCCCGACCGAGAGGACGCCGGGAATGATCGTCTTCTCTGCGTTCGGGATCGCGCCGATCGACGCGCCCGCACCGCTGATCGAGCAGACGTACTCGTCGTGCGTGGCCGGGTTGTACGCCCCCGGCTGCCAGTCGGTGCCGCCCTCGTCGCCCGGGTTCGAGGCGAGGAAGGTCGAGCTGGTCTTCGTGTACGCGTACGGGGTGAAGATGCAACCGACGATGTACGGCTTGCCGTCGGGTGCCTTACCCGGCCATTGCTTCTTGGTCGAGCATTGGTTGGTGAAGGGCTCTCCCACCGGGTACGGCTGCGTCTTCGAGAGGTTCGCGTACTTCGCAGCCTCGCCCTTCAACTGGGGCACCTTCTTCTCGGTGACGCCCAGGATCGACTTGCCGGTCGTGCGGTTCAGCAGGTAGATCCAGCCGGTCTTCGAGGCAACGCCCATCGCCGGCGTCAGGACACCGTTATAGGTGAGGTCGAAGAGCACCGGCGGGTTCGTCACGTCGTAGTCCCAGATGTCGTGGTGCACCGTCTGGAAGCCCCACGCGAACTGGCCGTTCTGGACGTGCAGCGCCACGACCGAGTCCGACCAGAGGTTGCTGCCCGGGCCGCGCCCGTTCCACGGGATCGGGTTGCCGGTCACGAGGTAGAGCAGGCCGGTGGAGACGTCGATTGACGGGTAGATCCAGATGGCACCGCCACCGCGCTGCCACTCGTTGATCCCCCACGACCCGGAGCCGAGCGAGCCCGGGCTCGGTGCGACGTACCAGCGCCACAACTCGGTGCCGGTCTTCGCATCGAGCGCGATCGCGAACGAGCGTCCGCCCCAGTCGCCACCGGAGGCGCCCTCGATGACCATCCCGTTGTAGTAGACGGGCGCCGAGGTGAACTGGATGCCGTCGGTCGGGTCGCCGACCTTTGTCTTCCAGACCGGCTTGCCCGTCTGCTGGTCGAGCCCGACGATGTTGCCGTCGGTCTGGCCGATGTAGACCTTCCCGTCCCCGATCCCAAGCCCGCGGTTCGCCGGAAGGAGCGCCGGGTTGTCGTTGATCGGGGTGTAGGTCCACAGCGACTTACCCGTCGCCCCGTCGAGCGCCTGAACGGCGTTCAGGCCGTCCGGCATGTAGATCGTGCCCCCGTAGGCGACTGCAGCGCCTTCCTCGGGCACCGCGGCTGCGGCCTTGGGAAGACCGAAGGTGGCGGTCCACGCGAGCTTCAAGCCACTGATATTCGAGCTGTTGATCTGGGTCAGGATGGAGTGGCGGTTGTCGCTCAGTCCTCCACCTACAGTGATCCAGTCGTTGCCGCTGTTGAGCAACTGCTCGCCGGGCGTGAACGCCGGGGCAGGAGCGATAGCAGCTGATTTCGCCGAGGCGGTGCCGACCGCGACGAACGCGATCAGCGCGACCGGGACGAGCATGCGGAACAAACGCAATGTTCCCCCTTTTTCTTCTTTCGTTTGGCGGAGACGGATGGCACCTGGGGTGCGCCGGAGGGAATATTACGCCGCGCAACGACTCCGGGGGCGGAAATCTTGAGCCGCCGCGTACGATGGCCCGGTGGAAGAGCGTCTGGAGCAGGCCCACGAGGTCGCCGCGCGGCTTGGCGCGAACATCGAGACCGTCGTGATCGGCAAGGCGGACCAGGTCCGGCTGGTGCTTACCGCGCTTGCCTCCCGGGGACATGTTCTCCTCGAGGATGTCCCCGGCACGGCCAAGACGATCCTCGCGCGATCGCTGGCCGGCAGCATCGAAGACTCCGTCTCGTCACGGATCCAGTGCACTCCTGACCTGCAGCCGACCGACGTGACCGGCCTGACCGTCTACGACCAGAAGGAGCGCGAGTTCCGGTTCCGCCCAGGCCCGGTGTTCGGGAACGTCCTGCTCGTCGACGAGATCAACCGGGCGATGCCCAAGACCCAATCGGCGCTCCTCGAGGCGATGGCCGAGGGGCAGGTAACCGTCGACGGCGTGACGCACAGCCTCCCGGCGCCGTTCTTCCTGCTCGCGACCGAGAACCCGATCGAGCAAGAGGGGACGTTCCCGCTTCCCGAGGCCCAACTCGACCGCTTCTTCCTGCAAACCGCCCTTGGCTACCCGGACCTCACCGAGGAGCTGTCGATCGTCGAAGGGCAGCTTGAAGGCCACCCGCTCGACGACCTGAAACCGGTCGTCACCTCGTCCGACATCACGTCTCTGCAGGCGGCGATCGAAGGGGTGTACGTCGACGGGCTCGTGCGCCGCTGGATCATCGAGCTCGTCCGGGCGACCCGGTCACTGGATTTTGTCGAGCTCGGGGCATCGGTGCGCGGGTCGCTCGCCCTCGAACGCGCCGCACGTGCCCTGGCGCTGATCGACGGGCGCGACCATGCCGAGCCGGACGATGTCGAGCGGTTGTTCGTTCCGATCGTGCTGCACCGACTCGTGCTCGCCCCCGAGTATCTGGCCGACGAAGAGCCGACAGCCGACGAGGTCGCTCGCCGCGTCTGGGCTGCGGCTGTGGCAGCCGCGCCACGACCTGCGCCGCAGTGGGCGGAGTCCGGCGCGGCGGCTCGCCCCGAAGTCACTTGAGCTCGCGCCGCCGGGTCTTTCCGCTCATTCCCCGCCGGCGTCTCAGCGGGACGCCGTTCGGCGAGCGCCGCAGCACGCGGCGGGGCCGTGGATCCGACGTGGCCGGCACGCGCCCGTATGTACCGGGCGATCCGGTCTCGACGATCGACTGGTTCGCCTCGGCCCGCCTCTCGACGGCGCGCGGCGGCGACGAGTTCGTCGTTCGCCAGACCTATGCAGAAGAGGCGCCGCGGGTGATGATCGTCACCGACCAGCAGCCGTCGATGGCGCTGTACGGAGACGGGCTGCCGTGGCTCTCCAAGTCGGCGGCCGTGCTCGCTGCCGCCGAGGCAATCGCCCGGTCGGCGGCGGCGGCGCGCGCGGAGCTCGGACATGCCGACGCGCCCGGCAGCCACACGCGGGTTCTCTCGCCCGGCGCGGTCGCGCCGCGGCACGTGCTCGACCGCATTCGTCGCGCGACGTACACTGCGCCCGCCCAGAGCCTCGCCCGGACGCTGGCGCACCTTCTCAACCGGCGGGCCGAGTTGCCTCAGGGCTCGTTCGTGTTCGTGCTCTCCGATTTCTTGTCCGAGCTGCCGGCCGGGACGTTGTCCGGACTGCGCTCGGCGTACTGGGACGTCGTGCCCGTTGTTATTCAGGATCCGGTCTGGGAGCAGAGCTTCCCGAACGTCCCTGACGTGCTGATCCCGTTCGCATCGGCCGACGGCGTCGAGTCCGGGCTCGTGCGCCTGAGCCCGTCCGAGACCTCGGATCTCAAGCAGCGGAACGAAGAGCGGCTGGAGCACCTATTGCGTCGCTTCGGACGCGACGGCTTCGACCCGATCGTTCTCGGCAGCGCATCCCCAGCCGCGGTCGACACCGCGTTCCTGCGCTGGGCGGAGCGGCGGCGGCTTCGTCGCCGGCGGAGATGAGGTCGCTCGCACTTGCCGCTGTAGTCGCGTTGTCGCCGAACCCGTCGCATTTCGGCCAGCTAGTGACGGCCCGAGTGAGCGGTGGTCCAGCTCCCAGCTTCGTCCCGTTCACCGTCCGTAGTCACCACGGCTCCACCTACCTTCTTCAGTGCCTCGATCCGGCGTGCGTCCCGGGACCAGGCGCGCGGCGAATCCGGATCGGGGCGACGTCCGCCGTGATCGTCCCCAGTACGACCGCCGCCCAGGTCGCACACCCGCTGCAATCGTTCCGCCGGCAGACCGCGTTGCCGGCGCCGTCGTATCGCGTGCGGCCCGGCCTCCTGGAGACGCTTCTGCTCGTGGCCGCGGCGGCGCTCGTAGCCCTCGCCGGTTTGATCGCCTACCCAGCCGTCCGCCGGCTGATTCCCGAGCGCGTCGACGAGCGCACGCCGCTACAGCGAGCGCTCGATCTCGTGCGCGCGTCGATCGGACGCGATGCCGACGACCGCCGTCGTGCGCTCGACGTGCTCGGTCGAGCGCTCGCCGAAGATGCCCGGGCGCGCGACGCGCTCGGACTTGCCTGGTCGCGACCCGAGCCTCCGCCGGACCGCGTCGCCGAGCTGGTCGAGCAGGTCGAGAGGCGCGCATGACCTCGATCCCGCTCGCCGGCTACCGCCGCCTCGACCGCGCACGCCGCCGCACAACCGCGATCAGGGCAGGCCTCGTCGTGTTGCTCGCTGTTCTGGTCGTCGCCGCCGGCTTTGCCGCGACACGCGCACACGCCAAGACGCTCAGCTTCTTGCCGCACGGATCGTCCGGGCTGATCGTGCTCGACCTGTCTGCAAGCATCTCGACCGACACCTTTCAGCGCATCGGAGCAACGCTGAGTGATCTGGCGGCGACGAACGGCCGCTACGGCCTGATCGTCTTCTCGGACGTCGCCTACCAGGCGTTGCCCCCCGGGACCCCGTCGGCGGCGCTCAAGCCCTACGCGCGCTACTTCACGCTACCGCCCGCGCAGAACGGCTTCCTGCCTCAGTTTCCGGCCAACCCGTGGACCAACTCGTTCAGCGGCGGCACACGCATCGGCGCGGGCCTCGCGCTCGCGCTGCGGACGATCGAGACGAAACGGCTCGCGCGGCCTGCGGTCATCCTCGTCAGCGACCTCGACGACGATCCGGGCGACTTGAAAACGCTCGCCGGTGTGTCGCTGGCGTATCGCCAAGCGGGGATCCCAGTGCGGATCGTTGCGCTCGATCCGCAGCCGAAGGACGAGGCGCTCTTCGGTCATCTCCTCGAGCGTGCGGCGACCGTCCAACAGGCTCGCCTGCCAAGCGAGCGGGTACAGACAGTCGGCGCCGACGCCCCTGCGCTGCTCTCGACGCTGGTCGTGCTGGCCGCGCTTGCGCTCGCCGTCAACGAGCTCTGGGCCGCAAGGCTCACGTGGAGCCAGGCGTGATCAGGGCTGCCGTAGCCGTCGTCCTGATTGCCGCCGCTGCTCTCGTGGCGGGCGTGGCAGTCGACGCCGGACGGTGGGGACACGCGCGTGGCAGCCAACCGCAGACGCTCGTCGGCGGGGTTGCCGGGAATCTGCTCGGTGCGGGCGGGGACGTCACGCTCCGAAGGGCGGTCAGGGCCTACGTCGCCGCCGAGCGCGTGCCGTACGGGTTCGACAACGGCCAAGCGCAGGCTCGCGCACGCGCGTTGGCGCAGGCGCAACTGGCCGACGTGGCCGCCTCGGGTGCGCCCGCCGCAGCCGGTCAGGCCGACGACCTGCTCGGCGTGCTCGCGTGGGGAGGCACGAGCGCCCCCACCGGAGCAGTCGATCCCGCGGATCGCGCCGTCGCGGCGTTCACCGACGCTGCTCGGCTCGCGCCGCAGCAAGCCGACGCCGCGTTCAACCTCGAGCTTGCGCTTCGCTCGCTCGAGAGCACCGCTGTCCGGCATGGGCCGAGTTCCAGCAGCGGGCCGCGCGGGACCGGGCACAGCGGCGCGGGAGCGGGCACGCCGGGGCGGGGCTATTGAGCCTCGCTGCGTCCTTCACATTCTTGACGCCCCGAGCCGGATTGCTTGTCGTGGTCGTTGCAGTCCCGCTCGCGGCGCTCGCGGTGGGAGAACGGCGCGTCGTGCGGGCACGACGTCTGCTGGGGCTGCCCGCGCCCGCCGCTTCGGGTCGCCGCCGGCGCGAGGCAAGCATCGTCGCGTTCGTCGGGCTACTGGCGCTTGCCGCGATGCAGCCGGCGCTGCGCACGCAGACCGCCCGGCGCGAGCGCACCGACGCACAGGCGCTGGTCGTCCTCGACGTCTCACGCTCGATGTCCGCGTCCCCGTCGGCCTCGGGACCGAGCCGACTGCTGCGCGCAAAGCGGATCGCGCTCGCGCTCGCCCCGCAGCTCGGGAACATCCCGGTCGGCGTTGCGACGTTCACCGACAGGGTGCTGCCGGCCCTGTTTCCCACGTCCGATCGCGCCGCCTATGACTCCTCGGTCTCGGCGCTCCAGTTGGAGGACCCGCCGCCTCGTGAGGTGAGCACGGTGGCAACCAACTTCGGCGCGCTGGAACAGATCGCGACCCAGGGCTTCTTCCCGAAGAGTGTTCGGAAGCGTGCGGTGATCGTCCTCACCGACGGGGAGAGCGAGCCGTTCGACCCTCGGAGTGTTGCGCGTGCGTTCGCCGCGCACGGGATCCGGCTGGGGCTCATCCGAGTGGGCGACGGCGCCGACCGCGTTCGCCGCCCGAACGGTAGCCCCGAGGCGAATTTCCGGCCCGACCCACGGGGTGCCCGGGTCGCCGTCGGCGAGCTGGCCGCCGCCGCGCAGGCCCCAACCGGCCCGGCGGCCGGGCGTGCGCTCGCCCGCGCGCTCGGGCCAGGGCCGAGCAGTGTCGTAGGCGTTCAGCCGCGCACACGCACCCTCGCGCCTCTGCCGGCACTCCTCGCTCTGCTGCCGCTGGCGTTTCTACTCCGAAATTCGCTGCCGCCGAGGCGCTTGCGTGGCGTAACATTCCGTCGACCAGTCTGATCGTCTGGAAGGGCGGAAGAATGAAAAACGTGCTGATGGCGCTTCTCGCGGGTGCCATGCTCGTCCTGGCGAGCGGCGCCTCCGGGGCCGCTGCGCCGTCGGGCGATTGGACTGGCTTTGGGAGAACGACCGACAACATGCGGCACTCGCCGCTCACGGAGATCACGCCTGCGAACGTCTCCCAACTCGGCCGGGCGTACACGATCGACTTCCACGCGGTCGACCCCGACGTGCGTCGCGGCGAGCAGTCGTATCCGCTCGCCATCGGTGGCACGTTGTACGTGACCACGAACGATGCGAACGTGTTCGCGATCGACGGTGCGACTGGAAAGATCCTGTGGCACTACAAACCGGCCAACAGCGGTCTGTTCAAGAACTTTGGGATCGTGGCGAACCGTGGCCTCGCCTATTGCGATGGCGCGCTGTTCCTGCTGACTCTCGACATGCATCTGAACAAGCTGAATCCCGCCAACGGCGCACTTCTGGGACGCGTGGCGATCGGCCAGGCGGTGCCTGGCGCAGGCTCGAACTACGGGTACTCGGAGACGAGCGCCCCGATCTGTGCGAACCACCGCGTGATCGCCGGTGCCGCAGGATCGGAGTACGGCATCCGCGGCTACGTGATGGCCTGGACGACGGACCTGCGACCGGCCTGGGCGAATCCGGTGTGGACGATCCCGCCGCGGCAGCAGAGTTGGCGCTCGCGGAGCAGCATCGTCGGCGGTGGCGCGGTGTGGACGCCGGTCACGGTTGACTCGGCGACGAACACGCTGTATTTCGGCACGGGCTCGGCAACCCCCCTCTACTTCCCGTCTCTCCGACCGGGCACGAATCCCCGGACAGACTCCCTGATCGCGGTCGACCTCCGCACCGGGCAGATCAAGTGGTGGCGGCAGTTGATAGCCGGCAATCAGTGGTCCTACGATGTCGCCCAGCCGCCTCTCGTCTACGACGGCAATGTCGGCGGCCACCGTCATCACGTGGTTTCGGTCGCCACGATGGAGGGCGTCTGGTTCGCGTTCGACGCAAACACCGGTGCGCCGTTCTACGAGCGTGTCAAGGTGATCGACCGCGTCGAGCACCCGGCACTGCAGCCGGGCAAGCCGGTGACGGTATTCCCGTCGAGCATCGGCGGTCTCAACTACTCCCCGGCGTCGTTCGACCCGACGACCGATTACGTCTTCAACGCCGCGGCCGAGACGGCGGGGGTCGAGATCCAGGCAAAGCTGACGCCGACCGAGAAGAAGCACAAGTTCGTGCTCGGCAGCGTCTTCCTCGGCCTCACGAACGGTAACTTCGGGACTGAGCTTGCCGGCTGGCACGACCACGGTTCGATCAGCGCGATCGATGTCAACACCGGCAAGCGCGTCTGGAAGTTCGAGACGCCCGAGCCCGAGCGCGGCGGCGTCTCGACGACCGCGAGCGGGCTCGGGTTCGCGGGCGGCGGTGACGGCAACCTGCGCGCATTCGCCTCGAAGACCGGGAAGATCCTCTGGAAGTTCCAGACGGGCCACCAGATCGCTGCAGGCCCGACGATCTTCTCCTCCGGCGGCAAGGAGTACATCGCGATTACGGTCGGTGGCACCCCCACGTCGTCGAACGGCGGCATCGCGTCCCAGCTTCAGGTGTTCGATCTCGGCGGCTCGAAGTCCGAGTCGCCCCCGCCGGACCTCTTCCGCGCGCGACAAGCGGCACCCGCGACGAGCGTGGTCGTCGCCACTGAGCAAGCACCTCGGGCGCACGCGCTCGTCGCGAGCTCGGGAGGTGCCCGGATCGCGACCCAGGGACCGCTGCCAGTCCGGCTGTGGAGCGTCGAGCGGGCGAACACGCAACTCGTGAGCGGACGCCTGCTGCTCAACGGCAAGCCGGTCGTCGGCGCGGCGATGCAGGTCGATTCGTACAGCATTCAGAACCGGACGAACGCACGCGGACAGTTCTTCTATCGCATCGACACGACCATTCCGCAACGGCACGTCGTCCGCGTCTTGCGGCTCTCCGGCGCCAAGGTCGGCGGCGCGGCGCTCACCTCGGCGCAGCGCGCCGCGCTGCTGCGGGTCGCCGGCGGTTTCAGCGTTGGCTACCGCATCAGTCAGCTCAACGCCCACAGTTCAGGCGGCCACGAGGTCGTGACCGGCCGCCTGTCGTACGCCGATGGCTCCGCACCGCCCCCGGTCGTCCTCCACACCTATCAGCTCTCGGGACAGATCACCGACGCAGCAGGGAAACCGGTGGCCGGAGCGACGGTCGTGACGCGCACGCAGGATCGTGACTTCTGGACATTTTCCCAGCCGAGCGACTCGAACGGCCACTACGTCTCGTTCTTCACCGCTTCGGACGAGAGCGGAGCCGACCCGGTGCCGCTCACGGTGCAGGTCGCGTCGGGCAACATCTCCTACGCGTCGCCTGTGGGCAAGAACGTCAACTTTGCCGCGCTCCACAGTGCGACGATGAACGTCAAGCTGCCGGCCTCCGCAAGCGCCCCTCTGGCCCTTCCGTCCGCAACGTCGTATCCGGGTGCGATCTATGAGGGCACGCTCGTCGGTGTCTCTGGCCCCGGCGGAGTGATCAAGCCGATCTCGGCCACCTGGCCGGACAAGAGCGGGCGGTTCAAGCTCGTTCTTCCCGGCAGCGCACGTGGCAAGCCGCTGCGTGTCTGGGAGGACTACTCCACGTTCTTCCAGGCGAGCAACGCCCGCCCCGGCGGGCCTATCGACACGGGAGTGTGGCCGAGCATCCCGCCCGGGTCGCAGCCACAGGGGCTCGCGGTCGTTCGCGGCTAGCGAGGGGCCCTAGGGAGAGAGCAGCGCGCCGCGGGCGACCTCGTCATGGCCGGTCGCGGTGCGCAGTGCGGCATTCAGCCGCGCGATGTCCTGGACGAACTTCGCGTCATAGAGGTCCGGTGGCAGGTTCGTGATCTCGCAGAGCAACTCCGCGCGCCGTCGCTCGGCCCAGCGCGTGCCCTTCGCCGTCGCCGCGATCTGCACTGCCCTCCCATCGTCTCGGTCGGCGGTCCGCTTCACCAGCCGGTGGTACTCGAGCGTGTCCACCGCACGGCTCGCGGTCGCCGCGGTCGTGTCCATCCGCGAAGCGAGGTCACTGAGACGAAGCGGTCCGACGACTGCGATTTCGATCAACGCCAGTCGCTGTGTCGCAGTCAGCGGCTCGACATCGGGCATTCGCCGGCTGATGCGAAGAACGATCGCGTAGAGCTCGCCGATTTCGTCGAGCAATTCGTGGGCCAGGTCGTCCGCCGCCGGCATTCCCCTCGACTATAGGCATACGCACGCCGGCGTGCACAGATTTTCTTGCACGCGCCTAAGACTTCAGTTTTTGTAGTATTGGGATCGTGCCGAACGAAGCGCCCTCGCTCGAGCTTGTCCTGAAGCGGAACTCGGTCGAGCGCATGAAGCGGGAGAAGAGCCCGCTCGGGATGCTCGACGAGCTGCCGGCGCTGATCGCGGCGGGCTACGAGCAGGTCGACGAGGAGGACATCGTCCGTCTGAAGTGGTGGGGGCTCTACCACGACAAGCCGAAGATCGGGACGTTCATGCTGCGGGTGAAGATCCCGGGAGGGATCACGTCTCCGGCGCAGCTCCGGGCGATCGGCGAGATCTCCAACGTGCACGGGCGCGGCGAGGGCGAGCTGAGCACGCGCCAGAACGTACAACTCCATTTCATCCGCCTCGATGCGCTGCCCGACGTCTTCGACCGGTTGCACGCCGCGGGCCTGACCTCGGCGGGCGCATGCGGCGACACCGTTCGCAACATCACCGGCTGCCCGCTCGGCGGGCTCGCGCACGACGAGCTGTTCGACCCGACACCAGTGCTCGAGGAGGCAGCCGAGTTCTTCTACGGCAATCCCGACTACTCCGACCTTCCGCGCAAGCTCAAGATCGCGATCACCGCCTGTCCCGACGCATGCTCGGCGCCCGAGATCAACTGCATCGCGCTCATCGGCGCCATCCATGACGGTGAGGAAGGGTTCGGCGTGCTCGTCGGCGGCGGGCTTTCGTCGGTGCCGCGGATCGCCAAGGATCTCGGGATCTGGGTCCCGAAGGACGATGCCGTCACGCTCCTCGCCGCGATCCTCGATGAGTGGCGCGAGGACCTGCGCTACCGGCTCTCGCGCGTCAAGTCGCGCCTCAAGTTCATGATCGACGACCTCGGCCCGGACGGGATGCGCGAGCGTGTCGAGGCGCGTCTCGGCCGAACATTCGAGCGCTTCGAGCTGCCGCACCTGCCACCCGCGAGCAACCACCTCGGCGTCCACGCGCAGTCCGACGGGCGTCACTACGTCGGCGTGCCGGTGCACCTCGGCCTCGCGAGCGGCGACCAGATGGTCGCGCTCGCTGATCTCGCCGAAAGCCTCGGCGGGGATGTGCGCTTCACGCGCCAGCAGAACCTCGTGCTCACGAACGTCGCAGTCGACCGTCTCGATGAGGTCGAGGCGCGGCTCGCGGAGGTCGGGCTGCCCCTCGATGCCGGAGCGCTGCGGGGCGATGCCGTGGCCTGCACCGGCGAGCCGCACTGCAACTTCTCGGTCACCGAGACGAAGTCGCGGATGGACGGGCTCGTGCAGCTTCTCGAGGAGCGCTTCGGCAAGGACGCCGACGGGCTGCGCATGAACCTCGACGGCTGCCCGCATGCGTGCGCGCATCACTGGGTCGGCGAGATCGGCTTCCAGGGAACGACGGTACGCGACGAAGCCGGCAAGCGCCGGCAGGCCTACGACATCTATCTGCGCGGCAGCCTCGATCGTCCCGCCGCGATCGGACGCGCGGTCTTCAAGCGGGTTCCGAGCGAAGAGCTCGATGACGCCGTCGTCGGCCTCGTCGGCGGCTGGGTCGCGGCGCGCGACGCCGGGGAGACGTTCCGCACGTTCTGCGATCGCTCGACCGACGAGGAGCTTGGCCGCCTCGCCGGTCGTGAGCCCGCCAAACCACGCGAGAAGAAAGAGGTCACAGCATGAGTGTCGAGTTGCTCGACGACCTGGAAGCGGGCGAACTGAGTGTGGAGTTCGAAGGCCAGGAGCCGGAGGTCGTTCTCGAATGGGCGATCGAGCACTTTGCGCCGTCGATCTCGATCTCGACCGCGTTCCAGACAGACGGCGCCGTCCTGCTGCACATGGCCTATGAGATCGATCCCACGATCCGCATGTTCAGCGTCGACACGGGGCGTTTACCCGGCGAGACGTTCGAGCTGATCGAGGCGATGCGCGACCGCTATCCGGGCCTGCAGCTCGACCTGCTTTCGCCGAAGGCTGCGCCCGTCAACGCGATGGTCGGCAAGCACGGGCCAAACCTCTTCTACCGGAGCGTCGACAACCGTCTGCTCTGCTGCCAGGTGCGAAAGGTGCTCCCGCTGCAGCAGCATCTCGCGGGGCTCGACGCTTGGATCACCGGCTTGCGCCGCGACCAGTGGGCGACGCGCAGCGACATCCGCAAGGTCGAGATCGACCACGACCATGGCGCGATCGTGAAGCTGAATCCACTCGCAGAGTGGTCGGAGGACGAGGTCTGGGACTACGTGCGCGAGCACGATCTGCCGTACAACTCCCTCTACGACAAGGGCTACACGTCGATCGGCTGCGCGCCGTGCACGCGACCGACGCAGAAGGGCGAGGACCTGCGCGCGGGGCGGTGGTGGTGGGAGACGAACGCGCCGAAGGAGTGCGGCATCCACTGCGCGATCGAGACCGGCGGCCTCGAGCACGAGTTGCGCGCTCTGATCGGAGACGACAGTGACTGACGGCACTGCGTTGCAAGGAGTACCGGTGCACGGAGTTTCACTGCAATTGAAAGGCGAAGCGCGCGACGTCGCGCTTGCCGAGGCTCAGACAGTGCACTCCCTGGCTCGAGACGAGCCGATGCGCTCGCGGTTCGCCGAGCTCGTCGCGGCGGTCGACGACGGCGACGTCGGCGGCGATTCCGCCGAGCTGCTCGAGTCGGTGCTCGAGCTGGGCTTGCAGACCGGGCGCATTCGGGCCTACTACGGCCCCGGCGGCGAACAGGCCGCTTTGGCGACGCTGCGGAAGCTTCCGCGCGGCCGCGTGCGGTCCGACACAGCCCGCGATGTCTCCAACGCGCTCGCCGTGCTCGCCGGTTCGACGATCGACTCGGTCACGATCGCGGCGGTAGCGCCCGGGGCGTTCACGCTCTCGATCGAGGCGGGCGGAGTGCACGCTGCTGTACGCCTCGACGGAAACGGCGCGCGTCTGACGAGCCTCGCGACATGAGCGCAGCGACCCGCCACTACATGGCGTGTCTCGACCTGCGCGGGCGCGACTGTCTCGTCGTCGGCGGGGGCCGTGTCGCGACCGAGAAGGTTCACGGACTGCTCGACTGCGAGGCGAAGGTGACCGTCATCGCGCCAACTGTCGAGGACGATCTGCGCCGGCTACCGGTTCGCGTCGATCGCCGGCCGTTTCGCCGCTCCGACGTCGTCGGACGCTTTCTCGTGATTGCCGCGACGAACGATCGCATCGTCAACATGGACGTCTCGAGTGCGGCTGCTGAGCGCTCGACGCTCTGCAACGTCGCCGACGACCCGGAGCTCTGCAGCTTCATCCTGCCGGCGATCGTTCGCCGCGATCCGATTCTCGTCGGCGTCTCGACCGGCGGCGCCTCGCCCGCGCTCGCACAGCGCATCCGAGCAGACGTGGCCGAGCTGATTCGTCCCGAGCACGCCGCACTCGCCGATCGGCTGGCCGCACTGCGCCCGTGGGCCAAGCGTGAGCTACCGACCTATGAGGAGCGGCGCGACTACTTCCAGGCTCTCGTCGCCGAGGCGCTCGGGTGAGCGTCGCGATCGTCGGCGCCGGGCCTGGCGACCCGGGACTCGTCACCGTGCGGGCGCTCGAGCTCGTCCGTCGCTGCGACGTGCTCGTCTACGACCGGCTCGTCTCGGACGAGCTCGTCCGGTCGGCGACCGGCGCCGAGCGGATCGCGCGCGACGGCCTCACGCAAGACGACGTGAACGACCTGCTCGTACAGCACGGACGACGCGGGCTCGCCGTCGTTCGGCTGAAGGGCGGCGACCCGTTCATCTTCGGGCGCGGCTCCGAGGAAGCGAACGCACTCGAAGCGGCCGGGATCGAGTTCGAGATCGTCCCGGGAGTCTCGACGTTCACTGCGGTGCCGGCGCTCGCCGGGATCCCGCTGACCGCGCGCGGGGTGGCCGCGCAGGTGACGATTCTCACCGGCACCTCGGGCGACGGCAGCGACCTCGACTACGACCACCTCGCCGCAACACCGGGCACGCTCGTGATCTTCATGGGACTGAGGCGCGTGGCGCATCTCGCGGAGAGCCTGATCCTCGCCGGCCGCAGATTCGATGAGCCCGCCGCGGTGATCTCGCGCCTGTCGCTCCCGGACGCGCAGGTCCGCACGGGAACTCTCGGCACGCTCGCCGACGTGGCGCGCGGACTGCCGACGCCGTCGCTCGTGCTGATCGGCGACGTCGTCGCCGAAGCTCGCGGCCGCGATGCTCTCGTCGCTCTCGCCCAGAGTGCGTGAGGGCCGCGTCAGGACTCGCTGAGGCGGCGAAGCAGCGCGACCGCGTCCGCGAGGAGCTTCTGCTCCGCAGCGGTCAGCTCATCCGCGATCGCGTGGGAGAGCCAGCCCTCGCGGCGTTGTCGTTCGCCTGCGAGGCACTCCCGTCCGCGAGCGGTCAGCTCGATGAGGATCTGCCGGCCGTCGGCCGGATCCGGTGTGCGCTCGACGAACCCCTCGCTGCGCAGCTCGGCCAGCGTCTGAGCCATCGACTGCGGCCGCATCCGTTCCGCGGCGGCGAGCCCGCTCGTCGTCTGCGCCCCGGTGCGGTCCAGGCGGCTGAGCACCGCGGCGTGCGAGGTCGGGAGCGCGTTGTCGGTGCGGAGCCGGCGCACGAGCTGACCGAGGACGATCCGGAGCTCGCTCGCGACGCTCGCCACGTCGATCTGTGTCGCCATGGCGGGATCATAGGCAACGATGGACAGGGAAACTGTTCAGGCTGCCTGTAGGATTGAGGAATGGCCGGGAGCGTCGAGAGCGGTATTGGAGAGAGCGGTGTTGGAGATCGGTACAAGTGGGTCGCGCTCTCGAACGTGACCCTGGGCGTGCTGCTTGCGACGCTCGACGCGTCGATCGTGCTGATCGCGATGCCCGACATCTTCCGCGGCATCCATCTCAGCCCGCTGCGCCCCGGCAACAGCTTCTACCTCCTCTGGATGATTCTCGGCTACCTGGTCGTCACGAGCGTGCTCGTGGTCGGCCTCGGCCGACTGGGTGATCTCTTCGGACGGGTGCGGATGTACACGCTCGGCTTCGCGATCTACACGGTGGCGTCGCTCCTGCTGACGATCGACTGGATGGAGGGGCGCGCCGGCGCCGACTGGCTGATCAGCTTCCGCCTCGTGCAGGGCGTGGGCGCGGCGTTTCTGATCGCGAACTCGGCGGCGATCCTCACCGACGCCTTCCCGCCGAACCAGCGCGGGATGGCACTCGGGCTCAACAACGTCGTCGGCATCAGCGGGCAGTTCATCGGGCTCATCGTCGGCGGCCTCCTGGCCCCGATCAACTGGCGGCTGATCTTCCTCGTCTCGGTTCCGTTCGGCCTCTTCGGGACGGTGTGGTCGCACCGGAAGCTGCGCGAGATCGGTGTCCGCAACCCTGCGCCGATCGACTGGTGGGGCAACGCCACCTTCGCACTCGGGCTCGTGCTGATCATGATCGGAATCACGTACGGGATCCGCCCGTACGGAGGCCATCCGATGGGCTGGACGAGCCCCTTCGTGCTCGGTTGCCTCGGCGCGGGAGTCCTGCTGCTCACCGTCTTCGTGATCATCGAGTCTCGCATCGAGCATCCGATGTTCAAACTGCCGCTCTTCCGGATCCGGGCGTACACGTTCGGGGTGCTCTCGAGCTTCCTGTCCGCGATCGCGCGCGGCGGGCTGATGTTCATGCTGATCATCTGGCTGCAGGGAATCTGGCTGCCCCAGCACGGCTACAGCTTCAGCCAGACGCCGCTGTGGGCGGGCATCTACATGCTGCCGCTGACGATCGGCTTCCTCATCGCCGGGCCGGTGTCAGGCGTTCTCTCCGATCGCTTCGGCTCGCGACCGTTCGCGACTGCAGGGATGCTCGGCTCGGCGTTCAGCTTCGTGCTGCTGGACACGCTGCCGGTCGACTTCACCTACTGGGAATTTGCAGGCGCCCTGCTTCTGATGGGCCTGTCGATGGGAGCCTTTGCCTCACCGAACCGCGCGGGAGTGATGAACAGCCTGCCGGCGGGCGACCGCGGTGCCGGCGGCGCGATGAACCAGACGTTCCAGAACTCGGCGCAGGTGCTCTCGATCGGCATCTTCTTCACGCTCATGATCATCGGGCTCGCGGCCACGCTGCCCACGTCCCTTGCCGCCGGGCTCCAGGCGCACGGTGTGCCCGCGGCCGCGGCGACGCACGCCGCACATCTGCCGCCGGTCTCGGTGCTCTTCGCCGCGTTCCTCGGGTACGACCCTGTGCGCGAGCTGCTCGGCCCGAGCGTCGTCGGCCACCTGTCCGCGACGAACGCCGCCGCCGTCGGGAACCATGACTTCTTCCCCAACCTGATCGCGGGGCCGTTCCACGCAGGCCTGCACAAGGCATTCGCATTCGCGATCTGCGCCTGCCTCCTGGCGGCGGCCATGTCGTGGTCGCGCGGCCGTCGCCCTGCCGAGCAAGATGTACCGGTCCCGGCCCAGCGGCTGGCCGCCGGCTCCGAGCCTGACACCATCTAAGGAGGCAAACGATGCGCGTTCGCTGGTTTGGCCAATCGACGTTTCTGCTCTCGGGCACGCAGACCGTGTTCATCGATCCCTTCGGTGACATGAGCGAGGCACTCGTCGCGCGCGGCCTGGAGTTTCGCTATCCGCCGATCGAGGGCGCGACCGCACAGGTGCTGCTCGTCACCCATGAGCATCGCGACCACAACGTGGTCGACGTGGTCGGCGGTGAGCCGGTCGTCATCCGCTCGACGGCGGGTCGGTTCGAGACTCCGATCGGTGAGGTAGTCGCGATCGCCTCCGAGCACGACGACGTTGCCGGAACGGCCCGCGGGCCGAACACGATCTTCCGCTTCGAGCTCGACGGCTTCAGCTGCTGCCACCTCGGCGACTTCGGCCAGCCGGCACTTCGCCCAGAGCAACGTGCGGCGATCGGCGAAGTCGACGTCCTCTTCATTCCGGTCGGCGGTGGTCCAACGATCGGCGGCGCACCGGCCGCCGAGCTCGTTCGTTCGGTTGCGCCTCGTCTCGTCGTGCCCATGCACTACAGAACGCCGGCGGTGAACTTCCTCGACCCGCCCGACGAGTTCCTGGCCGCGCTGGGCGTCGACCCCACGCAGCTCGAGACGAGCGAGTTCGACGTCGCTGCAGTGATCGGGACGACCGCAGCTCCGAGCGTCGTGCTTCTCGGTGCGCCGATCGCCTGATCACCTGCCGCCTTCACTCGTCTTCGTCGTCCTTCGTCGAGGGTGCCTCGCTCGTCGTCGATCCGCCGAGGCTCCCGGCGATCGTCAGCTCCGCCTTGCCGAAGAGCACGTTCGTCCAGCGCTCGTTGAAGCCTGCGAGGAACGCCAGGATGCCGAAGAAGAAGAAGGTCTTGCCCGAGTCCGATGGCACTGACGTCTGAGGGATCCCGCTCCGGAAGAGGAAGTAGAGGGCCATTCCGAACACGGCCCCGATGAACGGGCGGAAGCTCCCGAGACGCCTGATGGTCGACCTGCCGACTTCGTAGTCGACCTGGAACTTGTTCGAGCTCATGCGCATCAGAACGCTGACGACGGCGCCGATCCCGCCAGCGATGAAACAGACGAAGAATGTCTCTGTTCTGAGCGTATGTGGTTGATCGAACCAGCCGGTGCGCCAGAGCCCACACGCGAGCGCGAAGCCGATCGTCGCCGCGAACGCAACGCCCACCATCATTCCCCAGAAGTAGACAATCCGCGCTGCCTTCTCGCCCGCGCTCGCGTAGTAGCGCTCGATCTGGATCAGCTCGTCCGCCTGTGAGTTGTAGACGGCGTTGATCTCCTTGGAGTCGGCCCTGCCCCGCGTTCGCTCGATGAAGCCGAGCAGGTGGCTTTCGACGGAGAAGAGCCACTGCATCGCGATCCGCTCCGGTGTGCCGCGCAGGACCTCCGAGACCTTGATCGCGAGCGTGTCGCAATGGTGCAGAAGCTCCGCGAGCTTGGCTTCCGGCGCGAGCCAGTCGGTCACTCGATGGAGGCGGATCTTCGCATCGTGGTCATTCAGGAGCGAGACGAACCGGCCTCCCTCCTTGACGGTCAGCCCGACGGCCGAGGGTCGCCGCGTGGCCCAGTAGGTATGGATGAGCTCGCCTTCGCTCTGCTGGAAGGAGTCGAGCTTGGCGCGGTAGCGCGCGTCGGCTGCTCCGTCGGTGCATCCCTCCTTCTCCCACTCGTAATGTGCGCGGACGAGCTCGGAGAACGAGATCGCCCCCGACTGCGTGTTCGTCCACGACTCCTCCTGCATGGTGTTCCCGTCCTGCACCGGGTTCCCGTCCCGCGGGTCGGGGTCGGACAATGCAGGAATGGCGGCCGGGCGGTCGATCATGACCTCGGTTCGTAAGGCCCAGGCCGCAGACGGGCGGTGGTTCGTTCGCCAAGGAGACTACGACGGTCGACGCGCCCTTTCAAGAGGTCGAGGCGGCGAGATCGTCGAGGTCGCTTTACCCTCGCTTTACGTCGAACTCGCAGAACGCGTACGGCGGCCAGGGATGCTCGACGATCGATGAGGGGTAAGGCAAACAGTCGGAGGCGGTTTGCGGCGGCGGCTGCCGCCGTCGCCGTGCTTGCGCTCGTTGTGCTCACCGGACCCGCGGCCGCCGCGGCCGTCATTTCCGCCGCGGCGCCGGTGGCGACGACCGGCCCGACCACGGTCGTGGGATCGACGACCGCCACCGTGACCGGCACCATCGACCCCGGCGCTCAGTCGACGAACTGGCACGTCGAATACGGGACCTCGACGGCGTACGGATCGAGTACGTCCGCCAAGAGCGCAGGCTCCGGGCTCGAGCCCGGTCGCCGTCTCGGCCGGCCTGACGGGGCTGAAGGTCGGGACGACCTACCACTACCGCGTCGTCGCGACGAACGGCGCCGGCACGAGCCATGGAACGGATGCCGTCTTCACGACGACGGTGCCGCCCGACGTGACCACGGGCACCGCCTCCGGCATCACGGCTTCCGCGGCGACGCTGAACGGAACGGTCGACCCGAACGGTCGCGACACGACCTTCTACTTCGAGTACGGGACATCGACGAGCTATGGAACGAAGACCGCCGTCAAGAGCGCGGGCTCGCCAACGACCCCGCAGCCCGAGTCGGCCGGGATCGCCGGCCTTCAGACAGGACGCACCTATCACTTCCGCATCGTCGCCTCGAGCGATGCCGGCACCAACGTCGGGAAGGACTCCGCGTTCAGGACCAGCTCAGCGCCGACGGTCGCCACCGGTGACGTGTCGTCGGTGACACCCACTTCGGCCACGCTGCACGGGGCGGTGACGGCGAACGGTCTGTCGACTACACGGTGGTTCGAATACGGCACGTCGACGCGCTACGGCTCGAAGACGGCGTCGGCGAGCGCCGGCTCGGGCGTGACCGCGACCTCGGTCTCCGTGGGCGTGAAGAGCCTCAGGGCGGCGACGACCTATCACTACCGTCTCGTCGCGCAGAACTCGAGCGGCAAGACCTTCGGCGCAGATCGCAGCTTCTCGACCGTCGGCGCACCGTCGGTCCAGACGGGCTCGGCGCAGGGCGTCGGTCCCGACCTCGCGGTCCTGACCGGGTCACTCGATACCAAGGGTCGCGCGACGACCTGGTGGTTCGACTACGGCACGTCAGCGAGCTACGGCAAGTCGACCTCGTCCAAGGCTGCGGGCTCGACGGCGGGCGTGCAGAAGGTCAGCGCGACGCTGACCGGCCTCGCGCCGGCCACCACCTACCACTATCGGCTCGTCGCGAAGAGTGACGCGGGGACGACTGTCGGTGCGGACGGGACGTTCGCGACCGCGGGTGTGACGCTCACCGCGCTCGCTCGAGAGGTCGTCTTCGGTGGGCGCATCACGCTCTCCGGAATCGTCCCCACCCACCAGACCGGTGAGCAGGTCGTGATCTACGCGCAGACCTACGGCGGCGGTTCGTTCCAGTCGAGGTCGACGGTGCTCACGGGGTTGAACGGCACGTGGGCCTACGTGGCGAAGCCCGGGATCGCCACCACCTACGAGGCGAGCTGGCGAGGAGGGATGAGCGCACCGGTCTCGATCGGCGTGCACCCGTCGATCGCCCTGCGCCAGACGGCGAAGAAACGGTTCCTCGTCCATGTCGCCGGCGCCCGCTCGTTTGCCGGTCGGCTGATTCAGGTCCAGCGCCGCGCGAACGGGCGCTGGTCGACGATCAAGCGCGTGCGGCTCGGCGCCCGCTCACGGGCGGACTTCCGCGTCTCGTTGCCCAAGGGTCGTTCGACCGTCCGGATCGCATTCAGCGTCAATCAGGCCGGAGCCGGGTTCCTCGGCGGCAAGAGCCGCGCGATCACCGTGAAGCGCTAGACGGTCCCTGATCAGCCGCCACTGATGGCGGCGATCACCTCGATGCGGGAGTGGGGTTGGAGCGGCGTGTCGAGTGCTGCGCGCTGCCCGTCGACGTAGAAGTGGATGTGCGGGCGGATCGAGGGGCCGGGCTCGCAGAGGCGGTCGCGGAGCCCCGGCCAGCCTCGGTCGAGCTCATCGATCGCGTCGTCGACGGTGGCCGCGTCGACCTCGACGTGGCGGTTGAGCCCGGTGAAGAGCGGGGTCAAGGTTCCTGGGAGGTGGAGGTCGGCCATGAATCCTCTCAGTCCAGGATCGCAACCTCGACGGATGAGATCGCGGGGAGGTAGCTCGCGATCTCGTTCCAGTTGTCGCCCTCGTCGGCGCTCGCGAAGACCTGGCCCGTGCTCGTGCCGAAGTAGAGGCCGGGCGTGTCGTAGGCGTCGATCGCCATCGCCTCGCGCAGGACGCCGAGGTGCGCTCCCGACTGAGGAAGGCCGCGCCCGAGCCGCTGCCAGCTCGAGCCGGCGTCACTGGTCCGCCAGACGGCTGCCGCGCCTTCCGGCATGCAGCGGCCGTGCCCGGGATCGAGCGGGATCACGTAGAAGGTGTTTCGATCGTGCGGGTGGGCTGCTGCCGCGAACCCGAAGTCGCTCGGGAGGCCCTCGCTGATCTCGGTCCAGCTCTCGCCGGCGTCGTCGCTTCTGTGCATGCCACAGTGGTTTTGCTGGTACATGCGGCTCGGGTCGGACGCCGAGCGGACGACCTTGTGCACGCAGAAGCCAACCTCTTCATGCGGCCGCGGCCACTCGGCGCGCAGCCCACGGTTTCGGGGCGTCCACGAGGCGCCCTCGTCCGTGGTCTCGAAGAGCCCGACGCCTTGCACGATCGCCCAGAAACGAGAGCTGTCGTCGGAGTCGAGCATGAGTGCCGAGAGACCGAGATGCCCCGGGGGCTGGTTTGCGGGATCGTCCCAGTCCTCGCTCCCCGGCTGCCCTGCGAGCGTCGAGAGTGGCGACCAGGTTGCGCCCTCGTCTCGACTGGCGAAGATGCCCGGTGCTTCGGCTCCGACGAGGATTCGTCCGGGCGACGCCGCGACGCTCGAGATCTTCGACAGCTTCCTGCCGTCGTCTGCGTGCGCCAGCCCCTCGCTGGAAAGCGTCCATGTGTCGCCGAGATCGCCGCTGCGCCAAACTGCCGACCCGTGCCATTCGCTTGCGGCCGCCGCGTAGATCGTGCCCGAAACGGGCTCGAAGACCGCGTGGTAAACGGGCCACCCTTCGCAGAACGGGCCTCTCAGGGCCCAGTCGCGACGGCCGCCGTCGCTTTCGAGCACGAAGCATCCCTTCCGAGTCCCGATCAGGAGCACCGTTTTCGACAACGTCTCACCTCCGAAAATAGGGTCACTGCCAGCCCCGCTTCAGCACGGCGAAGCATATGAAGATAGACCGTGGCCGGCGGTAAAACTCATCGCTCGCCCCTACGAGAAGAGCGGCACGAGGTGTCGCCGGGCGGCGAGCTCGTCCATCGTCTCGTCTGGCGGGCGCGATGCGTATCGACTTGCGGCGTCGAGCACCTTCGGCAGCAGTGAGATGTCGCCGACCGTGTTGAGGAAGACGCCGGGCCGGCCGAGGACCCAGTGCACGGCGAGATCGATGTCGGCCTGCTCGCGCAGCGGCTCGTACCAGGTGGCCGCCGTCTGCTCGCGACCGTCCCACGGAGCGAGCGTGATGCTCTTGATCGTCTGTACCGCCACGCCGCGTTCGGCGCAAACGGCGCCCAGCTCCTCGAAGTCGGAGGCGTAGTGCCCGTCGCGCATCTGCACGTAGCTGTAGGGGGCGAGCACCGAATCGAAGGGAAATCGTTCGAGGCTGCGCAGGTGCATCCTCGCCACCGTCAAGCCGTGGCCCGTGACACCGATGAAGCGGACGAGACCCTCGTCGCGCGCTTCGACTGCAGCTTCGAGCGCGCCTCCTTCACGGAGCGCGGTCTCCCACTCGATCGGGTCGACGAGATTGTGCAACTGCAGCAGATCGACCTGGTCGACACCGAGGCGGTCGAGGGAGTGGCGAATCTCCTCGCGCGCGCCGGCGCGATCGCGGCGGCCCGTCTTCGTTGCGAGGAACACCTGGTCGCGGTGCTGCGACAGCCAGGGCGCGAGCCTCAATTCGGAGTCGCCGTACGACGCTGCGGTGTCGATGTGGTTCACCCCGTGCTCGAAGACCAGTTCGAGGGTGCGGTCGGCCTCGGCTTGTGACACCGAGCCGAGCGCCGCGGCGCCGAACAGCGTGCGCGTGCTCTCGTGGCCCGTGCTCCCGAACGGCGCTCTCGCGATCACGACCTGAGACTATCGCTACGGAATAGGATCGTGCGCGCGTGCAGCGTGACCTGATCGCCGTCGGTGACGTCATGCTCGACGGGGCGTTGCCGGCGCCCGCGCCGGGTCGTCGCATCCACGGCCGGATCGAGCTGCGACCCGGTGGGTCTGCCGCAAACGCGGCGCTCGCGGCGGTGCGCCTCGGTGCGCGGGCGGCTGTCGTCGGCCGCGTCGGGAGCGACGCTGTCGGACGGTTGGTCTCGGATGGGCTCGCCGACGCGGGCGTCGAGCTCCTGCTGGCCCGCGACGAGACGGCCCCAACCGGGTGCGTCGTCGTGGTGGGAGGGTCGGCGGTGGTTGCCGACCCTGGTGCAAGCGCCCGGCTTTCGCCGGCCGATCTGCCGGCGGCGCTCGAAGCGGGAGCGGTCCTCGTCTCCGGGTACTCGCTGCTTCAGTCCGGCCCCGAGGCGGGAGCGCGGGCCGCGCTCGAGCGTGCTCGGACCGAGTGGCTCGCTGTGGATGCGGCGTCCGCGAGCCTGCTCGAGGCGTTCGGCATCGACCGTTTCTTCGAGGCGACCGTTGGCGTCGACGTGCTGCTTGCAAACGCCGCTGAGGCGCGTGCGCTCACGGGCCTCGAGGCGGAAGCGGCTGCGCTCGAGCTCGCGCGGCGGTATCGCGTCGGCTGCGTCAAGCTGGGCGCCGTAGGTGCCGTCGCGGCGTCGGCCGGCCGAACGGTGCGGGCTGCGGCCCGTGCCGTCGATGCCGCCGACACGCTGGGTGCCGGCGACTCCCTCGCGGCCGCGTTCCTGCTCGCGCTGGCGGGAGGGGCGGAGCTCGACGCCGCGCTCCGGGCCGGCTGCGAGACAGCGACCGCGACACTGGCAGGTCGAGTCTAGGCGCCGCTTCGTAGATCGTCCAGGCGTCTCGACTCGAAGCTGATCTCGTCGAACCGCGCACCGCAGCCGTCGCCGAGCGGTGACTGAGCGAGGAAGCCGACGGCCGCGGACTCACCCACAGCGAGCGCGAAGTGACGGACGAGCCGCCAGTGCGAGCCGTCGGTCGATGCGTGGAATGCGAAGGCTGCTCCGAGGCGCGCGATGCGGAGCCAGACCGCGTTGCCGTCGATGGCCACTGAGTTGCAGTCGTCGGAGACGCCGCGGGTGACGACGGAGACGATGGTCGGCGCGGCCTCGGGCGAGCGCTCGAAGCACAGCTTTGCCCACGTCAGCTCGCCTGCGTGAACGACGAGCACGCCCGCGTCGAAGGTCGTGGCGAAATCGACTTCGACGCGAGCGCCGAACACGAAGTCGCCTGTGACCTCTCCGAGCAGGGCCGGCGCATTGAGGACCGGTTCCGACGTTCCCCCCGGATCGACGAACCAGTCCGTCCGAGCCGCGGAGGCGATCGTCACCGCATCGTTCGTGGTGCTCCATCTCGCCGGCTCCCCCAGCCAGTGAAGCGCGAACGGCAACGCGTCGAGATCGACCAGTGCCATCGGGATGATCCTCCCAGAGAAGAAGGAGCGGCGCCGAAGCGCCGCTCCTTCATCGGGGTCCAGACTGCGCCGGTGACTAGTTCGCCGGGCAGGGATTGGTTTGATCGCCGCTGTTGAAGTTGTCGAACCGCACGACGGTCGTGTTTCCCGCCGCGGGGAAGACGGTCGCAAGCAGCGGGCCGAACTCGGTGGTCGAGCTTCCCCCGAAGTTGTTCGTGGTCCCGGGGATGAAGTTGCCACCCTCCTGCCAGGTGCAGCCGTCACTCGTGTTCGTGGTCGAGAAGAACGGGTAGAACTGCGCCCCGTTTGGCGGGTTCACGCAGTTCGCGCCCGTGTGCGTGTCGCAGAACGGCGGGTTGTCCTGCGAGTCGGACGCCTCGATCCGAGGCAGGTCGGCCTCGAAGGCGATCGTGGAGTAGTTCGTCGTCCCGTTGTTCGTCTTCGGGCTGGTGAACAGAACAGGGCTCGGGTGCAGCGCGCGATCGCGCGCCGACGTTGGGATCGGTCCCCGGCCAGTCGTTCGAGTACGACTGCGAGTCCCAGTCTCCGTCGCCGGACAGGCAGCCGTCGATCTTGATCAGCGACGAATCCGACCCCGGCACGCAGAAGTTGTTGCCGTCGTCGGGATCGAGACCCCCTGCATTCCTGCTTGCCGGGCTTCGCGCAGTTGAAGTTGGCGTCGAGCTTGAGGCAGTTCTCGAAGTGGCCGATCTCGTCGGAGTAGGCGACGTTGTACGTGTGCGCCGACCACGTGTTGCCGCGCGGGTTGCCCGTGCTGTACTCCGGATGGAACGCGTACGGCGCCACCTGGCACGTCGACGAGGTCGGGGTGTACAGAATGTGCCCGAACCCGTTGGCCACCGACGCGGTCATCGATCCGCTCTCGCCGCTCGTGAGGTCGGTGAGGTCGATGCGGAAGCCGTCCGCGTGTCGTGCATGTGGATGCGAATACGATCACCCGGCTTCATCAGCAGGTCCTTCGCATAGTCGGGATTGACCGCTGCGAGGTTCGGCGCGGAGAACGTCCCGGTGGCGAGCGGATTCGGCCGGCGCCTGTGAGACACCGCTCTTCGTGATGTACGCCCAGTTGATGGGCTCGGGGCCGCCGAGGATGTAGTTGTTGCAGGCGGCGGTGTTCTCTGTCCCCGTGTTCTGGTCCTGCGTCCGGCTGTCGATCGTCATCGCTGCGCAGTACGTGGTGGCGGCGCAGCCGAAGCCCTCGAACTGGGGCACGTAGCCGGGGCCGTAGAACTGCAGCTCCATGTACGCGTTGCCGGGATGCTTGCCGATGTAATCCGGCGCAGCAGGATTCGTGCCCACCAGATTGTTCGCGTCGGAATCCGCGACGCACGTCTTGGTGAACTCCGGCGCGGACTCCGTGTCACAGAGTGTCAGCCCGAACCAGAATGTCGGCCGGAGCTCGAAGTTCCAGGTCGCGCCGGCTCCGGTCGGACTTGGGCGCGCGTTCGGGTCCTTGGGCAGGGTCACGGTGTACGTCATGTCGTTGCCCGAGCCGGGGACGCTGGACTTGTATTCGATCGAGGGCTCGTCGTGGCCGACGTACTCGTCGCCCGGGCTGTCGTAGGCGTCGGTACAGAGCGACGAGCGGCTCACGCAGAGCGGCTCGTCGTAGCCCGCCGGGCCTCCCGCCTTGCCGCGGAGCGCCGTCTGCGTCGCGTTGCTCGTCGCAGACAGAGGTACTGCGGATGCGGCCAGAACCAACCCAGCGAGTGTCAGCGTGATCAAGGCGAATCGCTTCACCGAAGGGTCCTTTCGTGATCGGTCATCGGATCGCCGCGGCAGCGCCGGCACGATCCGCGATCCGCGACGCGAGGGTGTCGCGTGGTCGGAAGGGATGGCCGGTGCACGGCGGCCTGGAGGTGGTTTCGGCCCTCTTATTCCCCCTTCCCGGCGACATCGCCTGCATCGGGGCGGAGGGCGCACGCCACCGACCCTCCCGCCTTTCGGCGGTCGCAGTCAACCCCCGCGGCCCCACCGGCGATCTGACACGATGCCTTCTGCAGACCTGAACTCGGCGTATGCGGAGGTGATCGCCATGCGTACTCTCCTCGCCGTTCTCGGCATCGCTGTCTTGACCGCGGCCGGCGCTCGCGCCGACAGCGTCACGGCTCCGACTCGCCCGGCTTCAGCATCGGTGGCGCTGTCGAGCTCCCGCGCCGGTACGCGCCCCGTCGTGCTCACGCTGCGACTGCGCTACGACATGCAGTGCGCACGTCCTGGTCCAGGCCCGCTCGTGGTCACCTTCCCGCAGGCGAGCGCCTGCCGACGCAGATCGCCGCCGGCGATGTCCTGGTCGACGAAGACTCGGCGACGACCGTGCGGCGCAGCGGGCGGACCGTGAGCGTCGGCTTGCCGATCCGGCATGGCCCGCTCTGCGATGTGATCGCTCCGTCGGTCCTGACTGTCGTCTTCGACCGCGGCGCCCGGCTGGGTAACCCGCCGCGGGCCGGCAACTATGCGCTCGCCGCGCAAACACCGCGAGTCAGCGCGCGCACGAGCATGCCGATCCGGTAGAGGCTCTCGGCCCGCGGGAATAACGTCATTCCCGCGAGCCGAGAGAGATTGCCTAGGCCGCCTCGAGCGCGAGGTCGGCCTCGGCCTCGGCCTCCTCATCTGGCTTCGCCGCGGTCGTGACGGCTCGCGATTCCGTCAGCACCGCTGCGAGCACTGCGCCCGCCGCTGCGATTGCGGCGAGCACGTAGAACGTGACCTGGAAGCCATGCGTCAACGCGCCGGCGTCGAGTGCGGAATACGCCTGGATGGGCATGGATGTAGTGCGCGCTGAACGTGGTCGCGATTGTCGTCGCCGCTGCGACGCCGATCGCGCCGCCGATCTGCTGGCTCGTGTTGATCAGGCCCGAAGCGACGCCGGCGTCCGACTGCCGAACGCCGGTCAGGGCGCCGATCGATGTCGGCACGAACGCGAGCGCGAGCCCGATCCCGCTCAGCAGGAACGCCGGGAAGAGATCCCAGAAGTAGCGCCCGTGAACCGGGAGCTGCGCGTAGAGCACGAGTCCGCCGGCTGACAGCAGGAGGCCTGATGTGAGCACGGGGCGGATGCCGATACGCGTTGTGAGCGCCTGCGCGATCCCCGAGAAGGCGATGATCGACACGGTCAGGGCGATGTAGGCGACGCCGGTCTTGAGCGCGGAGTAGTGCAGCACCTGCTGCATGTAGAGCGTCAACAGGAAGAACTGCGAGAACACCGCCGCGGCCAGCAGCAGCCCGCTCACGTTGGACGCCGTCAGGGTTCTGAGGCGGAAGATCCGCATCGGCAGAAGCGGCGCCTTCGAGCGCAGCTCGATGACGACGAACGCGACGACAAGCGCAGTCGCGACCGCGAGCAGACCGATCGTCTCGAGCGGTGACCCAGCCGTGCTGAGCCGCGCGAGTCATCGCGTAGACGAGCAGCATCAGGCCGCTCGTGATCGAGACGGCACCTGCGACGTCGAACGTGCGGTGCGAGAGGTCGGCCCGGCTCTCGCGCAGCAGGAACGGGACGAGCGCGAGAACGATGATGCCCGCGGGGACGTTGATGAAGAAGATCCACGACCAGCTGAACGCGCTGGTCAGCGCGCCGCCGAGCAGCACGCCGGCTGCACCGCCGCTTCCCGAGGCGGCACCCCAGATGCCGAGCGCGATGTTGCGCTCCCGACCTTCCTCGAATGTCGTGGTCAGCATCGACAGCGCCGCCGGAGAGAGCAGCGCGGCGCCGAGCCCCTGCAACGCGCGGAACCCGATCAGCGACGTCTCCGACCAGGCGAGGCCGTCGAGCAGTGAGCTGACGGTGAAGAGCACGAGGCCGATGACGAAGAGCCGGCGGCGGCCGAACAGGTCGGCCAGTCGCCCGCCGAGCAGGAGCACGCCCCCGAACAGGATCGCGTAGGCGGTGATCACCCACTGCAGGCTCTCCTGGCTGAAGTGCAGGTCGGTTTTGATCGACGGCAGCGCGACGTTCACGATCGCGACATCCAGGACGACCATGAACTGGGCGGCGACGATCACCGCCAGGGCGAACCAGCGTTTCCGTGAATCGAGGGAGGTCATTTGCGGCTCCAATCGTTGTTAAACCCTACGATACAGAGGAGTAACGATTCGCTCCGCTACGCTTATTCCCATGACGATGCCGCTGACCGAGCTGAAGCAGCCGGAGGCGTTGCCCGAGGAGCTGCGTGCGTGTACCGCGTTCCTGCTCGCCCGCGTCGGTTACGCGATCAAGGTGAGCGCGATCGAGACATTCGAGCGCGAGGGCTTCAGTCTGTACCAGTACAGCGTGCTGGCGGTCCTCGGCGAAGGGGCGAGGGAGACGCAGGCCACGATCGCCGACACGCTGAAGCTCGACCGTGGCCAGCTCGTCGGCGTGCTCGACGGGCTCGAGCAGGCAGGGCTCATCGAGCGCCGTCGCGATCAGGTCGACCGGCGCCGGCACACGGTAAGCCTCACTCCGGCAGGCAAGAAGCAGATCGTGAAGATGCGGGCGATCATCAAGCAGATCGAGGACCAGTTCCTCGGCCCGCTCGACGCGCAGGCGCGGACGGCACTCCACGACGCGCTCCTGAGCGTCGCCGCCTACCACGACTGCCGCTTCCAGCCGTCTACGTGAGGTCGAGCCGCATGAAGACGGAGATGTCGTGCGCCGCGCCCTCGAACTCCCGTCCAGGGTAGGAGGCGCTCGGCACGAACCCGACGCTCCGGTAGAGAGCGTGCGCGCCGTGCATGAACGACGCGCTCTCGAGGTAGATCGTCTCGCAGCCGAGTTCCCGCGCATCGTCGATCAGCCGCTGCACGATCGTGCGGCCGGCGCCGAGCCCTCGAGCCGCCGGGCGCACGAACATCCGCTTGATCTCACCTGAGGTGTCGCTGAGGAGCTTCAGCCCGCCGACACCGACCGCTTCGCTGTCGACCTCGGCCACGTAGACGCGCCCGCCCGATGCGAGGACCTCTTCGAGCACCTCGGTCGGATGGTCTTCCTCGGGCGAGATGACGATCCCGAGCTCGACTCTGATCCGCTCGGTCGCCCAGTCGCCGAACTCGCGCGCGAGCACGGTCGCGGGCGCGAGCTCGGCGGCCGATTCGATCCGTCGAAGCCGAAGGTCAGCGCGGGTCACTCTTCGACTCTAAGGCGAAACGCGACCGGCGCCGTGCCGCGCCGGTCACGTCTCGCGTTGGTTGAGCTACGGCGTCGGCTCGACGATGATCAGCGAGTTCCCGTCCGGGTCGCGCAACCAGAACATCGGCGGGACCGGGCCGCCCCAGCGGGTGACCTCCTCGTCGACGTCCGTCGCCGGCGGCCTTCAGTGCGGCGTGGTCGGCGTCGACGTCCGTCGTGTCGAGGCAGATACCCGTCTGGCTGCCGCCGGCCTGCTGGCCCGGCGGCGGCGGGGCGAGGGCGATCGTCGTCGGCGTGCCGGCGACCGCGACCTCGACCCAGCGCATGTCCTCTCCCATCGGGACGTCGACGACCTTTTCGAAGCCGAGCGTGTCGACGTAGAAGTCGATTGCGCGATCGGTGTCCGCAACGGTGACGCAGACGCGGCCGACCTGCGAGAGATTCAGCTTGGAAGCCAACTTCGACATTCTGTGCCTCCTGATCGTAGGGTTCGTCAGTTCAGACGACGGCGTCACGTGAAACTCATCGCCGACCGGCCGATGAGTTTCGGTTCTCGACGATGTCTCTCTTCCCGATGACGAAACTTCAGAGCCTCCTCGAGACAGCCTTCGAAGCCGGCGCGGTGCCGGGCGCCGCCGCGCTCGTCGCGCGCGGTGAGGACGTCGAGATCGGCAGCGTGGGCGAGATCGACGCGGATTCGATCGTCCGGATCGCGTCGATCACGAAACCGATCGCGGCTGCGGCGGTCATGCTTCTCGTTGACGACGGGCGCGTGTCGCTTGACGACCCGATCGCGCGGTGGTTGCCGGAGCTGGAATCGCCGCGAGTCGTGCGGACGCCTGAGAGCGCGGTCGACGACGTCGTGCCGGCCGCACGCGCGATCACGATCGAGGACCTCCTCACCTTCCGCGCCGGTTGGGGCTTTCCCTCAGACTTCTCCCTACCGGCGGTGGTGGAGCTCTTCGAGAAGCTGCCGGTGTTCGGGACGCGCGAGACGCCGGACGAGTGGCTCGCGACGCTTGCCCAGGTGCCGCTGTTGAGGCAGCCCGGTGATGCGTGGCTCTACAACACGTGCTCCGACATTCAGGGCGTGTTGATCGCGCGCGTCTCGGGGCAACCGCTGCCGCAATTCCTCGCCGAGCGCATCTTCGAGCCCCTCGGGATGACCGACACGAGCTTCCACGTTCCGCCGCAGAAGCTCGACCGGTTGCCGCCGCGCCGGACGCCCGATCTCACGGTGATCGAGGACGGGCCCTGGACCGAGCCGCCGGTCTTTCCGTCGGGCGCCGGCGGCCTCCTCTCGACGCTTGCCGACTGGCATCGCTTCGGTCGCATGTTGTTGGCAGACGGCGCCGGGCTGCTGTCGCCTCGGTCGGTGGGGTTGATGACGACAGACCATCTCATGCAGGAGGAGCGGCAGGCGTCGACATTGTTTCTCGAGGGAGCCGGTTGGGGCTTCGGAGGCTCCGTCGCAGCCGACGGCCGCTACGGCTGGGTCGGCGGTACCGGTACCGCCGCGCACGTCGTACCCTCGACAGGCACTGTCGGCATCCTCCTGACGCAGGTACAGATGGCGGGGCCGACATCGCCGCCACTCATGCGCGAGTTCTGGCAGTACGCGTTCGGCGCGTTTCAACCTGGTTTCGCTCTTTGAACCAGGTTGATGAGTTTCGAACCGCCGCGCCCTCCGAGAAACTCGGCAACCTGGTTTAAGACCGAACCAGGTCGCGGCCGTCGTTCTCAACCTGGTTTCGCTCTTTGAACCAGGTTGAGGATTCTCGCACCGCCGCGCCCTCCGAGAAACTCGGCAACCAACCCTCTAGCATCAGACCCTGCGCTGCAACGAATGAGCGAAGGGGCTGGTTGAGACGGCGCTCGTACGAAGGGTCACCATCTGTGCATCTGTCGCGACGATCGTGGTGGCGAGTCTCGTCGGCTGCGGGGGTTCGATGTCATCGGCCGCCAAGACTGCGACGGTCAAGACCGCGACGGCGCCGCGCCCGACGATCCTCGTCGGTCCGGTGCGGCCGACGACCTTCGGTGAGGTCGAGCGGGCTGTGCGCGCCCTCTACCGGGCGCACCCTGCGATCGGCAACTTCGTCGTCCAGGATGTCGAGTACACGCCGGTGACGCGAGACAAGGTGCTCGCGGTCTGCCGGCGAGGCGGGCCTGAGAAATCTGCGGTCGCATTGGAGTCAGCGAGGGTGCTCGCGTGCGCCCCGCTGATCTTCTTCTTCTACAGCTATGGGCGCGTGCACTCGGTTCCGGCCTCGCTCGCGGTCGCGAGACAGTTGTACTCGTACGCCGTCCTGAGCAACCAGCAGCCACGTGACGCTGAGCCGGGCCTGAACGCCCTGCTTCGTCGTTGGGGCGTGCGCTAGGGCCGAGCGGAATGCTGCGTGTTCTTCTTGCTCGAGCGGCGTAATAGCTGCCGAAGATTTCACAAAACGGTTGTGCCCGACGTGCGCAGCGGCTGCCTCGTTATGTTTCCCGCGCGAAGATTCGCCCGTTCGTCTGCGGCTGAGGTTGTCCAAGCAGTCCACGGCAGATTGGGGGCTCGTCATGGTTGAATTCGCAACCCGCTTTGGTCGGAGCGCTAAACGGACGGGCGCCGTCGTGGCGATCTTGCTCCTCGGAGCACTCGCGCTTTCACTCGGTGTGTCCGCGGCCGCTTCCACGTCGGTGCCGAGCAATGTTCCGTACACGCTCGGGGGGCCTTTGCCTGCACCGACCAGCTCTCCGTCTGTGGACGCCGGGGCGCCGTACACGCCGGCCGTGCTGAGCCTGATCGCACAGCTGGAGCCGAGCAATCCGCCGACTCGGGCGGAACTGGCGAATGCTGACGCACTGCTGCACGACGGACCGAGTCCTTCCTGTCACAACGTCGGCCCGGTGAGCGCACCGACGGCGACCACGCCGAGCATTCAGCAGATCTGCTGGACGGACGCGCAGGGCGTTCTCAACACGTCGGGTAACAACGCGCGCGGATCGACGGGGCCGACGACGTTGATGTCGCTTGGCGCGACGTTCGATCGCGCGCTCGGCAATGCCTGGGGGCAGACCGAGGGTGCGGAGAGCCGCGCCTTCATGGTCACCGGCATGTTCGGCCCGCAGACCGACCTCGACCGTCTTCCGAACTGGGGCCGCAACCTGACGACGACCGGCGAGGATCCGTTCCTGAGCAACCAGCTGGTCGGATCGCAGATCAACGGCATGCAATCCGCCGGAGCGATGTCCGAGATGAAGCATTTCGTCGTCTACAACGGCCAGAACCAGAACCTGAACACGGACATCCAGGACCAGGGGCTGCACGAGCTCTACCTGACGCCCTACGAGGGCGGGTTCATCGACGGTCGAGCAGCAGCGACGATGTGCTCCTACCAGCTTTGGCGCGATACCTCGACGGCGCTTCCGTCGACGGTCTCGTCCGTGACCCAGCCGAGCCCATTCGCGGCGGCGGGACAGAACCCTCAGACCTGGCCGCTCGACGAGTCGCATTTCTCCTGTGAGCAGCCGCTGAGCCTGAACTACGTCCTCCGTGATCTCTGGGGCACGAAGGCGTTCGTCGGGTCCGACTATCCGGCAACCCACAGCACGTCCGGACTGATGCAGGGCGAGGACCAGGAGATGCCGACGCAGAACGGTTTCTTCAGTGCGAATCCGACGTTGACGGCTGGACAGCAGTCCGATCCGACCGGTAGCACCTGCGCAGATGCAGCCGGCACCGCGGAGCCGTGCAGCACGAGCGGGGCGGTCCACGTCGGCGGGATCCCGAACAACTTCCAGGGTGGTGGCGGCTCCGGCTGCGCCAACACCTACGGCTGCACCGCCGTGGACTCGGTTGTCGACGGCAACCTTCCGATCTCCGTCTTCAACCAGTCGCTCGCCCGTGTGCTCTACCAGGAGCAGCGCTTCGGGATGCTCGGCTGCAACGACACGCCTGTTGCAGCATCGTGTACGAACCCCGGCGGAGTCGGCGCTGACCGAAGCGGCACCGCGCTCCTCCCGACCGGTTCAACCGGCCAGCTTGGGACGACCGTCGGTGACGCCGCGATCGTCGAGCGCATGTCCGAGGAAGGAAGCACGCTCCTGAAGAACGACGGCAATGCACTGCCGATCACGAGCGCAGACCTGGCCGGCGGGATCTTCGTCACCGGCTCGAGCGCAAACCACACCGTCGCCGACCCGACGAGCGAGGCCTCGACCGGCTTCATCGGTCGCGACGCGATCAATCCGCTGCAGCAGTTGAAGGGCTTCACCGGCGATCCGAACGCGTTCACGTTCGTTCCTGCAACCGACCCGGACGGGATCACGGTCCCGTCGTCCGCACTTGCCTCGACGGCGAGCACCGCCGACGTCGGCGGGTTGAGCCTGTCCGTCGACGGCGGCGCCGCGACGAAAGACACATCGTCGATCGACCACGAGGCCGTGAACGGCAATCAGCTCGCGCCCGGCCACACCTACACGTGGAGCGGCTACCTCTACGTTCCCGCCGACGACACGTACACGTTCGCGATCCAGCAGAGCCCGACTCTGCCGACGACCCTCAACTGCCCGCAGACGGGGCAGTTCAACACGCCGCCCTCGGACCCGACGCTGACGAACTGCAGTCCGTTCACTGCGGCGAACGCGGCCCAGACGAACACTCCACCGGACGCGGTCACCTTCTCGCTCGACGGCGTCCAACGGAACCTGAACGCGACGACCGCCGCCATCTACGGGGCGACCGTGCCGAGCAACCCGACGACCGCCGGGTCGCTCGATCAGGGCCTGATCAGCCGCACGTGTGCAACGGGGACAACCGTGGCCGAGCCCGGCACGACGAACTGCGGGACGAGTCAGTCGCAGCTCACTGCAGGTTTCCATCAGATCACGATTACGGTCAACAACGCCACGAACTGTGTCTCGACCCCGCCGGCGGCCGCTGCCGGCGGCAACCCGGCCGTCGCCGCAGTCCCCGCACCTTGCGTGCCGGCGAGCTTCCGGTTCGCCTACAACCGCACGAACGGCGACATCGCCGACGCGGCCGCTGCGGCGACAGGGAAGAAGCTCGCGCTGGTCTTCGTCAACGACGGCACCGGTGCGACGTCGAGCACGCCGAACCCGGACCTCGCAGGGACGACGATCTCGGCGCCCACGCAGCTCTCGACTGCGAGCACGAACCTGATCAACGCGGTCGCGTCCGCGAATCCGAACACTGTCGTCGTGCTGAATACGGCGAACCCCGTGCTGGTGCCGTGGCTCCCGAACGTGAAGACGGTCCTCGAATCGTGGTTCGCTGGGCAGGAAGGCGGCACCGCCATGGCACGGGTCCTGCTCGGGCTCGCGAACCCGAGTGGTCACACGGCGCTGACCTGGCCGGCGAACGCGACCGACACGATCTGGGGTTACAACCAGACGGCGCCGCTGTACCCCGGCGACACCACAGGCAGACATCCGGAACGGCTGAACGGTAACGGCGGCTGCGCGGTGATCGCCGGTTCCGGGGCCACCTGCCCGTCCGCGACCCAGACGACGGAGAGCGAAGGCATCTTCACCGGCTACCGGTTCTTCGACCAGGCCGGGATCACACCGCAGTTCCCCTTCGGCTTCGGGCTCTCGTACACGTCCTTCGGGTTCTCGAACCTCAAGGTCAAGAACGCAGACGACGGCGGCATCGATGTGACGTTCTCGGTCAAGAACACCGGCAGCACGGCCGGCGCCGACGCTGCGCAGGTCTACGTCGGGCCGCCTGCGAATGCTCCCGCCGGGATTCAATTCGCACGTCGTTCGCTCGCGCAGTTCGACCGCGTGTCACTCGATCCCGGCCAGTCGCAAGCGGTGAGCCTGCACGTGCCGGCGCGCGAGCTCTCCTACTGGTCGGAGAAAGCTCAGCAATGGGTCCTCGACCCGGCCGGCAGGACGATCTGGGTCGGCGACGCCGACGCAGCCACGAGCCTGCCGCTGAACACCACGCTCACCGGTGGCAACGGGAACGTCACCTGCTCCAACCAGGCGCTCAACGCAACCACGATCAACGGCAACCTCACGGTCCCGCAAGGCTCCTGGTGCGACCTCGTTGACGTGACCGTGAAAGGCAACGTCCGGCTGCAGCGAAGCTCGGGTGTGAGGATCCAGAGCGTCAGGATCGCCGGCAACCTGCAGGTCGAGAACGCGGCCGGTGCAGCGGACCCGCTGAGTGCCAACGTCAACAACATCTGTGACAGCACGATCTCCGGAAACGTCCAGGTGCAGAACAGCGCGAGCGGCGCTCCGTGGTCGATCGGCGGTTGCGGCGCCAACACAATCGGCGGCAACCTCCAGTTCCACTCGAACGAGGCGAACGGCAACACGATCGGCGGCAACACCGTTCAGGGCAACCTGCAGTGCGACCACAACGGCACGCTGAGCGGAAGCGGGAACACCATCGCGGGCAAGAACCAGTGCCCGGGTGTGAGTTAGACGGACCCAAAAGGGGTGGATGGTGACACCGTCCCCATCCACCCCGTACCTCAGTCGAGCCGGAAGACCTCCGCCAGGGCCGGCGGTCCGGCATCGGGTACCCGTTGCTCGAGGAACTCGGCCATCGTGTCCTGCCAGCGAGCCGAGACATCCTGCGAGGCGAGATACCGTTCGGCGGCGGCGAGGTCATCCGCTTCGAAGTACCCGAACATCTGATTGCCGTGCCGGAAGATCGTGTAGTTGCGGATGCCCGCGCTGCGGAGGGCGTCGAGCATCTCGGGCCACACTTCTTGATGGGCCTGGACGTACTCCTCCATCTTCTCGGGGCGGACGTTCAGGACGAACGCGGTTCGTTGGGTCATGACGACTCCTCAGTTCACAGTTGCTCGTAGGCGCTTTCGACAGCGACCGTCCCACGCTCCCGGGCGAGCTCAGCTGCGTAGCCCCCCTCGCGAAACGCGGCCACGGGATCGTCCGCGACACCGACTTGCCGCCGTAGCCGAGCGAGCAGCGGGCGCACATCGGTCTCGAACGCGTCGAGCAACGCACGATGGGCTCCGAGGACATCTCCGGCTGCCTGCGCCTCTGCGAGGCGCTCATCGTCCACGAGCAGCGCCTTCGCGTACGCCGTCTGGATGTTCATCACCGACTGGATCATCGCGTCGATCTTTCCCTCGACGTTGTGCGACTGGTCGATCATGAACGCAACGTTCTCGGTGCCACCGGAGGCGATCTCGCCCATGATTCGGAACAGCTCGAACGGGTCGATCGACCCTACGATGAGATCGTCGTCGGCGTACTTGCGATTGTTGAAGTGGAAGCCGCCCAGCAACCCCTCCGCGAGGAGCACTGCAACGATCTGCTCGACGTTCGTTCCCTGCGGGTGATGGCCGGTGTCGACAAGCACTTGCGCTTGCGGGCCAAGCTGCCTGCAGAGCATCGCGGCCGTTCCCCAGTCGGGAAGGTCGGTGCTGTAGAAGCTCGGCTCGAAGAACTTGTACTCGACCAGCAGTCGCATCCCGGGAGCGAGTAGGCCGTAGAGCTCCTCCAGGCCGGCCGCGAGCCGTGCATGCCGATCGCGCAGATCGTCCTGACCCGGGTAGTTCGTCCCATCGGCCAACCAGAGGCTGATGATCGTGGACCCGATCTGCTGCGCGATCTCGACGCACTCGCGGCAATGCGCGATCGCCTTGGCCCGCACGCGCGGATCCGGATGGCAGATGCTTCCGAGCCGGTAGGCGTCGTCACTGAACAGATTCGGGTTGATCGCCCCGATGCGAATTCCTCGCTCGGAGGCGTAGTCGCGGAGCGCTGGCCAGTCGTCGACGCGGTCCCACGGGATGTGCAGGGCGACCGAGGGACAGCAGCCGGTCAGGCGGTGCACGAGCGCGGCATCGTCGATCCGCTCCCAGACGGTGCGGGCCGCACCGGGCCACGGGAACACGTGGAAGCGTGTCCCGGAGTTGCCATAGCCCCACGACGGCGTCTCGATCTCGAGGGCCGCGACCTGTTCGAGAGCAGCGGTCTCAGTCATGCCCGCAGTCTGACGCATCCACCACCCGATTTTCAAATCGACTTTCGAATCAGGAGATTTCGTAAGTCGGTTCGAAGGTATTGACTTGTCCGGCGCCCGGGCGTATCTTCGCGGAATCGACCGGGTTGACAACCTTTCGCAGTCTGAGCGCATGCAGCACGTGCTCCGCCTCCTCGAAACGAGAGACCACCTTCCGGTTGCGGAACTTTCGCAGACATTTGCCGTCTCCGAGGTCACGGTCCGCAGCGACCTCACGGAGCTCGCACGGCGGGGCCTCGTCGCGCGAATTCGCGGCGGTGTCCGGGCGCTGCAGCGCGACGGATCCGAGGTCGGCTTCGATCTGCGTCTGCGCCTCGAGGTCGGACGGAAACGTGCGATCGCACGCGCGGCGGCCGCGATGGTGGCAGAAGGCGAGGCGGTCGCCCTGGACGCGAGCACGACCGCGTACTACCTCGCGCTCGAGCTCCGCGCGAAACGCGAGCTCGTCGTCGTGACCAACGGCCTGCTCGTTGCGACGGCGCTCGCCGACGCACCGGGAATCAGTGTCATCGTGACCGGCGGGATGCTCCGGCTGTCGGCGATGTCGCTCGTGGGCGATCTCGGTGCGGACGTTCTTCGCACGACGAGGATCAACAAGGGCTTCCTCGGCGCGCGCGGCTTGAGCCTGTCGCGCGGGCTGATGGACCTCAATCCGGACGAGGTGCGCATCAAGCAGGAGATGGCCGATGCATGCGAGCAGGTGTACGGGATCTTCGACGGCACGAAGTGGCACCGGAGTGCGCTGCTCGCCTTCGTCCAGGTGGAGGAGCTCGCAGGAATCGTCACCGACTCGAGCGCGCCGACGACTGAAGTCGAGGCATGGCGGGGAGCCGGAGTCGACGTCATGGTCGTCGATCCGGGACCGCCTGAGCCGCCGCCGCTTCGTCCACGCGATCTCAGGCGCGCCGTGCGGAATGACGAGGGGGCGAGCTGATGGCGACGCTGGCCGCGGTCGATCTCGGCGCGCAGAGCGGGCGGGTGGCGGTCGGGCGGTTCGACGGCGAACGGCTCGGCGTCACCGAGGTCCACCGCTTCCCGAACGTGCCGGTCCGCGTGCGCGACACGCTGCACTGGGACATTCTTCGCGTCTATCGCGATGTGCTCGACGGTCTCGGCGCCGCCGCGCGCGAGGCCGGGCACGTCGACTCGGTCGCCGTCGATTCGTGGGGCGTTGACTTCGCGCTGATCGACGCCAAGGGCAGGCTCGTGCAGAACCCTGTCCACTACCGCGACGCCCGTCGTGCGCGCGCGATGGACGGCGTGCTCGCCCGTGTCCCTGCCCGCGAGCTGTATGACCGAACCGGGATTCAGCTCATGCCGATCAACACGGTGTTCGAGCTCGGCGCGATGGCCGCGCAAGGGGACCCCGCCCTCGACGGAGCGAAGACCCTCTTGCTCATTCCCGATCTCGTGCACTACTGGCTCTGCGGCGCGACCTCCACCGAGCTCACGAATGCAACGACGACGCAGTGCTTCGACCCGCATACCGGCAGCTGGGCGGTCGACCTACTCGAGCGTCTCGACGTGCCGACCCAGCTGCTGCCGGAGGTCGTTCAGCCAGGGACGCGGCTTGCATCACTTGGCGCCGTCGTCTCGGAAGAGACCGGGATGCACGGCGCCGAGGTCGTTGCGGTGGCGACGCATGACACTGGGTCCGCGGTGGCTGCCATCCCGTTCCGGCAACCCGACGCGGTCTTCATCAGCGTGGGGACCTGGTCGCTTGTCGGCCTCGAGGTCACCGAGCCCGTGATCACCGACGCCACGTTCGCCGCGAACCTCACGAACGAAGGCGGCGTGGCCGGAACCTTCCGGCTGCTCAGGAATGTCACCGGGTTGTGGCTGATCCACGAGTGCCGGCGCGTGTGGAGGCAGGCAGGGCAGGAGCATTCGTTCGATCAGCTCGTGGCGCTCGCGAAGGACGCGCCCGCTCTGCAGTCGTTCATCGACCCTAACGACGCCGCGTTCGGCGAGCCCGGCGACATGCCCGCGCGCGTGCGTGCGTTCTGTGCTCACACCGGCCAGCCGGAGCCTGGCGAACCGGGTGCGGTCGTGCGCTGCATCCTCGAGAGCCTGGCGCTGAAGCACGCGCAGACGATCGACATGCTTGCGACTGTCACCGGCGCCTCGCCGAGTGAGATCCACGTCGTCGGCGGGGGCGCGCGCAACGAACTGCTCTGCCGCTGGACGGCCGACGCAGCCGGCTTGCGCGTACTCGCCGGGCCGGAGGAAGCGACCCTGCTCGGGAACCTCGTCGTGCAGGCGATAGCGCTCGGCGAGATCGCCTCGCTCGCGGAGGCCCGAGAGGTCATTCGTGCCTCGTTCGTGCCGACGACACACGATCCGCACGACACGTCCGACTGGCAGGAAGCCAGAGAACGCTTCGCCGCCGTCACTCTCCCGACGCTCGAGGTCCCAATGTGAGTGAGCTCATCGGAGCACTGAACGGAATCCCGGCGCCCGAGGATCGCTGGGACGGCGCGAACGCGGGCGACGGTGTGCTGGCGACGCTCGTCTACCGGTCGAACCTGCTCGGCGCCGATCGAGCCCTCGCAAACCAGGGCGGCGGAAATACGTCCTCGAAGGAGATGACGATCGACCATTCCGGTCGTGATCAGCGCGTGCTCTGGGTCAAGGGCTCCGGCACCGACCTCGCCTCGATCACGGCGGCCGGCTTCCCGGGGCTTCGTCTCGACGAGATCCTGCCGCTGCGCGAGCGCGACTCGATGGACGACGCGACGATGGTCGACTACCTCCTCCGCTGCGGGCTCACGCCGAGCCAGCCACGGCCGTCGATCGAGACCCTGCTGCATGCATTCATCCCGGCGACGCACGTCGATCACACCCACCCCGACGCGATCATCGCCCTGACCTCGTCGCCCGACGGCCGCAGCCTCGCCGAGGAAGCGTTCGGTGACGACGCCGTCTGGCTCGACTACCAGCGGCCGGGCTTCGACATGTCCAAGCGGATCGCGGATCTGCTCGACGCGAATCCATCAGCTCGTGGCGTCCTGCTCGAGAAGCACGGGCTCGTGACGTGGGGCGAGACACCCGAGGAGAGCTATCGCGGCACCATCGAGTTCGTCACGCGTGCGGTCGGCGCGATCGAAAGCGCCGCCGGCAGGCGGTTCGGCCTTGGTGGTGCGAAGGTCGGGGCGCTCGGAGAGGACGATGCGAGAGCGCTTCTCTCGCAGACGCTCCCGGCGCTTCGCGGCGCGCTGCTCGCCGACGCGGACGGCGTCGTGCTCGAAGTCGACCAGAGCCCTGAGGCAGTTGCATTCGCGTCGTCGGTTCGCGCGCCGGACGTGAGCCAGATCGGCGCTCCCTGTCCGGATCACCTCATCAACACCAAGCACAAGCCGCTCGTCGTGCGGTTCGACCCGGATTCGGACGACGCAGCCGCGCTCGCCGACGCGTTCAAAGACGGCGTCGAGGAGTACGCGGCGTGGTATCGCAAGTACTACGACGCGAATCTCGACGAGGAGACGCGCCGGTTCCCGATCGACCCGGCCGGCCCGCGCGTCGTGCTCGTTCCCGGCATCGGGATGGTCACCGCAGGACCGGACGCGGGTAAAGCTCGATTCGCCCGCGATCTTTATCACCGCGCAATCGCGGTCGAGGACACCGCCGACGCACTCGGCGGCTTTCGTTCGTTGAGCGAGAGCGAGGCCTTCGCAATCGAGTACTGGCCACTCGAGCGCTACAAGCTCGCGCAGGCCCCGCCTCGTGGTGAGCTCGCCGGTCGCGTTGCGCTCATCACCGGTGGGGCGAGTGGAATCGGCCGCGCCACTGCGCGCCTACTCGCCGCCCGCGGCGCGCACGTCGTGGTCGCCGATCGCAACCTCGCGGGCGTCGAGGAGGTGGCGGACGAGCTGACGACCAGCTTCGGTCCCCGTCGTGCTCTCGCCGTCTCCGTCGACGTGACGAGCGAGGAGGCCGTTGTCGAGATGACACAGCGCGCGGTCCTCGAATACGGCGGGGTCGACATCCTCGTCGCGTCGGCCGGTCTCGCAACGAGCGCCCCCATCACCGAGACCACGCTCGCGGACTGGGAGCAGAACTACGCCGTGCTGGCACGGGGCACCTTTCTCGCCGCACGAGAGACATTCCGCGTGCTGCTCGAACAGGGCCGCGGCGGGTCGGTCGTCTTCGTCGCGTCGAAGAACGCGCTCGTCGCCGGCGCGAACGCGGCGGCGTACTCCTCGGCCAAGGCCGCCACGCTCCACCTCGCCCGCTGCCTGGCGGAGGAGGGCGGTGCCCACGGGATCCGCGTCAACACCGTCAACCCGGATGCCGTCATTCAAGGCTCGAGCATCTGGTCGTCCGACTGGAAGGCCGAACGCGCGAGCACGTACGGCGTCGGCGAGGACGAGCTACAGACCTTCTACCAAGCCCGCACGAAGCTCGGCGTTGCCGTGCTGCCCGAAGACGTTGCCGAGGCGATCGCGTTCTTCGCGGGACCGCGCTCGGCCAAGTCGACGGGAAACATCCTCAATGTCGACGGCGGGGTCACCGCCGCGTACCCCCGGTAGTGCGAAGGAGGCGCACCGTCCACCGGCTCGTCAGTCCAAACCCCCCGCTCATGAATCCAGTACCCAAGCGAAAGGAACGGTCGATGCATAAGCGCAACTGGGCGGTCGTCGCAGCCGCCCTGCTCGTGGCAAGCGTTGCCGTCACGGCGGCGCTCGCCGCCACGAGCCGCAATTCGGCCGGCAAGACCTTCTACTACATCCCCAAGGACACCCTGAACCCGTACGAGGTGATCGCCGACCACGGTGGCAAGCTCGCCCTCACCGAGCTCGGTGACACCCAGGTCGTCTCATCGGGGACCGAGGACACCGCTGCTGCACAGCAGCCGGCGATCCAGGCTGCGATCCAGTCGCACGCGGCCGGTATCGTCATCGCCGGCAACGACCCGCAGGCCGTCTGCCCGGCACTCAACCAGGCCAAGGCGCAAGGCACGAAGATCGTTGCCTTCGACTCGGACGTCAACTGCCGCCAGCTGTTCATCAACCAGGCGGACACGCCGACAATCGGCCGCAGCCAGATCCAGCTCCTCGGAAAGCTGATGGGTTACAAGGGCCAGTTCGCAATCCTCTCGGCCGCTTCGACGGCCACGAACCAGAACGCCTGGATCAAGTACATGAAGCTCGAGCTGAAGAAAGCCGCCTACAAGAACATGAAGCTCGTCAAGATCTACTACGGCAACGACAACCCTGCGCAGTCACGGCAGGCGACGGTGAGCATGCTGCAGGCGTACCCGAACCTCAAGGGGATCGAGTCGCCGACGACGGTCGGGATCTCCTCGGCCGCGCAGTACCTCTCGCACTCGAAGTACAAGAAGAAGGTCGTGCTGACGGGCCTTGGTCTGCCAAGCCAGATGAAGACCTACGTGCACAACGGCACGGTGACGGCGTTCCAGCTCTGGAACCCCGAGGATCTCGGGTACCTCGCGGGCTATGCCGTCTCCGCACTCGCCGACGGCACGATCACCGGCAAGGTCGGTCAGACGTTCAAGGCCGGCAAGCTCGGCCACTACGTGATCATCCGGGGATCGGACGGCAGGCCGCAGGTCGTGCTCGGGCCTCCGTATACGTTCACCATCAAGAACGTCGACAAGTTCAAGTTCTAGGAAACGTCGAGGGGGCGTCGCGCACTGCGCGCGGCGCCCCCGACATCACTCTCGATCGTGACGACACCTCAGCCCAGCCCCGTCATCTCACTCGAGCACGCCCGGAAGAGCTTCGGCGCGGTTCATGCGCTTGAGGACGGAGACATCCAGCTCGATGCCGGCGAGGTGCACGGGCTGGTCGGAGAAAACGGAGCTGGGAAGTCGACGCTGGTCAAGATCCTCGCCGGTGTCCATCGACCCGACGCCGGCCGGCTCCTGCTCGACGGCGAAGAAGCGATCTTCGACAACGCCAAGCAGTCGCAGGCGGCCGGGATCGCGATCATCTTTCAGGAGCCGACGCTCTTTCCCGACCTGACGGTCGCCGAGAACATGTTCGTCGGCGTGCAGCCGCTCAAGCGGTTCCGCCGCATCGACGGCAGGCGAATGCGACGCGAGGCGAGCGGTGTGTTCGAGCAACTCGGCGTGCGGCTCGACCCCGATCGTCTGGCGCGTGGGCTTTCGATCGCCGACCAGCAGCTCGTCGAGATTGCGAAGGCGTTGACGACGAACGCCAGGGTGATCGTGATGGACGAACCGACCGCTGCCCTGACCAACACTGAGGTCGACCGGCTGTTCCGCATCGTCGAGACGCTGCGTGAGCACGGTAGCGCCGTGCTCTTCGTGTCGCACCGCCTCGAAGAGATCTTCGCAATCTGTCAGCGGGTCACAGTGATGCGCGACGGCCGCCACGTTCTGACGAAGCCGGTCGAGGAGCTGACCAGACAATCTGTGATCCGGGCAATGGTGGGTCGCGACATGGACGCGCTGTTCCCCAAGATTCCCACCGAGCCGGGGCCGGTCGTCCTGAAGGTCGACCGGCTGACGCGCGAGGGTGTCTTCACCGACATCTCGTTCGAGGTGCGCGGCGGAGAGATCGTGGCGCTTGCCGGGCTCGTCGGTGCCGGACGAACGGAGGTCGCCCGCGCGATCTTCGGGATCGATCGCTGGGACGCCGGCTCGGTCGAGATCGCCGGCAAGACACTGCCCCCTGGCTCGCCGACGGCCGCGATGGCCGCCGGGGTCGGGCTCGTCCCCGAGGACCGTCGCCAGCAGGGACTCGTGATGGACTTTTCGATCGAGCGAAATATCGCACTCGCCTCGCTGAGCGGCATCCGTAGGGGAGGCTTGATCCCGCGCGGAGCCGAGCGGAATTTCGCCAAGGACTGGGCGACGAGGTTGCAGCTGAAGTACGGCAAGCTGACGAACCCGGCCTGGACCCTTTCGGGCGGCAATCAGCAGAAGGCTGTCCTCGCGAAATGGCTCGCGCGCGACCCGAAGCTCCTCATCGTCGACGAGCCGACGCGCGGCATCGACGTCGGCACCAAGGCCGAGGTGCACCGCCTGCTCTCCGAGCTCGCCGCCCGCGGTGTCGCCGTCCTCATGATCTCGTCCGAGCTCCCGGAGGTGCTCGGCATGGCTGACCGGATCGTCGTGCTCTTCGAAGGCAGCGTCGCGCGCGAGTTCACGCGAGCCGAGGCGGACGAGCAGGCGATCATGCGCGCGGCAACCGGGATGGTCGAGGAAGCCGCGTGACGACGATCGTTGAGGAACCGAAGGCCGTCCAGCCGGCTCTGAGCTCACATGCCGTCGCAGAGACGCTGCTGCGCTTCCGCGAGCTCGGCATCGTGCTCGCGCTCGTGCTTGTCGTCGGCGCGACCACGATCGACAATCCTCACTTCCTCTCCGCGACAAACGTCCAGCAGATCCTTTCCGGGGCAGCGATCATCGCGCTGCTCGCGATCGGCGAGACGATCGTGATCATCACGCGCAACGTCGACCTCTCGATCGGCTCCGTCCTTGGCATCTCCGCCTACGCGACCGGAGTGCTCTATGTGCATCATCCGCACGTTTCGCTCGGTCTCGTCTTCCTCTTCGCGCTTGGGATCGGCGCCGTCTGCGGGGTCGTCAACGGCGCGATCGTGACGGTCGCTCGCGTGCCGAGCCTCGTCGTCACGCTCGGGACGCTCTACATCATCCGCGGCATCGACGGGGCGTGGGCCGGCGGCAACCAGGTCAACGCCTCCATGCTGCCAAGCAGCTTCAACAAGATCGGCTACGGCACGTTCCTCGGGATTCCGTACCTCGCCATCATCGCCATCGTCGCCGTCGCGATCGCCACCTACGCGATGCGGTCCTTCCGCACGTCGCGGGACTTCTACGCGATCGGGTCAGATCCCGATGCCGCACGCCTCGCCGGCATCCCCGTGGGGTCCAGGGTGTTTCTCGCTTTCGTTCTCAGCGGGGGCATCGCCGGGATCGCCGGGGCGGTCTGGTTGTCGCTCTACGGCTCGGTCGACGCGATCGCCGGGACGGGCTACGAGTTCCAGGTCATCACCGCGGTCGTTGTCGGCGGTGTGGCCATCTTCGGCGGCAGCGGCACCGTCCTCGGAGCCGCGCTCGGCGCGCTGCTGCTCAACGCAATCAACAGCGCGCTCGTCGTCGTGAACGTTTCGTCCTTCTGGAGCTCGGCCATCGCGGGAGCGCTGCTCATCGGTGCGATCGCGTTCGACCGGCTGATCGCCGTGCGCGTCGCGCCCGCTCTGCGCACCCGCAGGAGAGATCGTGGCTGAGATCGACGACTATAAGCCGGGCGACGAGGCCGGCAGTCGGCCGCCGACGCGACGGAGCCTTGGCTTCGTCGTTCGCTGGGAGACGCTCCTCCTCGTCCTGCTGGGCTGCACGATCGCATTCGGCGCCAGCGTCTCGCCGTACTTCCTGCAGTCGACCAACCTCTTCTACATCTGCCTGAACGTCGGCGAGGTCGCGATCATGGCGCTCCCGCTGACGCTGATCGTCATCACCGGGGAGATCGATCTCTCGGTCGCGTCGATGCTCGGCCTCACGGGCGTTTTCATGGGAGAGCTCTTCAAGCACGGCTGGCCGATCTGGCCGGCCATGCTCGCCGCGATCGTCCTCGGCATGATCCTCGGTGCGTTCAACGGGTTCCTCGTCACCCGAGTCGGCCTGCCATCCCTGGCGGTCACGATCGGGACGCTGACGCTCTACCGCGGGATCGCGCAGGGGATCCTTCCGACCGACACGATCGGCGGCTTCCCAGCCCACCTGACGAACATCGGTGTCGTTCCGATCCCGGGCACACACATCCCGTACTCGATCGCCTTCTTCGGGGTGCTCGCCGTCATCTTCGCGGTCGTTCTCCACGCGACGCCGCTCGGTCGCGCGATCTTCGCGATCGGCGCGGGTCAGGAGGCGGCCTTCTTCGCGGGGATCCGTGTCAAGCGGATCAAGTTCTGGCTCTACGTTCTCTCGGGGATACTGTCCGGCTTCGCCGGTGTGCTCTGGACGCTCCGCTTCGCGTCGGCCCGCTACGACTCCGGGATCGGGCTCGAGCTGTACGTCGTTACGATCGTTCTGCTCGGCGGCGTCTCGATCTTCGGCGGTCGCGGCACGATTCTCGGGGTCGTCCTGGCCGTTGCCGTCCTCGGCACACTCCAGACGGCACTCACGCAAGACCTCATGCCCGCGCAGGACCAGAACATCGTCGTCGGCGGTCTGCTCCTCGCGAGTGTCATCGTCCCGAATGCCAGGGAAATCGTCGGGCGGGCGCGCACGCGCTCTGCGCAGTTGGGAGGCGCGCAGACACCGCGCCGCAGCCGCGCAGGCGGAAGGCCAATGAGAGTCGGCGTCTTCGGAATCGGCCTCGCCGCGTACTGGCCTCAGTTCGATGGGCTGCATGAGCGGCTGCAGGGGTATCAGCGCGGCATCGAGGCACGGCTCGAAGCACTTGGTGCAGAAGTGATCTCCGCCGGCCTCGTCGATACCCCGCAGGCAGCTCGACTTGCCGGAGTGACACTCGCTGCGGCGCGACCCGATCTCGTGCTCCTGTACACGGCGACGTATGCCACATCGTCGCAAGTCCTGCCCGTGGTTCAGGCCGTCGATGCTCCCGTCGTCATCCTCAATCTTCAGCCGACGCGGACACTCGACTACGAGGCGATGACCACCGGTGAATGGCTCGCGAACTGCTCAGCCTGCTGCGTGCCCGAGCTCGCCGGCGCGTTCACGCGTGCACGGGTGCCGTACAGGACGGTCACGGGCACGCTCCTCGATGACGACCCTGCGTGGGGCGTCCTCCGCGAGTGGCTCGACGCAGCGTCCGCGGTTCGGAGTCTCCGCACCGCGCGCATCGGCTTCCTCGGTCATACGTATCCGGGCATGCTCGACCTGTACTCCGACTTCACTCAGGTACACGCTCAGACCGGAGCGCATGTCGAGGTGCTCGAGATCGACGATCTCGTCGAACGAGTCGAGGCCGCCGACGCCGCAGCGATCGAGCGTAAGGGCGAAGAGATTCGTGAGACCTTCGAACTCGCCGAGCGCCGGCGTTGACCCGATCGCCGCGGAGATCACGCCCGAGGCATTCGAGTGGTCTGCTCGTGTCGCTGTCGGGCTCGATCGCCTGGTCGCCGACTTCGAGTTGGACGGGCTCACCTATTACTACCGCGGCGTGGGCGGCAACATCGCGGAGCGTGTCTCAGCCGGTCTGATCGTCGGCAACTCACTCCTGACATCGCGAGGCATCCCCGCCGCCGGTGAAGGCGATCTGAAGACGAACATCGCGATGCTCCTGCTCGACCGGCTCGGCTGCGGCGGCTCCTACACCGAGTTCTACGGCCTCGACTTCGATGAGGAATTCATCCTGATGGGGCACGACGGCCCCGGCCACCTGGCGATCGCCGAGGGCCGACCGGTTGCGCGCGCGCTGAAGCTCTACCACGGCAAGGCCGGCGCCGGATTGTCGATCGAGATGAAGGTGAAGCTCGGTCCGGTGACGATTCTCTGTCTGACCCAGACGGCCGAGGGTCGACTGAAGCTGATTGCGGCCGAGGGCGAGTCGATCGTGGGCCCGACCTTCCGAATCGGCAATACCAACTCGCGCATCCGTTTCGGCTCCGGCCCGAGGGCGTTTTTCGACGCCTGGTGTGCCGAAGGACCGACCCACCACGTGGCGCTCGGCGTCGGTCACGAGCTGTCGCGCCTGCGCAAGGTCGCCGATCTTCTCGGCCTCGAGCTCGCGGTCGTCGAGTAGTCGCTCGACTAAGGAGCGCGCACCGGCTTGCTGTCGGCGATCCCGAGGAGGACGCCGTCGTCGCGGTGGAAGACCTCGACCCTCACGAAATACGTCCGGGTCGAAACGGGTGGCGCGGGCAGCCAGAACTCGACGACGGACCGGTCGCTCGGTGAATTGAGCCGCTCCGAGAAGACCGGGACGTCGCCCAGCTGGCGCAGGCGCCGCCGGGTCTTCGCGTCGTACATCGAGGCGAGCAGTCCGATCGAGCGCGATTTGAACCCCTCCACCTCGAGCTGGACGAAGACGTCCTCGCCGGGCAGCGTCAGCACCGAGGTACCGGCTTCCTTCGTGTACTCGCGCCGCTCGCTCGCGAGCTCCTTCTTCGAGACGATCACGGCACGACGGGCGAGGAAGCTCTTCAGAGTGACGTCACTGTCGACCGCGAAGACCGTTGCCGTCGCTCCCAAATGGGTGCGCGGATCGGGCGTCAGGTCCGGACGCAGCTGGAAGATGAGCGCGATTCCACCCGACGCGAGTGCGACGAGCGCCGTCAGCATCGCGCCGCTCATCGAGAACGCGGATCTGAGATGGCGGGCGCGCGACGTCGGGCGTTCGGTCGGCGCCCCCTCGGGCGTCTCCTCTCCCGTTTCCACGCGGTTTGCCTATCTCCGAACCGTCAGGCGTGCGGCGTAGCGCTTGTTGATGGTGAGCGTCCCGCCTGCGTCCGCGTTGTTGTTGTCGACCGTCCCGGTCGACTTGATCTCCATCGTGTAGGAGCCGCGGGCAACGCCGGGCAGCTTGACGACGTTCAGGCCGGCCGATCCCAAACGCGCCAGCGTTCGGACGCGACGGCCGCCCTGGAGCAGCGACGTTTGCACCCGGAATGCTCGTGTGGTGATGAACTTGATCGCGACCGGGCGATGCGCGCGGACGGGGTCGCGCGGGTCGGTGATCCAGAAGACGGGCCACAGCGCGCCGGAGGGCGAGCCCCCGGCGCCGACGCAAGCACCGGTATTTGCCGCTCCGGCAACCGTCTTGATCGTCTGGTTCGTGAGGATCAACCGGACGTTGCCCGTCGCAGCAGCCTGGTTGTTGTAGTCGACAACGAGCAGGCCGTTCGCCGTCACCGCGAGCCCTGCCGGCGTCGCGAACGTGGCGGCGAGCGCCGGGCCACCGTCGCCGCTGCTATCGCAGTCGCCCGTGCCGGCGATCACCGTTCGATCACCGCTCGGCGAGACGTCCACGATCTGGCGGTCGTCGAAGACGATGATGTCGCCCGCCGCATCCTGCACCAGGCCGCCGGGATTCACGGTGAGCTGGCCGAAGAGGTCGTGACTCAGGTTCGTGTCGCTGCCCGGCACGCTCGAGATGACGCCGCCGGCCGAGACGCGGCGGACAATGTTGTTGCCCTGGTCGAGGATCAGGATGGAGCCGTTCGCCAGCGGCAGAACGCGGGTCGGCGCGTTCAGCGTCGCGCTGCGTGCAGGACCGCCGTCGCCGGTGTAGTCGGCGGTGCCGGTGCCCGCAACGATCGTCAGCTTGCCGTCCGCAGAAACGCGCAGCACGAGGTTCGCTCCCGTGTCGGCGATCAGGAACCCTCCGCTCTGGATCGCGCGGACACCTGTCGGCGCGTCGAGATCCACGCTCGTGGCCGCGGTCGGCGTTGCGCTCGGCGGCTGCCCGTTGCTGCCGCCGGGATGTCCCGCGACCGTCGTGATCGTGCCGGTCGGCGAGACGCGGCGGATGACGTTGTTGCCCGTGTCGGCGATCAGCAGGCCGCCGCCGGCCGTCGGCGCAACGTCGTTCGGGTTGTCGAGCTGTGCGGCATTTGCAGGACCGTGATCGCCGCTGAAACCGGCGACGCCGATGCCGGCGATGGTCGAGATCACGCCGTTCGGCAACACCATCCGGATCGCCTGGTTGCCCGAATCCGCGACGAAATAGCCGCCCGAGATCCGCGCAGAGACGGCCAACGGTCGAAGGAGCCGCGCATTAACGGCGGGCCCGCCGTCGCCGCAAAACGTCTCGTTGTCGTTCGCGCAGGGGAACCTCGCCGCGGTCTGCGTCGAACCCGCTCCGCCGGCGGTCAGAAGCCAAATTGCCGCAGTGCCGACGAGAACCTGGAACCAGCGGTTCGACGACACGGCACCCCCTTCGTGACGATCGTTCCTAACGAGACGTACTACTTGGCCGAGCGGCTGTCAAGCTTTTGCACGAGCGTCGCGACTCGCGCGCCGGAGCTCAGCCGGAACGGCTTGCCCAGAGCCGGCCGGAGGAGCGACGGAGTGAGAGACATTGCCGTCGGATCGCTCTGGGGCGAGACAACGGTGCTTGTCGGCAGGATCGACGAGAATCGTTGCACCCGGGATGAGGTGGTGATCGCCGTCGTGGACGTCGGTGCGCAGAACTCGGATGTGCCCGTTCGCCGCGACGACGTAGACACCGGAGCAGGCGCGGCCGGACATCTCGGCGAGGACCAGTCGAGGCTGATGCGGCAGGTACCACTCGAGGGGAGACCGGTACGCAAAGGGGCTGCCGAACACCGCGATCGGATCAGACGGGCGCCAGCCGTCGTGGACGAGCCCGCGCGCGATCAGGTCGAAGCGAGGGAATGCATTCGCGGTCGAAAGGTCGAGGGAGACCGCAAGCGCAAGGCACAACGAGGTCGCGACCGCGGCCGCCACGTGGCGAGGCAGTCGATTCACGGCGACCGCGATCGCGATCGCGGCGAAAGGGCCGACGCCGATCAGGTTGCGCAGGGCGAAGATGCGAGCACCCGCCGCCCAGACGACCGCAGCAAAGACAAGGGGCAGCACTCCGAGTGCGGCGACCAGCCGCCCCTCCCCTGAGTGGCGCGTCAGCTGACGCATTCCGAAGAGAACGGCAGCTGCCCCGACGGTCGAAAGCAGGAAACCAAGCGAGGTGTTGTTGCCGGCGTAGGTGAACAGCCGCATTGGCACCGCCCACACATAACGTGCGCGGAACGGCCCGATCCACGAGAAGCGGTCCTGGTGGTATTGCCGTAGGGCAATCGGCGCCCAGAGCGCGGCGACTGCCCCGCCGCCTGCGATGGCGAGTGTCGCTCGGCGTGCGATCCCGGCGGCTCGCCGGTCGAAGCACAACCAGATGAGAGCCGCCAGAACGGAGAACGCGAAGAAGTAGTGCGTGAGGCAGCCGGCGGTGACGACCCCTGCGAGCGCGAGCTCACGGCGGAACGACGGCGCCGACAACTCGGCGAGCAGGACGAGCCCCAAGAGAAGGGACAGAAGCGCAAACAGCTCGTAGGCGCGGAGCTCCTGTCCACGCGCGACGAACTCACCTCCGAGTGCGACCAGCACGCCGGCTGCAACGGCGAGCGGCAGCTCGACGAACCGCCGTGCAAGCACGACGACGCCGGCGGCCAGCGCTCCGCCCGCAAACACTGACAGCAGGCGCACGTCGCGAAGCGGCAGGCCGCTCATGTGCAGCGACCAGCCAAGGACATACCAGAGAGGCGGAGTCGACTCGGTGCGGGCCACGTGCCTGAGCATTCCGAGCAGCGTCGGCTCGCGGAGAATGCGCGCGGACGCGACCTCGTCCTGCCAGAACGGCTCGTCGTACACGCCCGGTAGGCGCACCAGCACGGCGAGGAGCGCTGCACCGCCGGCGCCGAGGGTAAGCGGTATCCGTCCGGCTGCCGTCAGCGGGCGCATCGACACGAGACGTTCCCGCACGCTTGATGACGGCAGCCTGAATGCGTCGTGCCGGGACCTCTGCCGTCCGCGCGACCGCCGCCGGCCGTTCTTGCGTCAGCCCCCGCAGTGTCTTTCTGAACGATTTCTTTACTTGACACGTTCATGTGTTGTTGGTAGAAGCGATGGCTTCATCTCTGGCCGAGTTTCGGCCGACGATTGAAGGGAGGTCGGAATGTCCAGCACGATCCAGATTGCGAACTGCGGCTTCTGGCTTCCCGTCGCGGCGTAACGAGCACCGCCGCTCCGGGCTCACCGAAGTCCGTTCTTTAGAGGACTGACCCGCGTCGAGTAGCACGCGCGACGGCGTCCCACGCCTACCGCGTCGCTTCTTCGACACGTCGCCTGTCCAGACAATCGGCGCCGTTCTTGGCGTCAGAGAAACACATTCCTCGCGGAAGGAGAACGCACGTCTTGACACCCGATCGAGTCGACCAACTGCCAACTGACACGCCGACAAAACGAAGGGAGGAACAACATGCTTTCTCATCAGCCTGAAGTAAGCCGCCTGCGCCATCAAGACCACGTGCAGCGGCTGGCCGACGACGCGCAGCAACCGTTGCACCATCCACACCTGCCGTCGCTGCGGCTGGCGGAGAGGCTGTCAGGCCTGTCTGGCCTGGCACACACCGCACTCGACGCTCGGCATCGGCGCTTGCGAACCAGACCATGAGCGAACTCGACGCCGAACGTATCGCCAAACGCCTGGGGCTGACAGACGCAGTTATCTGCCGGCTCCAGGCGCACGGCTACCTGCAACGTCTGGCCCTCACGGGCCCCGAACTCGATGCACGAATCTACCGAGCACACCTCGCCTACGTCGAGCAAGCCGGCAGGCGCAGCGACACAAAGACATTCCCGCAGGCTTGATGACGGCAGCTGAATGCGTCTCGTAGAATCCACCCCGTGTCCGGCGGCCCCGACATCGATCGTTCGTTCTTCGTCGTAAACGTTCGCGAGCTAAGCTGGCAGGAGAACGAGCTGGGCGCGACGTGCGAGTTCGACAAACATCGCGAACGCTTCCCCGAGTTCGGGATCAACCTGACTGTCTTGCAGCCGGGCCAGCCGATGACGATGTACCACCAAGAGCGCTACCAAGAAGGGTTCCTCGTCTTGCGTGGCGAGTGCCTTCTGATCGTCGAAGGTCGAGAGCTGCAGCTCCACCAGTGGGACTACTTCCACTGTCCGCCCGACGTCGCCCACGCCCTGGTCGGTGCGGGTACGGAGTCAGCCCTTGTGCTCGCGGTCGGGAACCGGATCGGGCCGGACGCGATCCTCTATCCACGGGACGACACGGCGTTGCGGCACGAAGCGGGAGTCGAGCACGAGACGCCGGATCCGAAAGAGGCGTATTCCCGCTTCACACGGCCGGCACCGGCCGTTCCGTTTCGCGACGAGTTCCTACAGGGTTAAAAGCCGCCGCCTGCTCCATCTAAGGCAAGCACGCCTCGGTGTGCGGCGTACCGTCACCGCCGATCATCTTGCCGTCACGAAAGACGACAGGCCCGATCGACGAGGAACCGTGCGTGCACGCCGGAGTCGTGCCGACGTCAATCCGCTCGGCGGATGATGTGGCGGCGAACAGCAGCACGGCGGCGAGGACTGCCCCGATCCACGCCAGACGGATGAACGATGCGGGCATCGGATTCCAAGACGCGCTTGAGGGGGCGGCTCTTCCGTCCGCCCCCGTCGTTTGACGAAGTCCTCACCGCTCCCTCGTCGGGATCCTGCTGGTCGCCACGAAGCTCAGGCGCCCCGAAAGTCGTCCCGGACGAAGTAGTACAGCCCGCTCGAAGCGTCCCGCGCATGCGAGGCCACATAGAAGTCGCCACCGGGCCCACTCGAGTTGCCCTCGATGGTCATGAAGCTCGAGCCCTGCGCGCTCAGCACGAACCCGGTGTGAGCCCCGTCCTGGCGCGTGAAGATGTCACCCTTCATCGGCCTGCTGTGAATTGTCCCCTTCCTCTGGCCCCATGCGGTGATGTTCTTGACCGCGGACGGATAGCCCCACGGCACCTTGTGGTCATGGTTACCGGTCATGTCGACGCAGAACGCGACGAAGTCGGCGCACCAGGACTGAGGACCGAAGCCGAAGTAGCGGCTGTACTGGTTGTTGTTGGTGCCTTGCGGATGTTCTCGCATCCCCTTTTGACTCACAGCAAGCAGCAAGGCCTCCCGCTGATGAGCGCTAATCGACGAACCGGCAGCGCCCCCGCCGGCGTCGTGGGCGCCGTGGTCGGGGACGATCAGGTCCGTGTCGGCTTCGAGTTCACGTGCCTCGAACCCCGCAGGATCCTCGTCGTCCAACACACCCTCGCCCGCTTTGGTCTCATCGGAAGCTACCAAGGGATCCTTATCTGCTTCTTCCTGAGTGACCTCCTCGATCTTCTCTGGAATCACGACCCGATCGTCCGTGGACACGGTCATCGCAAAAACCTCCTTACTTGTCGTTGAGGCGTGCCGCTCCACCACTGCTGGACAGACTGATCGGCAGTCGGCGCGCCTTGCCCTGCGTGGACCCACGCGGCTAGGTCGGTTGGCGGCATGCAGGCACGCCCGAGCGCTGCCACCTCACCAGGCAGCACATTTGCCGCAGCAACAGCGAGCTCGGCCATCGGCACGAAGACGCTCCTTTTGTTGCTGAACGAATGAGGCTACGCCCTTGATCGACCTTCGTCAATCGCGCGGACGTACCTGTCGTTTCACCAAGTTGTCACCCTCCTGCCGCGAAACCGCTGACCCATGGGCGCGGCGCGGTGCGGAGGATCGGGCCGTCGATGTCATTGGGAACAAAGGGAGAAAACGTGAAGCTCAGACGGATCCGCTCGCTCCTGCCGCTCCTGCTCGTCGTCGTGGTCGTCGTGGCGGTCGCTGCCGCGTCGACGCGCGCCGGTGCTGCGAGCCAGGCTGCGGGAGCGAAGCACCGCGGCACAACCACGCCGATCCAGCACCTCGTGGTGATCTTCCAGGAGAACGTTTCCTTCGACCACTACTTCGGGACCTACCCGACGGCGGAGAACACCGATGGCTCGAAGTTCGCGGCCGCGCCGGGCACGCCCCGCCGTCGACGGCCTCGAGCCGGCAACGAATGCGTCGATTCCGGCCGACCGGCAGCATGCGTCGGACCTGACGGCGAGCAACCCGAACTCGTCGCTGCCGTTCCGGCTCGACAGCAGCCCGACGGGCGCTGCGAGCAGCGCGGGCGGGCAGCTCACGTGCGACCAGGATCACAACTACAGCGACGAGCAGCAGGCGTTCGACGGCGGCCTGATGGATTTGTTCGTGCAGAGCGTTGGCACCGGCGGTACGAGCACCACGCCGTTCGGGACGCCGTGTAATCCGAAGACGGTCATGGACTACTACGACGGCAACACCGTGACCGCACTGTGGAACTACGCACAGCACTACGCCATGAGCGACAACTCGTTCAGCCCGACCTTCGGTCCCTCGGCGCCCGGAGCGATCAACCTCACTTCGGGAGACACCGGCAACGTCGACATGGCGCACACCGCCGGGGCGGTGTCGGTCGCGACCGCTGCAAACCCGAACGCCGATGTCACGCCCGATGGGCTCGGCGGCGAATCGCTCACGAGCGACGCGCAGCCCTACTGGGACGACTGTTCCACCCGTGACGCGGTGGCCCTCAAGGGCATGAACATCGGCGACGAGCTGAACGCCGCGCAACTCTCTTGGGGTTGGTTCCAGGGAGGGCAGCGGCCGACGACGACGTTCGCCGCCGCGGCGGCCGCAACAGGTCACACCGGGCAGTCGACTTCGTCGTTCATCCCGGACGAGTTCGCCGGCGCGTTCACCGGCAAGGTCGTGCCGGCGCACGCGAGCAACCAGGCGCTCTGCGACGCCGTCCATCCCGTGGGCATCGCGCTGGGCGGGAGCGGCCAGTGGGGCTACAAGGACGACTACATTCCCCACCACGAGCCGTTCGACTATTACGCCTCGACGGCGAACCCGCATCACCTCGCGGTCGCATCGGACAGCTCGGGTAACGACACGCTCGCCGGGCTGCAGACGATCGGCACGGACACGCAGTCCTACGCTGCCGGCCAGCCGCAGTTCGACACACCGAACCACAACTACGACGTCAGTGACTTCGACCAGTTGGTCGCTGCGATCAATCGTGGCGCGCTGCCGCCGACGGCACTTCCGAATGTCAGCTTCCTCAAGGCACCGGGGTACGAGGACGGCCACGCCGCCTACTCCGATCCCGCCGACGAGCAGGCATTCGTCGTGCACGAGATCAACTCGCTGATGCAATCACCCGACTGGTCGAGCACCGCGATCGTCGTTGCCTACGACGACTCCGACGGCTGGTACGACCACGTCTTCAGCGGCGTAACCAATCCGTCGGCGTCCGTTGCCGACAACCTCACGAATACGGTCAAGAAGCCGGCGGTCGGAACATCCGGCCTCTGCGGAACCGAGTCGTCGGGCTCGCAGCCGCTCGGGGGCGAACAGGGGCGTTGCGGCTTCGGGCCCCGTCAGCCGTTCCTCGTCATCTCGCCGTTCGCGAAGCAGAACGGCGTCGATCACAACCTGAGTGATCTGGCGTCGGTTCCGAACTTCATCGAGTACAACTGGGGCCTTCCGCCCATCGCCGGCTCATTCGACCACGCACTCGCGCCGGTCGACGCGTCGGAAGGGGCAGCCTTCGATCTCGCGGGGCTCTTCGACTTCAAGAACGAGCTGCCCGCCGTCCAGTTGAGGCCGACGACCGGCCAGATCAACCTGGCGAACGCGCACCTGCAAGGGAGGGACCTGAAAGGCAGCAACCTCTCGGGGGCCGACCTCTCGGGCGCGGCGCTCCAGGGGGTGAACCTCAAGGGGGCGTTTCTCGAGAACGCGAACCTGCAGGGGGCGAGCCTGCAAGGAGTCAACCTGCAGGGCGCCGACCTGACCGGCGCCAACCTGACCGGGGCGCACCTCCAGGGCACGAACACGAGGAACGTCGTCTGGTCGAACACGACGTGCCCCGACGGCTCGAACAGTGACAGCCACGGCGGCACCTGCGCAGGCCACCTGTAGCTGCGTCGTCTCGCAACGCAGTGCAACTCACCTCTGGGGCCCGGCATCGTCCGGGCCCCAGAGTTGCACGACCACTTTCACTTCAGCTTCGACGATCAGCCCGGCCAGAGCTAACCGGCGAGAGTCGCCCTGTTCGCGGGGGACATGAGCCGCTGCGACACGGCCGGTGTCAGACACGCGCACGAAAGCGTGACAGCTGCGTGGCGGACGTGTGACGGGCCTCTCGAGTTCGCGGCCGGCGCGTGCGAACACGCTCTGAGCCTCGCCTGGCGATCTGCCCTGCCGAGGACCTGTCCGGTGTCAGACACGCGCATGAAAGCGTGACGGATGCGTCGCGGACGTGTGACGGACCTCCCGGGGTTCGCGGCCGGCGCGTGCAAGCACCGCCGAGACCTTGCCACCGAACCGGACTCTCCAGCGCCAGAGAGGCGAGGTGTCATAGTCGCTTCATGAAGCCGGAACGCATGGAGGCATTCACGGACGGCGTGATCGCGATCCTGATCACGATCCTCGTCCTCGAGTTGCGGCCGCCCGCCGGGCACCAGCTTGGCGACATCCTGGATGAGAAGAGCAAGCTGCTCGCCTACGTGCTGAGCTTCGTCTTCGTCGCGATCTACTGGGTCAACCACCACCATCTGTTCCAGGTCGTCTACCGGATCGACGGACGGACGTTGTGGGCAAACATCCATCTGCTCTTCTGGCTCTCGCTGACTCCGATCGCGACTGCGTGGCTCGGCGAAGCCGGCGTGGAACAGGGGCCGGTCGCCGCATATGCGATCGTGCTAGTCGGTTGCGCTGTCGCGTACACGGTCCTGACACTGGCTCTGCTCGCCTCGCACGAGCCCGACTCGGAGCTCTCGCGGGCGATCGGCAACGACAGGAAGGGCAAAGTGTCGCTCGCCGCCTACGTCGTCGCTTTTGCGTTGTCGTTCGTCGTTCCCTGGATCTCGATCGCACTCTTCGTCGCGGTCGCGATCGTCTGGTTCATCCCGGACCGGCGGATCGAGCGCGTCCTCTTCCAGAAGCCGTAGCGCGCAGCCTTTGCCTCGTCCGCAGGCGCGTGAACGTGCGGCCAGGAACACACTCCAGTCGAACGATCCCTCACCAATGAAGCGCACCAGCTCGATCTCGTTCCTCGTCAGGTCCGGTGCTTTGCCACCGGCCTCGATCGCCGAGCGCAGGTGCTCCTTCACGGCGGTCGCCGTGAAGTCACGCATGAAGTGCCTGACGCCCTTCATCTCCTCCTCCTTTGCGTTGGTCCAGGGTTAACTCGGCCCGTGGCACGCTGCAGTGCCGCTCATTCGTGTCGCGGGCGGGGGTGCTAGGACGGCTTGAGGCGTCGAGCGAAGCGCCCGATCGTCGAGCCTGTTCCAGCGAGAGCCACCGTTGCGATGCCCACCAAGTTCGTTGTGACACAGGTTCGGCACGCATTGCAACACGCCGTCGCCATCGGGGCCTGCTCGCCGTACCTCGCGGCCGCCTGAGTCAAACGAACCGTCGCGAACTGCTTCATTGGACTGAGTGTACGCCGCGACGCGGATCCGACTCTCCGGCGACCGAACGCGGTCCACCGCTCGCTGGACTGCTCGTATGGCTGCTCGACGATCAGGCGGGCTCCGCGCCCGCGGGTAAGGAAGCCGACCGTCCAGCGGAAGACGACGAGCAAGCGGTTCTGGTACCCGATCAGGTAGACGAGGTGGACGCACAGCCAGAGGGCCCAGGCGGCGAAGCCTGCGACGTGGACTCCCTTCACGTCGGCGACCGCTTTCATGCGTCCGATCGTGGCGAGGTTGCCCTTGTCCACGTAGCGGAACGGACTCGACGGGTTGCCCTCGAGCCGGTCGCGAACCACACGTGCGGCATATCTCCCTTGCTGCATCGCGACCGGGGCGAGCCCCGGGAGCGGCGCGGTCGTCCCGTCGGCTACCTGGACGCTGACCATGTCGCCGAGTGCGAGCACCTCCGGGTGCCCCGGCAAGGTGAGATCCGGCAGAACCGTGATTCGGCCGGCGCGGTCGACGTCGAGGCCGCTCTCGCTCGCGAGTGTGACGGCGAGGTTGGAGGCCGTGACGCCGGCCGCCCAGATCGTGGTGCGCGAGTCGATTCTGATCACCTCGCCATCCGCGTTCTGGACCGCGACCGAGTCCGGAGCAATATCGACGACCGTGTGGCCGGTGAGTGGTGTGACACCCAGCCGCTCGAGGGCGCGCGTCCCTTTGCGTGAGAGCGACTCAGGGAAGGTCCTGAGAATCCGGTCGGAGGCCTCGACGAGCAGCACGCGCGCGGTGTACGTGTCGGCCGAGCGGAAGTCGTTCGGGAGTGCGTCACGGGCGAGCTCTGCGATCTGACCCGCCATCTCGACGCCGGTCGGGCCGGCGCCGACGACGACGAAGGTAAGCCAGCGTTCCCGGCTTGCCGGGTCTCCTTCGAGCTCGGCCGCCTCGAATGCCGCGAGGACGCGACTGCGGATCTCGAGCGCGCCCTCGAGCGATTTCAGCTCAGGCGCATACGTCTGCCACTCGTCGTGCCCGAAGTACGAGTAGTGCGAGCCGCCTGCGACGATCAGCGTGTCGTAGTCGATCGTTCGCCGACTCTCGCCGTTCGGAAGGTGATCGAGAACCACGTTCCGCCGCTCGAGGTCGAAACCGGTCACCTCGGCCATGACGACGCGTGTGTTCTGTTGGCGGCTGAGGATCGAGCGCAACGGCGTCGCGATCTCCGCGGGCGAGAGTGCGCCGGTTGCCACCTGGTAGACGAGCGGCTGGAAGAGCGTGTAGTTCTGGCGGTCGATCAGCGTCACCTCGACCGGTGCACGACGGAGACCGCGCACGGCCTGCAGGCCGGCGAAGCCGCCACCCACGATCACCACGCGATGCGCTGAAGCGCCGGTCACGCCGCTACCGCAGGTTGCTCGTGCTGGTTCCAGCGGTGATACGCGTACGGGTGGTGAAAGGCGTCGAGCGCGTTGCCGTTGCTTACGGCGATGCCGAAGGCGCCGATCATGGCGTTCGTCGTTGACGTCGACGAACACGCTGTTCGCGGTCGGGTCCCAGAGCAGCGTGACTTCGATTGCATCGCCGGTGCGATGTGCCAGTTCGCGTAGCTCCCCCATTGTGAGTTCCCTCCTTTGCCCGACGTCTGTATGCGAACAGGCTGTCAGCTGACCTCAGCGCAGCGAATCGGGCCGACCGTCCTTCGAGGGTGCGGCTACCCGAACTCGTCGAGCTGCAATCAGACAAAGTTCGGGTAACCGCACCCGCGAAGACCTGAGCGCCGCACCGCCGAAGTGGTCCACAGGCGAGCAACGCTCTGGCGGTGCCTGCGGAAACGGAGCTTGGCAAGGAGGCGGCGTGATCGGTGTCCGGCTCGCGTGTGCGCCGCGGCTCTCTACTCGGGTGGCTCGCCGAGCGTCATTCGCTCACCGTCGAGTTGCTCGTCGTCGTCATGCTCTACGGCTTCTACGAGACGAGCCGCGGTCTCATCGCCGGTGATGCTCCGACGGCTGTCAGGCATGGCCGCGCGATTGCCTCGCTCGAGCGATCGTTGCATATCTTCGGTGAGGCGGACGTGCAACATGCGGCGCGGGCTGTCCCGGGCCTGATCGGCACGCTCGGTGTTCTCTACCTGACGCTTCACCTCGCGGTGACGGGCTCGTACCTGCTCTGGCTTCACCGTCGGCGGCCTGCGGCGTTTCCGACCGTGCGGACGGCGCTCGTCATCGCGAGCCTGCTCGCGCTGGTCGGTTTCCTCGCGTTTCCGACTGCACCGCCACGGCTCGCTGAGCTCGGGATCGCCGACACGGTCTCGCACGGGCACGTCGATCTGAACAAGGGGCTCGTGAGCGCCCTCTACAACCCCTATGCGGCGGTTCCCAGCATGCACATCGGCTACGCCGTCATCGTCGGTGCGAGCCTCTTCCGTCACGGCGGCCGCCGGATGCTGTGTGTCGTCGGTTGCGGCTACCCCGCCCTGCAGTTGCTCGTGGTCGTCGCGACCGGCAACCACTTCTTCTTCGACGCTGCTGCCGGCGCTGCGGTCGCCGCCGTCTCCATTCCCGCGGCGATGGCGGTCTCGAGGCTGGGACGCGAGTCGCGCGGCGCTGCCGCACCCCTGCGGCCGCTGCGTGAGTTCGGTTAGCCGCACTCGCGAAAGCCTGGCCGCCGTACAGCTCTCGGCACGGCGTGACGCCAACCTGAAGACGTTGACAAAAGCAACGCAGAGGGGAGTTTCTCGATGAGCGTTCTCGTAAGCCATGCTCGCGCGGCGGAGCAGGACCGCCGACGCTGGATCGCGCTGGCGGTGATCGTCGCTGCGCAGTTCATGGTCGTCCTGGATGTCGCGATCGTGAACGTCGCGCTGCCGACGATCAAGACGGACTTGCACTTCAGCCAGGAGAACCTGCAGTGGGTCGTGACCGCGTACTCGATCCTGTTCGGCGGCTTGCTGCTGCTCGGTGGCCGGATGGCCGACCTGCTCGGCCGCCGGCGGCTCTTCATGACGGGGCTTGCGATCTTCACGGTCTTCTCTCTGCTCGATGGCCTCGCCTGGTCGGAGGGCTCACTCATCGCGTTCCGGGCGATGCAAGGACTTGGCGCGGCTCTGCTCTCACCCGCTGCGCTGTCGATCCTGACGACAACCTTCGCGGAGGGACGGGACCGGAACCGAGCTCTCGGCATCTGGGGCGCGGTCTCCGGCAGCGGTGGCGCGGCAGGGGTGCTGCTCGGCGGCGCGCTCACGAGCTCGCTGAGCTGGTCGTGGATCTTCTTCATCAACGTGCCGGTTGGCGTGCTCGTGCTGGCCGTCGCCCCGCGCCTCGTGAACGAGAGTCGGGCGGAGGTGACGCACCGTCACTTCGATCTGCCCGGTGCCGCCGCGATCACCGGCGGCCTGATGCTGTTGGTCTACGCGATGACCCGCGCCGTCCAGCACGGCTGGGTCACGGCCGAGACGATCGGCTTGCTCGCGATCGCGGCTGCGCTCGTCGTCGCGTTCGTCGTGATCGAGCTGCGCTCGGAGGCGCCGCTCCTGCCGTTGCGGATCTTCCGGCTGCGCACGCTGACGGGCTCGAACATCGGCGGACTGCTGATGGGCGCTGCGGTGTTCTCGCAGTTCTTCCTGCTGACGCTGTACATGCAGCAGGTACTGCACTACTCGGCGCTCCAGACAGGTGTCGCGTACGTCGCCCTGACGTTGGCGGTGATCGTCTTTGCGAACATCTCGCAGGCGGTCGTCCTCCGAGTCGGGGTCCGGCCGGTGCTCCCTGTCGGGCTGCTGCTGGCGGCGGCGGGACTGATCCTCTACGGCCAACTGCCGGTCGACGGCCACTACTTCTGGGATCTCTTCCCGGCCTTCCTGCTCAGCGGGATCGGGATGGCGTTCGCGTTCATCCCGATGACGATCGGCGCGCTCGCCGGAGTCCGCTCGGCCGATGCGGGCGTCGCTTCCGGGCTGATCAACACCTCTCAGCAGATCGGCGGTGCGATCGGGGTCGCCGCGGCCACCACGATCGCCGCCACCTACACGAGCCGCTACCTCGACGCGCATCCGGCCGCCAACCCGGCCGGCGGCGCCGCACTCACCCATGGCTTCGCGGTCGCGTTCTACACCCTCGCGGCCGTCGCAGTGCTCGCCGCGATTCTCTGCGCGCTCATCGTCGAGTCGAAGCCGCAACTCGCCGAGGTCGAGGCCGCGACCGACGAGTCGGCCGTGCTCGAGGCCGCCGCATGACCGGCCGCTCGAGCGATCCGAGGTGCGGATTGCCGCACCCAAACAGTGACAGCAAGAAGTCAGGAGGCGACATGAATCTCAATATCGCTGCGCGCGCCGGACGGTGGAGCGCGGCTCACTGGAAGACGGCCGTCTCAACTTGGCTCGCCTTCTGCATCGTCGCGATCGCGCTTGGCGCCGTCGCGGGGACCAAGCTCTTGAAGGAGGCGGACACGTCCGCCGGTGGGACGAGGTCGGCAGAGCGGATCCTGCGCGATGCCGGCTTCCCGAATCGCGCCGGCGAGAGCGTGCTCGTCCAGTCGAAGACGGAGAACATCCATGACCCCGCGTTCCGCGCGGCCGTGACCGATGTTGCGCGGTCGGTGTCGCGGCTGCCGGAGGTGCAGCGGGTGCGCTCACCGCTTGATCCCGCCAACGCGGGCCAGGTCTCGCAGCAGCAGCGCTCGGCGCTCGTCCAGTTCGAGATCCGCGGCGACATCGACAAAGCGGACAAGCAGGTGCAGCCGATCCTGGACGCTGTCGACCGCGTCCAGGAGCGGCATCCTGGCTTCACGGTCGCAGAGTTCGGTTTCGCCAGCGCGACCCACGAGTTGAACAACACGCTGAGCAAGGACTTCCAGCGGGCCGAGTACTCCTCGGTGCCGGTGACGCTGATCATCCTCCTCGTCGCGTTCGGAGCGCTCGTCGCGGCTGGGCTGCCCGTCCTCCTCGCGTTCTCGGGCGTGCTGGCGACGATCGGTCTCTCCGCGGTCGCGAGCCACGTCGTCGCCGCGACCAGCTCGACGCAGTCGGTGATCCTGCTGATCGGTATGGCCGTGGGGATCGACTATTCGCTCTTCTACCTCCGCCGCGAGCGTGAGGAGCGGGCGCGTGGCCTCTCGCCCGGCGACGCGTTGCTGAAGGCTGCCGCGACGTCAGGACATGCAGTCTTCATCTCGGGACTGACCGTGCTGATCGCAATGGCGGGGATGCTCTTCACCGGCAACGCCGTCTTCACCTCGATCGCGGTCGGCGCGATGTTGATGGTTGCTGTCGCGCTGATCGGCTCGCTCTCGATCCTGCCCGCGCTGCTGGCGAAGCTCGGTCATCGCGTCGACAAGGGACGCATTCCATTCCTCGCTCGAAGCGGAACCGGCGAGTCGCGGGCCTGGGGCTTCGTGCTCGACCGCGTCCTGCGCCGTCCGGTCGTCTCGGCCGTGCTCTCGGGCGGCGCCCTGCTGGCGCTCGCGCTGCCGGCGCTCACCTTGCACACCCAGTTGCCGAGTTTCACGGACCTACCGAAGTCGCTGCCGATCGTCAGCACCTACGACTCGATCCAACGCGCCTTCCCGGGCGCTCAGACGCCCGCAGAGGTCGTCGTCGCCGCCGACAACGTTACGGATCCACAGGTGCAGCACGCGATCACCGATCTGAAGCAGCGTGCGCTCGCGAGCGGCCAGATGTTCGAGCCGGTCTCGACCGAGATCAACCCGGACCGCACCGTCGAGACTGTTTCGATCTCACTGGCGGGCGACGGCTCGAACGGTGAGTCGGTGGCTGCGCTCCACACGCTCCGCGATCGTGTGATCCCCGCCAGCGTCGGTCGCATCGCAGGAGTCCGCGCGGCCGTGACCGGCGAGACGGCCGGCACGCACGACTTCAATCAGCAGATGAAGAGTCACGCGCCGCTCGTGTTCGCGTTCGTGCTCGCGCTCTGCTTCCTGCTGCTCCTCGTGACGTTCCGATCGATCGTGATCCCGATCAAGGCCGTGGTCCTGAACCTGCTCTCGGTTGGCGCCGCCTACGGATTGCTGGTGCTCGTCTTCCAGCATCACTTCGCGCAGGGGATTCTCGGCTTCCATTCGAACGGGGCGATCACCTCGTGGCTGCCGCTGTTCATGTTCGTGATCCTGTTCGGCCTCTCGATGGACTACCACGTGTTCATCCTCAGTCGGATCAAGGAACTCGTCGATCAGGGCATGTCGACGGAGGAAGCGGTCGCAGTCGGCATCAGGCGGACCGCCGGGACGGTGACGAGCGCCGCCGTTGTGATGGTCGCGGTCTTCGCGATCTTCGTGACGCTGCGTACCCTGGATATCAAGCAGATGGGCTTCGGGCTTGCGGCCGCGATCCTGATCGATGCAACCGTCGTCCGCGCGGTGCTGCTGCCGGCGGTCATGAAGCTGCTCGGCGACTGGAACTGGTACCTGCCCCGCTGGCTCGAGTGGCTGCCCAGGCTGAACGCGAAGCCCGGGGACAGCGGCCCGGAGCAGGGACGTGAGCGGCTGCCCGACACGCCGCCGGCGTGGGAGTACCGTTAATGTTTCGGGGTAGGGGGTCTCGATGAAGACGGTTCAACATCGGGAGTTGCTCGATCAGGTGCGGCCGGCGCGGCGCGTCCTGATCGTCGACGACCATGCGAGCTTTCGCCGCTGCGCGGGCGCGCTGCTCACCTCCGAGGGCTTCGACGTCGTCGGCGAGGCGGAGGACGGCGAGTCAGCGCTCACGCTCGCCGAGCAATTGATGCCCGAGCTCGTCCTGCTCGACATCCAGCTTCCCGACATCGATGGCTTCGCCGTCGCCGACCGCCTGCTCGTGCGCCAGCCGGCGCTGAAGATCGTGCTCGTGTCGAGCCGGGACCGCTCCGCGTACGGCCCGCTGATCGATGCGAGCGGAGCATGCGGCTTCATCTCCAAGGAGGATCTCTCCGGCTCGACCGTCGAGAGGTTGGTGGAATGAACGAAGAGGCATTCGGGCAGAGCTCACCAAGCTCAACGTGCGTCGGCGGCCGTGCGCCGCCGGCGCGACGGCACCGGCCTCGCCGCGAGGGTCGCGGCACCCGTGCTGCTGCTCCTTGGCGTGGCGGCGACGGGTGCAGCCGTGTACGTCATCTCCATCAGCAAGATCGCGCCGCATCCGTTCGCGCAGTCGCTGCTCACCGCGATCGTCTGTCTGACGTTCGTCGGCACGGGTGTTCTTGCGCTACGGCTACGGCCGTACGTGCGCTTTGGCCTTCTGCTCTGTGCCGTCGGCTTCGCGTCGCTGATCAGCGTGCTGCACGAGGCAAACGGAGCAACCGCGTACACGGTCGGTGTGTTTGCCTCGAACCTGGTCTTCGCGGTCCTCGTGCATGCCCTGCTGGCGTTTCCGAGCGGCAGGCTCGGCTCGAGGACTCGGAGAGTGCTCGTCGTTGCCGCCTATCTCGACGTACTCGCGATCCAGGCGCTCGCCGTTCTCTTCGACCCGCTCACCCGGTATCACAGCGACCATCCGCGGAACGTCGCGCTCCTCACCTCGCGAGCCGGGTTGGCCACCGGTCTCGAGGAGCTCGAGGCGGCGATCGCAGCCGGGATCGCGCTTGCCGTCGTGGTGGTGCTCTCACGCCGCGCGAGCGCGGCCACGCCCGCCGCGCGTCGGCAACTGGCGCCGGTGCTGCTCGGGGGGAAGATCGCGATGCTGCTCTTCGCGCTCGGGCTCGCGCTCGCCCCGCTCTCGTCGAGCGCCGGCCTGGCCGGCTTCGGGCTTGCGTTGGTCGCTGCACTTGCGCTGCCGGTGGCCTTCCTCGGCACGCTCGTGCAGGGACGGCTCTCTCAGGCAGCGGTCGGCGAGTTGCTGTTGGAGATGCGCGATCCCGGGTCACGCGCCGGATCTCGAAGACGCACTGCGCCGAGCTCTCGGCGATCCGTCGCTCCGCCTCGGCCGTCTCCGAGTCGAGGAGAGCTGTTACGTCGACGGCTTCGGCGTCACGCTCGACCTGCCACGCCCTGGGGACGTCCAGGTCACCACGCCGATCGTCTACGAGGGAGAGTCGATCGGGGTGCTCGTCCATGACCGCTCTTTGCGGTTGCGCCAGGAGTTGCTCGTGGCTGTCAGCGCCGCAGCCGGCTTCGCGCTCGCCAACGAGCGTGCGTTCCATACCACGCAGCTGGTCGAGCAGCGGAACCGCGCTCTGCTCGATGCGATTCCCGACACGATGCTTCGCGTGGCCCGCGACGGCACCTACCTCGATATCCGGCCGGACGAGAACACGGCTCAGCTCGGGCCACCGGAAGAGATGATCGGACGCAACGTCCGTGACCTCCTCCCGGCCGAGCTCGCGGCGACCGTTCTCTCGTGCATCGAAGAGACGCTCGAGAGCGGCGGCGTGAACGCGATCGAGTACGAGCTTGCGATCGGCGACGTGGCGCACTGGAAAGAGGCACGGATGGTTCCAAGCGGCGAAGGCGAGATCGTCGCGATCTCCCGCGACTTCACAGAACAGCGGCGCGCCGAGGCGGAGCAACAGCGACTGGCCGCGGAGCAGGCCGCGCTTCGGCGGGTGGCAACGCTCGTGGCCGGGAACGCCGCGCCCGAAGCGGTCTTCCAGACCGTGACAGAGGAGGTCTGCCGATTGCTGGGTCTCCGCACCGCTGTGCTCCATCGATTCGAGGACTCGCGAAGGTCGACCATCGTCGGCAAGTTTGGCGAACCAACGGGGCCTTTCGAAGTCGGCAACACCAACGATCTCGAGGTCGGCTCGGCGCTTCAGGTACTCCAGACCGGAGCGCCTGCGCGGTCGAATTACGACGAGCTCGTCGGTGACGGCGCGGTCGAATTGCGCGCGCTCGGGTTCCGCGGCAGCGTCGGTGTGCCGATCACGGTCGCAGGCGTGACGTGGGGCGCGCTCGTCGTCGCGCTCCGGCACGAGGAGACCCTCCCGCTCGAGACCGAGCGCCGTCTGCAGGCGTTCGCAGAGCTGGTCGGACTTGCTGTTGCGAGCGCAGATGCGCGCGACGAGCTAGCCGCGTCGCGCCTGCGCATCGTCGAGGCGAGCGACACCGAGCGCCGCCGACTCGAGCGCAACCTGCACGACGGCGCGCAGCAGCGACTGGTCACCCTGTCGATCGGGCTGCGCATGGCCCAGGCCAAGTTGCGCACATCGCCGGCGGAGGCAGAGGAGCTGCTCGAGGGGTTCTCGAAGGAGCTTGGTCAGGCGCTTACCGAGCTACGCGAGCTCGCGCAGGGAATCCATCCCGCAGTGCTCACGGAGCGCGGTCTCGGCGCGGCGCTGGATGTGCTGGCGGCGCGGGTCCCGCTTGCGGTCGCCCTCGACGTCTGCCTGCCCGCGCGCCTGCCCGAGCCGCTGGAGACGGCCACCTACTACACCGTCTCCGAGACGCTTGCCAACGTCGTCAAGCATGCATACGCCGACTCGGCGAACGTGCGCGTGGAGAGTATCGAAGGCCGAGTCGAGGTCGAGGTCGCCGACAACGGGGTTGGCGGCGCCGACCCGACGCGCGGCTCCGGCCTCCGAGGCCTGCGTGACCGCATCGAGACGCTCGGCGGGGATCTGTGGATCGAAAGTGCTGCAGGCCAGGGCACCCTCGTGCGCGCAGAGCTTCCCGTTCGGTCGGGCCGTCGGGCGGCAGTCGGAGGGAGCGCATGACGCTCACGTTCTTCTTCAGCGATGTCGAGGACTCGAGCGGTCTGGCCGATCGCCTCGGTAGCGGCTACGCCGCTGTCCTGTCCGAGGCCCGTGATCTGCAGCGCCGTGCGATCGAGCAGGCAGGCGGCCGAGAGGTCGACAGCCGCGGCGACGAGCTCTTCAGCGTCTTCGACGAGGCGGCGCCCGCCGCCGCAGCTGCGCTGGCGATCCAGCGCGCGTTCACGCTCCGCACCTGGCCGGCGGACGAACGGGTCCGGGTGCGAATCGGTCTCCACAGCGGCGAGGCCGAGCGGGCCGGGGACGGCTATGTGGGCCTCGACGTCCACCGTGCGTCCCGCATCTGTCAGGCCGCTCACGGTGGACAGATCCTGGTCTCGAACGACGCGTCATCTCGTCTCGGCGTCGCGATGCAGGAACTGGGCGAGTTCGACTTCCGGGGACTGCGCGAGCCGGAACGGATCTTCCAGGTCGTCGCCGACGACGTTCCCGCCGAGTTCCCGCCCCTCCGGAACGTCCGTGCGCACGACGGCGGTCTCACCGCGGTGATCGCCGACGACTCGACGCTCCTGCGCGAAGGACTCACGCGACTGCTCGAGGAAGCAGAGATCAGCGTTGTCGGGCAGGCCGGGACCGCGGACGAGCTGATGCTCAAGGTACGCAGCTACCGGCCTGACGTCGCGATCGTCGATATTCGGATGCCGCCGACCCAGACAGACGAGGGCATCCGGGCGGCACGCGAGATCCGCGCCAAGCACCCCGACACCGGCGTGCTCGTCCTCTCGCAGCACGTGGCGCACACCTACGCCGTCGAGTTGCTCGGCGAGAGCGCTCAGGGACTCGGCTACCTGCTCAAGGACCGGGTTGCCGACGTCGACGAGTTCATGGCCGCAGTCCGACGTGTCGCGGAAGGAGGGTCGGCGCTCGACCCACTCGTCGTCTCCGAGCTCGTCGGCCGGAACCGCGGCGACGATCCGATCGAGAGATTGTCGCCGAGGGAGCGCGAGGTGCTCGAACTGATGGCAGAGGGGCGCTCGAACCAGGCGATCGGGAAGAAGCTCTTCATCTCCCCCCGCGCGGTCGAGAAGCACGTGACCAGCATCTTCGTGAAGCTGGGTCTTCCCGCCGCCGCCGAGGATCACCGGCGCGTGCTCGCGGTTTTGCGATTTCTCGGGTCGTAGCGCCCGCGGCGTCGGTCCGGCGGGCGTCTGTGATGCGAGGCTGCGCGATGGCGTAAGAACTTGTCCCGAATCGGGCGTGGACGGCCCTGCGAGCTGGTTGTCAAATCCGACGGTGCAGGGCTCGCGTATTTGGGCAAGACACCCGTATGAGAGAAGCGCGCGAACACGATCGCGACGTGGTCCTCGACCCTGGAACCGCACATGCGTTCTGGGTGCGAGTGCCGGGTTGCGGAGAGATCCGTCCAGTCGGCCTCCCCGAGCCGGGGCCGGGCGACGTGGTCGTGCGCACCCTGCGGTCGGGGATCAGCCGCGGCACCGAGACGCTGGTGTTCCGCGGCGGCGTGCCGCCCGACCAGCGCGCGAGGATGCGGGCGCCGTTCCAGGAGGGTGACTTCCCGGGGCCGGTCAAGTACGGCTACCTGAACGTCGGCGTGGTGGAGCAGGGGCCGGCGGAGCTGTACGGCCGCACGGTGTTCTGTCTCTACCCCCACCAGACGGCGTACGTCGTGCCGGCCCGTGCCGTATCGGTCGTGCCGGAGGGCGTCCCGCCCGCCCGCGCCGTGCTCGCGGGCACCGTCGAGACCGCCGTCAACGCGCTGTGGGACGCCGCCCCGCTCGTCGGCGACCGGGTCGCGGTCGTCGGCGCCGGGATGGTCGGCTGCTGCGTCGCACGACTGCTTCAGCGGATTCCGGGCGTGCAGGTCACGCTCGTGGACGTCGATCCTGGCCGCGCAGACGTCGCGGCCGCGCTCGGCGTCGACTTCGCCCTCCCGGCCGACCGCCGCCGGCGAACGCGACCTGGTCGTGCACACGAGTGCGACCTCAGCCGGGCTCCAGCGCTCGCTCGATCTGCTCGCGCCCGAGGGCACCGTCATCGACCTCAGCTGGTACGGCGACACGGAGGTTCGGCTCTCGCTGGGAGGAGCCTTCCACGCTCGCCGCCTCGGCATCCGCTCGAGCCAGGTCGGCACTCGTCTCCCCGGCCCGCGCGGCACGTCGCACGACGGCCGATCGATCTGGGGCTCGCTCTCGATCTGCTGCGCGACCCCGCCTTCGACGCGCTTCTCACCGGCGAGTCGCACTTCGACGAGCTGCCCGAGGTGATGGCCCGGCTGGCCGCGGGAAGCCTGCCGGCGCTCTGCCACACGATCACGTACGGCGAGGGATAGAGCGTGTTCAGCGTGACCGTCCGCGATCACATGATGATCGCCCACAGCCTGCGGGGCGAGACGTTCGGGCCCGCGCAGGCGCTCCACGGCGCGACGTACGTCATCGACGCCACGTTTCGGCGTACGGAGCTCGATGCCGACGGCGTCGTGGTCGACATGGGTCGAGCGGCCGACGAGCTGCGCGCCGTCGTCTCGGAGCTCAACTTTCGGAACCTCGACGACGAGCCGCCCCTTGCGGGCATGAACACGACGACGGAGGCGCTCGCCCGGCTGATCGCCGACCGGCTCGCCGAGCGTGTGCATAGCGGTGCCCTCGGTGACGCCGCTCGAGAGCTCGACGGACTCGTCGTCACGCTCCGCGAGTCGCACATCGCCTCGGCGACGCTACGAGCGCGCGCTGTGAGCACGGTGCACATGGTCGTTCCCGAAGGTATCGACGACCCGGCACGGCCGAGCGGGGGCAACACCTTCGACCGCCTGGTGTGCCGCGACCTCGCCGCCGCCGGCTGGACGGTGCACGTGCACGCCGTGCCCGGGACGTGGCCGCGGCCCGATGCGTCGTCGTGCGCCGCCCTCGCCGGCGTCGTCCGCGAGATCCCCGACGGTGCCGTCGTCCTGCTCGACGGGCTCGTCGCCTCGCCGGCCCCCGAGGTGCTGGTCCCGGAGGCGGGCCGCCTGCGGCTGGTCGCGCTCGTGCACATGCCGCTGGGGCTGGGCACGACGGATGACGGCGCGAGGGAGCGGGAGGGCGCGGTGCTGATCGGCTGCGACGTCGGTCGTCACAACCAGCGCGTGGGCGCGGCGAGTCCTCCTGGAGCTCTACTCGTTGCCGGGCGACCGCGTCCACGTCGCCGAGCCTGGTGCCGGATGCCGCCGACCTCGCGCCCGGGACGGCGACGGCCGGGGCTCTGCTCTCGGTCGCCGCGGTGATCCCCGGCAAGGGGCACGACCTGCTGCTCGACGCGCTTGCGATGCTGGCCGGCCTTCGCTGGCAGTGCCTGTGCGTCGGCAGCATCGAGCGTGACCCGGCATTCGCCGAGGGTCTGCGTCGGCGGGTCGTCGACGGCCGGATGGACGGCCGAGTGGGCTTCTCGGGTCCACAGACCGGCAGCCGATCTCGCCCGCAGCTACGGCGCCTCGGACCTGCTGGTGCTCCCGTCGCGCGTCGGAGACGTACGGGATGGTCGTCACCGAGGCGCTCGCTCGCGGGCTGCCCGTTGTCGCCGCCGAGGTCGGCGGGGTGCCGGAAGCCCTTGGGCGCGGCGCCGACGGCACCCGGCCGGGGCTGCTCGTTCCGCCCGACGACCCCGCCGCGCTTCGCGACGCGCTCCGAGCCTGGCTCGAGGACGCCGACCTGCGCCGGCGGTTGCGCCGCGCGGCGCGCGAACGGCGTGCGTCGCTCTCCCGCTGGTCGACGACCGCATCCGTCGTGGCCGACGTCCTCGTGGGGGCGGCGCGATGACCGTCGAGGCGATCCGGGTCAGCCCGAGCTGGCTCGACCTGCGCGAGCGGTGCGGACGCCGCCGCCCGGGCCCGAGAGCTCGTCGGGCTCTCCGTCGCCGGCTTCCGGACGGCGGCCCTCTGCTGATCCACGACCTCGCCTGCGGCAGTGGGGCGATGGGCCGGTGGCTCGCGCCGCTCCTGCGCGGGCCGCAGCGCTGGATCCTGCACGACCGGGACGCGGAACTACTGGCGCTCGCCGCGGCCGACCTGCCCGGTCCGGCCGCCGACGGGGCTGCCGTCGCCCTCGAGACCCGTCTGTGCGACATCACGCGGCTCGGCCGGGACGATCTCGCCGGCGCGACTCTCATCACCGCGTCGGCGCTGCTCGACCTGCTGACGGAGGACGAGCTGGTCGGCGCTGGTCCACGCGTGCGCCGGAGCGGGGTGCCCGGTCCTGTTTTCGCTCTCCGTCACCGGTCGCGTCGACCTCGTTCCGGCGGATCCACTCGACTCTCGCGTCGGCGGCCGCGTTCGATGCGCACCAGCGCCGACTGACGCCGCGCGGCCGTCTGCTCGGCCCGGATGCCGTCGACGCGGCTGTCGATGAGTTCCGCCGGCTGGGCGCCGAGGTCATCGTCAGGCCGAGCCCATGGCGGCTCGGCGCCGCCGAGACCGGCCTGGCCGTCGAATGGCTCGACGGATGGCTGGGGGCCGCGTGCGAGCAGGAGGCCGGGCTCGCCGCCGACGCCGATGGCTATCGGCACCGGCGTCTGGGAGAGGCGGAAGCAGGTCGGCTCGCCGTCACCGTCGCCCACGCCGACCTGTTGGTGCTGCCGTGAGAGTCGGCTCTCGTGGGTGCGTCTCGTGGCCGCGGCGGTCACACTCATCTTCGTCATCTGGCGTCTCGGTGTCGGTCCGTTTCTCGACGGCGTGCGCGCGGTCGACGGCCGTGCTCTGCTGCGGCGACGATCATCGGCCTCGTCACCACCCTTTGCTGTGCCTGGCGGTGGACGATCGTTGCTCGCGGCCTGCGGTTCCGCTTGTCGCTGCCCGCTGCCGTCGCGGCCTACTACCGGTCGGTGTTCCTCAACCTCACGCTGCCCGGCGGCGTCGCCGGGGACGTCCATCGTGGCGTCAGCCACGGCCGCGACGTGGACGACGTCGGCCGTGCCCTGCGGGTCGTCGCCTGGGAGCGCGCTGCCGGACAGCTCGTGCAGGCACTGCTGACGATCGCCGTCCTGCTCGTACTGCCGTCGCCCGTGCGCTCGTTCGATGCCGATCGTGATCGGCGCAGTGGCCGCGACGACCATCGGCGTCGTCCTCGTCGACCGGGCCCGATCGCGGAGGCGGGCGTTCCCGATGGGCGCGCGTTCGGAACGCGGTGGTGGCCGACATGCGCGCCGGGCTGCTTCACCGGAAGGCGTTGCCGGCCGTTGTGCTCGCGTCGACGGTGGTCGTCCTCGGCCATGCCGTCACGTTCCTGGTCGCCGCGCGGACGGCCGGGGTCACCGCGTCGCCGACCCGGCTGCTGCCGCTGGCGATGCTCGCGATGTTGGCCATGGTGCTGCCGAGCGTCGCCGGCTGGGGGCCGCGCGAAGGCGCGACCGCGTGGGTGTTCGCCGCAGCCGGCCTCGGTGCCGATCGTGGCGCCGCGACCGCCGTCGTCTACGGCGTCATCGTGCTCGCCGCCAGCCTGCCGGGCGCCCTCGTCCTCGTCGCAGGGTGGCTCGTCCGACCAGGGCTGGCGTCGCTCGCCGGGCGCGTGTCGGTCGTCGGCAGCCGAAACGAGTCGTCGATGCGTGACCGCCCGTACACCCTCCTCTCGTGCAGCGTGTCGATCGACGGCTACATCGGCAATGCCGCCTCGCGACTGCTCCTGTCCAACGAGGCGGACTTCGACCGCGTCGACGCCGTCCGCGCGTCGTGCGACGCGATCCTGGTCGGAGCGGCGACCGTTCGGATCGACAACCCTCGGCTCCTGGTGCGCTCGAAGGCTCGTCGCGACGAGCGGGCCGCCCGGGGCCTCGCGACGTCACCGAAGAAGGTGACGGTGACCCGGCGGGCGGAGCTCGACGCGCGCTCCGACTTCTTCACGGTCGGTGACGCCGAGAGGATCGTCTACTGCGCGAGTCCGCGAGTGGACGATGCACGCAAGCGTCTTGGGCCGGTCGCGACCGTCGTCGACGGTGGCGACACCGTGGAGATGCGCACGCTCAGCGTCGACCTTGCTGCGCGCGGCGTCGAACGGCTGATGGTCGAGGGCGGCGGCACGGTACACACGCAGTTCCTCACCGAGAACCTCGTCGACGAGTTGCAGCTCACCGTCGCGCCGGTGTTCGTCGGCAACTCCGAGGCGCCCAGGTTCGTGCGCGACGGCTCCTTCCCCTGGAACCCAGGCCGTCGGGCCGAGCTCGTCGACGTTCGCAAGCTCGGCGACGTGGTGCTGATTCGGTACGCCCTGTCATCGCGGTTCGGGGACGACTGAGCGTGGCACGCATGGCGCTGCGACCCCCGATCGCGACCATTCGCACGCAGGTCGCGCTGCCTTTGCGGTTCTCCGACGGCTACGCGACCAACGCCCGGGTATTCAGCTTCGACGGGCTCGTCGACGGTCGCGAGCACCTCGCCTTCGCACTCGGTGATCGCACCGCCGCTCTCTCGGCGCGTGGACGCCGTGCCGTGCCTCTGATCCGCCCCCACAGCGAGTGCCTCACCGGAGACGTGTTCGGAAGCCTGCGCTGCGATTGTGGCCCGCAGCTTCGCGAGGCAGTCGAGCGCATCGCGGCCGCGGGTGGCTACCTGCTCTATCTGCGGCAGGAAGGCCGCGGCATCGGGCTCTACTCCAAGCTCGAGGCCTACGAACTGCAGGACACCGGGATCGATACCTACGAGGCGAACATCGCGTTGGGCCACGGCGAGGACGAGCGGAGCTACGTGGTCGCCGCGCAGATGCTGCACGCGCTTCAGGTGCCGCGGGTCGCGCTTCTCAGCAACAACCCGGACAAGGCTCGGCAGCTTCGCGCCTGTGGCGTGGCCGTTGTCGCGCAGGTGCGGACCGGCGTCCACGTATCCGCCGCGAATGTCCGCTACCTGGAGACGAAGGTTCGTCGCGGCGCGCACCCGCTCGACCTCCCGCGGCCGGCGTGATCTGGTCGCATCCGTGAAGCAGGACGAGCGCGACCCGTTCGTCCAGGCGCTGCGGCGAGCCCGGCAGGCGGCCTACGACCCAGGCGAGTACGTCGAGCAGGAGAGCTTCATGCGCGCACGGGAGATCCTTGCGCTCGCGGAGCGGGCGGGAATCGCACCCGGCGTCTCGGTGCTCGACCTGTGCTGCGGAGTCGCCGGGCCGGGTCGGTTTCCTCACTGGGGAGCTTGGGTGCAGCTACCTCGGGATCGACTCGAGCGCAAGCGCGATCGCCATCGCCCGCGCGCGCGCACGCGGCCTACCGTGTCGCTTCGAGGTCGCGCACGTCCCGCCTCTCCCGACCGGGACGTTCGACGTCGTGCTGCTGCTCGAGACGATGCTCGCCTTCCCCGACAAGGAGACACTTGTCAGAGGGGTCACGGGCGCGCTCTCCGTGGGCGGTCGGTTCGCCTTCACGCTGGAGGAGGGCGTGCCCCTCACCGAGTCGGAGCGGGCGCGCATGCCCGACGCCGATACGGTCTGGCTCACCCCGCTGGACGAACTGCTTGGAATCCTTGCGCGGAACGGTCTCCTCGTTAGCTGGCAAGACGACTGGAGCCGGTCGCACCGAGCCGTGGCGGAGTCCCTGATCGACGCGTTCACCGCCGACGCGACGGACATCGCTTCGCTGATCGGAGGTGACGCCCTGGACGAGTTGCTGGCTGCCCACCGGTTGTGGAGTGAGTGGCTTGCGACAGGGCGCGTTCGCAAGCTCGCGCTCGTCGCGGAACTCGCCGAGGTGGTGCCACGGTGATCGCCGAGGCCGTCGCCGCTGTCGCGCTGACCCGCGGCCCGGTGGCCGAGAGCGTCACGCAGCGCAGCGCCATCATCTCGTTCCGCACGGCGGCCCGGGACCACTCCTTCGTGACTCTGCAGAACGGCGCCCTCAAGAATCGACGCCCGCATCGACGCCGGCACCGGCATCGATCACGTTGCCAGGATGACCGGCCTGACGCCGGGGATGCACTACACCTACACCGTCGGCACGGACTCCGGCGTGCTCGCCATAGGCACGTTCCGAGCTGCGCCCGCCCGCGCCGCCAGGTTCAGCTTCGCGGTCGTGGGTGACTTCGGCAGCGGGACGAGCGACGAGACGGCGGTCGCCGCGATGATCGAGTCATGGCACCCGGACTTCGTGCTCACGGTCGGCGACAACGCCTACCCGCTGGGCTCGTCGGGGCTCCTCGATCGCGACATCTTCGGCCCGTACGCGGCGATCATGCGCGAGTCGGCGTGGTTCCCGGCACTCGGCAACCACGACGTGAAGGCGAATGGAGGGAAGCCCGAGCTCGAGGCGTTCCACTCGCTCGGCCACGAGCGCTGGTACCGCTTCACCTGGGGGAACGCGGCCGTGACGGTGCTGGATTCGGACGTCTCCGTCGCCCCCGGCTCGCCGCAACTGAGCTTTGCGCGCAAGTCCCTGGCGCTGCCATCCTGTTTCCGCTTCGCGGCCTGGCATCACCCGCCCTGGGAGCCTCCAGGCCGCCCGATTTCGCCGAGTCTTCGCCGCAACATCGTGCCGTTGGTGGAGAAGGACGGTGTGCAGGTGGTGTTCGAGGGGCACCTGCACGCCTACGCCCGTAGCCGTCCGCACGACGGGGTGCTGTACGTGGCCGTCGGCACGGGCGGAGCCGAGCTGGAACACGATGCCGGCGACCTGACGATCCCGTCGGCGCGTGTCGTGCAGGGCCACTTCGGCGCCCTGCGCGTCGACGTCGCTGGTCGCACGGCGCGCTTCCGCTACGAGACGGTCGACGCGCGGGTACGCGACGACTTCCGACTCAGCTGTTCCTGACGAGGCAACTACGGGCTAAGCGCGGCGAGCGGCCGCCTCCGCGAGTCCCGGTCCGGCTCAGTCAGCTGCGCCGGCGTTGCGGTGGTCGAACGAGGTGAGGAGGACGCCGGTTCTCTCGGATTCGGCGAGGTGGCCGTATCGCTGCCAGAGTTGGTGTGCGTGTTGCAGTTGGCCGCGTGCTTCGTCGCGGCGCCCTGCTGCGAGAAGGACGTGTGCGAGCGCCTCGTGCGCGGTTGCGTGCACGGTGGGAAAGTCCGTCTCGTAGGCGTAGGCGAGCGCTTCGCGCGCGAGCACCTCAGCAGTATCTTGCGTGCCCTGATCGGCGGCGATCCTCGCTCGCAGGGCGCGGCCGTAGGCGAAGTTGACGACGTCTTCGGCGGCGCCGAGATCCTCGCCTTCGACCGCCAAGTGTGCTGCTTCGTCGACGTCGCCATGTGTGTAGAGCGCTGTGGCGAAGTTGATCAACGTGGTGGAGCGGAAGCTCGTTTGGCCGAGCTCCTCGAGTCGCGCGAGCGCCTCACGGTAGGTCGTGATCGCCTCGTCGAGTCGCCCGGCGTCGCGCAGGACATCGGCCCGTCGCTGCATGTTGAGGGCGCTTCCGACATCGAGGCCGAGCTCGCGCTCGATCGACGACGACTGCTGCAATAGATCGAGCGCATCGTCGTACCGTCGATCGCGGCGCTCGAGCTCCGCCGCCACGAAGAGCGCGTTCATGGTCGCAAGCGGAGACTCTTCCCTCTGCAGCTGCACGAGGTGCGCTCGGATCTCGTGCAGCTCGAATGGCCCGTAGCTGAGCGGCCCAATCAGTCCCATCATCGCCCGGTCGGCGAGGACACGTGCGCCGGCCGCCCGCGCGTGCTCGAGCAGGCGCTCGAGCGCCGCCAGGGTGGGAACCGCTTGGCTCCGGATCCAGCTCGTCCAAAAATCGAGGGAGTACGCGTGCGCGGCGCCGAGATGGTTGCCCGTTGTGATGAAGAGTGCGAGCGCTTCCTGGGCGACGGCCTCCGCCTCTTCCACCGCTGCGAAGGGCTCGGTCATGATCCGAAGCGCGGACCGTGCGACGCGACCCTGCATCCGCACCGCCGGATCCGTTGCTTCCTCGAGCTCCGAGATCAGTGTCAGGCGCTCGTCTGTCTGGCCGAGGTCCTCGAGGATCGCGAGCTGGTCGACGATGGCAACCGGCCGCGTCGGGTCGTCCCGCGGCAGAAGCGCGAGCGCGCGTCGGAGCAGGTTCGCGGAGCCGTGGGCGTCGCTACGCAAGGCTGCTTTTGAGCCGGCGGTGGCGAGTCGGAGCCCGGCGCGGCGTTCGAGTTCGAGGTCGGGGCGGTCGAGCTCGCGGCGATAACGAGCCGCCTGCTCGAGGTGGTACCCGAGTACTTCGTCGAGCTCGATCAGCTCTTGTCCTCGCACTTCGAGCCAGTCCGCGAAGCGCCCATGGAGCTCAGCGCGCGTGTCTTTCGGCAATGCGTCGTATGCCGCGTCGCGGATCAGCAGGTGTCGAAAACGAAAGGCTTGGTCTCCGCTGACCGTCGCCGTTGCCGGTTGGATCAGCTCCTTCCGCACCAAGCCCATCAGCTGCGATCCGATCTCGGGCGCGCGTGTGAGCTCGACGACAGCGGCTTGGTGGAAGAGTTGTCCTTCGACGGCACCGCTCTCGATCACCGTTCGCTCGTCGAGGCCGAGCTGATCGAGCCGCGCCTGTAGCAGCGCCTGCACCGTAGCGGGCACGCGCACGTCGCCGTCCTCACGGACGAGCGCAAGCATCTCTTCGATGAACAGCGGGTTGCCGTCGGCTGCTGCGACGATTCGCTCCTGGGCCACCGACTCGATCCCGCCGTGCGCCTCGATCAGCTCGACGCCCTGCTCCGCCGTCAAGGGCTCGAGCAGGATCGTCGCCGCGTTCAGCTTGCCGCCACCCCAGGCCGGTCGCTTTTCAAGTAGGTCGGGTCGCGCCAGACACAGCAGGAGCAGCGGCGCGCCACGCGAGAGGTCGGCGATGTGGTCGATCAGGTCGAGGAACGTCTCCTCACCCCAGTGAACATCGTCAAAGACCACGACGAGCGGCCGGTCCTGCGCGGTCTCCTCGAGCTGCACTCGAATCGCCCAGAACAGCTCGTTGGGGGTCGATGTGCCCTCGACCAACCGCGCGAGTGTGTCCTCGGCGCGGGAGCCGAGTTGCTTCAAGATCGAGACGACGGGCCAGAAGGTGATCCCTTCGCCGTAGCCGAGACAGCGGCCCTCGAGCACGGTCGCGTCGAGGCCAAACAGAAACTCGGCTGTCAGCCGCGACTTCCCGATCCCGGCCGCACCGAGCAGGGTGAAGAGAGAACAGCGGCGCTCGCGAACCACACGCTCGAACGCCTGTCGCAGCTGGGCGAGCTCGGGGTGGCGCCCCACGAGCGGTCCGTCGAGGCGGCGCGCGATCGCGGCCGCCTCCAGGTCGATTGCAAGCAACCGGAACGCGGCCACGGGCTCCGCCTTGCCCTTCGCCGCCAACTGCATCGGCTCGACGCGCACCGCGTCGCGTACCAGACGCCACGTCTCTTCTCCGATCAACACCTCGCCCGGCGCGGCGAGTTGCTCGAGCCGGGCGGCGACGTTAACGGCGTCGCCGGTCACGAGCGTGTCGCCCTCAGCCGCCACAACCTCGCCCGTGTTCGCGCCGATCCTCGCCACGAGCCCCAGCGCAGACACCGCCTCCCGCATCTCCCAGGCCGAGCGAACCGCCCGCAAAGCGTCGTCTTCGTGTGCGACCGGGACTCCGAAGACGGCCATCACCGCATCGCCGATGAACTTCTCAACCGTCCCACCGTGCCGCTCGAGGATCGCCCGCATCCCCTCGTAGTAGCCGCGCATCCTGGCGCGCAACGCCTCCGGATCCGTGCTCTCACCGAGCGCGGTCGAGCCACTCAGATCGCAGAAGACGACGGTGACGACCTTGCGCACCTCCCGCGCCGGCGCCGTCGGCTCAGAGAACGGCGCGCCGCAGTTGCCGCAGAACCGAAATCCGTCGGGGTTTTCCTGGCCGCATGAGACGCATCGCACCAGTCGAATCTAAGCAGGCGCCGTCCCGGAGTCGCCGATGAATTCGGCGACAGCGCGCCGTCGTATCGTGTGAGGTCGCGAAGGGAGGACCGCGTTCGGAGTCAGCTGTCGGGGTGGACGAGCTTGGCGAAGGCGGAGCTCTGGCGGATCGGGTCGAAGTCCGCATCGCTGTCGGCGAGCGTGCGGAAATGCTCTGATTTCTCGATCGCCTGCTGCAGGTGGTCGAGCGCGTCGGTCGTCCGGCCGGCGAGGCTTTCGCAGCAGGCCAGGTTGTAGAACAAAAACGCGTACTGAGGATTCGCGTCAGCGAGAGGACCTGCTCGGTCGGCTGCCTCGCCGTACTCGCCGGTTCGGTAAAGCACGCCCAGAGGCGCCCAGAGCTCCCAGCCCTGGGGCTCGTAGGCCTTGCCCGGCACGCACCCGACCGCGACGATCGTCGTGCCAGGCTCCTCGGCGAAAGCGGTTCGCGTCACACCAGGCCGCACCGCGACGACCGTACGAGCCGGAGCATCGAAGTCGCTGCCGTCGAGCTCGAAGCGCGCTCGACCTGCGAGCACGAGGTAGAGCTCCTCGCTTCCGTCGCCGAGTTCTGCCTCGTCATGCTCGTTGATGATCCGGTCGCCGGCCGCGACGCCTGTCCACGCGTTGACTCCGAAGGCTGTGAGCCCGAGGTGGTGACGGACCGGGCGAAAGGGACGACGCCCGTCATCGATCACGTCAATCTCGTCAACATGCGCGACGGCGTAGGCCCGTTCCATTACGCGACTGGTTGTTCGGTTGTGCGCATCACGCAGTTCGCTTGCCCTTTGGTCGGAGGTAGCTGTCCAGCGTAAACGACGAATCGCTTACGAGCACCACTCACCCGCGACGCGCCGAATGACCTCCCGGACGCGGTCGAGCGACGCGAGGCTGACCCACTCGACGGCCGCGTGGGCTCCCTCGCCTGCTGGCCCATAGAGGACGGTCGGGATGCCGGCGGCGGCGAAAAGCGCGGCGTCCGTCCAGAACAGGGCGCCCGTGTAATCGCCTGCGTCAGCGATGCGGCGAACGAGTTCGGCGAACGGGTCGTTTGGCTGGGCGGTGAGCGGATCCCTGCTCGCGATGATCCGCAACGTGGCTTCTCCGGCGACCGCGCGCAGCTCCTGTTCGACCTGCTCGACGGTCTCGCCGGGGATCGTTCGGCGTTCGCCCGTCAGCACGCAGCTTGCGGGGAAGCTCGAGAGCTCCTGGCCTCCTTCGATCAGTGACGCGTGTAACGACGCCGGTCCGACGAGCGGGTGCAGTCGATCCTCTCTGGAGCCGTTCATCGAGCTCTGCGAGCGCGACCAGGATCGGGCCTATCTTGGCGATTGCATCAACGCCGAGATCCGGCCGCGACCCGTGCGCCGCGATGCCCTCGGTTGCGAGCTCGAAGCCGACGAAGCCTCGGTGGGCGATCGCCACGCGTAGCTCGGTCGGCTCGACGACGATCGCCGCGTCGGCGCGCAGGTGGTCGACTACCGCCTCGGTGCCGATCGATGCGAGTTCCTCGTCGGCGACCAGGGTCACGATCACATCACCGCGCAGCCCCGTCACATCGCTTGCGGCGAGCAGGATCGACGCGAGCGCGCCCTTCATGTCGTACGCCCCGCGTCCGTAGAGTCGGTCGCCCTCGATGCGTGGCTCGAACGGCGCCTCCATCCCTGCGACGCCGACGGTGTCAAGGTGCCCGTTCAGGAGCAGTGAGCGACCGCCGCCCGAGCCGCGCCTCGTGGCGACGACGCTCGGGCGCTCGTCACCGAGAAGCTCGACGTCGAACCCTCGCGCGACGCACCAGCTGGCAACGAAGGACGCAATCTCGCGCTCGCCGGCGCCACCCGGCACGAGCGCCGGATTGACGGAATCAATCGCGACGAGCGCCGCTGCGAGCTCAGCAAGGGAGGACGACACGGCTCATTCTGGCATCGCCGGGTCAGCGACAACGAGGTCGGCCTCCTCCGGGTGGCGGCGGAGCCACGCGCGCACGTACGGACATACCGGGATCAGGCCGAGGCCGCGTTCGCGTAGGTCGCGCACTGCCTGCTCGACAAGCAGGCCGGCGGCGCCTGTTCCTTCGTAGCTCGGGTCGACCTCGGTGTGCACCAGCGCAAGCGCGGACGCCTCGCGCCTGTAGCGGATCTCGCCGACAACCTTGCCGCCGTCGAGCAGCTCGTAGCGCAGCTCCGCCGGGTTGTCGCGGACAGTCATGTCGGAGGCAACGCGTGAGGCAGTGGGTTATTCCACCGTACGATCGTTCCCATGGCAGTGGCTGACTACACGGGCCGCACGGCGTGGAGCCGCACCATCCCGACCCCGCTGCGAGAGTTCCTGCGAACGGAGACGGGCAGCGCCGTTCTCCTGCTCGGGGCGACCGTGGGCGCGCTCCTCTGGGTGAACATCGACTCGCATTCGTATTCGTCCTTCTGGACGACGCGCGTTTCGATCGAGGTCGGCGACTCCGGGATCGCGCTCGATCTTCGCGGCTGGATCAACAGCGGCCTGATGACGTTCTTCTTCTTCGTCGTCGGCCTGGAGGCGCGGCGCGAGTTCGACCTCGGGGAGCTCCGCGATCGCCGCCGTCTCGCGCTGCCGGCGGTCGCGGCCCTCGGTGGCGCGTTCGGCGCCGTCGCGATCTACCTCGCGATCAATGCCGGCCGGCCGTCGGCGCACGGCTGGGGAGTCGCGATGTCGACCGACACCGCCTTCACCCTCGGGCTGCTCGCGCTCGTCGGACCGCGGTTCCCCGACCGACTGCGTGCGTTTCTGCTCACCGTCGCCGTGGTCGACGACCTCGTCGCGCTCGTCGTGATCGTGCTCTTCTACTCGTCGTCGATCGATGTGACGCCTCTCGTCATCGCGGTCGCGTTCTACGCGGCGGCGCTCGGCCTGCACCGCGCGCGAGTGCGGGTCGGCCTCGCGTATCTGCCTGCTCGGCGCGGGCGCCTGGGTCGCGTTGTTCGAGGCGGGCGTCGAGCCGATCGTCATCGGGCTCGCGCTCGGTGTGCTCCCGTACGCGTACACGCCTGGCCGCTCGGCGCTCGAGCTCGCGACCGAGCGCTTCCGCGAGTTTCGGGAACAGCCGACCGCCGGTCTGGCCCGGACCGCGGTCGCCGAGGTCCGCGCAGCGACGCCGCCGAATGAGCGGCTGCAGCAGCTGTACCACCCGTGGACGAGCTATGTCGTCGTGCCGTTGTTCGCGCTCGCGAACGCCGGCATCGTGGTCGACGCCGACCTGCTGGGGCGGGCCGTTCGGTCCCCGATCACGCTGGGAATCGTGTTCGGCTACGTGTTCGGCAAGCCGCTCGGCATCGCCGGCGCGTCGTGGCTCGTCACGGTCGCGAGCCGTGGGCGGCTGCGGCCGCCGGTCGGTTGGGCCGCGGTGCTCGGCGGAGGCACCATCGCCGGCATCGGGTTCACCGTTTCGCTGCTCATCGCGACGATCGCGTTCGACGGTGCCCAGCTCGACGAGGCGAAGGCCGGGGTGCTCGCGTCCGGGCTCGTCGCCGCCTCGATCACGTGGATCCTGTTCCGGATGACGTCGCGCCTGCCGCTGCCGGTGCGCGCGCGGGCACTGCTCGGCTCTGCCCAGACCACCAGCGACCTCTATCTCGACGTCGACCCGGAGCGCGACCACATTCGCGGGCCTGTCGACGCTCCGGTCACGCTCGTGGAGTACGGCGACTTCGAGTGCCCGTTCTGCGGTCGCGCCGAGCCCGCCCTCCGTGACCTGTTGCAGGAGTTCGGCGACGTCGCTTACGTCTGGCGGAACCTGCCGCTCAGCGATGTGCATAAGAACGCCCAGCTGGCCGCCGAGGCAGCTGAGGCTGCCGCGACGCAGGGTCGGTTCTGGGAGATGCACGATCTGCTGCTCGAGCACCAGGAGGCGCTCGAGCCCGACGACCTCGTTCGATACGCGCAGCAGATCGGTCTCGACGCCGAGAAGTTCGCGACCGATCTGAGCACGCACGACGGGGCTGGGCGCGTCGCCGACGACGTCGACAGCGCCGACCTGAGCGGCGTATCCGGCACGCCGACGTTCTTCGTCAACGGCCGACGGCACTACGGCGCGTACGACCTGGGGACGCTGTCGAACGCCGTGCGACTCGCAGGCGCCCGCGCCGTCTACACCGGGTCGTGAGCGGAGGGAACCCGCGCGACTGGCTTCGTCCTCTGCGATGCACGACTGAGAGCACGGATGATGTCTCAGTAAGAATCGAACTTTCGGACGGTGCAACCCCAAAACGCGCGTGGGCGAGCGAGCTCGCCGCTCGCTGTCGTCGTTTCCAGAAGGAGAGACATGACGGAGCAGCACGAATTCGAGCAGCGCCTGATCGAAGGAGTCGGGGATCAGATCGCAGCGATCGCGACCGACCGCTTCAGAGAAATGCTTGCTCGTGAAGACGCCGTGGAGTTCGAGATCCGTGACGAGGGCAACGTGAGGCTTATCTCCGTGGATCACTACGACGAGGGCGGGCTGCTCCTCACCATCGAGTCGGAAAATGCCAGTCGATACCTTGTCCGTTTCGAGATCGCTCGTGGCCATATCGCCATCGAGGCCGTCCCTCTCGACTCCTAGACGCGCCGGTAGGAGGGCGTCCGCTTCCGGAAGCCGATCCGAGTCGGATAGGCTCGCGACGTGTCCGTGGACGGCATCGTCGCGCTCGGCCCGGAGGGCGGGGAGCAGCTCGTGCGCGGGGAGCGACATCACCGGATTCTCGGGGAGCTTCCACAGTTCGAGATCATCGAGCTCCGCTTTGGCCCCGACTTCGAGGGAGTTGATGCGCACGCTCACGACGACCACGTCGACTCGTTCTACGTGCTCGCCGGCGAGGCCGAGTTTCAGGTCGGGGATGATGTCTTCCGCGCCGGGCCCGGAACCTTTGTGGCGGCGCCGGCGGGCGTCACACATGGCTTCCGGAATGTGTCGGACTCCGAGCTTCGCCTCATCAATATCCACGCGCCAAACGTCGGCTTCGCCGAGCGGCTGCGGGGGTGGCTAGCGCACCCGATCGATGGCGCTCCAATGCTGCCCGTGTCCGGCTGAGGAGCTCTCTGCCCATTCGGCGTCCGTTCGGGAGTTGGTCGTCTCGATCCCAACGCCAGGCTGCGACCATCGCCAGCGTCAAGATTCGGCACTCGCACAGCAGGTCTGGATCGGCGTCTGGATAGTGCGTGCTCACGTCTTCCGGCACATGTGCGACGTCGAACTCGACAGGCCCGCGGCAACAAGTCTCCAAGTCGGTGTACAGCAACCCGTGCTTCGTCTTGAGCAGATTGCCGGGGTGGGGCTCGCCATGGAGGACCTGCTCTGCGGCGTGCCGCTGAACGATCGCTGTCGTCATTCCTCGCAGCGTGTCGCTCAGAAGCTCCCGGTCGACATCCCGCAGATCCGGGGTTTGGGCGCGGTTGCCGACCAGCGACTGCGCTGTCGCGACGCGATCCGTGAAGTGGGGCGCAATGAAATCGACTTGGCGCATGCCGGCGTGAAGCCGGTGAAGCGCGTGCGCATACTCTGCTGCTCCGATGTCAGGGTTGGAGACAGGCTCATAGTAGGTCCACAACGTGATGACGAAGCCGTCACGCATGTACACGCATGGCTCCACCCGAGGATCGAGCGAAGCTACAGGGCTGTCGGTTTCGGCGAGCCGACGAGCGACCTCGACCTCGAACTCCGCGCCTGCCCTTGCCCTCCCCGCGCGCGACGCGAGCGAGAACGTCACAAGGCAGCAGTCGCAGAGCGAGCCGGTTCGAGTCGTGGACAACGACGGCGTCATCGACCCTGAGATCAAGTGCCGACGCAGTCGACACGGCCGCATCCACCGCGCGCTGAATTTCGGACGTGTGCATGGTCGTATCATCACTGCCGAGGGCCTTCGAGAACCGTGTCATCGGCGAGATACGGTGCCCACGGCGCGTCGTGAATCATCACCATGGCCAAACGGAACTATTTAGTGGAGGGCTTATCCGGCGCCGGTAAATCCTCGGTCTATGAGGAGCTGATCGAACGTGGCTACAAGGCCATCAGTACCGACCGGGCTTGGAAGGTCCACGCCGACCTCGACACCGGTCTCCTAGGTCGGTCCATTCAGTACGACAACTCGATGTGGGACGAGCACAAGGCCCTCAGCGAACTCGAGAGCCCGGGATCAGAAGTGTTGTTTGTCTGTGGAAGCAGCCGTAATCGCGACCGCTTTCTGCCTTATTTCACCAGGGTATTCAACCTCCGCGTCGACGACGACACCATGCGTCGCCGCCTCCAAGAGCGCACCAACAATGACTTTGGCAAGCAGCCCGAGGAACTCGAACTGATGCTCAGGCTCAATCGGAGCGACGAGAAACCGGCCGGAGCCATCGATGTAGACGCCACCCAGCCTCTCGACCAGGTGGTCGACGAATTGCTTCGGTTGGCAGATTGCGGAACCGTGAGCGACTCGCCGCTCACACCATGGTCGAACGCGGGTCCGCGATTGGTCAGTCATTCGTGATCTCTGAGTCCGCGCTGCCGATCGTTCAGGCTGCTGCTAGCCCGCGGAAGCGCGATCGTCCGTGGAACGCCGGATGAATTCTGGGATGTCCTAGAACGCGAGAACATCACTCGCATCGACTACGCCTGGTCTGGCTCCGTCCTTGCGACGCTGTTGCCGTACCTCGACGAGCAGGGCATCGACCTCATGCACTCCGACCACGATGAGGTGGCCTCGACCATCTCGCAGACCCGCGAGGGGTCGGTCTTTGTCCTCACGTCAGATCACCGTGAGCGTTACTTGGCACGCCTCGATCCAAGTGCGTTCGACGGGGCAGTGCTTCGCCGCTACTACGAGGAGTTCACCGAGACGGCAGCAGAGGGCGTCGATTACGCAATGCTGGACGGGATCGCGTTCTTTCGTGACACGCTCGCGCCTCTCGACTCCGCGATCGTGGCCGTGGCTCATCATCGGATAGTCCCTGCCCAGGCCGGGCGGCTCGACTGAGCCGTGCGCATCAATGGCCCTGAGACGTCGATGGAGACCGGAGCGACGACGTGCCCGATGAGTTCTCGGTGGTTTGTCAGTCTCTACGGTCGATACGCAATGAACGCCTCGGCCTCGATCACCATTACGGCGCTCCGCGTTGCCGACCTGCTCGCCGAGGGTGAGCGGATGCCGGTCTACGTGCACGTCATCGACCATCCCGATGCGCGCGTCCTCGTCGACACCGGTATGACGGAGCTGCACCCGGCGGTCGCCGATCTCGATCCCCGCCTCCGTCCACTGAGCAAGCAGGACTTCGACCTCGCGGGCATCGACATCGTCGTCAACACACATCTGCACTTCGACCACTGCGGCGGCAACCACCTCTTCGGTGGCAGGCCGATCTACGTCCAACGTCGGGAGCTCGATGACGCGCGCAGCGAGGACGACTACACCATTCGCGAGTGGGTCGACGCGCCCGGCGTGCGCTACGTGCCCGTCGACGGCGAGCTCGAGCTGCTTCCCGGGCTCCGGCTCGTCCCGGCGCCGGGCCACACACGCGGCATGCAGGTGGTCGTCGTCCAGACTGGCGGGCGTCCGGTCGTCGTCGGCGGCGACGTGGCGGTTTGGGTCGGCGAGCTCGATGAGCCGCACACCGAGGGCCAGCTGCGCGTGCGCGCGCTCGACCCCGAGCTTGTCTGGCTCGCGCACGAGCACGAGCCGTGGCGACCCCGCACCGTCTAGGGCGTCACGCCGGCGCCCCTGGTGTCATAGGCGCGCGGATCAGGTGAGGGCGTGTTCGAGAGCCGCGCGGTCCGCGGGCTCGCCGTGCGTCGGCAGCACGATCTCCACGGGCTTGTCGAGCAGCGGCCTCAGCCCGGTCGCGACCTGCTCGACCGTGACGCCTTCCGGTAGCCAGCTTGCGGGGATCTCGAGCCCGTTGCCGAGGTCGATCAGCGTGTCGCCGGCGATCACTGCGCGAATTCGCTCGCTCCAGAGCACGAGGTCGAGCTGGCCTTCCCGGCCCGGATACGCCTCCATCCCGAACAGCGAGTCGCCGATCGCGTAGCGCGTCGCCGGGACAAGCTGGTCTTCGGGGCGATCGGGCGCCGGGGCCCACACGGGAAAGCCGAGCTCTGCGGCGTCGCGCTCGTGCCACGTGGAGGTGAGTACCGTGACCACCTCGCGCGATCCGAACAGCGCGCGCACGTCGTCCGGAACAGCGATCGGGTCGATGAGGATCAGCCGCGCCCCGTCGTCGATTGCGTACGCCGACACTGGCCCTTCCCACTCGGGATGAGTCGCGGTCCAGTGGTACACGCCCTCGGGAAGCAACTTGGTCTGATGTTAGGGCACTACCTACCTGGGCCTCGCGCCCGGCAACCGCTCCCTCGCGACAGTGACAGAGCCCGCCGATTGCCTCAGGCGAGACCCTGATGTGCGTTGGCCTTCGGGAACGTAGGCGTTCCCGTATGACCGCGCCCGCGAAGGGTCTGCCCTTTGAGTCGTCCGTTGCGGCGCACTTAAAGCCTCTCGGGGCATTCTTGAGGACAGCCTTCGCGCCGGGCTTTCCGCGATTGGCGAGGAGCTTCGTCAGCCACGGCTTCGCCTTGGCGCAGGTCACATTGCCGATGGCACTCCACTGAACCTTCAATCCTGACGCGGAGAATGACTTGCATACCTCGGCGCTCGCCGCCGCCCTGGCCCCGATCGCCGCTGCGAAGCTCGCAAGCACGACTGCGAAGAAAGCGACGAGTGCGCTCGGCACCCCGACACGCGCGAGGATCTTCATGTTGCCTCCCTTGGAAAGTCGAATCGTGACCGATCTCGATCCCAGGACAACGTAGCGCCTTGCTGTGGCCGCCGCGAGAGGGGTGAACACCGTACGAAATCCACGAGCAGTGGTTCGGACATTCGCTCCCGTCGACCCGGCGCGGGCGCTGGCTGCCGCTCTGAACGGTCGCCGAACACGGCGCGAGCTGAGTATCGACGTTCTGACCGGGTCGCTGAACGGCGCGATGCCCGACCGCGGCTGGGGAGTCTCGGGTGTACGAATTGACCGAGGCAGTCACTGCAAGCGCATCAGATCAACCTCGGTGACGACCGTCAGTTCGTAGGACGCCTCCATCTGGGGGTAGATGCGCGCTGCGAGGGCCGCACGCTCGTCGTTGTCGAGCATCGCAGCCGAGCTTCGTGTCAGCTCTAGGTCAGCGAGGTCGTTTCCGGAGATCGTGAGGCGTTCCTCGAAGCTCGCGTGCTCGAGCGGGGCGAACGCGGAGCGACCGAGGTCGTCCCGCCAGTCTCCGGGTGACGGACCACGTTGCCGGAACCGCTGATACAGGTCAGTAAGCAATCGGCCGACCTCCTGCGGAGGTGGCGGCTGCTCCCGGCCGTACCAGTCGCGCCAGAGGAGCGCGAGGCCGCCGCCCGCCCGTAGGACTCGTTCTATCTCGGCGAGGGCGCGAGAGGCGTCGAACCACACGAAGGCATCGCCGACGAAAACTGCGTCCACAGATGAGTCCTCCAATGGAATCTCCTCGGCGTACCCGGCACGCGCGTCACCGCCGACGTGGGCGCGCATTTGATCGTCAGGCTCAACGGCGACCACGACGGCGACTCGCGCCCGAAGCGCTCGCGTGAGCGTGCCGGTGCCAGCCGCAAGGTCGAGCACGGACGCGCTAGGGGCAAGACCGAGGGCGGCAACCGCGTGGTCGACCGCCGCGGGTGCGAACTCGGGACGCAGCCGGTCGTAGGCCTCAGCAACGCGGCCAAACGTCAGGCCGAGCTTCTCCTCCGCCACATGAACCTCCTCGTGAGAGACGAACCGATTGTCGCTTGAACGCAAACCGCCGGGACGGCGGAGTAACGTGGCCTGCGCGATTCGCGAATGACGCCCGAGCGCGCGCTTGGGACGTCAGCCGATCTGCTCGGCCAGCCCGATGAGTATGCCCTCGGGGCCTCGGAGGTAGCAGAGCCGATACACGTCGTCGTACTGGACCACTTCGTCGACGAGTTGCGCGCCGTGCTCGCGGAGCCGGGCCAGCGTGTCGTCGAGGTCGTCCACCGCGAACATGACGCGGAGGTAGCCGAGGGCGTTTACCGGCGCGTTCCGGTGATCGGCGACCGGGGGCGGCGTGAGAAAGCGCGAGAGCTCGATCCTGCCGTGGCCGTCCGGCATCCGCATCATGGCGATCTCGACGCGCTGGTCGCGCAGTCCAGTGACGCGCCCTGACCAGTCTCCTTCGATCATCGCTCGCCCCTCGAGTTCGAGGCCGAGCTCGGCGAAAAAGGAGATAGCGGCATCAAGCGACTCCACCACGATGCCCACGTTGTCCATCCGTTGAAGCGCCACGCGGCCATTGTCGCGGATCGCAGAGCGCCGATGAATTTTCGGTGCGCTACCGGTCTCTACTGCGTACGGATCCGTAAGCGCGGGTCCGCTGACACCCCGGATCGACAGGAGCCCTCAATGACGCAGCCAGTGACCGAGCTCGACGCGCGCTTCAGCGACCCGGCCGCGGTCGCGGCCGACTGGGATCAGACTCGCCGGACGCTCGAAGACGCCGAGTTGTTCTGGATCGCGACCGTCCGCGCGGACGGTCGGCCGCATGCGACGCCACTCGTCGGCGTCTGGCTCGATGACGCGATCTATTTCGCGACCGGCTTCGGCGAGCAGAAGGCCGTGAACCTGAGAACCAACCAGAACGTGATCCTGATGACCGGTTGCAACGAGTGGGAGCGAGGGCTCGACGTCGTGGTCGAGGGCGAGGCCGTCCAAGTGATCGACGAGAGCGTCCTCAAACGGCTCGCAGAGGCGTGGGAGACGAAGTGGGACGGCCGCTGGCACTACGAGGTGCACGAGGGCGGCTTCCGGCACGAGGCAAACGCCGACGCGATCCTCGTGTTCTCGGTGAAGCCGACCAAGGTCCTCGCGTTCGCCAAGGGCACCTTCGGCCAGACGCGCCACCGGTTCAAGCAGGAATAGCCGCTGGCTCTCCACCGCGTACGGATCCGTAAGCGCCCGGGACGTTCTCGCCTACACCAACGAATTCGGGAGGCAACTTGAAGCTTCTTCTCACGTCCGCCGGCATCAAGAACGCGAGCATCCACGACGCACTGGTCGAACTGCTGGGCAAGCCGACCGCCGAGTGCGACGCCCTCTGCATTCCCACGGCGTTGTACGGGCATCCCATGGCGGGTCCTCGCCAGGCGTGGCGGTGCATCAGCGGGCAGGAGACTGGCACTCCCACGGTCGGACTCGGCTGGAAGTCCATGGGAGTGCTGGAGCTCACCGCCCTGCCGAGCCTCGACGCGGAGCGCTGGGTCCCGCTGGTCCGTGAGACGGACGTCCTGCTCGTCGAGGGCGGCGATGCGACGTACCTGTGCCACTGGATGCGGCAGAGCGGACTGGCGGACCTCCTGGCGACGCTGCCCGAGACGGTCTGGGTTGGGGTGAGCGCCGGAAGCATGGTGATGACCCCCCGGATCGGTGACGACTTCGTGACGTGGCCGTCAGCGACAGACGACCGCACCCTGGGGATCGTCGACTTCTCGATCTTCCCGCACCTCGATAACCCTGACCTGCCGTGGAACACGATGGCCACCGCAGAGGAATGGGCGGCCCGCTTGTCAGGCCCGGCGTACGCGATCGACGACGAGACCGCGCTCAAAGTGGTCGACGGTACCGTCGAGGTCGTCTCCGAGGGGCACTGGAAACTGCTCACGCCCTAAGACAGCACGTACAACGTTCTCGCGTGGAGTAACCACCCACAGGAGGCCGCATGAAGCTTCTTCTCACTTCCTCTGGCATCAGTAACCCGAGCATCGACGACGCACTCGTCGGCCTGCTGGGAAAGCCGATCGCCGAGTCCAGCGCCCTCATCATCCCGACCGCGATCTATCCCTTCCCCGACGGTGCGGCCGGGGCATGGCGGGCGATCTGCGGTCAGGCCCTGAGCCCTTTGTGCGAAGTGGGTTGGAAGTCGCTGGGGGTTCTGGAGCTCACCGCGCTGCCCAGCATCCAAGAGGAGAGCTGGGTCCCGATGGTCAGGGAGACCGACGCCCTGTTGGTGTGGGGCGGCGATGTCCTTTACCTGTGTTACTGGATGCGGCAGTCAGGACTGGCAGACCTCTTGCCGTCGCTGAGCGAGTCGGTCTACGTGGGGGTGAGCGCCGGGAGCATCGTGCTGACCCCCTACAACTGCGACGCGGAGTTCAACCTTCAGTACGTGCCCGCAGGCAGCGATCAGGCGCGGGAAGGCGATAGGGCGCTGGGGCTGGTCGATTTCGCGTTGCGCGTACATCTGGATCGCGAGGGCTTCGAGGACTCCTCCATGGCCAACGTAGAAAAGTGGGCCTCCGAAATACCAGTCCCGACGTACGCGATCGACGATCAGACCGCGATCAAAGTGGCCGACGGTGCGGTCGAAGTCGTCTCCGAGGGGAACTGGAAACTGTTCACCCCCGGCCCGGAAGCAAGCTCGTCGGCTTGAGACACGCCCACTCGCCTGCGCGAGTGTTTCGGAATGAAGCCTGAGGAGGCGTGGCTCAGTTCGCCGGCCGGGATGGTGTCCGGCTTGCCGCGAGGCCGATCGCGGCGATGACGCCGGTCATGGCGCCGAATGTGACGAGGTCGCCGAGCGTGTTTCTCTCGAGCGCGAGGAAGGCAGCGGTTGCGATCGGCCAGACAGCGACGGGCCACCATGGTGCGAGGCGGGCTCGCCAGAGGCCGAGTCCGAGCACGATCGGGGCGAGGAGCAGCGCCAGCAGGGGGAGCAGGAAGATCGCGAAGGCGGAGGAGTTGCCGATCTGCGTGAGCGCGCCGACCGCGGTGTCGCGCGCGAAGTGGGGCTGGGTGAGGGTATAGAGCATGAGTGCGAACATCGCGCGCCCGGCTGACATCCAGATCGCAGCGACACCGAAGAGGACGCTGCCCGCCGTGATCAGATGGGAACCGCGCCCGGAGGTGGTGCGTGCGAGCCCGATCGCAGCCGGGATGAGCAGCAGGCCGCCGAGCAGGAAGAGCGCGGCTGCGAGCAGCTCGGGCGTGCGCGCGTCGGCCACATCGGCGAGTTGCGCTGCATAGCTGGACTGAGAATGGTCGGATCGAACTAGCTCCGCAGCGAGAAGGACGGGGGCGGCAAGAACGAGGAGCCTGCCGCCGAGACGTGACGTGAGCATCTATTGACCTCCGTGAGAGTCGAGACGTGACGTTCTCGACGATAGGAAGCTGGTTCGACCGCGTCATCGGGCGTCGGTCGGATCGATGTCCGACCGTGGTCGGATTCGCGCGCGAAAAAACCGGCCTGTGGTCGGATGCGGGGTTGGGCGCGGCGCGCTAGCTTCGGTGCATGAGCCGGAGACTGGAGCGGCCGTTTGTGATCGACGCTGCCCTCGCGCTCGTCCTCGTCGTGTTGGCCGAGTTGCATGTGTGGTCGGGCGCCGCCGCGGGACCGAAGGTAGTAACGGCGCCGGCCGGGCTCGTGATCGCCGGCTCTGTCGCCTTGCGTCGACGCGCACCGCTCGCCGCGGTGGCGATCGCTATGGCAGCTGTGATCGTTCAGACAGTTCTGGCGTCGTCGCCGCAGGCGTTGTGGCTGATCGTCACCTGGATCGTGCTCTTCTACTCGGCAGGGTCTGCATTACCCCGTGGGCGGGCGCTGGTGGCGCTCGCGATCGGTCTGATCGGCGCGGCGATCGACGAAGCGGGAGCGGTAGATCGGAGCGCTCAGGGCTTCGTTTTCGGACTCGTCGTGGTTGCAGTGCCGTGGCTCGCCGGCCGTGCGGTTCATCGGCGCGAAGGGAGAGCCGAGGCGCTCGAGCTGCGTTCGGCGCTGTTCGAACGCGACCGGGAGGAGGCGACGCGCGCGGCAGTGAGAGATGAGCGGGCACGGATCGCGCGAGACCTTCATGACATGGTCGCGCATGCCGTGTCGGTGATGGTGTTGAACGCGGAGGCGGCCGACGCTGTGCTCGACTCGGAGCCTGCGCGGACCCGCGACCAGCTGGCGTCGATCCAGCGGACGGGGCGGCAGGCGCTCGGAGAGATGACGCGTCTCCTCGGGATGCTCCGTGACGGCGAGCGACTCGAGCTCACGCCTCAGCCTCGCGCCGCCGAACTCGGGGCGCTCGTCGAGGAGGTCCGCGCGGCAGGACTTCCGGTCTCCCTCGAGATCGACGGCGAGGAGCGCGCCCTGGAGCCGGGGGTCGATCTGGCGATCTATCGGATCGTCCAAGAGGCGCTAACGAACACGCTCAAGCACGGTGGCCGCGCCGCTTCCGCCGAGGTCGTCGTCCGCTTCGAGCTCGCCGCCGTGACGGTCGAGGTGCAAGACGACGGCGATGGCGCAACCGTCTTCAACGGCGGTGGCCATGGCCTGATCGGAATGCACGAGCGCGTCGCGCTCTACGGCGGCTCGGTCGAGGCTGCGCCGCGAGCGACCGGTGGGTTCAGCGTGCGGGCTGTCTTGCCGCTCGAACCGGTGGGTCGATGATCAGCGTCCTACTGGCCGACGACGAAGCCATGGTGAGAGACGGGTTCCGGCTGATCCTCGAGACACAAACCGACATCCGTGTCGTCGGAGAGGCAGCGGATGGCGCCGCCGCCGTCGAACAGGCACGCGGGCTGAAACCCGATGTCGTGCTGATGGACATCCGTATGCCCAAGCTCGACGGGCTCGAGGCCACACGTCGACTGCTGGGCTCCCAAGCCGACGTCAGAGTGCTCGTCCTGACGACGTTCGACAACGACGACTATGTCTACCAGGCGCTCAAGAGCGGCGCGAGCGGTTTCATGCTGAAGAGCGCCCCACGCGACCAGTTGATCGCGGCCGTGCGAATCGTCGCCCGAGGAGAGCAACTGCTGGCGCCGGCGATCACCCGTCGGCTTATCGAAGACTTCGTGCATCGGCCCGCACCGGGCAGCTCGCGTCCGCCGGACCTCGGCGCGCTCAGCGGGCGTGAGCTCGACGTCCTCAAGCTGATCGCCAGAGGCGGCTCAAATGCGCAGATCGCAGCCGAGCTCTTCATCAGCGAGGCAACCGTGAAAACCCACATCGGTAGGATCTTCTCCAAGCTCAACCTCCGCGACAGAGCACAAGCAGTCGTGATCGCCTACGAATCGGGCCTTGTCCAACCCGGAACCCGCTAACGCGAACCGCGGCCATCCGGCCGACAGGCGATCGACTGGGCGAGTGTTAGGGAATGCCCCCGAGCCACCGCTCCGCCGACGGAGCCGTAGTGAGAAGATGCGCCGCAGCGGCGGCCGGGGCTGTACCGGGGCATCTCGCTCGCATCGCTCCTGCAAGGATCCGCCGATGACCGAATCCGTTCGCGAGGCACAACTGACGAGAACTGAGGCCGGGCTCATCCCCCAGGCTGAGGGTTGGTTCGTTCTTAACGCGCGCGACGTTTCGTGGATCCGAAGCGAGGAGCGTGGGCAAGACACCGACTTTGAAGGCGGGCAGGAGTGGCCTCAGCTCGGCTTCCGCATCCATGTGCTCATGCCTGGCCAGCGGAACGGCCTGTACCACCGCGAGCGCGGCCAGGAGGACTTCCTTCTCGTTGCCGGAGAATGCGTGCTCGTGATCGAAGGTGAGGAGCGCCGCCTGAAGGCATGGGACTTCGTCCACTGCCCGCCGTGGACGCACCACGTCTTCGTCGGCGCCGGTGAGGGGCCGTGCGTCATCGTCATGACCGGCAGCCGAGCGGGCGGCTTCGAGGCGGTCTATCCGGTGGATGAGGTGGCGGCGAAGCACGGCGCGAGCGTGCTCGAGGAGACGTCGAAACCGGCGGAGGCCTACGCCCGCTTCGGACCGGAGGAGCGCTCGGCGTACCGTGACGGCTGGCTGCCGTGACGTCCATCCCGAGCAGTTCGCAGTGCATGCCGCCGCAGAGGCCTTTCACGTTGATCGTCGGCAACTAGACGACGACCTGAATCACGGGCGGCTCGTTTGGGCGTTGCGCTTGGTTTTGTCGTTGGGTTGACTGTCTCGGGTGTCGCGGTTTCGTGATGCGTTTGCTGGTCTTGGTGTCGCGGCTCGGAATGTCGATGTTCGCCGCGTCGAGTTGGCCTGGGGGGCGTCGGTGTCAGCCGAGTGGGCGCACTTCGTTGCGCTTGGAGTGTTCGCATACGCTCATGGCGGCACGACGGCGGTGGGGATCTCCGGGCTTGTGCGTTTGCTGCCCGCGGCGGTAATCGCGCCGTTCGCGTCGTCTCTGGCCGATCGGTTCCGAAGGGAACGGTTTCTGCTTGTAGTTGCCCTGCTGGGAGCGGGCGCGCTGATCGTCTCGTCGGCGGGAGCGATGGCCGGCGAGAGGTTCGTTGTCTTCTCTGCGGCGGCCGTGGTTGGTGTTTGCTCGACGCTCTTCCGGCCGGCGCTTCAGGCGATTCTTCCGTCACTTGCGCCAACGGCTAAGGACTTGATCGCCGCGAACGGAGCAACCTCGACGATTGAGAGCCTGGGGACGCTGGCTGGTCCGCTCGCGGCCGGATTGCTCGTCGCGTTCGCCGACGTGGCTGCGGTCTTTGCGGCCGGCGCGGTCGCGCTCCTCGTCGCCGCTGCTCTTCTGCTCGGTGTTTCGGTGGAGGGCCACGTCGCTGCGCACGAGAGCCGCGTTGAGTACAAGCTCTCGCGGGGATTCCGGGCGATCGGGGAGCTACCACGCGCGCGACTGCTCGTGGGACTCATCGCCGCGCAAACGTTCGTGCGCGGGTGCCTGAACGTGCTGATCGTCGTTACCGCCTACCAGGTGCTCCATGACGGGGCATCGGGGGTCGGCTACTTGACGGCCGCCGTCGGTGCCGGAGGCTTGATCGGTGCGCTGAGGGCGGTTTCGCTTCGCGGAGAGCGGCTCGCGCCGCCGTTCGGATGGGCGCTCGTCTGCTGGGGTCTACCCATCATGCTGATCGCGCCCCTTCCCTCTCTCATACCGGTGGTCATCCTCCTCGCAGTCGTCGGCGCCGCGAACAGCATCGAGGACGTTGCCGGGTTCACCCTCCTCCAACGCACCGTCCCGGACGAGGTGCTGGCCCGAGTGCTCGGCGTGACATGGGGCCTGGCGATGGGTGCCGTAGCGATCGGCTCCCTGGTCGCGCCGCTCATCCTGCGCGTGATCGGGTTGCGGCACGCGTTCCTCGTGGTGGGCGCGATCCTCCCGGTCCTCGTCCTGGTTTCGTATCGACGACTGATGCGGATCGACGCGGAGGTCGTACCCCCGCCGCAACTGCCACTCATCGACCACATAGCCGTGTTCGCACCGCTCTCACTCGTCGTCAAAGAGCGAATCGCGTCGCACCTGATCCGCGTTGACGTCGCCGCGGGAGACATCGTCCTTCGCGCCGGCGAGATCGGCGACCGTTTCTACATCGTCGACGACGGCCAACTGACGATCGAGGCTCACCCCGGTCCCGTTTGCGTCGGGCCCGGGGACTTCTTCGGCGAGATCGCGCTGCTCCGCGACGTGCCCCGCACAGCGACCGTCCGTGCAGACACCGACGCCCGGCTCTACGCCCTCGAGCGAGACGACTTCCTCGCGGTCATTACCGAGCATTCGGCCGCCCGCAAGGAAGCGCACGCCGCGGTGGCGACGCGACTAGCGAGCGGCTGACCCGGCCTCGGATTCGGCGCCGTCTGGGCGGTTGCGGCCGGCTTCGAATCCAAGCGCCTGATCTTCCCGCGGTCGCATGAGCGTCGACAGAGGCAGCCCCGACATCTACTGGGTGCTGCAGAACGGGCACGACCTGCAGCGACTGACGACCGACCCCAGCTTCGATGCGTGGCCGGGGGTATCGCCGGACGGCCACGGCTAACGAGTACTGCGCTTACGCGATCTCGGGCGGAAGCGGATGCAGCGCGGCGTATGCCTTGAGGACCTTCGCGTCGAAGCTCTCGAGGCCAACGTCTCCGTAGCCGCGCTTCTCGGCGTGAATGGCGGTGGCTGAGCACGAGGGTCGTATGCTGCTGCGCGGCGTAAACTCGCGACGGTGTCGGCAAAGAACGTCGACGGGTATTTACGAGGTCTCGAGGAGTCGAAGCGCCGTACGCTCGAGGGCTTGCGGAGGACGATTCTTGAGATCGTCCCGGAAGCGGAGGAAGTGATCTCCTATGGCGTCCCGGCTTTCCGCGTCGGCGGCAGTACAGTCGCCGGCTTCGCCGCGTTCAAGGATCACCTCAGCTACCTGCCGTTCAGCGGCTCGGTCATCGCGCAGCTCACCAATGAGCTCGACCGCTACACGACAACCAAGAGCTCCGTGCACTTCCCGATCGATCAGTCGCTACCGAAGGCGCTCGTCAAGAAACTCATCCAAGTGCGTCTCGCGGACATCGCACGCCGCGCGAGCTAAGAGGACGTCTCGTGAACCGCTTCGCTGAGCAAGTGCCCGGAGCGTCATGCTGAGGGTGTCGTTCAAGCCGTCGCCAGGGTGAGCAGCACCATGCCGGACGGCGCGGTGCGGCTGTCAGTGACGGTGAAGGTGCTGGGGGCGGCGCCCGTGAAGGGCTTGCGCCCCTCGCCGAGCACGATCGGGCAGATCAGCAGCCTGTACTCGTCGATCAGCCCGGCGTCGCGGAGCGTCTCGGTGAGCCGGCCGCTGCCGTAGACGACAAGGTTCTCGCTCCCCGCCCTGAGGTTCGCGGCCGCGTCGACGACGTCGCCGGTCAGGAACTTCGCGTTTCAGGCGGGCTCACTGAGCGTCGAGGTCGGAACGTACTTGCCGATCGAGTTCATGACGTCGCCGCCGGTTGTCGGATCGTCTCCGATCGCGGGCCAGGCCTGGCTCATGCCGTCGTAGGTGACCCGCCCGAGCAGCAGCGCATCGGCCCACTGCATCGCCTCGGCTGCCAACCCGTTGATCGCCGTTTGCCCGGTTGGTGCGCTTTACGCTGCGCGGCTTTCGGCCGAGAGAACGGAGGTGCAATGGCAGAAGTGCTGCTTTCCACCACGCGCAAGGTCAGACCGAACGTTTCGTGGCCTTCGCAGACGAGCTGCGCCGTGACGCCAAACCGTCCACACGCCCGACCTTTTCGACGGTCGCACCTTCGCAAGCATTGAGGGAGGAATGGCTTACGCGTCGCAGATCGGCTTCCCCGAGGAGGCCGGTCTTCGGCGGTTCGCCTGGTGCCTACGGCCGCGCCGGGGCGGGCGCCGCCGTAGGCACGAGACGAGCGTGCTAACCGGAGAAGTTGACCGCGACGAGTCTGCGCGTCGAAACGCCGGCGAGAGGATCTTCGCCCGGCTTCGTTGCGCGGATGAAGAGTGTCAGTTGCTGCTGCTTGCTGCTTGCCGGGAAGTTCGCGTCGCGGCGAAAGACCAGGGTTGCGGTGCCATCGTCCCCGGTGAGCTCTTCCGCCGGGATGCTGAACTGGTTGTACGGAACCGCGGTCACATAGACGCTCGCACCTTTGATGTTGACGCTGCAGGTGCTGCCGACACGCACCTTCAGCGTGAAGGTCTGCGTCTGCTTGTTGATCGGCCCGGACAGCACATCGAAGGAGACGATCTGCGTCCGCGCCGGGGGTGCGAGGTCGGCGATCGGTGCAGTCTTCAGGCTCTTATTGGTGGGACAGCCGTTCGGGCCGGGCGCGGCACCTCCCCTCGTTGCCGCCGCCCCCGCGGCTGCCAGAACCGCCAGCACAACAACAGTGACGAAGGCGACCGCCAGAGGTGTCGGCGCCAAGACGCGCCGCAACCTCGGATGCAAAGGAAAGCGTTCCATGTTTTCCTCCTCAGACTGGGCTCTCGCCCTCACCGCAGGGTGAGGGCATCTCCTCAACAGACCGTGAGGTCGGCGCCGCAAGCGCGACCGTACCAGCTAGGAAAGCCAGTCGGCCTCGAAGCCCCAGTCGGGGAAGTGTTCTTGGAGGATCGGTATCGCCTGTTCCCAGTCGCTTTGATGAAGCAGGGTTGGCGGAAGGAGTTCGGCCTGCTCTCCCAGCTTCGTCGAGTAGCCCCAACGGAGGCCGAAGCACGCTTGCGAACGTCGGGTGACCAGCGCATCCGGGCTTGCCGTTAGGAAGGAGTCGGCGACGAAGCGAACGTCGCTCTCGGTCGATGCCGGAGCATCGAAAAGGGTCGGGCATCGCCCGAATGACACGAACGGCACGCCGAGCGCTTGAAGCTGAGGCGGCACATCAACCCAGGTGTGATCTCCCGGTGGCGCCTTCTCGCTTCCGGGAACAAGTGAAGTACTGGAGTCCGCCACCTGGATTCGCACTACCTGGATCCACCCCATTACCCCGCCGTAGCCTTCGAGTGGAGTCGACACGTCGACCTCAAGCACGGGGAGTCCCGTGGCGAGGCTTGACGGCCAAGGAAGCTCTAGCAGCCCGTATCCCCAGAGCTCTGGATCCTCGTTTCCTCGGTACGTGACTGCTGCGCTTCCTTCGCGCCCGCGAAAGGAAAATGAGTGCGTGGTCTCCATGAGCATGACCCCTTCGTCGAGAATCCGCTCGTGGCTCGAGCGACCGCCGCCAGACTAAACGTCTCGCCCGATCTTGGCTAACCGAGCGATGAGCCGGCTGGCGATTCGAACGCCATGCGCTGACAAAGCCTCGCCTACACCGATCGAGGGGACTCGACCGGATGCCGTCGGCGGCAACAGGCTTGCGACGAGGACTCCCCCTCGAGCGGTGTCGACGTGCGGGGCCTCTCGCCGTAGAGGAGGACGATCACGATGATCACCATCACGGCTTCGGCGTCTCCCGCTAGCCTCTAGTCAGGTCGCATGGAGGAACGCGAGGAGGCGAGGCCAGAGATCCTCGCGGCCACGTTCATCCGCCGGGACGGAGAAGTCGCTCGCCAGCGATCCGGGTTGGAACACCAGTGACGGTGTGCCGACGTAATGGCCTGCGTCCGGATAGACGTAGAGGTCTGTCAGCTCGCCACCGTGCGCGTTGCGCCGAGCGACGATCTCACGGGCCGAGCGGCAGGAGTTCCAGATCTGATCGTGTCCGCCGCACGCGAGGAAGACCGGAGACGGGATCCGCTCGACCGGGATGAGCGCCTGCCGGTCGTCGGCCGGTTGCGACTTGTTCGGAACGGCCGCGTATCGGAGCGGCTTCCCGGCGATCGTCCACGGCGAACCGATACACGCGTGCGACCGCAAGCCGCCCCGGCCCGCTCCGATCGTTCCGCAGGTGACCACCGAGCTCGGAACGAGTGCTGCGACACCGTGGACGAGGTTCGGATAGCGAGCTCCAACCAGGAGCGCCGCCTCGCTGCCATACGAGACGCCGAGCAGGGAGACCCGCTGCACGTCGACCTCCGGCCTTTGATCGAGCCACGCAAGCGCTGTGCGGAAGTACTCGAGTGGGATGTCCTCCAACCGGTCGGGGAGGCCGCGAGCGTGGAAGTACCCGACCACGAGCGTTGGAATGCCGTGCGCCGCGAGCCGTTCTCCCAGCCAGGACGATCCGATCCCGCCCTCCTCGCCGCCGATCGCGAGCACGGCTTCGTGCTTCCCTGCCTCGGCGGGGGCGTAGAACGTCCCCACGAACCCATCGTGGTCGACCGTTTCTCGCACCGTGGTGTACATCCCCTGACGCCAGCCGCGCATGAAGGTCGTGGAGGCGATCGTTCGCGACGCGGAGACCGCCGTCAAAACGAAGCGCCGCGGCGCGCTCCCCCACGCGTACTTGCTGAGCGGCGGGCCGTTTGGCGCAGTCATCGAGGTCACCAGGCCCATCTGCCAGGCGCGACCCGAATAGGCGCTGCCGACAAGCGGCCGAGCACGAACGAGATCGAGCACACCGTTCTCGTCGGCACCGAATGCCGCCTTTGACACGAACACCCTGCCCTTCGCGTCGGTCGAACGCAGCTCGAGCCAGACACCCTGCAGCCGCCTCAGCCCTTCGAACCGGATGCGGACAGGCTGGTCCTCAACCGACACCGCCGGCGTCACCCAGAGACGCAAGACGGAGTGTGAGGCGCCGCCACAGCTCGCCGTCACGACGGCGAGCAAAAGACCAGCGAGCAGAGCCGTGCGCATCCAGCTCCCTTTTCGTGCGTCGGCCCCAGTTGCCCACGCCGAGCGGCCAATCCTACCGCCGAAGAACGCTACCCGAGCCCGCTAATGGAGGTTGTACGTCCTGCGTACGTTCGCGAAACGGGCGAGTCCGGCTGGAGCGGTCCAAGACTCTCAACCGGCATGAGCAGGCCCGTACTAGCAACAGGAACATCCCTGGCGAATGGGTAGGGGGTGCCGGCGCGGCTGCGTGGGGGCGCGGAGGGAGGTTCGTGGTGAAGGAGCAAGCCGTCGGCTATTGCGACACTCCCTCCTGCCGACAGGCGGACGCCCTCGTGGGATTCCTCACTTGTACCGTGACGAATCCGTTGACGTCGCTTTGGCCACGCTCTAGCGTTGTCCTCATGCCGTGCAGCGTCATCTGTATCTCGCGCTCGTCCGGCTCGGGCGGGGACGACGTCGGCCACCTTGTGGCGGAGCGACTCGGCTTTCTGCACGTCGACGAGGAGATCGTTGCCAGGGCGGCGGCTCAGGGAGGGATCTCGGCCGCCGACGTCGCGGATGAGGAGCGGCGGAAGTCGCTGACGGCACGCATCCTCGGCCCGATGTTCGATGGAGGCAGCAGCGCGATGGCACTCGGCGTCTCGCTGCCGATGAAGACCGGCGAGGAGCCCGAGAGCAGCGAGATTCAGGCATTGATCCGTGAGGCGATCGAGCAGACCGCCGCCAGGGGGAACGTCGTCATCACCGCACACGCCGCGTCGCACGCGCTCGAACCGAGCGCAAGCATCCTCCGCGTGCTCGTTACCGCGTCGCCGGCGACTCGCACACGTCGAGTCAGCCAGCAGGCGGGTGTCGACATCGCCAAAGCCGAACGAACGGTCAAAGCGGCGGACGCTGCTAGGCGCGACTATCTGAAGCGGTTCTACGACGTGGCGGAAGAGCTCCCAACGCAATACGACCTGGTCGTCAACACCGACCTCATCTCGCTCGAAGAGGCCGCAGCACTCGTCGCCGGCGCCGCCGAGCGGTCGACTCTCGCGACACTGCCATAGAAGCTCAGGACGGCCGCCCACCGACCGTGCTGACACGGCACCGCACAACGACAGCAACCCGGGACCGCAGCCCCTCCTCAACTACGTTCGAAAACGGCACGCCCCAGCGCAATCGCCTGCGCCCATGTTCCGGCGGGCGGCAACGTGGCTGCGTAGCCTTCAGGGCGTGCGCGAAGTCGAGACCGATTACCTGGTCGTCGGAGCAGGTGCCTCGGGGATGGCGTTTGCGGACACGCTGGTCGCGAACACGGACGCCGAAGTCCTGCTGGTCGATCGGCGTCACCGGCCGGGCGGTCACTGGCTGGATGCGTATCCGTTTGTGCGTCTCCACCAGCCCTCGGCGTATTACGGCGTTGAGTCGCGGCCGCTCGGGCACGACCGCATCGACGAGCACGGGCCGAACGCCGGCTTTTACGAGCGTGCGAGTGCGGCCGAGATCTGCGACTACTACTCGCGCGTTCTCGACGAGAGCCTGCTGCCGACGAACAGGGTGCGGTTCTTCGGCATGAGCGAGTACCGCGGCGGGAACGGCGACGGGCACCTGGTCGTCTCGCTGCTGGACGGCTCCGAAACCGTCGTCAAGCCGCGACGCAAGACCGTCGACGCGACCTACGTCCAGTCGGAGGTCCCGTCCCGTCACCTTCCCGGCTTCACGATCGAGCCGGGCGTGACGCTGGTCCCGCCCAACGGCCTCGTCGACCTCGGCGAGCCTGCCGACCGCTTCACCGTGATCGGGGCGGGGAAGACGGCAATTGACACCTGCGTGTGGCTGCTCGAGGCGGGAGTCGACCCCGACCGCATCCGCTGGATCCGGGGCCGCGATCCGTGGCAGATCGACCGCACTTTCATGCAACCGCTCGATCTGGTCGGGTCGTATATGCGGCTCCAGGCGCGCTGGGTCGAGGCGGCCGTAGCCGCCGAGGACGGCCGCGACTTCGCGCGACGACTCGAGAACGCCGGGGTGTTCCTGCGGATCGATTCTTCAGTCGAGCCGCTGGCGTTTCGCGGCGCTACCGTCAGCGCCCGCGAGATCGACGCTCTCCGCACGATCGAGCACGTCGTACGAGCGAGGCGAGTTCGGAGCATCGGTCGCACCGCGATCACCACCGACGCGGACGACGTTCCGAGTGACCCGCGCGAGGTCTACGTCGACTGCACGGCAAGGGGCGTTCCGGCCGCGCCTCCGCGACCGGTGTTCGAGCCGGGCCGCATCACGATCCAGTACGTGGCCGTGGGCTTCCTGCCCTGGTGCGCTGCAACGATCGCATTCGTCGAGTCGACCGGTCTCGACGACGAGGAGGGGAACCGGGTCTGCCCGCCCGTCGTCTTCTCCGGCGACGTAGCCGATCTAGCTCGGCTGGCCTACGCCGCGATGCGGGGCCAGGTCGCTCGCGTCCGACATGCGGAAGTCGGCCCCTGGAACGCCGCGTCGAGGCTGAACCCCGCCCGAGCTGCGCTCGACCACATCGACGATGCGGACGTCGCCGAGTCGCTCGCGTTCACAATCGAACACACGCCGCTGGCGCTCAAGAACCTCGAGCGCTCGGCGAGCAAGCACGGATCGCTCTGAAGATGCGGCAATGCCCCATGCTGCGGCGGCTGCGTCGCCGTCGTCTTGCCATCCAAGCCTCCGGCGGACCATCTCGGGGTTCGATCGCTTATCGACAGCCGCGAACAGTGATCGCGGTTACCGGATGCAGTTCGATCGCGTTCCGGGCGACGCCGCGCTGGCCGTGGTTGAAGTCGAAGAATCCGACACCGGTGATCGTCGCGGTCGTCTGGCTGCGGTAGACCGTGAACGAGTCCGAGCCGGGGTCGCCGCACGCCTTCAGGAACGCGGCGCGAGCCTGCTCCATGCGCTTGCGGTTCAGGGCGGACGCGCCCCTGGTACAGCCGTAGGCGGGCAGCTCGCCGATCATCGTCTTTCCCGTCGCCGGATCGGCGACCTCCAGGTGAATGTCGGAGTCGTCCTCGACCTTCGCCGCCAGCAGCTTCACCTTTATCCGATACACGGTTGTCTCCGTGCCGGCGTGCCTGGTCGACTGTCCGCCCTGCGCGACCGGCAACCCGACAAGCTGGGTCACCCGAGCCACTCAGCATCGAGCAGTCCGCGTGCCTCGCGGCTGGTCACTCAGCAGCCAAGGCGTTCGCTCGGGCCACGAAATCTGAGGACAGCACCAGGGACAGCACCACCTCGCCGATTTGGAACGAATCGCACCGCTCACCTTGGCTTACCGATGCGCTTGCGGACGTGCCGCTGGGATGTGAATGGGCCGGGCAGGGATCGAAGCTCCCTGCATAACGGCACCATCCACCCGTCGGGGTGACGACCTAGGTGAGAACCAGCGCCGTGACTGCGCGGGCGAGTGCGATCGAACGGTCGACCTCGCGGTAGTCGGTCAGCGCGTAGACGTAGTGCTCTCCCGCGACGCGCTTGGAGTCACCGAGCAGCTCCGCAACTTCGGCCAGCGAGCCTGTGCGCTTGTAGTGCAGCGACCCTCGACGGCGACGCAGACCGTGCGGCGAGAAGTGCGGCACGCCGCTCGACTTGGCCGCCTTCGTAATCCCTGTCCGCAAGGCCGCGTCGGTCAGGACGGGGAAGAGTCATCGATCCAAGGTCGCGTTCCTCACGTGGCGAGGTGCGATGAAGCCGTTCTGGTCGATGCTCCCGGTCGGACGACCTGCAGCGACGACCCAGTTCGCGCTGACGCGCGGCCCGACGCGGACGACGGTCAAGCTGGTGTCGAACGGGAAGACGCTCGCGGTCGGCAGCGTGCTTCGCTCGACCGAAGCGGCGCAGCTCGTGTCGAAGGACCTGACCGTTGCCGCCGACGGGCTTGCAGGGACGTACTACTCGGTTCCCGGTCAGGAGAATCGCCCAGCCGTCGTAGTGCTGGATGGTTCTGGAGGCGGACACAGTGAGCTGCCCGGAGCACTCATCGCATCGAACGGTTACCCAACGCTTGCACTTGGATTCTTCGCTGAGCCGGGCAACTGCGCTTCGCCTGCGACGCGCTCCCGGATGAAGTTGGACGTCTCGTCGTCCACCACCTCAGTGTACGTCGCGCCGCTTGACGCGAGCGAAGGCGGTCAGTGTGTGCAACGGACGGTCCCTCGACGCGTCGACGTTGGCCGTTGGCCGAGGAACCGCCGTCGCTCGATCTCAGCAGCAGCCGGGCGGGCAGCAGTCGTCGCTGTCGCAGCAGCCGTCGTTCTCGTAGAGAAGCATCGAGCCTCCTTTCCGTTGGTCGTGGGGTCTACGCCTCGGTCGAGTTCCGCGATCAGGCGTTGCACGCGCGCGTCGATCTCGTCGCGGATCTGGCGCACCGTGGCGACGTCCTTGCCCGGCGGGATCGTCGAGCGTCCAGTCCTCGTACCGCTTGCCGGGATAGATCGGGCAGGCGTCGCCGCAGCCCATCGTGATCACGACGTCGGCGGCGCGCACGACCTCGTCGGTGAGCGGCTTCGGGAACTCCTCGCTCATGTCCACGCCGATCTCGTTCATCGCCTCGATGACGGCGGGGTTGATCTCGTCGGTCGGGTCGCTGCCGGCCGAACGAACGTGGATGCGTCCGTGCGAGCGAAGCTTCACGAGACCGGCGGCCATCTGACTACGGCCTGCGTTGTGGACGCAGACGAAGAGCACCTCGGGCGCTTCCTTGGTCATCTTCCCTTCCACCTGGGCGAGAGCACGTAGCCGCTCGCGGGCGAAGCGGTGCGCGAGTACGGGCACGAAGACGTTGATCCGGGAGTTGCCGAGCAGGTCGAGCGACTCGCGCGATGTAGCGGGCGATCGTCTCCTCGGAGAAGACGCCCTTGAACTCGTCGGCCAGCCGGGCGGCGGCCTGATCGACGTGGTGCTGCGTGACGGGATCGAGGATCTCGGGCATCGAGCGCCTCCTGACGCATCGACGGTCATCAATGGCCTGATCTTGCACGAGACATTGATGTCTGTCAATATGTCTCGCGTGCAGACGATCGCCGTGATCGCCGCGTGTTGCCCGCCGCTCCTCGCCGAGCCGCTCTCGCCGGAGGACGCCGAGCAGCTCGCGGCGCCGTTGAAGGCCCTCGCCGATCCGGCGCGCCTTCGCATCCTGAGCCTGATCCAGGCGCAGCCCGACGGCGAGGCATGCGTCTGTCACCTGACCGAGCCGCTCGACCTCACCCAGGGGACGGTCAGCCATCATCTGCGCGTGCTCCGCGAGGCCGGGCTCGTCGAGCGCGACCAGCGCGGCAGCTGGGCCTACTACCGCGTCGTGCCCGAGTCGCTCGCCGCGCTCCGCACGCTGCTCACGTAGTCCATGCCGGACCGCTCACTCATCCGCGCGGCTCGTTGCCGAGGCCATCGGCACCTTCGCGCTCGTCTTCGCAGGCGCCGGCGCGATCATGGTCGATGCGAAGACGCACGCCCTTGGGCACGTCGGTGTCGCGATCACCTTCGGCCTCGTGATCATGGCGATGATCTACGCCGTCGGGCACGTCTCCGGCGCGCACTTCAACGCCGCCGTCACGTTCGCCTTCGCACTCACCCGCCACTTCCCGTGGTCGCGTGCGTTCGTCTACTGGGCGCGCCCAGTTCGTCGGAGCGATCACCGCCGCGCTGCTTCTCCGCGCATCGCTCGGCAACATCGCGCACATCGGCGCAACGCTCCCGTCCGGGTCGCAAGCGCAGTCGTTCTTCTTCGAGTTCGTGATGACCGCCTTCCTGATGTTCGTGATCCTCGCCGTTGCGACCGACACGCGCGCAGTCGGAGAGGCGGCGGCGATCGCGATCGGCGGCACCGATCGGACTTGACGCGATGTTCGGCGGCCCGATCTCCGGCGCGTCGATGAACCCGATGCGCTCGCATCGGGCCGGCGCTCGTCTCCGGCGACCTGCACGCCCTCTGGCTCTACATCGTCGCGCCGATCCTCGGCGCGTCGGTCGGCGGTCTCGCCTACCAGTTCGTCCGCCAGGAATCATCCGTCGGGGCCGAAACGACATAGGGTCGGGCCGCGCGCCGCCGTTTGGGCACGCGAGAGAAGAGCAAGCAGTGAAGTGCGGGAGACGATCGACGCCTCCCGCACCCGCGTGCTTCGCGCTACCGCTGCGCGACGGTCAGGAGCGGCCGGAATCCGTGCTGCGGCTCGACGGCCTTCCACGCGGCGATGGCGTCAGCCTCCGCCTGCGCAGCCGAGGACGCCTCGAACACGTCGTCGGTCGTACCGATGGTGGCGCCGTTCTTCGTGATGGCAAGCGTGACGCTGTACGCGGTCACGCCTTCTTGCGCTTCGGGTTGAGCTTGAACACGCCGCGGCCGATCTGGATGACGAGTCCGTCGGGCTTCTTCGCCTCCGAGTAGAGGACGCTGTAGAAGGTCTGACCGGGTGTCGCGCCCTTGAGCGATGTGGCGAGCGGCACGCCGGCCTCGATGATCGCCGGGACGCGCATGCCGGCGCGCTTGCCGGCGAGGACCTTCGCGATGGCCCGCTTGGTGTTCATCTGGAGTCTCCTTGGTCGCGCGTCGCCATCAGTAGCGACGCGCCGGCCAGGGTCTCCAACCCTCCATCGAATGGCAACTGCATCGGTTCATGCGCCGGCGAGCGCTCGACGGGGTGACGACCGGGGTGAGGACCTGGAGCGAACGTGGTGGTGGCACTGGAATCAAAACCGCTTAACCAAGCGGCTTCAGTCAGCGCCCGAACGGGTGAATGGGCCGGGCAGGGATCGAACCTGCGACCTTGGGATTAAAAGTCCGAGCGGGATAGCTGCAACGAGCAGCCTGAGGCTGCAGCGTGCAGAAGGAATTCGGGTTCGGGGTTGCAACAGACTGCAGCCCACTGCAGGGCTCGGAGACCAACCGGTGCTCCACTTCGTACTCCAGGCGCCGATTGTCGGAGCCCTTCGATGACGTTGTCGCAGGGGTACCTGAATTCCAGCGCTCTACGAGCCGTCGCTCAGGCGAATTCTTTGCTCCCCCGGGGCTTCGGCGTAGCGTTTTCGCGACGGTCGTGGCGGTGCAGATTGACCCAGCGATGTTGGGCGGGGACGGTAGCGGCGCCAGCTACGAGTCCGAGTATCAACGCTGCTGCGAGGGCGTAGCTGCGCCATGTCGCTCCTTGTACTTCCCCCCGCGTGGTGGAACGGAGGTCCTCGCCACTGCCGGCCAGCGCGCGCTTGAGGTAGATGAGCACGTGAACGCCGACTAGCGCGAGCCAAATGACCGAGGTGGGGCCATGTAGGCGGCGCGCGATCTGGAGCGCGTGCCCGTGAAGGATGCCCATAGCAATGCCGCTGCCGAAGAGGATGACCGTGGCTGCGACAAGCAGTGGGGCGAGCAACCGCATTGCCAGCCGTGGCGGGCCTTGGGCCACATACGCGCGACTGCGGGTGTAGTAGCGGGCAAAACGCCAGCCCGTGCTCGCCAACTTCAACAGCACGGGCGGGATCAAGGCCAGACCGACGAAGACGTGGAGCGACATGAACGTGTGGACGCCGAGGACGATCGTCGCCAGTTCGACGAAGATCGGAACCAGCAGAAGCACCCCGACCGCGGCGGTCAGGCGTTCATTTCCGTCCGGGTTCAGTCGCCTTCGCACGCGTCCTCATTTTTGAGGATCGGGAAACCTGCTGTTCGCGCCGGCCGACTGAGCCGGCGAGGCGGCAAGGCGAAGGGCTAGCTTCGGGCACTCCTTGATCGCGCGGCGCGCATGCTCCGCGAGCGAGTCGGGCACGGGTCGTGCGTCGATGATCGGGTAGCCCCAGTCGTCGAGCTCGATCCATTCCGGGAAGAGCTCGGCGCACAGGCCGTGTCCGTCGCAGGCGATCGGGTCGATGCGCAGCTGTTTGCTCACCCGGTTGCTCCCGTCGGTAGGACGACGCGACCGCCGCCGCTGCATCGTCCCTTGCGCAGGTGCAAGGACAGCTCGTCGGCGAAGACGTTGAGCGCAGTCTTGACGAAGCGAGCGACTCCGTCGGGATGGCGGCAGGCTCCCCGTCCACTGACCTGTTCGGCCCAGCGGTTGAGCCGGTCGCGGTCGTCGCGCGCTTGCCCGTGCGCGATCTGCTCGAGCCCGGAGGCGAGCGCCTCGAGACCACGCACGCACGGCCCGCACTGCCCGGCGCTCTCGCCGGCGAGATAGCGGGTGACGCGTGCGCTCTCGCGCACGCCGCACGCAGTCGCCGGGAACGCGACGACGACGCCGGCACCGAGCCCTGCCTTCGCGGTGAGTGAGTGTGCCGCGTCGCGCGTCCAGCCGCCGAAGTACCCGCCGACGAGGAACGCACTGACCGGCTCCGTCAGGCCGCCTGCCTCGTTTGCGAGCTCATGCGCCGGCGTGCCAAGCTCGATCTCGTACACCCCGGGCCGGGCGACGGCGCCTGAGAGGCTGACGAGTGCGGTGCCGGGCTCGGCAGCCGTCCCGAGTGAGCGGAACCACTGCGGGCCGAACCGCGCGATCAGCGCGATGTGCGCCAGCGTCTCGGCGTTCTGCACCAGGGTCGGTGCGCCGCCGAGGCCGCGTTCGAACGGATAGGGGGGCTTCAAGCTGGGTTTCGCGGGTCGGCCGCCCAGCGCGTTCAGGAGCGCCGTCTCCTCTCCGGCGACGAATCCATCGGGCACCGAGGCGAGCCGCCAGCGAAGCCGGTCGGGCCGCTCCTGGAGCGCGGTCGTGAGAGCGCGGCGCTCGGCAACCGCGCTGCGGGCGATCGCGACGACGACCTCGCGGGCGCCGATCGCGGCTGCGGCAGCTGCAGCACCGTCGAGGACGAGGTGAGGCACGAGGCGCACGAGCGCACGGTCCTTCCTGCTCGCCGGTTCGCCCTCGGTCGCATTCACAACGATCACCGGGCGGCCGTCCTGGGCAGCGACCGCGGCGAGCTTGTCGCCGGCCGGGAAGGCGCCGCCGCCTCGCCCGCGGAGCCCGCTCGCGCGAACGGCCGGGATCAACTCGCCTCGACCGGACTCGAGCGCGCCGTAGAGCGAGAGATGCGCGCCGAGCCCGACCGGCCGGTTGTCGGGGCGGACACCCGCGAGGAGGCGTGCTACGCCCTCCGGAGCAGTGGCGCGCGTTGCGGTCGCCATCAGCCGGCTCCCGGTGCCGCGCTCACCGAGCCGGTGACGACGTGGCTGACGGTGTCGATCGCGAGCACGAACGCCAGTTGGATCTGTGCGCCGTCGTGGTCGACCACGGTTGCGAAGACGCGCTGTCCGTCGAGGCCGGTGACCTTCCCGAAGTAGACCGTTTGCGTTCCGGCGGGGACGTATGAGACGCCGCTCGCGGTCATCGAGACGCCGCCCTGGATCGCTTGACCGCGCAGGTCGATTCGCACCGAGCCGCCGGCGCCGCCCCTCAGTCGGCCGCGGAGCACGACGTCGAGGAGGCCGCGTGCAGCGTTCGACTCGTGCACCGTGCCGCTGAACGAGGCGGAGAACGGCGAATGCGGGAGGGACGCGTTCACGAGTTGTGGCGCGGGCGGCGCCACAGCCTTTCGGCTAGCGAGCAGCGACGCGGGAGTACCCGCCCGCTTCGCCCAACCCTGCTTGGCCGGGCCTGACTGATACCACGCGAGGACTGCGAACGGCATGGCGACGGCCGCGACAGCGCCCGCGAGACGCGCGCTCGCCGGCAACCCGGGCCGCAGCGCGAAGCGTGTAAGCACCGCAAGGGCGACGACCGCGACGCAGCTCACACCGACGATGCGCATCCACCCGATGCGCGCGTCGCTGCCGGTGCCGAGCGCGTGAACGAGGGCGATCGGCCACGACGCGTACGCGAGCCAGTGGACGTAGCGCCATACCCGGTAGCCGATTCGCTCCCGGAGCAGGCTCGTCGCGACGAGGATCAGCAGGAGGTCAAAGGCGATTGCTCCGAGGCCGAGCCAGACCGGCCGGTAGGGCGAGAAGAACGGGAGCACGGCATCCTTGAGTCCGATGCTCGTATAGCCGTCGAGAATCGTCGTCAGCACATGGATGACGACGAAGCCGATCGCGAGCAGCGTGAGGTTCCGGTGCAACCCCACGGTCACGAAGCGCGGCCAGCGGGGCGACCGCCAGCGTGCTGTCGTGAGCACGCCAAGGGCGATCGATGCGGTCAGGAGGAGCAGGGCGCCGACACCGAGGCCGCGGGTCAAGAACCAGAGCGTCTTCCCGTTCGAGGCCGCCGCGAGGATCATGCCGCTTCGGCTTCCACGGGCCACTCGCCGACGAGGGCAACCGAGCCGTCATGCCGCACGGCTCTGGCGGGAAGCCTCCGTGCGGTAAGCCAGTCGAGCGCTCCTTCACCGAGGACGACCGCGGCGGTCGATGCGATGTTCGCCTCCGCGCATGACGCCGCGGCGACACTGACGTGACTCCACGGTGTGATCGCGGGCCGGCCGGTGCGCGGGTCGAGGATGTGATGCGCATCGCCGCTCTCGGTACGCCACCGGCGCACCGCCGTTCCGGAGGTCGCGAGACCACCGCTCATGACCGCGACAATGGGGCCAGGCCCGGTGAGCGGCGCGGCGTGGTCCTCGGCGACGCGCACCGACCAGCCGCCGGGCGGTGGCGGGCCGGCGACTGCGACGTCACCGCCGAGGCAGACGAGCGTGCCCGAGCGCAACGCCGCTGAGATGCCTTCCGCCGCCCGGTCGGCCCCCCAGGCTTTCGCGGTCGCGCCGAGGTCGAGCTCGACGCCAACGGGAACGCGTAACAGGCTGCGCTCGTCGTCGAGCTCGACGTCTCGCCACGATGCGCCGTGTTGCGGAGCCGGCGCGGGCCGCCACGTGTCTCGTTCGCGGACAAGGGTGAACCTCCGGTCGTACCCGGCCGCGCGGAGGTGCGTCCCGAGCGCGGGATCGACGAGATCGTCCGACATGAGCGCTGCGTCGAGCGCGAAGCGCACCGCCTGCGCGAGCAGCGTACTGATCTCGACGAGCTCACCCGCGCGGGCGTTCGCCCGCGTGAGCTCAGAATCGGGGCGGAAGCGGCTACAGGCGAGATCGAGTGCGGCCAGCTGGGCCGCCAGGATCCCTCGTGCCTCTCCGAGCTGTTCGCGCTCCGTCACCGCAACGACAGCGGTCGAACCGAGCGCGGGAAACGTCGCAGTGAACGCCGCAGCGCTCATGATCCTCCCGAGACGACCACCGGCGGCGAGTAGGACGGGGCGGGAGCGGCAGCCGGCGGTGCGGGAGTGCGAGCGGTCGGGGTGGCCGCCGCCGACTCGTCCGAGGACGAAGCGCTCCGGGCGCTAACGAGCGGCGGCACGGGCGCCTGGGCGAGGACCGCGGTTCGCGCCCGCCGCGCAGACGCGCGGCCGACTGTTTTCTTCGTGTGCGTCGAACCCGCTGCGAGCGTGGCGAACGCGCCCCCGAGCGCCACCATGACCGCGACCGAGATCTGGGTCGTACGCCGGAGGCGAAGCCGGGCCGCATCGCGTGCAACCGCAGCCCTGGGACGGCTTGTGGTGACGGGTTTCTGCATGCCGCGAACGGTCGCAGGGCCAGATGAGACGGAGATGAACCGGGGGTAGGAAACTCCTAAGAGCGTGCGGGAGGCCGGCTCCGAGGCAGCGTCAGCCAGACGTCTGCGCCGCCGCCGGCACGGTTTGCCGCCGTCGCACCCCCGCCGTGGGCTTCGGCGATCACCTGCACGATCGACAGGCCGAGCCCAGCGCCGCTGTGCCCACGAACCTCGTCCGAGCGGCTGAACCGATCGAACGCCCGATCGAGGAACCGATCGTGGAACCCGGAGCCGCGATCGGCCACGTGCAGCTCGACCCACTCGTCGCTCTCCTCGCTGGAGATGAGCACCTCGCCCGCGCCGTAGCTGAGCGCGTTTTCGACGAGGTTGTCGAGCGCTTGTTCGAGGCGGTTCGAATCGGCGTTGACAACGGCTGTCGTCGGTTCGACGCGTAGCGCTCTTCCCGACTCGCGCGCCCGCGTCGCGAACCGGCGCAGGACCGTGTCGAACACGGCAGAGACATCTGTGGGTCCAACACGGAGCGGCAGCGATCCGTCCTCGGTGCGGGCGAGAAGCAACAGGTCGTCGGCGAGCCGCGAGAGCCGCTCCGTCTCGACGAGTGCCGAGCGAAGTGCGACCTTCAGCTCGACGGGCGACCGGGGCCGTCGCAGCGCGAGCTCGAGCTCGGTGCGCAGGAGCGCGACAGGCGTGCGGAGCTCGTGACTCGCGTCCGCGACGAATCGGCGTTCGTGCTCAAATGACGCCTGGAGGCGTGTCAGCATCTCGTTCAACGTGATGGCGAGCCGTGAGATCTCATCCCGGGCGGGCGGAACCGGAAGTGTTCCGGGGGCCGATGCGGACACGACGGCGGCGCGACGGCGCATCGCCTCGACCGGGCGGAGCGCTGCCGCTGCGAGCGCGTAGCCGGCGAGCGAAGCCAGCAGCACCGCGAGCGGCCCAGCGATGAGCAACTCGCGCGAGATGCGGTCGAGTGCGTCATCGCGTTCCGCAAGCGACCGTGCGACGACGATCGCACCACCGTTCGGCACGGGCACGGCGAGCACGCGCCATCGTCCGGCAAGTCCGGGCAATGACTCCGTGCGAAAGAAGGTTCTTCCGGCTGCGCTTGCGAGCGCCTCGTCCCGGTCGAGAAGCTCCGGGGTGGCAGCGGTCGAGCGCAGTCGCTTGCCGCTCTCCGAGTAGAGCGCCGCGAGCGTTCTCCCGCCAGCGGTGTCGGGGTCGACGAGCTCGTGCTCGTTGTGCGCATGGGCAAGCGATTCGCGTGCCTGTGCACGGAGAGTCTGGTCGACGGACGTGAGGAGGGCGCCGCCGACGCGCACGTAGATGAGCGCCGCCATCGCTCCGATCACGCACGACATCGCGACCGCGAACACGAGCATCAGCCGGATGCGAATCGGCAGTGCGCTCACGACGCGACGCGCAGCCGATAGCCGACCCCGCGCACCGTTTCGATCGCGTCGCGGCCGACCTTGCCGCGCAGATACCGGACGTAGACGTCGATCACGTTCGAACGACGCTCGAACGAGAGGTCCCACGCACCGTCGAGCAACTGGTCGCGCGAGAGGACAGCGCCCGGATTCCGCATGAAGAGCTCGAGCAGTGCGAACTCCTTCGCCGAGAGCTCGAGCTCGGCGTCGCCTGCCCACGCTCGATGAGCCGCGGGGTCGAGCCGTAGTTCGCCGACGGTGAGAAGGGTCGGCCGCTCGACCGGCGCGCGCCTGGTCAGCGCCCGGAGTCGCGCGACGAGCTCGTCGAATGAGAACGGCTTCGCGAGATAGTCGTCGGCGCCGGCGTCGAGGCCCTCGACCCGATCCTCGACGGCGTCGCGTGCTGTCAACATCAGAACGGGTGTCCAGATGCCTTTGTCGCGCAGGCGACGGCAGCAGAGAAGCCGTCGAGACTTGGCAACATCACGTCGAGGACGATCGCGTCGAAGCCCTTCGCCTGTGCCAGCCACACGGCTTCCTCGCCGTTCCCGACGACGTCGGCTGCGTGGCCCTCCTCACGGAGGCCGCGTGCGATGAGCTCAGCGAGCTTGCGCTCATCCTCGACGATCAACACATGCATCGCCGCATTGTCACCGCGGCGGCATGAGACGACGGTGAGAGCCCGTCAGGCCCTGCCGTTCGGCCCACGGCGCCCGTGATGTGGACGACGCGGCCTGTAAGCAGGTGTTTTGAATGGGCCGGGCAGGGATCGAACCTGCGACCTTGGGATTAAAAGTCCCCTGCTCTACCAACTGAGCTACCGGCCCTCAGGGAGTACCCTCCCCGAATGGGCAAAGGGTACGCGGAAGGAAGCGCGGTCGAGGAACGCCTGGCGGCCCTCGAGCGCGGGGACGACCCCGACGCGCGGATCGATGCGGGACGGCGTGCCGTCTACGGCTCGACCGAGGACGACCCCGAGACGCACTTCATCGGCTGGCTCGGCGAGGTCGATCCGGATGCCCTCTTCGAGTCGGGCGCGGCGTGGGGGATCCAGATCGTGCGCCGCAAGCCGAGCGCTACCTAACCCAACGCGAGTGGCGGGCTCTCGAGCTTCGTCACGGCGCCCGGGTTCACCTGCGCGACGAGTTGCACCGAGACGGTGTACGTCCCGCCTGCAAGGTTCGCCTTCGGCAACGTGATCCGCGCCGGTGTCGTGGATCCGCGCAGCGCGCCACGGCGTGCAACGACCGGTAGGCCGTTGGCTCCGTCGAGCGTCACGAGGTAGAGGCAATCGTGGTCACACGCGAGCTGCACGCCGACCGGGTTGGCGAGCGTTGTCGGATATACGAGAGTCGACGCAGCTACCTGTGTTGCGAGACCGGGGCACACGGTCGCGCCGCGTTGCCCTGCCCCGATCGCACCGGCCGCTGCTGCCGGTGTGGCATCGCTGAGGCGGTCGAGCACCACACCTGCGAGACCCGGCATGCACGCGGCGGCGGCGATCGCCGGTGCAATCGGCGCCGCGAGACCGTCGACGAGCACCGGCGGCGCCTCGCCGTAGGCCGCCGTCAATGCGGTCGAGAGTTGCGGCAGGTTCGCGAACGTCCAGAGCCCCTTGCCGGCAGCGGGCGCCGGGCGGAAAGCAACGACATCAGCGGACGTGCCCGCGAGTGCAGTGATCGTTCCCTTCGCGTTCACGCTGCCGTCGAGTGACAAGCCGACGAGCGCGCCGGGCACGGCCGCCTGCACTGCCGGCCGCAACACGTCGAGCGCTGCCGCGTAGGCGGACGCGGTGGCCGTCGTCGCTGCCGGCCCGAGGACGAGATATCGCAGGCTCGGCACCTGCTGCGCGAGCGCTGCGGCGTACTGCGCGAGCGCGGCGCGACCTGCATCGTCGACCGGAAGCGGTGCGACGTTCAACTCGACGACGACGCCGAGTCGTCGGCGGCAGCTGCGCAAGCGCGGCGATCGCCGTCGGGTCGGGCGTCGTCGCGCCCGGCGGCCAGGTCACGCCCAGCCGGACAAGGTGCAGCCCGGCCTTCTGCGCCAAGCTGCCCTGTGCCGGGTCGTCGAGCCCCGCGCCGACCGCAAACGACGGCGCGACCGGCGTCGGTGGCGTCGCGGCGGTTGATCGCGTCTTCGCGGGCGTCTTCTTCGCGGACACGACTCGGACGATCGGCAGTGCGTCGAACGCTGACTTGTTGCCGGTCGAATCGACCGCGGTCACATGCACCGGGTAGACGCCCGGGCGCTTCGGCTCGCTCCAGCCGAACGTGTGCCAGCCGGCGGCGAGGGTCGAGTCGCCGTGTCGGGCCCGCACCGGTGTTCGCCTGCACGGTTGCCGGCTTCGAGAGCCAGAAGCGGAGTGCGCCGAGGTTCCCGGTCTCGAGCTTGAACGCCGGCGGCTGTTTCTCGTACTGGCCGATGCGCGCTGCGGCATCGGCGAAGCGCGGGTCGGTCGCTGCGAGCTTGTGCAGCAGTTGCACGACGTACTGCTGGTAGTCGAGCGGTGATGGGTCGTTCGGCAACGCGTAGTACGTCCAGTAACCGGTATCGAAGCTCGCGAGCGTTGCGGCTGCGGCGCGCTGCATCCGCGCAGCCAGCGAGCCTGCTTCGTCATCCTCAGCCTGCACCGCGTACGACTGCAGTGACACGACTGTCTGGAGCTGAGCGTTCAGCACGCGAAGCGATCCGAACGAGTACAGGCGGATCCACGGGCCTGCCGGGACGGAGGTGAGCAGATGCTTCGGGATCACGCGATAGGCGCCCTGAGCTTCGCGCATGTACGCGGTCTCACGCTCCGGAACGAGGGCTGCGGCCCCCGCGAATGCCTGCGCTGCGACTGCCTGCGCCATCCCGGACAGCCACGGAGCGCGACCACCCGCGTAGGGGAAGGTGTATTCCCACGCGATCCCGCCGCCCGATTGGTAGACGCCGCGCGCGATCAACGCATCGGCGAGGCGCTGCGTGGCGTCGGCATCGTGCGCAGCGATGTGTGCGTTCAGCGCGCCGAAGTCTGCGAGTGGATGAAACTCGAAGCATCTTCCGGCGAAGTAGCGGTAGACGACACCGTCCTGATCGGTGATGTCTGTCTTCGCTGCGGGCGCCCAGTGTTGCGCGAAGTAGTCGTCGTTTGCCTTCAACTCGCCGACGAGCACGAGCGCGCGTGGCTCGGTCATTCGTCCTGCGAACGAGGCGAGCTCCGCGAGCGCGACTGCGACGTGCTCGCGCCGGCCACTTGGGAGAGAGCGCGAGAGACCTGCGGCACGCCGAACCTCGGCCCGTCCTGTCGCCGCGGTTGCGGGGTCGACGTGCGGCGATGCGAGCGCTTTCAACGCCGCGCGCTCGATCGGATTCACTGACGTCGCAGGCGCCGCGCCTGCGAGTGTGACTGCAGCGATCGCAGCGGCGATGAGCGTGTGACCCTTCACGTCTCCCGACCGACGATAGCGGGCGTCCTTCAGGAGTTCGTTAACTCGCGCTCCCACTCGGCGAGCAGCGACTCGACGTGCCGTCTCTGTGCCTCGTTGAAGTCCATTCCTCTCAGCAGTTGGCGCGCCTCGGAGGGATCATTGTTCGCGATCGCCGCTTCGAGGCGTTCGCGCGTCGGGGTCGCTTCGCGCATCTGCCTGCGCAACCAGCGCCGCAGCGACACGGCCGTGGAGGTGGTCGTCACAGCTCTTTCATCCAGATGCCGAGCCGCTGGTCGGTGACGAACCCAAGCCGCTCGTACAGCCTCGGCGCGCCTGTCGGGTTCGACGAGTCGACCTTCAACCCGACGCGTTCGACCCCGCGCGCCGCGTACTCCGTGAAACCGTGCTCGATCAGCGCCGTCGCGATCCCATGCCCTCGTTCATGCTCGAGCACGACGATGTCCTTCAACCAGCCGCGTCCGTCGTGCGCCCGCCAGTGCAGCGCGCACGCGATCAGCTCGCCGTCTCGTTCGACGAGGAACCACATGTCGGGATCGAACTCGTCGTGTTGCGTCATGAAGGACAGCCAGCCCGCATGGCTGCGTGCGACGTAGTCGCGGTCCCAGTCCGCGTAGATCTCGTCGAGCAATGCCTGCACCCGCTCACCGTCCGCGTCGGTGTAGCTGCGCACCGCGACGCCGTCGGTCCAGGCAGGCTCGGGGAGTGCGCCGGAGAGTTGACGCCACATCCGGAGAATCTCGTGGTCGAGGCCGTAGCCGTTGCGCTGCAGCACGTCGGAGAGTGGCTCGTCGTCCGGGGCGGCGGTCGTCGAGAGATGAGCGAACCCGCGCCCACGAGCCTCTCGCTCGATCGCTGCAAGCAGTGCGTCGCCGACGGCCGGGTCGACCGCCGTGTGAACGAACTCCTGATCCTCGTCGAGCCCGGCATATCCGATCACGGCGTCGTCCGCGACGGCAACCCAGCTCCTGTAGCCGGGCACCGCCCAGCGTCCGCGGAGGTATTCGGGCTTCTCCTCCGAGCTTCCGAACGCCGCGCGGCTGCGGGCGTCCAGCAGCCCGAACACCGCGTCGAAGTCAGCAGACGTCGCGTCGCGGATCTCCAGCACGTGGCAACGGTACCCTCCACCCGACGCCCCCATCGTCTAGTGGCCTAGGACTCCGGCCTTTCACGCCGGCAGCACGGGTTCGAATCCCGTTGGGGGTATACGGACGTCAGGCGGGAAGCCAGAAGGGTTTGTTTGAGCCAGACAGGGAGGTCATCGAGGACGGGCGAGCGCAAATCTCGCCCCCCGGCGCCCCCCTCAAAAAGAGCTGTCGACCCGCTCGACGCGGAGCCACCGCCATCGTCATGCAGCGGGTCGCCGCGAGCGTGATGATGGCGTTCGTGAAGCTGTTTCGTTCGGCGGAGGAGAAGCAACAGAGTGCCGCTGCGGAAGCAGCGTTCCGCGCGGTGATCGATGGCCTGAGTGCGAGCGATCCTGCGAGGACGCGCCAGCTCGTCGCGCAACTTGAGGCGAACGGGAACCTGGCCGCACTCGGCCAACGTGACCGTCGCAAGCTGGGCGAGCAGGCCTTCGTGCAGTACGCCAACAACGCCCTTGCCGACGACCACCTCACCTAGGACGAAGAGGATGCGCTGACGGGGCTCGCGGAGGCGGTCGGCTTCGATCAGTCCGACCTCCAGCACCACGACCTTTACACACGGATGCAGGTGGCCAAGCTGAACGATGGACGGCTGCCCGTTGTCGATGCGCCGAGGCTGATGGCGAAGCGCGGCGAGGTGGTCCACCTGGAGACGGCGGCGGCGCTGATGAAGGAGGTCGCAGTGACGGAGTGGCGCGGCGCCTCTCAGGGCTTCAGCTTCCGGGTCGCCAAAGGCGTCCGCTACCGGGTCGGATCAACGCGCGGCCACCTCGTCACGGTTGGCACTCAGCTCCAGGTTGCAGACACCGGGTTCCTCTCAGTGACCAGCCAGCGGGCGGCGTTCCTCGGTGAGCGCAAGACAGTCGAGATGCCCTACGCGAAGCTGCTCGGCATGAACATGTTCTCCGACGCGATCAGCTTCTCCCTCTCCAGCCGCCAGAACGCGCCGCTGATCAAGGTCACCATCAGCACCGACGTGCTCGCGGCACTCCTCAACGCGGCGATCCAGGAGTCGCAGGGGTAGTCCCGGCGCGTCGGCCAACCGGGGCCAGTCGTAGACTCCTGCGGGTGAGCAAGAGTCCCGATCCCGGTGGCAACCGTGGCGCTTCGATGGGCGGGCTGGAGAAGTCGCCGAAGCGGCGCCAGCGCGAGGCGGCGAGGCGACGGCGCGAGGAGCGGGAGTGGGCCGCGAGGGCAGGCGAGGTCGTGACGTACTTCGACACGTCGCGCGTGAACGGGTCGCCGGCGGACAGCTCCGCCTTCGACGCCGGGCGTCAGGTCGCGCCGTAAGTTCGCCGGGAAGACACGGGCATGAAGGAGCGCGTCGTTCGCTGCGGCAACTGCAAGACCGAGCTTCCAGAAACGGGCAGCGAGGCGCCCGAGGCTCGTGAGCCGTGCCCTGTGTGCGGCTCAACCTCGCGCTCCGTTGCACAGCACCTCTCCACAACGCTGACTCTGCGCTCGTTCCTCTCGTTGAAGCACAGACCGCCGAAGGGCCGACCCGTCATGGACCATAAGCTCGGCGCCGATCTCCATGTGGTCTCTATGTCGGTGAGTTGATGAGGCCGAGCTGCCGAAGCATCCCGATGTCGTCGCGCAGCGCCCAGTGCTCGGTGATCTTTCCTTCCGCTATCCGGTAGATATGAACGTGATGGACGGTGTATGACTGGCCTTGCCCCTTGATCGCGTAGCCGAAGATTCTCGTATCGCGGTGGACCGTCCGTGTGATCGTCATGAACGCGACAACGAGATCGCCTTCGGCGACCAGGAAGTCGATCACGTTCGCCTTCTCCGGCGCGTCCTGCAGCTCTGCGGCGAGTCGCTGGAAGTCGTCGGTTCCGGAGCGGCCGGTCACGTGATTGACAAAATCCGATGCCAAGTAGCGATCCACGGCAGAAGCATCGCCCTCATCGAAGACCGCCTTGGTGAACGCGCGGACGAGCTCTTTATTCGCCTCCTCCATGCACGGATCGTGCCAGCACACTCGACTCTCGGGGGTCGCGCAACACTGGCGCACCCGAAAGCAGAGCGGCTACTTGAAGGGATCATCAAAGAACGGCAGACTGCGGTGCCCGGCCTTCTTGATGATGTTCTCTGCGAACGCGGCGTCCTGATCAGCTAGCTGTTGTTGCATCTTCAAGATCTCGTACTCCTCGCCCTGTGGCCCGACATGCGGCTCGACCTTCTGTCGACGCAGGAGGCGATCGAGAAGACCCATTCCTAAAGTGTGCATCACATTCACTCGAGCGTCATCCGCGAACACGGGGCAGCAGCGCCCCGGCCTAGTAACCGCGCCACGCCTGTGTGGCCCCGGACGCGCGAGGCTAGAGAGGGAAGAAGGCCAGCCCGCCGTCCGTCGTGATTGCACAGCTCCCTAGCAGCGAGGTTCCGAAGAGGGCGAGATGACGGCGTTTCCCCGGTTTGCGCGGCTGTTCGTATTCACCGCACTCGTGTTATTCGGTTTTGCGTTCGTGCGGCTAACCGACTGGCGAGGGTCTTTCTTGATCGACATCTTGACCTTGTCGGGACTCGTCGCTGGCGGGGTCGTCGCATTGTTCGGGACTCCTACGATCGAACGACGCAGTGGCGCCGAGGGAATGAACAGTCCTCCGCCGAGCCGCGCCGACCAACCGGACAATCTCGTAGCGGGTGCTTTCTGGGTGTGGTACGACCGGCTTTCGTATCGCCTGCTCTTCCCGCTGGCTGCGGTCCTCTGCGCGGTGATCCTCCGTTGTGCGGCCGATTATCTCATCACCGGGCACGCCGTCGTCCACAAGATTCACGAGTACGACGCTCACCGCGTTCTCTACCCGCAATCATGGCTGGCGCCACGGCTTTTGGACTCTGGTGGGTTATGCGGCAGAGCCAACTGTGGCAGCGGTGGGCATTCTGGAAGCCGGATCGCGTCGATAGTGGCCGAGCGCTAGTCGCCAGCGCGATCGTTGTTCTCGCACTGATGACGGAGGTTTTACCGCGGCAACAGTCGTCCTCGTCACTCAAGGAGCGGTCAGTGCGCAAGGTGGCAGCCTCACAGACGCAAACATCTACTGGCGAACCGAGCTCCTCTACCTGTGGCAGTTCGTTCACTCAATCCCTGCGGTCGACGCCACGACAACCCTCAACTGGGAGTCTCCGTACCGCCTCAACGGAATCTCCGGTGGCTCGCTCCTGCTTGGTTTTAAGGTTCTCGTACTTCTCCCGATCGTCGGCCTGATCGTCGATTTCATCCGCCATCCGCGCAGCAAGACGCATGACCCAGGCATTGGCCAGCTGCTGGATGCTCTGGCGAATCGGCCGCCGGAGCACTAACAGCCGACTTCTTATCTGACTTCCAGACCGTCCAGCCGGTCTCGTCTCGGGTCCCGCGCGCAGTCGTGTCGGTCGAGGGGAACGGGCGCCCGTAGGTCGGCGTCCGAACGTCGCAGTGCGCGGCTAACTGTCGGCCGCGCGCTCGAGTAGCTCGCCCCAGAGTTCGACCACTTCGCCGATCGGGACGGCGAGGTTCGCGGCTGTCAGCGACAGTTCGCACCGCTGCGAGCCAGGATCGCCCGTCGCGCTGAACTCGTTCGAGAGCCAGATCCTCGATTCTCGCGTCACCTCGTAGACGGCGTCGTTCAGAGCCTCCAGCGGCCTACGGACGATCACGTGCAACATCGCCGCCTGCGGCGGGTCCGGCACGACCGTCACGTCGTCGAGTGCCGCTAGTGCTTCGCCGACTTAGGCGTGCCCGCTCGACCAGCTCTGGCATCCGCGGCAGGCGCTCGTCCAGCCCGAGCTCAGCCGCGAGCAGGTACGGGTAGGCCCGGAAGAGCCGGCCGCCGTGGCGGATCTGCCAGACGCGAGCTTCCTGGATCAAGTCCTCCGGCCCCGCCAGCGCGCAGCCTGTCGGCGCACCAAGGTCCTTGTAGAACGAGACGTAGACCGTGTCGAACAACGCACCGATCTTCGCCAACGACCGTCCGTAGAACGGCCCGCACTGCCAGAGCCGTGCCCCGTCAAGATGCAGCGCCGCGCCGCGGACGCGAGCCGCTTCGCACGTCGCCACCAGGTCGTCCCACGGCGGCAGCTCCCCGCCGAGGTCGCGCTGCGGCAGCTCGAGCAACAGCGCCGCAATCGGCTCGCGCAGCTCCTCGACGTCCTTCGTCTCGATCAGCCGCTCGCGCCCGCCGAGCAGGGTCGCCCGGAGCCCGTGCAGCACACGGTACGCGCCCTCCTCGTGCGCCTCCAAGTGGCACTGCGGATGGAACGCGACCACGCTGCGTCCCGTCCGCTCGGCGTGGATGCGCAGCGCGATCTGCTGCGCCATCGTGCCGCTCGGCATCCAGACCGCCGCCTCCTTGCCGAGCAACTCGGCCACGCGGCGCTCCAGCCGCTCGGCCAGCTCGCCGCCGCCGTAGCGGTCGACATCGAAACCGTCGGGTGCGCGCGCGACCAGGGCCTGCAGCGCGGTCGCGGGATCGCGCTCAGCCGCCGCGTCGCCGAACGCATACCGTTCCGCCTCGAGCCACGCCTCGCGCCACTCGCGATCGCTCGCCATCGACAACGAGCATAGGCCGCGGCGGCCGCCACACACGCACACACACATTCGGATGGGGTCCCGCAGCGGTCGTGTCGGTCGAAGGGGTGGGCGGCGTTCTAGCGCGGCTCGCCTGGAGCACACCGTGGAGCGGCTCGTCGACGAACTCAGGAGTGAGCGCGAGAGGCGGTTGGTGCCTGCGCACCCCGTAGAGGGAACCGTGAGCACGCGTGATAATTCAAGGATGGAGACACCGGGCCTCTTGATTCGTCCCTGGGAGGACCGTGATCTTCGTGCGGTCGCGGCGCTGCTGGAGGCCGCCGACGACTCGCGGGTGGTGTCGCACGCGGGGCTCGTGCACCGGCATGCCACGCGTCCCGAGCGGGCGCAAATGGTCGAACTGGTCGCCGAGATCGACGGTGTCGTGGTCGCAGACGGAGTCGCTGGGCTCAACACTCAGACGAGCACTGAGGGTGCCGGCTGGGCATTCGTCACGGTGGACGTCGCGTCGCGAGGTCAGGGTATCGGCGCCGAGGTTGGAGCCAAACTCCTGGAGCACCTGCGCGGAGTGGGTGCGACGAGCGCAACCTCGTTTTTCCGCCGCACCGAGGAAGGCGAGCGGTGGGCGATCGCCCGCGGCTGGTCGCGGCTCCAGGGCGGCCCGTTGATCGCGCTCGATCCACGAACGGTGCCGGAGCCGTCAGTGCCGCCAGGGTTCCGTTGCGTTGCCATGGGCAGCGTCAAGCCCGAGGCTCTGTATGGGGCCGTCGTCGCGGCGGCGCTCGACGAACCGTCGCCGGAACCGAATGACGACATCCGTTTCGATGACTTCCTGCGCGACTGGAACGATCCGGACCTCGATCTCGACGCGAGCGCCGTGGTGCTCGCGGAGGACGGTCGGGTCGCAGCCTTCGCGTTCATCAGGATCGGCGGCGATCGGGCACAACACGGCTTCACCGGCACGCAGCCCGAGCACCGCGGCCGCGGCCTTGCCACGGCGGCGAAGCGGTATGCGCTGCGGGCCGCCGCCGCGCGCGGAGTGACGCGCGTCACGACCTCGAACGCGGAGGAGAACGCGGCGATGAGGGCGATCAACCGCAAGCTCGGGTTCGAGCCGATTGGCGAACAAGTGATCCTCGGCCGCGACCTCTAGCGCAAAGTCAGGTCCCGCGCCCTCCAATCGCGCTCGCCGGGAAGGGGCTGACGTAGGGACGCTCGCGCAGGCGAGGATCTTCGCGTTGCTGCGCACCGCTGCTCGGATGGTTGCTAGAAGAGTGGTGGTGAGCAGTCGCGCGGGGCGTGACGGTCTTGTGGTTCGGCCGTTTGAAAGCCGTGATGAGGAGGCAGTCCTGGCTCTTTGGGAGTCGGCTGGGTTGACGCGTCCGTGGAACGACCCGCGCAAAGACATCGCGCGCAAGCTAAAGGTGCAGCGCGAGTGGTTTCTTGTTGCCGTCCACGGCGGCGAGGTGATCGGTTCGGCGATGGCGGGGTATGACGGCCATCGTGGTTGGGTCAACTACCTCGCCGTCTTGCCAAGCATGCGGCTTGGAGGGGTTGGGCGGGCGCTGATGGCTGCGGTCGAGGCGCAGCTGCGTGAAGCGGGTTGCCCGAAGATCAATCTTCAGGTGCGCGCGACAAATGACGAGGCGATCGGCTTTTATCGAGCCCTTGGTTACTCATTTGACGATGTCGTCAGCTTGGGTCGACGCCTCGAACACGATTAGCTGCGCCCCGGACCGGAGTCTCCGAAACCGGGTCCCAGCGTTGACAACCAAACTGAGGGGGAGGCCTTAGGTGGCCGTACGCCTACGCGACAGGGCAGCGCAACGACCGAGGGCGGCCCGAAGGCCGCCCTCATCGAAGACGCTGGAAGGCTCGTGCCCTCACTGAATGGGCATCCCGATGCAGGAGTGGGCTGCGTCGTTGCCGCCACCCTGCGACGAGACGTAGTCGCCGTGGTTCTTGATAGTTGGACATGGTGACCGCGAACGAGATCGCAACCTGGTTGCCGTGCGAGTCGGCGTACGTGCCGCCGCCGCTCAGCGGGCCGTTGTAGCTCCAGGTGTAGCCGGGGTCGGGGAGGTAGCTGTTCGGATACACCCCGCTGATGTTGATGTTCTGACCGCCGAGCGTTCCGGTGATGGTCTCGTCCGGGACGACCGACGTGATGACGCCGGTGCCGGTGAACGAGCCGTCGCACACGGGTTGTTGTGTGAGGTTGTAGGTGTGGACGTAGGTGACGCCGTTGAACACGCTGGTCACCGTGAGGCCCGTGGCCTGCTGGTAGCGAGCGACGTCAGCCGAGGCGAACGAGGCGACTGCCATCGATGCGACCGCCGCAACGGCAGCCGCGAGGATGATCTTCTTCAAGGGTCTTCCCTCCAAATCTTTCGGGTTGGTGGAAGCCCGCCAGGTTGAGTCCGACGTTCACGCCGAGGCCTTGGGCTTCTCTGTCTCCCAATGTACGGGCGGCGTGGGTGTCCGGCTAGGACACGATTGGGTCATCCGTCACTGACACGGGCGGACCGGTGCGACGTCTGGCACTCCTCGCGGGCGGGACCGAGCAGCCCACGCGAGTCGGTGTGGTGGACGTCAAGCCATGGCCCGAGCGGCAGCCTCGACGAGCGGGGGAGGGAGAGCCGCGTCGCCTTGTACCTACCCGATCGTGTCATGGCTGCTTCTCCGGCCCGGGGCTACTTTCGTTCTTGCGAGAGCAGCCTGAGATCCCGGGCCGACGCTGCTCCCGCCTCGTGAGGGCCTGGGAAGAAGAAAGGAACGATCTTGAAGAAGGGAATCACGCTGATCGCCGTGCTCGTTGCAGTGCTCGCGGTCACCTCAGGCGGATTCGCCGCCGCCAACCACTACCTGGTCACGTCGTCCAGCCAGATCAAGGCCGGCGCCGTTTCGGCTTCCGATCTTTCGTCCGCTGCCCGCAAATCATTGCAGGGCAAGAAGGGTGCCACCGGTGCGACCGGCCCACAGGGGCTTGCCGGTGTGCAAGGCCCGAAGGGCGACCTGGGCGCGACGGGCCCGCAGGGTTCGAAGGGCGACACGGGTGCACCGGTCCCGCACCGGCGCAACCGGCGCAACCGGCCCGCAGGGATCCCCCGGGGTCAGCGGGTACGAGGTTCACACCTGGCGCTATTCGAAGGACGACGACAACACGGATGCGGGTCCGGGGTACACCGGCGTCGGCGGCGGCGCTATCGCCACGGTCGCCTGTTCGCCCGGCAAGGTCGCGATCGGCGGCGGGTATCGGTTCACGTCGCAGGGTGACAACGGGTTCAATGCGCAGGCAGTCTCGGACGGAAGCGGCGTAGTCGCGTCCTTCCCCGGTCGTATGGACTGGAGCACGAATACGGTCAAGCCGAACGACAACTCTGGCTGGATCGTGCAGGTCAACGACAAGGTGAATGCCGCAGACATGACGCTCTACGTCGTCTGCGTGAACGCGAACTAGGACTCAGGCTGGCCCCGGACGCTCGCGTTTCGGCGCGGGTATCCGGGGCCTCACACCGTGAGGTATGGCTGGTAGACGCCAGCCTCTCGAGCCGGCGACGCGACTGGCGCGAGGCGGGCTCTCGCTTGATGGATCGCGAGCATGTGATCGGCGTCTTTGGGCTGCTGACCGGTCCGCTCGACGACGAGGCGAGCACACCGCCTGCGCACCTGACGCCCCGCCAGGCCGAGGTGCTGCGCCACCTCGAGCAGGGCCGCTCGACGAAGCAAATCGCCCAGGAGCTCCACGTGAGCACGGAAACGGTCCGGAACCACGTCCGCCATCTGCTGCGAGCCCTCGGAGTGTCCACGCGTCTCGACGCCGTTGCCGCCGTTCGACACGGTCAGGCTTCCGAAGCACCCGCGAGCTAACGCTTCCGGTTGCCGGGCGTGCAGCCGGATGTGAGACTCTTCCGGTGCGAACGATCTTGGTCGGATACGACGGGTCGGATGGTGGGCGCCGTGCGCTCGACCGCGCGGTGACCGAGGCACGCGCTGTGGGAGGGCAGGTGACCGTGATCTGCGTCGTGAACGTTCCCCTCGACCCGAACGTCCCTCGCTACTTCGGAACTCTCGACGACATCTCCGATCGCGAAGACGCACCGCTTGCCGCGCCGCCGGACGTCGTCGCCCAGTTGACCGAGGCCAGTGAGCGGTTGGCGAAGGCCGGAATCGATGCGAATCTCGAGTGGGCCGCCGGCGAGCCCGGAAGCGTGATCGTCGAGACAGCGCGTCGCATCCATGCACATGTGATCGTGCTCGGCGAGCACCATCACGGCTTTCTCGGACGCCTCTTCGGCGCGGACATCGATGCCGAGGTACAGCGCGAGGCCGGTTGCGACGTGATTCTTGCGTGAACCTCGCGCCCTGATCGCTCGTCGGCGCAGGCCGGCACAGGCGCTCGAGAGCAACCGCAGAGCGTCTACGCGTCCATCCGCGAGCTCGGGCCGGTTCTTCCAGTCGCCCCGCCTGCCGGGTTAGCGTCGCCTTTCACTTCGGACCGGGAGGGCCCCTGCGGTTCATCCTCGACATCATCTGGCTCGTGCTCGCAGGCATCTGGATTGCGATCGCGCACGTGATCGCCGGCTGTCTTCTCTGCCTGACGATCATCGGCATCCCTCTGGGTATCGCGAACTTCAAGTTCGCCGGCGCCGCATTGGCGCCTTTCGGCAAGGAGATCGTTCGCAACAAGGACCTCGTGAAGCGCCCCGCAGGGACGATCGTCACCGACGCGTGACAGCCATGCGACGGCCCCGGTCTTCCGAGCCGGCTTCCGCGAGAACCCGCTCGAGGAGCGGGTTCTCGCTTTCTGCAACGGCCGCACTCGGCAGAGGTCGCGATCTCGAACCACGTACGCGAGCTCGCGCCCTCTGGGAGGTGGAGGGCTAGGGCTGTGCGGGGTGCGTGTGGCGGCGAGCGGCGGCGGCGCGCGCGAGTGCGTAGAGGGCGAGCACGATGACGGTGAGGGCGACGAGCAGGCCGCCGAACCAGCCGATTCCGCCGAGGATCTGTTTCCAGCCGTGGTCAGCATTCTTGAGCGCCGGGATGCCGCTGATACCGATCAACACGGCGGCAGTGATGAAGAGCGCGATGATGGTGCGGTAGAGCTTCGACATGGGTGCCTCCTTCGGTCGGGTAGACACCGGTGACGCTAGGCGGTGGCGTTCGCGTTGTCGTCGGCGTCACGATTGGTCTTTGGTGGCCGACGTCAACCCTAGGTTTGAGGCGGATCTCGATCATCCGGTGGATGCGATCGGGGCGTGGTAGCGCTAGCGTCCGCGCATGCTCGCGCCAGCGCAGCGCCTTCGGCCACCACGGTCAGATGCCTTGCTCGCGCTCGCCCTGGTTGTGGTCACAGAGGTGGAGGTCGCGACCGAGCATCTGCGCCCGTACTGGGCGAGCGTGCCCCTGTTCGCGATCTCGCTGGGAATGCTCGCCTGGCGACGCCAGGCGCCGTTCCTTGTTGTGCTTGTCGCGTTCGCGTGCGCGCTGCTCGGTGCGGCGGCGGGCGTCTCCCAGCACAAGCCGTTCACCCCGATCTTCGGCATCTTCGTGGCGCTCTACTCGCTCGCGCTCTACGCCACGCCGCGGCGAGCACTGATCGGACTCGGCTACGCGCTGGGCTGCCTCTACTTGCAGATCGCGTTCGCGCTGCACGACGGCGAGTCCTACGGCGGCACTGACTTCGGCTTTATCGCTGTCGTTGCTCTTGGCGCCCTGGCTGGTCGGTAAGGCGATGCGCGGCCGGGTCGCGCACATGAGTGTGCTCGAGCTCCGCGCCGAGAAGGCGGAGCTCGAGCGTGAGCAGCGTGCCGCTGAGGCGGCAAAGGAGGAACGGGCGCGGATCGCGCGGGAGCTCCACGATGTGATCGCGCACTCGGTCAGCGTCATGGTCGTGCAGGCGGCGGCAGCAGAAGAGGTGCTGCGGAAATCGCCGGAGCGCGCGCTCGAGCCGATTCGCGCCGTTCAGGACACCGGCCGGCAGGCGCTCGCCGAGATGGCCCGTTTGCTCGGGATGCTGCGACGCGACGGTGCCGAGCTCGGGCTCGCCCCGCAGCCCGGGCTCGACGATCTCGCCGCGCTCGTGGAGCAAACAAGGATCGCCGGTCTTCCGGTCGAGCTGCGGGTCGAGGGCGTGGCGCGACCGGTGCCGCTCGGCGCCGATCTGTCCGCCTACCGGATCGTGCAGGAGGCACTGACCAACGCACGCAAACACGCAGGAGAGGCCCGCGCGACCGTCACCGTCCGCTATCAGACCGAGGCGCTCGAGATCGAGGTCGTGGACGACGGCCATGCGGCCGGCAACGGCGATGGCGGCGGCCACGGGCTGGTCGGCATGCGCGAACGCGTCGCGCTCTTCGGCGGCGAGCTGAAGGCCGGTCCTCAGCCCGGCGGCGGATTCTGCGTCTCCGCACACCTACCACTGACAGAACCAACGTGATCTCGGTCCTGATCGTCGATGATCAGGCGCTCGTCCGCGGCGGCCTGCGCCTGATCATCGAGGCGCAAGACGATCTCGACGTCGTCGGCGAAGCCGAAAACGGCGCCGAGGCGGTCATCGCTGTCGAACGGCTCGAACCCGATGTCGTCCTGATGGACATTCGCATGCCCGAGCTCGACGGAATCGCAGCGACCACACGACTCGCGCAACGCGGCACCACGAGAACGCGCGTCCTCATGTTGACGACCTTCGACGACGACCAGCTTGTCTACGAAGCAATGCGAGCCGGAGCAAGCGGCTTCCTGCTCAAGAGCGCGCCGCCCGCACAACTCACTCAGGCGGTACGAATCATCGCCGCCGGCGACGCGCTGCTCGCCCCGTCCATCACGCGTCGCCTCATCGAAGAGTTCGTCCACGGCCCACCCCCAGGTGCAACGGCCGCGCCGGCCGAGCTCGCCGAGCTAACCGAACGCGAACGAGAAGTCCTGACACTCCTCGCCCGCGGCCTCTCCAACACCGAAATCGCCACCAAACTCGTCGTCAGCGAAGCGACCGTCAAAACACACGTCAACCACCTCTTGTCAAAACTGAAGCTCCGCGACCGCGTCCAAGCCGTCGTCCTCGCCTACGAAACCGGCTACGTTCGCCGAGGCAGGTAACGAAGCGCTGACGGTGACGGGTCGCCTGGCGTGCCTACGGCCTCGTGGTCGTGATCGGCCGATCAGGCGATCGGCGTCCGCTCGTGGTGCTCGTTGATCAGCGTCCAGTCCTGATCTGACGCTTCGCGGTTGAGCACTCGCTTCACGGCTTCGAGGTAGCGAAGCTTCGCGACGTGCGCCTCGTCGAGCGGCTCGTTGGTGACGAACGGTCCGCGCGCGTCGTCCGCGCCATCGTCGCGTACGGATCGCGCCGAACGTGATCAACGCGCCGACCGCGACGAAGAGCGAGACGGCCTCAGTGAACCCCATCCCGATGGTGATCCACCAGAGTGCCCCGAACGCGACGATCGATGCCCCGACTTTCCAGTTGAGCGCGAGCACGATCGGCATGACGCGCTCCCGATACGGAACGTTGGGTGTGACGCGCGCGTTGGCTCCGCTTCGAGGTACCGATGGTCGTGCTCGACATACCTCCATATTGGCCCGGATCGCATCGGAACGCGATGGCGCAATTGCGTCAACTGAATTCGCCGTTTACCAACCGTGCGACCGGCGATCGTAGACTTCGCCTGAAGGCATGGCAGTCAGCGTTCGGCACCTGGTCGGCAGGGAGGACGAGCTTGCGGCTCTCGTCGATCTCCTTGACGCGCCCGCTGATGGGCTCGAGGCCGCAGTGGTCGTCGGCGACGCCGGGATCGGCAAGACGACGCTGTGGCTGGCCGCAATCGAGCGAGCGCGGTCTTCCAGTTCGCTCGTGCTCTCGTGCAGACCCTCGGAGGCCGAGGCGCACTTCTCCTTCGTCGGGTTGGCCGACCTGATCGGGGGCGTTGTCGACGAGGTCTTGCCTGAGCTGCCACGGCCGCAGCGGCGCGCGCTCGAAACCGCCCTCGCCCTCTCGGATTCCGACGGTGCACCGGCGGACGAAGGCATCGTCGCGTTCGCGTTTCTCAACACCCTCCGCAGCCTGGCTGCCACGATGCCTGCCACGCACAGGCTCGTGCTCGCCATCGACGACGTCCAATGGCTCGACGAGCCATCCGCGGCGATGCTGCGATTCGCGCTGCCTCGCCTCGAGCGCGAGCCGATCGTGGTCATCCTGACCGCTCGCGGTGTGGCTCCGACGTGGCTTCAGAAGGCTGTACCCGCCGGCCGGTTCCAAACCATCGAGCTCGCGCCTCTCAGCGTTGGCGCGCTGCACGAGTTGTTGCGCACGCGCATCGAGGCAGCCCTTCCCCGACCGGCGCTTCTGCGCATCTGGGAGACGTCGGGTGGCAATCCCTTCTTCGCCCTCGAGCTCGCAGGTGCACTCGAGCGACGCGGCGGCAGAATCGACCCGGGTGCGGAGTTGCCGATCCCGGCGAATCTCGAAGATCTCGTGCACGAGCGCCTTGATCGTCTCGGCGCGGCAGGGCTCGAGGTCGCGCGGGTCGTTGCTGCGCTCGCCAGTCCGACGATCGGTCTGGTCGAGTCGGCCGCCGGCCGTCGGGCCGAACGTGGACTGTCGCGGGCGCTCGACGCGAGGATCCTCGAAGTCGACGGAGACCGTCTTCGCTTCACGCCATCCGCTGCTGCGATCCGGCGTGGCCTCGCGCGCCGCGCCGGCGGTGCAACGTTCGCTGCACGCTCGCCTCGCCACGCTCGTGCCAGGAAAGGAAGAACGTGCGCGGCACTTGGCGCTCGCCACGCCCGAGCCGAGTCGCGCGGTCGCGGCCGTTGTCGAGGAAGCGGCCGAGAGCGTGCACGCACGAGGAGCGGCGGCCGCGGCTGCCGAGCTCGCCGAGCTGGCCGTCCGGCTCACACCGGTCGACGATGCGGCCGATCTCCGTCGGCGCATTCTCGACTGTGCCGATCGGCACCGTGAGGCAGGCGATGGCCGACGCGCCATCGCCCAGCTCGAGCAGGTGTGTAGCTCCGCGCCGCCGGGGCTGACGCGGGCGGCCGTCCTCCTCCGCCTCGCGCGCACTGTGTCGCAGGTCGTCGGTCCGCAAGAGGCGATCCGGCTCTACCGCCAGGCGCTTGCCGAGGCCGAGGGGGACGACACGCTCGAGGCGGAGATCCACCTTCGCCTGGCCGAGGACGTGGCGGACGCCGAGGATCAGCACCGCGGACTGATGCACGCCGAGTTGGCGGTCGAAGCCGCAGCACGCGTCGCTGATCCCGAGCTCCGCTGCAGGGCACTTGCCACCTTTGGCTTCCTCCACTTCCGTGAAGGCCAAGGGGCTCCGAAGGAGCAGATGGAGGAGGCGCTTGCGCTTGAACGCTCGCTGGCGCAGTGGCCACGGATCGCACCGGCGACGGAGGCGCTCGCGTTGCAGCTCGTCTGGTCGGGTGACGGCGAGCGCGGCCGGAACGTCATCGAGGAGTGGCGCGCAGCGTTGCACGCGCAGGATGACCCGCAGGAGGAGAAAGCGCTTTGGCTGCTCGCGATACTCGAGTGGCGGGCGGGCAACTGGGGGCTTGGAGCCGTGCATGCAGCCGAGACCCTCGCCCTGCGGGCGCAGTTCGGACGCGAGGGGTCGCAACCCATCGCCGAGCTGCCGGCCGCGATGATCGCGGCGCATCAGGGGCGAATCGACGAGGCTCGCGACCGGTCGGAGCGCGCGCTCTTCCTTGCGAAGTCGGACGGCGTTCGTATCGCACAGTCGGGTCATCGCTGCGTGCTCGGGTTCATCGAGCTCTCGCGCGGCGACCCGGAGGCGGCGCTCGACTACCTCGAACGAGCGTGGGAGATCCGCGACCGTGTCCGTCTCTTCGAGCCCGGCTGGCGCCTCGAGCTGGCGGACACGCTGGAGGCGCTGGTCGAGATCGGCCGCCTCGACGACGCCGAGCGGAACCTGATTCCGTGGGAGGAGCGCTCCCTGGCGCTCGACCGCTCGTGGGCGCTCGCGGTCACCGCTCGCTGCCGGGGGCTGCTGCTTGCGGGGCGAGGCGATCTCGCCGGGGCGGTGGCGTCGTACGAGCGCGCGCTTCGTGAGCACGAGCGAACGCGCGATCCGTTCCAGCACGCTCGCACCTTGCTCGCACTCGGCGTCACTCAGCGGAGGGCGAAGCAGCGCGGCGCAGCCCGCGTGACGCTCGCGCAGGCACTCGCCGTGTTCGAACGGGTCGGCGCCCCGCTGTGGGCCGACAAGGCTCGTGCGGAGGCCGCGCGGATCGGCGGTCGCGCACCGTCGCGCGGCGACCTGACGGAGGCCGAGCGCCGAATCACGGCGCTCGTCGCCGAAGGGCGTACCAACCGGGAGGTCGCGGCCACCCTGTTCATCACCGAGCACACGGTCGAAGCGGCGCTGACGCGTGCCTATCGGAAACTCGGCGTGCATTCACGCGCAGAGCTCGCGCACCGGCTCAATCGCAAACTGTAGGGATTTCCAGCTTTCGCGCCGCGTCTGCCGGCGGCCACTCTCTCTCGTGGAAAACGATCGAGGAGGAGTGCAATGAAACGGCTCACGATGCTCGCGGTGCTGCTGATCGCTGTGGGCGCTGTCTATGTCTCGGCAACCGCTCTGGCAACGCCGGCGAGCCCGAATCTGACGACCACGATTCTCGCGAAATCGACCTTCGACAAGCTCAATCTCAAGGCTCAGACGTTTCAGCCCAGCAACTGGCGGGCTCACCTCAAGACGAAAGGGCTCTCCGATTTCTACGTCGTCGACAACAAGTTCCCGCCTGGGGCGACGACGGGCTGGCATTCGCATCCAGGCCCGAGCTTGATCTTCGTCGTCGCCGGAACCGTGACGAACTACATGGGTGACGATCGGCATTGCACGCCGCACACCTACTCGGCGGGGACAGGGTTCGTCGACGCAGGTGGCACCGACGTGCACATCCTGCGGAACGAAGGCAGCGTCGACGCAGAGACGATTGCGGTGCAGTTCCTGCCGACAGGTGCGACGCGGAAGATCGACGAGCCTGATCCGGGCAACTGCCACTTCTAACAGTCGGGGGTCGCGAGCGGGGCCTGCGGGCGCAGGCCCCTTTCGCGACTTCACATCTGGAGGCATCCAACCGTGCCGCGCTACCTCGTCGAGGCTTACATCCCGCACTCACTGGCGCAAGAGGCACTCGCCACGGGGCGACGCGCTCGCGCGCTTGCGAGGGAGCTCTCGCTCGAGGGCTTGTACGTGCGCCACGTGCGCACGACCTTCCTGCCCGACGACGAGACGTGCTTCTACTTCTTCGAGGCCGCATCGCCGCAGGCGGTCGACGAGCTCTGCCGGCGCGCGGGAATCGACTCGCAGCGAATTGTCCCGACGGTGGAGTAGTGGGCTACGCGGGCACCGCGCGCCGTGCCACTTCCGCCTGCACGAGCGGCGCGACCTCGGTGCCGAAGAGCTCGATCGAGCGCATGATCTTCTCGTGCGGCATCGAGCCGACCGTGAACTGGATCATGAACCGGTCGTGCCGGAAGATCTCGTGCTGGAACAGGATCTTCTCGGCCACCTGCTCTGCGTTGCCGACAAGGAGGGCGCCGCGCACGTCGAGCATTGCGTCGTAGTCGGCTCGGGCGAGGGGCGACCAACCGCGTTCGCGGCCGATCTTGTCCATCATCGACTTCAGCGGCGGGAAGAAATCGTCGGCTGCCTGACGTGCGTCGTCGGCGATGAAACCGTGGGAGTTGATGCTCAGCGGCAACAGTCCGTGCCCGGCTTCGGCCGCGGCGCGGCGGTGCAGCTCCGCGAAGGGGGCAAACCGCTCGGGCAGGCCGCCGATGATCGCAAGCGCCATCGGCAGCCCGAGCATTCCAGCGCGCACCGCCGACTCCGGCGTGCCGCCGACCGCGACCCAGATCGGCAGCGGGTCTTGAAGTGGTCGCGGATAGACGCCCTGGCCGGTGAGTGCCGCGCGATGGCGTCCCGACCACGTGATGTGCTCGCTGTCCCGTAGCGCGAGCAGGAGCTCGAGATTCTCGGCGAAGAGGTCGTTGTAGTCGTCGAGTGCGTAGCCAAAGAGCGGGAACGATTCGATGAACGAGCCGCGGCCGGCCATGATCTCGGCGCGGCCCCCGGACAGCAGATCGAGCGTGGCGAAATCCTGGAACACGCGGACGGGATCGTCGGAGCTGAGCACCGTCACCGCGCTCGTCAGGCGGATCTTCGAGGTGCGCTCGGCCGCCGCGGCGAGGACGACCGCGGGCGCGGAGACGGCGAACTCGGGGCGGTGGTGCTCGCCGACTCCGTAGATCGCGAGGCCGACCTGGTCCGCGAGTGCGACCTCCTCGAGCAGGTCGCGCAGCCGCTGCGCAGGCGAAACGGCCCGGCCCGTGACGGGGTCAGGCGTGACTTCCGCGAAGGTGTAGATCCCGAGCTCCATGATACTTGCGAACGCAACTATACCAGCGCGGTTACGGTTAGGTGCGAATCCGGTAGATCAAGGGGCGGTTAGCTCAGCTGGGAGAGCATCTGCCTTACACGCAGAGGGTCGCAGGTTCGAGCCCTGCACCGCCCATTCCGCTCCGCTCAACCGTCGCGACTTGGCGTGGTTGAGCGGAGCAGCATCTGCGACTTGTGCGGTTCTGGCGACGTCGTGGCGAACCGGTGCCGGACCAAGCAACGAATGGTGTCGCCCGACTCATCACAACGACGAACCGTGCAGAGGCGGAATACACCGAACACCACGCCAGCGGGCGATAACACCACTATTGGCGTCCTTCCCTGATGTCACCGCGCGCGACGAGCCAGCGCCGCGCGATCACGGATGAGCAGGCGGCCCCGGCCGAGTTGGACCGTGCCAGCTCGCTGCTCGGCCCGCAGGATCTGGTTTGCGGTGGCGCGCGATGTGCCGGCCATGCTCGCCAACTCGGCCTGCGTCAAAGGAATTTCCACCTCTCCTTGCTCGCCGCCATAGAGGTGAGCGAGCTCGAGCAAGCGTCGCAACAGCCTGCGGTCGACCGGCAGGTACAGCGCCTCCAACAGAAGGTCGTTTTGCCTGCGGAGCTCCGCAGCGAGAAACGCAAACAAGATCCTGTCGACGGCTGGAAACTCGGCTCTCAAGCGCTCAACGTCGTCGGCAAGCAAGGCAAAGGTCTCCGCCGGCTCGAGCGCGCTGACCGTCGCTGAGCGCCGCGACCGTGCGGCCAGAAGTGCGGTCTCGCCGAAGTTGTCGCCAACACCACGAACGGCAATCGTCGCCGTGTCGCCCAACGGCGTCATCACCCTGATCGCGAAGCGACCCTTCGCGATCAGGTGCAGACAGTCGGCGGGATCATCGCGGTGAAAGACCACCTCGCCGCGTGCGAACCGGCGGCGACGAGCGACCGCCAACAACTGCGTCGTTTGAACCTCCGGCACCCCTGCAAGCAACCGAAACTGCATCGCCTAATGATCGCGCGTCGAACCCCGGTTGTCAGCTAACCGACACAGAGCGTGTCCGCGCCCCGAACGAACAGGAAGCCATACACCGGGCGTCTCGTCCTGAAGACAAGACGTCGGACAGGTCAACGCAGGGAGGTGCCCATGCTTTCTCACGAACCCGAAGTGATCCGCTTGCTCCACCGTGAGCACGTAGAGCGGCTAACACAGGACGGGCAACGGCCGATTGAATCGACATTGCACTCATCGCCAGGCACGCCGCGGCTGGTCTCACGCGTGGCGGTTCTCGCTCATGCTGCGCTCGCGGTACGCCATCGGCGCCTGTACAGCAAGCCATGAGCGACCCGACTGCGAGGTGTTACCAAGCGTCTGGCGCTCACGGAGCCGCTGATCCGTCGGCTCCACGCGTGCGGGCACGACGGCTATCGGTGCCGACGACCTTGGAGTCCTGGCTGGCGAAGATGTCGTGCGACCACCTTGCGACTCGCACCGATCGGCGCGATCATCGACCGTGCCTATGGGGGAGCTCCCGAGCGGGACGATCACACTGCTGTTCGCCGATATCGAAGGGTCAACGGCGCTGCTGCGCGAGCTTGGTCCAGAGCGGTATGGCGCAGCGCTCGCCGAGTACCGACGAGTGATGCGAGAGGCGATCACCACCAATGGCGGCATCGAGGTGGAGACCGAGGGCGATGGTTTCTTCGTCGCGTTTCCGACCGCTAGGCAGGCGACCGCGGGTGCTCTGGCGGCACAGGCAGGGCTCATGGATCGCCAGCTTCGGGCCCGCATGGGTCTACATACAGGTGAGCCGCTCGTCGTCGAAGGCCACTACACCGGGATCGACGTGCACCGCGCTGCTCGGATCTGCGCCGCGGGACACGGCGGGCAGATTCTCATCTCGCGGTCGACGTGCGAGCTGCTCGAGGGTGCGTCCGGAATTCGCGACGTTGGCCATCACCGGCTGAAGGACCTCGGCGAGCCTGTGCGGCTCTACCAACTCGGCGACGGCGACTTCCCGGCGCTTCACAGCCTCAACGCGACGAACTTGCCGGTCCAGCTAACACCGCTCGTCGGCCGCGAACGGGAGCTCGATGAGGCAGGGCGACTGCTACACGCGCAGCGTCTCGTCACCTTCACCGGCGCCGGAGGCTCAGGAAAAACGCGCCTCGCTCTCCAACTAGCGGCGGACGCGGTCGAGGAGTTCCCTGACGGCGTCTGCTGGGTTCCGCTGCAGGCGCTCCGCGATCCAGAACTCGTGCTTGCGACAATCGCCCGAGCTCTCGGAACGACTGAGGACCTCTTCGAGCATCTCGGCAATAAGCACGCGCTGATCGTCCTCGACAACTTCGAGCAGCTGCTCCCCGCCGCGTCGCATCTCGGTGATCTGCTCGCAAGACTCCCTCACCTGAAACTGCTCGTCACGAGCCGGGAGCCGCTTCACGTCGGAGCCGAATACGCCTACCCGGTCGCTCCGCTGCGAGAGCGCGAGGCTGTCACGCTCTTCCTGGAGCGCGCGAGGGCGGCGCAACCCGATTTTGCCTACGCGGAAGCGATTGTCGAGATCTGCCGGCGCCTCGACTGCCTTCCGCTGGCGCTGGAGCTGGCAGCGGCGCGCGTAAAGGCGCTGTCGACAGCTGAGTTGCTCAAGCGGCTCGACAGGAGACTGCCGATCCTCACCGGCGGGCCGCGAGATGCGCCGGAGCGCCAGCGCACCTTGCGTGCCACGATCGCTTGGAGCTACGAGCTCCTCACGTTGGACGAGCAGCGCCTCTTCGCTCGCCTCGCAGTATTCTCCGGCGGCTGCGCCATCGACGCAGCCGAGGAGGTCTGCGAGGCAGATCTCGACACGATCGCGGCCCTGATCGACAAGAACCTGCTCCGCCGCGAGGGCGATCGCTACGTCATGCTCGAAACGATCGCCGAGTACGCACTCGAGTGCCTCGAGGCACGCGGCGAGCTGGAAGAGCTACGCCGGAGGCACGGCGAGTACTACCTCAAGCGCGCCCGCTCGGTCGAACATCTCATCCGCAGCCCGCAGGCGGCGAAGCTCCTCGACACGCTGGAGCGCGATCACGGCAACCTCCAAACCGCGCTCGCCTGGGCCTCACAGGGTGATCCGGACCGCCCGTTGCGGCTGGCGGTCTGGGGCCTCGCGGCGCGACTCCACGGCTCCGGCGACCTCGCTCTCAAGCGCCAAGACCTCAGCGAGGCCGCACGGCTGTACCGCGAGAGCCTTGAGTACGGCCTCCAGCTCCAGGATGACCTTCAGACCGCGTACTGTCTTGCAGGCCTCGCGGCGGTGGATGCGCAACTCGGTAGGCGAAGGCTCGCCGCGCGGTTGTGGGGCAGCGTCACTGCGTTCGAACAAACCACCGGCACGCGTCTTCACAACTCGGAGAGGATCCGGTACGAACGACTCCTCAGCAAGCTCGAGCGCGCGCAGGACACGTCGGCCGACTTCGCGGCGGGCGAGTCCATGACTCTCGGCGAGGCCGTGCAGTGCGCGCTCGCGAACGTCGACTGAAGATGCCCGTTGGTGGATGTCCCTTCTCCTGGATACGCCGCTTGCGACCCGAACCCGCCGACCGCTGGCACGTTCGCGGAACCCCTTGTATTCTCCCGGGTCAACTGAGACTGCGAAAGGAGTCAAAGTGAGCAATTCCCTACCGGAGGACGTGAGCAGGGATCGCAAGCGGGTCGCGAGCGCGACCCGCCGGCACAAATTCGACTCGAGGACGACAATCCTCACCTCGCGCGATCGGCTCGCGTTTGCGATGAGAGACGATCTCGCCGTCGACGACCTTGCCGACGGTTTTGACCGTGTGCTGCTCCCGCTTGCGCCCACAAGCGGAAGCGCCTCGATCTTCGTAGGCGCCGCGAACAGCACAACCGGGAAGCACTCCCATGAGTCGAACACCTTGCACGTGATCGCGACCGGATCGGTGAAAGTCAACGGGCAGGAATTGTCCTCCGGCGACTGGGCGTACATCCCCGCCGGCATGGATTACGAGCTCGAGGTTGGGATGTACTGCTCCGTCGTCATGTATTGGCACTGGTGACGGACTGAGCCGACCGCGTCGGCGTACAGGTCGACCGACCGGTCAGCGCCGGTTCGCGTCGGCCTGCTCAGGCTCGAGCCTTGCCTGCGCGCGCCCGGCCATAGCTAGGTTGCCCTTGCGCAGGTAGATTGCCTGCGCCCGCCGGAGGGAAGCCGTCGCCGCGTCGCGACCCTCGCCCGCAAGCTCGAGCACCTCGGCGAGATCCATCAGGGCGTCGCCGTGTCCGTTCAAATCGTCGGTCTGTTCCGCGAGCGCGAGCGCCTGGCGCGCGAGCCGCGGCGCCTGCGCCTCCTCGCCGCGATGCGCGAGTGCCCGCGCCCGCGCCTGCCGCCACAGCATCTGCGCGTTCACGTCGTCGTCGGCGCCCAGCTCCTCGGAGAGGCGTGAGCACTGCTCGGCCTCGTCGTAGCGTCCGAGCGCGCAGAGCACCCGCCCGAGCTCACCGGTGAGGGTCGAGCGGTACGGGCGCTCGCCGCTCTGCTCCAGCAGCTCGCATGCCCGGCGCAGGGCGCGTTCGGCCGCGACGTCGTCGCCGGAGACCTTCTCGATCCGGAAGAGCGCGCCCCAAAGCCCAGGAACGTCGTGGCCGACAAGCTCGTCCCACCGGGCGACGGCCTGCGCGTGGAGAAGACGCGCCTCGTCGACCCGGCCGCGCATGGCCTCCAGCTGGGCTCGCGGGCTCATGATCAGCGGATGGTCCTGGGGCACGTCCTTCTGCTCCAGCCGCTGCAGTGCCGACTCTACGGACGTCGGACCCCAGACGAGGAGGCTGACGAGCTGGAACATGACCGCGTTGGCGACACGCTCGTTGCCCGTCCTTCGCGCGAGCGCGAGCGCTCTCTCGTACGCCTCCGAGCTGAGGGCGTATCGGCAGCTCGAGCGCTCGATCGCGCCGATTGCGACCCACGCACGCATCAGGCCGGACTCGTCGTCCGTCCGCTCGAACACGTGCAATGCGTGTTCCGCGACGTCGCGGTGAGCGACGGCGTCTTCGGCGAACTCGAGCTCGGCGAGCCGAGCATGTAGCTCCGCGCGGCGATCGCCGCGGGACGCCGCGTCGGCGACGGTCGCGGTCAGCAGCCCATCGGCCTCCGGCACCCGGCCCGTCATCCGGAGCGCCGCGGCGAGGTCGAGAGCGAGCTGCCACGACTCGCGCGAGGGCAGGGCACGGGCGCGGCCCAGCAGGCTGATGGCGGCTGCATCGTCCAGCCGCGCCATCGCCTTGCGGCCGGCAGCTGCCAGGTGCACCACGCCGCGCTCGGCGAGCGCGGCGGCGCTCGTGCCCAGTTGCCCGAGCTCCCCGCGATAGCCGTAGGCCTGCTCGAGGTGGTAGCCGAGCAGCTCGTCGAGGTCCGCCAATCCCGTGCCGTTCTCCTCCAGCCAGTCCGCGAAACGCTCGTGCAGATCTGCCCGGGTCGACTTGAGAATCGTCTCGTACGCGACGTCTCTGATCAGGAGATGCTGAAAGCGAAAGCCGTCCTCGCCGGCGAGCTCCGCCGTCTCCGGTCGAATCAACTGCTTCAGCACGAGCGCGCTCAGCCGACTGAGGATCTGGGTGTCTTCCCCGATCAGCGCCTGGACGGCGCCGCGGTGGAAGACCTCGCCCTCGACGGCTGCCAGCTCCAGCACGCGACGCTCCGCCGGGTCGAGTTGGTCGAGACGGGCGGCGAGCAGCGCGTGGATCGTCGCCGGAACGACCACGTCACCCTCGGCCTCGGAGAGCATCGCGACCACCTCCTCGACGAACAGCGGATTCCCGCCGGCCGCGCGCAGGATCCGGTCGCGGAGGTCGCTGCCGATCGCGCGTCCGGCCATGAGCTCGTCGATCAGCCGCTCGGCCTCCGGCTCCGAGAGGGGCTCGAGCTGAAGCGCCACCGGCCACCGTGGCGAGGCGTCGAGCAGCTCGGGACGGGCGAGGCAGAGCAGCAGAATCGGCGCGTCGCCCGAGAGCAGGGCGACCTGCTCGACGAGTTCGAGGAAGCGCTCCTCGGCCCACTGGATGTCTTCGAAGACGACGACGAGCGGGCATTCCGCGGCAGCGGCACCGAGCAGCTTGCGGAAGGCCCAGCCGATCTCGTCCGCCGACGCACTCGGCGTCTCACCCCCGAGGAGGCTGCGGAGGGCGCCGGCCGCCGGGGGGTCGAGCTCGACCCCCCGGAGCTGCTCGACCACCTCGATCACCGGGCGGTAGGTGATCCCTTCGCCGTAGGGCAGGCATCTGCCCCGCACGGCGGTCACGTCGCCAAGGGACGAGAGGAACTCCGCGGTGAGCCGCGACTTGCCAACGCCCGCGACGCCGACCACCGTGAACAGGCTGCATGTGCGCTCGGAGACGACGCGCTCCCACTTCTCCGCCAGTAGGAGCCGCTCCCGCTCGCGCCCGACGAGCCGCGCGTCGTCGCGGCGCGGAAGCGGCGTAGCCTGCGCGTCCACCGACTGCAGACGGAACGCGGCAAGGCCGGCCGTTCTCCCTTTGACGTTCTCCAGCGTCGCCGGCTCCGCGACCACGGCGTGTGAGACCAGCAGGTGTGTTCGGGCGCCGATCAGGATCTCACCGGGCGCTCCGGCCTGCTGGAGGCGCTTGCCGATCACGAGCGGCTCGCCCGTGACGAACGCGTGCCCGGCACCTGGATCGCTTGCTACGACCTCGCCCGTGTTGACGCCGACCCGGACCTCAAGCCCCGTGTCACCGGCGAACCTGCTGACCATCGTCGGGATCCGCTCGCGCAGTTCGACCGCGGCGCGGACTGCACGGAGAGCGTCGTCCTCACGTACCACAGGTACGCCGAACACCGCTACCACCTCGTCCCCGACGAACTTCTCCACGGTACCGCCGTGCCGCTCGATCACCTCGGCGGCAAGGTCGAAGAACCCCGACATCACGCGTCGCAAGGCCTCGGGATCGAGCCGGCCCGCGAGGGTCGACGAGGCGACGACGTCGCAGAAGATCACGGTCACTGTCTTGCGCGTCGCCGCCGACGCCTCGGCTGGCGACGTAGCGCGGGCCGGAGCCGCCGCGGCCGAAGGCGGAGGAGCCGGCGCGTCGAAAGGCGGAGGAGTCGCCGGGAGAGGCGGACGCGGCCCGTGAGGCGACGCGTCGAGAGCCGAGTCCTGAAACAGGATCGCCTTCTCGAGCTGCTGCAGCGCGTGCCCCGGATCGAGTCCCAGCTCCTCCCTCAGACGCGCCCGCACGTCGGCCATCACCGCGAGCGCATCCGCTTGTCGCCCGCCCCGATAGAGGGCGAGCATGAGCAGACGTCGCAGCCGCTCGCGCAACGGGTGCTCGCGCACCAGCCTCTCGAGCTCGGGGACCAACTCGGCGTCGCGGCCAATTGCGAGGTCGGCGTCGAGGCGCAGCTCGAGCGCCATCAGCCGCAGCTCCTCCAGCCGGTTGATCGCGTTCGCCGCAAACGTCTCGTAACGGAAGTCCGCCAGTGGCTCTCCCCGCCAGAGCGAGAGCGCCTGCCGCAAGGCATCGCCCGCCTCTCGCGCGTGACCCTCCTCGAGCAGCCGTCTTCCCTCCGCGAGGAGCCCCTCGAACCGCTCGAGATCGAGCGCACCGGGCTCCAGCTCCAGCGCATATCCGGGCGCCCGGGTCACGAGCACGCCGTCCCCGAGTCTCTTGCGGAGCTGTGAGACGTAGACCTGGATCGCCTTCAGGGGCCGCTGCGGAGGCTGCTTCCCCCACAACGCGTCCACGATCTGCTCCTTCGACATCGTCTCGCCCGCATGAAGCAGCAGCACCGCGAGCAGTGCACGCTGCTTGGGCGCCCCGAGCTCGACCTCTTGGTCTTCCTCCCAGGCGGCAAGCGGGCCAAGGATGCCGAATTGCAGCATGTGGCGAACGTAACACCAGCAACGAACTCTTGCGAAGCGGTTTCCGTCAGGCACCGTCCCGAGGTAACGTCGCGACGCCGCTCGCGGAAAGCGGGGTCGACGCATTGCGGACGGCGATCGCGAGGGCGTGTAGGGCGGCAGGCATCCCGCTGTTCAGGCCGCACGACCCTCGTCATCGACGAGTCTCGCTGCTCCACATACGCGGAGTGGCATGGGTGCGGATCGGCGAATTCGTTGATCAACGCAACCTGAGCGTCACCGCCGACATCTACACTCACGTGCTGGTGGACGAAACCGAACTCGACTACGCCCGGATGCTCAGGTGACCCTCCGAACCGTGCGATGCGTGTGAGCGCGTGCCGGCCCGGTGCCGGGTAGAGCTGCCCACAATGTCCGATTTGCAGGTTCGAGCCTGCACCGCCCATCCAACCCGGCAAGAGAGGAAGGCCTAGATGGCATCAAGCTCCAAGCGGCAGACCACGATGGCGAAGCTCGCACGCGAGCAGGCGGTGCGTGAGAAGCGCGCCCGGAAGCAGGAGAAGAAAGAAGACAAGAAGCAGGCTGCGGTCGACGCGCTGACCGCCGAGGCCGAGGGCACGCACGAAGGCGAGGACACCGAAGGCGGCGTCGCCGTCGACTCGGAGGCCGTCGAGACCGGCGCGCCGGTCGTCTAACTCTCGAGGCGCTCGACGAGCTCGTAGAGTTGCCCGTCCGGCGCGTGGAAGTGCGCGTAGCGGAAGCGTTCGTTACCGACCGGTTCGTCGGTTGCGACGCCGGACGCGCGCAACTGCGCGACCGCTTCGTCGATATCCGCGACGAGGAAGCCGATCGTGCGTGAGGTCTCGCCAAGCTCACGCGGGCCCGCGACGGCGAACGTCGAGCCGTCGGGCAGCTGGAACATGTCGGCGCTCGCACCCTCGACGGGCGCTGCGACAAGACCGAGCACGTCCGCGGCGAAGCGCGTCATTTCCTCGCGCCGGTCGGTCGCCGTGCCGGCGAAGATCAGGCCGATGATCTCCACTCCCGGACTCTAAGTCTTGTACGGTCCTCGAGTGGAGCGGAGCGACGCAGAGCTCGTGGCGGCGCTGCGTGCGGGCGACGAGGAGGCCTTTCGCGAGCTCGTCGTCGAGTGGAATGCATCGCTTCTGCGCGTCGCGCAGATCTTCGTCCCGTCGCGGGCGGTCGCCGAAGAGGTGGTGCAGGAGACGTGGCTTCGTGTGCTCGGGGCCCTCGACCGATTCGAGGGCCGATCGTCGCTGAAGACCTGGGTGTTCCGGATCCTCGCGAACACCGCGAAAACGAGCGCACAGCGCGAGGGGCGGGTGATCCCGTTTTCGTCGCTGCAGGATCCGGGCCGCGTGCCGGAAGCCGCGGTCGCCGCCGATCGCTTCTTGCCGGACGACCATGCTCAGCATCCTGGTGCCTGGTCGTCGCCGCCCAGGGACCTCCCCGAGGAACGCCTGCTCGCGGCCGAGACGCGTTCGCTCGTCGCGGCCGCGATCGAGGCTCTGCCGGCGAACCAGCGCGCCGTGATCACGCTGCGCGACGTCCAGGGCTGGAGCTCCGACGAAGTGTGTAACGCCCTCGACATCACAGAAGTCAATCAACGAGTGCTTCTCCACCGCGCCCGCGCGAAAGTGCGCAACGCCCTGGAGGATTACTTCACCGTGGAGAACGCATGATCGACACCGAAGCCTTCAGCTGCCAGGAGCTCGTGGAGCTCGTCACCGACTACCTCGAAGGAGCGCTCTCCCCGGGGGATCTGCGTCGCTTCGAGGAGCACATCGCGATCTGCGATGCGTGCACCGAATACCTGCGCCAGCTTCGCGAGACGATCCGCGTTGTCGGCTCGATCACCCCCGACGACCTGACACCCAAGGCCGAGATCGAGCTGCTCGCGGTATTCGCGAGCTGGAAGGCCGGTTCGGTCTAGGAGCGACAGGGGGCGCCGATCTGCCCCGAGAGGTAGATCCGCGTCACGAGCACGCCGCCGTTGCGGCCGAGCCCCACCACCTGCTCGGAGGTCGGGTCGCCGTAGATCGGTGAGGTCACGGGTGCCGTGAGACGAACGTCGGAGAACCCCGTGCGCGGCACGCACACCGTCACGTCGGCGGTCACCTCGTTGCTGCCTGCCGTCCCGTCTGCGTGGGCAAGGTTCGATGCCAGCGAGAACTTGCGGCTGCTCACTCCATCCGGCGCGCGGACGTAGACGGTGAGCGAGCGCGTGACCCCACTCGACTGGCCTGGATACGCAAAGACACGGATCCGTGCCGGCGGCCCCGGCTTCGTCCAGCCGTCGTCATAAAGCCCGGTCGTGACCCAGTTCGCGCGCCACGGCTGGTCGGGCATGACGAGGAACAGACCGCGATCGTTCGTCACGACCGAGCCGGCGATCTGGAAGCGGGAGTCACTCACGCTCTGCGCGACGTAACCCGGCGGTGACACGCTTGCGCGGCCCATGTTGTCGAACCGCAGGTCGAGCTTCGGGAACGTGTTGGGAGTCCACTCGAAGTGATGCGGCACTCCCGCGCTGCGATCGACCGACTTGTTCCAGAATTCGAGATCCCACCAGTAACCGACGCCGGCCCAGTAGTCGCCGGGAATCGTCGGATACGGCACCGCCGTCACGCTCGCATTACGCCCGACCGTCTTGTCGACCCACTCGAAGACCTGGCTCCCGGGGTTCGTCAACGGCCGGCCGGCTGTTCCGTTGACGCGAAAAAGGCGCACGAACGCGTAGCCCGTCTCCGCAGGCAGCGCGACGAGCGCGAAGACGGCGAGCAGCAGCGCGAGGTGCGTGCGCCGCAGCAGCACCGTTCCCTCGAGCAGCAGCAGCGCCGCGACCACCGTCGCGACGATGAGGAGGATCCGAGCACCGTTCACGCCGCCGAGCGCGTCGGTCAGATAGTTGTCGACGACCGCAGCGGGCGTGTCGACGTTGAGCTTCTCGAAGACGGGTAGCGAGTCGCGCGCGAAGCCGTACACGAGCAGTGCAAGCGGAACCGCGAGCCACCGTTCCCGCCAGCCGCTCCGTGTCAGGGCAGCGCTGAATGCGATCAGGATCAGGGGGGCGATGTAGAACAGGTAACGCTCGCGTACGGCCCCGCCGCCGAAGCGGAGGTCGTACGACGCCACCTCGAGGGTGAGCAGCACGATCGCGAGCGATGCGAGCACCGCAAAGACCCGCTGCTCACGCGCCGCCGAGCGCACCGCGTTCGCCGCGAGCCAGGCGACGCCGACGAGGAACGGCACGATCCCGAGGCCCAGGGCGATCGTGGCCAGGTGCTCGGCGAATGCCGGGACGATCCGGAGCGGCAAGGGGTTGCCGTGGGCCGTCGCCGAGTACGTCCCGAGCGCGTTGTGCCCACTCAGCGTCAGCGCGAGGACGGCGACGATGCCGGCCGCATAGGTCACGGCGAGCACGCGATGCGCACGTAGCGCGCCGCGCACTGAGCGCGCATCCACCAGGATTGCGAGCGGGAGTGCTGCCACGAGCACGACGAACTGCGTCCGTGCAACCACTCCGATGACGAGCGCCGCTGCAGCAATCGCGTCGTTTGCTCGCGAGGGTGCAATCGTCGCCCGCTGGAAGGCGAGCAGCGCCCACACGAATGCGGGGTACGCGGCTACCTCCGTCATCAGGAACGACGAGAGCACGATCCAGGGCACGACGACCGTCAGCACCGCTGCAAACGATGCAGCCCAGATGGAGTTGCAGACACGGCGCGCGAGCAGGAACGCCGGCACCGCGGCCGAACTCATGACGAACGCGTTGAGGATGTGCGCAGCGTGCGCACCATGCGCTACGTCGCCACTCGCGAACACCGGTGCCAAGACAAGCGGATACAGCTGATTGATGTTCGGCACGAACTGGCCGTGGACATGCGGGAGCGGTGAATGGAGACGCACGACGCTGAGCGCAAGTCGCTCGTACAACAGCTCATCGGTCATGACGAACCAATCCGCCACGCGGCTCGTGATCACCGCCAACGCCGCGCCGAGAACAAGCCAAAGCGCGACCGGGACGAGCCAGAGACGCTGGAACGAGGGCCGCGGCACGATCGCAAGGGTAGTTGTGAACGAGGAGTGCACCTCTTTACATCACCCTCAAACGACCTCGCTACCTTCCTCGGGTTCCCCCCGCGCCCAAGGGAAAAGATGAAGGAGGAGATCTGCCTGTGCTGAAAGCCTCGCGCTTCGCGCTGATCGCATTCGCCCTACTGCTGGCCGTTCCGGCCGCTGCGGCTCACGCTGCTCAGAAGATGCCGATCGGTTTCTTCGACGACCCGTCGTTTCGCTGGTCACCGACCCGCGCCGACAATCTCCGTGCCGCAGCCGCCGACGGCGCGTCGGTGCTGCACACGACCGCGACCTGGGCCTCGATGGCGCCGACCAGGCCCGCGAATGCCGCCGACGGCGACGACCCGGCGTACAAGCTGGGCGATCTCGACGACCTGGTCTTCCAGGCAGGCCTCTATGGAATGCGCGTGATGGTGAACGTCACCGGCACTCCGAAATGGGCGAATGGCGGCAAGGCCCCGAACGTGATGCCGAAGCGGCTCTCCGATCTGACCACGTTCACGCGGATGCTGGCCACGCGCTACAACGGCCACACGGGTCACGGTGACGTTTCTCTCTGGTCGATCTGGAATGAGCCGAACCTCCAGCTGTTCCTGACCCCGCAATTCGTCGGGAAGAAGATCGTCGGCCCTGCGAACTACGCGAAGCTCTACAAGGCTGCGTATGCGGGGATCAAGGCCGGAAATTCGACCGCGAAGGTGGCAATCGGCGAGACGTCGGCGCGCGGTCGCGACAAGCCGCTCGCGGGTATCAGCGCGTCGATCGCCCCGGGAACGTTTGCAAGGCTCCTCGCTCAGCAGAAGGGCTTGAAGTTCGACGCTTGGGCGCATCATCCGTACCCCACCGCGGCGAATCTGCCGCCGCTCCAGAAGGTGCGGTATCCGAACGTGACGCTCTCGACGCTGCCGAAGTTCGAGGCCGACCTGAAGAAGTACTTCCACCGTTCGGTGCCGATCTGGATCACCGAGTACGGCCATGAGACGAAGCCCGCTGAGCCGCACGGTGTGTCGCTCGCGACGCAAGGCGCCTACGCGAAGCAGGCGCTGACCATCGCGAAGAACGATCCAAATGTGCAGATGTTCATCTGGTTCGTCTTCCGCGACAGCGTGGGGAACCCCTGGCAGAGCGGGCTCTTCTCGCAGAGCGGCGCACGGAAGCCGGCCTACAACTCCTTCGGCGCCGTCGCCCGACTGATCGACGGGACGATGTCGACGACCAAGCCGGGCGTCAGTCCCAAGGTGACCATGTACGTCCCATACCTGGCGCACTACGTCGCCTCAGGCTCGTCGATCGGGCTCACGTACACCGTCACCGACGGCTCGAAGGTCGTCGCGACGGCTCAACCGGTGGCCACGCTCGCATTCGACCAGTCGATCACCTTCACGCCGGTGTTCAAGCCGGTGAAGGGACACACCTACACGGTGAAAGTCGTTGCGAACGAGCAGAACGGCCACATCGAGGATCGCACCGCCATGGTGCACGTCACCTAAGACAGAAGAGAAATCTTCGTTCGGGCCCCGCCGGTTGACAGTTGCCGGCGGGGCCCGAACCGCTCTTACGCGCGCAGCAGGCGAAGGACGACTCCCACCGCCAGGACCGAAGCGCACACGCCGGCGGCGGCGATCAGGATCCCGTTCGAGGCCGAGAGCGCGGCGGTTCCGAGCAACAGGAAGTTGACCAGCGCCGCGGCCGCCGTCAGCCCCGCCAGGATGGCGATGCGGTGGGCGAGCAGTCGCCTCTCCGTGCGGATCCTCGCGTCGTGCTCGATCGACCAGTAGGCGAGCTCGGCCGAGAGCAGGAGCGCGACCCCGACGACCGCCGCCCAGCCGTCGACGAGGTCTCGGCCCTCACGTTCGAGCAGGTAGCCGCCGCCCGTTGCGAGCACCGCCCACGGGATGAGGTTCGGCCAGCGGAGGACGACCGCGGCCGCGAGCAAGACACAGCCGACGGCTGCTGCGCCGCCCGAGACATCGGCGAAGCGACCCGCATCGGACGTCGCGTACGCGCCCGCTCCTGCGAGCACGGCGAGCGAGCCGACGCCGGTGATCAGGCGTGCGCGTGCCGGGCGTAGCGACGGAATTCGCGCACCTCCTCGAGTACGGCTTGCAACGGGGCATCATCTGTCCACTCTGCGACCGCGACCCCGGCGCTTTGCAGCCGGTGGCGCAGCGCTCCGCGACGGAGTCGCCAGATGTCGTAGGCGACGGCGTCGAGGCCACCACCGGGGCGCTTCGTGAACGGAACGGGGGAGACGTCGATCACTGCGAGGTCGTAGCCGCGGGCGCGCAGATCGAGCAGCGCGCCGACCGAACGCGCGTCGAGCAATGGTGAAAGCGCAATCACGAGCGCGCTCGGTGGCAATGTCCGGCGCGGAATGACATCGATCTCCTTCCAGTAGTAGGAGAGGACGATCTGCGTGTCGAGCAGCGCATCGACGACGCGGTACAACTGGACGAGCCCCGTCCCCGGAACGAGCCAGCGGAGGATGCCGCCAAAGCTGATCAACCCGATGCGGTCGCGCTGACGCGCGTACGCGTCGGCGAGCGTCGCAGTCGCCCGCACCGCGAGGTCGAGAGTGCCCGCGCTACCGAGCCGCGCTTCGGCGAACGAGTCGACGAACAGGATGACGTCGGTGTTGCGCTCGGGATGGCTTTCGTTCACCCAGAGGTCGCCGCTGCCCCCACGTCGTGCGCTGGCGCGCCAGTTGACCCGCCGCAACGGGTCGCCGGGTGCGAACGGCCTGATGTCGGCGAACTCGATTCCTTCGCCCTTTCGCCGAGAGACCTCGTTGCCGGCGAGGGCTTGCGTCTCGCGTGGTTGCAAGACCCGGCGCAGGACCTCTTCGCGCGGATAGACACGCAGCTCCGGCCGCGCTCCGGCAGACGACTCCCACTCGAGGAAGCCGAGCGGGTCATGTGCGCGTGCGTAGGTGGGACCGAGGACGTGCGCGCCCCAACTCGTCGCGCGCAGCTTGACCTCGAGCTCGCGTTCCTCTCCGGCAGCGAGATGAAGGGCAACCGGGTTCGAGCCCTCCGTCACCTCGAGGCCTGCAGGCAGGCGGAGATAGAGATCGAGCCGGTCGACGGGGGTTGCCGCACGGAGCACGATCCGTACGCCGACCTCATCACCTTCGAGCGCGCGCTGTGCATCGAGCTCGACTGCGACCTCGAGACGGGGCGGGGTTGCGAGCGCGAGCCCGGCGGCGAGGGCGAGCAGAAAGGGCGCTGTGAGCGCGACGAGCTCGGGGCGGGCGAAAACGAGCGCCGTCAGCAGGCCGACCGCCGACAAGCCCGCGTACGCGGCGAGCTTCGGCGACGCCCAGCGCGTCACGCGCGTGCGAGGTCTTCGGCGGCCGGGGTCGGCACGGTATTCAGACGCTCGCGGACGACATCCTCCGCCGAGACGCGTTGCACCCAGAGCTCAGGGCGAAGCGTGAGCCGGTGGGCGAGCGCAGGCACCGCGACCGACTTGACGTCATCGGGCGTCACGTAGTCGCGGCCGTCGAGAGCTGCGCGGCAGCGTGCGAGCTTCAGCAACGCGAGCGAGCCGCGCGGCGAGGCGCCGACCTGGATCGACTGTGCATCGCGGGTCGCCGCGGCGATGTCCACCATGTAGAGCCCGACCGGCTCCGACACGTGGACCTTCTCGACGGCGGCCTGCATGTCGAGCAGTGTTTGGCGGTCGACGAGCGGCTGCAGCTCGATCTCGTCTTGCCCGCGCTCTGCACGGCTCGAGAGCACCAGCCACTCGTCCTCACGAGTCGGATACCCAACCGACATGCGCAGCAGGAAGCGGTCGAGCTGCGCCTCTGGCAGCGGATACGTCCCCTCGTACTCGATCGGGTTCTGTGTGGCGAGGACGAGAAACGGCGGACCGAGCTTCCGTGTCTCGCCTTCGCTCGTCACCTGCCGCTCCTGCATCGCCTCGAGCAGCGCTGCCTGTGTCTTTGGTGGGGCGCGATTGATCTCGTCCGCGAGCAGCAGGTTGGCGAAGATCGGTCCCGGCCGGAACTCGAAGTCGGACTCTCGCTGGTTGTAGACCGACGAGCCCGTCACGTCCGAGGGCATCAGGTCGGGCGTGAACTGGATGCGGGAGAAATCCATCGAGGTGACCTGTGCGAACGAACGCGCCATCAGCGTCTTCGCGAGTCCCGGGTAATCCTCGATCAGCACGTGGCCGTCGGCGAGCAAGCCCAGCAGCAGGAGCTCCAGCGCGTCACGCTTTCCCACGACGGCCTTCTCGACCTCGTCGAGCAGCAGATTGGAGATACGTCCGACTTCGTCGAGATCCATCGCTACATCCTCTCAAGGTCGGAGACGAGAGCGCGGAGCTCGGTCGGGCTGATGCCGGCGGCGTGTCGGTCCTCGGGCGCAGGCCGGTCAGGGCGCAAGAGCTCCCACCAGCGTCCGAGCGTGTCCGGGGACATCGTCCGGCCCGATCGCTCGAGACGGGCCTGCGCAATCTGACGCAGTTGCGGTAGCAGGCGCACGTGCAGGTCGTAAGCGGTCGCGGCGCCGAGTGTCACCTCGCGCGTCATTCGCTCGACTTCGTGGAGCGGCCTGTCCCGGCGCACTCCTTCGGCGAGCGCGCGGTCGAAGTCGGACTGGTGTCGTTTCGGCACCAGGTCGCCGGCGGCTGCGACGACTGCGAGCATGACCAGGCCGCCGACGATCAGCACGTAGGCATGCAACGCGATGTTGCGTACGCCGGGCTGTGCCAGTGCGACGTAGATCGCCACGACCGAGACGACGACGAACAGGATGATCAGGTCGAGGAGATGCTTTCTCACGCCGCACCGACCTGCAGGTCGGTGCGAATCGCGCCGAGCGCGTCGATCGCCTCGCGCTTCATGCCGCCATCGATCTCGTGCCGGCTGAACTTCGCCTCCTCGAACAGGCCCGTCAGGCGAGCGACTGCGTCTGAGCGCGACGTGAGGCCGCTGAGGACGCGGCTGAGGTACTCGACCGGGGTCTCACTGGGCTCGCGCCGCAGCCCGTGCCGGCCGAGGACGCCTTCCATGCGTGCATACGCCGCAATCACCGCGCGACGGGCATCGGGCTCGGCTTCCAGATCGCCGATCGCATCGCCGATCGTGGCGGCAAAGTCCTCCGCGACGGTCGGCTCGAGCGCGACCGCTTTCCGTCGCTTGCGCGTGCGGTAGCTCCGGAAGGCGAACAAGCCGCTGACGGCCAGAACAGCGACAGCCACCGCCAGCACCGGCCATTCGAATTCCGGCTCGAAGGCTCCGGGCTTCCCGCCGTGTCGCGCGGTCGGTCGCGCACTGATGTTCTTCAAGGCGCGCGTGTTGAGATCGAAGACGTGTGAGTGGTGACGCTTCAGGTAGAAAACCCCGAATCCGATCAGGCCGAAGAACACGGCCGTCAAGATGTTCTGGATGACGCGAGACTTGAAGCTTTTCCGGCCGACCGCGCCTTCGCGCGCCTGCATCACGAACGTGTACGCGGCGATCGGGATCATCAGGACGAAAACGATCAGGAACGCCGAAAACGCATAGCTGACGTAGCCTGGCGTCGGCTTCGCGTTCGATGAGCCGCTGAAGCCGCTACGGCTTGCGAATGCGACGACACCGAGCAGCGCGAGGAGGCCGAACGCGACGACGGCGAGGCGGATGCTGCGGCCGGTGCTCGTCTCCAGAGGCTCCACGGGGGCCTTGAACTTAGACGCCGTCTGCGTCGGTTGGTTTTAGGTGGTTGTTAACCCGCCGGTAGATTGAGCCTGTGAGCGCACTCGACGGCAAGCGGGCGATCGTGACGGGCGCCTCGAGCGGCATCGGTGCGGCGACCGCGCAGGCGCTCGAGGCCGCCGGCGCACAGGTCGTCGGAGCCTCCCGGGCGACGGGGCTCGATGTGACCGACCCGGCAAGCAGCGCACGCTTCGTCGAACGGGGCGATCGCCGAGCTCGGCGGTCTCGACATTCTCGTCAACAGTGCAGGCAAGGCACTTGGGCGCGTCCCGTTCTGGGAAGCGAGCGAGGAGGACGACCGCGAGGTGGTCGAGACGAACGTGCTCGGCTTGATGCGGATGACGCGACTCTGCCTGCCCTACCTGGTTGCAGACGGCGACGGTCACATCGTCAATCTCGGGTCGGTTGCGGGGATCTGGTCGTATGCGAACGGCTCGTCGTACGTCGCGTCGAAGTTTGCGGTGCACGGCTATACGCGTTCCCTCCGCGACGACCTGCAGGGCAAACCGGTGCGCGTGACGAACATCGCCGCCGGCGCGGTCGAGACGAACTTCTCGAAGGTGCGCTTCAAGGGTGACGAGGAGAAAGCTGCCGCCGTCTACTCCGACATCGCCCTTGGTGGCGCACTGAACGCGCAGGACATCGCCGAGTGCATCGTGTTCGCCCTCACGCGGAGGCCGAACGTGAACATCGACGAGATCGTCGTCATGGCGCTCGCGCAGACCTCCGGCGCGAACATCCTGCGCGACGAGAACTAGGCGATAGGTCGAGCTCGCTTCTTGTCCCAGTAGCGCTTCAGGCCATGCCAGCACTGCCAGAGCGGCGCGACCTTGTCGTAGTCGTCGACGTCGGCCCCGGCAGCCGCCTGTGCGAGCTCGACGAACTCATCGAGCTCCATGCCGTCCGCGACGCGCTGGGCCCAGGTGTCGAGCTCGGCGTCGAAGCGGTCAAGATGCCCGGCGACGTCCTCGTGGACCCCGAAGTGGATCAGAGCGAGTCTGTCCGGAGAGCGCTCGCGAATCGCATTCGCCGTCGCGTGCCAGACCTCCACGTCGATGTCGGGCGGCGGCGACACCGGTAGGACGTAGTCGGAGCCGGGCATGCGCACGCCGGCAGCGTCGCCGGTCAGCAGCGTCCCGTCGCGGAGATAACTCACGTGATGCCACGCGTGCCCGGGTGTGGGGAACGCCTCCCAGCCGAGCACGTCGCCGGTCGCGATTCGCACGTTCGCCTCGGGCACCGCGGCCAGCTCGCCCCACAGCACGTCGAAGGCGTCGCCGTACAACCGGCGCGCCGACCGCTCGAGCCGCGACGGGTCGACGAGGTGCGGGGCGCCGACCTCCGACACCCAGACGGTCATGCCCGGATGCGCCCGCACGATCGGGCCGACGGCGCCTGCGTGGTCGAGATGGATGTGCGAGAGCAACAGATGGCGGACGTCGTCCAACTCGAGGCCGCGCGCCGCGAGGCCTGCTTCGAGCGCGGGTAACGTCGTGCTCGGTCCGCAATCGAAGAGTGCCGGGCCGTCGTCGGTCTCGACGAGGTAGACGCCGATTGCGTGCTCGCGGCCGGCGAAGTGGAGGTCGATCGGGCGCAACGAGGTCATGACGCGTCGCCGCTGTCTACGCGGGTGCTCAGGCGCGCGCCGGTGACGGTCGCCTGACGAGCGCCGCCTCGAGGTCGGCGATCAGGTCGTCGGCCGACTCGATGCCGACCGAGAGGCGCACGAGATTCGCCGGCGGCGCGAACGGCGCCCCGGCGGTCGACGCGTGCGTCATCCGCGCCGGATGCTCGATCAGGCTCTCGACGCCGCCGAGCGACTCGGCGAGCTGGAAGAGCTTCGTGCGAGCGACCAGGTCGACGGCTTCCTGCTCGGACTCCGCGAGGAACGAGACCATGCCGCCGAAGTCCCGCATCTGCCTGCGCGCGACCTCGTGGCCCGGGTGGGCCGGCAGGCCGGGGTAGAGCACGCGCTCGACGGCGGCGTGGCCGTCGAGGAAGTCCGCGATCTGCCGCGCGTTCTCGCAGTGCTGCCGCATGCGGAGCGCGAGGGTCTTGATGCCGCGGAGCACGAGCCAGGCGTCGAACGGCCCTGGCACGGCGCCGAGTGACTTCTGCAGGAAGTAGAGCTTCTCGGCGAGCGCGTCGTCGTTCACCGCGACGAAGCCGCCGATGGTGTCACTGTGGCCGCCGAGGTACTTGGTCGTCGAATGGATGACCGCGTCGGCGCCGAGGTCGAGCGGCTGCTGCAGGTAAGGCGTCGCGAAGGTGTTGTCGACGACGACCGTCGCCCCGACAGCATGGGCCGCTTCCGCGGCCCGGCGGATGTCGACGACGTTCAGCACCGGGTTCGACGGCGTCTCGATCCAGACCATGCGCACGTCGTCGTCGAGGTACGACGCGAGGTTCTCGTCGAACTCGTCGGCGGGGACGTACGTGAACTTGTAGCCCTTCGGCTCGTACACGAGCGAGGTCATCCGGTAGACGCCGCCGTAGACGTCGGCGATCAGAACGACGCGCTCGCCTGGGTCGACGAGGTGCATGAGCGTTGTCGTCGCGCCGATGCCGGAGCTGAACGCGATGCCGTGCGCCGCGTTCTCGAGGCTCGCAAGCGCGACCTGCAGCGCGGTGCGCGTGGGGTTCGCAACGCGCGAGTAGTCGTAGCCCTTGTGCTCGCCGACGGCTTCCTGCACGTAGGTGGAGGTCTGGTAGATCGGCGTGATGATCGCGCCGGTCGCCGGGTCGGGCTCCTGCCCGACGTGAATCGCGCGCGTCTCGAAGTCGAGGCCGTCGAAGTCCATCGGCGAAAAGCCTACCCGGGCAGCCCCTGCCCCCCGAGACGCGTCGACGGTTGTCCGAACGAGACATGTCCCGGGGACTGTCCCCAGGACATGTCGCGATGAGACATGGCTCGGGGACTGTCCCCAGGACATGGCCTTGCCGGACATGCGTCGGCTCGAGCTCTCGCCTTAGGTTCGCTCGACGCGTTCGAGGCCGAGGATGCGGGCCAGGCGCGCGGCCGCCTTCTCGAGCTTCGCGTCGACGTTGCCGCGCGACCTTCGGCTCCGGGGTGAAGCGGCGAATGCGCAGCACGCCCTCGGCGCGGTCTGCCTTCAGGTCGGCACGCCCGAGGAAGCGATCGCCGGCGAGTAACGGGAGGACGTAGTAGCCGTACACCCGCTCGTGCTCGCGTTTGTAGAACTCGATCAGGTGCCTGAAGCCGAACAGCCGCTCCAGTAGCGGCCGGTCCCACACGAGATTGTCGAAGGGGCAGACGAGCACCGGTGGTGCCGGGTCGCCGTCGAGCTCGGTGCCCGGCAGCGCGTAGAACGGCGGCCCGCCGTCGTCTGGCTCGAGCCGCTCGAGCTGCCCGTCTGCGATGAGCGACTCGAGTTGCGGTTGCAGCCGCGCGCGGCCGCCCTTCAGGCGCCAGTGCTCGCGAATCGCTGCCTCGGTCAAGGCGCCGCGTGCCTCGACTGCGAGCAACGCGAAACGCTGGAGCGTCTCGGCCTCGCCCGGCACCGGTGCGTCGAGCCACTGCTTCGGGATCACACGCTCGGCAAGGTCGTAGGCCCGCTGGAAGCTCCGCCGTCCCGAGATCACGAGCGTGCCGTTGTCCCACAGCGCATCCAGCACCATCTTCGCCGGCTTCCAGTTCCACATCCCGCCGGGGGCGGCGCCGATGCCCTCGAAGTCGCGCGAGCCGAGTGGGCCTTCCGCGCGAATGCGGCCGAGCACCGACTCGACGAGGTCGGCATGGTCTCGCAGTGCACGGTCGTGCGAGCCCCAGTGGCCGTCACCGGCCATCACCTGCCGGAAGGAGGGCCACAGCTCGATCGACAGCAGCGAAGCCTCGTGCGCCCAGTATTCGAACACGCGTCCCTCGCGCAGCAGGCGCGGCACGATCGCCTCGTCGAACGCCCCGACGCGGGATGAGATCGTCAGGCGATGCGCGCGATCGACCGCGGAGATCGAGTCGAGCTGCACCGCCGTCAACCGGCGGATCGTCGCCTCGACGTCCGTCTCGTTTGCCGTGCGAAAGCGTGACGCATAACCCTGACGGCTGACCATCAGCCGCCGGATCCCCACGAGGCTTACGGCCATCGAACGTCCCGCACGCCGAGGAACCGCGCCAGCTCCTGCACCGGCTTCTCGATCGGAACCGGATCCGCCTCCCAGTGGATCGCGTTCACCCGCAGCACGCTCGCCTTGCGGTCCACCTCGGGATCGATCCGGCCGACGAGACGGTCGTTGTGCAGTACCGGCAAGACGAAGTAGCCGTACTTGCGCTCGGCCTTCGGCACGTAGATCTCGATCCGGTAGTGAAAGTCGAACAGCGCCTCGATCCGTGCTCGATCGTGAATGAGCCGGTCGAACGGAGAAAGCAGCGTCGTGCGACGCACGGGCCGGTCGTCGGCGTCGGGATGGACGAGCCATGAGCCCTTCTGCAATCGGACACCCGCGGCCCGGAACCGCGCTTCAGCGAAATACGCATCGGCCTCGTCGTGCGGCAACGGCTTCACGTCGCCGTACCAGCGTGGGGCCAGATCGAACAGGCGCTGCTTGCCGTCGCGACCCACGGTCGCCAGCTCTCCGCCCGCCGTCATGAACTCGAGCATCCGACCGACGTTTCGGCCGCTCGTCCAGCCGCTCGAGGGCCACGGCGCCTTCGCCCGATCCTCGAAATCGCGCGACCGCATCGGACCGTTGCGTTCGAGCTTCGCGCAGCACGTAGCGACGAAACGATGCGTTGCGCGGTGAGCCATTCCCGGGCACGTTGGCGCCACGTGCCGCCGCCCTCGGGCCACCGCTGCATCCTGGAAAGAAGCGCCGGCAGCGCCTCCTTCGGATAGACGAACGCGATCACCTCGAAGAGCTCGCGCTCGTCGAGCAGCCGCTGCAGCTCGGCCTGGTCGTACCGCCCGAGCCTGCTCCAGAGCACCAGGTACTGCGTGGGAGCGACGCGCGCCGTCGGGTCGAGCTGCAGCGTCCCGAGCCGGCGCACGCAATCCAGAACGGTGCGTACGCTGCCGTCGAGCGCCTGCGCCCGGATGGCGATGCGGCGCGCCTGTGTGAGGGAGACAACTTTGGCCGGAGCAGACACGATCGTCCGACGTTATCCGGTGCAGCTCGCCGGAGGGCGTGCCGGTGATCCGCCTCCTGCTCGTGCTCGTTCTGCTGCTCGTGCTCGCCTGGGTCGCCGCGGGGTCGTGGCTCTTCGTGGTTCACCACGGCGACGAGCCCTTCGGCGCCGATGCGGTCGTCGTGCTCGCCGGGACGAAGCAGCGGCTGCCGGTCGGGCTCGAGCTGATGCGGCGCGGGTTCGCACCGATCCTCGTCGTCTCGCGCAGCCACTCGCCGACGCAGCTGGAGACCGCGACCTGCCACGAGCGGCACCGCTATCGCGTCATCTGCTTCGATGCCGACCCGTATTCGACACACGGCGAAGCAGAGGCGATCGGCCGGCTCGCACGCGCCAACGGCTGGACGAGGCTCAACGTCGTCACGTCGAGCTTCCATGTCTTTCGGGCGCGCATCCTCGTGCAGCGTTGCTACCACGGCGCCCTCCGGATGATCGGCGCGCCGCAGTCGACGCAGCACCTTCCGATCGACGTGGTGAAGGAGAGCGCGAAGCTCGCCTACCAGGAGACGCTGCAGCGCCACTGCTGAGGCAGTGGCTCTAGCGATGCGCGAGATAGTCGAGGAGATCCGACCGCGTCACGACACCAACCGGATTGCCGCCGTCGGCGACGACTACCGCGTTCGTGCCGCCGGTGAGCGCCACGACGATCTCCTCGACCGATGCGTCGGCGTCGACCGTCGCGAGCGGACCTTGCATCGCCGCGGCGACGTCCTCGTGCAGCGCATCCGCGTTCTTGAAGACGCGGTCGAGCAGGGCGCGATCCTGCAGCGAGCCGATCACGTCCGCGAGCGACGTGACCTTGCCGTCGCGCACGACCGGGAGCTGTGAGATCGAGTAGCGCTCCATCACCTGGATCGCCTCGGCGACCTTCTGATGCGCGGAGATCGTGACGAAGCTCGGCGTCTCGCCCTGCTTGGAGCGCAGCAATTCACGCACGGTCGGGACCTTCGCGGAGCGCTCCAGGAAGCCGTGCTCGAGCATCCAGTTGTCGTCCATGAACTTCGAGAGGTAGGAGCGCCCCGAGTCCGGCAGGATCGTCAGCACCTGCGAGTTGGCTTCGAGCCCCTTGGCGTAGTCGAGCGCGCCGGCGATCGTCGAACCGGACGATCCGCCGACGAGGAGCCCTTCCTCGCGCGCCAGCCGTCGCGCCGCGAGGAACGAGGAGCGGTCGGAGACGCGCACCCACTCGTCGACCACGTCCGGGTCCATCGTCTCCGGCCACGTGTCCTTGCCGATGCCTTCGACCAGATAGGGATGCAAGTCCCCCTCGCTCTTCGCGGTGTAGACGGAGCCTTCGGGATCCACGCCGACGATCTTCACCTCCGGCTTCCGCTCCTTGAAGTACCGGCCGACGCCGCTGATCGTGCCGCCGGTGCCGACGGAGATGACGATCGCGTCGATCTCACCGCCTGTCTGCTCCCAGATCTCTGGCCCTGTCGTCAGGTAGTGCGCCTCGGGATTCGCCATGTTGGAGTACTGGTCGGGCTTGAACCCGCCGGGGATCTCCTCGGCGAGGCGCGAGGAGACCGAGTAGTACGACTCCGGCGAATCATGGTCGACGGCCGTCGGGGTGATCACGACCTCGGCGCCGTAGCCGCGCAACATCGCGATCTTCTCCTGACTCATCTTGTCGGGCATCACGAAGATGCAGCGATAGCCCTTCTGGGCGGCTGCGATCGCGAGGCCGACACCCGTGTTGCCGGAAGTCGGCTCGACGATCGTGCCGCCGGGCCGAAGCTTTCCTTCGCGCTCCGCCGCTTCGATCATCGCGAGCCCGATCCGGTCCTTGTTCGAGCCGCCCGGGTTCATGAACTCGAGCTTCGCGAGGATGACGCCGGGCACGTCCGCCGAGACCCGGTCGAGCCGGACGATCGGCGTGTCGCCGACCAGGTCGAGAATGGTGGGGTAGCGGTCGGGCACGTGCGGCGGAAAGCGTACAGCGGTGGCCGCTTACGCGGCCACCGCCGATCCTTCGGCCGTCACGATCTCCGCGGGTCGCACGAGCACGAGCGTCGCGACGAGCCCTGCGACCGAGACACCCACCATCACCCAGAAGGCCCATTGAACGCCGCTCGTGTAGGCGGCGGCGAACGAGGAGCCGGTCTTCAACAGGTGATTGAAGTGCGTGAGCGAGACGGATGACGCGACCGCGACACCGATCGCCCCTCCGACCTGCTGAGCGGTGTTGATCAGGCCCGATGCGAGGCCGGCCTCGTGCTGCTCGACACCGGCGAGCGCCGCGATCGACACCGGGACGAAGCAGAACGGCAATGCGAAGCCGACGAGGAGGTAGCCGGGAAGGAGATCGGACCAGTACGACGCGCCCACCGGGACCTGCGTGTACCAGAGCATCCCGGCGATCATCGCGACGAAGCCGATCGCCATGACCGTTTTCACGCCGATCCTGGTGACGAGTGCCTGGGCGATTCCGGCCCAGAGGATCGCCGTGCCGGCCGTCGCGATGAACGTGACCCCCGTCTTCAGCGCCGACCAGGCGAGCACGTTCTGGACGTACAGCGTCAGCACGAAGAAGTTCGCGAACACCACCCCGCCGAGCAGCAACCCGGCGACGTTCGCGCCTGCGACGGTCTTCACCCGGAAGATATGGAACGGCATCAGCGGATCCTTCGCACGCGACTCGATGACGAGGAACGCGATCAGCAGGGCCGCGGCGATTGCGAGGCGCGAGATCGTCCAGGCCGACGTCCAGCCGTGGGACGGCGCGTTCGCGACGCCGTAGACGAGTAGCGCGAGACCCGCCGTGACCGTGACCGCGCCGGCGATATCCGGCGAGCCCGCGCGGCCGGACGTGCTCTCGCGGACATACCGAGGCGCCAGCACGAGCGCGAGTGCGCCGACGGGCACGTTTACGAAGAAGATCCACTCCCAGCCGAGGTACTTCGTCAGCACCCCGCCGGCAAGCACGCCCACGGCGGCGCCCGAGCCGCCGATTGCGCCCCAGATGCCGAGTGCCTTGTTCCGTTCCGGGCCCTCCTCGAACATCGTGGTGATGATCGAGAGCGCCGCCGGCGAGATGATGGCGGCGCCGAAGCCCTGGAGCGCGCGGGCCCCGATCAGCACGCCCTCCGACCAGGCGAGACCGCAGAGGAACGACGCGATCGTGAAGACGGTGACGCCGACGTAGAACACGCGTCGGCGACCCAACAGGTCTGCCGAACGGCCGCCGAGCAGCAGGAAGCCACCGAACGTGATCGCGTAGGCCGTGATCACCCACTGGAGGTTGTCGGCCGAGAAGTCGAGGGCCTTGCCGATCGAGGGCAGTGCCACGTTGACGATCGACACGTCGAGGACGGTCATGAAAAACGCGGCGCAGACGACGGCGAGCGCTTTCCAGCGCAGCGGATCGGGCTCAGGCATGGTTTTTGTCTCCCTCTGCTTTGGCTCTCTTGCGCGGTCGAAACGAGGCTTCGGGTGATGCTATTCCGACGAGCGTCAGCCGCGCGTCAGTGGCGGAAATGGCGCCGTCCGGTGAGCACCATCGCGGCGCCTGCACCCCGAACCGCTGCGACGACCTCGCTGTCGCGGCGTGACCCGCCCGGTTGGACGATCGCAGTGACGCCGGCGGCCAGCGCGAGCTCTGGGCCGTCGGCAAACGGAAAGAACGCGTCGCTCGCGAGCACCGAGCCCTGGAGGTCGTGGCCGTGCTCGCGTGCCTTCTCGATTGCGATTCGAACCGAGTCGACACGACTCATCTGACCGGCGCCGATGCCGATCGTCTGCAGGTTGCGAACGAGGACAATCGCGTTCGACGAGACGTGCTTGCAGATGCGCCACGCAAAGAGCAGGTCGCCCCATTGCGCTTCGTCGATCTGTCCGCAGACGACCTCCATCGTCTCGCGGTCTTCGATGTCCGAGTCGCGGTCCTGCACGAGCAGTCCTCCGAGGACGCGCTTGTAATCGCGTTCCCCGGGAGTCTCGGCACGCCGCTCGCGGTCGCAGAGGATGCGCAGGCCCTTTCGCCCGCGGAGCGCCTCGACGGCGCCCTCCTCGTACTCGGGTGCGAGCAAGACCTCGACGAAATGCTCGGCGATACGCCGGCCGAACGCGGTGGTGACGGGTCGGTTGACGATCGCCACACAGCCGAACGCCGACACAGGATCGGCGGCAAGAGCGCGCTCCCAGGCCTCCTCGATCGTTGCCGCGACCGCGACCCCGCAGGGATTCGCGTGCTTCACGATCACGACTGCCGGCAGCGCGAACTCACGGCTCACACGTCGTGCGCCCTCCAGGTCGACCAGGTTGTTGTACGAGAGCTCCTTCCCGCCGAACTGCTCGACCTCCGAGAGGAGGTGGCGGCGCGCGCCGTCCTCCCGGTAGTACGCGGCGGCCTGATGTGGGTTCTCGCCATACGAGAGTTCGGTCACCTTGCGGAAGCCGAGCATCAACTGCTCGGGGAACGGCTCCGTTTCGCCGAACCAGTTCGCGATCGTCGCCTCGTACGCAGCCGTCGTCGCAAATGCTTCCGCGGCGAGCGCGCGGCGTGTTTCGAGTGTCACCGCACCGCTGTCACGAAGCTCGCGGAGGACGAGCTCGTACTGCTCGGGCCGTGACACCGCGGTGACGTACGCGAAGTTCTTCGCGGCGGCCCGCAGCATCGAGGGGCCGCCGACGTCGATCATCTCGACCGTCTCGGCCTCGGTCACGCCGCGCCGGCCCGCGACCGATGCGAACGGGTAGAGGCTCACGCAGACGAGGTCGAAGAGCTCGATCTCGTGCCGGGCAAGGGTCTCGACGTCCTCGGGCTGGTCGCGGCGGGCCAGGATCCCCGCGTGGATCCGCGGATGGAGTGTCTTCACGCGGCCGCCGAGCATCTCGGGCGCTGCGGTCACCTCCTCGACGCGTGTCACCTCGAGGCCCTGCTCCTCGAGGAATGCCGCCGTCCCGCCTGACGAGACGAGCTCCCAGCCGAGCTCGTCGAGCCCGCGTGCCAGCGCGTCGACGCCCGACTTGTCCCAGACGCTGATCAGCGCGCGAGGCACAGCTCTCTCACCACCTTCGGCAGGAGCCGGTGCTCGACCGCGTGGATGCGCTCGGCGAGCGACGCGGCCGGCTCGACGGGCACGGCCTCCTGGTCGATCACGTCCCCGGTGTCGAGTCCTTCGTCGACGAAGTGGACGGTCACACCGGTCGTCGCTGCTCCCGCCGCGACGGCGTCGTCGATTGCGTTCGCGCCGGGAAACGCGGGCAGGAGCGACGGATGCACGTTCACGATGCGGTGTGGAAAGCGATCGAGGAATGGCTTCGTCAAGAGGTGCATGTAACCCGCGAGCACGACGAGCTCGACGCCGTGCTCCTCGAGCCAGGTGGCCATCACGAGGTCGCGTTCGGTCCGGTCGGCATGGCAGTCGAGCGAGAACGTGGCAGCCGGAATCCCTGCTTCGCGTGCCCGCTAGCAGCGCGTACGCGTCCTTGCGGTTCGACGCGACGGCGACGATCGGCAGTCCGTCGTCGATCAGCGCCTGGAGGTTCGTGCCGTTGCCCGAGACGAGGACGCCGATCACGTGATCCGTCCGATCACGGTCTCGCCGGGCTGCGCGTCCGGAACGACGGCGCACCAGCCGATGCCGAGGTTGAAGACTCGCCGCAGCTCGTCCTCGTCGACGTGCCGGGCGAGCCAGGCGAAGACCGGCGGGCGGGCCCACGCGTCCCAGTCGAGCTCGGCACGAAGCCCCGTCGGGCACGACCCGCGCGAGGTTCCCGAGGATCCCGCCGCCGGTGACGTGTGCGAACGCCTTGGCGCGCCCGCGCAGGGCCTGCGCGACGTCGAGGTAGAGGCGCGTGGGTGCGAGGAGGTCAGGCCCGTCATAGTCCTCATCCTCGAGCACGCGACGCACGAGCGTGAAGCCGTTCGCATGCACGCCGGCCGACGCGAAACCGATCACGGCGTCGCCGGCCGAGACCGTCGAACCGTCGATCAGGTCGGCGCGGGCGACGACCCCGACGCACGTGCCTGCGAAATCGAGCTCGCCCTCGGCGTAGATGCCGGGCAGCTCGGCGGTCTCTCCGCCCACGAGTGCGACCCCCGCCTGGCGGCAGACCGCTGCCGCTCCCTCGACGAGCGCCGCCACCTCGTCGAGGTGGATCTCGCTCGCGGCGACGTAGTCGAGCAGCATCAGCGGCTTCGCGCCGCAGGTGAGGACGTCGTTGATGCAATGCGCGGCGAGGTCGGCGCCACAGTCGCCCAGCCGTCCGCGGGCGCGGGCGACGATCAGCTTCGTCCCGACGCCGTCGGTCGAGGCGGCGAGCAGGTTCTGGCTGTCGAGCTCGTGCAGCCCCGCGAACGCCCCGAAGCCCGTCGCACCCGTCGACTCGACCGCGGCGCGGAGACGCGCGACGACCGAGTCGGCCGTCGCCAGCGAGACCCCAGTCGCCTCATAGCTTCTCTCCGTGCTCCTCAGAGCGATGAGTCTACGACGCCGCCCGGCCGTTCAGGCGAAGCGCTCGCCGTACAGCTCTGGCCGGCCCTCGGGGCCGTGGGGGAGAAACGACACGATCGTCTCGCCGACGAGGACGGAGTCGCGTTGCCTCTCGATGCCGAGGATGTTCGCCAGCGCTTCAGCTTTCACCCGCGGTTCGTCGGCCCGCAGCTGGAGCTCGGCCAGGCGAAGCTCGTTTCGCTCCTCGAGCAACTCCGCGATCCATTCGCGTGGCGGGTGGACCTCGAGCCGGTACCCGGCGTTGGTGGCGATGAAGGTGCGGCGGCCGCCGTGCTCCTGTACGCGCAGGCTCCAGTCGGCCGCGCGTGCGAGGACAGCCTGGAACTCCTCGTCATCGAGTGCCACGCCGATGTGGTCGATGCGTGGGATCCGCCAGTGCCCGGGCTGCACGACGACGTTCACCATGCCCCGCTCGAGCTCCGAGAGGCGAAGCTTGAACCCGTCGCGATCGAGCTTCTCCCACGGAACCCCCGCCTCGACCGTCACGTGGTCCTCGCCGATCCGGCCGTAGCGGGCGACGAGCTCGAAGCCGAGCCTGCCGACGTAGCGGGCCTCGACCTCCCGGAGCTCCGAAGTCACCAGGTGGTAGTGGAAGAGCTGCACCCGGCTAGTTTTCCACGAGGTGCTCTCGCCGTCGCTGCTCACCCCGTGGAGCTTCGAGCCGCTCCAGACCATTCCGACGATCCTCGCCGCGGTCCTCTACGCCCGGCGGACCCGCTCGCTCGCCCAACGGGGCCAGCCCGTCTCGCGGGCGCGGCAGGCGAGTTTCTGGACGGGAATCGGGCTCGTCATCCTCGCGCTCAACTCGCCGATCGACAGCCTCGGCGAGGAGCACTTCTTCTTCGTGCACATGCTCCAGCACGTCATCCTCGGCGACCTCGCGCCGCTGTGCTTCATGGTCGGGCTGACGGGGCCGATCCTGCGGCCGGTGCTCAAGTTCAAGCTCGTCGAGCGCCTTCGCGTGCTCGCGCATCCGCTCGTCGCGCTGCCGGTGTGGGCGACCAACCTCTACTTCTGGCACATCCCGTTCCTCTACGACGCCGCGCTCCACCACGCGCCGGTGCATGCGCTCGAGCACTTCCTGTTCTTCACGTGCGGGTGCTTGATCTGGGAGCCTGTTGTCGAGACCTTGCCGGCGCCCGCCTGGTTCGGGACGGGCGCGAAGATCGGGTACATCCTGTCGGTGCGGTTGATCGAGACCGTGCTCGGCAACGTCTTCATGTGGTCGAGCTCAGCGTTCTACAGCGTCTACCGGCACGCGCCGGAATGGGGAATCACGCCCGCGCACGACCTCAACCTCGGTGGGATCGTGATGATGGCGGAGGGCTCGATCGTGACGCTCGCCGTGCTCGCCTGGCTCGTCCTGCGGCTCGCCGCCGAGAGCGAGCTGCGCCAGCGGCTGCTCGAGCAGGGACTCGACCCGCGCCAGGTGCAGCGCGCGGTCCGGTACGGCCGCGCGAATGATCTCGGGCTGCAGCGCTGACGCGCGCGGTCAGGCGGTCGTCGGCTCGAAGCGCAGCTTGGCCGCGTCGTCGGGCACGCGTGTCGGGTACTCGCGGGTGAGGCACGCGCGGCAGAGGGCGTTCTCGGGGCGCCGTGTCGCCGCCTGCAGGCCCTCGAGGGAGATGTAGGCGAGGCTGGTCGCGCCGATCGCCGCGCGCACCTCTTCGACGGTCGAGTGCGCCGCGATCATCTCGTCCTCGGAGGCGAGATCGATGCCGTAGTAACACGGTGAGACGACGGGCGGCGACGAGATGCGGATGTGCACCTCGGCGGCCCCGGCGTCGAAGAGCATCTGCACGATCTGGCGCGTCGTCGAGCCGCGGACGATCGAGTCGTCGACGACGACCAGGCGCTTGCCCTCGACCTCCGCGAGCGGGTTGAACTTCATGCGAATGCCCTGCTCGCGCATGCCCTGCTCGGGCTGGATGAACGTTCGCCCGACGTAGCGGTTCTTGATCAGCCCCTCGCTGAACGGAATGCCCGTCGCGCGTGCGAACCCGATCGCCGCCGGCGTGCCCGAGTCGGGGATCGGCAGCACGAGGTCGGCTTCGACCGGCGCCTCGGCGGCGAGTCGCTCGCCCATCCGCACGCGGGCGCCGTGCACCTCGACTCCTGCGAGCCGCGTGTCGGGCCGTGCGAGGTAGAAGAACTCGAAGATGCAGAGCGCGCCGTGGGCTGCAGGCTCGACCGCCTGGATCGACTGGAGCCCGTCGTCGCCGACCACGATCAGCTCGCCGGGCCGCACGTCGCGCTCGAAGGTCGCGCCGACGAGGTCGAGCGCGCAGGATTCGGAGGCGACGACGGCGTCATCGCCGAGCCGCCCCAGAACGAGTGGCCGGAACCCGTGCGCGTCGCGGAACGCGAAGAGCTTGCCGTCGGCGAGGCCGACGACGGTCGCGGCGCCCTCGAGCCGGGCCATCGTCGCGACGATCGCGTCCTCGAGCGGCCGTTCGTCGTCGGCGATCAACGCCGCGATCACCTCGGAGTCGGAGCTCGACGCGAGCGTCTTCCCGGCCGCCGCACGGAGCGCGGTGGCATTCACGAGGTTCCCGTTGTGGCCGAGCGCGACCGTCCGCACACGGCCGTGGTGCAGCAGCGGCTGCGCGTTCGCCCAGGCGTTGCCGCCGGTCGTCGAATAGCGCGTGTGGCCGATCGCGTACTCGCCGCGCAGCGCCGAGAGGCTGCGCTCGTCGAAGACCTGAGGCACGAGGCCGAGATCGCGCACAGCCGTGAGCCTGCCCTTCTCGCAGACCGCGATTCCGGCTGACTCCTGCCCGCGGTGCTGAAGGGCGTAGAGGCCGAAATACGTCAGCCGTGACACGTCCCGCGACGGCGCGCGCAGTCCGAAGACGCCGCACATCTAGGCCACCCGCCCGAGCTCGACGAGGTCGTCCCAGGGGGGCCGCTCGGTGGCGGCGACGACGACACCTTCACCGACGCTGCACTGGGTCTGCACAGCGTCGGTTCCCGACCAGGCGGCTGCCTCGCTGAGCGCCAGCGCGAGACCGCCGTCGGAGACGTCGTGGGCGAGTGAGAAGAGGTGTGCGTGGCGCCAGACGAACTCGACGAGCCCGTGGCCGAAGCCCTGCAGGAGGTACACGGTGTCGCCGGGGTGCCAGCGGTCGGGGATCCGCGTCACGTCGCGCACAAGCCCGACGCAGCCGACGAACGGCGTCGGCGGGATGGGAGCCCCGCCCGTCTCGTTGTAGAGCGAGACGTTCCCCGAGACGACGGGGATGCCGAGCGACTCGGCGGCGCGAGAGATCCCCTCGATTGCCTGCTCGAGCTCCCACCCGATCTCGGGCTTCTCCGGGTTGCCGAAGTTGAGGCAGTCGGTGAGCGCGAGTGGCTCGCCGCCCGCGCACGCGACGTTCATCGCAGCCTCCATGACAGCGCGCCAGCCGGCTTCCAGCGGATTCCGGCAGCCGAGCGGCGGTCCGTCGAGCGACACCGCGATTCCGCGCGTCCCGTCGACGCGCAGGACGGCCGCATCGAGCCCCGGCCGGCGGACGGTGCGCGAGCCGACGAGCTGGTCGTACTGCTCGAACACCCAGTCCTTCGGCGCGTCGTTGACCGGGTCGACGACGGCCGGCTCGACCGGACGCGGTGTCCGCTCGACGTCGTAGCGCGGGCACTCGTCGGTGAGGAGCGCAGCCGGGATCGAGCCGACGATCTCGTCGCCGTCGAAGGCGCGCAGCTCGCCGTGATCGGTCACCTCGCCGATCACCGTGCACGGAAGCTCCCAGCGCTCGCACACGGCACGCACCGCATCGACCTGCTCGGGCGAGACGACCGCGACCATCCGTTCCTGCGACTCGGAGATCATGATCTCCCACGGCTCCATGTCGCCCTCGCGCACCGGGACGCGGTCGAGGTGCACGTCGACGCCCATGCCGTCGCGTGCCATCTCGGACAGCGACGAGGCGAGCCCGGCCGCGCCGCAGTCCTGGAGCGAGCGGACGAGCTCGCGCTCCACGAGCTCGAGCGACACCTCGATCAGCGCCTTGCCGCGGAACGGGTCGCCGATCTGCACCGACGGCCGCTTCTCGTCGGAGCCCTCGAGATCCTGAGAGGCGAGCACCGACGCGCCACCGATGCCGTCGCGGCCGGTGAACGCGCCGTAGAGAACGAGCGCGTTGCCGACGCCCTGGGCTTTGGCGGAGAGCACGCGCTCGGTGGGGAGCAGCCCGACGCACATCGCGTTCACGAGCGGGTTCGCCGCGTAGGCCTCGTCGAACGCGCACTCGCCGCCGACGTTGGGGACGCCGACGCAGTTGCCGTAGTGGCCGATGCCGGCGACGGCGCGCCTGAAGTGCCAGTCGGGCGCTCCGAAGCGGAGACCGTCGAGCAGCGCGATCGGGCGGGCGCCCATGGCGATGATGTCGCGGAGGATCCCGCCGACGCCCGTCGCGGCGCCCTGAAACGGCTCGACTGCCGACGGATGGTTGTGCGACTCGGCCTTGAAGGCGACCGCGACCCCGTCGCCGAGATCGATCACACCGGCGTTCTCACCCGGCCCCTGCAGCACCCGCTCGCCGCTCGAGGGAAGCCGCTTGAGGAGTCGCGCCGAGTGCTTGTAGCCGCAGTGCTCCGACCAGAGCAGCGAGAAGACGGCGAGCTCGAAATCGTTCGGGTCGCGGCCGAGCAGCATCTGGATACGGTCGAGCTCTCCGTCGGTGAGACCGAGAGCACGGTGAAGTGGCTGCTGGGCGACCGAGCTCAGGAGGCAATGGTATCCGCCCTCTAGGATGACCTCCGATGGTGGTGGTCGAGACACGCTCGCTCGGACATGCCTGGCTCGAGGTCTCCCGCCGGATCCTCGCCGACGGGCGCGATACCGCCTATGACGGCCTGACGACGAAGGAGCTCGCACTTCTGACGCTCGTCGTCGACGAGCCCGATCCCGCCGACGGCACTGATCGCCTCGCTCGCCGACCCGGACTGGCTCGACTGGATGCGGCGAAACTTCACCGAGCCCGACGACGTCGCCGAACTGGGTGACGCCCGCTCGTATGCGCGCCGGCTGCGCGACTACGAGGGTCGCGACCAGGTCGCGTGGGTGATCGACCGGCTGCGCTCCGATCCGGAGACGCGCTCGGCCGCGATCACGACCCTCCAGCCGCTGACCGACTCGACGTACATCCCGTGCGTCTCGCTGCTCGACTTCTGGCGGGCCGACGACGCCCTCGAGCTGGTCGTCTACGCGCACTCGCTGGATTTCGGGAAGAAGGCGTATGGGAACCTCGTCGAGCTGGCACGGCTGCAGCAGGAGGTCGCCGGTGAGGTGGGGCTGCCCGTCGGCCGGCTCGTGATCCACGCCAAGTCGGCGCACGTCTACGAGCCCGAGTTCGAAGCGATGCGCCGCACGACCTCGGCTGCCGTTTGAAATTCGCCGCCCCCGGTCGTCGTTCTCATCTCACATCCGGCGCTGCGTCGGCGTTGGAGCATCTGAGATGAATCGCCAACGATGAATCGTCGCTACGGGCTCATGCTGATCGCTGCTCGCCCTGATCTGGGGCAGCTCGTTCATGTTCATCAAGGTCGCCGTGCGCGAACTGACTCCCGCGACGCTGATTCTCGGGCGGCTGGGGCTCGCTGCGATCACTCTCGCAATCGTCGTACCGCTGCGCGTCGGGCTGCGCACGGCGCTCGCCGAGATCCGCGCGTACTGGCCGGCACTCGTGGTCGTCGGCCTGCTGAACACCGCCGTCCCGTTCTGGCTGCTTTCGTGGGGCGAGACGCGGATCGACTCGGGGACTGCGTCGATCATCCAGGCGTCGGTGCCCATCTTCAACGCACTGCTCGCGTTCGCGTTCTTCTACGAGCAGCGCGTCACGGGCCGGCGGCTCGTCGGCGTCGGAGTCGGCTTCGTCGGCGTCGCGCTGCTCGTCGGCGCCCAGCCCGAGGGAAAGATCCTCGGCGCGCTCGCCGTAGTAGGCATGGCGATCTGCTACGCCATCGGTGGATTGCTCACTCGCCGGTTCCTCGCCGAGACGCGACCGCAGGTGATCGCGCTCGGCACGTCGGTGATCGCTGCTTTCGTGGTCGCGCCGTTCGGCGTGATTCAGGCGCCCGGCCACATGCCGGGGTGGAAGACGATCGCGTCGGTCGTCGTACTCGGCGTGATCGGTACCGCAGCGGCGTACCTCCTCTTCTTCACGATCATCGCCGGCGCCGGCGCAGCGTACGCCGCGCTCGTCACGTACCTCGTGCCGCCCGTGGCTCTCGTCTACGGGGCCTTCTTCCTCGACGAGAGCGTCGGGGTTGCCGCGCTCGCCGGTCTCGTGCTGATCTTCGCAGGTGTCGCGCTCGGTACCCGGAGGAATCGAGCGGCAGGAGCGAGCGTCGCTGGCGCCCCGTCTCGCTGCATCTCCGTCCGAGCCGTGATCGCGCTTCGACGTGCCACGGCCGACGATGTCGCCTGGCTCGTCGAGCTCTACTCGGGCGACGAGACGGAACCGTTCCTCGGCGGCCGCAACCCGCGGGACGCGGCGACGATCGCCGCACGAGGTCGAGCGCTCGCTGAACGAGCCGTCGAAGACCGGTCGGATGATCATCGAAGTCGACGGCGAGCGAGCGGGCGTCCTCGCGTTCGACGAGACGAGCGAGTCCAACCGCATCGCGCATCTCGGTGGCCTCGCTGTGCATCCCTCGTTCCGGGGCCGGGGCGTCGCCGACGAGGCGGCGCGCGCGTTCCAGCGCTACCTGATCTTCGAGCTCGGGTTCCACCGGCTCGAGCTTGCGGTCTACGGCTTCAACGACCGCGCAATCCGACATTCGGAGCGAGTGGGGTACGTGCGCGAGGGCGTGAAGCGGAAGGCGTACCTGCGCCACGGCGAGTGGCAGGATGCAGTCCAGTTCGCACTGCTACGGGAGGATTTGGAAGGATGAGGAGATGACAGCCCGCTACCTGCACACGATGGTCCGCGTCACCGACCCGGCGAAGAGTCGTGCCTTCTACGAGGCGCTCGGCATGGAGTTCCGGCGCGAGTCGCCGATCGTCCGCAACGGCGAGACGGAGGCGACGCTCTACTTCTTCGGGTTCCCGAGCCAGGAGGAGGAGCTCGAGCTGACGTTCAACCACGACGGCAGCACATACGACCTCGGCACGGCGTACGGGCACATCGCGATCGGCGTCGACGACCTCGAAGCGACGCTCGCGCAGCTGTCCGAGCAGGGCATCGAGCCGGAGCGCGCGCCGTACCAGGTGCGCGAGGGCGGTTCGTGGCTCTGCTTCGTCCGCGATCCGGACGGCTACCGCATCGAGATCATCGGGCAACGCTGACAAGTGACGCTGCTCTAGTCACGCCTCCGAGCGAGCCAGCGCGATTGCCTCTTCGAGCGTAAGGGTTGATCCCGCGTCCCACTCCGCCTGGAATTGCGTTCCGAGCTGGTCACGCGCCCACTTCGCGCTCGTCTCGAGCACTCGGCCCTCGCGCCGTGGATCGAGCTCGTGCCCGCTCCTGTCCGCGTACGCCCGGACCGACGCCAGGAGTCGCGTCCCCGCCGCGAGATCCGCATGCATCCGCACGGAGGCCAGCAGCACAAGCGCGTCCATGATCGATCCGACGGCGGCAAGCTCGACCGCGCTCGCGAGCGCGAGTTCGAGGGTTCGCCGCGCCTCGTCAGGCCGATCGGCCGCAACGAGTGCCGATCCGAGCCCGATTTCCGCGTTCGTCGCCTCCCACCGCTGGCCCAGCTCGCCGAAGAGCGCTCCGGCCTGAGCAAGCGCCTCGGATGCCAGATCGAATCTTCCCTCGTCGATGAAGGTCATTCCGTGCAGGTAGGTGACCCAGGCGATGCCGGAGTCGTTACCGAGCTCGCGCAAAAGACCCTCGCACTCATCGAGCAGTCGCCGACGCTCGTCCAGGTCCGGCTCGTCGAAGCTCAGGACGCGAAGCGCCCATTCGATCTGACGCTTGTCATTCCGAGCGCGCGCAAGCGTGAGGCTGTCGCGAGCATAGGCGCGCGCTTGCTCAGTCTCACCGAGGTTCGCAGCAGCAAGCGCCGCGGCGCCGAACGCCTCCGCTCGAAGAGAGCTCTTGGCCGAGGAGGCGCGGTCGAGCGCGGACGCGAGCGCTGCGTACAGCTCACGGAGGCTTGCATGTGTCCAGAGGCACCAGAACGCACCGACCAGGAGACGAAGCTCGCGCTCCACCTCGTCCGTTGCGATAAGCCAACCCAGCGCGCGGCGGAAGTTGTCGAGCTCCGGATAGAGCGCGAGTCCTTCCTGGATGTCGTCGGGGGCATCGCGTGCCGCCGTCTCGGCAAGCGCAATGAAATAGTCGGCATGCCGGTCAGCGAGCAGAACCGCCTCACCACGTTGCTCGAGCCGCTCAGCCGCATATTCGCTGATCGTCTCGAGCATCCAGAAACGCTCTTCTTCACGTCGGAGCAAGCTCTTGTCGATCAGCGATTGGAGCGTGTCGACGTCCGCGTGGGCGATCGCCTCGGCCGCGTCGACGGTGCAGCCGCCGCGGAAGACCGACAAGCGTTCGAACAGGAGCCGCTCCCCTTCGTCGAGGAGGTCATAGCTCCATTCGATCGTTGCCCGCAACGTCTGTTGGCGGGGATCGACGCCGCGGCCGGCCTTGAGCAGGTCGAGCCGCTTTGAAAGACGCTCGAGCAGCTGCTCAGGGGAGAGGACCCCCAGGCGTGTGGCGGCGAGCTCGACGGCGAGCGGGAGGTTGTCGAGTCGAGCGCAAAGCTGCTCGACAATTGGGCCGGGTGCGAACCGGGGATCGGCGGCTCGCGCTCTTGCGGTGAAGAGCTGGGTCGCATCCTGAGGCTCGAGCGGGGGCACTGGATATGCCTGCTCGGCTGGAAGACGCAGAACCTCTCGGCTCGTGACGAGGAGCTGAAGCTGGGGACAGACCGCGAGAAGCCCCGCGAGCTCGTCTGCTGCATCCATGAGATGCTCGAAGTTGTCCAGGACGAGCAGGACCCGGCGGTCGCCGATGCGGTCGGCGAGACCGTTTCTTGCTTCGAGGGCCTGGCCGGCTACCTCGAGTGCGAGCTTCGAGTCCCGCAGGGCAGCGAGTGGCACCCAGAAGACGCCGTCGGGGTAGTCGTCGGAGACTTCCGCCGCCGCTTGGAGCGCGAGCCTCGTCTTGCCGGCTCCGGCCGGGCCGGTCAACGTCAGCAAGCGTGCGTTCCCGCCTCCGACTAGCGTCGTTAGCGCGTCGAGTTCTCCTTGGCGTCCAAGGAACGGTGTTGCTGGAATCGGGAGGTTCGTCTGCCGCAAGCTCCTCAGCCGCGGGAACGACTCGTCGCCGAGCTGGTAGATCCGCTCCGGCGCGGCGAGATCCTTCAGGCGGTGTTCGCCGAGGTCGCGCAAGTTGCCCGTCTCGACCAACGATGCTGTCGAGGCCGAGATGAGGATCTGCCCACCGTGCCCGGCCGCCGCGATGCGGGCCGCGCGGTGAACATCGTGTCCGACGTAGCCCTCATCCGTGATGTGCGGCGTCCCGGTATGGATCCCGATGCGCACCCGGATCGGGCCGTCCGAAAGCGCCTGCTGTGCTTTCGCGGCGGCCGCAAGCGCCGCTTGCGCAGTCGAGAACGCGATGAAGAACGAGTCGCCCTGCGTGTCGACTTCCACGCCATCGTGGTGGATGAACGCCTCACGAAGGACGCGGCGATGCTCCGCCAGCGCGTCAGCGTAGAATCGGCACCGAGCCGCTGCAGAAGGAGAGTCGACCCCTCGACGTCCGTAAAGGCAAAGGTGACGGTTCCGGTGGGAAGCTCGCCTGACATGCAGCAATTCAAGCGCGACGTAGCGCAGCGTGTCGAACTTCTCCCATCGGTCTGGGCGGTTCAGACGGCGCGCAACCGTTCTGACGAACACAAGACTCGGCTCCTTAGCAGTCGGTCGGGGACCGAGCGTTTCGGGTCAAGCGCAACCTGGTCGTGCTCTAGCTGCCAGCGAGAGCGGGACACCTCGAACATCCGCAACCGGACGACAGTGTCGAGCCGGTAGCGTGCGGCGCCTTGCGTCTTTACGTTGCCGGCCCGTTGTTCTCCGAAGCCGAGCGCTCGTGGCTCGACATGCTCGCCGCGCGGCTGCGCGCGGAGGGCTTCGACTGCTTCGTCCCACACGAGCACTTCCCCGAGCTCGCCGATGTCAGCGTCGAGGAGGTCTACCGGATCGACACGGAGGGTCTCCGCTCGGCCAACGCGCTCGTCGCATGGCTCGACGGAGCCATGGTCGACGACGGCACCGCGTGCGAGATCGGGATGTTCGCCGAGCTCGTGCGAAGTGGCAGCGAGCACTACCGCGGCATCGTCGCGATCGCGACCGATCTACGACTCGAACGTCGTCGACAGCAGGACGTCGTCGGAGGCGGCGTGAATCTCTTCGTTGGCGGCGCCATCGAGTCGTGCGGCAAGATCGTCCACGCGGTCGACGAGGTCGTCGCCGCGCTACGCGAGCTGTAAGCGCGTTTCCGACGCCCAGCGTCCGTTGCGCGGCTCAGCAGTGCTAGCGTGCCCGATCGATGACGGATCCTGTCTCGTGGTTGCAGATCGCTCAGGGGTGGAATGTGGTCGGCTCCGATGGCGTGATCGTCGGGACTGTCGCCCAGGTCGAGGGCGATAAGCAGAGCGACATCTTCGACGGCCTGGCCGTCAAGTTGACGCAATCCGGACAGCTTCGTTATGTGCCGGGTGAGCAGGTCGGGATGATCTATCCCGCCGAGGTGACCCTGAAGATCGCGTCCGGCGACGCCGGCACTCTCGAGGCGTTTCAAGCGCCGCCGCCCGAGACCAAATGGCTTCCGGGAAAGGCGCCGCTCTCGACGCCGAATCTCGAAGTGGTTCCGCGGCGGACGCTGAGACGCGCGCACGACTAGGCTCTCAGGATGCTGCGCGGTATCTGGGATCGGCTCGTCGGCCGCGGGCGGGACAGAACCGCCGCGCACGAAGCCGAGCGCGAGCAGATGAGCCCGGCAGAGCGACACCTCGCCGGCGAGAGCATCGAAGACTTCCAGGCGGACGAGTTCGTCGGCGAGCATCTGGGCGGGATCGAGCCCGAACGGCGGTTGGGCGAGGACGAGCCTCCCCGCGACTGAGCGATCTCGCTCAGGTGACTGAGGTCGAGAATCAGCAGATGCTTGACCGAGACGAGTTCAAGTACGCGAAGAGCGGCGATGTTTCGATCGCTTACGCCGTCATGGGGAGCGGTCCGCGCAACCTCGTCTTCGTCCACGGGTTCGTCAGCAACATCGAGATCGAGCGCGAGACGCCCGAGCCGAGGTCGCTCCACGATCGGCTTGCAGGGTTCTCGCGCCTGATCACATTCGACAAGCGAGGGACGGGTCTCTCCGACCGCCTGCGTGAGCCCGCGACGCTCGGAGGCTCGGATGGACGACCTTCGTGCGGTGCTCGACGCCACCGAGGTCGAACGCGCGGTCCTGTTCGGAACCGCCGAGGCCGCGGCGATGTGCATGCTCTTCGCGGCCACCTACCCGGATCGAACGCTCGGGCTCGCTCTCTTCGGTCCGTTCGCACGGGGAACGTGGGCGCCGGAATATCCGTGGGGCTAGACGGTGGAGGAATGGCGACACGACATCGACGAGACGAGGAGTGCCTGGGGAACGTACGCAGCCGCCGAGCGGTGGACCCGCCAGAACGCCACCTCACACGCAGATGACCCTCAGTTCATTGCCGCGCTTGCGCGACGATGGCGGCTCTCCGCCAGCCCGGGTGCGGTCGCTACCACCCTGCGGATGATGGCTGACGTCGACGTCCGCGACATCCTCGGTGCGATCCGAGTGCCCACGCTCCTCTTTCATTCGCCGACGGATCGTGACGAGGCGATCGTACATCGCGTCGCGCATCTCGGGCGCACGGCGCTTCGAGCTGGCTGGACCTGGCGGTGTCTACTTCCAGCAAGAGCTCGCGCCAGAGCTCGAGCGCTTCGTGAGCACCCTTGGCGTCGAGGAGCCCGACACGGTTCTCGCCGACGGTCCTCTTCACCGACATCGTCGGTTCCACGGCGACGCTGGCCCGAGTCGGTGATGTGCGTTGGCGGGAACTCGTCGAACGCCACCACGCGCTCGTGCGCCAGCAGTTAGGCCGCTTCCGGGGACGCGAGATCGACACCGCCGGCGATGGCTTCTTCGCCACCTTCGACGGGCCGATCCGAGCTATCCGCTGCGCTCAGGCGATCACGAACGGGGTGGGCGAGCTCGGGCTCGAAATCCGCGCCGGCCTCCACACGGGCGAGTGCCAAGTCGTCGACGACAAGCTCGCCGGGATCGCGGTCAACATCGGCGCACGTGTCGCGGCCCAAGCCGGTCCGGGCGAGATCCTTGTCTCCTCAACCGTCAAGGACCTCGTGGCGGGGTCAGGCCTGCAGTTCGAGGAACGTGGCCAAGCCACGTTGAAGGGAATGCCCGGCGAATGGCAGCTACACGCCGTCGCCCGGACTCGCTCAGCGACCCGGCTGCATAGGGGGACGCCCGTCCCGAACAGGTGAGGAAGTGAGATCAGTCGACCAGCTCGCAGTGGTTAGGATCTACGACTCGCAGATCCGCCTACGGAGGTGATTCGGATGAACGACAACCCGAACTGGCAGGTCGCCCGGCTCGATGAGATCGAGCGGCGCGGCAGAAATATCCCGGTACGTCGAGCACCTCGGGATCCACGCATTCGGAGTCAACGCCTGGACACCCGGCGAAGACGGCCTACTGATCAACGAGCACGACGAGACTGGCGGGCAGGAGGAGCTGTACATCGTGCTCGACGGGCAGGCGACGTTCGAGATCGACGGCGAGACGATCGAGGCGCCCACAGGGACGTTCTTGTTCGTCCGGCCGGAGGCGCGGCGGAAGGCGACCGGGGACGGCACCATCCTCGCCCTCGGCGGAACAGTCGGCGAGGCATACCAGGGGCTCGACTGGGGTGAGGCCTGGCCCTTCCACACGGAGTCGCTGACCGCCTACGGCGAGCAGCGCTACGGCGACGCGCTGGAAGCCGTCCGCGGTGGCCTCGAGCACACGCCGGACCATCCGGGACTCAATTACAACTACGCGTGCTTCGCGACGCTCGCGGGCGAGACCGGCGACGAGACATTCAGCCACCTCCAGCGGTCGGTCGAGCTGTTTCCGCCATTCCGCCAGCAAGCGCGCGCGGACGATGACTTCGCCGCCGTGCGCGACGATCCACGATTCGAGGAAGCCTTGCGCTAAGAGCGGAGCTTGCCGGTCGCGCGTTCTTGCACCTAGGCTTCCGTGATGCAGCGCTGGGAGTACAAGGTCGTAGCTCTGCGCGGCCGGTACACCGAGACGTTGAACGAGTACGGCCGAGAGGGCTGGGAACTCGTCAGCGTCGCGTCAGACGTCCGACCGGACCCGCCGCCTCTGGCGCCCGGCCGCACGGTGCCGGTCCCCCGTGCGTTCGGACGGCTGGAGGACGCGGCGGCGAAGTTGAACAAGCTCGGCGAGTCGCCAGAGCGGACGCCTAGTGCGCCGCCGAGCAGCCTGATCTGGGTTTTGCGCCGGCCTCTGAGCGACGACTGAGCGGCGGCTGGTCTGCTGCGATGAGCCTGCTTCCCTTCCTGGCGGTCTCGGCGGTGGTGATCATCGCGCCCGGGCCCGACATGGCGCTGGTGGGGCGGAACGCGCTGTTCGCGGGACGCCGCGCGGGGATCTACACGACGGTCGGGGTCGTACTGGGCCTGGCGGTGTGGTCGCTGGCGGCGAGCATCGGCGTGGCGGCGCTATTGCGGAAGTCTGAGCCCGCGTTCGTCGCGTTGAAGGTCGTAGGAGCCGTGTACCTCGTCTGGCTCGGCCTCCAGGCGTTGCGCGTCGCGTGGAGGGGACATGCGCGGGAAGCGACGGCCGCGCTCGCCGTTTCGGCGCGGCGCCAGCCGCGGCGTGCCCTTCGTCAGGGGTTCCTCAGCAACCTCGCCAACCCCAAGATCGCGGTCTTCTTCACGAGTTTCCTTCCACAATTCGCGGCGTCGGACGCGAGCTTCTTTGCGCTGCTCTTGCTCGGCCTCGTGTTCTGTCTCATGACGCTCGTCTGGCTGGCCGGCTACGGCGTTTTCGTCGCGAAGGCGGGAGACGTGCTGCGTCGTCCCGCGATCCGGCGCATCATGGAGGGCGTCACCGGAACCGTCCTGATCGCTTTCGGCGTCCGCCTCGCAACGGCGGATCGCTGACGAAGCTACGAAGGGGCGACGAGCTCGCCGCCCCACGACTCCGGGGCAACGTCGTCGAGCGTCTCGGAGAGGTCCACTGGTGGCCGGCGGGATCCTCGGCGGTGTACTGACGCTCTCCGTATTCGAAGTCGATCGGCTCCATCACGATGCGCGCGCCGTGGAGCCGCGCCCGCTCGCAGTGGGCATTCACGTCTTCGACCCGCACGGTCACCGAATGTGTCGACTTCACCCGCTCGCGGCGGCCGGCGGTCCTTCCGCACATCGCCGACGATCACCGCTCCGTCGCCGACGCTGAGCTGCGAGCGGTGGTTCTCGCCGATCCGCACACGTTCGGTGAATCCGAACGCCGCGAAGAGCCATGCCACGGCTTCGCGCACGTCCGGATAGATCAGGACAGGAATGACAGTGGCGGAAGGAAGGCTGCGGTTCGATTTCATGCTTCGCCAAGCTTAGAGAGTGGGCGGGCGTCGGTCGATGGTTACCCGCGCCAGGGCTCGAGCTCGAGCGCGCGTTCGAACGCCGCACGATCGTGCACGGGGTCACCATGCGAGACGATCACCTGCTCGAAGGGCAGCTCCAGCAGCTCGCGCAGCGCCGGCAGCGTGCGGATCTCGAACGACGGGGAGTTCCACACGCGGAGGACGCCCCCTTGCCCCGTCATGCAGTCCGCGAAGACGAGCGCACGCTGCTCGGGCAGCCAGACCGGCGTCTCGTTCCGCCCGCGGCCGTCGTAGAGCGCAAGCAGCCCGCCGGGCAGCACACTGCCCGGCTCGATCGGCACGAGCTCCACCTCGGGGATGTTCGTCCGCCAGAAGAGCCAGGGGCCGAACGGGCGGGCGCCGTAGCGGCGCACGAAAAGGTCGACATCGCGTACGTGATCCGGTTTCAGGATGACGACGGCGGTTGGCGGCTTCGCGTCCAGCCGCTCCCAGAAGTCGCGCGCACTCTCCGGCGGGGCGAGCGGGTCGATCAGCACGACCTCGCCGCCCGACTCGACGCAGGTCGAGCTCACGACCTCTTCCCAGCCGACTTCCGGTCGCCAGTCGGGATACTCGAGTCGCCAGAGCCAGAGCCCCGGAGCCACATCGCGGATGGTGGTCATGCGCCTGATTCTTTCCAATAGAAGTCGGCGCCTGCTGCAATGGGCGTTGCGACGCGGCTGAGCGCGGCGCGCGCGTCTCTCGGGGTCGAGCTGCGCGATGAGCGCGACCTCGGCGGTGGCGAGCGGCTCGCCGGCCCAGGCGAGGATCTCCTCGACCCGTCGTGGCTTGCGGCGGCGTTCGAGGTCGGGCGCGAGGTTCGCGATCGCCGTCTCGTAGGCCTCGACCGGATTGAAGCCGGGAACGGTGAGCTTTCTGCTCGCCGCTTCCGAACTCGTAGCTCGGCGCGGTGTACCGCCGCTGCCGACCGCCGGCCGCCGAGCTTGTGGTCGAGGGCTCGCGCGGCGAGCGCAGGATGTGCGGGCCGCGGCGATGTCGGCCTGCAGCGCTTGCTCCACGTCGTCGCCGGCGCACCAGCGGTCGAGTTCCTCCGGGTCGAGGCCGACATCCCGCGCCGCGGCGGCGATCAACTCCGGGTCGTCGAGCAGCCCGTGCTGCATCACGCGAACGCGCAGCCGCCGCAGGAGCCGCTCCTCCGCAGCCGGTGCATGCAGTCGGGCGGCGACGACCGCGCGGCACGCTGGTTCCGACGATGCAGTGCGCGCATACGGCACGGGATCGATCGGCATGCCGTAGCGACGCTGCAGATTCGGCGCGCCTTCGGCCAGTCGCTCCGCCTCGCCCGGGCTCGAGCGTCAGCACGATCATCCGCGTCCGCCAGCTGAGTTGGTCGCCGTAGTGCCAGCGCAGGCGCCAGCGAATCGGCTCGGCGGAGAACGCGAACGGGCACGCCGGATCGGTGAAGAGGGTGATCTCGAGTTGCACGCGGGCGACACTAGCGATGCCCACTTGCGCTGCGGCGCAGAAGCGGAGAGGGTGCCCGTCATGGCGACGTGGACGAACTGGGTGGGAAACCAGAGCTGCACCCCAGCAGAGCTGGTTGCAGCGGCCAGCGAGGACGAGGTGGCCGCTGCGGTTGCCGCGGCCACGAAGCGAGGCTTGACGGTTCGCGCCGCGGGCGCCGGCCACTCGTTCACGCCGGTTGTCGCGACCGACGGCTTGCTGCTCGACCTGAGCGCCCTTCGCGGCATCCGCTCGGTCGACGCGGAGCGCCGCCGCGTCGTGGTCGGCCCTGCGACGACGATCGGTGAGTTCGGGGAGCCGCTTTGGTCAGCAGGGCTCTCGCTGGTCAACCAGGGGGACATTGTCGCCCAGCAGATCGCGGGCGCGGTCTCGACCGCGACGCACGGATCGGGCCTGCGGCTTGGGAGTTTCTCGGCCGGAGTCCGCCGGTTGCGGCTCGTCGCGCCCACGGGCGAGATCGTCGAGATCGGCGAGGAGGAGCCCGAGCGCCTGCACGCGGCGCAGGTCGCGGTCGGGATGCTCGGCGTGATCACGGAGCTCGAGCTCGAGGTCGCAGCCGCCTACCGGCTGCGCGAGCGGATCGAGCACTGGAGCTGGGACGAGGCTTGGGGGCAGTTCGACGAGCTCGCGCGCGAGCATCGCCACTACTCGTTCTTCTGGATGCCGTCGGATGATTCGGCGGCGCTCTACGGGCTCGCGACACCGGGTGAGCGGATGGCCGACCGCTGCCACGTGAAGATCTACGACGAGGTCGACGCGGAGACGCCCGACTCCGAACGAGCCGCATCGCCGCGTCGGCCCGGCGTACGTCATCTATCCGATGGTCTATGAGCCGAACTTCCACGAGCTCGAGTACTTCGTCCCGTTCGAGCGCGGCCGGGACGCGCTTGCGGCAATGCGCGAATTGATGCTTGCGCGTCTGCCGGCATCGGTGTTTCCGATGGAAGTGCGAACGGTCGGTCGCGACCAGGCGTTCCTCTCGCACAGCTACGAGCGCGACACGGTCGTCATCTCCGTGTCGGGCATGCCCGGCACCGACTACGACCCCTACCTGCGCGAGGTCGACCGGCTGCTGGGCGGGTTCGATGCCCGCGTGCACTGGGGAAAGCTCCACTTCCTGACGCGCGAGCAACTTCTCGAGCGTTACCCGCGGGCCGGCTCCTTCATCGATCTTCGCCGCACCCTCGATCCGGTGGGTGTGTTCTTGAACGACCACCTGCGGCCGCTCTTCGCATAGTGAAGCGACAGATCGTCCTGCTGCGAGGCATCAACGTCGGTGGGAATCGCCGCGTTGCGATGGCCGACCTGCGCGCGCTCCTCGTCTCCATCGGCTATGCAGGGGTCCGCACGCATCTGCAGAGCGGCAACGTGATCGTCGAGAGCAGCCACAAGCCGGAGCGTCTGAAGTCGGCGATCGAGCGAGGGCTGGCCGACGAGCTCGGTCTCGAGATCGAGGTGTTCGTCCGCACGCGTGACGAGCTCGCCGCCGTGATCGCCCTCGACCCGCTCAGTGCTCTCGCCCACAATGCATCGCGGTACATCGTCACCTTCCTCTCGGGGAAGCCCGACCCCGCGGCGGTCCGTGAAGCTGCAGCACACGCCGGGCGCGAGCGCTTCGTCGCGCACGGTCGCGAGCTCTATGCCTGGCATCCGGACGGGGTGCGCGACTCGGCGCTTGCGAAGCTGCTCTCCGAGAAGCGGCTGGGCGTGAAGGCGACCGCACGCAACTGGAACACGGTCAGGAAGCTGCTGGAGCTCGCGGACGAGCGTTAGCTTCGTCTACTGCTCTGCTGGCGTGCTGTGACCGGCCTCCGCGAGGAGGCTGTCCAGGTCGGGACGCGCCTGCTTGAACGCGAGCGTGCCGTCGGCTCCGCGAGGCCACTCGCTCTCGGGACGGTCCCACGCGAGCTCGAGTCCGTTCCCGTCGGGATCGCGCAAGTAGAGCGCCTCGTGCGTGCCGTGATCCGACGCGCCGTCGAGTGGCCAGTTCGCGGTGATCAGCCGGCGCAACGCATCACCGAGCGCCGCCCGCGTCGGGTAGTTGATCGCGACGTGGTAGAGCCCTGTGGTGCCCGGAGCGGGTGCAGGGCCGCCGGCCGACTCCCAGGTGTTGAAGCCGAGGTGGTGGTGATAGCCGCCTGCGGACAGGAAGAGCGCATCCGGCATCCGCACGATCACGTCGAAGCCGAGGATCCCGACGTAGAAGTCGTGGACGCGCTGGATATCGGCCGTCTTCAGATGGACGTGCCCGATCCGCGTGCCGGCCGCGACCGGCTGCGGCGCCCGCTCCGCTGGGGTCACGCCCTGGGAGTCGCTAGAGCGCTGGGTGCCGAGATCATTGACCACGCAAGCAACCTACCACATCGCTAGGCTCGGATCATGCTGCTGTATGACAGTCCTGTCTCGGGGAACTGTTTCAAGGTACGCCTGCTGCTCGCGCACCTTGGCTTCCCCTACGAACGCCAAACGGTCGACGTTGCCGACCGGTCGGGGCGGCCGGAGCTCCTCGGCGGGCTCAATCCCGCGCTTCGGGTGCCGACGCTCGTGCTCGACGACGGCCGCCCGCTGGCCGAGTCCGGCGCGATCCTCTGGTACTTCGGGGAAGGAACGCGGTTCGTCCCCAGTGATCCGCTACCAACGCGCGCAGGTGCTGCAGTGGATGTTCTTCGAGCAATACGACCACGAGCCTGCGATCGCCGTCGTGCGCTTCTGGCTCCTGTACTCGGGCCGGCCGGAGGAGTTCGCCGATCGCGTCGAGGAGCGGACGGCCGCCGGATACCGCGCGCTCGCTGCGCTCGAACGCGGCCTCGACGGACGGAAGTGGCTCGTCGGCGAAGCGATGACCCTGGCGGACATCGCGCTCTACGCGTACACGCACGTGGCGGGCGAGGGTGGGTTCGACCTCACGCGCTATCCGGCGATCGGCGCCTGGCTCGACCGCGTGTCGGCCGAGCCGGGGCACGTGACGATCGACGCGTGACGAGGCTTGGGCATTCGATCTAGCTGATTGTCAGAGACGCCCCGGTGAGGGCACCGGCGTGCACGCGCACGACCGAGCCTCGCGCGAGCGTGCCTGTCCACCGGAAGAATCCCGCGGCTCCGACGCTCAACGTGCCGAGCGACTGCCACTCGGTCCCGACGCGACGCTCGAGGTACGCCGTCGAGCCGGCGGCCGGGGCACGCAGCTCTCCCCAGAGCGACGTGTGCGTTCCAGTCCGTGAGATCTGCGCGAGCGGCAGCTCGAATGCATCGAAGGCCGGCTTCTGCTGATCGGTGAGCGTCACGAGGCCGCTCTGGAAGCGCGCGAGGTCAGGCTCGTCGCGGTAGAGGAAGTGGATCAGCAGGTCGACGCGCGGCGTGCGGTAGGCGACGTAGGCGCCTTCGCCCATGTAGCGCGCCTGCAAGGCGAGCGAGACGCCGAGGAACTTGTCGGGTGGGTTGCTCTGGTACCCGTATTCCGTGAGCCAGATTCGCGCGCCGCCGAAGTCGCGCGCGACGAGCGTCACGAGTCTGCTGATCGTCGCCATCGTGATCGTCGTGCAGTTCCCGCAGCCTCCCTTCAACGGCGTCTCGCGCTTCGGGTCGAGCGGGTACGGGTTGTGTGCATACGCATCGAGCCGTGCATGAGCGGCGCGCATCCCGCCGATCCAGGCGACGGGTGAGACGCCGCCGGTCGAGCCTCGGGGGGCGGTTCCACCTCCCGCGACCTCGGCGCCCGGGATCGCGGCGTGGATCGCTGCGTAGGCAGGGTTCAGCAGACGCGTCGTGTACACGGCCGCGGTGGTTGGGCGGAGCCACCGCACCTGGTTGGGCTCGTTCCAGATCAGCCAGCGCTTGACCCACGGATAGTGCCGCGCCGCGGCACCTGCGAATGCGCCGAAGCTCGTCGGGGACGACGGAGCCACGTTCGACGCGCGCCCGCCGTTCGCCCACGACGGCGTTCCGTTGAGCTGGAGGACGACCGAGATCCCGTGGGCACGAAGGGCGTCGAGCACGGCGTCGTTCGTGTCCCAGGCATAGGCCGGGTCGGTGGGGTCGGTGGCGACAGCAGGGCGGGTGTGCGCGACCTGGTCCCAGCGAATGGTGAAGCGGACCACCTGCACGCCGAGGCTGTCGAGCCGGGCAACGCGCGCGTCGACGGAGCCGGGGCCGTTCAGGAGCCAGGCGTCGTCGGTCAAGCCGTACTTGATCCCGGTCGCTGCGTCGGCGCGAGGTGTCGCGAGCGCCCCTCCGGCAATCGCGAGCAGCATGGCGATCAACGCGAGCACGGCCGCGTGGACGAAGCGAGTCATCTCCTTTGGTTCGACGGGATCGTTCCGTCCGAAACGTCCGCTCGACAAGCTTCACACTTTCGTGACAGAGCGGTTTCCCACGCGTGACAGCGTTCCTCGGTAGGTTCGACGACATGGCGAAGACAACGACAGCGAAGGCCGCAGCGGGGAAGACCGCGACGTCGAAGACCGCCACACCGTGGGGCGCGGCCACTCTCGTGGAAGGCGTGACCGTGCAGCAGCGGGCCGGTGAGCGACGCTTCGCGTCGGTTGTCGAGTTGCTCGAGACCGAGCAGGGTGAGCAGCTCGTTCGCTTCGCGTACTCCACGGCCGGCGTCGGCCGGCGAGGCCCTGTCACCTTGCGCGCGCGGGATGTGGAGCGCCTGCTTGCCGAGCTCGCCCGGAAGCCGGCGCTCGCGAAGGTGCTCCGGCTGGGAGGTGCCTAGACGATTGCAGCAAGTGACATTCGCGCCGAGTCGACGAGCGATCCGAGGATCAGTGCGCCGTCCGTCGAGCCGAGGAGCGGGTCGACGGCGTGCTCCGGATGAGGCATCAGCCCGAAGACGTTGCCGTGCTCGCTCAGCACACCAGCGACATCGGCAATCGCTCCGTTCGGATTGGCTCCGTCTGCGTAGCGCAGTGCGATCTGACCGGTCGAGTCGAGATGCGCGAGGAGATCATCGTCGGCGAACCAGCAGCCCTCTCCGTGCTTCACCGGGATGGTCAGCGACTGGCCTTCGATGCAGCGCGATGTGAACGGCGTGTCGAGGCGTGCGACCGTCAGCGGCACGTCGCGGCATACGAACGAGAGCGACGCGTTTGCGCGAAGCGCGCCAGGCAGCAGGCCCGCTTCGGTCAGCACCTGGAAGCCGTTGCAGATCCCGAGCACGAGGCCGCCCTCGGCGGCGAATGCCGCGACGGGCTCCAGCACGGGCGAGAACCGCGCGATCGCGCCGCAGCGGAGATAGTCGCCGAACGAGAACCCGCCGGGAAGGACAACCGCTGCGGTGTCGGCCGGAAGCTGCTCGGCCGTGTGCCAGATCCGTGGCGCGTCGGCGCCGAGCCTCTCGAGCGCGAGTTGTGCGTCGCGGTCGTCGTTCGAACCTGGGAAGACGATCACCGCGACGACCGGCCGCGGCTCGTTCACACCGCCGCTTCCGTCGGGTCCGCGTGGAGCTCGATCGCGTAGCTCTCGATCAGGGGATTCGCGAGCAGTTTCTCGCACATCCGCTCGAGCTGGGCGAGCGCGTCAGCACGGTCAGTGGTCGCCAGCTCGACGTCGACGAGCCGGCCCACGCGAGTCTCGCCGACGTCGAAGCCGAGATGCTGGAGCGAGGTCTCGACCGCCTGACCCTGCGGGTCGAGGATCCCCGGCTTCGGCCGGACGAGCACTGTTGCTCTCATCTGAGCACGACGCTTGGGTCGGCGAGATAGTCGTCGAAGGCGATTCCCGTCAACTGCTCGAACGCCTCGACATAGCGCGCGCGGGTTCCGGTCACGACCTGCTCCGGCAGCTCGGGGCCGGGGTCGGTCTTGTCCCAGCCGAGTGACTCGCAGTAGTCGCGGACGAACTGCTTGTCGAACGACGGCGGTGTGGCGCCGGGCCGGAAGCCCGCTGCCGGCCAGAAGCGTGAGGAGTCTGGTGTGAACGCTTCATCGCCCAGGACGAGGCGGTCGTTCTCGTCGATCCCGAACTCCAGTTTCGTGTCGGCCAGGATGATCCCGCGCTCGCGCGCGTAGTCAGAGACGAACGTGTAGAGGGCGAGGGCGATGGCTTCGACCTCGTCGAAGCGATCCTCGCCGACGAGAGCGGCCGCCGTGGCGCGGTCGATGTTCTCATCGTGGCCGGTCTCCGCTTTCGTCGCCGGCGTGAAGATCGGCCGAGGCAGTTGCTCCGACTCGGCCAGCACCGCGGGAAGCTGGTGCCCGCACACCCGGCCGGTCGCGCGGTAGTCCTTCCAGCCGGAGCCGGCGAGGTAGCCGCGCACGACGCATTCGATCGGCAGCATCGTCAGGCGCTTGCACTCGGTCGAGCGCCCGTCGTCGCGCAGCGCCAGTAGGTGATTCGGCACGAGGTCGCTCGTCCGCGCGAACCAGAATCCGGACAGGCCCGTGAGCACGCGGCCCTTATCGGGGATCTCGGTGGGGAGGACGACGTCGAACGTGGAGATGCGGTCGCTGGCGACGAGGAGCAGGCGGTTGTCGTCGAGCGCGTACAACTCGCGGACCTTCCCGCTACCGACGTGAAGCACGGTCTCAGGCATGAACAGGTTCCTCCTTCGGGACTAGGCGGCGAAGACGATCGAATGTGTGGTCGAGCTGCGCGATCGTTGCGCTGAGGTCGAAGACCTCAGCGAGGGCGGCGTCGCCCAGGCGAGCGGTGATGTCCGGGTCAGCCCGGACGAGCTCGGGGAAGTCGCGTTCCTCATCCCACGCTTGCATTGCATTGCGTTGCACGAGCCGGTAGGCGTCCGCGCGCTCGGCCCCGTCCTCGATCAGGGCGAGCAGGAGGCGATGCGAGAAGAACAGACCGTGCGACGACCAGAGGTTGCGCTGCATCCGTTCCGGATACACGACCAGTCCCTCGACGATCCACGCGAAGCGATCGAGCATGTAGTCGAGGGCGAGAAATGCGTCAGGGATGACGATGCGCTCGGCGGAGGAGTGCGAAATATCGCGCTCGTGCCAGAGAGGCATGTTCTCGAGCCCGACGACCGACGCGGCGCGGACGACTCGCGCAAGCCCTGAGATGCGTTCGGCGACCTTGGGGTTGCGTTTGTGCGGCATCGCGGACGAGCCCTTCATGCCGGCCTTGAACGGCTCCTCGACCTCGCGCACCTCCGTGCGCGCGAGATGGCGGATCTCCGTCGCAAATCGGTCGAGGGAGGATGCGCAGATCGCGAGCGCCGAGAGGAGCTCGGCGTGGCGGTCGCGCGCGATCACCTGCGTCGAGACCGGGTCGGGCTCGAGACCAAGACGCTTGCACGCGATCTGCTCGACCTCGGGATCGATCGCCGCGTAGGTCCCGACCGTCCCGGAAAGCTGCCCGACGCGACAGCCTTCGAGAGCGGTTTCGACCCGTGAGCGCGCGCGGTCGAGCTCGAACGCCCAGCCGGCGAGCTTCCAACCGAACGTCATCGGCTCGGCGTGGATGCCGTGTGAGCGGCCGATGCAAACGGTCAGACGGTGCTCCTCGGCGCGCTGCGCGACGGCGGCGAGCGCACGCTCGATGCCCTGCACGATCACCGCGCCGGCGGCGCGAATCTGCAGGGCGAGCGCCGTGTCGACGACGTCGGAGGAAGTCAGCCCGTAGTGCACCCAGCGCCCCTCGGGACCGAGTTGCTCGGCGACGGCGTCGACGAATGCGGCGAGATCGTGATCGGTGATCTGCTCGATCTCGGCGACCCGCTCCAAGGTCGGCGGCACGGCGGATGCGCGGATCGCCGCGACGTCTTCGTGTGGCACCGCCCCGACTTCGGCCCACCCGTCGAGCGCCGCAAGCTCTACCTCGAGCCAGCCTGCGAGCTTGCCCTCCTCCGACCAGATCCTGCTCATCTCCGGGCGGGCGTAGCGTGCGATCACCTGGCCCAGTGTAGAGCGGCGTCAGGAGGGCGGCTCTACGAAGGCGGGAGGAGCGCCAGGATGCGGGCGGCAAGCACTGCCGCGTTCTTCGCGTTGTCGACTCCGACGGTCGCAACTGGCACGCCAGGCGGCATCTGAACGATCGAGAGCAGGGCATCGAGCCCGTCGAGCACCGACATCGACGAGCGAAGCGGGACTCCGATCACGGGCAACGCCGTATGTGCGGCAACGACACCGGGCAGTGCCGCCGCAAGACCGGCCCCGCAAATCAGCACCTTCAGCCCACGGGCCGCTGCTCCCTTCGCATATTCGGCGACGGCGTCGGGTGCTCGATGCGCCGAGCGCACCTCGAACTCCCAGGTGATCCCACGGGAGTCCAACTCGTCGAGAGCCGCCTGCATGCGTGCGCGGTCGGACTCCGAGCCGACGAGGATCCCGACGAGCGGCTCAGGCATGTGCCACCGCGGCGATGTCGCGCCGGAACTGAGCGCCCTCGAAGGAAACGAGCTCGACCGAGGCGTACGCGCGGTCGCGGGCCTCGACGAGGGTGGGGCCGATTCCGGTCACGGACAGGATTCTGCCGCCGTTCGTGACGACGCGCCCGTCCCTTGCCGCGGTGCCGCTGTGGAAGACGAGTGCCCCGGCGGCCTCGGCCGAGCCGAGTCCCTCGATCGCGATGCCGGCGTAGTCGCTACGGCCCGGGTAATCGGGTGCGGCCAGGATCACAGTGACGGCTGCCTCATTCGAGGTGCCGAGCGAGATGCCCGACAGATCGCCATGTGCGGCCGCGGCGAGCGCCTCGAGCAGATCGCCCGTGAGGCGCGGCATCAACACCTGCGTCTCGGGGTCGCCAAAACGCGCGTTGAACTCGAGCACGCTCGGCCCGTCTGCCGTGAGCATCAAGCCTGCGAAGAGGCACCCGACGAACGGGGTGCCACGCCGGGCGAGCTCATCGATCACCGGCTGGTGGATGCGTTCGACGAGTCCGGCGGCGTCGTCCAGCCACGGTACGGGCGAGTAGGCGCCCATCCCGCCCGTGTTAGGCCCGACGTCGCCGTCGCCGATCCGCTTGAAATCCTGGGCCGCCCCGAGGGGCACGACCCGGAGGCCGTCGGAAAGCGCGAACAGCGAAACCTCGTCGCCCTCGAGCAACTCCTCGATCACGATATCGCCGCCGAACGACTGCACCGCGTGCAGCGCCTCCGTGAGGTCCTGTTCCGTCTGGCAGACGAAGACACCTTTACCCGAGGCAAGGCCGTCGGCCTTGACCACGCACGGTGCACGTGCGACGGACAGCGTCGCTGCCATCGGCACTCCTGCCGCCCGGAGCACGTCCTTCGCGAAGGTCTTCGAGCCTTCGATGCGGGCGGCCGCGGCACTCGGGCCAAAAACGGTGACGCCACTCTGGCGCAGCTCGTCCGCGACACCCGCGACGAGCGGGCCCTCCGGCCCGATCACGACGAGGTCAGTCGAGAGCGTCACCGCAAGGCCGAGCAGACCCTCGGCGTCCTCCGCCCGCACGGGATGGCACCGGCCCAGCGTTGCGATCCCGGGATTGCCGGGCGCGGCGTGCAGCTCGGTCAGGTGTGGGCTCTGGGCGATGCGCCACGCCAGCGCGTGCTCGCGCGCTCCGGAACCGACGACGAGCACCTTCACGGCGGCGAGTCTACTCCTCGGGTTGGCGGGCGCAGGTTTCGCGCGCAGGCTCCCGCGGGTACCCCTTGCTCGTGCAGGAGCCTGGACTCGACGAGCATCTCTGGATCACGGAATGGGAAGCGCTCGACGTCGTGGTTCGTGATTCGCCCGCGGAAGCGCTCTCCGAGCTGGACGACCTCGTCGCTCGCATGATGGAGGCGCGCGGCATCGCGCTCGAGGAGCGTGACGGTGATGAGGTGAGCGACCCGGAGACGACGCGCGAGTTCGCGGAAGCACGGCGAATCACGCAGGAAGTCGACTCGGGCGAGTCGTACGATCCCGGCGACGTGGCTGTTGCCGTCGAGGCATATCGAGGGTTGTACGCTGCCCTGCTCGAGCTCGGCCCCGCCGCAGGCACCCCCGACTGACCGATACTCCTCTCATGGAGGCGCCCCCGTACTCGACGGCGCGCGTTGAGGTCGTCCGTGTTCCCGACGGCACGACCGATGACGTGGTCGCGGTGGAGGAGCCGCTCGAGATCCGTATCGCCGGACAGCCGGTGGCCGTGACGATGCGTACGCCGGGCCACGACGAAGAGCTCGCGCTGGGGTTCGCGCTCTCGGAAGGACTGCGGCCACGCGGTGCCCGCCTTCCAGACGACCTCGCGGCCAACACGATCGAGCTCGACGCGCCGGGGTTCGACCCGGCGCGTCTCGCGCGCAGCTTCTACACCTCGTCGTCGTGCGGCGTCTGCGGCAAGGGAGCGCTCGAGGCCGTTGAGGTCGAAGCGCCGCGCATCCTGAGCGATCTCCGGGTCGAGGCCGCGCTCATCGCGGGACTGCCCGATCGCCTGCGCGCTGCGCAGCCCGGGTTCGCAGCAACCGGCGGGCTGCACGCTACCGGGCTGTTCGACGAGCACGGCACGCTGCTCTGCTCGCGTGAGGACGTCGGTCGTCACAACGCCTTCGACAAGGTTGTGGGCTGGGCGTTCGGAGCTGGGCGCCTCCCGCTCGCCCGGTCGATCATCTGCGTCAGCGGGCGCCTGTCCTTCGAGCTTGTGCAGAAGGCCGCCGTCGCGGGCTGTCCGGTGCTGGTCGCGGTCGGCGCCCCCTCGTCGCTCGCGGTCGAACTGGCGGGCGACCGTGGCGTGACGCTCTGCGGCTTCGTCCGCGGCGGCCGGTTGAACATCTACACCGAGCCGTGGCGCATCGTCCGCTGACCGGCGTGCTCCTCGTCGGTGGCGCGAGCCGCCGCTTCGGCACTCCGAAGGCGCTTGCGATGTTCGATGGTGAGACGCTCGCCGATCGCGGCCGTCGCGTCCTCGCCGAGGCGTGCGACGAGGTGCTGGTCGTCGGCAAAGCCGGTGAGCTGCCCTTCGCCGTGATCGACGACTCGGCCGATGTGCGCGCGCCGATCGCCGGTGTGGTGGCCGGCCTGCGCGTCGCCCGGCACGACGTCGTGGTGTTTCTCCCAGTCGACTGTCCGTCCGTGACCGCCGGCCTGCTGCGGCACTTCGGCGATGCGTGCGCCGACGCAGCAGTGCCTCAAACAGGCCCGCTCCCAGGCGCGTGGGCCAAGAGCGCGCTGCCGGTGCTCGAGCGACGCCTAGCCGACGGCCCGCTCGCCTTGTACCGCGCCTACGACGAGCTCGACGTGGTCGAGGTGTCAGTCGACCCAGCGCTCGTCGCAGACGTGGACACGCGGACCGACCTGGACGACCTCATCTCCCGCCAACTAGCCCGCCAGACCCGACCGCGCTGACCCTGTGGATCGACGGTCACGTTCACGTCACACTTGGTCAGACCAATTTCGGAGCGCGGACGCGCGTCGTCAGACGGTTTCGACCCCTCGCCTCACCTGCAACAGCCATGTCCCGTCGCCTGGGCCACGAGTGCGAACGCAGGAGAGCCTGTTGATCGTTTGTCACACTTCCGTAACCCTCGTTTGGCGACCTGACATGTCTCGACCCGAGATGTCTTGACCTGAGACGGCTCGGTTGGGCGTGGCGATGCGGGTCAGGTGGGGTCGCGGTGGGACTCGGCGGCGTTTGCTGCGCGCCGTTCGGCGTCCATTCTCCGGCGCTGCTGTTCGTCCGGGTCGTTTCGCGCGCTGCGCAGGAACGCCCACGTGATTGCGATCGTGACCAGCACGGGCACGAAGATCGAGACTGCAACGATCACCTGCGTCCAGACGGACGCGGTGTACGCGATCACGCAAGCACGCGTTCGCGGGCCGCGCCGACGCCGACCAGCTCGATCGGCACGTCGAGGGCCTGCGAGACGAACCGGACGTACGCTCCTGCGGCCGTCGGCAACTCATCGAGAGTCGACGCTCCGTCGAGCGGCTGCTGCCAGCCGGCGAGCACCTCCCACACAGGCGCGGCGTGGTGGAAGTCGGACTGATGCGCAGGGAAATGCTCCGTCTCGGAACCGTCGCGAAGCCGGTAGCGCACGCAGACTGGAAGGTCCGCAAAACCGGAAAGGACGTCGAGCTTCGTCAGCGCGAGCGACGTGATCCCATTGATGCGCACGGCGTAACGCAACGCCACGAGGTCGAGCCAGCCGCAGCGGCGCTCGCGACCGGTGACAGTCCCGAACTCGCCGCCGAGCTCGCGGAGCTGGGCCTGCCCCTCGCCCTGGATCTCGGACGGGAACGGGCCCTCGCCGACGCGGGTCACGTACGCCTTCGAGACGCCGAGCACTCGGTCGATCCGCGTCGGCCCGATGCCGACGCCGGTCGGCGCACCCGACGCGATCGGGTTCGACGAGGTGACGAATGGATACGTGCCGTGGTCGAGGTCGAGCAGAGTTGCCTGCGCGCCCTCGAACAGCACGCCCTTGCCGTCGCGCAGGGCCTGATCGACGAGCAGCGAGACGTCTCCGACGTACGGCGCGAGACGCTCCGCGTACCCGGCGTAACGCGTCCAGATCTCCTCCAGGTCGAACGGTGCGACCTCGTAGACACGCTCGAGCCAGACGTTCTTCTCAGCGAGTGCGACCTCGATCTTCTGGCGCAGGATCTTCGGGTCGAGGACGTCCTGCACACGAATGCCGATCCGGGATGCCTTGTCGGCGTAGGCGGGCCCAATGCCACGCCGCGTCGTCCCGATCTGCAGGTTCCCAAGCCGTCGCTCCGACGCCTGGTCGATCGCGACGTGCCACGGCATGATCAGGTGCGCGTTGCCGGAGACGACGACGACCGACGGGTCGACGCCGCGCGCCGCGAGCTCGTCGAGCTCCTCGAGCAGCACCTGCGGATCGACGACGCAACCCGCGCCGATCACCGACGTCTTGCCCGAGATCACCCCGCTCGGGGTCTGGCGGATCTTGAACGTCTCGTCACCGACGACGATTGTGTGCCCGGCATTGGGGCCGCCCTGATAGCGGCACACGACATCCGAATCCTGGGCGAGCAGATCGACGATCTTGCCCTTGCCTTCATCGCCCCACTGCGCGCCGACCACGACGGTCGCTGGCACGCGGGCCAGTGTAGTGGGGTTCCTAGACGACGCGCGCCAGCGACCGCACCACGCGACGCACGACGATGCGGTGGCCGCGGCGACAGGTGGTGAACCCGACGTCGGCATCCCGGCGCAGCGTTCCGTGCACGACGCAGGTTTCGGCCGCGAGTGACTCGCGGACAGACAGGCATGCCTCGCACGGTTCGTCGAAGGACGTTGCCTCCGGGCCGAGCCAGACATGCTGCCGCTCGATCATCGAAGCTGCAGTTGCCGATCGTCGTGGCGTTGCAAGCCCGGTGGTCGCTCGACCCGCCGCAGCACGATCTCGTGGCCGGCCGCGCACCGCGCCAGCGCGAGCTCGGTCTCGATTCCGAGCGCGCCGCGCACGCTGGCGAGCGCGAGTGCGTCGGTGAAGAGCGCACCCGATCGGCGAGCGGACTCGAGGCACAGCTCGCACAGGCAGGAGAACGACGTCGCCGATGGGGCGAGCCAGACGGTTGTCTGTGGCTGGCCGCTCATGCTGCCGCCAGGTCTGCGAACTTCGCATACCGCTTCTGAAACGCGAGCTTGATGCCGTCGGTCGCGCCGTTCCGGTGCTTGGCCAGAATCAGCTCGGCGATGCCCGCGGATTCCGTCTCTTCGGGGTTGTAGTACTCGTCGCGGTAGACGAACATCACAAGGTCGGCGTCCTGCTCGATCGAGCCCGACTCACGCAGGTCGGAGAGAATGGGGCGCTTGTCGTGGCGTTGCTCGACGGCGCGCGACAACTGAGAGAGCGCGATGATCGGAACGTCGAGGTCGCGCGCAAGCACCTTGAGCGAACGCGAGATCTGCGACACCTCCTGCACCCGGTTCTCGACCGACTGCCCGCTCGTCATCAGCTGGAGGTAGTCGACGATGACAAGGCCGAGCGTCGGCTCGCGCAGCTTCAGGCGGCGCAGCTTCGACCGGATCTCCATCATCGTGATCGAGCCCGTGTCGTCGACGTAGATCGGGGCCTTCGCGAGCTTGTCGCACGCAGCGGTCAACCGGGGCCAGTCGTCGACGGCGAGCTTGCCGGTGCGCAGGCGCTGTGACTCGACCTTTCCCTCGGAGCACATCAACCGTTGCGTGATCTCGGACTTCGACATCTCGAGCGTGAAGAGCGCCACCGGCCGCTCGTGACGTACCGCGAGATTCGCTGCCATTCCGAGCGCGAGCGCCGACTTTCCCATCGAGGGACGCGCGGCGATGATGATCAGGTTGCCGGGCTGGAAGCCGGCGGTGAGCCGGTCGAGGTCGCGGTAGCCCGACGCCGTGCCGGTGATGTCGCTGCCTGCCTCGTACAGCTTGGTGATCGTCTCGAACGATTCCTTCAACAGGTCGTCGATGTGGGCGAACTCGGTCGTCACGCGCTGCTGCGAGAGGTCGAACACGATCTTCTCGGCGCGGTCGACCAGCTCGACGGTCTCGCCGGGGCGGTCGAACCCGAGCCGCGCGATGTCGTTGCCTGCGCGAATGAGCCCGCGCAGCGTCGCCATCTCGCTGACGATGCGCGCGTAGTGCGACGCATTCGATGCGGCCGGGACGAGCGCCGCGAGCTCGTGCACGCGCTCGGCGCCACCGATTGCCATAAGCGTCCCCGCACGATCGAGCTCGTCGACGACGGTGATCGCGTCGACCGGCTCGCCTTTCGCGTACAGGGCGAGGATCGCCTTGTAGATGTGCCCGTGACTCTCGCGGTAGAAGTCGGCCGCGTTGATGTTGGTCGACTCCGTGACCGCCCCGATCGCGAGCGGCGACAGCATCATCGCGCCGAGGACGGACTCCTCGGCGTCGAGGTTCTGCGGCGGGATCGGGGCGGTCGCGAGAGCCGGGGCAGGGGTGGCCATCCGTGCGTAGTGAACCGGCGTTTCGTCCTCACCGGAAGGGGTGTGGGTAACCGCCGAACGCTGGTCGGGAGGAGGGCACATGCAGGGATTATAGAACAGGTGTTCGTATGTCGATAGTGGACAGAACGGACGGTATTTGCGGCAGATTTCGGCCGAGATCCACAGGCTGGGACGCCCTGTGGATAGCCGGTGGGCAGTCGTCCACAGGCCCGTGGAGAGCCTGTGGACGAGTGCTGAGAAGTGGCGCTGCTAGGACGGTTCTTCGACGGACGCGTCTGCGTCCTCGACGGCCTGTTCGGCCGTGTCGCCACCCGGAGTGGCTTCGGCTTCGGCGGGCGCAACCGCCGGTTCCTCATCGTCCGGAGAGGCCAGCTCGGCCTCGGCCCGCTGTGCAGCGGTCTCGCCCGGCGTGGTGTCGCTGCGCGCATCCTCGAAGAGGTCGGCATCCCGAGCTGCCTGGGCGGCGACCTCGGCCGCGGCGGTCTCCTCGGCCTCGAGCGCGTCGAGCTCTTCCTGCGGCGGCAACTCCTCGCCCTCGGGTGCGACGACGAGCTTCAGCTCGGCGGTCACGTCGGCGAAGATCTCGACCGGCACGGTGTAGCGGCCGATCCGCTTGATCGCGTCCATGCCGAGCTTACGGCGGTCGACGCGGATCTTCTCCGTGTCCCAGAGACGGTCGGCGACGTTCGTCGAGGTGACCGAGCCGAACAGCGTGCCCGTCGGGCCTGCGTTCACGTCGAAGCGCAGCTCGAGCGCTTCGAGGCGGTTCACGATCGCCTGCGCCTCGTCGCTCGTCTGCGCCTCGTGGCGCGCCCGCTGCTCGTCACGCTTCTCGAGCTCGCGCACGAGCGCCGGCGTCGCCGGCTCGGCGAGCCCGCGTGGGAGCAGGAAGTTGCGCGCATACCCCCGGGCAACGTTCACGACCTCGCCGCGGAGGCCGGTGCCGTCGACGTCCTGCTTGAGGATGACTTCCATCGCGCGGGCTACTTGTCCCCGACGTACGGGAGCAGGGCGAGCTCACGCGCGCGCTTCACCGCGACCGCGACCTGGCGCTGGTGGCGCCGGCACGCGCCGCTGATGCGGCGGTTGCGGATCTTGCCCTTCTCCGACACGTAGCGACGGAGCTCGTTGATGTTCTTGTAATCGACCTCGTCGACCTTCGACTTGCAGAAGAAGCAGGACTTGCGGCGGCCCGGCCCGGCAGGTGCAGTGCGCTTGCCACCCCTGCTCGAGCTGCGATCGCGATCGGAATTGTTCTTCGGTGCTGCCAAGAGAGTCTCCTTAGAACGGAATGTCGTCGTCGGCGCCCTGGAAGTCGGCGTCGGAGCCGGTTGCCGCGCCTGCGGGCACGAACTGATTCTCGCCGCCGGCCGCGTCGCCGCGGCTGTCGAGGAACTGCACGGACTGCGCGACGACCTCGACCTTCGACCGCTTCTGGCCGTCCTGGGCCTCCCACGAGGACCAGTCGAGCCGGCCGTCGATGCCGACGCGCCGGCCTTTCGCCAGGTGGTTCGCGAGCATGTCGGCCTGGCCCCCGAAGACCTTGACGTCGAAGAAGTTCGGCTTGTCGATCCAGTTGCCGGACTGATCCTTCTGGCGCCCGTTGACGGCAAGGCCGAGGCTCAGCACAGACGTGCCGGACGGCAGCGTGCGAAGCTCGGGATCTCGGGTCAGGCGCCCGACGAGGGTGACGCGGTTGATGTCTGACATGGTGTTCGCTCCTCTCCTACGGGACGACTCAGGCTACTCGTCGGCCTCGGCGCTGTCATCGGCCCTCGCGGCAGTGGCGACTCGGTCGCCGTCGTCGTCGGACGGGGCCGCAGCGGACGGGGCACCGGCCGGGATCTGCGAGGGCGCCTTGGTATGGCCGTCCTTGACGCGCCGGAACGCGCCGTGGCGGATGACGCCGTCTGTGATCTTCAGGACGCGCGTGATCTCCGCGAGCGTCTCGGGCGGGCTCGTGAACATGAGCAGGTGGTAGACCGCCTCGTTCTTGTGCTGGATCTCGTAGGCGAGGCGCCGACGACCCCACGGCTCGTGGCCGTCCCAGGTGCCGCCCGCGCTGTCGACGGCGTCCTTGATGCGCTGGATGATCTCGGCGCCGCGCTCGTCAGCGACGTCCGGGTCCAGCAAGAGCATGATTTCGTAGTCGTTCACAGGCCCGAATCTCCCTTCTCATGGACTGAATCGGCCGCGCCTCCTGTGCGCCGCTTCGGGTGACGGCGCGACGGGCGTGGCGAGAAGCGGCGGCAGTGTAGCATCGCCGCGATGAAGCGCCTGCTTGCGCTCCTTGCGGGCGGACTGGGGCTCGGTGCGCTCCTGCGTCGCCGGAGCCGTGCGGCCTCGCCGACTCCAGCACCATCGCCCGCCGACGATCTGCGCGCAAAGCTCGACGCGACCAAGGCTCCGGCCGAGGAGCAGCCGGCCGGGCAGGCAGAGCCCTGAGCCGAGTCGCGCTCCGAGACGCCCGATGTCGACGCGCGCCGCGCGGACGTGCACGCCCGCGCCCGGCAGGCGATCGACGATCTCGGCGAGACGACGAAGACCGAGCAGAACTAAAGGACGAGTGCGAGCAGCTCGGCCCGCTCCGCGTCCGTGAGGCCGCGCAGCGGCGCCCGCACGTCCTCCCGCATCGTCACGCCGCGGGCGACGAGAACCGCCTTGGATGCGGCGTGACGGGGGTAGCGGTCGATCACCTGTCGCAACGCGCCGGCACGCGTCGAGTCGCCGCTCCGCACCGCTTCGACCACCACTTCCGGGAAGGCTGCAGCGAGCCCCGAGACCGCGCCAGCGGCTCCCGCTGCGAGCCCTTCGCCGAGCACCGACTCGGCGCCGATGAAGACGTCGAGCCCAGCGAGCATGTACGGCTGAACCTTGGCGAACGGTGCGTCGCTGACCTTCATTCCGACGAGGTTGTCGACGGCGTCACGCAGCCGCTCGATCACCGACGGCGGGATTGCGTATCCCGAGGCCTTCTCGAGCTCGTAGGCGTAGAACGGCAGCGGCGCGCAGGCTCGCGCGGCCGCGACGAAGTGCGCGAGCAGTGCCGCCTCGTCGAGCTGGTAGTAGGGCGGCGCGATCACCGCGACCCCTTCTGCTCCGGTCTCGGCCGCGTGCCGGGCGAGCGCGATCGTGTCCGCCGTTGTCTGCGCGCCGCAGTGCGCGAGCACCGGCAACGGGCCCGTGACGCAGCGGACGAGCGCGGTTTTCCGTTCTTCGAGTGATAAACTGATCCCTTCGCCGGTCGTGCCGGCAAGCAAGATCGCGTCGATCCCCGCGTCCTGCAAGTAGATGAGATACGACTCGAACGCATCGAGATCGAGCTCGCTCCCACCCGCTCGCAGGGGCGTCAGCGCAGCGGCGATCGTCCTCGTCCTCACGCTCGCGATGCTAGTCGGCGCGCGCACCGCGTCGGCCTCCGACCTGCTCGACCTGAACGCGACCAACGTTTCCCTCTCGGTACACGGCGGCACGGCGCTCCTCACCTACCAGGCGCGCGGCGCGACTCGCCACGTGCTCGCGTGGGGTGCCGTGAATGCGCTCACACCCGGATCCGGCAAGCCTCAGGTTCGGTTCAAGCACGACTACTCGGGCGGTCTGCACTCGCTTCACCGCGCCGCGTGGGTGAGCTTCGTCGACCAGTGTCGCCCGTACACGGGGCCGGCGCTTGCGTACTTCGTCGCCGGTTGCACCGCGCCCGACGGCTCGTACTGGGCGCTTCAGCGGTGGCAGCGCAACCTGCCGCACCGCGGCTTCGCACCGTGGACCGATTGGCAGCGGGCCTGGGAGCTACGCCTCTCGCATTGGACAGGACCGCTGGCGCGGGTCGAGCTGTACGCGGACTGGGCGTTCAAGGGCGCGTCGCACGGCATCTTCGGACGCATGAGCTACGGCGGCGAGCCTGTGCACGGCTTCCACACGACGGCGGACGGTGCGCCGACGGATACCTACGGCCGCAGTCTCTACATCGACACCTGGAACTCGAAGTACGGGCCGGGGTGGAGTCGCGAGACCTCGATCGTCTTCCGCAAGCCGACCGGAGCGTTCTGTTACTCGTTCTGGCCGACCCACGACGCGTCGTTGCCAGGCAGTCCGGCGCGGCCGGCGGGCGACGGCGACCGGTACCGCATCAGCGTCGTCGGGCCAGGCGTGACGCCGGATGTCGTCGCGGAGACGCCCGATCCCGGCGCCTGGGACCCGCACGACCGGGCCAAGGTCGCCTTCGAGAAGCAGCAACTCAACCTCTTCGACGAGGTGACGGCCGGCGACAAGTTCTGTGCAACTCAGCATTGACGCCTAGAAACGCGAGGTATAGCGTTGCTAGGTATGAAGGCGGAAACACTGAAGGGCCATCTGGATGCGCTGATTCTCGCCACGCTCCGTGACGGTCCCGCGCACGGGTATGCCGTGATCGAAGAGCTGAAGCAGCGGAGTGGCGGTGCGTTCGACCTCGCGGAGGGCACCGTGTACCCGGTCCTGCATCGCCTCGAAGCGGACGGTTTGCTCTCGAGCGCGTGGTCGACTGCCACCGGGCGCCGCAGGCGGGTCTATCGCCTGACCCGGCGCGGCCGGGCTGCACTGGTGCGGCGTCGCACCGAATGGACCAGCTTCGCGAACGCGGTCGAGTCGGTGATCGCGTGATCGGGCTGCGGGCCGAGCTCGCGCGCGTCGGCATTCGCGGCCGGCTGGCGCAGCGCATCGTCCTCGAGCTCGACGATCACCAGCGCTGCGACCCGTCGGCCGACCTCGGCACGCCGCGCATGATTGCCGAGCGTTTCGCGGAGGAGCTTCGCGTTCCGCGCACGCGGCGTTCCACGTACGTCGGATTCGCGGCGCTTACGGTTGCGGCGCTCGCAATCCTGGCCTCCGCAAGCGGTGGCGGCCTCGCAGTCTCGGGCACGCGCAGCTGGATCGAGTCCCTCGGTGGGCTCGGTGTGCTGTTCGGAGGCCAGGTCGCGTTCGTTGCCGGCGTGCTCGCGCTCTGGCGAGCTCTGCACCGTCTGAGGACGCCGGCCGAGTTGCGGCTCGTGCAGCGGCGCACCGGCGTGGCGCTCGCTGCCGGCGTGTTCGCGCTCGGCGCGCATGCCGTGCAGACCGTCGCGGTGCAGCCCTACATGTCGACGTTGTGGTTCGCGCTCGCGATTCCGGCGACCCTCCTGCCGGCGCTCGCTCTCGGAGTCGCCGCGCATGGAGTGCACGGCGCGGTCGCCATCACTCCGGACACGGCGCCCGCACGTCGGCCGTTCCCGTGGCGCCTTGTGGTCGCAATCGGCGCCGCCGCCGTCGCGGTGATTGTGGTCGGCAGTGCGTTCGCCGAGCATTCGTGGGTCGAGGGTCTCAGTCGTGGCGTGCTCGAGTCGATCGGCTTCGCGCTGTGCTTCGCGCTCTTCGGCCGTCGCCTCGGCATTCGTCGTTGACGATCACGGCGAGCGCGGCACGTTCGTTCCTGTCAAGTTCGAGCAGCGGGTAGGAACCGCCGGCGGGTTTTCAGTAGTGGCTGTTGTCCTCGAGCGCGTCGCCGCGGCCGAGTTTGCGGCCGGTCTTGTCTGCGGTATCGAAGTACGGCCACATCAGTGTCGTCTGGTCGTGCTTCGACGAGTTCGTGACGTGGTCGAACTGGAGGACGTGGCCGATCTCGTGCGCGGCGACAGACTGGATGTCGTACGCGCCCGAGGCGCCCGATGTCGACCACTTGAACGCGGTGTTGAACCTGATGTCCGACTCGATCGGTTTGCCCTGCTGGTCGTACCACGTGCCGGTGCACGCGAGCGCCATGTTGCAGTCCTGGTCGTTCTTGAGACTGCCCCAGTCGATGACGCTCTTGCCGTCGTGCTTGACCGCGGCCGAGGTCTTGCCCTCGTAGGACGCCGGCGGGCTCGCCTGGTCCTTGATGCCGCACCAGTTGATGTCGTTCGTCCATTCGCTCTGCGCGTTCCTGACCGCATTGACGACCGTGTCGCGATTGATTCCCTTCACCGTCGCGCCGATCCACCACTTCCTCGCCTTCGTCCAGTAGGTCTTGCCGATCGACGCCTGGGAGGAGCTGTCGCATTTCACGTTCGAGCCGGTCTGCGTCGCCGCGGCATAGGACGTGTCGACCGCGCTCATCAGCACCCCGGAGCGCCGGTAGAACGCCACCCCGAGGACACGGTGCTCGGCGTCGCTGTGCAGGCGCGCAAACCGACTGCCGTCCGGTCGGAACAGCGTGCACAGCGCGATCCGCCCCGCCAGCGAACGACGGACCGCTCGACCGCCGGACGGGATCCTGAACGGGAGCTCGCCCCGTTTTGGCGGCGGGAGGCGCAGGCCGCACACGCTCGAGGCAGTCGCGCCGCTCTGAGCGCGAACCGAACCGGAGCCTCCCGCGGCGCTGCCCGGCGGCCGCGACTACACCGACGAGGATCGCGATCGGGAACAGGCGCCCGAAACTCAGCACTCTGCGCACCGTACGGAGATGCCGAGAGAAGCTCCCATGGACGCTACGGGTAACTCTAGCTAAAGCGAAATCGGGCTCAGCTGCCCGGTGTCAACCGCGCGTTCCACGTTGCCGCTCTGAGCCACGTCACAGCGGCACGGGAAACGCTAAAGCCGTATCCTCTGCCGCGTGAGGAAACCACTGCAGCTCGCAGCCCTTGCCGCCTGTCTCGTCGCCGGCATCCTTCTCGCCACAGCAGGGGTCGGGAGTGTCCAGGCCGCGGATACGACGACCATCGAGACGACGTCGGAGCCGACGACGGTCTTCTCGACGCAGACTGTCGAGCAGACGACCACGCGGCAGATCATCCTGCCGAACCCGACGACGACCACGAGTTCCAGCTCGAGCAGCGAAACGCCTGCGTGGGTGTGGGTCCTGCTCGCGATTCTCGCCGTCGCGCTCATCATCCTGATCGTGCTGCTCGCCCGCCGCGGAGGAGGGGGCAGCGCGGACAGCTCGGTGTCGGCCGCCGAACGGCGGCGCCGGCTCGACGGAGCGGTGGCCGGCTGGACGGCGCAGGGCTGGGCTCTCGAGAGCCAGGGCGCTGACTCGGCCGTTCTGGCGCGGGCGGCCGAGCGGATGATCGTCAGCGTCGATGCGGCGGGGCACTTGTCGACGCAGCCGTACTCGGCCGGCCCGCCCGGCTAGCTCCGGCGCAAGCAGCAAGCATCCCGATCGATACGTCGCGCCGCGGTTCGTCACCACTTCGTGTCGGAAGGGTCGCACGCTGCCGCGAGCGCGCTTCGTAGCTCGCCTCGGCTCGGCCCCTCCCGAGTCGATCTACGCCCTCGTGATCGTGGTGGGCAGGCGCAGCGCTGCGACGAGGCCGATGAGGCCAAACGCAATCAGGGCGATCATCGCGACCGCGTAGGACCGGGTGCCGGTCGCCACGACGGAGACCAGGATCGTGCCGGCGATCGCCGTTCCGAACGTCGAACCGAGGTTGGACACACTGCGCGAGAGGCCCGAGATCTCGCCCTGTTGATCCTCGGGAAAACTGGACTGCACGATGTTCACCGACGGAGTCAGCATCACGCCCAGTCCGAGCCCGACCAGCAGGAGCCCGGGAACGAAGGCGACGACCTTCGATGAGTCATGGACGAGCGCGAGCAACACGACGATCCCGGCCAGCGTAACCACGAAACCCGCAACGATCAGCGCCCGCTGCGAGAACCTTCTCGCGAGTCGCTGTGCGCCGAACGACGAGAGTAGGAGCCCGACTGTCGCCGCGGTGAAAACGACGCCCGTCCCGATCGCGGAGTACCCGCGAACGGTTTGCAGGAACACAGACACGACGAACGAGACACCCATGAGAATGAGCCACTGCGTGTTCTGGGTGACGAGCGCGAGATTGGACACGCGGTTTCGAAACAACTCGGTCGAGAGGAGCGGCTCCTTGCCGATCCGCTCGCACCGGCGGATGTAGAAGAAGAAGCCGGCGAGGAACGCGACTCCGACCACGAGGAGCACGGTCATCAGGACGTTGTGGGTGCCGGCCTGGAGGATCCCGAAGACCACGAAGAACATGCCGAGTGCCGAGAGGATCGCCCCGACGCCGTCGAAGGGTCGTTTCGGGTCCGGAGGGAGCGGATCGACGAGGCGCCGGCTGAGGAAGATGATCGTCGCGACGACCGCCGCCTGGAAGATGAACGCGGCCCGCCAGCTGATTCCCGTGGTGATCACACCTCCGATGAGCGGGCCGGCCGCGGCACCGATCCCACCCAGACCACTGATCACGCCGAAGGCCCATGCACGGGACGTGAGATCGCTGAACCACAACGTCGCGAGGATGTAGACGGGCGGGATCAAGAGTGCCGTGCCGACGCCCTCGAACACCGAGTTCCCGACGATCAGCACGCCGAGGCCGGGAGCCACCGCGCTCAGGAGGGCGCCGATCCCGTACAGCGTCAGACCGGCGGTGAAGCACCGCTTGCGGCCCCAACGGTCTGTCAGTTTGCTGCAAGGGATCATCAGGATCGCCATGATCAGCAAGAAGAGCGTGATCGCGGTCTGCACGCCCTTCACGGTCGTGTCGAGGTCATCGCTGATGTCGGTGATCATCACGTTCATGTTCGACCCGGCGAAGCTGCAGATGAACTGGGCCAGCGCGAGTGGAAGGATCAGTCTCCGCGGCGAGACCGCACGTTCAGCGATGAGAGCTCGACTCGCCCCAGGCGTGTCGGTCACCGGGCATCCAAGGGCGACATTCTTCTCAAATCTCCCGGCTCACTCGCAGACCGTCAAGGCACCGAAACCAAATCGCAACGATCATGCTGCCGCTTCGGATCGCGATGGCATCGAGGTCATCGAGCGGAAGCATGCCGGAGAACAGGCGACGACTGCACAGGGACGAAACCCCACATTGCTGCGGGGTTTTCGACTGACGGAGCGGCCCCGGAGTCGAACCGAGCCAGCGTGGGGTTGCCACGCCTCACCGGTTTTGAAGACCGGTTGGGCCACCGGGCCCATGCCACTCCAGGCCACGGATCCTAAGGATGACGTCCCCCGAGCCGTCAGGCGGCGGATTGTCCGCCGACGCCACCGAGCGCCTCGCCGAGATCTGCGAGTGACCCGTCTTCGGCGAGCAGTGCGGCGAGCTCGCGTGCCTCCGCGCGGCGGAGCGCGACGATCCGATCGCTTGCGAGGGCCCAGTCGAGCACGAGGGCGAGGTCACGCCGTCGGGAAGAAGCTGCGCCCGCGGCGGCCGCTGCTGCACGGAGGCGCTCGGCGTCTTCGCGCCGCAAACTGATCACCTGACCGCGTACGTCGAGCTTCACCATCGCCGATCCACCGATGCTAGGACGACCGTCGGCTGGCCTGGCCGCGGGCGCACCGATGACGGGGCCCTCGCTTTCATCGAGAGCCCCGTCGGCGCCGCCACCGGCGCTCGTGCGCTCAGGTGACCTTGAAGTGGCCGAACATCGTCGGCTCGTGCGACGGACAGTAGAACTTGTAGGCGCCGGCCTTCCAGTGAACCGTGAAGGTCTTGGTGCCGACGTACGGAACCTTGGTGAAGTCGACTGCGTAGCCGTGCGGGCCGTCGAGCGACCAGGCATGAATGCTCGCCTTGTCGTGGATCACGAGCTTGTACGTGCCGGCCTTCAGCGTCTTCACGTTGCTTCCGCTCTCTTTCAGGCTGATCGTGTACCCAGGACCGACGGTTCCGGTCAGGGTCGGGGTCGCGGAGTCGCGGCCGAAGGCGGCACTGGCGACCACTGCGGCGCCGCCGGCGAGCAGTAGCAGAGCAACCGTTTTCCTGATCATTCGAGCTCCTCCCATGGGATGCACCACGAGGTACGGCACGCCGCGCCTGATCGGTTTTCTCGAGGTTGAGCGGTGGGTCAGGCCGCGGCGAGGCGCCCGCGGACACGACGCCTGGCCAACAGCCCTGCGGCCGTGAGCACCGCGAGGATCGCGGTGCTCGCGCTGCCAATCAGCACCCAGGGCCAGAGGCTCGACGGTCTGCTCGTGGCGGGGACGTGCGCGGTGAAGCTCACCAGGTCGACGTTCGCAAGCGCGGCGCTCGGTTTGCCGACGTGAAGCACGTGGTTCGCGTCGAGCGTGAAGCGCAGCGACCAGAGGTCGCTGCGGCCGGCGAGCATCGGCAGATCGATGCAGTGCGCGCGCAGCGTCGTCGTGTCGAGTGCATGCACGAACGGCGTGCCGCCGGCGCCGTCGTAGAGCGTGTAGGCCCAGCGACCGTCCTTGCTCATGACGCGTGTGATCGGCGATCCGCGCATTGCATCGTCGCGCTCGGCCGGATCGCGAATGTCGCCGCGCAGCAGCGTGCTCGTGCGCAGGTCGTACGCACGAACGCCGTAGCGCGTCGGATCGCCGGGCGATGTGTAGTTGACCAGGAACATCGTCTTTCCATGCGGTGACACGGCGTCGAAGCTGAAGTCGCCGCGCAGCACGATTTCGTGCTCCAGGCGAAGCGAGCGTGCATCGAGCAGCGCGAATCGCGTTTCCTGCCGCGGGAACGACCTGCGTGGTTCGATCAGGACGAGCGTCCTGCCGTCCGCCGATAGTCCGCTCGCCGATGCGTCGTACGCAACTGCGGGAATCGTGAAGGTCCCGGGACACGCGGTTCAGGCCGAGCACTCGCCCGCCGTTGCGCTGAATGCGTTCCACCAGGGTCGCTCCACTCTGACTCACGGTCACGTACCGGTCGGCGCCGCCGTGCACCGTCACCCCGCTCGAGCCGACATCCACACCGAGCACCGGCAGGCCGTCGGCGTGCGCCACCGGCGCAAGCACGCAAGCGACGACGACAACATGAAGGACGAAGCGGCGCATCGACGAGGAATACGTCTGCGCGCGCGGCGGAGGTCCCGCGCCGGAGGCTCTGGGCCGAACGGCCACGGCCGGTGTCAGACACACGCACGAGACCGTGGCGAACCGTCCACAGGGCGGGCTGAAGTTCGCGCCACGACTGGGGTTTGGCGGGATTGCCGGAGGTATCAGACACTCGCACGAAAGCGTGACGAGCCCTCCACGCCGCTCGCGGCGACACGTCGGGTCGGGTCGGAGCTGCAGAGGCTGATGTGGAATTGCGTGCTTGCAGGGATGGCTCAGACCAAGCAGGTCGTTCGGGTCGGGCGAAGGGCATAGCGGTGCCTCGTCAAGCCCGACCCGGGCGAGATGCGCCGTGTCTGGCCACCAACTGCGAGTGCGCGTAGCCTCTAGTCCGCTGAGCGCTCGTTGAAGCCGCATTCGACGCAGACGAACGCCACGTCGTCTCCGTCGACGACGAGGAGGTTCGTCACGCCGCAGGCCGGGCAGATCGGCGCGCGGTCCTCGTCCGGTTCGTCGAGCGTCGTCACGAGCGCCGCCGCAGCACGCGGGTGTCGCCGAGCCGGCGCGTGATTCCGTCGGCGTCGTAGCGCTCGAGTAGCAGTTGCGCCGTGCGACGGCCCACCCCGAGCGCGTCCCGAAACCCGGCGAGCGTGATCGGGTCGAGTGAGAGGAGCAGTTCGCGTCCGCGGTCGTACAGGGCCGTTGAGACGGCATACCCGTCGCCGACCCGGCGCAGGCGGTCGGCGTCCTCGAGAAATGTCGCGAGCGCCTTGTCGTCGACCTTCGTGATCTCTTCCTCTGCGAGCCTAGCCTCCAGTTCCGCCGCTGCCTGCGCGCGGTCCCCGAGTGCTGCGGCGGTGCCCGGGAGGTACGCCTTCGCCCCGCGACGGTCGAGCTCCAGCAGGTTGAGGACGTGCTGCGACCACGGTTCGTTCGGGAGCAGCTCCGCGAGCGGCACGCCGGGGTCGAGCGGGTGAGTCTGCGCGCGCTCTGCGACGCGCTCACGCACTCGTGCTCGAAGCTCATCGAGCCACGCGTCTGAGAAGTAATGCTCGCCCGCCGACCGCACCGAGGCGAGGCCGAGGGCGAGGTCGCCGGGCGCCAGCACACCGCGCGCCTGCAGCTCGCGCCCTGCGATCGGCGCGTGCACGAGCGTGCGCACGATCTCGACGGGGTCGCCACGGTCGAGGATCTCGAGGCGCTCCGGCTCGAGGCGGCGCGGCGGAGCGGGATCGAGCACGATGCCACCGCCGACCGTCGCATCCGTGCGCAGCACGACACGGTCGCCACGCAGTGCGACCACGGGTCGCGTCAGGCGGAGTTGCGCGAAGCGGCCCGCGCGTACGACGCGTGCCGCAACGGACTGCGTGCCGATGTGCACCGTCACATCTGCCGGGATCTCGGCGATCTCGTCGACGACGACATCCAGCCGGTACGACAGCGGGTAGTGACCGGGCTCGACGAGCACGTCCCCGCGCTTCAGCTCGCGCCGCTCGACGGTCGGCAGGTTGACCGCCACGCGCTGACCGGCCTGGGCTGCGTCGACTGCTTCATCGTGCACCTGCACGGAACGCACCCGAACGATGCGACCGCTCGGCTCGACGCGAAGGGTGTCGCCGGCGGCGATCGTTCCCGACCAGAGGGTGCCGGTTGCGATCGTGCCGACGCCCTGGAGGGTGAAAACGCGGTCGACGTAGAGCCGCGTCGCCTGCTCGCTGTCGCGCTCGGTCGCGGGAAGACGCGCGAGTGCGGCGCGCAGCTCGTCGAGCCCGGCACCTGTCTTCGCCGAGACCGGCACCACCTCCGTGCCCGGCACCAGTTCGTGCGCCTCGTCAACGGCAAGCGCAAGCGTCTCGTCATCGACGGCGTCGGCTTTCGTCACCGCGACGACGCCGTGTTCCACGCCGAGCAGGCGCAGCACGGAGAGATGCTCGAGCGTCTGGGGCCGTGCGCCTTCCTGCGCGTCGATCACGAGCAGGAAGAGGTCGATGCCGGTCGCCCCGGCGATCATCGTGTGTACGAACCGCTCGTGCCCGGGCACGTCGACGAGCGAGAGACGCCGTCCGTCCGGCAGCTCGAGCGGGGCATAGCCGAGATCGATCGAGATGCCCCGCACTTGCTCCTCGGGCAGGCGATCGGTGTCCTTGCCCGTCAGGGCGCGGACGAGCCACGTCTTACCGTGATCGATATGGCCGGCGGTGCCGACGGTCAGGGGCATCTCGTCATTCCACCACGGCGCGCGCGCCTGCCGGTGTCAGCCGCGCACGGCAAGAACCGCAGCAGCGACCTCAGCGGCTTCAGCATCGTCGAGCGTGCGGCAATCGAGCAGCAGGCGGCCGTCGCGCACGCGTCCGACCACCGCCGGCACGTGGTGACGCAAGGGGGTGGCGAGCGACTCGTCGACCGCACACGCGAACGAGGGCAGATTCGCAAGCGGCAGCGCTCCGCCGCCCATCTTCCCGATCGTCTCCTCGACCTCGCCGCCGACCTCGGCCGCGAGGCGCTCGGCGCGCGCACGAACCTCTTCGGCATCCTCGTTCAGCATCCGCAGCACCGGCACGTCGCGCAGTGCGCGCTCGGGCTCCAGATAGAGGAGCAGCGTTCCTTCGAGCGCCGAAAGACTCAGCTTGTCGATGCGCAGCGCGCGGTGCAACGGATGGCGTCGCAGCCGGTCGACGAGGTCAGCGCGACCGACGACGATTCCCGCCTGCGGTCCTCCGAGGAGCTTGTCGCCGCTGAAGCACACGAGATCGGCGCCTGCAGTCAGCGCTGTACGTGCCGTGGGCTCGTCGTCGATGTCGACGAATGCGCCAGAACCGAGGTCGTCGAGGAGCGGCACTTCGCGACGTCGTGCAACGCCGGCCAGCTCCTCGAGGCGGGGTTGCTCGGCGAAGCCGACGACGCGGAAGTTCGACTGGTGCACGCGCAGGACGAGCGCCGTGTGCTCGTTGGCGGCGCGCTCGTAGTCGGCGACACGGGTGCGGTTCGTCGTGCCGACCTCGACGAGGCGCGCGCCAGAGCGCGCCAGCACGTCGGGGATGCGGAAGCCGTCGCCGATCTCGATCAGCTCGCCGCGCGAGACGAGCACCTCGCGACCTTCGGCAAGTGCTGCGAGTGCGAGGAGCATCGCTCCGGCGTTGTTGTTCACGACGAGCGCGCCTTCCGCGCCCGTCAATCTGCGCAGGATCGCTGCGACGTGATCCTGCCGTGAGCCGCGGGCGCCTTCGTCGAGGTCGTACTCGAGATTCGAGTAGCCACGGCCGGCGTCGAGCGCGTGCTCGAGTGCGGCGGTGGGTAGCGGGGCGCGGCCAAGATTCGTGTGCAGGATCACGCCCGGTCGCGTTCAGAACGCGGCGCAACGTCGGTCGGCGCGCCGCGTCGAGCTCGGTTCGCACCCGGGCACCGAGGTCGCCTGGCTCCGCGCCGGCGCGGATCTCCTCGCGCGCCCGCGCGAGCACTACGCGCGCCGCATCGATCGCCAGCGGATCGTCGGCCGCCTTTGCGAGCTCGTCGACCGACGGAAGGTCCCGCAATTCCACGGCCGCACGATACTCAGGATCCTGCGAACGGCCGAATGCGTTGCTTCACTGTGTCGGTGAAGCGCGTCATCGTTCTCGTCATCGTCCTGGCGCTCGCGGCGGTCGCGGCGGCCGTTGCGCGTGGACTGCAGTTCCGCGGCGTCGCCAAGCCGGGCGTGCACGTGCTCGGAGTCGACGTGGGCGGGCAAAGCCGCGCCCGAGATCCAGGAGAGCCTGCGCTCGTGGTCGGCGCATGCAGTGACCATCCACACCGACCGCCACACCTACCACGTGCCCGCGTGGCTGGCTCGTCAAGATCGACGCACGCTCCACCGCGACCCGAGCGCTGTCCGCCGGGTCGACCGTGTCCCTCGTTGTTCCCGAACGCGTCGACGTCAAGCCGGTCGCGAGGCCTGCCGGCGGATCGGCCGACGTGCTTCGCGCCCTCGCGAAGGCGAACCGGGAGCCGGTTTCGGCGACCGTGACGGTGCGCGGAACGACCGTCGCGACGACACCGGCACGGGAAGGTCTCGAGCTCGACCGGGCGGCGCTCCTGCAGCGGCTCGCCGAGAACAGCGGCTCGATCGTCACGCCGTACCGGCGGATCGCCCCGGCGATCCGCGACCCGGCCGCACGCAGCGCGGCTTCGACGGCGCGGCTGTTGCTCGCTCAGCCCGTTGCAATCGACTATCACGGTGCGCATCGGGGATCGCTGCTGCCCGCGCAGCTCGCACACGCGCTCCGCATTCATCAGCGCGCGCATCGCTTCGCGGTCGGCTTCGATCCTGAAACGCTCGCCCGAGCGGTGCGCCCCCGGCTCGGCCACTGGATCCGCCGTGCGCACAACGCGCAATTCGCGGTTGCGGCCGAGCACGTTCGCATCGTGCCTTCGCGCCCGGGGTATGACGTCGATCCCCTGCAGCTCACGGCGGCCGTCACCGCGGCGGCGCACGGCAATCACCTCGCGCGCGTCGAGCTCGGCGATCGACAGCCCGACCTGACCACCGCGAAGGCGAAAACGCTCGGCATCACGCGCAAGCTTGTCTCGTACACGACCGAGATGGGCGCCTCGTCGTCGAATCGCATCCACAACGTGCACCTGATGGCGGACTTCATCGACGGCACGGTCATCCAGCCCGGTCAGATCTTCTCGTTCAACGACGTCGTCGGCCCACGTACTGCCGACCGTGGCTTCCTCGAAGGGCAGGAGATCATCGGATCACTCGTCCTGCCGTCGATCGGCGGCGGTGTCTGCCAGACGGCGACCACGCTCTTCAACGATGCATTCGAGCTCGGATTGCCGATCCTCGCGCGCACGAACCACAACCTCTATCTCGCGCACTATCCGATCGGCCGCGACGCGACCGTGGCGTGGGGCGGTCCCGACTTCCAGTTCAAGAACGACCTCAAGCACGGACTGCTGATCAAGACCTCGTACTCCGACCAGACGCTGACGTTCACCTTCTACGGAACCTCGGAAGGGCGGCGGGTCGTCGGGCACACCGGCCCGCAGACGAACTGGACGCAGCCTTCGATGAACTACGCGGTCGATCCGAACGCGCCGCGCGGCTCGGCCAAGGTCGTCGCGGGCACCGGCGAACTGGGCTTCGACGTCGTCGTCGACCGCACCGTCTATGCGAAGAGCGGGAAGAAGCTCCGCAGCGACGTCTTCAAGTCGCACTACATCCCGGACAGCCCGACCACCGTGTACGGCCCGGGACGCACGCCGCCAGGCCCGTACATCGTGCTGCCGTCAAGCATCTAGTCATCGGCGCAGCGGCGCTCGTAACACGCGAGCACGAGCTCGACAGCCTCGGCCGGGTCGTCGGTGACGTGCAGCAACTCGATGTCAGCGGGCGAGATCATGCCGTCGGCCAGCAGCCTGCTCCGGACCCACTCGAGCAGGTCGCGCCAGTAGCCGCTGTCGAAGAGAACCACCGGGAAGTGGAAGATCTTTCCCGTCTCGATCAGCGTCAGTGACTCGAAGAGCTCGTCGAGGGTTCCGAACCCGCCCGGGAAGATGACGAAGCCCTCGGCGGGTCGCACGAAGCAGACCTTGCGCGCGTAGAAATGGTCGAAGGTGTACTCGATGTCGAGATACGGATTCGGGCGCTGCTCGTGGGGCAGTTCGATGTTGAAGCCGATCGACTGGCCTCCACCCTCCTGCGCCCCGCGGTTCGCTCCCTCCATCACGCCGCCCCCGCCGCCCGTCACGACCGACCAGCCTGCTTCGCCGAACCGCTTGCCGACCGCACGTGCGTCCTTGTAGGGCTTGCTCTCCTCAGGCACGCGCGCGGAGCCGAAGAGCGCGACGGCCGGGCGGCGAATCTCGGCCACCTTCGCAAGCCCGGCGCGAAACTCGGTTGCGATCTTCGCGATCGACCCTTCGATGTCGGCGGCCGGATGGTCGAGGATGTTCCGGTCGTCCATCAGGCCGCGCTAGAGACGATGCTGCGGGAAATACGCCGCCCAGGCGCCGACCACGCAGAAGATGATGGCACCCGCGTAGAGGACGTAGACGACGGTCGCTTTCGCGCCGCCTCCGCCGAGCCGCAGAAAGCGTGCGGATCTCCAGATCGCACCCCCGTCGAAGAAGCCGATCGGTATGAGGTTCAGCAGGTTCAGCACGAAGCCGGCGTACGCGAGCGCGAGCATCAGTTGCGAGCCGTTCGAGCGGCCGACGAGGTAGCAGCCGAGCGATGCGACGCCGCCGAGGATCGGGCCTGCGACCGCAACGCGCGCGGTCTGCCACGGGTTGCCGCGCGTGTACTTCACGAAAGCGAGGATGAACGGGACGAAGATCGGCCACGACGGCTTCAACCCTTCCCGCTTCGCTTCGATGAAGTGACCCATCTCGTGCGCGAAGATCAGCAGGACGAAGCCCGCCGCGAACTTCCAGCCGAAGAGCAGCGCATAGCCGCCGAAGGCGATGAAAATCGTCGAGAACTTGAGCAAGACGAAGCCCCACTTCGCAAGCACGAAGACGCCGCCGATCACCGGGCCGCCGAGCCGGCGCAGCGTCCCGCTCCAGTTCGTGCCTCGTGGCTGGATGGGGTCGTAGTCGCGGAGCGGTGGGGCGGGATCCATGCCAGCACTGTAGGCGACAGCCCGGAGGCGTCGCGGCCCCGAAAGGGGGGCTAGAGGCTCGATGTGAAATGCACGCAATTCCACATCAAACCTCTACGACCCTTGCCCGATCCACTCCTCGCCGCCGTCGTAGGTCTCCTTCTTCCAGAGCGGCACCCGCTCCTTCAACGTGTCGATCGCGTCCTTGCAGGCGGCGAGGGCATCGCCCCGGTGTGGCGCCGAAACCGCGATCACGACCGATGTGTCGCCGATTCCGACCCGCCCGACGCGGTGATGGATCGCGATCGAACACAACTCGTAGCGCGCCTGCAGCGATTCGGCGATCTCCGCCATCACCGCCTCTGCCATTCCCTCGTACGCCTCGTAGTCGAGATGTTGGACGGCGCGGCCGCGCGACTGGATGCGAGTCGTTCCCATGAAGGTCGCGATCGCGCCGGCCCGCTCGTCGCGCACCTCGTCGACTGCTCGGTCGAGCGACAGCGGCTCGGCACTGAGCAAGAAGGCACCGCCCGAGACCGGTGGGATCAGCGCGACCTCGTCACCGTCGGCGAGCGGCCGATCGCGTTCCGCGTAGGCCTTGTTGACGGCATACAGGAGGCCGCCGGGCTCGTCGCCGAGGTCGAGCGCGCCCCAGACGTCGGCGACGGTGGCGGCATCGATCTCGCGCTCCGACCAACCGGCGCGCTCGCGCAAACCAGCGAAGAGACGGACTCGAACCACACCGCAAGCCTATGCGCCGCATGCCGCCACATAGGATTCCAGCAAGTGCCGGCCGCCGATCATCGCGAGAACGAGTCGGGCATCGAGATCAAGCCGGTCTACACCGCCGCTGACGCGGCGACCGGACTCGAGCTTCCCGGCGAGTTCCCGTACACGCGCGGCCCCTATCCGGACATGTACCGAGGGAGGCCCTGGACGATCCGGCAATACGCGGGCTTCGCGTCGGCGGAGGAGTCGAACGAGCGGTACCGCTATCTGCTCGCGCGGGGGCAGACGGGTTTGTCGGTCGCCTTCGACCTGCCGACCCAGCTCGGCTACGACTCGGACGACCCGCGTGCGCTCGGCGAGGTCGGGCGTACCGGCGTCGCGATCGACTCGCTCGCCGACATGGAGATCTTGCTTGCCGGCATTCCGCTCGGCGAGGTCTCCACGTCGATGACGATCAATGCCCCTGCGTCGCTCCTGCTGCTGCTGTACGAGCTCGTCGCCGAGGAACAAGGCGTACCGGGGACAGCGCTTCGCGGCACGGTGCAGAACGACATCCTCAAGGAGTACATCGCGCGCGGCAACTACATCTTCCCGCCGCGTCCGTCGATGCGGCTGACGACCGACCTGTTCGCCTACTGCGCCGACCACATCCCCTCGTGGAACACGATCTCGATCTCCGGCTACCACATCCGCGAAGCCGGGTCGACCGCGGTGCAGGAGCTTGCGTTCACGCTCGCGAACGGGATCGCGTACTGCACGGCGGCTGTCGACGCTGGACTCTCGCCGGACGACTTCGGCGCACGTCTCTCGTTCTTCTTCAATGCGCACAACGACTTCTTCCAGGAGGTCGCGAAGTTCCGGGCGGCACGCCGCCTCTGGGCACGGATCATGCGCGAGCGGTTCGGTGCGACGAACCCGAGGGCGGTCGCGCTGCGTTTCCACGCGCAGACCGGTGGCTCGACCCTCACCGCACAGCAGCCCGAGAACAACATCGTCCGCGTGGCCATCCAGGCGCTGTCCGCGATCTGCGGCGGCGCGCAGTCGCTCCACACGAACTCCTACGACGAGGCGCTCGCACTGCCGTCGCAACGCGCCGCGACCATCGCGCTCCGCACGCAGCAGATCCTCGCGAGCGAAGCGGGCACGACGGCGACGGCCGATCCGCTCGGCGGCTCGTTCTATATCGAATCGCTCACAGACGAGCTCGAAGCGCGAGCCTGGGAGCTGATCGAGCACATCGACGGCCTCGGCGGCGCGGTCGACGCCGTCGAACAGGGCTACATCCAGGGCGAGATCGAGGAGGCAGCGTTTCGCTGGCAGCAGCAAGTCGAAACCGGCGAGCGTCCGATCGTGGGCGTCAACGCCTACGTCGCAGACTCGGAGCAGCCGATCGAGTTGCAGCAGATCGATCCAGCGGCCGAGCTGCGCCAGCTGGAGCGCACCGCGCGGGTGCGCGCGGAGCGAAACTCGGGCGAGGCGGAGACGGCCCTCGCGCGTGTGCGCACCGCCGCCGCGAGCACCGAGAACCTCATGCCGCTCATGCGTGACGCGCTGCGGGTGCGCTGCACCATCGGTGAGATCTGCGGCGTGCTGCGCACCGAATGGGGCGAGCACGATCGCCCGCGCCAGGCGTCGGCAGACCGTTAACCAGGTTCACCGATCGCGCGTCTAAGCTCGCGCTATGGCCGTCGCGACCCGTCCGCGGACACCTCAGCCCGACTACGGGCAGCCTCGAATCGCCACGCCCCAGTGGACAATGGGCGCTCGCGTGGCGGCGGTTGAAGCGTGACCGGGTCGCGGTCGGTTGCGGGGTGTTCCTGCTCGTTCTTCTCTTCGCCGTCGGCCCGGGTGCGCCGCTCTACGCGAAGCTCGTCGGTCACGGCCCGAACGACTTCTTCCCGTACGCGGTGAGCGTCAGCCTGCGGCCGGCCGGGCCGCTGACAGTCACCTACGCGGTGCCTGAGGTCGCGGGCGACAATCCGTTCGCACTGAAGCATCCGGCGCCGCCGAAAGGGACGCCGAAGACCCTGCTGCTGCTCGGAGCCGACAGCCAGCTCGGCCGGGACGAGTTCCTGCGCATCCTCTACGGCGGGCGGGTCTCGTTAGAGGTCGCCATCGGTGCGGCGCTCGTCGCGATCGGCATCGGCGTCGTGCTCGGGACGATCGCCGGCTACTTCGGCGGCCTCGCCGACGGCGTGATCTCACGCTTCACCGATCTCGTGATGGCCTTCCCGTTGCTGCTCTTCCTCGTGATGATCGGCAGCCTGTTCAGCTACGGCCTGACGCGCTGGACGTTCCATGGGTTCCTCAATGAGGGCGTCTTCCAGCTGATCCTCGTGATCGGCGCCTTCACGTGGTTCTATCCCGCTCGCATCGTGCGAGGTCAGATCCAGTCGCTCCGTCAGCGCGAGTTCGTCGAGGCTGCGCAGATGGTCGGCGCGCGCGACGCGCGAATCATCCGAACGCACTTGCTGCCCCACGTCGTCCCGCCGCTGCTCGCGTACGGGACGCTCCTCGTTGCGACGAACATCATGATCGAGGTGGGCGTGACCTTCCTCGGCGCAGGCATCAAGCTGCCGACTGCGAGCTGGGGGAGCCTGCTCGCGCAGACCTGGGGCTCGATCCTCAGCCCGAACGCCTACAACCCGGCGACGACGCAGCCGTGGCTGACAATCTGCCCGTCGGTCGCGATCTTCCTCACCGTCTTCGCGCTGAACCAGTTCGGCGAGGGACTGCGCGAGGCAACCGACCCGAGGACAGTGCGGTGATCGGCTTCATCCTTCGCCGTCTGGCCGTCGCAGTGATCCTCCTTTGGATCCTGTCGGTGATCACGTTCGTGATCTACCTGAAGGTGCCCGCCGACCCAGCAGGCTTCATCGTCGACATCCAGCACGCCTCGCCCACCCAGATCGCACAGGCGCACCATCTCCTCGGCACCGATCGGCCGGCTGTCGTGCAGTACGTCAAGTACATGGAGCGCCTGTTGCACGGTGACTTCGGCTTGTCGTGGGCAACGGTCCAGTCGTTCAACGGGCAGGTCGTGGGGGCATCGGTGGGGCACATCGTGTGGCGCGCCGCGCTCGTGACGGCCTCGCTCGTGCTCGGCGGATTCGTGCTGCTCCTCCTCGTCGCGGTCCCGCTCGGCACGTTCGTCGCGACGCGGCCCCGCTCGTTCGCCGACCGGCTGTCGCTCGGGCTTGCGGTTGCGGCGATCTCGACGCATCCGCTGGTCGTCGGTCTGCTCCTGCAGTTGTTCGTCGGCGAACGGTGGAAACTCCTGCCCGCGTCGGGCTACTGCACGGTGTCGCACCCGTCTGGGGCGTCGATCGAGGCGTGGCGGCGTTTCGCGCCGACGGGCACACCCGAGCCGTGCGGCGGCGTCGGGCACTGGGCTTGGCATCTGGTGCTCCCGTGGTTCACGTTCGCCCTCTTCTTCGTCGCCCTCTACATGCGCATCGTGCGCGCGCGCATGCTGGAGGTGATGGAGGAGCCGTGGGTGCGCACGGCTCGCGCGAAGGGCGCATCAGAAGCGCGTGTGATCCGCGTCCACGCGCTGCGGAATGCGATCGCGCCGGTCGTGACGATGGTGGCGATGGACGCGGGAATGGCAATCGGCATCGCGATGTACATCGAGACGGTCTTCGGCCTCCCAGGACTCGGTCGCACGATGATCCGCGCCCTCGCCGGCCTGCAGGGCTACGACCTGCCGGTCATCCTCGCCGTGACGCTCGTCGCTGCCGCCGCGATCATCGTGTTGAACCTGGTCGCCGACATCGTGTTGCTCGCGATCGATCCAACCGTTGCGCGTCGCGAGGGCCGGGGCAGACGGCGGCTCGTCGGCCGCGCCGCGTAGCGTCCGAGGTCGCATGAAGATCCTCCTCGTCTCGCAGATGTATCCCGGACCGGACGACCCTGACCTCGGATCGTTCGTTGCCCAGCTCGAACACGCGCTCCACGAGCGCGGGCACGAGATCGAGCTTGCCGTCCTCGACCGGCGCGCCGGCGGGAAGTGGCGTTTCATCGAGCTCGGCCGCCGCGTGCGGTCCGCCGCGCGGCCGGATGTCGTCTGGGCGCACTTCCTCGTCCCGGCCGGTCTCTTCGCGTCGAAGGTCGACGCGCCGCTCGTCGTGACGGCGCACGGACGCGACGTGCGCAACATCGGCGCGGTGCCCGGGATCGCGCACCTGACGCGCCGCGTCGTCGAGCGTGCGTCGACGGTGATTGCCGTCTCGGAGTACCTGCGGCACGAGCTCGAGGAGCGGCTGCCGCAGGCGCGCGGCAAGACGGAGGTGGTCGACTCCGGTGTCGATCTCGATCGCTTCGCAGCGGTGGCGCCCGCCGCCGAGCTCGAATCGCCGGCGTTCGTCCACGTCGGCTCGCTCACGGAACGGAAGAACGTCACGCGGCTCGCCGACGCGTTCGGGCGTCTCGGCCGCGGCTCGCTGACCTTCGTGGGCGACGGCCCGTTACGCGGCGCGCTCGAAGGGCGCGACCGCGTTCGCGTCGTCGGCCGCGTCCCGCACGTCGACGTCCCGGGCTGGCTGAGCGCGGCCGACGTGGTGTGCGGACCGGCGCTCGTCGAGCCGTTCGGACAGGCGCTGCTCGAGGCGCTTGCGTGCGGCAAGCCGGTCGTCGCCACGCGCATCGGCGGCCCGTCCGAGTTCGTTCCCCTGGCGGCGGGCGTCCTTGTCGATCCGCTCGACGTCGGCGAGATCGCCCGTGCCCTCGAGACCGCGGCGGCGCTCCCTGTTCCGAACGAGGCCGCGCGCGCCGCGGCGGCCGAGCACGACGTCAGGCGCCAGGCGGAGCGGGTGGAGGAGATCCTCCAGCGAGCCGTTCGAGGTCGGCGAGCCTGATCTCGACCAGCGGGCGGATTGCGTCCTCGAACCCGTGCTCGCGTGCGACTGCGAGCGCCTGCTCGTAGCTCTGCCGGATCTTCTCGGCGGAAACACCTTGCTTGAGACGGTTGTCGCCCGTCAGGAGCAGGTCGTGAGCCTTCTGGCGTGCTTCGGCGTCGTCCACTTCACGGCTACCTTAGAGGCAGTGAACGGCAATCGCGTAAGCGTCGTCATCGCCGACGATCAACGGCTCTTCGCCGAGGCCCTCGAGGCGATCCTCTCGACGGATGCACGCATCTCGGTGATCGGGCGCGCGGCTGACGGGCGAGCGGCGGTCGATCTCGCACGCGAGCATCGGCCGGATGTCGTCCTGATGGACATCGAGATGCCGGTGATGGACGGAATCGAGGCCGCCCAGGCGATTCATGATGCCGTCCCCGAGACGCGCGTGATCGTGCTGACCGGTTCGGCCGCGCCGCAGGACGTCTCTCGCGCGCGCCTCGCCGGTGCCGCCGCGTACTTCACGAAGGACCAGATCGCCGGCGATCTCGTCCGCGCGATCATCGACGCCGCCGCCTGAGCGGGCGCGGAAGCTTCCAGCCCCGCTCGCTACACTTCCGCCGCGATGCTGCCCTTTTTCGCTGTCATTCACGTCCTGCTCTCGGCCGGTCTTGTCGGCCTGATCCTGATGCACTCGGGACGCGACACCGGGCTCGGCGGGATGGGATTCACGCCGCAGTCACAGGGCGGGACGCACATCGTCGAGCGCAACCTGACGCGGGTGACGGTCGTTGTCGCGGTCTTGTTCTTCACGAACACGATCATTCTCTTCCGCTTGCTGAGTTAAGCCGTCGTAGACTCCCCCGATGCAGTTAGGGCGCCTGCACCACGTCACGTGTGTCTGCGCCGACGCGCAGCGAACGCTCGACTTCTATCGCGACCGGCTTGGCTTCTCGCTGGTGAAGAAGACGGTCAACTTCGACGACCCGCACAGCTATCACCTGTACTTCGGTGACGCAGTCGGCAGCCCGGGCACGCTCATGACGTTCTTCGAGTGGCCCCGCGCCGAGGTGGGGCGACTGGGACGAGGCACGCTGGAGTCGATCGGGCTCGAGACGCCGCGTGTCTCGGAGGAGAGCGAAGGGGAGGACCCCGACGGCTTGCGGCTCCGCCTCTATCCGGCCGAAGCGCCGCGTGTCCGCGACGTCGTCGCGATCGGGAACCCGGACCTCTACGCGGGGCTGTTCGAGCAGGACGCGCCGCTGCTGTTCGCCGACCCGATCGAGGAGGCAGCGCTGATCGGCGCCGGCACCGCGCATCACGTCGCGTGGCGGGCCCGGGACGATGCGACGGAGAACGCGCTGGTTCGAGCGGCTCAGCGAGTTGGGGCTGCGACCGACGAGATGCAAGACCGAAAGTACTTCCGCTCGATCTACTTCCGGATGCCCGACGGCATCCTGGTGGAGATCGCGACCGACGGCCCGGGCTTCCTCGTCGACGAGCCCGCGGAGTCGCTCGGGCAAGGGCTTTCGTTGCCGCCGTGGCTCGAGCCCGAGCGCGAGACGCTCGAGCGTGAGCTCACACCCATCGGGTGACGTGCGGCTACAATCCCGCGCTCTCGGGCGCTGGTGGCGGAATTGGTAGACGCGCTAGCTTGAGGGGCTAGTGGCCGCAAGGCCGTGGAGGTTCAAGTCCTCTCCAGCGCACTCGGAGAAGCCGCCCCAAAGGGCGGTTTTCTCGTCCCGGCCACGCTCGAACATCTTTTGACACCGTCCGCAGGAGTCTCTACTCTGAGTGCGAACACACGTTCGACCCCAGTCCGCAACCTCGGAGGCTCGCGTGCTCACGGCCCGTCAACAGGAGATCTGGAACTACCTCGTCGAGTACGTCGACCAGCACGGCTATCCGCCGACCGTGCGTGAGATCGGCGAGCACGTCGGGCTCGCGTCTCCGTCGACCGTGCACGCGCACCTCGCCAACCTGGAACGCGCGGGCCTGCTCCGCCGCGACCCGACGAAGCCGCGCGCCCTCGAGCTGATCGGCCGCGAGCGCCGCGACGCCGACCCGGCAGCGCAGCCCGAGGACCAGCGCGACGTCACGCGCTTGCCGCTCCTCGGCGAGATCGCGGCCGGCGGCCCGATGCTGGCCGAGCAGAACATCGAGGAGTACCTGCCGATGCCGAGCTCCGCCAAGGGCGACTTCCTGCTCCGCGTCAAGGGCGAGTCGATGATCGACGCCGGAATTCTCGACGGCGACCTCGTGATCGTGAAGACCGCACAGGACGCGCGCAACGGCGAGATCGTCGTGGCGCTCGCGGGCGACGACGAGGGCGCCGACGAGGCGACGGTCAAGACGTTCTACCGCGAGAAGGGCCGCGTCCGGCTCCAGCCCGAGAACGCGTCGCTGGAGCCGATCTATGCCAAGCACGTGCAGATCCTCGGTCGCGTCGTCGGAGTCTTCCGGGAGCTGTGAGCCGGTGAGCAACCTCGCCGCCTTTGCCCGCACGCTCGACCAGGAACTGGCTGCACTCGTGCGCGGCGCATCGCTCGAGTGCCTCGCCTGCGGTGAGTTCGTGATGCATGCGCGCGGCGGCAGCGTGTTCTGCCCCGAGTGCTCGAGCCAGCTCGCCGACGAGGGCGCGCTCGAAGACGCGCTCCCGATCGGGGCGGCGAAAGCCGGCTGAACCGGGGCTAGACTGCTCGACGCAGGCCGGGTGACCGCGTGCGGCTGCTTCGGTGGCCGCTCGAGGAAAGTCCGGACACCACAGGGCAGGACGCTGGCGCAAGGCCAGGCGGCGAAAGCTGACGGAAAGTGGAACAGAAAGGAAACCGCCACCGGCAGATCTCCGGAGCTGCCGGCGGTAAGGGTGAAACGGTGGGGTAAGAGCCCACCAGCGTCGCGGCGACGCGGCGGCTTGCCAAACCCCGTCCGGTGCAAGGCGAACAGGGCCCGTCATCAGGTTGCCCACCGAGGGCCCGGGTAGCTGCCAAGAGGGATGGTCATCCAAGACAGAATCCGGCTTACAGGCCTGCTACGGAGAAAGCCCCGGCAACGGGGCTTTCTCTATGGCCGCCTTCGCTGAACGAAGCCCTGGCAGTCACCCACGAACCGCGAGGACGATCTTCCCTTGGACATGTCCTGCTTCGAGGCGTCGGTGAGCCTCGGCGGCATCTGCGAGCTCGTACACGCTGCTGACGATCGGCTTCAGCCGGCCCGCTTCGATCAGGTCGCGGAGATCGTCGAACAGGGTGCGGTCGGCGCGGTCGAGCAAGACGCCGTGCACGGTGATGTTCCGGTCGAGTACGAGGTCGAGGTCACCTGTGAGGTCGACGATGGTCGCTGCGCGCGCGCCGTCACGCAGCCACGGGAGGCTGCGCGAGAGGCAGTCTCCGCCGACGAGATCGGCGAGCGCGTCAAACTTGCCGCCTACCCGTTCGCGCGCGATCTCGATCGCGTCGCGGTCGTGATAGTCGATTACCGCGGCGGCGCCGAGTTGAAGCAGCAGCTCGTGATGCGGCTGGCTCGCGAGCGCGATCGCCTTGCCGCCGGCAGCAGCGACCAAGTTGGACTGCGAACAGCCCGACCCCGCCCCCGCCGCCATGGATGAGCACGCGTTCCCCAGCCTCGATGCGAAGGCGTCGATCGATCAGCGAGAGCGCCGTACCGCCCGCCAGGGGCACCGCGGCGGCCTCGACGTGAGAGAGATTCGCGGGCTTGCGCGCAACAGTGTCCGCGTCTGCGATATGGAGCTCGGCGTACGTCCCGGCTACGCCGGTCTTAAAAGCTCTGCCGTTTCGGAACGGCGCGGCGCCGTAGACCTCGTCGCCGCGGTTCCACTCTCGGACGTCGGCTCCGACAGCGTCGATGACGCCCGAGAAGTCGGAGCCGAGGATCGCCGGCAGACGCAGGTTCGCCCAGGAGCCGTCGGCGCGGTTACCCGCATCAACCGGATTGACGCCCGCGGCGTGCACGGCGATCCGGACCTCCCGAGGCCCGGGAACGGGGTCGGGAACGTCACTCAGCTCGAGCACGCATGGATCACCGAAGCGGCGGATTACGACGGCGCGCATTCGACCTGAGCGTAAGCGCTAGCCATGCCGGCGATCTAGCCGCGCAGCAGCACTTCGAGCGCCGTGCCCGAGCCCGGTACCGAGCTGAGCGTGAGGGCGCCGCCGATCGATGCGGCGCGCTCACGCATGTTCCGCAGACCCTGGCCGGTCGCCGCCTCGTCGGCGTCGAACCCCGTGCCGTCGTCGCGCAACGCGACGAACCGGCCGCCCGAGCGCTCGCCGATCTCGACCCAGGCATGCAGTGCCCCGGCGTGCTGGCGGGCGTTCGCGAGCCCTTCCTGGACGATCCGGAAGAGCTCGATCTGCTCGTCGGGCCCGAGCTTGATCGCGGGATCGATTTCGAGCTCGACCTCGAGTGCGCCGTCTGCCGTCAGGAAGTCCACGTAGCGACGAAGGGCCGAATCGAACGGTGCGCGACCCGATGCCGACGAGAGCGCGAGGATCGCGTACCGCGCTTCCTGCTGCGCGGCCAGCGCCGCTTCTTTCAGCGGGGGCACCGTCGTTGCGACGTCGGCGCCGTTCTCGAGCATCGAGGCATGAGTCGAGATCGCGAAGAGATATTGCGCGAGGCCGTCATGAATGTCGCGCGCGACCCGCGCGCGCTCTTCGGCGACCGCGCGCCCGAACTCGGATGCGCGGATCGCCCGCCAGACGCCTACGAGCAGCACGCCGTAGGCGAGCAGGCGCAGCCAGTCGCCCTGCGACACGTCGCCGACATGAACGAGCGGCGTGAGCAGGAAGTGCAGCGACGAGAAGAGCATCAGCGTCGCGCCGAGCGCGAGCCAGCGGTCGAGATCCTCGCCGGTGACGCGGAAGTGATTCGAGAACCCGATGACAGCGAGCAAGGTCAGAAGGCTCTGGATCGCCAAGGCCCCCGTCAGCGAGGCCGGCACCGCCGGATCGAACGCAGAGTTGTCCGTCGGAAGCGTCAGCCCGAGCGTGTGCGATGCGGCCCCGAGGACGATCAGACAGCCGCTTGCTGCGACGAGCACGTTGATGAGCACGAACTTGCGCCGTTGGATCCTGCCGCCCACGAATGGCGCAACCGCGATGAGCGCCCAGCCGAGGATGCGCCCGATGATCGCCGCCCAGAGCTCCGTGCGCCGCGCCTCATTCTCTGGGATGCTCGGGACGACCGAGAACGCGAGCCACGAGACGGAGGTGACGAAGAAGCCGGTGCAGAGAAAGAGGTCGAAGCGCCTTCCCTCGACGGCGAAGCGTGTTCCGGTGAGCAACGCCACGAGGAAGCCGGCGAGCATGAAGACCGTCGCGAGGACGAGTTTCAACTCGGGCAGCGAATACGGGTGCCGGAGGGTCGGGTAGGCAAGAGCCAGGGCGAGAGTGACCCCGAGCAGGGCGAACAGCAGCACCAGTCCCCACAGGAAACCTTCGAAGCGATCGTGATGCATCACCGGCAGTATCGGCACAATCTCAACTACGCATGACGGAGCGCATCCTCATCGTCGACGACCACCCCCTCACCCGGGAGGCTCTCGCAGGCCTTCTGGCCCAGAACGGGTTCGACGTCGTGGGGCAGGCCGCGAGCGGCGAAGAGGCGATCGCGCAGGTGCAGGAGTTGCATCCGGACCTCGTGCTCCTCGACCTCTCGATGCCCGATATGGACGGGCTGACGGCGCTCCCGAGGCTGCACGACGCGGCGCCGAAGACAGAGATCGTCGTGCTGACGGCGTCCGAGGACGAGTCGAACCTCCTCGGAGCGATCCGCGCCGGGGCCGCCGGCTATCTGCTGAAGAGCGAGCCGCCCGAGCGGATCGTTGCGTTCCTGCGCGGCGTCGCCCAGGGTGAGGCCGCGCTCTCCGGAGCCGTCGCGCGCCGGCTGCTCGACCAGGTCCGCGAAGGAGGCTCGCGCACCACCACCGTTCCGGATTCGGTCGCGAAGGCGCTCTCGGCGCGCGAGCTCGAGGTGCTGCTGCTTCTCGACCGCCACTTGAGCACCGATGAGATTGCCGCCCGGCTCTTCATCTCCGAGCACACGGTTCGCTCGCATGTGAAGAGCCTGCTCGCGAAGCTCGGCGTGTCGTCCCGGCGCGAAGCGCTCGCCAAGCTCGCAGGCGAGTGACGGGTCAGGCGCCGGCCGCGTCGAATCCCGCAAGCGCGGCGCCGACGAGCTCGGGCAGGGTGCGCAGGTTGTAGCCGCCTTCGAGCACCGCGGCAACGCGCGGCGCCAGCCGCCCGGTGCGCCGCGCAAGCTCCTGAAACCCATCGGCCGTCAGCTCCATGTCTGCGAGGGGATCGTCGACATGCGCGTCGAAGCCGGCCGAGACGAGCAGCAGGTCGGGCGCGAACCGCTCCACAGCCCGTTCGACGGTGGGCCACGCCTCGACGTAGTCGTTGTCGCCGGAGCCTGCAGGCAACGGGATGTTCACGAGCGTCTCGCCCTGCTCGTAGGGGCCGCCGCTCCCCGGGTAGAGCGGCCACTGGTGGACCGACACGAAGAGGATTGAATCGTCGTCGCGCACGATGTGCTGCGTCCCGTTGCCATGGTGCACGTCCCAGTCGACGATCGCCACGCGCTCGATGCCGAGCTCGGCCTGCGCCCACCGAGCCGCAATCGCGACCGAGTCGAAGAGGCAGAAGCCCATCGCGCGGTCTTCCTCCGCGTGGTGGCCGGGCGGTCGCGCGAGTGCGAACCCGCCGCGCCGCACCGCCTCGATCGCTGCGCCGGCAGCGAGAGCCGCTGCGGCGAACGTCGTCTCCGTGCACAGCGTGTCGTCGTCGATCGGGCCGCGCGTCGTGCGCACCTGCTCGAGCAGGCGCTGCGTGTGGCATCGCAAGATGTCGTCGTCGCTCGCGCTCGCGCATTCGACGAATGAGAAGTGCTCGTGCAGCACGTCGATGCGCCGCTGCGATTCGGGATGCGAGCCGGTCGGATGCAGGCGTGCGAACGCCTCGTTGCTTACGACGTCGATGAGCGGATCGCCTCGAGCAACTCGGCGAGCGACCGGTCACCCTGGGCGCGTCCGATCAGATAACAGAGGAGCGGCGCGTTGGTGCGGTCACCGCTGTCGTGCGCGGCGATGCGTGCGACGTCGAGCAGCTCGCGGACGTCGGTCTCCGACAAGTCGCCGCCCCCGATCGCATCAGTCGCTGTGCGCAGCCAGGCGTCCATCCGGAGCTGAGCATAGACAGCACATCGCAGACAGGCCGGTACGGTTCGCGCATGCCGCGCGCGCTCTGGGTCAAGGCACCGTTCGTGCTCGGGCGGCACCGTTCTGTGCTCCTCGCGGTCATCTGCGCGTCGTTCCTCGTCGCGCTCGCCGCCGCGTCTGCGCCGCTCCTCCGTGCCGGGGCGGAGAGCGAGGCGCTGAAGGGCAAGCTGCAGCAGTTGAGCCCACTCGCGGCTGGGCTGACGATCGAGACGCGAGGTGCGAGAGACCCGAATATCGCCGCCGGCGACGAGGCGCGACGGGCCGCGGTCGTGCGCCTCGCACGGTCGCTGCCCTTCGTCGAAGCGCCCCTCCTGACGACGATCACGCACGCGCAGGTCAGCGGCTCGGCGCGGAACGGCGGCTTCCCGAGTCGAGGTCGTGCCGATGGCCCGCACCGGCGCGACGGCACACGTTCACCGACTGTCGGGCGACGGGCAAGGCGCGTGGGTCGCAGCGACCGTCGCGCGTCTTGCCGGCGTTCGACCCGGCGGGCAGATCGGCCTCGAGCCGACGTCCGAGCGGGGCAGCGTGCCGGTTCATGGCGCTCCCGTTCATCGGATGCGCGTCGGCGCCGTGTACCTCCCGCTCGACCAGGATCTCGACAACCCGTACTGGGTCGACTTCCTTGCGCGCATTCGGACGCGGAACCTCGACGCCCCCCCGCTACCCACGTTTCTCCTGATGAGCCAAGCCGAGCTCTACCGCACCGCGCGCGTGACGAACGATGGTTCCGTCGCGAACGTCTTCGAGCTCCCGATCGCGGCGGGCTCCATGACCCCCGCGCGAGCCAAAGAGGTTGCGGACCGTTTCGCGGCGCTTCGCGATCGCTTGTCGCGGCCAACGCCACTTGCCCGTGAGCTCGGCTGCCCGTGCCAGTCGTCGTCGTCGATCGAGGCTGCGGTCAGGCTCGCCGCGCAGAGCGTCGCCGCTCTCACGCCCGTCATCTCGCTCCTCGCCGGCTTCGCCGCGGTCATCGCCGTCGGCGCGGCATTCGTCGCAGGAGCATTCAACACCCGGCGCCGGAGTGCAGAGGCGCGGCTGTCGATCGTGGGCGGCGAGCCACGTGCCGTCTTTGGGATCCGTCTCGTCCTCGAGGCGTTTCTGCCCTCGCTTGCCGGCTCCGCGGCCGGCGTCGCCGTGGCAGTGGGACTGGCGCGCGAGCTCACGCCGGAGGGCACGATCGACCGCTCGGTGGTTCATTCGACGCTCGCTGTTTCGGCCGCCGCCGTCGTAGTTGCGATCGCCGCGATCGCTCTCGGCGGCGTCGCCGCCCGGGGGCCCGCGATCGAACGGAGGCACAGGCGCTCGTCGCTCTCCCGCGTGCCATGGGAGCTGCCGGTTCTGATCGCCGCAGCAATCGCGTATGTCTTCGTCGAGCACGGCGGCGGGCTCGTCAATGACCCGACGATCGGCGCCCATCCGCGCCTGATCGTGCTGCTCTTCCCACTCCTCCTGGCGGCCGGTATTGCCGGTCTCGCATCACGTGCTGCACGATGGGCGATGCGGCGACGCGCAATCGCATCGGACATCGTGTTCCTCGCCCTGCGGCGCCTCGCCGCGGCGCGTGCTCTGCTCGTCCTGCTGACGGTGACGGCGGCCGTCGCGGCCGCCGCGGTGACGTTCGCCGAAGTGCTCAGGAGCTCTCTCGACTCGAACAGCGCTGAGAAGGCGTATGTCGCGAACGGCGCCGACGTGCAGGGACTGATCGATCCCGCGAAGGCCGTCCGACGAACCTTTCCGTTTCCTGCGACGAAGGTCGAGGAGAACTTCGACAGCGCCAGTCTGTCGGATGGCACCGGCATCGAGTTGCTGGTCGTCGATCCTCTCGCACTTCGAGACGTGATGCGCTGGCCCTGGGCCGGCGATCCGCGTGGGGCACTCGCGCGACTTGCGACGTCGAACGCCTCTTTGCCCGCGATCGCGGTTGGCCGCCCGGGGGCGGCCCGATGCCATCTGGCTCGCCGGCAAGCGCATCCCGGTGCACGTTGTCGCGACATCGAACGCATTCCCAGGGATGGCGGCCAACCAGCCGATGCTCGTCGTCCCCGCAGACCGGCTAGCTCACGCGACTGCCGCGGTCGGCGTTCCGAGCCCGGTAGGCGGCGCGTATACCTACGTGTGGGCCCGCGGAGAACCTCGGGCGGTCGAAACCGCCCTCGCGAGCTCGTCGCTCGCCCCGTCGTACTTCACCACCGTCGATCACTTCCTGCTGAGCGCCGATCTGACAACCGCGTCGCGCACGTACGCCTTCCTGCGGGTGGTCGCCCTCGGCGCGGCGGCGATCGCCTTCATCGCGCTCATCCTCTACCTGTATGCGCGGGGACGGTCGCAGCTCGTGACATCGGCGTTCCTCGCTCGCATGGGTCTCGGACGCGCGCGACAGGCTGCGTCGGTTGCGCTCGAGGCCGCTGCGCTTGTCGCGTTCGCCGTTGCGGTCGGCGCCGGTTCGGCATTGCTTGCAGCGTCGCCGGTCGTCGCGCGTGTCGATCCGTTGCCGCTCTACCCGCCGCCTTCGACCGTGGTCGTTCCCTGGCTCGAGCTCGGGTGGTCGCTGTGCCTGCTCGTGATCCTGGCGGCAGCGGCCGGAGCGGCCGCGAGCGCGCTGACGGCGCAGTCCGAGCTCGGCGAGGCATTGCGCGTTGCCTGAGGCGTTCGCCGCCGTCGAGTCGGTTGCGAAGACCTATGACACCGAGTCCGGCCACGTCGTTGCCCTCGACGTCCTTGACGCGGTCATTCCCGCCGGCGGCACGACCGCGCTCGTCGGTGTCTCAGGCAGCGGCAAGTCGACACTACTGCGCTTGCTCGCAGGGCTCGAGCTCCCGTCGGCGGGTCGGGTCATCGTCGACGGGGCCGACCCCGCCCGCCTCAGCCGCAGGGAGCTGCTGCGCTTCCGCCGTGATCGCGTCGCCTACGTGTCGCAGCGCGCGGCGGACAATCTCTTTCCGCATCTGACGATCGCCGAGCATGCTCCGCGCGCTCCGCGCGAGCTCTTCGAGGAGCTCGGCGTCGCCCATCGCCTGCACGGTCTGGCGTCCCAGCTTTCCGGGGGTGAGCTGGCGCGCGCGGCGTTCGCCGTTGCGCTTGCGCGCGACGTGCCGGTCGTGATCGTCGACGAGCCGACCGCCGAGCTCGATCGAGAGAGCGCGGAGACACTTCTGGGTGCCATGAGCGCCGCAACGACGCGGGGCACGACGTTCGTCGTCGCCACGCACGATCCGAGTGTTCTCGCGATCGCCGACCACGTTGTCGAGCTCGAACGGGGCAGGAACGCCGGCGCGCTGCCGGTCGTCGTCGGCCCGCCGCCGCACGGCGACGGGCGCATCGTCCTCCACCGCGAGAACCTGAACGTGAACTACGGCCCCACGCGCGCTCTTGCCGATGCCGCGATCGAACTTCGCGAAGGCGAGCTCGCCGTGGTCGTCGGCCGCTCGGGATCAGGTAAGTCGACGCTTTTGATGCTGCTCGGGGGCTGGCTCGAAGGGAGCGGTTCCGCGCCGTCGTGGAGCGAGGTTGCCTACGTCCCGCAACGCTTCGGCCTCGTCCCGGAGCTGACGGTCCACGAGAACGTCGAGCTGCCAGCGCGCCTCGGCAGATCGGCCGCCGACACGGGCCTCGTGCTCGAGCGCCTGGCGCTCGGGGAGCTCGCGAACCGCTATCCCGCCGAGATCTCCGTCGGCCAGCAGCAGCGTGTCGCGGTCGCACGGGCGGTCAACGTGCGTCCGGCGATCTTGCTCGTCGACGAACCGACATCGCACCAGGACGCTCGGTCAGCCGATCTCGTCTGGTCCGCGCTTGCCTGGGCGGCCGAGCAAGGGACCTCGTGCCTCGTCGCAACCCACGAGCCGGACGCGCGCCTCCGCGCCCACAGGTCGTGGACGATCGAGAACGCGCGGCTGCGTCTCGATCGGGGGAACTCCTAGGCTCGCGCCGCGAGCTTGTCGGCGAGGGTGTTCAGACCGAGCTCACGGGCGTGCTCGGCGGCGCGCATCCACGTCGGCGGCGTCGGGGCGAGCTTGGGCAGCGGCGCATCTGCATCCATCGTCGCGATGCTCTGGTAGAGCAGCAGATCGTCGGCGATCTGCGGGAAGCGACCATCCGCGAGTGCCTGCGCGAGCGAGCCGTGTTGCTTCAGCACCTCGGCCGCCTTCTTCGGGCCGACCCCGGGGGCACCGGGGATCTTGTCGGAGGGATCGCCTCGCAGGGCGATGAAGTCGGGAACCTGGGCCGGCTCGACGCCGTAGCGCTCGCGCACCTCGGTCGGGCCGATCCGTGCGAGCTCGGAAACGCCTTTCACCGGCTGGAGGATCGACACCCGGTCGTTGACGAGCTGGTACGCATCGCGGTCGGATGTCGCAACGAGCACTTCTCCTGGCCAGACATGCGCGGCGGCGGCGAGGAAGTCGTCGGCCTCATAGCCGCCCGCCTTGCCGATCTGGAACCCGAAGGCCTCGCAGAGCGGCGGCAAGAGCGCGAGTTGGGCGAGAATCGAGTCCTCGAACTCGCGACCGGACTGATACGCAGGCAGCGCCTGATGGCGGTAGGTCGGGGTCTCGAGCGAATCCCAGCCCGACGAGCACCGCCTCCGGGTGCTCGGTGTCCCACAAGCGCAGCAGAAAGTTCGAGAACCCGACGACGGCGTTCCACCGCACGCTCTTCGGGATGCCGTGGTACGCACGGTGGGCGAGCGAGTCGCCGTCGATCGCGAGCAGCAGGCCATCGTTCGGAGACGATTTGCTCACAGCGAGCTCCTCGAGCTCGTGGATCGCCTGCATCAGCCGGTCGGTCGCGAGACGCGCGGCTTCCGCCACGTCGAGCGAGCCGAGGTCGTCGAGGGCTATCGGGGTGCCGTAGCGCACCTTGATCGCGGCGAGACGGCGGAGGTCATCGGTGCCCTTGATCCCGGCGGGAACGAGCGGGACCCCGGCCTCGAGTGCGATGCGGGCGGCGCCGGTGTGCGACTGCGCCTCCCACTTCTTACGAAGGCCTTTCCGGCGGCGGGTGCCCTCGGGGAACATCGCGATCACGTGCCCGCCGCGGGCCAGCGCGACTGCGGTTGCAATCGCGCCGTAGTCGGCCTGGCCGCGGTGCACCTTGAAAGCACCGCACGCGGCGATCAATCGGGCCGAGTGGGAACCAAAACAGCTCCGATTTGGCCATGAAGCGCAGGAACCGCCTCGGCCAGAGGGCCAGGCCGATCGCCCACGGGTCGAAATTCGAGACGTGCCCGGCGGCGAGGACGTAGCCCGAGTCGGCGGGCAGATTCTCCGTGCCGGCGGCCTCGTAGCGGTACGCAAAGTGCAGGAGGGGCCACGAAAGCAGGGCGATCGCGGAGTAGAGGAGCGTGGGCCGGGGCGGACGGGTCACCGGCGGCGAGTATCGCGCATTGGGGTCACGGCGCTATGGTGGCGCGCGAAATGGCCGCAACCAAGCGCAAGCTCGTGATCGTCGAGTCGCCTGCCAAGGCGAAGACGATCGCGGGATACCTGGGCGCCGACTACATGGTCGAGTCGTCGATCGGCCACATCCGCGACCTGCCGAACAACGCCTCCGAGATTCCGGCCAAGTACAAGGAAGAATCGTGGGCGCGCCTCGGCGTCGACACAGCCCACGACTTCACTCCGCTCTACGTGGTCGATGCTCGCAAGAAGAAGGTCGTCTCCGACCTGAAGGCCAAGCTGAAGAACGCCGACGAGCTCCTGCTCGCGACCGATGAAGATCGCGAAGGCGAGGCGATCGCATGGCATCTGACCCAGGTGCTCGACCCGAAGGTGCCCGTCCGGCGGATGGTGTTCCACGAGATCACGAAGCAGGCGATCGAGCACGCGCTCACCGAGACGCGTGACATCGACAAATCGCTCGTCGACGCACAGGAGACTCGGCGCATCCTCGATCGCCTCTACGGCTACGAGGTCTCGCCGGTGCTCTGGCGGAAGATCATGCAGGGCCTTTCAGCCGGCCGGGTTCAGTCGGTCGCGACGCGCCTCGTGGTCGAGCGTGAGCGAGAGCGAATGCTGTTCGTGGCGGCGGACTACTGGGACATCGTCGCCACCTTCGCCCCCGGCGAGTTCACGGCGCGGCTCGCCGCCGTCGACGGCCGGCGGGTCGCTCAAGGACGCGACTTCAGTCGCGAAGGCGAGCTGAAGACCGCGGACGCGGTGCAGCTGACCGAAGACGATGCGCGCGGGCTCGCCGCCGCGCTCGACGGCGTCCCGTTCGAAGTCACCTCGGTCGAGGAGAAGCCGTACACGCGGCGGCCCGCGGCGCCGTTCATGACCTCGACGCTCCAGCAGGAGGCAAGCCGCAAGCTGCGGCTGTCGTCGCAGCAGACGATGCGCACCGCGCAGCGCCTGTACGAGAACGGCTACATCACCTACATGCGGACCGACTCGACGACGCTGTCGGAGTCGGCGCTCACCGCCGCCCGCTCGCAGGCGCGCGAGCTGTACGGCGCCGATTCGGTGCCGGACGCGCCGCGCCGCTACGAGCGCCGGGTGAAGAACGCACAAGAAGCGCACGAGGCGATCCGCCCGGCAGGCGACCGTTTCCGCACGCCCGACGAGGTGAAGCGCGAGCTCTCCGGCGACGAGTTCAAGCTCTACGACCTGATCTGGAAGCGCACGGTCGCCTCGCAGATGGCGGACGCCCGCGGGCAGACCGTTTCTGTTCGCATCGCCGGCACAACCGGCGACGGGCGGCGCGCCGAGTTCGCGACCGCGGGCACGGTGATCACGTTCCGCGGCTTCCTGCTCGCCTACGAGGAAGGACGCGACGAGCCGTCAGCTACCGATGCCGAGGAGAAGGTGCTGCCTGCGCTGCATGAGGGTGACGCGCTCGGTGCAACCGAGCTCGAGCCCGAAGGGCACTCGACCTCGCCGCCGGCGCGTTACACCGAGGCGAGTCTCGTGAAGGCGCTCGAGGAGCGCGGGATCGGTCGGCCGTCGACCTATGCGGCGATCATGGGCACGATCCTCGACCGCGGCTACGTCCACCGGCAGGGCCAGGCACTCGTGCCCGAGTTCCTCGCGTTCGCGGTCGTGAACCTGCTCGAGCGTCACTTCGGGCAACTCGTCGACTACGAGTTCACCGCGCGGATGGAGGACGACCTCGATGAGATCGCGTCGGGCGACGAGGCACGCACGGCGTGGCTGCAGCGCTTCTACTTCGGATCGAACGGCGACAACGGCCTGAAGGATCTGGTCGAGAAGCAGTTGGGCGACATCGACGCGCGCGAGATCAACACCGTGCCGCTCCCGCGCACCGACATCGTCGTGCGCGTCGGCAAGTACGGCCCGTACCTCGAGCGCGGCGAAGACCGGCAGACGCTTCCCGAGGGAATCGCCCCGGACGAGCTGACGCCCGAGCGGGCCGAGGAGATTCTCGCGCAGGCGGGTCAGGAGCACGTCCTCGGCGTCCATCCCGAGACGGGTCACTCGATCGCGGTGCGTGCCGGCCGCTATGGCCCGTATGTCACCGAGTTGCTCGACGGTGACGAGAAGCCGCGCACCGCGTCGCTGCTGAAGACGATGTCGCCCGAAACCGTGTCGCTCGACGATGCGGTGCGCCTGCTGACCTTGCCGCTCACACTCGGCGAGTCCGAAGGCGAAGAGGTGATTGCTGCGAACGGCCGCTACGGCCCGTACGTGAAGAAGGGCAAGGAGTCTCGCTCCCTCGAGACCGAGGAGCAGCTCTTCACGGTCACCCTCGACGAGGCCCTCGGCTTGCTCGCCCAGCCGAAGGCGCGTGGGCGCCGGGCGGCGGCCCCGCCCCTGAAGGAGCTGGGCGACGACCCGGTGAGCGCCAAGCCGATCGTCCTGAAGGAGGGCCGGTTCGGGCCGTACGTGACCGACGGCGAGACGAACGCGAGCCTTCGGGCCGCCGATTCGATCGAGGAGATCACCCCGGCGCGGGCGGCGGAGCTGCTCCAGAACCGCCGCGAGGCCGGCCCGGCGAAAAAGCGCCCAAAAAAGAAGCGCTCGTAACGGACTCGCAACAGTCAATTCAACATTTCAGGTCGAGAACCGTCCATAATCAGGGAGGTCGCGGCCGGAATGGGACGGCTGCCGTGCGCGTTGGGATGGTCGCTACCCTGCCCTCAGAGGTTTGCGGAAGCGTCCAGAGAATCGAAAGGACATCGAGAGCGACTTGACCCAGACTCAGTTGACCGAACTGCTCGAGACCGAAAGCGCCCGCACGCTGATCGAGGCGGGCGAGGAGCGCGGCTGGATCGAACCCGCCGAGCTCGAGGCGTTCGCGGTCGAAAACGACCTGCCGGAAGGCGAGATCACCGACGTGGTCAAGGAGCTCGAGCGCATCGGCCTCGAGGTTCGCGAGCCCGTCACCGAGGAGAAGAACACGAAGCACAAGCCGGAGCCCGTGATCTACGAGGCTTCCGCTCCCTCGGGCGCAGGTGACAGCCTCCAGCTCTTCCTCGCCGACGTCGGCAAGCACAAGCTGCTCACGGCCCACGAGGAGGTCGTGCTCGCGAAGGCGATCGAGCGGGGCGACGTCCGTGCCAAGCGGCGCATGATCGAGTCGAACCTGCGGCTCGTCGTGTCGATCGCGAAGGGTTATCGGGGACTCGGCGTCCCGTTCCTCGACCTGATCCAGGAAGGCACGCTCGGCCTGAACCGTGCCGTCGAGAAGTTCGATTGGCGTCGCGGCTACAAGTTCTCGACATACGCGACCTGGTGGATCCGCCAGTCGGTGCAGCGCGCGGTCGCGAACCATGCGCGCACGATCCGCGTCCCGGTGCACGTCGTCGAGCGCCAGCAGAAGCTCTCGCGCGCGGCACGCCGGCTCGAAGTCGAGCTCGGTCGTGAAGCGACGAAGGAAGAGCTCGCGGAGGCAACCGGCCTGCCGCTCCAGCACGTCGAGGAGGCGCTTTCCGCTGCGTCCGCGTCGGTCTCGCTGAACCAGACGGTGGGAGCAGACGATGAGGGCGAGCTCGGCGATCTCTTCGCCGACCGCGAGGCCGCCGATCCGTTCGAGGAGGCCGAGGAGTCCCTCCGCCGCCAGAACATCCGCAAGGCGCTCGACGCTCTGCCCGAGCGCGAGCGGCGCATCCTCGAGTTGCGGTTCGGCTTCGAGGGCGAGCCGTGGACGCTCGAGGCGATCGGCCACGAGCTCGACCTGACGCGCGAGCGGGTTCGCCAGCTCGAGGGCCAGGCGCTTTCGCGCCTCGCCGCACTGCGCGAACTGGCCGGCCTCGCCGCCTGAGTCACTCGCCGGCTGAGTCACTTCACCAGCTCGGTCAGTCACCAGCTGAGGCACTCGGTGTCTGACACCTCACGCGAGGTGTCAGACACCTGCCATGCAGCTCGGTTCCAGCAGGGCTGTGGGCGAATTGTCACGCCCCGGTAACGGTGCCTGGCACCGGACGCGGCTCCGGTCGGACGTGCTCGGTTCGGACGCGTCCCGCCGCCGTTCAGCCTGCACTGAAGCCGTTCTGCCAGCACGCGCGCCCGGTTCTGTGGGCAACTTGTCACGCCTCCGCAACGGTGCCTGGCACCGGCCGCGGCTGCTCCGGACACGGCTCGTCTGGGCGTGGCCGCTTGGGTGAGCCGGAAGGCGCGCGCGATCTCGTAAGCGCTCCGTTTCGGCGATCGGACGGGCGGTACGCTCCCCGGAGTGACGACTCCGCCGCCTGGATCCGTTCTGTCGGCCGCGCAGCTCGAAGCGCTCGCCAACGTCGGTGAGGAGCGAACCGCTGCGGTCGGTGACGTCCTCTTCCGCGTTGGTGACCTGCGTTACCCGTTCATCGCGATCATCGAGGGTGAGGCCGCGATCCTCGACGGCCACGGGCGCGAGATCGTCCGGCACGGCCCCGCCGGCTTCCTGGGCGAGATCAACCTCCTGTCCGGTCAAACCGTCTATCTGACGGCGATCGTCACGAAGCCGATGCGCTACATCGCGGTTGATCGCGATGTCCTCCGCCCGCTTCTCTTCGATGACGCGCCACTCGCCGATCTGCTGCTCTCGGTCTTCACGGCGCGACGCGAGGCGCTACAGCGAACTGACGGAATCGGCGTCGAGATTCTCGGGCCACGGTCCTCGGAGGCGACGCGCCGGATGGCCGAGTTCGCCCGACGCAACCGGCTTCCCGTACACCTGGCGCGACCCGGAGCATTCCGACGATCCCACGGTTGCTGCACGCGTCGACGCGCTCGAGGCGGCTGAGTTGCCGCTCGTTCTCCTGCCGGGAGGTGCCGAGTTGCGCGCGCCGTCAACGGGCGAGGTGTCGCGCGCGCTCGGGATCGGTCTCGAGCTTCTCGCGCGCGAGGAGGTCGACCTCGTCGTGATCGGCGGCGGGCCGGCGGGGCTCGGAGCGGCCGTGTACGGCGCCTCAGAGGGCCTCGAGACCCTGCTCGTCGAGAGCACTGCGCTCGGTGGCCAGGCAGGCACCTCACGCCGGATCGAGAACTACCTCGGCTTCCCTGCGGGAATCAGCGGCTCAGAGCTGACAACCCGCGCCGTCACGCAGGCGCGAAAGTTCAGCGCACGCACGGCGACGCCGTATCGCGCTCTGTCGCTCGAGCCTGGAGTCGACCGTCACATCGTCCGTCTCGAGGACGACCGCGAGGTTGCCGCGCGGGCGGTCGTCCTTGCCACCGGCGCCGAGTATCGTCGGCTTCCGGTCGACGACCTCGAGGCCTACGAGGGGGTCAGCGTCTTCTACGCGGCCGGCCCGCCGGAGGCACAGCGGTGCGGCGCCACCCGGGTCGGGGTGATCGGCGGCGGCAACTCGGCCGGCCAGGCTGCGGTCTGGCTGGCACGCGGAGGCGCGCTCGTGACCCTGCTTCACCGCCGCGCCGACCTGCGCGAGACGATGTCCGACTACCTCGTCCTCGAGCTGGAGCGGTACGGGGTCGCTGTTCGCGACCGCAGCGAAGTCGCGGCGCTCCACGGCGCCGATGGCGACCTCGATGCGGTCACCTTGCGGGACGGCGAGCGGCTGCCGTTCTCGTTCCTGTTCCTCTTTCTCGGCGCGAAGCCGTGCACCGAGTGGCTCGGCGACGTGGTCGCGCGTGACGACGACGGCTTCGTCCTGACGGGCGCCGCCGCCGGGGCCGAGGGCCTGCTCGAAACGAGCGTCCCTGGGGTCTTCGCAGCCGGCGACGTCCGGTCGGGGTCGGTCAAGCGGTGCGCGACGGCGGTCGGGGAGGGAGCGATGGTCGTGCGTTTCGTCCACGAGCGCCTCACCGCCGTCCCGGCCTGACGCAGCCGTGGGCTTTCTCGCCTCTCCGAGGCGCCGCCGCAGGCTTGCCTGGGTGACCGCAGCGCTCGGTGTGGTCGGGCTCTTCGTGCTCGTGAACGCGCTCCTGCCGAGCCATGGCGGCCCCACCAAGGGAGTTCGCGTCGCTCCGCAGGCGCCCACGTTTGGCAGCTCGCGGACGACGCCGGCGCGCTTTGGAGGCGAGAGCCCGTCTGAGGCACGGGCGAGGAGGCGAGCAGAGGCTGTGGTGCATCCACTCGCGAACGCATTCATCGGCGACCTTCTCCAGCGCCGGCGCTTGCCCGCTGCCAATGCGCTGCTCGCGCCGTCACTGCGCTCGCATTACTCGCTCGCCGACTGGGAGGCCGGCCACGACCTGCCGATCGCCGCGAATGACCTCGCAACGCCCGGCTCGACCGTCGCGTTCTCGGGCGCGAGCTCGGTCGGCCTGGTGGCGTCGATTCCCGGTGACACGGAGTCGACGCTCGTGGCGCTGCGTTTCGACAAGACGAACGGTCGCTGGCTGCTCGACTACCTCCATCGCGGCCACAGCTCCGAGCGGATCGACGAGACGAACTACGCCCCGGCGGGATTTCTGCCGGGCTCCCATGTCGAGACGATCTGGACCTGGTCGATCCTCGTCGGCGGGCTGCTCGGCCTGATCCTGGTCGCCGCCGGAATCAGCCGCGCTCTGAAAGGCCCGTCACTCGGTTGACGCGGCGCCTTCGAGCGTCGGCTTGTCGGCGCGGATCGCGCCCTCGGCCTGGCGGACCTCGTCGTCGGTCATCGGCCACTTCTCGAGCGGGTAGTGGCAGGCGGCCTGTTGGTTGCCACCGAGATCGCGTAGGGCGGGCGTGTCGATGTCGCAGTGGCCCTTGTGAAAGCGGGGGCAGCGCGGATGGAACACACAGGCCGACGGCGGGTAGATCGGCGAAGGCACGTCGCCGGTGAGGACGATCCGCTGTCGGTGCCCGGTAGTGGCTCGCGGCACAGCCGAGAGAAGTGCCGCCGTGTAGGGGTGCTTTGGGTGCTCGTAGATCGACTCGCTTTCGCCGAGCTCGACGACCTTACCGAGATACATGACCGCGATCCGGTCGGCGATCTGGCGGATCACCGAGAGATCGTGCGAGATGAAGACGTAGGTGAGATTGAAATCCCGCTGCAGGTTTCGCAGCAGGTTCAGGACCTGCGCCTGAATCGAGACGTCGAGGGCCGAGACCGGCTCGTCGCACACGATCAGCTTGGGGGAGAGCGCCAGCGCGCGGGCGACGCCGATGCGCTGGCGCTGACCGCCCGAGAACTCGTGCGGATAGCGGTTGTAGTGCTCGGGGCTGAGGCCGACCGTCTCGAGGAGCTCTTGCACGCGCGTGCGGGCGTTCTTCTGGCCATGGATCGCGAACGGTTGCCCCACGATCTGGCCGACGGTCTTGCGCGGGTTGAGCGAGGAGTACGGGTCCTGGAAGATCATCTGCATCTCGCGGCGCAGCGGACGCAAGGCGCGCTGCGAGAGCTTCGAGATGTCCTGGCCGTCGAAGTTGATCGTGCCGCTCGTGGGATCGAGGAGCCTCAGGATCAGCCGAGCGGTCGTCGACTTGCCGCAGCCCGACTCACCGACGATGCCGAGCGTCTCACCCTTGCGCACGGTCAACGAGACATCCTCGACCGCGTGCACCTCGACCTTGCCGCGCGCGAACACGCCCTGCTTCACCTGGAAGCGCTTCGTCAGGTGCTCGAGCTCGACCAGATTCTCGGGCGAGCTCACGCGGCATCTCCGAGCCGCGCCATCGAGCGTTCGCTGCCGTTCCTGACCTTGTCCTCCCACGGGAGCCAGCAGGCGTCGAGGTGCCCCTCCGGGACGGGTGCCACGAGCGGCGGCCGGTCGACGGGACACGGCTCGAAGCGATGCGGGCAGCGCGGGTGGAACGGGCAGCCGGGCGGCGGTGCGAGCAGCGAAGGCGGTGAGCCCTCGATCGGCACGAGCGAGGTCAGGCGCTTCTCGATCGTCGGCATCGAGTCGAGCAGTCCCCATGCGTACGGGTGTTGCGGCTGGTCGAAGATCTGCCTCGCCGGGCCGTACTCCATCACGCGTCCCGCGTACATCACCATCACCGAGTCGGCGATCTCGGCGACGACGCCGAGATCGTGCGTGACGAGAATCACGCCGATGTCGAACTCGCGTTTCACGTCCTCGATCAGCTCGATGATCTGCGCCTGCACCGTCACGTCGAGTGCGGTCGTCGGCTCGTCGCAGATCAGAATCGCCGGGTTGTGCACGAGCGCCATCGCGATCATCGCGCGTTGGCGCATCCCGCCCGAGTACTGATGGGGGTAGTCGCGTGCACGCTCTCTCGCGTTCGGGATGCCGACGCGCCCGAGCAGCTCGACCGCCCTTGCCCAAGCCACGTGCTTGCTGACGTCGTCGTGTGCGAGCACGGCTTCCTGAATCTGCGCGCCGACCCGGTACATCGGATGCAGGCAGGCAAACGGATCCTGGAAGACCATCGCGATGTCCTTGCCGCGGATCGACTGAAGCTCGCCCGGCGGCAACTCGAGCAGGTTGCGGCCGGCGAAGTCGATGTGACCGGAGATCTGGGTGCGCTCGCGGTTCAGCAGGCCCATGATCGCGAGGTTCGACACGCTCTTACCTGAGCCGGACTCGCCGACGATCCCGAGTGTCTCGCCGCGGCTCAGCGTGAACGTGACGTCGCTGACCGCCTGCACGACGCCGTCCGAGGTCGGGAACCGGACGGTCAGGCCGCGGACGTCGAGCAGGCGCCGGTCGTCGCCGGCGCTCACGCGTAGCGCACTCTCGGGTCGATGAAGGCGTAGAGGATGTCGACGATCAGGTTGGCGAACGCGACGGCAACCGACGCGAGCAGCACGACGCCGAGCACGACCGGCAGATCTTGCTGGAGCGCGTTGTTGATCGCGAGATAGCCAAGTCCCTGCAGGTTGAAGACCGACTCGGTGATGATCGCACCGCCCACGAGGAGCGCGATGTCGAGGCCGAACATCGTGACGATCGGCGTCAGGCTCGCACGTAAGCCGTGCTTGAAGATCACTCTTCGCTCGGAGAGGCCCTTGGCGCGCGCGGTGCGGATGTAGTCCTCGCCGAGTGTCTCGAGCAGGTTGTTGCGTGTCATCCGCGCGTAGAACGCGGCGTAGAGTAATGCGAGCACGATCCACGGCATGATCATGTGCGAGAAGAAGCCGGTGATGCTGTCGACGGGCGAGACGTAGCCGCTCCCTCCCGTCCAGCCGAGCTGTCTCCAGAAGATGTAGAGCGCCATCAGGCCGAGCCAGAAGACGGGGGTCGAGATGCCGAACAGGGCGAAGCCCATCGACACTCGGTCGGTTGCCGATCGCCGTTTCACCGCCGACAGCACGCCGATCGAGACGCCGAGCACGAGCCAGATGATGGACGGCCCCGAGCGATCAGGAAGAGCGTCCGCGGCGCCCGCGCCATGATCAGCGCCTTCACGGACGTCTGGCCCGCGTACGTGTAGCCGAGGCCGGGCCAGCCGTACTTGTCGCCGAGGAAGAAGTTCTTGGAGAAGTGGTAAAACTGCACGTACCACGGCTGGTCGAGGCCGAGCCTCTGGTGGATCAGGTTGAGCTCCTGCGTGGTCGGGTTCTTGCCCGCAAACCGCAGCGCGGGGTCGCCCGCCGGCAGGAGGTAGAAGACCGCGAACGTGATCGCGAGCACACACGCGACGACAACGACCGTCCAGACGAGCCTGCGTGCGATGTAGAGCACCATTGCGGTCTCCTCGAGTTACGGGAGGGGGCGGGTGAGCCCGCCCCCTCCGTTTTTCTGCGTCGTTATTGCTTCACGGAAACCGACGAGTACGCCGGGCCGTCCGTGAACTGGTCGTAGTTCCAGTGCGTCACCGTCGGGCCGACGATGAACACGTTGTTCGGCCAGAGGTACGGCACCCACGGGACGACCTGGGTCATCAGCTTCTTGTCCAGGTTCTCCCAGCATGCCGTGCGGTCCTGGGCGAGCTTCGCGCTACACGCTGCGATATCCGGGTCGACCGACGGCACGTTGTTGATGTTGCCCTTCGCGCCGACCTCCTTCGCGATCGCCGGCGTCAGGCCGACGAGCGAGTAGTTCGTGTTCCCCGACTTGATGATCGCGCCGGAGTCGAACAGCTCGGCGAAGAACGTGTACGGGTCCGCGTAGTCCTTGCCCCAGCTCGGGCGCTCGGAGAACGGGATGTTCTTCGACGGCGTTTGGATCGTGGTGTACGCACCGTTGATCGAGCGCACCGTGAGCGTGATGCCGATCTTCGCGGCGTCAGCCTCGAGAATCGGGATCATCCTCGTGTCGACGGCACGGGTGTCCGCGATCACGAGCACGCCGTGGCACGCAGACGCGATGCTGCACTTGCCGGTCTTGTGCGGGTCGTACTTGGACAGCTTGACCTCGTGCTGTGCCTTGGCGAGATCGCCGGCGTTGTTCGGCGACGCATAGGGGTCGTACTCAGCGAGGCCGTTGTTGTAGAGGACCGGCGGGACGATGTGGGTCGCGATCGCGCCCGGGATCGGGCCGCCCCACGCCTTCTGCAGCGCCGCCTTGTCGGTGATCCAGTTCATCGCCTTCCGGATGTGGACATCGTCGAAGGGCGGCTGGGTCAGGTTCATCGTGAAGTAGTTCGTCCGGTCGCCGACGTTCGCGATCATCATCGGCTTCAGGCTCGGAGTCGTGGCGTACTCGCGGATCGTCTTCGGAGCCGGGCTCGACACTTCATCCTCGAGCTGGCCGGCCTGCACCTTGGCGAAGATGTCGTCCGCGTTCGAGTTCACGAGGAACTTGAACATGTTCGGATAGTTCTTCCGGTACTTGTCGGTCGACTGGTCGTAGTTCGGGTTGCGGACCAGGATGATGTGGTTGCCGTTTGCCCCGTCGTAGCCGCTCATCGGCTTCAGGGTCGCGCAGTTGGCAGTCACCTTGTCGGCTCCCTGGAGCATGTACGGGCCGCTCGAGACGACATCGCGGCCGTAGTCACCAGGCTTGCCCTCGAAGCACTTGCCGATCTCCGACGGGATCGGTGCGGTCGCCGGCATCGACATGCGGAGGTTGAAGTCACCGGCCGGCTTGGTCAGCTGGAAGACGATCGTCGAGTTGTCCGGCGTCGTGATGCCGGAGACCGTCTTCGCGGTGCCGTTCGCAACCGCGTCCCAGCCTTTGATGACGGTGTAGTAGAACGAGTACTGGCCGCCGTCCTTCGGGTTCGCGAGCCGGTTCATCGCCCAGGCAACGTCCTTCGACGTGACCTCGCGGTTGACCGGCGGGCCGAATTTGACGCCGGGACGGATGTGGTAGGTGTAGGTGAGTCCCTTGTTGGTCGGGGTCGGCACCGCGGTGGCGAGGTCGCCGATCAACTTGTTGCCGGCTGCGCCGGGCAGATGCCAGTAACCGACGAGCGGCCGCAGCATCAGGTTCGAGTAGAGGCCCCAGGCGTTGCCGAGGTACTCACCGGTCGGGTCGAAGTTGTTGGTGAATCCGAACGACTGTTCCCAACCGACCCGATAGACACCGCCCTTCTCGGAGGTGCCGTTGTTGAAGGTGCCCGTGCCGACGGCGCTGGAGCCGCCGCTGGAGCTCGTTGTCGTCGTTGTGGAACTACCCGACGACGACTTCTTCGAGCCGCACCCTGCTGCGAATAGTGCGAACGCGGCGATCGCCGCGAGCAGTACCGCGTAGCGGATCTGTCTGCCCATATTGAGCTTCGTTCTCCTTTCCACCCGTGATCGGGTGCGGACGTTTTCGGGGTATGAACTCAACGCTCGGACCTCACGTCGAAAGCGTCCCGCAGGCCGTCTCCGAGCAGGTTGAACGCGAGGGTAGTGATGATCAGGAAGGCGCCGGGGAAGAGCATCAACCACCAGGCGACGTCGTAGAGCTGCGAGGCGTCGCTCAGGATCGAGCCCCACGACGCCTGATCGGCCGGGACGCCGAGCCCGAGGTACGACAGGGCTGCCTCGAACAGGATGTTGGTGGGGATCAGCAGCGTGGTGTACACGATGAGCGGTCCGAGCAGGTTCGGGAGGATCTCGGAGCGAAGGATGCGCACGTTCGTGGCGCCGGCCGCACGGGCTGATTCGACGAACTCCTTTTCGCGCAGCGACAGTGTGTAGCCGCGCACGATGCGAGCGATATAGGACCACGAGAAGATCGTGATTACCGCGATCACGACCTCGATCCCCGGTTGGAGATGGAATATCCCGAAGACGCTGCAACCGTCCTTGCTGGTCGAGCAGGCCGCGACGATTCCGACCGCGATCAGGATCTGGGGCACGGCGAGCAGGACGTCGGAGGCGCGCGAGAGAATCGTGTCGGTGAAGCCGCCGAAGAAGCCGGCGGTGAGGCCGACGACCAGCCCGATCAGCACCGCGAACCCGGACGCGACGATGCCGACGAAGAGCGACGTGCGCGCGCCGTACATCGTGCGCACGAAGAGGTCGCGGCCGGCGGCGTCGGCGCCGAACCAGAACTGGCGGTTCGGGCCGAGCGGGACGCCGTAGGCGTCCGTCATCTGGCTGTAGGTCGTGTTCTGCGGATGGCCCGTGATGTGCTCTGCGATTGGGCCGCCGAAGAACGCGATGAAGATCAGCACGATGATCACGATGCCGCCGATCAGCGCGGCCGTGTCTTGCTTGAAGCGATCCCAGAAGAGCCGGCGCGGCGACTTACGGGCGACGGCGACCGGTTGCAGTGCGATTGCGCCGCCGGAAGTCACCTGGAAGTCAGGTGGGTTCGTCATCCGAGGCCACAAAGGGTAGTGACGCGCCCAAGCTCGTGCGGCAATACTGACCATCGTGCATCGCCTTGATGACCCGGACGCCGTCGCGCGGGAATATGCCTCCCTCGAGCGCCTGAAAATGAGGCGACTCGATCGGACCGGCTGGCTGCGGTTCGACGACCTCGATGAGGAGCAGACGCTCCTGGCCGCGCTCGCCGAGGTACGTCCCGGACGGGTGCTCGACGTCGGTTGTGGGGACGGCCGCCTGGCAAGTCTCTATCAGGCCGCCGAGGTGGTCTGCGTCGACAGCTCCGAGGCGTCGGTTGCCGCAGCTTTGGCTCGCGGTCTCGACGCCCGCGTCGCCGACGCGCAGGACTTGCCGTTCGACGACGGGTCGTTCGATGCCGTGACGTGCAACCACACGCTCTACCACGTCCCCGAGCCGGATCGAGCGCTGGCGGAGTTCGTTCGAGTCCTCCGGCCGGGTGGAAGATTCGTCGGCATCTATAACGCGCGCGCGCACCTGCTGGAGGTGTGGCGTGCAGTCGCTCCGGCGTGGCTACGCAAGAACCGAGGGACGCGCGACCTCTTCGATTCGGAGACTGGGCTTCCGTTGCTCGAGCGACGGTTCGCCCGCGTCGAGCGGCGGCTCCGCGGCGGCTCGGTCGTGTGGCTCGCACCCGCCGACCTGCAGGACTACCTCGACGCGTACGTCGAGATGATCGGCCCGCTGATCGGCCCCCGAATCTCCCTATCCCTTCGTCGCGCGACGGGAGAAGTGTGTGTTCGTGGCGGACGCTGCGTGAACGAGTTGCGGCCCGAAGGCCCGCTCGTCGGCCGCATCGTTCGCGCCGAGCCGATCGAGGAGCGCCACCGCGAGGGACTGCGCGTGGCTGCCGAACGCGACCCGGAGATTCACCGCTTCACGAACATGTACTCGCTTGGCTTCGACCAATGGTTCGACCTGGCGCTGGCCAGCGAGAGCGAGGTGCCGTTCGTCGTCCACGTCGGCGGCAAGCCGGTGGGCTCGTCGCGCTTCCTGAATGTCGAGACGTTCCACAAGCGAGTGGAGATCGGCTGGACGTGGCTCGAGCGCGCCCAATGGGGCACGGGCGCGAACATCGAGACGAAGTACCTGCTGCTCTCGAGGGCGTTCGACCGCTGGGGCGCGATGCGCGTCGAGTTCAAGACCGACGCGCGCAACCTGCGCGTGCGCGGGCGCGCTCCTCGGCATCGGCGCGACGTTCGAGGGGATCTTCCGGAAGCACATGAAGCTGCCCGACTCGATCCGCGATTCGGCCTGGTACGCGATCGTCGATGACGACTGGCCGCACGTGAAGGCGATGCTCGAGGCGAAGATCGAAAGGCATGCCGCGTGAGGTGCGCCGCCGAGGTTGCGCCGGTGCGCGCGGAACCGCGCGACGACGCCGAGCAGGTGACGCAGGCCATGCGCGGCGAGCCGCTGCAGGTCGAGGAGGTCTCCGACGGCTGGGCGCGCATTCGTCACTGCCTACGACTACCCGGGCTGGGTGCGCGCCGACGCGCTCGAGGAGGGCGAGGGCGAGCTGTCCGCCGATGCGACGGGCACACCCGTCGAGGTTGCGCGCTCGTATCTCGGCACGCCGCTACCTCTGGGGCGGTCTCACCGCGCAGGGAATCGACTGCTCCGGCCTCGTGCACATGGCGTACCGCCGCCTCGGGAGGCTCGTGCCTCGCGACGCCGACCAGCAGGAGGACGCAGGCCTCGAGGTCGCCGAGGCCGTGCCGGGCGATCTCGTCACCTACGGCGAGCCGGGCGAGCCCGCCGACCACATCGCCTTCTGGCTAGGCGAGGGGCGCATCCTGCACTCGACCGGTCGCGAGAACGGGATCGGCGTGCTCGAGGAGGTCGAGCCCGACTACCTGCGCGCGCGCCGTCGCAAGCTCGTGCGGCTGTGATCACGTGGGCGGCCTCAGACGGCCGCGAGGAGGGCGGCGACCGGGTCGTCCCGGCGGCCTCGACGATCAAGATCTTCGTCGCCTCGGCGTTCTGGCGGTCCGGCCTCGACCCGGACGTTCGCGTCGCGGTGCCGCCTGCGGCCTGGTCGGTCGCCGACCTGCTGGCAGGGCCGCTGACGCTCGCCGACTGCGCGCTGCTGATGCTCGCCTTCTCCGACAACGCCGCGACGAACGTTCTGCTGGAGCGTCTCGGCTTCGACGCCGTCAACGAGGAGGCTGTGCGTCTCGGTGCGGAACGGACGCAGGTGCGGCGCCTCTTGATGGGCGACGGGCCTGAGAACGTGACCTGTGCCCGCGATCTCGCCCGCGGGCTCGCCGCGATCGACGACGAGCGGGTCCTGACGGCCCTTGCGCTCGCCCAGGACTCGGAGCTGCACTTCCGCCTCGCGGGCCGCGAGGTGATCGTGAAGACGGGCGAGATCTGGCCGCGCGTCTACCACGAGGTCGCGCTCGTCGATCGGACGCTCGCGGTCGCGGTCTGCTCCGAGCCCGCCGCTCTGCCCTCAGAGGTGGCTGCCACGGCCGAGAGGGTGATCGGCGCCTCACTCGAAAGGGTGCATTCGTCCTAAAGGTGAGAATCGAGGCGGTCGATAGCTTGGCAGTGGACGCCGCACAGCGTAATGCCATCCTGACCCGCTATCACGAGCACTCGAGCCGTTTCGAAGCGGTCGCCGCTCGCCGTGACGCCGTCGCCGAGGTGATCCCGTTCCAGGCGCCGATGCCCGAGCTCGAGCAGGAGCCGACGGCGCGGGAGATCGAGGTGCTGCAGCTGATCTGCGACGGCCTCGTGAACCGCGAGATCGGTGTCCGTCTCTTCCTCTCCGAGGAGACGGTGAAAAGCCATGTGCGGCACCTGCTCGCGAAGCTCCAGGCTCGCAGCCGGGCCCACGCCGTCGCCGTCGGCTTCCGCCGCGGACTGATCGGCTAGGCCCAGCAATGAAAAGGCCGCCCGAAGGCGGCCAATTCAACGCTCTAAGAAGGTTTTCCACTGCTTGTGGACAATCACCTGATCGGGTGACGCCCTGAGCGCGAAAGCCCAGTTAACTACGCGAGCTTTACCAGGAAGCGAACCCGCCGGCGACCTTGGCGGTTTTGACGAACTTGGCGAACTTGCTCATTTTTTTCTTTCCCCCGTACTTGAGTGACTGACGGCAAGGAGCACCCTATAACCCTTTTGGGGGATACGCAAGTATTTACCAACATTTCCCGTCAATTTGCGGGTTTGACGCCACGCGTCCTGGTCTACGTGGTGGCCGTCGTCGCCACCGCGTCGTCCGTGATTGTTGGGCTTCTCGCTGCGGGGCAGGGAGTTGGAAGCATCCCGGCCGTCATAGGGCTGGCGTTAGTCGCGGCTTATGGTGAGCGCGGCCGAATCACGCTGAGGGGCAACCTCACCGTGTCGATTTCGCTGCTGCCTGCGATTTTTGCCGCCGTACTGTTCGGTCCGTTGGCGGCGATGGTCGTGTTTGGCGCGTCGGCTATTGGCTTGTCGTTCCCAGTTGTTGGGCGTGTGACGTATTCGGCGAGCAGAGCTCTCACGGGAGCGCTGGCCGCCGGCGCCGTCATCGGCGTCATGTCGCTGATGAACGCTGGCACCGGCGCAACGGTCGTTGCGGCGACGACCGCTGCTCTGGTTGCCGAAGTCGCCGACGCCGGCTTTGCCTCTCTGACCTATTGGTTGCGTGGTCATGGTCGGTGGAGCGAAGCGGCGCGTGACTCACTTCCAGTCATTGCAGCTTCGGTGCCGTTCTACAGCTCGGCTGTCGCGATCCTTGCCCTCTCCTACCAGAACGTTTCGGCTTGGACGCTGCCGCTCTTTTTCGCACCAGCTCTCGCAGCCCAACGTTGGTTCCTGCTCTATCAGGAGCAGCGACGTCTCGCAGATGATCTGAAGGGAGCGAACGACCAGCTCCAGGCCGCCAACCTGTCATTCGCGAAGGGTCTCATCGCCACTCTTGACGCCCGAGACCAGTACACCGCCGGACACTCTGCCGCTGTCGCGATCTACGCTCGGGATATCGCGGAGCGCATGACCCTCGACGAAGAGCAATGCGAACTGGTGCATCTCTGTGGCCTCGTGCACGACATCGGAAAGATCGGCCTGCCCGCAGGTCTCCTTGAAAAGCCGGGTGCATTGACGCTCGACGAGCGCCGCGAGATGCAGCGCCACTCCGAAATCGGCGAGCGCATCTTGGCAAACGTCGACACCTACGCTGAGATTGCCGCCATCGTTCGACATCACCATGAGCGCATGGATGGCCAGGGTTACCCTGACGGAATCGCCGGAACGCAGATTCCTTTGCTTTCTCGAATCATCGCGGTGGCTGACGCCTACAACGCCATGACTTCCAATCGCCCCTATCGCGACGCGATGCCGAGTCGAGTTGCGCGACTCCGTCTTGCGCAGGCGGTCGAAACACAATTTGACACCTCAGTGGTCGCAGCCTTCGAAGCGTTGCTCGCTGGAGCGGACGAGGCCTATCGCGTTGGTCACGGCGAATCGTTCCAACTGACGTCCTCTGACGTCAACCTGACAACACTCCCGCCCGCCGTCTCGATGTCGGCATAGTCACCTCAGTGCGTTGAACCGAGCGACCACCTCGGTTCTCGATCTTGCGCCGAGTTTTTCCAAGATGTGCCGCACGTGGACCTTCGTTGTCGAATCGGAGATGGTCAGCGCCTTCGATATGTCACGGTTGCGGAATCCGCGTGTGAGAAGCTCCGCAACCTCGAATTCCCGCGGGGTCAGGATGTCGCGGGGATCTCTAGCGGTTTGAGGTCGCAAACCTGCCCGTCGTGCCAGGCCAAAGTCCGCCGAGCGTTCGTAGAGCGTCGCAAGATCGGGCCGCAACGTGTCGTCCGACGCTGCCAGATCTCCGAGTTCCGGCGATGACCTAAGGGCAAACACGACTGGATCCCAGATTCCAGTCTGCGTGGCGATCTGCCAGAGGTCCGCGAGGGCGCTTCGGTCGCCCTTCACAGGCCGAGAGGGTCGCCAACGCCGACAAAGCGAGAGCCTGAACCTCTACGGCGCTCGAGGTTCCCGGGCTGCGCTGGCAGCTTCCGCCGCCGATTCCTCGCCTATCGCCGCTAGGACAAGTGCTCGGGTAGCGAGGTACTCGCCGTGTATCGACGGAATCGCCGCCTCGATGTCGGGGCGCCGTACGAGTTCCAAGGCAACGTCCCTCTGACCTGTTTGGAGCGCCAGTCGAGCTCGAAGGACGCGTGCGTTGAGGACGTGGTAACCCAGAGGCTTTTGCTGCACCTCGTCCTCAACCAGTCGAAGCGCGCGGTCAGCGGCTCCGAAGTGACGCAGGCCAAGCTCTATGAAGGCCAGATTCCAATTGGCGTGCGGACGTGCAAACTCAAGGTCAAACGCATCGATCTCTTCCCGCGCTAGCCGGATCAGTTCCGATGCGTGACGGTAGTCGGCTTTGAGTCCTGACACGTAAGCATTGAGGGCAACCAACGAACTGCGTGCCCGGGGATCCTGAACCTGCGGAAGAGCGTGCATTGCTTCGTCTACCGGGATTCCCTCCGGAAACCCCTCTGCGAATCGGCGACGAACCACTTCCGAGATCGCATATCTCATCAAGTCAAGCGGGGACTGACTTCGGCGTTCGGCGAGCCGAGCGATGACCCACCTCGGATGCGCCACTTCTCCCTGTATCGACGTCAAGGCCCATCCGTACAGGGCGTCTGCCTGATCATCATCATCGGTCGCAGTTTCATACGCCAGTCGATACGCCTCCTCGGCACCAGTCAGGTCGGCATGGATGTAGGCGCTTTGGCCGATGATCGCGTTCGCTTTTGAACACAGGGGATGACCTTGTGGGAGTGCCTGTCGAACCCGACGCGCGATGTCTGCCGCGAGCGCATAGGCCCCGTTCCTGAAACGCCGCGTCTGCCTCGACGAGATCAACGATCGGCGGCGGGAAAGTTGGCGCAATCCGAACCGACGCTGCGAAGGAAGACAATGTCTCGAGCCTCCCCGAGCGGAGCAGAGGTTTGTAGGACGCCTCGAGGGTCGACTCGACGAGATCCATCAGTCCAAAACGTAAGATGAGTTCGAAAGCGCGACCCCATGCCTCACCCCGCACGCACGCGGCGACTCCATGTCGGACGACAGCCTCGCAGTCGGGATCCTCTGAGAGTTTCTGAAGCAGGAACTCACGAATGAGCGGATGGACGCCAACCGAGCCTTCGGTCGAAAGAAACCCCAACTCACGCGCCTGCTCGAGAATCGACCGGGTTTCGTCACCGAATTGCTCCAGCATCGTGACGTCGGTGAGATCACCCGACAGCGCGAGTCTGATCAACTGGGCCTGGAGCACCGGAGAAGCTGATCTGAAGAGTTCCTCGGCGAAGAAGTCATGCAACGCTGCGGGCAACGCCTCATTGGGCACTTCGACCTGATCAACACCAGCGGCAAGACCGATAACCGCCGGCCATCCCTCGGATTGCTCAACTAGCCTCACCGCGCCCGGCCGATGCCCGAGTACGAGTCGGGACTCTCCGTCGCTCATCGCGAGCGTTTCTCGGGTTACTTCTGCGATATCCCCGTAAACCACCCTTCGCGAACTCGCCCAGACTGGGCGCACTCGCGACGCCACCAAAAAGCGAGTGTGGGCCAGCTCGTGGAATACGTCTATGAGTGTTTCGGCCTCGGGCGACGCCGTGAGTTCGTGGTAGTCGTCGATGATGATCCATTGCAGACGAACTGTTGTTGCTTGCTCCGCCAACATTCGTGCAACCTCGCGCGCCGCGCGCTGCGGGTTACTTCTGGCCCGGAGGTATTCGTCGATGAACTTCGACGTGACTGCACCAAGTTCATCGATCCCGCGGGCCAAGTCTCGCGCGAGCGTCGACACGTCGCGGTGAGCGGGGGTCGCCGTGATCCAGATCGCGCCATTCAGTGTCTGGGCCCACTGTCGAGCGAGTGTCGTTTTGCCGTACCCGGCAGGTGCCAGAAGGAGAATCGTCCTTGCCTCCGTACCGTCGAGGACTTTAGTGAGACGAGGCCGCTGGATGATCCGGCGCTCTGCGCGGGCGGCCTTCAATACTGGCGTATCTGTCGTCATGACTTGCCCTCTCTCCCAAGCGCTGCTCGCCGAACGCCTACCGTACGCCCCCATCCAACGTTTGAGAAGGGGCTGGGCGTCCGCGGCGGAGGGTGTTGCCGCGGACGCCTCTTCGCCGTCAGCCCCCGTCGTCGGCTCGCGCCGACGCCAGTCGGTTCGCCAGCGGGTCCTCACCCGTCAGCAAGCGGAACGCGATGGGAATCTGCCGTCGGCGAGGTACGCCCAGCTTCTGACGCAGCACATCGCAGTGCGCCTTTGCCGTCCTCGGTGAGATGCCGAGGGCAACGCCGACCTCGTCGTTCGACAGACCCTGTGCGATCAGTTCGACGACTTGCCGCTGTCGAGAGGTGATCCCGGAGGGATCTCGTAGTGCCTGCATGGGGACGAGGCTAGGGCGTCGGGCGCCCTTTCTCTATCGGCCGAAGGGTGTATCTCCGCTTACGCAGGCGCCGAGGCGTGCCGGGCGATGAACGAGGCGTCGTGGCCGCGCTCGTTCGCCGCGTGCAACTCGTCCGCGTCCAGCGCGCCGATGCGCACCAGCAGCTCGAACTCGTCGCGCAGGTGCGTCCGCATCATCTCCGGGCCGTCGGTCGCGATCGTGAACGGGACGTCGTGCTCGACGAACGTGCGGAACGTCTCGCGCACCGCATCCTCGTTCGCGAGCGCCTTCGTCAGCAGGTTGGAGGTCGGGCAGATCTCGAGCGTGATCTCGGCGTCGCGCAGCGCCGCCATCAGCTCCGGGTCGTGCGCCGCGAGGATGCCGTGGCCGATGCCGGTCGGGGCGCAGCGACTCGACCACCTCGCCGATCTCCTCGACGCCGTGCTCGCCGCCTTCCTCGCCGACGTGGATCGTCACGCCGAGACCTGCGTCGCGCGCGAGCTCGACGTGCTCGCGGATCTGCGTGTAGTCGTAGCGCGCGCCGCCGGGCCGCGGCCCTGCGATGTCGATGCCGACGACGCCGCGCGGCGCGTACCGGATCGCCTTCTCGACGATCACCATGTTCTGGTCGGCCGTGAACGTTCGGTCCATCATCAGGATCAGCCCGGCGCGCACCTGCGGGTACTCGAGCGACGCGCGGTCGAGCCCGCGGATCGCCGCCAGGATGATGTGGTCGAGGTCGCGCTCGCCGCCGCGGTTGCGCTTCATCGGGTTGAAGCGCAGCTCGAGCGTCGTGATCGCTGCGAGCGATAGGCGCCGCCGATCGCCGCATGGACGCTCCGCTCGACCGCGAGCGGCGAGGACTGGATCAGCTCGGTGAGGTGATAGATGCGATCGAGCGAGTCGAGATCCGGGACGCCGCGCGGATCCGACACCGTGACCATCCGGTCGAACTCCCAGAAGTCGCGCGTCGGCAGCGCGATGCCCTGCTCGTGCGCGAGGCTCCACATGATGTCCGTGGCCACCGAGCCGCCGAGGTGCGTGTGCAGCTCGGCGAGACCCCGGTCGAACATGCCTCGAGTCTAGCCCCGGTGCGCCGGCCCGCCGGTACGGTCGACCGATGACGATTCACGATCTCCTCGACGGGCGGCCGCTCGGATCCGGCGCTCGCGCCGCACGGGGCGCAGGAGACAGCCGCGGCCGGTGCGATCCTCGTCGACATCCGCTCGGCCGATGCGCGCGAGCGCGACGGCGTCATTCCCGGCTCGGCACGTCCGCGCACGGTCTCGAGTGGCGGGTCGACCCGGCGAGCGAGTGGCGAAACCCCGTCGCTCGACGCGGGACGCCGATCCTCGTCTGCGATCACGGCGACTCGTCCGTGCTCGCGGCCGCGACACTCGTCGAGCTCGGCCGCGACGCGGGCGACGTCATCGGCGGCTTCGAGGCGTGGGCGGCCGCCGGGCTGCCGGTGGGGCGAGCGAGGCCGGCGCCGCCCGGCCTCCCGGGCATGGGCGGCCCCGACTAACGGGGAACGGGGTACGCAAGCTGCGACTCGACGAGCGCCTCCGCAAGTGCGACGGCGTCGTCCATGAGCCGCGGGTCGCAGAGGTCGGGCGACTCGGACGGCAGGTGGTACTCGTCGTAGGGGAAGTGGAGGATCGTCGCCGCCGGCACGCCGGCCGCTCGCGAACCAGTGCGAGTCGACCCCGCCCGTCGCCGGGCCCGTCTCGAGCGTGTAGCGGTCGAGCAGGCCGAGCCCGCGTGCCGCCTCGAGCGCCCGGCCGAGTAGCGCATCCGGTGACGCGAGGATGTGCAGCCGCTCGCCGTGGGCGATGCAGTCGAGGTTGACGACGCCGACGATCGCGTCGAGCTCGCCGCGCAACTTGGCCTCGTCCACGAAGTAGTGCGAGCCGGTCAGCTTGATCTCCTCCGCTGCGAACGCGACGAGGGGGACGCCGCGGTCGAGCTCGCGGCCGGCGAGCGCCTCGCCGATCCGGCGCACGCCTTCGACGCCGGTCGCGTTGTCGATCGCGCCCGGGCCGCGCCACACCGAGTCGTAGTGCGCGGTCACGAGCACGTGGTCGCTTCGCTTTCCCGGCATGTCGGCGATCACGTTTCGCTCACTCCGGCCGGGCACGAAACGGCCACCGACCTTCAGACGCACGCGTGTCCCGTCCGTCAGACGCCGGGAGTCCGCGATCGAGACGAACGCGGTCGGCGGGGTCGTGATGTGCGTGTGCGACGACATGAACGGAATCGCGCCCGTCGAGAACGGGCTCGTCAGCAGCCGCGCGACCTCGCGGCCGTCGTCGCCGACGACCGCGAAGTTCGGCAGGGGCCGTCGCCGACCGGCGCCGGCGACTCACCGATCCGCTTCACGGTTCCCTCACCGTCGAAGGGATGGGCGTACATGCACGGTCCCGCGGGCCAGCGCTCCCCGTCGACGTCCAGCTCGGGCTCGTCGGCCTCGTAGCCGAGGAGCTCGAACTCCTGAAACCGCGGCTCGAGGCCGAGGTCGCGAAACGCATCCGCGACGGTCTCGGCGGCGCGGAACGCGGCGTCGCTCCCTGCGGGGCGAGGCCCGACGCCGATCGCCAGCGCTTCGACGAGGTTCACGCGCCCGAATCTAGTTCAAGGCACAGGGCGCGGGAGCCGCAGAGCCGTCGGTCGGCCGGCCGATACTCCGACGGGCGGCGCCGACAAAATACGATCACTGGGTGCGCCCCCAGTCCTGAACGCCTCCAGCGGCTTCCGCATCAGTACTTCGTCTCCCTGCTCGGGCGGGTCGCCGCAGCTGCAGCCGAGGCCGGGCCGCCGCTCGTCGATCTCGGTCGCGGGAACCCGGAGATGGGGCCGCCGCCGCACGTGATCGAGGCGCTGCGCGACGTCGGCGCTCGACCCGGGCGTGCACGGTTACCCGCCGATTCGAGGTCTCGCGCAGACGAAGGAGGCGATCGCGGACCGCTACCGCGACGTCTACGGCGTCACCGTCGATCCCGAGACCGAGGTTGCGCTCGTCCCGAGTGCGAAGTCGGTGCTCTCGGAGCTCGCGCTCGCGCTGTGCAACGAGGGCGACACGCTGCTCGTGCCCGATCCGTACTACCCCGACTATCCGTCGGGTCCCGCGCTCGCCGGTGCGCGGATGGAGACGGTGCCGCTTCGACCGGAGCACGCCTGGTCGCCCGACCTCGATGCCGCGCCCGACGCCGCTGCTCTCTACCTCAACTACCCGTCGAATCCGTGCGCGGTCTGCGCGCCGGCCGGCGTCTTCGACGACGCCGTGCGTTGGAGCAGGCGCACGGGCGGCTGGGTCGTCCACGACGCGGCGTACATCGACCTCGTCTACGACGGCCGCGCGCCCGAGAGCTTCCTCGCGACGAGCGGCGCGAAGGACTCGGGCGTCGAGATCTTCTCGATGTCGAAGACCTATGGCATGGCGGGATGGCGCATCGGCTTCGTCGTCGGCAACGCCGAGATCGTCGAGCGCATCAATCTCTTCAACGACCACACCCGCACCGGGATCTTCGTTCCGCTGCAGGCGGCCACCGTCGCGGCGCTCGCGGGTCCGCAGGACTCGGTCGTCGAGCGCGTCGCCGCCTACGAGCGGCGGCGCAACCTGATCGCCGCCGTGCTGCCGGAGCCGCCCGTCTGCGAAGGAACCTTCTTCGTGTGGGTGCGACTGCCGGAGGGGCTCACCGCCGAGCGGCTGCTGACCGAGCAGCGCGTCGCGGTGGCACCGGGCGAAGGGTTCGGGCCGAGCGGCGCCGGCTGGGCGCGCCTCTCGCTCGCCGTCAGCGACGAGGTCGCCGCGCGCGGTGCCGAGCGGCTCGCGAACGCATTCGCGGCGGTCACCGCGTGAAGATCGGCATCGTCGTTCCGTTCTCCTGGTCGTACTGGGGCGGCGTCGTCGAGCACGCCGAGCATCAGGCGTCAGCGCTCCGGCGGCGCGGACACGACGTCAAGATCATCATGGGGCACGACCCACCGGGCAGGCTGACACGAGCGCTCCACCCGCGAACCGGTCGTCACGGTGACCTGCCCGCCGGGATCATTCCCGTCGGCCGCTCGGTGGTCGTTCCGGCCAACGGCTCGCTCCCGAACATCGTGCTCTCACCGCGCTCGATCGGACGCATGCGCAGCGTGCTCGCCGACGAGCAGTTCGACGTCGTGCACGTGCACGAGCCGATGACGCCGACGCTCTGCGTCGCGGCCCTGTCGTATGCCAGATGCCCGCTCGTCGGCACGTGGCATGCGCACGGCGACCTCGCCTGGATGGGGCCCGCTCTCCACTTCTGGGGGTTCCTGATGGACCGCATCGACGTGCGGATCGCCGTGTCGCCGATGGCCGTCGAAACCGCAGCTCGCTTCCTGCCCGGCGAGTATCGCGTCATCCCGAACGGCGTCCTGATCCCGGAAAAAGCCGACCCAGCCGACCGCGACCACACCGTCGTCTTCATCGGCCGCCACGACCAGCGTAAGGGGCTGCCGACGTTGCTGCGCGCGTGGCCCCGTATCCATCAGGCGACCGGGGCACGATTGCGAATCATCGGGACCGACCCGCTTCAGTACCGGCTGCTGCATTCGCGACTTCGCGTCGACGAGGCGGGCATCGACGTGCTCGGAATCGTCCCGAACGAGGCGCGAACGCACGAGCTCGAGCGCGCGAAGCTGTCGGTGACCCCGGCGCTCGGCGGCGAGAGCTTCGGTCTCGTGCTCGCCGAGGCGTTCGCGTGCGCCACGCCGTCCGTCGCGTCGGACATCCCCGGTTACGCCGCGGTCGCGATCCCGGAGGCTGCTCGTCTCGTCCCGCCGAGTGACCCCGACGTCCTCGCCGAAGCGGTGATCGACGTGCTCTCCGATGAGCCGCGCCGGATCGAGATGGGACGGGCGGCGCGCGCGCACGCGATCGCGAACTACGCGTGGGACGACATCGGCCGGCGGCTCGAAGAGACGTACGTGGAGGTGGTGGCCTGAACATCCGCGACAAGCGCTGGCGGCTTCTGCTCGTCGTGCCCTTGTTCCTGGCGGCCGGTTCGCTCGTCTACTGGCGTGGGCCCGACTGGCATCTCGTCCGAGACACGTTCACCGTCGTGCGCTGGGAATGGGTGATCACCGCGATCGGCCTCAACCTCGTGTCGGTGCTCTTCCGTGCACTCTCCTGGGACACCACGATCAAGCAGTCGATCGCTCCGCCACATCCGCAGTTTCGCTTCGTGTTCTCGGCGTTCTCCGTCGGTCTCTTCGCGAATGCGGTGCTGCCGGGCCGGGTCGGCGAGCTCGCGCGGGTCGCTGTGCTGCGCCGCCGGCTCGTCGGTCGCAAGGGAACGACCGCGACACTCGTCGGCTCGGTGTTCGCACACCGAATGTTCGATCTCTTTCCGGCCGCGATCCTCGTGATCTGGGTCCTCTTCACCGCGAAGCTTCCCAGCTGGGCGCTGACCTCGATCGCGCTCGTGCTTGCAATCGGCGTCGCCCTCTTCGTGGCCGGTGTCGCGCTCGCGCGGCGGCAGCACCGCGAGATCGAGGGCATCGGGAAAGTGCGCGAGCTGTTCGTGCGCGGTCGCGAAGGGCTCGCCGTCATGCGCTCGCCGCTCGCCGCTGCGCGTGCCGCGTTGCTGCAGTTCGCAGGGTGGACGTGCCAGCTCCTCGCCGTCTGGGCAGCGATGCACGCGTTCCACATCTACCTGCCGCTGTCGGTGGCCGGGCTCGTGCTCGTGCTCATCAACGTCGCGACGATCTTCCCGCTCTGGCCCGGCAACTTCGGCCTGGTGCAGATCGCGGTCGCCATCCCGCTCACCAAGTACGGCGTCGACTATCCGAAAGGCGTCGCATTCGGGATCGGGCTGCAGGCGATCGAGGCCTCGGTCGGCGTCGGCGTCGGGCTGATCTTCCTGGCGCGCGAAGGCCTCTCGTACGCGACGCTCAAGGACTTCGAGCAGGTGGAAGTGGACCGCGGCCCGGCCGACACCGCCGAGCGCGAAGCCAGCCGTGAGCTAGCCGCGGCGGAGCGTCAATAGCTCGCCGGCGCTGACGACGTCCAGCAGACGCCCCGAGAGAACGGTGAAGACCATCCGGAAGGTCGGGCCGAGGCCGTTGATGATCGCCGGGCCGCGACCGATCAGCACCGTCCCGTCGAACTCGCCGCCGGGCCAGGTCGCGGTGACGTGGCGCGAGTGCTGCGTCAGGTGCCACACGCCGTGCCGGCGCGAAAGCCACGTACCGGCAACGTGTGGTCGCGGCACGAAGAAGCGCGCGCCGTGCGCGCGAACCGAGCGGTAACGACTCGTGTCGCCGAGGCAAGCCGCGAGCGCCGCGGTGTGCGTTGCGGAGATCTGGCCGCGACAGAGCTCACGTCCGTCGGCGAGGAGCTTTGCGTCGACCTGCGCACGAGTCCAGTCGAATGCATCGAAGTAGCCGCCGTCGATCGGGTCGGCGACCGCCGCGCCGACGTAGCCGGCGTCGTGCAGGTCGCAGGCGGCTTTGAAGTCGACCTCGAAGCCGGCGTAGGTCGAGACGTCGGCGGCACGCGACGCAGAGCCCGGCGCGTGGCCCTGAGCGCAGCCGTTGGAGACGGCCTCGAGGGCGACGACCGCGTCCTGAAACGGAGGCGTCTTCGTGTTCGGCGGGTAGCCCGGGGGAGGCGCTCCAAGCGTCAGTCCGATCAGCCCAGCGAGCAGAACTCGCATCGTGGGATCGTACGACGTAGCGTCGAGCGGATGCACGCGATCGCGGCCCCAGCCAGCCTGAAGGGCGTCCTCTCGCCACTCGAGGCGGCAAGGCTCCTCGCCGCGGGTCTGCGTCGGGTCGGCGGCCTGGACGTCGACGAGGCGCCGGTCGCCGACGGAGGCGAGGGCACCGCGCTCGTTCTGCGTGAGGCGCTCGGTGGCGAGTGGCACACCGCGGCCGCCTCGGACCCACTCGGCCGGCCGATCACGGCCCGCTGGCTCCTGCTCGAGGACGGGACAGCGGTAGTGGAGTCGGCCGCCGCGGCCGGGCTGCCACTGCTCGGGGCCGACGAGCTCGATCCGCTCACAGCGTCGACACACGGGCTGGGGGAGCTCCTGCTCGCGGTCCTGGCCGAGCAGCCGTCGTCCCTTCTCGTGTGCGTGGGAGGCACGGCCACCGTCGACGGCGGCGTAGGCCTGCGCGCGGTCGCCGGCCGGCAGCTCCGTACCGTCCCGATGCGCGTCGCCTGCGACGTGCGCAACCCCCTGCTCGGCGACCGCGGAGCGGCGCGGGCGTTCGGGCCGCAGAAGGGCGCCGACGCCGCGGCGGTGGACGAGCTCGAGCGGAGGCTCGCTTCACTGCCTGAGCTCGGGCCGTATCGCGACCTGCCCGGAGCCGGGGCCGGAGGCGGGCTCGGCGCAGCGCTGGCGGCGCTTGGGGGCGAGCTCGTCCCGGGTGCCGAGCTCGTGCTCGACCTGATCCGGTTCGACGAGCGGGCGCGCGGTGCCGATCTCGTCGTCAGCGGCGAGGGGACGGTTGACGCGACGACCCTGGAAGGCAAGGCACCCGGTGCCGTCCGCCGTCGCTGCGAGCGCCTCGGTGTGCGCTGCGAGCTCTTCGGCGGCATCGTCGCGAGTGGCTTCGAGGCGCACGCGCTCTCGGGCCGGCGCGAGCAGGCAGGAGACGATCTCGTGCGACTCGGCGAGGAGCTCGGCCGGTCGCTCGGCGCGCTAGAACACCTCAGTGGCCGAACCAGCGTGCGCTTCGGCTCGCGCCGAAGTCGTGCTTCTCCGCGACCAGAGCGCCCGACGGTTCATTGAAGACGCCCGTCCGTGTCGGCCCGGAGAGAAAGTCGATGTCCACCCGTCCGACGCGCCCCGAGCCGAACTCGATGTAACAGGAGCCGCGCCCGTCGTATGCGGCTGGCTGTTCACCGCCGTCGACGGTCTGCGAGGATCGACGCCGCAACGATGCGCGCCGCCCCTTCCGCAAAGACGCCGGCCTTCGGCACCCCGATCGTGGCGACGTCGCCGATTGCGTAGACGCCCGGGAAGCGGGTTGCGAGGTTCTGCGAGCTGACCGGCACGTAGCCGTCTTCGGTCATGCCGCTCGCGATCACGACATCGGGCGCGCGGTGCTTCGGGACGCCGAGAAACAGGTCGAACGGCATTTCCGAGCCGTCGTCGAGCACGGCCACGCTGCGACCGGCATCGAGCGAGGCGACTCGGCGCCCCGGCACGAACGCGATGCCACGTTCGGCGAACGCTGCATCGAGCGCAGCCGACGTCTCGGGCGACGGCGGCACGGGCGTTCCGAACGGAATCACCAGCGAGATCTCGCACGCGTCGCGAACACCCCGCGACGTGAGGTAGTCGTGGAGCAGCAACGCAGTCTCGCTCGGGGCCGGTGGGCACTTGAACGGCGCACCGCAGACGCCGATGATCGCTCGTCCGTGCGCGAACGTCGGCAGCAGGTCCGCCAGTCGCTCCGCGCCCGCGACCGAATAGAACTCGTTGCCCGCCTCCGCGAGGCCCGGCGTCGCCGCGAGGTCGTAGTCGGCTCCGAGCGCGATCACCAGCACGTCGGCTTCGTGCGCGCCGACGTCGGTCGTCACGCGGCGCGCCTCGGGATCGATCGCCGTGACGGTCTCCTGCAGGAACCGCACGCCCGGCTTGGAGATGTCGCCGTACGGAAGCCGCACCGAGTCGGGGCTCTTGCGGCCGAACAACACGTCGAGCTTCGAGTAGCCGAAGACGAAGGCGTCGCTCTTGTCGATCAGCGAGACGTTGAGGTCGCCGACACCCGACTCCGCCAGCGTGGTCGCGAGCTCGAGGCCCCCGAAGCCCGCCCCGAGGACGACGACGCGCACGATTACCCCTGGCGGGATTCGATCTCGCGCAGCCGGTGCGCGAGCGAGACGAGCAAGGGCCAGGCGATCGTCGCATTCTCCTCGACCAGCGGGCGAAACTGCCACGGGGTGAGGCCGTGCGCCTTCACATCCGTCTTGGCCCCGATCGTTGCCGTCCGCGACCCTTCGTCGATCAGCGCGATCTCGCCGAAATACTCGCCGGAGCCGAGCGTGCGACGCTCTTCGCCGGCGACCGAGACGACGGCCTCGCCGTCTTCGATCACGAAGAATCCAACTCCGCCCGCACCCTCGCTCGTGATCGGTGCGCCGGCTTTGAACGTGCGCTCGGTGAAGTTCTGCGAGAGCATCTTCAGTTGCTTGTCGTCCAGGCCCTGGAAGAGCGGGACGCGCTTGAGGAGTTCGATAGGGGCAGCCATTTGTCTAATCCTATGCTGCTCGATCCTAACCTGACTGAGGGGGCGTGTCACCGGTCCGAGCAAGCTCCTCGATCTTCCCTCGAACCCCTTCGAGCTTCGAGGCGCAGATCCGGTAGAGCTCCTCGCCGCGTTCCCAGAGCTTGGTCAGCTCGTCGATCCCTGCGTCGCCACGCTCCAGGCGCTCGACGATCGACTCCAGCTCCTTCTGTGCCTCCTCGAACGTCGGCTCGCTCATTCCGCCGTCACCCCGAAGGTTCCCTCGGCGACGCGCACCGAGAGTGCGTCTCCGCTTGCGACCTGGTCCGGCGAGCGGACGACTGCGTCGGCAAGCCGGACGATCGCGTAGCCGCGGTCGAGCGTCGCCACGGGTGAGAGGGCGGTGAGGCGGGCATGGGCGGTGTCGAGACGCGAGCGCTTGCGCTCGAGCGCGAGCAGAGGCGCGCGGCTGAGCCGGTCGCGGGCCCCGGCGAGACGGTGCGCGTAGCGGTCGGCGGCGCGGTGCGCGCCGCTGTGCAGGTTGGTGCGTGTGCGCTCGAGGCGGTCGCGCAGCTCCGCGAGGTCGGGCACGACGAGGCGAGCCGCGGCGGTCGGCGTCGATGCGCGCACGTCGGCGGCGAGGTCGCAGAGCGGAGTGTCCTGCTCGTGGCCGACCGCGGAGACGATCGGCACGTCGCAGGACGGCGACCGCGCGGACCACGCGCTCGTCGGAGAACGGAAGCAGATCTTCGAAGCTGCCCCCGCCGCGGGCGAGCACGATCACGTCGGCGCCGCGCTTGCAGAGGTCTCCGATCGCCGTGCAGATCGCGGCGGCCGCGCGCGGTCCCTGAACGTAGGTCTCGGCAACGACCACGTTCGCGGGGGGAAACCGCTGGACGATGTGCGTCAGCACGTCACGTTTCGCCGCTGCGTCGTTGCCGGTGACGAGCCCGATCAGTCGCGGGTAGCGCGGCACGGCGCGCTTGCGCGAGTCGTCGAAGAGCCCCTCGGCCGCGAGCGTGCGCTTCAGCCGCTCGAGCGCCGCGAGGTGCGCCCCGACGCCGAAGCGCTCGATCGTCAGTGCCTTCAGGCGCAGCTCGCCGCGCTGCGCGTAGAGCTCGGGGCGCCCGAAGACGTGCACGCGCTCGCCGTCGCCGAGCCCGAGCCGCAACGCGTCGAACTGGCCGCGCGGCATCTGCACGGAGAGGCAGGCGCCGTCCTCGGGATCCTTCAGCGTGAAGAAGACCGACGCCCAGCGATCCTGGCGCCGCAGCTCGGTGATCTCGCCCTCGATCCAGAGCGTGGGCAGCTTGCTCAGATAGCTCGCGACCCCGCCGTTGAACGCGCGGACGCTGTAGACCTTCCGCCCTTCGACCTCGGTGGCCTCGACCTTCACGCCGTCGATGCTAGCGACGGCCTCATCGTCCACTCAGGACCTGTCTCGGGGACTGTCCCCCGGACATGGCTCGTTTGGACGGGGCGCGGCTAGAGGAGGATCTCTGCGGCTGTCTCGAACGTACAGCCCGCGCGGATCAGCTCGACCGAGCGGTGCAGGTCGGCGTCGGAGTGCGCGAGCTTCTCGGCGAGCGGCAGCGGGTATCCCGCTTCGATCAGCACGTGCAACCGCCACGATTCGACCTTCTCGCGCTCCGAGTGGGGTTGTTCGATCGTCTGAGGCATGGTTTGCGCCATTTCGCTCTGTCCTAGACGAACCCTCTTCCCGAAAGTTTGAGGGAAATACGTTTCCTTACGTTTTCGCGGCGGTCTCCTCGACGCGCCGTGCCAGCTCGTGCAGCCGTGCATCGATGATCCCTCGCTCGGACTCCGCGTCCGCTGCGATCTCGTTCAGTCTCTCACGCAATCCGGACTCGACCTGGTGTGCCCGCTCTTCGAGTGAATGCAGCGCGTCGTCTCGCTGGCGCTCGAGCCCGGCGCGGAGACGGGCCAGCCGCTCCTCCACCCGCTGGGCTGCGGCGTCGCTGACGTGGTTGACGCGTTCGGTGAGCACGCCCTCGGCCTCGCGCGCGAAGCGCTCGACCGCGAGGTCGAGCTCCCGGCTCAGCCGCCGCGCCGCTTCCTCGCGCGCCGTGCGAATCGCCGTGTCGAACTGCGCGGAGGCAGCCTCGCTGTAGCGCGTCGTCTCCCGCGTCACGAGTCGCTGCAGCTGCTCGATCTGGCGCCGCTCGACGTCCCCGAGCGCGAGCTGGACGCGCTGCGCAGCCTCGTTGCCCTCGCGGTCGACGATCTCCTGGAGATCATGCTCGCGCTTGCGCAACCGTTCGGCCAGCTCGTGCAGCGCCCGGCGACGCTCCGCCGCGTGCTGCTCGAGCTCGTGCGCGGACTGTTCCACCAGGGCAGTCGCGGCCTCCGCGAGGTCCTGACGCAGGCGAGCGACCGTCTGGCGCTGTTCATCGATCTGCCCCTGCAAGCCCTCGGCGTCCTGTTCGAGCTTGCCGCCGATCTCGATCATCAACTGCCGGTGGCGTGCCTCCAGGCGCTTCAGCTCCGCATCGAGCCCAGCTTTCAGCTTTTCGACGTCGCCGGTCCAATCGGCGACCCGCTGCTCGACCGCGGCTTGCACCGCGAGCAACTGGTTGCCGAGCTTCAACGTCGCGTCGCGTTCGCGCTCGGCGACGTCGCGCCGCCGCTCATCGGCAATGCGCCGTTCCTCGTCCGCGAGCAGCGAGATCGACTCCGCGCGGCTGCGCGCCAGCGTCTGTTCGAGCTCCTGAGACCGCCGCTCGACCTCCTGAGCCACGACCGCGTCGAACTCCTTCTTCCCACGCTCGATCTCGTCGGCGAGCAGCCGTTCCTGGTCACGGCTCTTGCGCAGAATGAGCACGCAACCGACGAGCGCAAGCACCGCAATGCAGGCTGCGACGACGGCGATGATGACGGAGGCGGTCACCCGTTCATCGTAGGCGGGCCGCGACGACCGCGACGGCGAGCAGGACAGCCGCGCAGGTCAGCGAGCGCAATGTGCGTTCGATCGCTTCGGTGCCCTCGACTGTTCCGTGCGTGCGCCGCGCGTGCCGCACGGGGGTGGACAGTGCGCGCTGAGCGAGGCTGAGCGCCGTCGCGTAGCCGGCGATCGCCAGCGCCTCGAACCGGATGGTCTGGGCCTCCACGAACCAGCCGGTCAGCGCGGGAAACGCGCCCCAGGCGAGCGCGAAGCCCCAATCGTTGTGCAGCACGCCCCCGAAGAGCTCGAGGTTGTAGGCCGGAACGAGCACCGCGCCGGACGCGACGAACGCGAGCAGCCACCAGCCCCAGGCATTCGCTGCGGCGATCCCGACGGCGATCGCGCCCCCGAGCGCGATGAGGGCGACCGCCACCAGCGCCGACGACGGGATTCGGGTGCGCAGCGGCCTGCCGTTCAGCTCGTCGAGCGCATGCGCGGCGATGCCCATCGCGAGGAAGAAGGCAACGAGCGCCCAGAGCAGCCGCTCCAGTTGAAACCTCGGCGCCAGTGCCGCGCCCACCGCGACGTACGAGAGATGCCACAGCGTGTACGGCGGATGCAGGATCGTCACCCAGTCCCGCCAGCCGCCCTCGCGGAGTGCGTACCAGGCCGGCCTGACCGTCTCGTCGGTCACGCCGTCTTGCGACCCCACGTCACGACGCCCCCGCCGACGCTCAGACGCTTCGCCCGCACGTTCTCGACGCCCGCGTCGCGCCAGGCCTGCAGGAGCCGGGGGAGCGGCCACTCCCGGTAGTGCTCGCGGATCGAGGGACCGAGGAAGTCGCCGACCTCGTCCCAACCGTCCCCGATCAACCGGCCCGCGCCCGGCAGCCCGACGCGCACCCACAGCTCCCACGGCGGTCGCCAGATGCCGGTCGGCAGGCCGAACTCGAGCCCGGCGATCGTGCCGCCCGGCTTCACCACACGGGCCAGCTCACGCAACGTCGCTTGAGGATCCTCGACGTAGCGCAGCAGGTAGGTGAACGTGAGCGCGTCGAACTGGCCGTCCTCGAACGGCAGGTGCTGCGCGTCGCCCTCCTGGAGGCGCACCTTGCGCGTTGCCGCAGCGAGCTCGACGCGCTTGCGTCCGGCGGCGAGCATCCCGGAGCTCTGGTCGATCCCGATCACGTAGCAGTCCTTCTGGCGCACAAGCTCGAGGGCGACGGCGGCGGTCCCGGTTGCGACGTCGAGCACGGTGTCGGTCGGCCCGGCGTCGGTTTGGGCGACGAGGAAGCGGCGCCAGCGCGGATCCTGCCCGAACGAGAGGATCGAGCCCCACCGGTCGTATGTCGGGCCGATCGGCGCGAAGAGCTGCTGCGCATCCATACCCTTGACTCTATGGGCCTGGCCGAGGAGCTCGTGGAGATTGCCGAAGCCGCCGCCGCACACGGCGACGTCGACGGGGTGCTGGCCGCCGAGCCCGGACAGGGCCGCCGGCGCTACCTCGTTGCGCTCGGGCCTGACGAGACGCGGCGTTGGCTCGTACTCGATGAGGCCGCGGCGCCGGTGCTCGAGCTGGAGGACGTACGCGACACCGCATCGATCGTCGCGATGTGCGAGTTGACCGCCGATCTCGCGGGCGGCGGCGACCTCGAGCAGCTCCGGTCGCAGCTGGCTCGGGTGCGGATGGTCGAGCAGCCGCCGGGGATCGAAGAGGCCGAGACGGCGGCGCTCGCCCTTGAGCGGATCATCGGCGCGCCGCCGCGCGTCGCCTCGCCCGCCTACCTCGACGAGGTGGGTGCCGCGACGCTGCAGCTCGAACAGGCTCTCGGAAGCGTCAGCTCGCCGTTCTCCGAGGCGTTGCGCGCCGGGCGAGGGGTCGTCGATGACTTCGTCCGCGACGTCGAACGTGACTACGCGCTCGAGCTGCCTCGCGCGCTACCCTGAGCCGATGGAAGGCGGTGGCTTCGGATTCCCGTTCGGGGGTGACCCCGAGGATCTCCTGCGTGGCTTGCGCGAGTTCGCCGAGCAGCAGGCCGAGAACGTCCAGGAGGCGCAGCGAGAGCAGTTCGCGACGCTCACCCTCAATACGGCGGTCGAGCTGACTGCCGCAGCCCTGTCGCAGATCGCACTCGAAGGGGCTGCCGACGCTCAAGCAGCTGCCATGCGCGACGCGATGCGCGTGCTCTTCCCCGAGGCGGTGGCGCTCGTCAGCGCCGCGCGCCAGGGCTTCATGCGCGAGCGCTAATACCATCGCCCCGCTGTGGCTCTCCTCGATCGCGCGATCGTCCGGCTGCTGCCGGCTGTTCCCAAGTCCGTCGTGCGGCGGCTCTCGTCCCGCTACATCGCCGGCCCTTCGCTCGATGACGCGATTCGCGTCGTCCAGCGACTGAACGCGAAAGGCAAGCTCGCAACGGTCGACGTGCTCGGCGAGGAGATCACCAGTTCCGACGAGGCACATGCGATCGCCGGTCAGTATCACGACGCGCTCGCGCAAATCAGCGAGAGCGAGCTCGACGCAAACGTGTCCGTGAAGCTGACGGGCCTCGGGCTCGAGCTCGACGGCGAGTTGTGCAGGGACAACCTCGAGGCGGTCGTGCGCGACGCCGCGGCACGCGACAACTTCGTTCGCATCGACATGGAGGACTCGTCGACCACCGACCGCACCCTCGACCTGTACCGCGAGCTTCGCGCGGGAGGCAACGAGAACACTGGTGTCGTTCTCCAGGCATACCTCCGCCGGACGATCGACGACCTCGAAGGCCTCGCGAATGTCCGGTTGTGCAAGGGCATCTACATCGAGCCGCCGGAGATTGCCTACCGCGAGTTCGACGATGTCCGCGCGAACTACGTCCGCTGTCTCGAGCGCCTCGTCGCGCAGGGAAGCTACGTCGGTATCGCGACGCACGACGAGTACCTGATCGGCGAGGCGCTACGGATCCTCCGTGAGGCCGGTGTCGCCCGCGACCGGTACGAGTTCCAGATGCTGCTCGGAGTGCGACCCGACCGCGCCGACGAGCTCGTCGCCGACGGCCACCGGCTGCGCGTCTATGTGCCGTACGGGCAGCACTGGTACGAGTACTCGCTGCGGCGCCTGCAGGAAAATCCGAAGATCGCCGGCTACGTCGCCGCCGACACCGCCGGCCGCCTGTTCCGCCGGTAGAGCTTGCTGCCCTCGAGACCCGTCTCGATCGCTGCGGTCGACCGCCTCCTGACGGCGCGCCGGTGAGTCCTTCCTGACGGCCGGCGCGGGCATGTTCCCCGCAGCCGCGTCCGGTGCCAGGCACCGTTACGAGCGCGTAACTCTTCGTCCACGACAGAGGAAAACCGAGCACCAGAGCCGTTCGCGTCGGGACATGGCCGGTGCCAGGCACCGTTACCGGAGTGTGACAATCGCGCTCGTCCTGGGGCTACGCGCGGAGTGAGAAGCCGCCGTCCACGACGATCGTCTGGCCGCGGATCATCGTCGCGTCCGGTGAGCAGAGGAACGCGACCGCCCCGGCGATGTCCTCCGCGCTGACGAGGCGGCCGACGGGATTGGCCGCGCCCGCGCGCAGCATCTCGTCGCGGTTCGGGAATGCCTCGAGCGCGTCGGTCTCGACGACACCGCCCGAGACCGCGTTCACGCGGATCCTCGGGGCGAGCTCGACAGCGAGATAACGCACGAGCGCTTCGAGCGCGGCCTTCGAGGTGCCGACGAGCGTGTAGTTCTCGAGCACCCGCTGTGCCCCGAGCGACGAGATCGCGACGATCGACGAGCCGTCCGGCATCTGCGGCCCCGCGGCCTGGGCAAGCTGCAGCAGCGCGCGCGCATTCGTATTGACCGTCCAGTCCCAGTGCTTCGTCGTGGCCTCGAGCGCGGGGACGCTCACACCGCTCGCGGCGTTGTGCACCAGCACGTCGAGCGGGCCGAGCGCTGCGACCTCTTCGAGCACTCGGTCCGAGCCGACGTTGCCTCGGACGAGCGTGGGTTCCGCCCCGAGGGCACGCAGGTCGTCGGCCGTCTGCTCGGCGGCGCGGTCGCTACGGAAGTAGCCGATGGCGACGCGTTTCGCGCCGTCGCGGGCGAACCGGAGTGCGATCGCGCGGCCGATGCCCCGCGAACCGCCCGTGACGAAGACGTTCACGACCGGTGCGGCAGGGGATCGTCCGCGCGCGCGGACGACGGAATCTCGTCCCAGCCGATCCGCGCCGATGATTCGCGCTCGCCTTCGTCTGCCTTCGACGACGCATGACCGAGCCGCTCGAGCCGCTCCATCTGCGTGTCGGCGTACAGGCGAACCTCGTGGCTCTCGGGCAGGCCGGCGACGAGCTCGCGCACGCGTGCTCGGAGCTGGAACGCGAAGTGCGGGGTCGCCGGGCCGACGAGGGCGTCGACGTCGTCGCGGGTCGGCTCGCTCATCGCGTCGCAAGAGTATCCATCTAGGCTCGGCGGCCGTGCGCCGAGTGAGCCCAGTCGATCTCATGCTCCTCGGGACGGTCCTCCTCTGGGCGCTCAACTTCACCGTCACGAAGTACGTGCTCGAGCACGGCTTCCAGCCGCTCGCCTACGCGACGATCCGCTACTTCGCCGCGACGGCTCTCTTCTGGTGCTTCACCTACGCGCGCGAGGGGTCGTTCCGGATCGGGATCTCGGACGCGGGCCTCGTGGCCTTCGCGGCGACGATGATCTTCCTGAATCAGATCGGGTTCGTCTACTCGCTGCAGAAGACGTCCGCGTCGACCGTCGCGCTCATCCTCGGCACGACACCGATCTTCATCGGCATCTTCGCGACGGTCGTCGGCCTCGAGCGACTCTCGCGTCGGTTCTGGATCGCCGCCATCATCTCGTTCCTCGGCGTCGGCCTCGTTGCCTCGGGCAACGGCGGGTTCTCGGGCAAGGTCTTCGGCGACGGTCTGGCGCTCATCACCGCGGCGACGTGGGGCGCCTACTCGGTTGCGATCGCGCCGCTGATGCGCCGCTACTCGCCCTTTCGGATCAGCGCGGTCGTGCTTGCGCTCGGCTGGATGCCGATCGCGATCGTCGGCGCGGTCCAGACCTCGCACCAGGGATTCCACTTCGGCTGGGGCACCTGGGCCGGCTTCGGCTATGCCGTCATCGGCCCGCTGTTCCTGACGAACATCCTCTGGTTCACGGCGATCTCGCGCGTCGGGCCTGGGCGGGCGTCGCTCTTCGTGAACATGCAGCCCTTCTTCGCCGTCGTGTTCGCGGTGCTCATCCTGGGCGAGCGCCTGAACGCCTGGGAGCTTGTCGGTGCGGTCGCGATCGGCGTCGGGATCGTGATCGAGCGCCGGCGTCGGGTCGCACCAGCATCCGACCCTGTCGCTGTTCTCGAGGCGCCTCGCTAGTCTCGGACGCGTGAATCTGCGCGAGCATCTGGCGCGGCAGCCGCCCGGTTACAACCTCACGATCGGTCGGATCCTCGCGATCTACTCGGGGTTGATGGTGACGCTGCTGCTCGCAGCGCTCGACCAGACGATCGTCGCGACCGCGCTGCCGCGGATCGTCGGCGACCTCGGCGGCATCACCCAGTACTCGTGGGTCTTCACCGCCTACATGCTCACCTCGACCGTCACGGTCCCGCTCTACGGAAAGCTCGGCGACGTCTACGGCAGGAAGAATCTCTTCCTCTTCGCGATCGTCGTGTTCCTGCTCGGCTCGGCGCTCTGCGGGGCGGCGACGACGATGACGCAGCTCGTGCTCTTCCGCGCCGTGCAGGGAGTCGGCGCAGGCGGCCTCTTCCCGCTCTCGCTCGCAGTGATCGGGAACATCGTCCCGCCTCGCGATCGCGGGCGCTGGCAAGGGCTGATCGGCGCCGTCTTCGCGGCGGCGTCGATCGTCGGGCCGGCGATCGGCGGGTTCATCGTCGACAACGCGAGCTGGCGCTGGATCTTCTTCGTCAATCTGCCGATCGGGGGAGTGGCGCTGATCGTCATCTCGCTGACGATGCCGCGCCGCGCGCCGCAGACGCATCACGCGATCGACTGGCTCGGTGCTGGCCTGCTCGCTGCCGGAACCGCGTCGCTCCTGATGGGGCTCGTGTGGGGCGGGAAGCAGTACGGCTGGTCGAGCGGCCACGTTCTCGGTGCGCTGCTGCTCGCCACGGCGTTGCTCGCGCTGTTCGCTTTCGCCGAGCGACGAGCGGCGGAGCCGATCCTCCCGTTCGAGATCCTTCGGAACCCGATCGTCGCCGGGAGCATCGCCTGCATGGCGCTCGTCGGGATGGCGATGTTCGGGACGATCTCCTACGTCCCGCTCTTCGTCCAAGGCGTGATCGGGACGTCTGCGACGTCATCGGGGGTCGTCCTGACGCCGTTGATGCTCGGCGCCGTGGCGACCTCACTGTTGACGGGCCTGCTCGTCTCGCGCACCGGTCGCTACCGGTGGAACGTCGTCCTCGGGCCACTCGTGCTGACCGCCGGGATGGTGTTGCTCTGGCGGATGTCGGTGACGACGACGAACGCCGAGGCGGCACGCAACATGGTGATCGCGGGAATCGGGATCGGCTCGATGATGCAGGTGTTCGTGCTGTCGGTCCAGAACGCGGTGCCGCGCGCGCACATCGGGTCGGCGACCGCGCTGACGCAGTTCTCGCGTCAGATGGGCGCGACGATCGGCGTGACGGTGATGGGCGCGATCGTCAACCACGGGCTTCCGAGTGGGGTCGGAGCAACGGACGGGGTCGGGATCCATCAGCTGCCGCTCGACGCGCGCGAGGAGCTTGCCGCCGCGATCAAGCCGGCGTTCTTCGTCGCGGCCTGTGTGTCGGCATGCGTCTGGTTGATCGCCTGTCATCTGGGTGAAGGAGCAACGGCTCCGCCGTTCGCTCGACGACGCCTCCGTCATCTCGCTCGACGAGGTCTCCGTCATCGACGCTGCGGCCGGGACGCCCGCCACGGCCGGAGTAGACTCACAGCGATGAACGACGACTTCATGCCGCTCGACGGCTGGGATCACATCGAGTTGTGGGTCGGGAACGCGAAGCAGGCCGCGTTCTACTACGAGCAGGCATTCGGCTTCCGGCGCACGGCGTACGCAGGGCCCGAGACAGGCATACGCGACCGCGCGAGCTACGTGCTCGAGCAGAACGAGATTCGCCTCGTGGTGACGAGCGCACTGCATCCGGGTCACGAGATCGGCGACCACGCGGCGAAGCACGGTGACGGTGTGAAGGACATCGCGCTGCGCGTGCCGGATGCTCGCGAGGCCTATCAGCAAGCGGTGCAGCGCGGCGCGCGCGGGGTGCTCGAGCCGACGGTGCTCGAGGACGAGTTCGGCCAGGTCGAGCTGTCGACGATCGCGACGTACGGCGACGTCGTGCATACGTTCGTCGGCCGCCAGGGCTATGAGGGCGCCTACCTCCCCGGCTACGTGGCTCAGGAGTCGGCGGGTGACGCAGGCGAGGGGACGGGGCTGCTGCTCGCGATCGACCACGTCGTGGGCAACGTCGATCTCGGCTACATGAACGCGTGGGTCGAGTACTACGAACGCGTCTTCGGGATGACCGAGATGATGCACTTCAGCGACGACGACATCTCGACCGAATATTCGGCCCTGATGAGCAAGGTGATGACGGACGGGCAGGGGAAGGTGAAGTTCCCGATCAACGAGCCGGCCGAGGGGAAGCGCAAGAGCCAGATCGACGAGTACCTCGAGTTCAACCAAGGCCCTGGTGCACAGCACATCGCGATGCAGTCGTCGAACATCGTCAAGGCGGTCGAGTCGCTGCAGCGCCGCGGCGTTGTCTTCCTGACGACGCCGGACACCTACTACGAGGAGACACCCGATCGCGTCGGCGACATCGACGAGAACTGGGACGACCTGAAGCGGCTGCGCATCCTCGCCGACCGCGACGACGACGGCTATCTGCTGCAGATCTTCACGAAGACGGCCCAGGACCGGCCGACGCTCTTCTTCGAGGTGATCGAGCGGCACGGTGCCCGCGGCTTCGGAGACGGCAACTTCAAGGCGCTCTTCGAAGCGATCGAGCGCGAGCAAGCGCTCCGCGGCAACCTCTAGGCGACCCCCGCCGCACAGGCGGTGCCCGACGGCCCCGCCCCGTAGCCTTGGCGCGGTGAGCCCGCAACGCCGCACCGCACTCGTCTCGGTCGCCGCTGCCGCTGCCCTCCTGCTGCTGAAGCTCGGCGTCGGGATCCCGACGCACAGCCTCGGCCTCATCTCCGAGGCCGCACATTCGGGCACCGACCTCGTCGCCGCGCTGCTCACCTTCCTGGCGATCCGCGTTGCCGCCCGGCCTGCCGACGTCGGGCACCAGTTCGGTCACGGGAAGGCCGAGCATCTCGCTGCACTCGCCGAGGCGGGGTTTCTGTCGCTCGTCTCGGTGTTCATCTCGTTTCGCGCGATCGAGCGGTTGGTCGGGATCACGCACGGGCAGGTGCGCACGGCGTGGTACTCGTTCGCCGTTCTCGGGGTCGTGATCGCACTCGACGCGAGCCGCGCGACCGTCTCACGCCGAACGTCGCGCAAGTACCACAGCGCGGCGCTTGCCTCGAACGCACTGCATTTCGCGAGCGATCTCGCCGGCTCCGTCGCCGTATTGATCGGGCTGCTGTTCGCGCGCCAGGGTTATCCGGACGGCGATCCGATCGCCGCGCTCTTCGTCGGTGCGCTCGTGCTGACCGCGGCCGCACGCCTGATGAAGACGAACGTCGAGGTGCTGATGGACAAGGCGCCCGTGGAGGCCGAGGAGGCGGCGCGTGCGGCGATCGTTGCGCTGCAACCGGAGGTCGAATTGCGCCGGCTCCGCATGCGCCAGGCGGGTGGCCGTCAGTTCGCGGACGTCGTGATCGGTGTTTCTCCCGGCGCGGCCGTCGGCCAGGGTCACGCCGCGGCGGATGCGGTCGAAGCGGCGGTCGAGGGCGCGCTCCCGGGCGTCGACATCGTCGTCCACGTCGAGCCGGTGGAGGACGCCGGCCTCCGCGAGCGCGCGCACGCGGCTGCGGTCGGTGTGCCACGCGTACGAGAAGTGCACAACCTCGCCCTTGTCGATGTCGACGGCCACACCGAGCTGTCCTTGCACCTGAAGCTCCCCGGCGATCTGTCGCTCGACGAAGCGCACGAGGTCGCCGAGCAGCTCGAGGCTGCGATCTGCGCTGCAGTGCCCGAGATCTCCGGGGTGCAGACGCATCTCGAGCCGCTCGCCGAGACGAGCGAGGCCAGCGAGATCGAGGCGGAAGACGCGGACGCGGTGCGACGCATCGTGCGCGACGCGACCGGAGGCGAGCCGCGCGAGCTGCGCTTCCTGCGCTCGACCGGGGGCCTCGTGGCGTTCTTGACGCTCGGGCTCGAGGGAGGCACAACGCTTGCCGCAGCGCACGCTCGCGCGAGCGAGATAGAGGAACGCATCCGCCGCGAACGGCCCGAGATCGCCGACGTGATCGTCCACACCGAGCCGTGACCCAACCATCTAGGGTCGAGGCGTGAGGCTCTGCATGTTCACGCCGAAAGCGCTCGGGCTCGAGCGCGGCTGGCCGGGCCGGGTGGAGGGCGACAAGGTGATTCAGCTCGCCGCCCAGACGCTGCAGTCGTACTTCACCGGCGGCGGCTCGGCGCGTGAGCACGCGGAGTACGCACTCGCAGACGTCGACCTCCGCCCACCGGTTCTCCATCCGCCGACGGTGCGCGACTTCATGGCCTTCGAGCAGCACGTCGCCACAGTGCGCGCGGCGCGGGGCTCGCAGGTGCCGAAGGAGTGGTACGAGATCCCCGTCTTCTACTTCTCGAACCCGGGTGCGATCTACGGGCCGGGGGACAGCGTCCCGTATCCCGGCGGCACGAGCGAGCTCGACTATGAGCTCGAATGCGCCGCCATGATCGGGGCCGAGGGGAAGATCGCAGGCTTCACCGTGCTGAACGACTGGTCGGCGCGCGATCTGCAGCGCGCCGAGATGCGTGTCGGCCTCGGCCCGGCGAAAGGCAAGGACTTCGCCACGTCGCTCGGCCCTGTGCTCGTCACGGCCGATGAGTTCGACGGGAGTGAAGGGGAGATGGTCGCACGCGTGAACGGCGAAGAGCGTTCGCGCGGGAACCTTCGCGACCTCTACCACTCGTGGGAGCGAATCGTCGAGCAGGCGGGACGCAACACCGTGTTGCGGCCCGGTGACATCCTCGGGTCGGGCACCGTCGGCACCGGCTGCATCCTCGAGCACGGCGACAACCGGTGGCTGCAGCGCGGTGACGTCGTCGAGCTCGAGATCGAGGGCATCGGCGTGCTGCAGAACACGATTCGATGATCGGCCCCGACGATGTTCGCGCTGCGGCTCGCGTCCTCGACGGCGTGGCTCACCGCACACCCGTCGTCACGTCGCGAACCCTCGGCGCAGGAGTGTTCCTGAAGCCGGAGTGCCTGCAGCGCGTCGGCGCGTTCAAGTTCAGAGGTGCCTACAACAAAATCGCCTCGCTCGCACAGGGCACGCCTGTGCTCGCGTACTCGTCCGGGAACCACGCGCAGGCGGTCGCGCTCGCAGCACAGCTGCTCGGCTCCCGCGCGACGATCCTGATGCCCGAGGATGCGCCGGCGTCGAAGCTCGCGGCGACGCGCGGCTACGGCGCTGAGGTGATCACGTTCGACCGTTACCGCGACGACCGTGAGGCGCTCGCCGAGGCGCTGGCCGCGGAGCGGGCGCTCGAGCTGGTCCGGCCGTACGACGATCCATTGATCATGGCGGGGCAAGGAACGGCAGCCCTGGAGCTGATCGAGGATGCCGGCCCGCTCGACGTGCTGGTCGTTCCCGTCGGCGGCGGTGGCTTGATCGCAGGCTGCGCGACAATCGCGAAGGCGCTTGGTGTCCAACGGGTCGTCGGAGTCGAGCCCGAGGCCGGCAACGACTGGCAGCTGTCGTTCGCCGCGGGGAAGCCGATCGCAATCGACGTGCCGCACACGATCGCCGACGGGCTGCAGACTCACGCGCCCGGCGAGTTGACGTGGGAGGTCGGCTCGCGGCTCGTGGACGAGATCGTGACGGTCACCGACACAGAGATCGTCGAGGCGATGCGGTTTGCATTCGAGCGGTTGAAGCTCGTGATCGAGCCAAGCGGCGCCGTCGGCATCGCCGCACTTCGATCCGGAGCCGTCTCAGGCGGGAGGGTCGGGATCGTCATCTCCGGCGGCAACGTCTCCGCCGGTCGCTTCGCCGAGCTGCTCGCGTGACGCGCGAACGGCTTGGGCGACCTGTGCGCGCTCGTACGACAGCCTGAAGATCTCGACCACCTCCGCCGGGTCGTCGAGATCGCGCGACACCCACCCGCTGACGCCGAACTTGTGCGGCGTCACGCGCCCGGTCTCGATCAGCATCTCGCGGATCCGCGCCGTGAACGGAAAGTCGGCCCAGCCGGTGCTCGTCGGCGTCGCGGGATGGATGTGCCCGAGCTCTCGGTTGCCGAGCCGCAGCTCGACTCCGCCGAAGCGATGTTCGTGACGCGAGACGCCTTCCCACGTCAGGATCTCGGCGGTCACGTGGGCGGCGTTATCCTCCATGCGTGCCTTTCTACCAGCGCCTGGGAGAGCTGCCGCGCAAGCGTCACATCGTCGCCCGCGACAACGGCACCCTGCTGACCGAGGAAGTCATGGGCTTCGAGGGCTTCTCCGGCCTGGAGTCGATCCTCTACCACCTTCAGTCGCCCTGCCGCGTGATCGAGGTCGGCTCGTTCGAGCCGATCGAGCGCAAGGAGTGGGTGCCCGACACGCACGCCCACCGGCATCTGAAGACGTGGGATGTGAAGCCCGGCGGCGACGCTGTCGGCGGCACGGCAGCTGCTGATGTGGAACGCCGATGTCGAGATCTCGCTCTGCCGCCCGACGGAGGAGATGGACTACTTCTTCCGCAACGGCGAGGGCGACGAGGTGATCTTCGTCCACGAGGGCTCGGGCACGCTGGAGACGATCTTCGGCGACCTGCCGTACAGCTCCGGCGACTACCTCGTCGTGCCGCGTGGGACGACGTACCGCTTCGCGCCCGAGGGGCCGCAGAGGCACCTCGTCTTCGAGACGCCCGGGCTGATCACGATCCCGAAGCGCTACCGGAACGAGCACGGCCAGTTGATGGAGCACGCGCCGTATTACCACCGCGACATCCATCCGCCGACCGAGCTGCACACCCACCGCGACCGCGGCAACCACACGCTGAAGGTGCGCGTGCGCGACGGCTACCAGACCTACGTGATCGACTACCACCCCTTCGACGTGATCGGCTGGGACGGTTACGTCTACCCCTGGACGTTCTCGATCCACGACTTCGAGCCGATCACGGGGCGCATCCACATGCCGCCGCCCTCGCATCAGACCTTCGCCGGCCCGAACTTCGTCATCTGCTCGTTCTGCCCTCGCAAGCTCGACTTCGACCCGGAAGCGATTCCGATCCCGTACCACCACTCGAACCTGCAGAGCGAGGAGATGCTCTATTACGTCGACGGCAACTTCTCCTCGCGCAAGGGCATCGAGCTGGGCTCGGTGACGCTGCATCCATCGGGGCTCCCGCACGGGCCGCAGCCCGGCCTCGCCGAGCGATCGCTCGGGATGACCGAGACGCACGAGCTCGCGGTGATGTGCGACACGTTCCACCCGCTGAAGCTGTCGAAGCTCTCGCACGAACTCGACGACGGCAAGTACATGTTCTCGTGGGCCGAAGACCCGGCCGCGGGCGACGGCCGCACGCCGGACGACGACCCCGCCGGCGTCACGTCCCATTTTTAAGTGCAACCTGGTTCTCGACTGGGACGGCACGTGCACCGTCCGGGACTCGCTCGTCGCCGCGATCCACGATCTCGGCGATCCGTCCGTCTACGAGGGCGCGTTTCAGGAGAGGTTCGGGAGCTACGGCGAGGCGCTCGCGGCGGAGATCGCGACGCTGCAGGTGACGACGGACGAGGCCGCAACCTGGGCCGTCGCGAACGTCGAGCTGCGGCCGGGTTTCCACGAGATCGTCGAGCAGTACCGGCCGGTCATCGTCTCGAGCGGGCTCCCGCAGTTGATCCGGCCGGTGCTCGAACGCGAGGGCATCGAGGTCGAGCTTCGCTCGAATGACGCGGCGCCCAGCCCGGAGGGCTGGCGCGTGATCTTCCGCGACGAAGGCGTCTGTCCGGTCTGTGGCGACAAGTGCAAACGCCGCTCGCTCCCGTCGGGCAGGCCACTCGTCTTCGTCGGTGACGGTTGGTCGGATCGCTGCGCGTCGCTTGCGGCCGACCGCGTGTTCGCGCGCACCGGCCTCGCGGCGTACCTCGACGAGCAGGGCGTGCCGTACGAACCGTACGAGACCTTCTTCGATGTCGCTGCTGCGATTTCCTGAGCCGTTCGACTTCGAGCTCTCGACGGGCCGTTTCCGGGCGTTCGGAACCGATCTCGCGAACCGGCTCGTCGACTCGACGCTCTACCGCGCGGTCGGAGGACGCGAGGTGCGCATCGTCGCACGGCCGGGCGGAGTCGACGTCGAGCCGCTCGACGACGAGACGGAACCGATCGTCGCCCGCGCTGCTTGGCGCGCCCTTCGAGCTGCGGCCCTTCTACACGTGGGCCGAGCGCGATCCGGTGTTGGCGCCGATCGTCGCTCGCCTGCATGGCTTCCGACCGCCGCTCTCACCCGACCCCTTCGAGTCGCTCGTCACGTCGATCACCGCACAGCAGGTGTCGCTCTTCTCCGCGGTCGCGATGCGGAACCGGATGATCGAGCGGTTCGGTGCGCCGGTCGGGGAGGCGTGGTCGTTCCCGACGCGCGAGCGCATGGTGCTGGCGCGCGAGGACGAGCTCTTTGCGTGCGGCTTCTCTCGCCGAAAGGCCGAGTACGTGATCGGCCTCGCGCGGAGCGACCTCGACCTCGCCGAGCTCGCGAGCCTCGAGGACGACGAGGTCCGCGCGCGCATCACAGCCGTCCGCGGGCTCGGCCCGTGGACGGCCGAATGGTTCCTCGCGCGCCACCTTGCCCGGCCGCGCGCCTGGCCGGCCGGCGACCTCGTGCTGCGCAAGGCGGCCGACGTTCTCTACGGTGTCGACGTGAACGAGCTCGGCCGCCGCCTCGACCCGTTCCAGAACCTGTCCGCCCACTACCTGCTGACGGGATTGCTGACGACGCCGTGAACGTCCGGCGCGCGACCGAGGCCGACGAGGCGATCCTGCGTGAGCTCTGGGAGGAGTTCGAGGCGGAGGTTCCCGAGCCGCCCGGGTACGTCCCGGAGACGTGGGCGGAGGAGTGGAGCGACACGCTCGACGACATGCGCGACGGGTCGGTGTTCCTCGCCGAGGACGAGCAGGGCGTCGTCGGCGTCGCCCGCGCGGACGCTCCGGTGAGGAAGCGAACGCACATCCAGCTCGTCTACGTCCGCCCGCGAGCGCGCCGCGAGGGTGTGACGAAGGCGCTGCTCGCCGAGTGCGTGCGGGATGCGCGAGATCGCGGGGCGACGAACGTCAGCCTCGACGTGCTGATCGCGAACGAGGACGCGGTTGCGGTGTGGCGCCGGCTCGGCTTCGCGGAGTACTCCAGGTTCCTCTCGACCCCGCTCGACACGCTCGCGGCGCGCCTCGAGCATTCGCCGGCGGGAGAGTCGCGCGCGGTCACCCACGTGCAGACCGACGACGAGGTCTCGGTCGAGCGCGCGGTCGGGCAGTTCCTCCCGCGGCTCGAGGCGCCGCCGTGACCTCGCACGACAGCTGGATCCGGATCGCCGATCCGGTGCTCGACCGCGACCGCGAGGCGCACGGCGGTTCGCCCGTGAGCTCTCGGAGCGGCTCGGTGCCGTCACCGTCGCGCTCGCGCTCGAGGGCGAGGTCGTGCGCTTCCGGCTCTACGAGCGCGGTCGCATGGTCGACGAGTACCTCTCCGTGCCGACCTACTACGGGCCGCTGCCGAAGGGCGACGAGCTCGCGCTCGCGGCGAACCCGACGCTCGTCGCGCGCCTCACGGGCGCCGACCGGGACGACGTGCGGCGGATCGCGCGCACCGCGGACACCCCTGCGGAGCTGCCGCCGCCCGAGGAGCTCTACGAGCAAATCGCGCGCCTGATGGGGCTCGAGCCGTGAAGCTCTACGACGCGGCCAGCTGTCCGTATCTGCGCGCGCGTGCGCATCGCGCTCGCCGAGAAGGGTCTCGAGTCCGAGACGGTCGAGATCGACCTGTCCGACCGGCCGGCCTGGATCTACGACCTGAACCCGACGAGGCCGCGTGCCCGTCCTCGACGACGGGCTTCGTGCTGCCCGAGTCGGTCGTGATCATGGAGTACCTCGACGAGGCGTACCCCGAGCATCCGCTCCTGCCGGCGGAGAACCGTGAGCGGGCGCAGGCGCGGCTCGAGGTTCATCGTTTCGACGACGACCTCGGCGACGACTACTACGCCTTCCGGCGCGGCGACGCGAACAGCCTCGCCGAGAAGCTCGCCGCCCTCGAGCTCGGTCAGAGCCTCTACACGGACATCGCCTACGTGCCGTGGGTGATTCGCGCCCGCGACATGCTCGGTGTCGAGCTGCCCGCGCACCTCGCGGGCTGGCTCGACGATCTCGCGGAGCGTCCGTCGATCGCAGCCGAGATCGAGGTCGTGAGGAGCCTGTGAGCGAGATCGCGATCGACGAGCTCTCGGTTCGGCTCGGCGAGCTGGCGCTCCTCGACGTGCGCACGGCGTCGGAGTACGACGGCACCGCCGGCAGCCGTGCGATCCGCGTCAGGGTCACATCCCGGGCGCGCGCAACGTCGACGTCTACAGCCTGATGCAGCTCGAACGCGAGCAGATCCAGGCGGCGATCGGAGTCGAGCCCGGCGCCGAGATCGTCGCCTACTGCCACAGCGGCTCGCGCTCGGCGATCGCGACGCAGATGCTGCGCGCGCTCGGGTACGAGGCGCGCAACTACGTCGGCTCGTGGCACGAGTGGTCGCGCCACGACGACCTGCCGATCGAGTCCTGAGAACCGACGTAGTAACAGTCTGTTACAAGCCTGCGGCGGTCGCGAGGAACGCCCGACAGATCGCTCGCCCGTGCTCCTGCCACGCGGCGAGCTTCTCGTCGAGCTCAGCCGCGAGCTCGTCGAGTGAGCGCGGCAGCTTCGCCTCGTCCTCGGCGAACCACCGCAGCACCTGGTCGCGGCGCACCTCGGGGTGGAACTGCACTCCCCACGCCGAGCCGTCGACCCGGAATGCCTGCGGCGTCGGGCCGATCGCGAGCGTGACGGCACCGTCGGGCACATCGAAGCGGTAACCGTTCGCGTTCAAGGCCTCGAAGCGCCGTCGGCAAGACGCCGAGCACCGGATCGTCCACTCCCGCAGCCGTCAAGCTCCGTGTCGTAGAAGCCGGCGAGCTCGCCCCGACGGGCCTCACCGACGCGCCGAGCGCGTGCGCGAGCGTCTGCGCGCCCAGGCACACGCCGAGGAGCGGTCGCCGCTCGGAGACGAAGCGTCGCAGCGCCTCGTACTCCTCGCGCAGCCAGGGATGCTCGAGCTCCTCGCCGACGTTCTGGTCGCCGCCGAACACCAGCACCGCATCGGCGCCGTCGGGCGGTGCGCCCTGCAGTCGGATGTCCCACTCCACCAGCTCGTGCCCGGCGCTGACGATCACGTCGCCGAACAGCTCGGGCCGCACGAGTGGGCCGTGAATGATCGCGAGCACCTGCATCAGGCCGTGGGGATCTTCTCCTCGTCGAGCAGCTTGCGCAGGAGCTGAGCACCGGCCGGGGCCTGCGCGATGCCGTCGGTCTGATTGTTGTTGTTGAAGAACGCGTACGACTGTTCCGACACGTTCGAGAGCTCGCGCAGCGGGCCGACCCACTCGCGCAACTCGTCCTCGCCGTAGAGATGGTCGAAGCGCTGCGCGGCCGACCCGCCGCGCGCGTTCCACGTCGACGCGTTGCGGCCGTGGAAGCGAACGTAGGAGATCGGCGACGTGGTCGCGACGAGCGTCTCCGGCACGTTGGCGGCCTCGACCTTCGGGGCATCGACCACGACCCAGGCGATGCCGCGCTCCTCGAGCCAGCGCAGCAGCTCGTCGCGGATCGCCTCCGCGAACCACGACCGGTGCCGGGGCTCGAACAGCATCAGGTCGCCGCCGAGCTGGTCGTTCGCCCAGTCGAGGTAGTCGAGCGACGACGGTTTCCAGACGACGTACGGCGGCATCTGGAAGAGGAGCCCGCCGAGCTTCCCTGCCGCGCGCAACGGCTCGAGCGCACCGAGGAACTCGCGGAACACGCCGGCGCGCACCTCGCGCGGCGGACGGTCGACCCGCCCGCGCGCGTCGACGGGCAGTCCGGCGCGCAGCTCGGGCGGCACCTGCTCGAGCTTCACCGGGTGGCGCGTCATGAGCCCGAACGCCTTCACGTGCATCACGAAGTCGTCGGGCGTGCGCTCCGCCCAGCCGCGCACCATCTGCTCGGTGGGAACGCGGTAGTACGTCGAGTCGACCTCGACGGTCGAGAACCGCTCCGCGTAGTAGGCGAGGCGCTCCCTTGGCGGCGTCCCGGGCGGATACCAGTGCTTCGACAGCGCATCGTCCGCCCACGAGCACGTGCCGATCCGGATCGCCGCAGACATGACCCGCGAGAGCCTACCCGCTCACCGGCCGCCGCAGCGTCTGCAGCGTGAGGAACGCAGGACCGAGAGCGATCGAGCCCTGGCCGCCGAATCCCAGGTACGCGAGGTCAGGGCCACCGTCGCTGCCGAATCTGACCGTCAGGCGCGTGCCCTTCGGCAGGTACTGCACGTAGTTCGCGAGCCGGATCGTCTGAAGCCCGACCTTCGGCTTGATCGCGCCGTGGGTGATCACCCGGTTGCCGGCGAGGACGACCGCGACGAGTCGCGGGTAGTTGCTCAGCTTGCGCACCTGCACCTTCAGGATCGAGACGCCGAAGGTCTCGAGACTGCTGCCGGAATGCGCGGCCCGGTGCGCACGAGCGACGTGCCGCGGAAGCCCACGCCGCACGACTCTTCGTCTGCGGCACGCCCGCGTACGAGACGCGCGTGTTCCCGCTCGCGGCGGCGATCGTGACCGGCTTCGACCTGTCGATGCCGTTCGGGAGGCCCTTCAGGTAGTGGTCGTACCAGGCGAGGCCCTGCGCGAGCACGTAGGCGTAGTCGGGGCCTGGGAACGTCGACGGCGGGTGGCCGAACTGCCCGACGTAGAGGTGCTTCGGGCCGCGCACCCTCGTGTAGCCGTTGAGGGCCTGCGACACGTCGAACGCGTAGTCGACGCGACCCTGGAACATGTAGACGGGCGTCGTCACGCCCGACGAGCTTCGTGATTGACGAGCGTTGCGCGGCGATCGCCTTGACCGCAGGCAGGTTGCTCGATTGGACGGCGTCGGTTTGGAGCTGGGCGATCAGCGGCGACCGCCCCGCGACCGCGCGGCGAAGCCGGCGACGATCCCCGACCGCGCGATGTCGCCCGGCCAGAGCGCGGTGTAGAGGTCGGTCCACGTCTCGACGACCTCCGCGGCCTTGTACGGGATCCCGGCGACGAGCCCGTTCCAGACCTGGCCGCCGCCGTACGAGATGCCCCAGGCCCCGATCTGCGTGTCACTCACCTGCGGCAGCCCGGCAAAGAACGACTCCATCGCGCGCTCGTCGGAGATCTCGTTCGGCCCGGCAAGCTCGAGGTCGCCCGTCGACGTTCCGCTGCCGCGGTCGGAGTACGCGAGCGCCGCGTACCCGTGCGCGGCGAGGATCTGCGCGACCGGCGCCACCTCGTCCTTGGAGCCGCCGAGACCGTGCAGCACCAGGACGCCCGGCCAGCCGCCGTGCGGGGCCGCGCCGTCTGGTTGGTACAGGTCGTAGGCGATCGACGTCCCGTCGCGACATCGTTCGTGTGCCGCTCTGCTTGCTGAGTGCCTGCGCGGGCGCCGCCCAGAGGAGAGCGGCCCCGAGCGACGATCAGGAGTCGCTCTCACGGCGGCAGGGTAGCCCTGCTCCTACAATCGCGCGCATGAGCGACACGCGCCCGATCGGCGTCTTCGACTCGGGCGTCGGCGGGCTCACCGTCCTCCACGAGTGCCTCGTGACGATGCCGAACGAGGATTTCATCTATCTCGGCGACCACGCGCGCCTGCCCTACGGGCCGCGCAGCCGCGAGGAGGTGCGCCGCTTCGCGCACGAGATCGGCGTCTACCTCGAGCGTCAGCGGCGTGAAGATGGTCGTCGTCGCGTGCAACACCGCGACCTCGGTCGCGCTGCCCGATCTGCAGGAGCAGCTGGCCGTTCCGGTCGTGTCGGTGATCGTCCCCGAGGCGCACGCGGCGGTGCAGGCGACGCGCAACCGGCACATCGGCCTGCTTGCGACCGAGTTGACGGTCGCGAGCCGACGCTACGAGTCGCTCGTCCACACCCTCGACGCCGGCGTGCGCTTCACGGCGGTCGCCTGCCCCAAGCTCGTGCCGCTGATCGAGGCGGGCGACACCTACAGCGACGAGATCGTCGCGGCGGTGCGCGAATACGCGGAGCCGCTGAAGGCCGCCGGGTGCGACACGGTGATCCTCGGCTGCACGCACTACCCGCTCCTGCGGCCCGTTTTCCAACGCACCTTCGGGCGGGACGTGACCCTCGTGTTCTCCGCCGACGAGACCGCGCGCGAGGTCGCGGAGACGCTTGCGCGCAAAGGCTTCGACAACGACCCGGATCGTGAGGGCGGCTATCGCTTCCTCACCACCGGCGATCCTGTGCTCTTCCGCTCGCTGGGCGAGCGCTTCCTGCAGTTGCCGCTCGGCGAAGTCGAGCAGGTTCACATCGCCGAATTGGAGGCCGTTGCATGAGAAACGACGGGCGCAAGCCTGACCAGTTGAGGCCGGTCGTCGCGGACGCGAACTTCCTCGAGCAGCCGCACGGCGTCGTCCTCTGGTCGCAGGGGAAGACGCGCGTGCTCTGCACGGCGTCCGTGCAGGACGGCGTGCCGCGCTGGCTGCACCGTTCCGGCCGCGGCTGGATGACGGCGGAGTACTCGCTGCTGCCGGCGTCGACGGGCGAGCGCACCGATCGCGAAGCCGCGCGCGGCAAGCAGGGCGGGCGCACGGTCGAGATCCAGCGGCTGATCGGCCGCGCGCTTCGCGGCGTCGTCGACTTCCAGGCGCTCGGTGAGCGCACCGTCTACCTCGACTGCGACGTGCTCCAGGCTGACGGTGGCACGCGTTGCGCCGCGATCACCGGCGCGTACGTCGCAGCGCAGCGAGCGCTCGACCGGTTCGGGCTCTCGAAGGCCCTCTCCGGCTCCGTCGCAGCGGTCTCGGTCGGCGTCGTCGACGGCGAGTCGTTCCTCGACCTCGACTACTCCGAGGACTCGAACGCCGACGTCGACCTGAACGTCGTCATGACCGGTGACGGCCTGTTCGTCGAAGTGCAGGCGACCGCGGAGAAGGTGCCGTTCGACCGCGAGCGCCTCGACGACCTGCTCGACCTGGCGGCGGCGGGGATCGAGGATCTCCAGGCGTTCCAGCAGGAAGCAATCGACGCGCCGCGCGACTGACCGGCGCGTGCGCGTCACGGTTTGCAGCGGAAACCCACACAAGCTCGATGAGCTTGCGCCGCTCTTTCCGGACTGGGAGCTCGACCTGCTCGGGGCCGGCGACTATCCCGAGGAGAACGGTCTGACCTACGCGGACAACGCGTGGATCAAAGCGCGGTACGGGCGGCTGACCGGCGCCGCGGACCGCTGGATGCTCGCCGACGACTCGGGGATCGAGCTGGCCGCGCTCGCGGGCGGCCCCGGGCGTCCTGACGGCGCGGTGGGCCGAGGGGCGTCACGTCGAAAAAGCGCTCGCCGCAGTCGCAGGCGAAGGACCGCGGAGCGCGCTACGTCTGCGAGCTCGTCTGCCTGTCGCCGGAGCAGGTCGGCTTCCAGGGTCGCGGCGTTGCTCGCCGGGGAGATCGCGCGCGGCAGCCGCCGGTGAGGAGGGCTTCGGCTTCGACCCGGTCTTCGTCCCGCGAGGGGAGAGCCGCACCGTCGCCGAGCTCGGCGACGCGTGGAAGGCCGAGCACTCGCATCGCGCGCTCGCGGCGCGTGCGCTCCTCGACGCGCTCGGTTAGGCGACTCGTTCGCCGACGCGCGGGAGGTCGGTTGCGAGGGCGCGATGGCCGACGTACCAGTTCACCTCCGCGCCGATCACGATCACGTTCGCCATGACGTACAGCCAGACGAGCAGGACAGCCGGGCCCGAGAGCGTCTGCAGCACCGGGTTGTGCTTCGAGACGTCGACGTACACCGGCAGCACCTGGAAGCTCGCTTCCAGCGTGACGGCCGCCAGGACGGCCCCCGGAAGCACCTCGCGCAAGGTCAGGTCGACGTTCGTCAGGACGTAGTAGGCGGACGAGAGGAAGACGAAGAAGCCGACGGTCGAGACGGCGATCGCGATCACGCGCGCCGACGTTGCGTTGCCCTGGAAGCCCGGCGTAGCGCTTCAAGATCTCCTGGCCGACCGAGCCGATCACGAGCGACACGAACAGCGTCACGAGCGAGCCGACCATCATCATCGTGGCGAGCGCCTTCCCGTGCAGGAAGCCACGATTCGGTCGGCCGTAGACGATGTTGAACGCGCTCTCGAGCACGCTGAAGAACGAAAGCGACGACCAGAGCAGGAATGCGGCGCCGACGAGCCCGAGGGCGGTCGCGTTCGACTGGATCGCGCGCACCGCAGTGAGGATCGAGTCGACCGAGGTGCGCGGGAACGTGTTCGTCAACTGCCGGACGAAGAACGAGTTCGCGTCGGCCTGATGCACGCAGCCCGAGCAGCGCGAGGGCCAGGAAGAGCAGCGGCACGAAGGAGAGCAGCGCGAAGTACGCGATCATCGCCGCGAGGTGGGTGCCCCGGTCGGCGAAGAACTTCGTCAGGACTCGCCTCACGGCCGCCAGTATGCTCGCCTCCATGGACGCAGCACAGGCGATCGGTGACCTGACCGAGATCTCACCCCAGGTGCGGGACGTCGTCGCGGTTGCCGCGGACGGCTCGCCGCTCGGCTCGAACCTGGCGGACGAGGCCGCTGCCGGCCTCGCCGAGGGAGCCGCCCGGCTCGTGGAGGCCGCCGAGGAGATGCGGCCCGGGATCCAGCAGCTCGAGGCCGCGACCCTCACGGGCAGCGTGTTCGTGGTTCGCGACGGCGAGCGGCTGATCGCCGCCACGACGACCCCCGAACCGACGGTCGGGCTCGTGTTCTACGACCTGAAGTCCTGCCTGCGCTCGATCGACGAGCCGAAAGAGCCTGCGCCCGCGCCCAAGCGTAAGCAGCCAACCAAGAAGGGGGCCGAAGATGCCGCCGCGTAAGGTCGTCACCGGCGTTCTGCTCGCCGCGGGCTCGCTCGCCGGCTCCGTGCTGGTGCGGCGCCGCGCGGCGCGCAAGCGCGAGCGGGTCGATCTGTACGGCGCAGACGGCTCGATGCACTCCTACGCCGAGGGCTCACCCGAGGCGGAGCGGCTCCTGCCGATCGCGCACGAGCTTCTCGCGCCTCGCTCGTGAACCGGGAGGAGCTCGGCCGCGGGCTGCGGGACGCGGCCTACCTGGAGGGCGACTTCGTCCTGCGCTCGGGCCGCCGCTCGAAGTACTACCTCGACAAGTACCGCTTCGAGACGCGCCCCGACCTGCTCGGCCCGCTCGGCGCAGCGATCGCCGCGGCCGTCTCCGAGCACGAGCCCTCGGCCGTGCGGATCGCCGGCCCGGAGCTCGGCGCCGTTGCACTCGCCGCCGCCGCGTCCCTCGCGAGCGGGCTGCCGTTCCTGATCGTGCGCAAGGCCGCCAAGGACTACGGGACGTCGAACAGGCTCGAAGGCGTCTTCGAAACGGGTGACTGCGTGTGCCTCGTCGAGGACGTCGTCACCTCCGGTGGGGCGGCGATCGAGGCGGTCGAGGCGCTCCGTGCAGCGGGCCTGCGCGTCTCGAATGCGGTCTGCGTGGTCGACCGCGAGGAGGGAGGGATCGATGAGCTCGCCCGCCACGCCGTGCGCCTTCGCCCGCTCTTCACGGCCTCCGAGCTCCTCAAAACACCCGCAAATCCGCATGGTTGAGCGGTATCCGACCCCGTTGTTAGGGTTTCGCCCAAGGTCTGACCCAAGTTCCCACACGTAGGAGGATTTCGTTGACGAAGCAGGACTTCATCCAGAAGGTCGCCACGAAGAGCGGACTTTCCGCGAGGGACGCCGGGAAGGCCATCGACGCCTTCATGGAGACCGTGACGGAGACGCTGAAGGCCGGCGACAACGTGAACTTCACAGGTTTCGGCAAGTTCTCGGCATCGCCCCGCGCCGCCCGCCAGGGCGTCAACCCGCGGACCGGCGAGCGCGTCCAGATTGCCGCGACGATCGTGCCGAAGTTCTCGGCCGGCAGCCAGCTGAAGGCAGCGCTCAAGCCGTCGTAACCGCTCGAGCGGCTCGCGCGGTTTTCTCGGAGGGCGGCGAAAGCCGCCCTCCGCCATTCCGGTTACCTTTCACGCCGATGGCCGTCGCGACCTTGACCTTCGTCGACCGGCTCGCTGCCGAAGTCGAACGCAAGCGCTCCCAGCTCGTCGTCGGCCTCGACCCGCAGGTCGACCTGATGCCCGTCGAGTTGCGCGGAGACGTGGCGCGCTTCTGCTGCGGCCTCGTCGACGCGGTCGCGCCCCACGCTGTCGCCGTGAAGCCTCAGCTCGCGTTCTTCGAGGCGCTCGGCGCCGCCGGGATGGCGGCCTTCGATCAGGTCTGCATCTACGCGCGACGCGCCGGTCTGCTCGTGATCGCCGACGGGAAGCGGGGCGACATCGGCTCCACCGCGCGTGCGTACGCCGACGCGTACCTCGAGGGAGATCCGCCGCGCGCCGATGCGCTCACCGTCAATCCGTGGCTCGGCCGCGATGCGATGGAGCCGTTCCTCGGCGCTGTGCGCCGCGGTGGCGTCGGCATCTTCGTGATCGTCCGCACCTCGAACGCCGGCGGCGACCTGCAGGAGGTGACGCTCAGCGACGGCCGTCCGATGTGGCACCACGTCGCGGGCCTCGTTGCCGAGTGGGGCGAGGACAACGTCGGCGAGGTCGGCCTCTCGTCGGTCTGCGCCGTCGTCGGAGCGACGCACCCGCGCGCCGTTGCCGAAGCTCGACGGTTGATGCCCCAAACCGTGCTTCTGCTGCCGGGCGTGGGCGCGCAGGGCGGCTCGGTCTCCGACCTGTCGCGCGCATTCCAGAGTGGGCCGGCAAGCGCGCTCGTCTCGGCCTCGCGTTCGATCGACTACGCGTTCCGCGAGACGGGCGGCGACTTCCGCGAGGCGGCGGGCGCGGAGGCGGCGCGGCTCAAGCAGGAGATCTGGGCCGCGTCCGGCTGGTGAGCCGGCATGAGTGGAAGCGCTACGCCGCCCCCGGGGCGTTCTTGCTCGCAGCAACGATCGCGATCGTGTTGATCCACTCCGGGCTCGAAGCCGGCGGGAAGGACTCTCGCGGGTCGATCACCGTGCAGGTGGCGACCTCGCCCGGGCACAGCTCGACCACGGTCGCCCGAACGGTGACGACGAAGAAGGCAGCGGCGGGACGCCGATTCTGGATCGTCCAGGCGGGGGACACCTTCGGCGTGATCTCCACGAAGGCCGGTGTCCCCGTCGCCACCCTCGTGCGGCTGAACCCGAAGGTGCACTCGACCTCGCTCTTCATCGGGGAGAGGATTCGTCTGCGATGAAGCGCGCGCTCCTGGCGGCGATCGCAGCTGCCTTCTGCATCGCCGCACCGGCCCAGGCGGCGGTTCCGTCCGTGCATGCGAGCGCCTACGTCGTGGAGGACGCGCGCACCGGTGAGGTGCTCGCCTCCTCCAATCCGAACGAGCACCTGCCGATCGCCTCGATCACCAAGCTGATGACCGTCTCTGCTCACGCTCGATCATCACAAGCTCACCGATGTCGTCACGGTCGATCCCCGCGCCGCCGCCGTCGGGGAGTCGACGGCCAACCTTCGCGCCGGCGAGCAGCTGACGGTGCGCGACCTGCTGAAGGCGACGCTCATCCAGTCGGCGAATGACGCCGCGGATGCGCTCGCGCTCTCGATCGCACCCGACTACGGGACGTTCGCGAACCTGATGAACGCGAAGGCCGCGGAGCTCGGCCTGCGCGACTCGCATTTCGTTCGTCCCGACGGTCTCGACCTGCCGGACGAGTACTCGAGCGCCGCCGACGCGACGAAGCTCGGACGGCTCGTGATGCGCACCCGCTTCGTGCGCGAGACCGTGCGCGAGCAGACCGACACGATCGCCGGTGGGCGCGTGCTGCACACGTGGGATGACCTGCTGTCGCAGTTCCCTCAGACGATCGGCGTGAAGACGGGTCATACCGGCCACGCCGGGTGGTGCCAGGTCGCGGCCGCGCGCTCGCGTGGCGTGACGATCTACGCGACGCTGCTCGGAGCGCCCTCGCGCTCCGTGCGCAACGACGACCTGGAGTCGCTCCTCGCCTGGGGCATCGCGCAGTTTCGGGTCGTGCCACTCGTCCAGCGCGATCGCACCTACGCGAGCGTCGATCTGCCCTACGGCAAGGCGCCAGTGGCGTTGCGGGCTGCGAAACCACTGCTCGGGGTCGCACGGGTCGGCAGGCCCCTGCTGGAGCGTGTCGTCGCCGCGCAGGCAGCCTCTCTGCCCGTGCATGAGGGCGATGTGCTCGGGCACGTCGAAGTCTGGTCGGGACGTCGCCTCCTCGGAAAGCGCGACCTCGTCGCTTCTCGGAGCATTAACAAGCCCGGCATCGTCCGGCGACTAGGGTGGTATGCAGGCAGGGCGGGGCACGACGTCCTGCACCTACTCTGACATCGTGATCGTCACCGTAACCCTCAACGCGGCGATCGACCGGACGCTGACCGTGCCCAACTTCCAGCGTGGGCAACGCCATCGCGCAAGTGCGGGGCTCGCACTCGCCGGCGGGCAAGGGCATCAACGTCGCGCGCGCGCTGAAAACACTCGGCGTTCCCGTCGTCGCGACTGGCTTCGTCGGCGGCGCAACAGGGTCGCGCATCGTCGAAGGTTTGACGACCGAGGGCATCCTCCATGACTTCGTGCGCATCGACGGCGAATCACGCACCTCGACCGCGGTCGTCGACCCGACCGGCGGTGCATACACCGAGATCAACGAGTGGGGCCCCGCCGTGCGCGCGGACGAGCTCGACTTGCTCCTCGAGAAGCTGCGCTACCTCACCCAGGGCGCCGAGCTCGTCGTCTTCGCCGGCTCGCTGCCGCGCGACGTCGGAGAGGACTTCTACGCCGAGGCGACACGCGAGCTGACGAAGCGTCACATCTCAACGGTGCTCGACATCGAAGGCGAGCCGTTGCGCCTTGCCGTCGAGGCCGAGCCGTTCCTCGTCTCGCCGAATCAGGCGGAGGCGGAAGGGCTCGTGGGCCAGGAGTTCCACGACGAGGAGGACTTCCGCCTCGCGCTCGACCAGGTCGCGGAGATGGGCGCACGCAACGTGCTGATCACGACCGAGAACGGCTGCGCCGCGCTCCTGCGCGACGAGCGCGAGCCGCAGCGTTTTCGCGCGCAGGCGCCGCGCGTCGAGCCGATCTCGACGGTCGGCTCGGGCGACGTCCTGCTCGCCGCGTACCTCGCGGCGCGGCACGCCGGGCGCACGCACGCCGAGTCACTGCGCTCGGCGGTCGCCGCCGGCACCGCATCGACGCTCGAGATCGGGGCGGGCCGGTTCGAGCCGCGTCAAGCCGGTCGCCTGCAAGCGGGCGTCGAGATCACCGAGCTCGCCGCCGTCGTCACCGACGTCTAGACACGGTCGACCCAAGCCGCGTCCGGGACACCCGGTATCCTTCCCCGATGGACGCTGGAAAACTCGACTTCGACCGGACGGAAAGCGCACTGCCGGAGAAGTTCGCGAAGGAAGGACTGACGTTCGACGACGTCCTCCTCGTGCCCGCCGAGTCGTCCGTCCTGCCGAACGCGGTCTCGACCGCAGCGCGCCTGACGCGCACGATCGTGCTCGAGGTGCCGGTCGTCTCGGCCGCGATGGACACCGTCACCGAGGCGCGCATGGCGATCGCACTTGCCCGCGAGGGCGGTCTCGGCATTCTCCAGCGCAATCTCTCGATCGACGCGCAGGTGGGCGAGGTCGACAAGGTGAAGCGCTCGGAGGCGGGGATGATCGTCGAGCCCGTGACCCTCCCGCCGGGCGCGCTCGTCTCCGACGCACTCGATCTGATGGAGCGCTACCACATCTCCGGCGTCCCGATCACGAGCGACGACGGGATCCTCGTCGGCATCCTCACAAATCGCGACCTGCGCTTCGAGAAGAACCACGGCGCAGCCGGTGTCGGCGCTCATGACCTCGACGGGGCTCGTCACCGCACCGATGGGCACGACGCTCGGCGAGGCGGAGCAATTGCTGCACCGGCACCGCATCGAGAAGTTGCCGATCGTCGACGCCGACGGCCGCATCAAGGGCCTGATCACCGTCAAGGACATCCAGAAGCGCGTCGAGTTCCCGGACGCCACGAAGGATCCGCAGGGCCGGTTGCGTGTGGGCGCCGCAGTCGGCGTCGGCGTCGACGCCTACGAGCGCGCGCAGGCGCTGATCGCCGCAGGTGTGGACGTGCTCGTCGTCGACACCGCACACGGGCATTCACTCGGGGTGGTCGACATGGTCGCGCGCATCGCGGGCCTCTCGGGCGACTTCGAGGTGATCGCCGGCAACATCGCCACAGCCGAGGCCGCCGAGGCACTGATCGACGCCGGGGCCGACGGAGTGAAGGCCGGCATCGGACCTGGTTCGATCTGCACCACGCGCGTCGTCGCGGGTGTCGGCGTGCCGCAGATCACCGCGATCTTCGACATCGCGGAGGCCGCGTCCCGGCACGGTGTTCCCGTGATCGCGGACGGCGGCATGACGTCCTCGGGTGACGTCGCGAAGGCGATCGGGGCGGGCGCCGACTGCGTCATGCTCGGATCGATGCTCGCAGGCACCGACGAGTCGCCGGGCGATGTCATTCTCGCGCGCGGTGAGCGCTACAAGGAATACCGCGGCATGGCGTCGATCGGCGCGATGCGTCACGGGTATTCGAAGGATCGCTACTTCCAGGGCGACGTCGAGGACGTCGAGAAGCTCGTCGCCGAGGGCATCGAGGGACGCGTTGCCTACAAGGGGCCGCTTGCAGGCGTCCTGCACCAGATCGTCGGCGGGCTGCGCCAGGCGATGGGCTACTGCGGCGCCGAGACGATCGAAGCGATGAAGGCTGCCCGCTTCGTGCGCATCAGCGGCGCCGGCCTGCGTGAATCGCATCCACACGACATCACGATCACGAAGGACGCGCCGAATTACCGCCGGGGTTGAGGCGGTCACGCAGCTCCGGCCGGAGCCGCTCGCCGAAGAGCGCGCGGTGCTCGTCGTCGACCTCGGCGGGCAGTACTCGCAGCTGATCGCCCGCCGCGTTCGTGAGGCGCGGGTCTATTCGGAGATCGTCTCCCACCACGCGAGCGTCGACGAGCTGCGGCGTAAGAATCCGATCGCGCTGATCCTGTCCGGTGGGCCCGCGTCGGTCTATGTCGACGGCGCGCCGAAGCTCGACCCGGCGATCTTCGAGCTCGGCATTCCGACACTCGGCATCTGCTACGGCGCACAGCTGCTCGCGCTCGAGCTCGGCGGTCGCGTCGATCGCACGGATGCGGGCGAGTACGGCAAGGTGGAGATGCACACGAGCGAGGGCGCGCTCTTCGCGTCGCTCCCGGAGGAGCAGACCGCTTGGATGTCGCACCGCGACACCGTCATCGAGCCGCCCTCGGGTGCGCGCATCGTTGCGACCTCGGAGCACACACCGGTCGCCGCCTTCGAAGACCCCGCGCGCAAGCTCTACGGCGTGCAGTTCCATCCCGAGGTCGTGCACACGCCGCACGGCCAGAGCGTGCTCGAGAACTTCCTCTACGAGGTTGCGGGCGCGACGCCGACGTGGACTCCGGCGGCGGTGATCGAGGAGCAGGTCGAGCGGATCCGCGCCCAGGTCGGCCAGGAGCGCGTGCTCTGCGCGCTCTCGGGCGGCGTCGATTCTGCGGTTGCGGCGCTGCTCGTGCACAGGGCGGTCGGCGATCAGTTGACCTGCGTCTTCGTCGACCACGGCCTGCTGCGCAAGGGCGAGGCCGAGCAAGTGGTGGAGACCTTCGACGGCGTCTTCCACGTGCCGCTCGTCCACGTGCAGGCACAGGAGCGCTTCCTCGAGCGGCTCGCGGGCGTCACCGATCCGGAGACGAAGCGGAAGATCATCGGCGAGGAGTTCATCCGCGTCTTCGAGGACGAGGCGCGGTCGATCGGCGATCCGCCCTGGCTCGTGCAGGGAACGCTCTACTCGGATGTGATCGAGTCCGGCGGCACGGACGGCGTCGCCGAGACGATCAAGTCGCATCACAACGTGGGCGGCCTGCCCGACGACATGACGATGAAGCTCGTCGAGCCGCTACGCCTGCTCTTCAAGGACGAGGTGCGGCGCGTCGGCGAGGAGCTCGGCATGCCGGAGCGCATGGTGTGGCGGCAGCCCTTTCCCGGCCCCGGCCTGGCGATTCGCATCATCGGCGACGTCACGGAGGAGCGCCTCGTGACGCTGCGCGAGGCCGACGCGATCCTGCAGGACGAAGTCCGCCGCGCAGGCCTGTACCGCGAGCTGTGGCAGTCGTTCTGCGTGCTGCCGGCAATCCGGTCGGTGGGGGTGCAAGGCGACTCGCGCACCTACGGCTACCCGATCGCGATTCGAGCGGTCACCTCCGAGGACGCGATGACGGCCGACTGGGCCCGGCTTCCCTACGACCTGATCGAGCTCGTCTCGTCGCGGATCATCAACGAGATCCCGGCGGTGAACCGGGTGGTGCTCGACGTCACGTCGAAGCCGCCCGCGACGATCGAGTGGGAGTAACGACTCCGCCGTATCGGATCGAGACCGGGCGGCTCGTCGTCCGCTGCTACGAGCTCAGTGACGCGCCGATCCTGAAGACAGCCGTCGACGCGAGCATCGACCATCTGCTGCCGTGGATGCCGTGGGCGCGATTCGAGCCGCAGACGGTCGACGAGAAGGTTGAGCTCCTACGAACCTTCCGAGCCCAGTTCGCGGCCGACGAGAACTACGTCTACGGGATCTTCTCGCGCGACGAAGCGGAGCTGCTCGGGGGCAGTGGGTTCCACAAGCGCAGCAATGAAGGCTCGCTGGAGATCGGCTACTGGGTCGCTGCGAGCGCGGTCGGTCAAGGGATCGCTACCGAGGTCACGGCGGTGCAGACCCGGGCCGCGTTCGAGCTCTGCGGTCTCGACCGGATCGACATCCAGGTCGAGCCGGAGAACGAGCGCAGCCTGAAGATCCCGCGCAAGCTCGGCTTCACCTTCGAGGGCAGGCTCCGCCGACGGCTCGACCCGCACATCGACGGCGGCCCGCGCCGCGACTCGATGCTCTTCACGATGCTCGTCGAAGAGCTCGCCGGCTCGCCGTGCCTCACCTACGACTACACGGCCTACGACGCAGCCGGCAACTCTCTGAACTAGCCCCGAACGAGCCCAGTCCCGAGCGCCGAGGTCCCCCGCGGGCACGGCCGGTGTCAGACACGCGCACGAAAGCGTGACGGAGTGTCCACAAACGCTGGGGGGCCACGGAACGGCTGGTGTCAGACACGCGCACGGAACAGTGACGGCATGTCCGCGGAACACGTGACTGGCCGTCCACAGCCCGGCGCGGGCGGCTTCGCGTTGCTAGGGGCCGCCGCGGATGTAGATGATCTGCCCGCTCACGTAGCTCGCGTCTTCGGAGCAGAGGTAGGCGATCGTGCCGGCCACGTCGTCCGGCTCGCCGACGCGGCGCAGTGGCACCTGCCCGGACGCTGCCTCGCGGAACTTCTCGAACGGCACGCCCATGCGCTCGGCTGTCTGCTCCGTCATCGCCGTCGCGATGAAGCCCGGCGCGACGCAGTTCACGTTCACGTTGTACGGCCCGAGCTCGATCGCGAGCGTCTTCGTCATTCCCTGGAGCCCCGCCTTGGCCGTCGAGTAGTTCGTCTGGCCGCGGTTGCCGAGCGCCGACGTCGACGAGATCAGAACGATCTTGCCGCTGCGCTGCTCGACCATGTGCTTCTGCGCGGCGCGCACCGCGAAGAACGATCCCTTCAGATGCGTGTCGATGACCGCATCCCAGTCGTCGTCGGTCATCTTGAAGAGCAGGTTGTCGCGGATGATTCCCGCGCACGCGACGAGGATGTCGAGCGATCCGCCTTCCTTGACCGCAGCGTCGACCGCTCCTTCGACGTCGTCGCGCTTCGTCACGTCGCAGCGCACCGCATGACCGCCGATCTCTTCAGCGATCAGCTGAGCGGACGCCTCGTCGAAGTCGGCAACGACGACCGTCGCGCCCTCGGCCGCAAGGCGCTTCGCCGTCGCGGCGCCGATGCCGTTCGCGCCGCCGGTCACGAGTGCTGTCTTTCCCTGGAATCTCATGCGACCGACGATATACGGTGCGCGGATGGAGTTCCGCGACATCCTGGCGAAGCGGCGCATGCATCGCTGCGTTCGTCCCGGAGCCGATCCCGCGCGAGCAGATCGAGCGAATCGTCGGCGTGATTCGCCGCGCACCGTCCGGCGGATTCAGCCAGGGCGGCAGCATCGTCGTCGTGACCGACGACGACAAGCGCCGCGCGATCGCCGACGCGTTCGAGGCCGGCAACGAGCACTACCGCTCGGCCGGCGAGAGCTACATCGCCGACGCGCCGGTTCACCTCGTGATCTCGGCGAATGAGAGCCTGTACCACGCCCGCTACACCGAGGCCGACAAGCTGCAAGCGACAGGCGGGGTAGAAGTCACCTGGCCCGTCCCGTACTGGTACGTCGATGCGGGCGCTCTGATGATGCTCGTGCTCGCGGCCGCGATCGACGAGGGCCTCGCGAGCGCATTCATCGGCCACCCCGAGCAGAAGCGCATCTTCGACGAGCTGCTCGGCCTGCCGGACGAGGTGGTCCCGATCGGGCTTGCGCTGATCGGCAAGCCGGCGCCCGACCCGCGCGCGGAGCAGGGCACGTCGCGGATGAAGGAACGTCGCCGCCCGCGGCACGATGTGATCCACTGGCAGCGCTGGTAGCGCCTCGCAAGAGGGATCAGCTTGGCGGCAGGGTCACCGGGCCTGTACTTCGCGCGCACCTCGTCGACGAAGGCGGCGAGCCGGTCCGCCAGTCCGGCGTCCTCGATCTCGAGGACGTTCTCCGCGTTCTTCTCGCCGCTCCGTGAGAGGTTGAACGAGCCGACGAACGTCGTGTCGTCGCAGACGGTCACCTTCGCATGCATGTAGTCGTGCACGGTCCCCGCGCCGAACGGCGTCGAGTTCTTGCCCGTGAACGGCCCGGCCAGCACGGCCTGAAGGAGCGGCAGCTTCCACGAGACGTTCTCGTTCGCGCGCCACTGGTGAACCACCTCGCGAATCTCCGTCGCATCGACGCAGCCTGCGATGTCGACGCTCTTGTCGGCGATCACCTGCGCGAGCGTGCCGAGCACGGGGCCGGTCGTGATCACCGGCGAGCAGATCCGGACGCGACGGCGCGCGCGGCGGATCAGCTTCGCGATGCGCGCCGACAGGTCTTCGCCGTGGCCCGGCGTGAACCACGCGCGGATCCCATCCTCGTCACGTGGGTCGACGAAGCCGCTGCTCATCACGTCGTCGGTCGACCACAACTGCTCGAAGTCGAGCGTGAAGGCCTTCGCGATCGCGGGCGAGTCGACGATCACGACGACGTTCTCCTGCCGCGACCACGCGTCGTCGGTCCAGTTCAGCGAGCCTGTCCAGACCGTGCGGCCGTCGCGGATCACGAACTTGTGGTGCATCAGGTCGGGAATCCCGGCGATCGACTTCGACTCGCCGGGCAACGACGCGATCAGCGCGACATCCGGCTCCGGAGGAGGAGGACCGGGATGGGGTTCGCATGATCGACGTTGTAGGCGAACCGAATGCGGACGCCGCGGGCATCGGCCCTGCGAATCGCGTCGCCGACAATCGTCGCAGTCTCGGCCCCGAGGTTGAAGTCGTACTGCGCGAGCTCGAGCGAGCGTGTCGCACCGTCGATGAACGCCGAGATCGCCCACGCGGTCTCCGTCGGCTGCTGGCCGCCGTCCGTCAGAGTGCGGAATTCGATGCGCTCGCTCATTGACAGGCTCGTCGCTGCCCGGATCGGGCGGACCGTGAACTTCTACCGGGACGGAGCGGGCGCGGCGCGGCGGTGCGCCCGCCTCGAGCGCTATCTCGCCGAGCGCGCAGGGGCGCCACTCCTGCTCGTCGGCGAAGCGCCCGGCTATCGCGGCGCACGAATCTCGGGCATCCCGTTCACCTCCGAGCGCCAGCTGACCGGGACCGGCTCGGCCGAGGCCACGGCGACGATCGTCCACCGCGTGCTTGCCGAGCTCGGCGTCGCGGACGACGTCCTGCTCTGGAACGTCGTGCCGACGCACCCCGGCACGCAATGGTCGAACCGCCGGCCGTCGCGCGGCGAAGTCGCGGCCGGACGTGTTTTCGCGGCTGAGCTCGCCCTCGACAGGCGCCTGATCGCGGTCGGTCGCGTCGCGCACGCCGCACTCGGCGGCGAGTATGTCCGCCACCCTTCCCACGGTGGCGCTGCCGAATTCGCCCAAGGGCTGCGTGCGCTGCTCCGGGTCTGAATCCGGGGTCGCCCGGCCGGGTGGCCCGGCGCACGTCAAGCCCTGACGGCTGCTACCATTGCCGCCCGGCGGGCCGTGGGCCTGCTCCTTTTTCGCATGAAGACGTACAACCCAAAACCGGGCGAGATTCAGCGCGACTGGCTGATCGTGGACGCCGAGGGCAAGACCCTCGGACGGCTTGCGACCCAGATCGCCGAGCGGCTGCGTGGCAAGAACAAGCCGCAGTTCGCACCGCACGTCGACACGGGTGACTTCGTCGTCGTCATCAACGCCGAGAAGATCGCCGTCACCGGCAAGAAGCTCGAGCAGAAGATCTACTACAAGCACTCCGGCTATCCGGGCGGGCTTCGTGAGCGCACGCTCAAGGAGCAGTTGAACCGGCAGCCCACCGAAGTCCTCCGCAAGGCCGTGAAGGGAATGCTCCCGCGCAACCGTCTCGGTCGCGCGCAACTGACCAAGCTGAAGATCTACGCTGGCCCGGAGCATCCGCACGAGGCACAAGCTCCGACCACTCTCGAGGTGTAAATGGCGACCCAAGCTCAGTATCTCGGCACCGGCAAGCGCAAGACTTCCGTCGCGCGCGTGATCCTTCGGCCCGGCGACGGCGCCACCTGGATCAACGGGAAATCGATCGAGGAGTACTTCCCTCGCCAGGTGCACCGGATGCTCGCCACGGCCCCGTTGAAGACGGCGGCGCTCGAGGGCCAGTACGACCTGCGGGTTCGCGTTCACGGCGGCGGTCCCTCGGGCCAGGCCGGTGCCGTTCGTCACGGCATCGCTCGCGCGCTCGTCGAGGTGAATCCTGAGCTCCGGGTTCCGCTGAAGCGTGCCGGCTTCCTCACGCGCGACGCGCGCGTGGTGGAGCGCAAGAAGGCCGGACTGCACAAGGCGCGCAAGGCGCCGCAGTTCAGCAAGCGCTAACTGCTTCCCGTGGCCAGGAGGTACTTCGGCACCGACGGGGTGCGCGGCGTCGTGGGCGAATTCATCACGCCCGAGCTCGTTGAGCGCCTTGGGCGTGCCGCTGCGCTCTGGACCGGCGCCGCGAAGGTCTTCGTCGGCCGTGATACTCGGGCATCGGGCGTCGAGCTCGAAGAGGCGTTCGCGCGCGGCGTCGTTTCGGCAGGCGGCGATTGCATTCTCGGGGGTGTCTTGCCGACGCCGGCTGTTGCGCTGCTCGCGCTCGATCTCGGCGTCGTCATCTCCGCGTCGCACAACCCGCCCGAGTACAACGGCGTCAAGTTCTTCGATGAGAAGGGACGCAAGCTCTCAGACCGGTCGGAGGAGCAGATCGAGGCGCTCCTTGCAGCGGCGCCCGGGATCGAGCAGGGGTCGGTCGAGCATGTCGAGGTGGCGACGGACTCGTACCTGCAGCACATCCTCGATCGCTTCGGCTCGGACCTCGATGGGCTGCGGATCGTCGTCGACTGTGCAAACGGTGCGTATTCTGGCATCGGGCCGGAGGCGTTCGAGCGTTGTGGGGCGGAGGTGAAGGCGATCGGCGATGCGCCCGACGGATCGAACATCAACGTCGGCTGCGGCGCCACCGACCTGTCGCTGTTGCAGCGGACCGTCGTCGACGGCGGCTACGACCTCGGGATCGCGTTCGACGGCGACGGCGACCGCATGCTCGCCGTCGACGAGAACGGCGAAGGGGTCGACGGCGACCAGATCATCGCGATCCTCGCACTCGACCAGGAGGTGGACACGGTCGCCGTCACCGTGATGACGAACCTCGGCTTCCACGAGTTGATGCGCGAGCACGGGATCCGAGTCGTGACGACAGACGTCGGCGACCGGTATGTGCTCGAGGCACTCCAGCGCGAAAACGCGCTGCTCGGCGGCGAGCAATCGGGTCATGTCATCTATCTGCGGGACCACGTCACCGGTGACGGTCTCGCCGCCGGACTGCTTCTCTGTGCAGCGCTCAAGGGTCGTCGTCTGAGCGTGATCGCAGCCGCAATGAACCGTTTCCCGCAGGCGAAGGAGAACGTTCGCGTCGACAACCGCGAGCTGACGCCGGCAATCGTCGCCGAGGTCGAGCGCCTCAACCGGGAATGGGATGGTGGGGGGCGGGTTCTCGTCCGTCCCTCGGGCACCGAGCCCCTGATTCGGGTGCTCGCCGAGGCCAAAAACGCGGATCTCGCCGCGGAGGCGTGTGCTAGCATCGCGGCGCTCGTTCAACGAGAGCTCGGCTGACCGTTTCCGACGATGGAACGGGCCCGCAGCCGGGCTTCTTGCGTTTCCGGGGGCTGGATCGAGGGCAAGCTCCTTTCGGGGCAAAGCTCCGGTCGATCGGCCCGGTCAGGAAGGGAGGCTCCGGATGTGCGGGATCATCGGATATGTCGGGGATCGGGCATCGAAGCCGCTCCTGCTTGCTGGGCTCCAACGCCTCGAGTACCGCGGGTATGACTCCGCCGGGATCGCGCTCCTCGAAGAGGGAGGCCTCGAGTACGTTCGTGCCGTCGGGAAAATCGCCAATCTGAAGACGAAGGCCGGCCCCAACGGCTCGGTCTCGACGACCGGCCTCGGACACACACGCTGGGCGACGCATGGCTCGGTGACGGAATTGAACGCGCACCCGCTGACGGCGTGCGACGACGACAAGATGGCGATCGTGTTGAACGGAATCGTCGAGAACTATCGCGAGTTGCGCGAAGAGCTCGTCGCAGGCGGCCACACGTTCACCTCCGAAACCGACGCGGAAGTGGTGGCGCACCTGTTCGAAGTCGCCTACGAAGGTGACCTCGTCGCAGCCATGCGCGCCGTCTATGCGCGTCTCGAGGGGCACTTCACGTTCGTCGTGATCCATCACGACCATCCGAACCATCTCGTCGGCGTGCGTCACCAGACGCCGATGGTGATCGGGGTCGGGGTCGGCGAGAACTTCGTCGCCTCGAACCTGGCAGCCTTCCTCGCCGAAACGCGTCGTGTGCAGTTCCCGAACGACGGCGACATCGCCTCGATCACGCCCGCGGGTGTGACCTACGTGAGCGCCTCCACGGGCGAAGCGCTCGAGGTCGACATCGTCGATGTCGATTGGGACGACGAAGCTGCCGAGCGCTCCGGGTACGAGACGTTCATGCTGAAGGAGATCTTCGAGCAGCCGGAAGGAGTTGCCGAGACCATCGGCGACCGCGTTCGCCACGGCCATCTCGTGCTCGACGGGCTCGGGATGTCCGAGGAGGAGCTCCGTGACCTACGCCGCATCGTGATCGTTGCCTGCGGCACGTCGTACCACGCCGCCGTTGTCGGCCGCTACGCGATCGAAGAGTGGGGGCGCGTCCCAGTCGAGCCGGATGCCGCGAGCGAGTGGATCTACCGCAACCCGGTGCTCGATCCGGGCACGCTCGTGATCGGCATCTCGCAGTCGGGCGAGACACGCGACACGATTCAGGCGATGAAGCTCGCGCGCGAGCGCGGAGCACGCACGGTCGCGATCACGAACATGATGGGCTCGCAGATCACCCGCGAGGTCGACTCAGTGCTGTACACGCGCACGGGTCTCGAGGTGGGTGTCGCGGCGTCGAAGACGTTCACCGCGCAGATCGCGCTGCTCTTCCTCATCGCGCTCAAGCTCGCGCAGTGCCGCGGCACGCTGCCGCCGAAGGAGATCGAGTTCATCCTCGACGAGGCATACGACCTGCCCGAGAAGATGCGCAGGTTCCTCGACGGCGATCACCCGATCGAGGAGATCGCCCAGCGCTTCTACGAGGAGCCGTTCTTCCTCTATCTCGGCCGCAACATCGGCCTGCCGGTGGCGCTCGAAGGCGCGCTGAAGCTGAAGGAGATCTCCTACATCCCGACCGAGGCGTACTCGGCCGGCGAGATGAAGCACGGCCCGATCGCGCTGCTCGAGGAAGGCACGCCGGTGGTCGTCGTCGCGACGAACATCCACGTGTACGAGAAGATCGTCTCGAACATCCAGGAGACCCGTGCGCGCGGCGCGCACGTGATCGCGATCGCGACCGACGGGAACGAGGACATCCAGCACCACGCCGACGATGTGATCTACGTGCCGAAGTCGCCCGCGTTCCTGCAGGCGGCGCTCTCGATCCTGCCGCTGCAGCTGCTCGCCTATCGCATCGCCCGGCTGCGCGGCCTGAACGTCGACCAGCCGAGGAACCTGGCGAAGACCGTCACGGTCGAATAAACCACCCATTTCGGGGGATGCCGAGCCGCCAAGGCGTCGCGACGCTGTATGCGGGACGCTCTCGCAGGGCTCGATTCTCTTCTGGATTCTCTGCGGCGCGTTGCCCACCCGATTTGGAACGGGGCGGCCGCTGGGTGCCGCAGCCTGCCGGCCGCCCCGTTTCATATCCGCTCGCATCTCATCAGTCGACGCTTGCGGTCGCCGTCTCGATGAACGCGCGCGCAGCCGGAGACAGGTACCGGTCGACGTGTCGTGCGATCGCGATCGCGCGCGGCGGCACCGCGTCGCCGAGCTCGCGCACCGCGATCCGGGGATCGCTCGCGTCGACGGTCAACCGCGGCATGATCGCGTTGGCGACGCCCGCCGCGACGAGGCCCTGCACGGTGCCGTTGTCGTTCGAGCGCAGCGTGAAGCGCGGGACGACCCCGGCGCCGTGCAGCGCTGCCTCAACCGGCTCGATCGATCGATCCGAGTGGAACCCGACGAGCGGCTCGGCGCCGATCTCCCCGCAGCGTCGGCGTGGCGCCGTGCGCGTATGGCGAGTCGGCGGCGACGACGAGTACGTACGGATCGCGGAGCAGCTCGGTCGTCTCGAGCGGCGCGTCGAGCACCGGCAGCAGCACGAAGCCCACATCGAGCTCTCCACGTTCCAGGGCTGACCCGACCACCGTGTCGATGAATTCCTCGAGCACGACGTCGACGGCCGGCCAGTGCTCGCCGAATCGCCGCATGATCTCGGGTAGCAGTCGCGCGCCGACGGACTGGAAGGTGCCGACGCGCAGCGTGCCGGCCTCTCCGGCTTGCAGCGCCTCCAGATCGGCCTGGGCTGCCTGCAGCCGGGCGACGATCGAGTCGGCATGACGAAGGAGCAGCGCGCCGGCCTCGGTCAGCGAGACGGCGCGGGGGCCGCCGGGGCGCTCGACGAGCTTCGCGCCGATGATCCGCTCGAGGGTCGCGATCTGCTGGCTGATCGCCGACTGCGTGTAGCCAAGGCGCTCGGCCGCCCGTCCGAACGAGCCCTCGCTCGCGACCGCCTGCAGGGCGGCCAGGTGGCGGATCTCGACGCCGAGCCAACTATCAGGTTTCATAATCGACACAAACAATACTAGGATTTGTGCTGATAGTTCCCCTCAGGCATTGTCAGCCCATGATCGCCATCCTCTTCTTGCTCGGCGTTGTCGCCGTGTGCGTTCTCGGAGCCGTCTACGGCGCCGACTCGCGGCACGGCGACACCGGCCGCTCGCGCCCCAACCTCTAGCTTCGAGCCTCGGGCCCAGCGCCGTCTAGCCTTGAGCCATGTGGCTCTGGGACGGACTGGAGAACGCTCTCCGCATGCTCTGGGAGGTCTGGTGGGCGCTCGTTCTCGGCTTCACGCTCTCCGGGATCGTCCAGGCCTGGGTGCCGAGGCGCCGCCTCGAGCGCGCGCTCGGCGCGCGTGGGCCTCGCGACGTCGCGCGCGCCACCGGCCTCGGCGCCGTTTCGTCCTCGTGCTCCTACGCGGCAGTCGCGATCGCCAAGTCGCTGTTCGAGAAGGGCGCCAGTCTCGTCTCGGCGATGACGTTCCAGTTCGCATCGACGAACCTCGTCTTCGAGCTCGGGATCGTGCTCTGGGCTTTCATCGGCTGGCAATTCACGCTCGCAGAGTTCGTCGGCGGCCTGGTCCTGATCGCTCTGATGTGGGCGGGGCTCCGCCTGCTCGTCTCGCCGACCCGCGAGCGCGCGCTGCGCCGGCGCGTGGAGACGGTGGATGCCGGACATCAGCATCCGACGGCAACGACCGAGCTCCCGCTCCGCCAGAAGCTGACCTCGATTCAGGCGTGGTCCGATGTTGCCCACAACTTCCGTGGCGACTGGCGGATGCTCTGGAAGGAGATCGGGATCGGCTTCTTGATCGCGGGGTACGTCGCAACGTTGCCGAAGACGTTTTTCAACGGGCTCTTTCTCACGCACTCGAGCGGTGCGTCCCGCGTCATCGAGAACGCGCTCGTCGGCCCGATCGTGGCCGCGCTCGCGTTCGTCTGCTCGATCGGCAACATCCCGCTCGCCGCGGTGCTGTGGGCCAGTGGCATCTCGTTCTCCGGCGTGCTCGCGTTCATCTACGCCGACCTGATCGTGCTGCCGATCATCAACTACTACCGCAAGGTGTACGGCGGGCGGTTCGCCGCCCTGCTCGTCAGTGTGATGTTCGCGGCGATGGTCATCGCCGCGCTCGTCGTCGATGCGGTGTTCTCGGTGCTCGGCCTCGTCCCGGCGACGCGTCCCTCCGTCGCCTCGATCGTCGAGCGGCCGATCACATGGAACTACACGTCCGTGCTCGACATCCTCTTCGCGTTTGTCTTCGTCGCACTGATTGGCCTGACCCTGCGGCGTGGTGCGAAGGATCCCGTCTGCGGGATGACGGTCGATCGCCATTCCGGAAACCCCGTCTCGGTCCACGACGGACGCACGTACTACTTCTGCAGTGAGCACTGCAAGGAACGGTTCGAACGCGGAGTAGGCGATGCCGACTCGACGTTCGAACCGCGGCCCGCGGCACAGATCCAGGAGCCCGTGCACGAGAGGTAGCCTGCGGCCGTGTTCCTCGTGGCCAGCCTGCACTACGTGATCCACTGGCCCACGAAAGGCGGCTACAACTTCGTCAGCGGGCCACTCGCGGACATCACACTGGTCACGGCGTTCGTGGGCACGCTCTTCTTCTGGTTGCGAAAGCACAATTGCCACGTGCGCGGCTGCTGGCGTCTCGAGTGGCACCCGCATCCGGACAACGGCCATCCGGTGTGCAGGAAGCACCATCCGGAGGGCGCGGGCATCGTTCTCTAGTCGCTGACGTCCCGCCGCAGGCGCTTCGTCTCGCCGCGCCGCTTCTTGTCGTCGAGGCGCCGCTCCTTCGCGGCCCGGGTGGGCTTGGTCGCGGTGCGCTTGCGGCGGATCTTCGTTGCCTCCCGAAGCTGCTCGAGTATGCGATCGGTCGCCAGTTCGCGGTTCCGCAGTTGCGACCGCTCGTCCTGGGCGACCGCGCGCACGACAGGCCCGAGCTTCTCGAGCACACGCCGGCGTTCGGCGTCGCCGAGGCCCGCAGACTGTTCGACGTCGAAGATCGCCTCGGCTCGCGTCGAGCTCTTGTTCGCGTGCTGGCCGCCTGGCCCGCTCGACCGGGAGAACCGGAAAGCGATCTCGGACCGAATAGACTCGACATCCATGGCCGCGATTCTCGTCGACGTGGACGGTGTGCTGCACGTCTCAGGTACGCCGATCGCCGGAGCGGCCGCAGCGGTGCGCCGTCTGCGCGACGCGGGACACCGGCTTCGTTTCGTCACGAACACGACGACGCGGTCGCGTAGCCAGGTAGTCGAGCAGCTGCGAGAGATGAGAATCGAGCTCGAGGACGACGAGCTACAGACAACAGGGGTGGTCGCTGCTCGGGCTCTGAAGGGCAAACGCGTCCTCGCCCTGACGATGCCGGGGATCCTCGATGACCTTGACGGGCTCTCCCTGGTCGGTATGAACGTCGACGCCGTGCTGATCGGCGGGGCCGATGAGGGCGAGGAGACGGGCCGGATCTTCTCCTATCTGAACCTGAACCGGGCCTTTCACGAGCTCGACGCCGGCGCGGATCTCTACTGCCTGCACAAGAACCGCTGGTGGCAGACCGCCGACGGCGCGCGGCTCGACGCGGGGGCGTTCGTTGCGGGGCTCGAGTACGCAGCGGATACCGAGGCGACCGTCCTCGGCAAGCCGAGTGCCGCCTACTTCACCGCCGCACTCGAGGCGCTCGATGCCGAGGCCGAGTTGACCTGGATGGTCGGCGACGATCTCGAGAGCGATTGCCTCGGTGCGCACCGGCACGGCATGAAGACGGTGCTCGTGCGCACCGGCAAGTTCCGGCCCGACGAGGTCGAGCGCTCACAGGTCCAGCCGGATGCGATCGTCTCGTCGATCGCACAGCTTCCCGATTGGCTCGAAGCCAATCTCTAAGACGAGCGTTTGATGCGCGTCGGCGTCGACCTGATCGAGATCGAGCGGATCCGCAACGCGCTCGCGCGTCACGGTGACGGCTTCCGCGAGCGGTGCTTCACCGCTGCCGAGCGCGCGTACTGCGACTCGAAGCCGAACCCGCCGCAGCACTACGCCGGCCGGTTCGCGGCGAAGGAGGCCGTGGGCAAGGCGCTCGGCTCGGGGGTCTACTTCACGTGGAAGGAGATCGAGATTCGCGGCCGTCCAAAGCCCGGCGTCTTCCTCACCGGCCGGACCGCCGCCTGGGCCGAGAAGGTCGGTGCGGGAACGATCGAGCTTTCGATGACCCATTCGCGAGAGCTCGCAGCGGCGGTCGTGGTCGTGCTGGAGGCGGACGCGTGAGGCTGCAGCCGTTGCTGACCGCCGAGGAGACGCGGCGTGCCGAAGCGGCCCACCAGGGGTCGCTCGAGGAGCTGATGGAGCGCGCCGGCGTCGGCCGTCGCCGAGCACGTGCTGCGCCAGTTCCCCGGTCGAGTCACCGTCGTCTGCGGTGGCGGTAACAACGGGGGTGACGGTCGTGTCTGCGCGCGCAGATTGAGCGACGCCGGACGTGAGGTGCACGTCGTCGAGGGCGTCGGTGATCTCGGCGAACCGGATGTGATCGTCGATGCCCTGCTCGGCATCGGCCTCACGGACGCGCCGCGCGAGGATGCCGCGCGCATGATCGAGTTGATGAACGCGAGCGGTCGACCTGTCGTCGCGGTCGATGTGCCGTCCGGTGTGAACGCGTCGACCGGCGAGATCGCGGGGGCGGCCGTCATCGCGGCGGCCACCATCACATTCGGTGCGCCGAAGGTCGGGCTCGCGGTTGCGCCAGGCCTCTTCCACGCCGGCTCGGTTCATGTCGCGCCGATCGGGCTGCGCCCGCGCGAGCACGAGCACTCGCTCGTCCCTGCGTCGGCCCTCCTCGAAGTGCCGCGCAAACGCACGGAGTCGACGAAGTACAGCGCCGGGTCGGTTCTGATCGTCGGCGGGTCGCGAGGCCTGACCGGTGCGCCGATGCTCGCCGCCCTCGCTGCATTTCGGTCCGATGCGGGCTACGTCGCGGTTGCCGCGCCGGAGTCGTCGCTCCCCGTCCTGGAGACAGCGTTGCTCGAAGTGGTGAAGCGGCCGCTGCCCGAGGACTCGTCGGGCCGCCTGTTGCCCCGTTCGCTCGACGCGATTCTCGAGGTCGCCGACAAGGCCGATGCGGTCGCGATCGGACCGGGCCTCGGTCGAAGTGACGGGACGGTCGAGCTCGTGAGGCTTCTGCTGGAGCAACTCGATCTTCCGGTCGTTCTCGACGCCGACGGCCTCTGGGGGCTCGAGCCGTTCGCCCGGAAGGCGCCGACGGTGCTCACCCCGCATTCGGGCGAGCTCGCAAGCCTGCTCGGCGTCGACGCGCGCGAGATCGACGCCCACCGGCTCGACGCCGTTCGACGTGCGACGGCGCGGTTCGGCTCGGTCGTGCTGTTGAAAGGCGCCGACACCCTCGTTGCAGCTCCGCGCGAGGGGATTCTGGTCGCCACGTACGGGACGCCGGCGCTCGCGACCGCCGGCTCGGGAGACGTGCTGACCGGCATCGTGGCGGCGTTTCTCGCGAAGGGAATGGAACCGCGCTTCGCCGCCGCCGCCGCCGCGGTCGCGCATGGTGTGGCCGCCGAGCTCGTCGATCCGCAGGCCGGTGTGATGGCATCCGATCTCCTGCCCGAATTGCGGCGCGCGCTCGCCGGTCACGGCCTGCAGCGCGCCCCACTGCAGTGATGCGGTCCGAGATCACCATCGATCTCGGCGCGCTGCGGCGGAACGTGCGAACGATCGTCCGAGTCCTCGACGGCGCCGAGCTCTGGGCCGTTGTGAAAGGGAACGCCTACGGACACGGTGCGGTCGACTGCGCCGAAGCCGCGCTCGACGGCGGCGCCACTGCCTTGTGCGTCGCCACGGTGGCCGAAGGCCTCGACGTGCGGGCAGGCCTGCCGGCCGCCCAGATCCTCGTGCTGGGACCGGCCTCCGACGCCGACGTCGTGCAGGCGCGCGAGGCCCGCCTCGCTCTCGTTGTCGGGGACCGCGATATCCCGGAGGGCGTTGATGTTCACGTGAAGCTCGACACCGGCATGGGCCGCTGGGGCGTCTCCGAACTGACCGCCCCGGCGCGTCAGGTTGTCGGCCTGATGACGCACCTCGCCACGGCCGACAGCGATCTTGAATTCGCGCGCGCCCAGATCGCCCGCTTTCGCGTGGCGACGGAGCCATACCGGCATCTGATCCGTCACGCGGCGAACAGCGCGGCCGCCCTGCGTCTGCCAGAGTCCCGCTTCGATGCGGCACGATGTGGGATTGCGTTGTACGGCCTCTCTCCCTTCGGCGCCGATCCGGCGGCGGACGGCCTCGAACCTGTCCTCGGCTGGACCAGCGAGATCGCACAATCGCGCCTGCTGCACGCGGGTGAGTCGACCGGGTACGGACGCCGCTTCGTCGCCGACCGCGACACCTGGGTGGGGATCGTGCCGGTCGGCTACGCGGACGGCTTCCGCCGCGACCTCTCCGGTTCCGAGGTGCAGGTCGGTGCCGAGCGCTGCACGGTGGTCGGGACGATCTCGATGGATGCATTCGCCGTGCAATTGACGCACGAGCAGGAGCCGGGGACGCCGGTGACGCTTGTGGGACGCGGGATCCCACTCGAGGAGCACGCGGCCGTTGCGGGCACGATCACCTACGAGCTCGCCTGTGGCATCGACTCCTCGCAAACCCGTGCGCGGCGACTGGTGGTCGGGGCATGAGCTCGCGGGCGGAGCGGCGGGCGGCGGTGCGGGACGAACAGGCTGCTTCGCTCGCCGAACGGCTTGAAGACCTGCTGACACTCGACGGTGACGAGCGCGCGCTCGACGTCGGTGCAGGCACGGGCGCCCTTGCGTTCGCTCTGGCACCGCGTGTGCGGGAAGTGGTCGCCGTTGAGGTGGACGCCGATCTCGCCGATCGGGCGCGCAGCGATGCACCGGAGAACGTCGAGGTGGTCGTCGGCGACGGCGAGCATCTCACCTTCGACTCGTTCGCCTTCGACGTCGCCGGAACGCTCCGCACGCTCCACCACTTCCGCAGGCCGGAGCTGCTCCTCGCCCAGCTGGTGCGTGTGACGCGGCCCGGCGGCACGATCCTCGTCGTCGATCAGCTCGCGCCGACCGATCCGCTTGCGGCGCTCGAGCTGAGCCAGTTCGAGAAGGCCCGCGACCCGTCGACGACGCGCGTGCTCTCCGACGCCGACCTCCGCGGGCTCTTCGACTCGAACAACCTCGTCCTACGACGCGAGCTCGTCACGCACGAGTCACGTGACCTGGAGGCCTACGTCGATCTCGCCGGCTGCGAGGGGGACGAGCGCGAGCGCGTGCTGCGTCTGGCGCCGTCGGGCTACGAAGTCGTCACGGGCTGGTTCGTGCTCAACCGGTAGAAGGCGGGCGTCGAGGAGAACCGGCGCGGACCTTGAAATCGGACCTCTGATGACCGAACTCGTCCCGACACTGGCCGCCGTCCAACCCCGTGCCGCCCATCACGGGCCGCGCTCCTCGCTCATCGACCGGCGGATTCGCAAGATCGCCAACGCGCGGTCTGTGACGGTCGGCCTGGCCGTGACCTTCCTCCTGCTGGCGCTCGTCGGTGCGGTCGTGATCAGGATCGTCGATCGAGCACGACTTTCCGTCGCTCGGGCTTGCGATGTGGTGGTCGCTGCAGACGGTCACGACCGTCGGTTACGGCGACATCGTGCCGACGACCGTCGTCGGACGGGTCGTCGGTGGTGCCGAGCTGGTGCTGGCTGTGTCGTTCATCGCGTTCCTGACCGCGGGCGTGACGAGCACCGTCATCGAGCGCTCGCGGGCAAAGGCTGATGCGGCGCAGCGCGCGCAAGCGGCTCACCACGAGCAGGCCGTGATCGACGCACTTGCCGAGGCTCAGGCCACGCTTGCGGGACTCGATCGGCGACTCGACGCTATCGAGGCGAAGCTCCCGGGCTGACTGTCGCATCAGGCCCTCTGTGCGGTTCGCGCCGCGGCTTGCGGCCTCCAGCGGTATCCGGGACACTTCTGTGATGCAGCCAGACCGAGCCGACCCCACCCCGGCGAGGTTGTGCTGATGAGCGGCCGTTACCACGAGGGCAGCCGCCGGCTCCAGGATGCGGTTCGACACGGTGCGGCTCGCGGATCGGATCGACGAGCGGAAGCTGCGCGAGACGATCGACGAGAGCGACCGGGCGTTCATCGAGGCTGCCGACATGTTCTTCCTCGCGACCGCGGACGCCGCGGGCCGCCCGCAGTGCTCGTACAAGGGCGGAGACCCGGGCTTTGTTCGCGTGGTGGACGAGCGGACGATCGCGTTCCCGAGCTTCGATGGCAACGGGATGTACCTGTCGACAGGCAACGTGCTCGTCAACCCGCACGTCGGGCTGCTCTTCATCGACTTCGAGAGGCGCAGTCGCCTCCGGCTGAACGGTGTCGCATCGATCGACGAGGCCGACCCGATGCTCGACCTCTACCCGCGGGCGCAGCTCGTCGTGCGCGTGCGCGCGACCGAGGTGTTCCCGAATTGCCCGCGTTACATTCACCACTACCGGTTGGTCGAGCGGTCCCGCTTCACGCCGCGCGCCGAGACTGCAACCCCGGCTCCCGCGTGGAAGCGTGCTGACTGGTCACACGATGTTCTGCCCGCCGGCGATCCAGCACTCGATCCGGACGCCGAGATTCTCTAGCGCGAGCGCAGGCGTGCGAGCGTGCCGGGTGCAAGCGACTGCACCCACGCGGCCGGCCGGTACCAGCGTGGTACGTAGATCTCACGCTTGTTGCTCGCAACCGCGTCGAGCAGACGTTCGACGACCAGCTGCGGTTCGACGACGAGGCGGCCGAGCAGCGGCCCGTGGCGCTCGCCCTGCGGGAAGCCCTCCGTCTCGACGAAGCCGGGATTGACGGTGTGAACCGAGATGCCCCGCGGGGCGAGCTCCACCGTCAGTGACCGCGAGAACGCGAGTTGTGCGTGCTTCGAGGCCGAGTAGGGACCAGCGGCCACCGTTCCCGCCACCGAGACGACGTTCACCACGTGTGATCCTCGTCCGAGACCGGGCAGGAACGCGAGCAGCGTCCAGACCGAGCCGAGATAGTTCACGAGCACGACCTGCTCGATCCGCTCGGGGCCGGCGGTCAGGAAGCTGCCCCGGGCAGCGACGCCCGCGTTGTTGACGAGCAGGTCGATGCTCGGATGGCGCTCGAGCACACGCTGCGCAGCGGCCTCGACCGCGCCACGGTCGGCCACGTCGCACTCCTCGTGCTCGTCGGCCTCCGACGGGCGGCGCGACAGTCCGACCGTGTGCCAACCGCGAGCCTTCAGCGTGCGAATCAGCGCGGCGCCGATACCCGACGACGCGCCGGTGACGACCGCAACTCTCAGACCGGCTACTTGCAGACCTTCAACTGCCGGCCCGCAACGGTCCGGTGTCCCGCGGAGTCGGTGAGCACTGCCGTCAGGTGGTGAGCACCTTTCTTCAGCGAAGCCGTCTTCCAGACGATGCTGTAGATCCCGTTCGGCCCGCTCGCATCGGCGCCGATGCGCTTGCCGTTGTCCTTGAACACCACCCCGGTCACTTTCTTGTTCGAGCCACCGACGACGACGAGCTGATCGGTCGTCAGGGCGCACACGTGCGCGGGTGGCTCGATCCAGGTGACCGTCGGGCCGTTCACGGCCGTGATCTTCGAGGCAAGGAACGTCGTGTTCGGGTAGAGGTCGTTGCCGACGGTGTTGATGTTCTTCGACTCCTGGTAGTCGGAGACCGCGACGATTGCGCTTGTCTTTCCGGGCTTGAACTTCGGCGCGGCGGTCGGGATGCCGAAGATGATCAGGCCCGTGGTCGGGTCGTAGGCAGAGGCGCCGACGAGCGCCTTGTTGTAGTTGACGACGAGCGAGAGCGGATCGACGCCCGAACCGAGGTCGACAGCCTGAGCGACGATCAGCGGTCGGCCGGCGGTCACACGTGTGGTCAAGACGCGCACGGACGGCGGAGTGACATCGTTCACCCACGAGTTCAGCAGGTACTGGCCCTTCAGCGGCTTATCGGTGAACGGGTCGGCGCGCGAGTCGACCGCGACGAAGAACCGCTGGATCCGCGGGAATTGCGCGCCGGCTGCACCGATGTCGACGTTCGCGTCGAATGTCAGCGCGTTCACGTCGGTCGGCGTCCCCGCGTAGCCCTGCACATCATTCTCGTCTTGCGATCCGAGCACGAACGGATCGATCAGCGCGCCGGGCGTCGCCGCCAGCACGGAAACGCCGAAGTTGACGACCGGCACGTTGATGTCGAGGGAGTACAGATGCTCCGAGCCGTCCTCGTTCATCGGAGTGCCGACGTAGTCGGCCGGCGGCCCGAACGGCTCCGACGGGCAGCAGTAGGTCGACACGAGGCTCGTTCCCGCGGCGGTGTCGCCGATCTGCAGCTTCTTGAGTGGAACCGCCGTCAGCGTGCGCAGCGCGGGGCGCTCGACCAGGAAGGAGTAGGGGACACGACGCTGGACGCCGTTCCCGTTGAAGTCGATGAAGCCGAAGTTCTCGCCGGTGCCGGCGTTCGCCGCGACGCGGACGACGACCGGGATCGCGACGTCGCCACCTGCGGCCACGACCACGTTGCCGGGAACGTCGATCGAGACGCCTGAGGTCTGCGTCTGCGGTGCCAGCGACACCGTGTACGTCCCGGCGCCGTCACCTGCGTCGGAGAGCGTGACGAGCATCGACTTGCGCTGGGCGCCGGTTGACACGTCGATCTTCTCGAACGAGAGTGACTGCGGATCGGTGAAGACCTTCGGATCGTCGGCGGCGAGTGCGTTCGCCAGCCCCGCCCCCTCGAGCAGCACGGGGGCTTCCTGCGTTCGGGCGCTGTCGCCCCACGCTGGGCCGGCCGTCGACATCAGCGCCGACTTCACCTGCCACGACGACCAGGTCGGGTGTTGCTGGAGGAGCAGGGCGGCCGCGCCCGCCACGTGCGGCGTTGCCATCGAGGTCCCGGCAAAGACCGAGAACGTCGACCCGGTGGTGAGCGGGGGCGTGGACGAGAGCACGTCGAGGCCCGGCGCCGAGATGTCGGGCTTGAGGTCGTACCCGAAGTCGGTCGGCCCGGCCGACGAGAAACTCGTGATCACACCGGCGCGGTCCGTATCGATCTCCTTGACGTCGGAGGAGACGCGGATCGTCGCGCGGCCGCCGTTCGAGGCGAGGAACGCGCGCAGATGCTGGCCGTCGAGATCGGAGATCATTCCGGCCGGAATCGGGAGGGTGATGGGGATCGGGTTGGCCTCGCCGAAGCGGTTGTCCACGAGGATGATCCCGATCGCGCCCGCCAGGCCGGCGCGCTCGGCCTTCGAGACGAACGAGCAGGTTCCGCGCGAGACGAGGACGACCTTGCCGGCCAGGGAGCCTGTCGGCAGCGTGCCGAGCCCGGTATTGGGATCGGTCGCCGGCCCGCAGAGATGGGCCTCGACCGGCTTGCCGTCCGTGCCGAGGATCGAGGTGACGTCGACAATCGTCTGATTGAGGGTCGCCCAGGCACCGGGGAGCTTCACGCCGCCTGCACCTTGGATCGGCAGGGCGCCGAGCAGCGGCGGGCCGCCGACGACGCTGAGTGCCGGTGCGAAGACGTGCGAGTTCGAGACCGCCGCGACCGAGATGGCGTCCGGCGCTGTGCCGGGCGAGCCCGCGGTGCCGAGACCGAAGTCCTCACGGTCGTTGCCCGCAGCGATCACCGGCACCACCCCGGCGAGAGCCGTGTTGTGCACCGTCTCGTTCATCGCGTCGTTCGCCGGATCGGTCTCCGGGCCGCCGCCCGAGAAGTTGATCACGTTCATCCCGTCTGCGACTGCCGCCTCGAATGCCTTCACGATCTCCGGCGTGTCCGCCTCGTGGCCGAGCGGCGTCGGGATCGTGAAGACTCGGTAGTTCCCGATCCACGCCTTCGGCGCAACACCGGAAAGGTCGGTCGTCGTCGGATGATCGGGCCCGGCCGGTGCGGTCGTTCCCTCGTCGCCGGCGGCAATACCCGACACGTGCGTGCCGTGCGGCTCCGTCGGGTCGAATGCCTTGTTGCTCGAGCTGTCGCGGACCGGGCCGGGGAACACCTTCGCGACGATCACCTTCGGCGTTGTGAGCTTCGTGTCGCCCTTCGGGAAGCCCGGGGGGTATGCGAACCCTGCCGGGTTCAGAAACGGGCTCGACGAGTCGACGCCGGTATCGACGACGCCGATCTTCATCCCTTGCCCCTTGTCTCCGGTCGCTGCCTCCAGGTCGGTTGCATGGATCACCGACGGCCCGCGGTCCATCGTCCGGACGTAGGTGAGGCTCGGATACACCTTGTTCACGTCACTCAGCGAGATCAGCTTCGGCAGCGAGCGGGCAGGCAGCTGGACGGTGATGCCGTCGAGCAGGATCGAGAACCGCTCCTGGAATCGCGCCTGGGGGATTGCGGTCCTGACCTGTGCGACCGCGGCGTCCTGGAGGCGGGCGAGCTTCGCGAGATACGCCTTGGAGGCCGAGCTCCGCACGTCGAGATGGTTCGAGCGCGAGGACGACGAGAGTGAGCGGTCGCTGCTCCAGGCGGCGAGCGGCGGGGCATCGAGACGAACGATCACGCGGGTCAACCCGCGCTGGTGTGCCGACGGGATCTTCAGCACCCCTGCGCGCACGCGAGGAAGCGCTGCCTCTCGAAGGTCAGGTCGGAGGGGTTGCAACGCTGCCGACGCCGCTGTTGCTGCGAGCAGTGCGAAGACCCCCAAGAGCAGCAGTACGCGACGCAAGGTCCCGCAGGGTACCCGACGGGCGTTAGAGTCGCTATCCGTGTTCCAGGGAAAACGCGCACTCATTCTCGGCGTGGCCAACAAGCGGTCGATCGCGTGGGCGATCGCGAAGCGGCTCGCCGACGGCGGCGCCGAGCTTGTGTTCACCTTCCAGGGCGAGCGGATCGAGAAGAACGTGCGCGACCTCGCCGACTCGGTGGGCGGGAAGCTCGTCACCGAGTTGGATGTCCGCGACGACGCTGCGATCGAGCGCGTGTTCGCTGAGGTCGGCGGTGTGTTCGGCGGGGAGCTCGACATTCTGGTCCACTCGGTCGCGTTCGCGGCCGCCGAGGATCTCGAAGGCCGCTTCACGGATACGCCGCGGGACCGCTTCTGGATGGCGCTCGACGTGAGTGCCTACTCGCTCGTCGCGACGACCCGGGCGGCCGAGCCGCTGATGGAGGCCGCAGGTGGAGGCTCTGTCGTCACGATGACCTACCTCGGCGGCGAGCGGGCGGTGCCTCACTACAACGTGATGGGCGTCGCGAAGGCGACGCTCGACTCGTCGGTCAAGTACCTGGCGTGGGATCTCGGCGCGAAGAACATCCGCGTCAACGCGATCTCGGCCGGCCCGGTCCGCACCCTCGCAGCCCGGTCGATCGCCGGCTTCCCGACGATGGAGTCGATCGTCGAGGAGCGGTCACCGCTGCACCGCCACGTCGACGCCGACGACGTCGGGGCAGCCGCGGCCTACCTGCTCGGCGACGGCGCCCGGAACGTCACCGGGACGACGCTGTACGTCGACAGCGGCTACCACGCGATGGGTATGTGAGCCAGCCGCTCGTCGAGCGGATTTGGCTAGCCGGGCGGGCGCAGGCGTCGTGGCGGTCGCCGGGTCTGTGTCCCGCTTCCGGCGTGAGTGACTTCGGATCCGCCTCGCGCGAACCGGTTGTTCCAACCCGAATGAACAGGTCGTGGCGACCAGAGAGCGGCTAAGCCGGCTTGCCTTGCGGCGCGCTCCGTTGCTCAATCAGTTGCTCAATCAGCCGGTCGCCCACGGCTTGTAGCAATACGTAGCATCTCCTGCTACAGTTCAGTCGTGGCAAGAACCATTCCACAACGGGAGCTGCGCAACGACAACGCGACAGTGATCGAAGCCGTCGCAGCCGGCGAGAGTTTCGTGGTGACGCGAAACGGCATTCCGGTTGCCGAACTGCGACCGATTCAAAGGATTCGTCGGACCTTTGTCCCAAAGGCCGAACTCATGGCGCTCGCCGCTGTCGGGCCGCGCGTAGATCCTGAGCAGCTCAGAGCAGACCTGGATCGCCTGATCGATCAACGGCTGTAGATGACGACAGGGCTGCTTGATACGTCTGTCGTGATCGACTGGGACGATCCAGCTGTTGCAGCTGCGCTCCCGGACGAGTCTGCCGTGTCTGCGATCACACTCGCGGCACTGGCCGCTGGGCCGCACCTCGCCTCGACGAGACCTGAGGCGGCTCGCCGTCAAGCGCGCCTGCAACAGGTCGAGTCAGCCTTCGAACCACTTCCCTTCGATGCCGTCGCGGCTCGCAGCTATGGGCAGGTCGTCGCTGCCGTCGCCGAGAGCGGTCGCTCGCCTCGGCGCCGCGTCGCCGACATGCTCATCGCGGCGAGTGCGCACGCCAATGGGCTTGCGCTCTACACCCGCAATCCCGACGACTTCGCCGGCCTCGGCACCCTCGTCCAGGTCATTGCCGTTTGAGCCCGAGGGATCACCGTTTCGAGCCCGGTACCTGGTCGAGCAGCGCACGACGTCGCTTGCCTCGGGTCAGCGAATCGGGCGAGTCGTGTCCCGGACGACGAGGTCGAGCGGCAGGGTCTCGATGTGTGCGGGAGCCGGCTCGCCGGCAAGCGCCTGCAGGAGCAGCTCGGCGCCCCGGCGACCGCTCTCGAAGAGTCGCTGGCGCACGGTGGTCAGGCCGACGTACGAGGCAATCTCGATGTCGTCGAACCCGATCACCGACAGCTGCTCGGGCACGTCGATCCGCAGCGCCCGTGCTGCTTCGAGCACGCCGAGCGCCTGGACGTCCGACGCGGCGAAGATTGCGGTCGGCGGCTCGGGGAGCCGGAGCAACTCGTCCGCGATGCTCCGCGCGACGTGGCGGCTCTGCGTCCCCTTGCGCACGTACTCGGGACGGATCGGGACACGCGCGGACTCGAGGGCCTGCCGATACCCGGTCGTCCGGTCGCGGCTCGAGTGGAAGCGGAACGGGTCAGCCGGCTTGTCGCCGATGAACGCGATCCGGCGGTGGCCGAGGTCGAGGAGGTATCGCGTCGCGAGCTCGCCGCCCGCGATGTCGTCGATCACGACGCTTGGCAGCCCGTCATGCCGCGCATCGATGAGCACACACGGGATCGCCTCGGCTCGGAGCCGTCGGACCTCGTCGTCCGGTGGATTCAGGGAGACGACGAGCAGGCCGTCCGTGCGATGGGCGTCGGAGAGCAGACGGAACGCGCGTTGCTGGCGATCCGCCGACTCGACGTCATAGAGCGCGAGGTCGTAGGGCGAGGACGCGAGCGCGGTCACGATGCCGCGGACGCGCTCGATCGGCGAGGCCTCCGTCAGGAACGGCAGCACCACCCCGATCACGAGGGTGCGTTTGAGCGAGAGGTTCTGGGCGACCGAGCTCGGGCGGTACTCGAGGGCGCGAATCGCCTCGAGCACCCGCTCCCGCGTCGGCGCGGCGACGTTCCCGCGGTCGTTGACGACGCGGGAGACCGTGGCGATCCCGACGCCCGCGCGGGCGGCGACGTCGGCGATCCGGGCTGCAGGTCTGGGAATCGCTTCCATACGAGTTAACTTTTTGCCTGCGATGACGTCGAAAGTCAAGGGTGGTGGCCTTGACTTTCCTGAGGATGGAGTAATAATCTCGCCGCCCCCTGTTCCTGAAAGCGCTTCCAACCAGAGGACGCGTGTGATCGCAGCGGAGCCGCTCGGCGAACGCGACGACCGGCTCCTGCGCCGTTCTCAATAGCTCGAAGGAGGAACTCTGCAGTGAAGGCACATCGGAAAACCGGCATCGCTCGCTCGAGGGCCGCGCTCCTGCTTGCCATGGTCGTCGCGCTTGCCCTCACGGCGGGCACGGCACTCGGCTCGCAGAAGAACGAGAAGGCAACGACGATCACGGCTCTGATCGGGAGCTCCGGCCCCGCGGAGACGTTCGCCGTCACCAACGCCGCCAAGGCGTTTACCAAGCAGACCGGCATCCAGCTGAACGTGATCGCGGCCTCCGACCTCGGGCAGCAACTCGCCCAGGGCTTCGCCTCGGGCAACCCGGCGGACATCTTCTACCTCGGTAACGACCAGGTTGCGACCTACGCAAAGGCAGGCGACCTTGCGCCGCTCGACAACCTGAAGAACGTCAAGTCCTTCTATCCGAGTCTGCGCGCGGCCTACACGTACCAGGGCCACCTGTATGCAGCGCCGAAGGACTTCTCGACGCTCGCGCTCGTCGTCAACACCAACTCCTGGAAGGGAGCGCACCTGACGAGCAAGGACTACCCGACGACCTGGAAGCAGCTGGCCGCAGTGGCGAAGAAGCTCACGCGGAACGGTCAGGTCGGCCTCTGCACGAACCCTGAGTTCCACCGGCTCGGCGTCTTCATGCTCCAGGCGGGCGGCTGGCTCGTCTCGAAGAACGGGCAGACGGCGACCGTCAACAGCAAGGCGAACGTCGCGGCCTTCAACTTCGTCAAGTCGATGATCAAGGCCGGCTCGATGAAGCTGACGAACCAGATCGGTGCCGGCTGGGGCGGCGAGGGCTTCGGGAAGAAGGAGTGCGCCATGACGATCGAGGGCAACTGGATCGCCGGCGCGATGAAGGCCGACTACCCGACCGTCCCCTGGAAGGCAGTCGAGCTCCCGGCGGGCCCGGCAGGGAAGGGAACGCTCCAGTACGACGGCGGCTGGGGCCTCGCGGCCGCGTCGAAGAACAAGGCCGACGCGATGGCGGCGATCTCGTACCTCACCGCAACCAAGGTGGAGATGGGGAACGCGAAGGCCTTCGGCGTGATGCCGTCGGTCAAGGCGGACGCGAAGGAGTGGAAGAAGCTCTACCCGCAGTACGCGGCGTTCCTCGCAGGTGCCGACTACTCGACGAGCATCCCGACGGTTCCGGACATCGCGACCGTCCTCGGTGACTTCAACCAGCAGCTGCAGGGGCTTCCATCGTCCGATCCGAAGTCGATCCTGAACCGGGTCAACGGCGAGCTGCAGTCGATCCTGAAGTAAGAAGGTCCCGACCGACGAATCGGTGAAGCCCGCCGGCGGCGATCGAGCCGCCGGCGGGCAACGCCCGACATCCCACGGACGAGGAAGGGAGGGCAAGTGGCGACGCGCGTCGCGGGAGGCCGTTGGCGGCGGTGGCGGGAGCCCGGGATCCGCGGTCATCAGGCGGCCGCGGGCTGGCTGTTCATCGCGCCTGTGATCGTCATCCTGGGCGTGTTCCTCCTCGTGCCGATCGTCATGGCGGCCTGGGTGAGCGTCTCCGACTGGAACGGCAACGGCAGCCCGTTCGGCGCGAACGCGCACTACGTCGGCCTCGCAGAACTACCGCCATCTGCTGACCGACGCCCGGGCTCGATCAGAACAACTTCGGCACGTCGATCCGCAACAACGTCTACTACGTCGTCCTGGTCGTTCCGATCCAGACTGCGGTTGCGCTCTTCCTGGCGGTGCTCGTCAACAGGCGCGTGAAGGGCGTCGGGTTCTTCCGGACGGCGTTCTACTTCCCGTCGGTCACGAGCTCGGTCGCGATCACGGTCCTCTTCCTCTTCCTCTTTTCGCCGGCCGGCGCGATCAACAAGCTCCTGTCGTTCTTCGGCGCAACCGGGCCGGCGTGGTTCTACGACCCGCGCGGCCTCTTCCACGTCATCCTCGGCCAGTTCGGCGTCCAGCAGTCGACCTCGCTCGCGAACCAGTTCTTCCTCGGCGTGAGCTACTGGGACTGGCTGGCCGGTCCGAGCATCGCGATGTGCGTCTTCATCATCATGGCCGTGTTCACGACGTCGGGGACGTTCATGCTGATCTTCCTCGCGGGGCTCCAGCACATCGACGAGTCGGTGAACGAGGCGGCGGCGCTCGACGGCGCGACCGAGTGGAAGAAGCTCCGTCACATCACGGTGCCGATGATCCGTCCGGTGCTCTTCACGGTCGTGACGCTTGGTCTCATCGGCACCTGGCAGGTCTTCGACCAGATCTACGTCGGAACGAAAGGAGAGCCCGTCGAACACGACATTGACGCCGGCGTTCCTCTCGTTCAACGCCTCGTTCAACAGCAACGAATGGGGCGATCAGGCGCCGCGATCGCGTTCATCCTCTTCGCGATCATCGTCTTCTTCACGATCGCGACGCGGCTGCTCACCCGCAACCCGGACCGCGATGCCTCGACGGCGTCGCTTTCGGCCCGACGCAAGGCGTCGGCGACCCGGACGCGTCGCGGGTCGCCGCGCCATGAGCAGCACCACTGCAAGGACCGACGCGCGCGCGGTGCGGGGGCGCCGTGTGGGACGCGTGCTCACCTACAGCTTCCTGATCGCAGTTGCGATCGTCTACATCTTCCCGTTCGTGCATCGCGATCGTCACGTCGTTCAAGACGGAGCCGGACGCGACCGCCAACCCGCTCGCCCTCGTCCCACACCCGCCGACCACGAGCGCATTCCACGAGCTGTACAGCGGCGAGGATTTTCTCCTGTGGGTGAAGAACTCCGTGATCGTGACGCTCAGCGTCACGTTCCTCCGCGTGTTCCTCGACAGCCTTGCCGGCTATTCGCTCGCACGTCTTCGGTTCCGCGGACGCGCTGCAGCATTCGCGACGATCGTCGCCGTGATGGCGGTGCCAGGCGTCGTGCTGCTGATCCCGAAGTTCCTGATCATCCGCCAGCTCGGGATCTACGACACCTACTATGGAATGATCGTCCCGCTGCTCGTGGACGCAGCCGGTGTCTTCATCATGAAGAACTTCTTCGAGTCGATCCCGGTCAGCGTCGAGGAGTCGGCCCGGATCGACGGCGCGAGCCTCTTCCGCATCTACTGGTCGATCGTGCTACCGATGGCGCGCCCGGCACTCATCACGCTCTTCATCTTGTCGTTCCAGGCATCGTGGAACGAGCTCGGGCACTTCATCATCTCGACGCAGAGCGCGAGCCTCAACACGCTGACGAAGGGAGTCGCACAGCTCGCCTCCGGGCAGCTCGGCTCCGGCACCCGCTACCCGTTGAAGCTCGCAGCTTCGATGCTGATGACGATCCCCGTCGCGGTCCTCTTCTTCATCTTCCAGCGCCGCATCATGAACGCGTCCTCGGGCGCAGTGAAGGAGTAAGGAGCCCGACATGGCCGGAATCACCTTCGACGACGTGACCAAGACCTACGGTGATGGCCACCGCGCGGTCTCCGACCTCAACCTCGCGGTCGACGACGGCGAGTTCATCGTGCTCGTCGGGCCGTCCGGCTGCGGCAAGACAACAGCGCTGCGCATGATCGCGGGTCTCGAGGAGATCTCGGACGGCGAGATCAGGATCGGCGAGCGCGTCGTGAACAACCTTCCCCCGGGCGCCCGCGACATTGCGATGGTCTTCCAGAACTACGCGCTGTACCCACATATGACGGTTGCGGAGAACATCGGCTTCGCGTTGCGGATGCGGAAGGTGCCGAAGGCGGAGGCCCGGCGGAGGATCGAGGAGACGGCGCGCATCATCGGCCTCGTCGACCATCTCGACCGGAAACCAGGTCAGCTGTCCGGCGGCCAGCGCCAGCGCGTCGCGATGGGACGCGCGATCGTGCGCGAGCCACAGGTCTTCCTCATGGACGAGCCGCTCTCGAACCTCGATGCGAAGCTTCGCGTGCAGATGCGCGCCGAGATCTTGCGCATCCAGCGACATCTCGAGGTCACCACGGTGTACGTCACCCACGATCAGGTCGAGGCGATGACAATGGGCGACCGCGTTGCGGTCATGAGCAAGGGGCTGCTGCAGCAGTTCGACGCGCCGCAGCGTCTGTACGAGCGTCCGGCCAACCTCTTCGTCGCGAGCTTCATGGGCAGCCCGGCGATGAATGTGCTCGAAGGATCGCTCGAGCGTGAAGGCGACGGCCTCGTGTGCCGGGTCGGCACGGAGGCGTTTGCGCTGCCGCCCGAGGTGCTGGCGACACGTCCCGCACTCGCGAGTGACGTTGGGAAGCCGATCGCGGTCGGCATCCGCCCGGAAGCGCTCGACGAGCCCGGCCGGCGCGACGGCAGAGACGGAGGCCGACTGCGCGGCCGCGTCCAGGCCGTCGAGGCGCTCGGCCCCGAACAGCTCGTGCACGTCGAGATCGACGCCAAGCCCGTCGTCGTCGAGGACATTCTCGAGGCGCTCGCCGACCTGGATGGGGATGAGGACCTCGCGGAGATCGGAATCGAAACGGACGGCTCCCACGCCACTGTGGTCGCCCGGCTCGAGGCGTCGGCGATCGTCCGGCCGGACGAGCCGATCGAGCTTGCGGTCGACCTCCGCCACCTCCACTTCTTCGATCTCGACAGCGGCGAGGCGATCGGTGCTTGAGACGACGACGACTGCGATCGACCAACTGCGCCTCACGCTTCTCGACGGGTCGACCTTCGTCGTCTGCGACCAGCGCGGCGATGTCGACGGCGTTTCCGCGGCGTCAGGCTTCTTCGCCGCCGATACGCGTTTTCTGTCGCGCTCGGTGCTGACGATCGACGGCGACCGCGGCAACCCGGTCGCCTTCGAGCAGCGCGCGCCGCATGTAGCCGTCTTCGACCTGGAGTGGGAGAGCGGGTTGGCGGTGCGGCGTGAGCTCTTCGTCGGTCGCGGCCTCGAAGAGGCGGCGACCGTCTGGAACCGCTCCGACCGCGAGGTGGAGGCGGTGCTCGAGCTGGAGCTCGCATCCGACTTCGCCGACATCTTCGCGGTCAAGCGCGTTGAGGACCTCGGCGCGCCGGGCATATCGGAGGTGGCGCCGTCGCGACCGGAACGCTGGCAGGACGCGCGCACCGTTGAGTTCGCGGACGAGGGCTTCCCGGCGCGGACGCTCGTGCATCTGGATCCGGCGCCCGACGAAGTGGACGGAGGCTCGGCGCGGTACAGGTTGCGACTCGCGCCCGGCGAGCGCCGGCGTCTCGGCGTCGCCGTGCAGTGGCTCCTGAACGAGGAACCGGAGCTCGACGCAGCCGCGTTCGAGGCGGGGCTCCGCGACGATCGACGCGACCGAGACGCGTCGCTCGCCGACTGGTGGCGATCGGCGCCGCAGCTCCGCGCACCGGCCGAAGTCGCGCTCGAGCGCACGTGGGCGCAGTCGCTCGCGGACCTGGCCGCACTCCGGCTGCGCTGGCCCGGGAGCGGCATGGTCCCGGCGGCGGGGCTTCCGTGGTTCATGACGCTGTTCGGCCGTGACACGCTCATCACGTCGTTCCAGGAACTGCTGCTCGGCCCCGAGGCGGCGGCCGGCGCGTTGCGCGCGCTTGCAAATGCGCAGGCGGACACCGACGATCCCGAGCGCGACGCGGAGCCCGGGAAGATCGTGCACGAGCTGCGTCGCGGGAAGACCGCGCTCATCTGGACGGATCGCTACTACGGCACGGTCGACGCGACGCCGCTCTTCCTCGTGCTGCTCTCGGAGCTATGGCGCTGGACCGGCGACGACGAGATCGTTGCTCGAGCTGGAGGGCGCGGCGCGCGGCGCTCTCGACTGGATCGACACCTTCGGCGACCGCGACGGCGACGGTTTCGTCGAGTACCTGCGCCGCGCGACCCACGGCATCGACAACCAGAACTGGAAGGACTCGTACAACTCGATGGTCTTTCACGACGGCTCGCTGGCGCACGCTCCGATCGCAGCCGTCGAGGTGCAGGGCTACGTGTACGACGCGAAGCTGCGCATGGCAGAGCTCGCCCGGCGCGTGTGGCGTGACGAGGCGACGGCGGTGCGTCTCGAAGGCGAAGCAGCGACACTGCGCGAGCGGTTCGACGCAGCGTTCTGGCTTCCGGAACGCGGCTGGTATGCGCTCGGCCTCGACGCCGAAAAGCGTCCGGTCGACGCGCTCGCGTCGAATATGGGCCATCTCCTGTGGAGCGGCATCGTCCCCGCCGAACGCGTTGCGGAGATTGCCACGAAGCTTGTCTCCGGACCGCTCTGGTCCGGCTGGGGGGTCCGAACGCTTGCTGCCGACGAGCCCGCGTTCGACCCGCTCGAGTACCACAACGGCACGGTCTGGCCACACGACAACTCGCTGATTGCGCTCGGCCTCGCGCAGGCCGGTCGCCGGGTTGAGGCCGAGCGCGTCGTGCGCGCGCTCCTCGATTGCGCGCCCTTCTTCGAGTACCGGCTGCCTGAGCTCTTTGCCGGCGGCGAGCGGCGCCGGACGAGGCCCCCGGGGTCGTGCCGACCTCCGCGCGGCCGCAGGCGTGGGCCGCCGGGACGCCGCTGCTGCTGCTCCGCGCGCAGCTCGGGCTCGAGCCAGACCCCGATTCCCGCACTCTGCGGGTCACCGCGGACGAGCTCCCTGCCTGGCTCGAAGGCTTCACGCTCGATCGCATCCCCGCCTTCGGGCGGCGTTGGCGCGTCCGCGTGGCGGATCACACCGCCATCGTCGAGTCGTAGTCGCGCCTCTAGGCGGTGCGCGCGAGCAGACGGCGGACTTCCTCATCGGTGATCGGTGAGAAGTCGTCGTACCACGCTCCCACAGCGATGAACGGCTTTGGCGTCGCCAGGCAGACGAGCTCGTCGACTTCGCGAAGAACGGCTCTGTGCGACTGCTCTGGGGCGACCGGCACCGCGACGACGAGCCGGCGCGGATGCCGTGCGCGCACCGCGAGCACGGCGACACGCATCGTCGCGCCGGTTGCAAGTCCGTCGTCGACGACGATAACGGTGCGGTCCTTCACATCGGCCGGTCCTCGGCCGCCGCGGTAGAGGCATTCGCGACGGATCAGTTCCCGTTCCGCGAGCGTTGCCGCACGTGCAATGGCTTCCTCGTCGAGTCCCAGCTCTGCGACCACGCGTTCGTTCACGACCCGCATCCCGCCATTCGCGATCGCTCCGATCGCGAGCTCGGCCTGCCCGGGGGCGCCGAGCTTGCGAACGACGATCACATCGAGCGCTGCGTGGAGTCCTCGTGCGAGCTCGAATCCGACCGGCACCCCGCCGCGTGGAAGGGCCAACACGACGAGGCCGCGTTCGCCGCGATAGCGCCCAAGGGCTTCGACGAGCCGCCGCCCGGCGTCGGCGCGGTCGCGAAAAAGTGCTACCGAAGCCAGGGCTTGAGCTGCTCGCGGATCGCTGCCGAGCTGCTCGGCCGCGTGAGCCTCGCGCGAACCTTGCCGTCGGCGATGACCATGATCGACGGTGTCTCGGTAATGCGGAACCGCTCGCCGATATCCGCACGCTGGCTGACATCGACTCGCTGGACGACGAACGTGTTGTGGTTACGTCGGCGCTGCAGCACCTGGGCGAGGTATCCGTCGCAGCGACGCGAGGCGCCTTCCTGCGGAGAGTAGAAAAAGAGGAGCCGCGGCTTCGTTGCGGTCGGCGCCGAGTGAGACGTTCTCAGCACAGGAGCACCTGTCCCTTCCCGTCACGTATGGCTTGGACGAGGCGAGGGCCGGGCCTCACTTGCGCTGGAGAAACTACCACCTGGATCGGTCTTGGGCGGGGTCGCTACGTTGGTCGGCGTCAGCCGGGATGGGGGGTGCAGTGGTGAGGTTTCGTGGAGGCGGGGCGGCGCGTCAGCTCGCGATCGATCTCGGCACCGCGAACACGGTCGTCTTCCGCCGTGGCGAGGGGATCGTCCTGTTCGAGCCGTCGGTGGTCGCGATCGATGAGCTGAGCGGGGAGGTGCTTGCGGTCGGTGATCAGGCGCGGCAGATGATTGGTCGCACACCCGCTCATATCCGTGCTGTTCGGCCGCTTCGGCACGGCGTGATCGCCGACTTCGACGTCACCGAGCAGATGCTGCGGCAGTTCATCGGCCGTGTCAGCGGAGGATTCAGGTCGCGGGCTCAGGTGATCGTCTGCGTGCCGAGCGGGGTCACCCAGGTCGAGCGGAGCGCGGTCGAGCAGGCGACGTTGACTGCCGGCGCCTCCCGCGTGTTCCTGATCGATGAGCCGCTCGCCGCGGCGATCGGCTCGGGGTTGCCGGTCGCCGAGTCGCGCGGCTCCTTGGTCGTCGATATCGGCGGCGGCACGAGCGAGATGGCGGTCACGGCGCTCGGCGGCATGGTCGTCTCGCACTCGATCCGTGTCGGCGGCTACGAGCTCGATGAATCGATCGTTCGCGTCGTCCTCGACCAGCATCGACTGGTGATCGGCCAGGAGCAGGCCGAGGCTCTCAAACTCGAAATCGGCTGCGCGATCGGAGGCATCGACGTAGCACCCTCCGCGCAGGTCGCCGGCCGCGACGCCAACACTCGGCTTCTTCGTCGCGCCACGGTGGACGCCGACCTCATACGCCACGCACTTCAGCGGCCACTCGCCCAGATCGTCGACGCGGTCAAGAGCGTGCTCGAACGAACACCGCCAGAGCTGTCGTCCGACATCGCAGACGACGGTGTGATGCTCGTCGGTGGCGGTGCGCTCCTACGCGGATTCAGCGACCTGCTTCGACGCGAAACCGGCCTCCACGTGACCGTCGGCGACGACCCGCTGACCACCGTCGCCCGCGGCGCGGGGCAGGCCCTCGAGGAGATCGCCGCGCTCCGGCCCAGCGAACGCAGGAGACGCCAAACCGAGGAGCGGTTAGGAGACTGCGAGCACGGCGGATACGATCGCGCCGTGTTCGAGCGACGTTCGCTGCTCATTGGCTTCGTGATCGTGGCGGTCGCGGTCGCGTTCGCCGACTCGTCGATCGTCGTCCTCGCGCTGCCGGAGTTGTACGGGCACTTCAACACGACGATCGAAGGGGTGTCGTGGGTTGTGACCGCGTACAACGCCTCGGTCGCCCTCGTCGCGTTCGTGCTCGTGTTCGTCGTCCACCGTTGGCAGGCGGCATACGTCCTCGCCGGCGGTCTCGTCACCTTCATCGCCGCCTCGATCGCGTGTGCGTCGTCAGGGAGCCTCGATTTTCTGATCGCCGCCCGTTGCGTTCAGGGTGTAGGGGCAGCGTTGCTCCTCGCAGGCGCGCTACCCGTCCTGGCCGCGCTGACGGGCTCGGCCGTACGGGGCGGCGCGATCTGGACGCTTGCCGGGACGTTCGGAGCGGCGCTCGGGCCGGCGCTCGGCGGCATCGTCACACAGGCGTTCGACTGGCGCGCGATCTTCGCCGTGCAGGCACCGCTCGCTGCACTTGGACTGGTCGCGGCGGTGCTGGCGCCGACCTCCTCGCTGCTCGAGGAGGGGTGGCGACCGTCGCTCGCCAGGACGATTCCCGCCAACGTCTGCCTCGGCCTGATCTTTGGGGCGCTCGTCGGTGTGCTGTTTCTCTCGGTGCTGCTCGTCATCACGGTGTGGGGCTACTCGCCGATCGGCGGCGCCGCGATCGTCAGCGTGCTTCCCGGCGGCGACGCTCGCCACACGTTGGCTCGCGCCGCGGCTCGATTCCCTCTTCGCGGTCTGGTCGGGAGCGGGGCTGCTCGCGCTCGGCCTGTTGGCCCTCGCCTTCCTTCCGTCGGCGAGCGTCGCGCGCGCAACCGTCGGACTCGTTCTGTGCGGCGTCGGGCTCGGCCTGGCCGTGCCGCTCCTCTCGGACGCGGCGCTCGATCTCGGTGCCGGACTGACGCGAAGCGGCACGCTGACGATCGGGGTGCGGCACCTCGGACTCGTGCTCGCGCTGGCTGTGATCGCACCCATCCTCGCGGCGCAGCTCCCTTCGGCAGGGCACCGGGTCACACTCCGCGCAACCGCCGTCCTGCTCGACGCACCGATCGGGCTCGGGACGAAGGTGCCGGTCGCGGTCGGTGTCGCCGGCGAGCTCAAGAAAGCCCGGGCGGGCGAAGTGCCCGACGTCTCGAAGCCCTTCGACGATCACGGCGCGCGCAACGACAGCCGTCTCGCGGCGGTCCGCGATGACGTGATCGCGACGATCGAGGCCACGATCACCCGAAGCTTCCGCGCCGCGTTCCTCTTCTCTGCAGCACTTGCCGCGGCGGCTTTGCTCGTCGCCGTCGTGCTCCGTGGGCGGTTGCTTCGATGAACGGCCGCAACGTTGCGGGGTTCGCCGTCGTTGCGGCGCTGATCGTGGCGGGCGTGCTTCTTGGTTGCCGGCGAAGTCGTGCAGGGATTCACCGACCGCTCGGACGCGATCGCCAACCCCTGCGCCGAGCGAGCACCCTTCCCGGGCAGCGGCCTCGATGCAACGGTGCAGCGTGTCGTGCTCAACGGCCTCGACGGGGCGGCCTGCCGGCTCGGCACCTCCCGTGAGCGCCTGGTCCTCGCCCTGGCCGGCGACTCGAGCCAACGCCTCCCCCAGCGACCGGGCGACGATCGACGCCGCTGTGCGAGCAGGGCTTCTGCGCGCAGTCGACGAGGCCACGAATCGCGGCGACATTCCGGCCCTCTGGCGCCGCTCGTGCGCCGCGTCGTGCAGAACGCTCCCGCTCGACCAATTGATCCGGGGCGCGATCAGTCTCCGCGGTCTGTTCGGGCTGAGTCGCGGCGTTGGGCGACGACGCCGCCGGTGCCCTGCACCATCGGTTATTGCACCCAGAGCTGGTCGAGGAGAGCACCCCACTCGGGGCTGTACTGGTAGTTGCCGACACGCCGGGAGACCAGGACGAGCGACAGTGGGTTCTGCAAGACGAGCCAGGGCGCCTGGTCGACGACGTCCCGGTCGACCTTGCTCCAGAGCCTCGAGGCCGCTCCGGGGTCACGTGTCTTGGAGCGAGCGCGCGCGGGCCATCTCCGCGTCGATGCGACGATTGCAGAACTCCGCGTAGTTCGTGTTGACCCTCGAGGCCGGAGCGAACGAGCGACACGTGAGCGCTGAATCGAAGAAGTCGCCTGGTGTCGGGACTGTCCTGGAACCAACCCGCGATCCCGGCCTGGATCCTGCAGCCGTGAATCGGCGATCGCCTCGAAGTAGGCGTCGCGGCTCGAAGTTCTTGAAGCGAGCCTTGTAGCCGAGGGAATTCAGCACCGAGACGAGATAGTTGCCGCCGTGCGGCTGGAAGACCCCGGTGATGCCGACGACGGTCACCTTCTGACCCGCCGTCCCGGAGGCGGCGACGAGCTGCCGAGCCTTTGCGAGGTCCGGGCCCTTCGTAGCTCCCGACGGCGCTCGGACGGATCGTGTAAGGGCAGTAGCGTCGATAACCGTCGAGGGTCGGCGGCAACACCTGGCAACTCGGCTGCTCGAGCTGCGGGCCGCCTCGGAGATCGCCCATGCGATTCCGGTCGACGGCATAGTTGACCGCGCGTCTCACTCTCAGGTCGTTGAACGGGGGCACGCGTGTGTTCGAGAAAGACGTAGAACGTCTCGTAGGGCCGGATCGAGGTGCAGTTGAGCTCGCGTAGCGCGCTTGCAGCTTCGCGAAGAGAGCGGCGGGCGGGAACTTGTCTGCCCCTTCTTCCGAGGTTCCGGCGTCGATTGCCACATCGGCGCTTCCTCGTTCGACGGCGATTCGCTGGCGCGTTCGGCGAGGCGTTGGTCCTCCAAACGATCTCGTCCGGGTAGCCGTCGGGTTGGGCGTCGGCGTACCACTCGCGGAAGTGGGGGTTGCGTACCAGGTGCGCGACGCGCTCGAGGTCGGCGTTCACGAACATGTAGGGGCCGGTTGCCGGCAGCGGCAGCCGAGCCTTCGAGTGGAGTGCCCGCCGGGACCGCGTCTGCGGACGGGAGTGCGAGCTGATTGAGAAAATCGTCGTCGCGGCCGACCAGGTGGAAGGTCACAGTGTTCGCCGCCCGGTCCGTAACGATCCCCTGCGAGAGGTCGCACTTCTGCGTGTGCTTCACGCACGCGTCGTAGCCGACGATGCTCGAGTAGTAGAAGCCACTGCCCTGCGCCGCTCCGTGCGTTGGTCAGCACCGATCGCTCGATCCCACGCCGGAAGTCCGCCGGTTGCACCGGCGCACCGTTCGAGTAGTGGATCCCACGGCGGATCTGGAAGGTGTAGGTCCTGCCGCCGTTCGTGGGAGTGGGGATGTCCGTCGCAAGGTCGGGCACGACGCGTGTGCCCTCGCTGCCGCCCTCGCGCTTGAAGGTGACGAGCCCGTCGTTTGTCAGGATGACTGCCTTCCAGGAGTTGGAGGTGTACGCGACTGCTGGATCGATCGAATCGAACCTGTTGCTCGCGAGCACCCTCAGTACCCCGCCGCGGTGCGTGAGCCCCGAGGTCTGGACGGCGACGTACATCGTGCCTCCGTTGATCGCGACGGCTTCGGGGCGATTGCCCGTCGTGAGCATGGGCTCTGCGCGGTCGGCCTGGATCCGCCAGACCGTGCCGCCGAGTTTGCTCGTGACGACGACGGTCTTCCCGCCGTCGGTCACCGCGAGCGCGCTGGGCCCCGCGCCGACGCGGATCGTCGAGCGCACGGCGTTCGAAGCCGGATCGACTCGCGTCACCGTGCTGTCCAGCGTGTTGGCGACCCACACTGCTCCGCGGCCGACGGCCACGGCGCTTGCGCCGTTGCCGACGTTGATCGGTGCAGCGACGATCCCGACTCGTGGATCGATCCGGGTGAGCGTGCCGGCCGACTCGCTCGTCACCCAGACCGCCCCGTCGCCGACCGCGATCCCGTCCGCCCCGGCGCCGGCCGGCATGACCCGCTGGTCTCCCGTGTTCGGGTCGATTCTGGTCACCGTGCGGTCGGTCGCGTTCGCGACCCACACCGCGCCCTCGCCGAAGGCGATACCCGACGGCCCGTTACCGACCGTGATCTCGTCGACGACCCGGTCGATCCGCGGGTCGATCTTCGACACGGTCCCATCGACGCCGTTCGAGACCCAGACGAAGCCGCCGCCGACGGCAATGCCGTCCGATCCCTTGCCGACCGGCACGGTGTCGACGGCGGCGTTTGTCGTGGGATCGATCTTCGAGACCGAGTCGTCGTCGAGGTTCGCCGACCAGATCGCGTTTTCGCCGACGGCGATCGCACTCGGGCTGGTCCGAACGGCGGCCTGCGCGATCAACCGGCCCGTTTTGGCATCGAACACACCGACCGAGTCGGCCGACACCTCGGCGGCGGCCGAGCTGGGGGCTCCGCGCGCGAGCAGGACGACGGCCGCGGTGGCGGCGACCGCGGCGACGACGACTCCGCCCACCAGCACGACCACGAGGCGCCGACGGCGGCTCTTGGCCGCGCGGCGTGTTCCACCGTGCCGAGCGGTTCGTCCTCGCGATTCCCGAGGAGGCCCGTGTCGCGCTCTGGTGCCTCGCCCGCAACCGCCGCCTGTCAGCGCGTTGGCGCCGCCGCCGTGCTCCGCGAGCAGACCGCGGAGCTTGCTGACGATCACCGTCAGCGCCTTGTCCCACGTCGGAGGTGGAGCCTCGCCCCACAGTGCCTCTGCGAGCTCGTCGCGTGGTACGGGTCTGCCCTGCTCGGCGGCCAGGTAGGCGAAGACGAGCCGACCCTGGCGTCCCGGGAAGCGCGCCTCGTCGATCACCGACCCGTCGGTCTCGACTGCGACTCGCCCAGCGAGGAAGACCTTCAGCTGGAAAACCTCCTTAGCCCTTCTGTTGCTGCCATCTTGCCTGGATCGAGCGGCAAGTTTCCAGCCCCGTCCACGCGGAGTTGCAGCCGTGGTGCCGCGAGCGGTATGTATGTAGTACTGGGTCTGGAGATGAGTCGTCGGGAGGGGGCAACGTCGATGCACACGAGGGTGAACCGGTGAGCTACTGCTGGCCGCTCGAGCCGTTCGATCAGCAGCACCCCGTACGGGCGTTCTTCTGTGACCCGCGGATCGGGGACAAGGGCGGAAAGGCGTTCCACTTCGGCATCGATGTCTCGGGGGCTGACGGGACGCCCGTCTATGCAGTGAAGCCCGGTGTCATCGACGTCGAAGGTGCCCAGAACATCGCGGTCGTCGAGGGCGGCGGTGCGGGTGAGCACGGCTACTGGCACATCATTCCGGTCGTGAAGCACGGCCAGCACGTCGCGCAGCACGAGCTGATCGGCCACATCGCGAAAGGCTGGGGGCACGTGCACTTCGCCGAGCGCAGCGGCGGGAAGTACTGGAACCCGTTGCGCAAGGGAGCGCTCACACCCTTCGCCGACTTCGGCGCGCCCTCGGTCGACCGGATCGTCATCCAACGCGCCGGCAAGCACCTCGACCCGGACTTCCTCACCGGGGTCGTCGCGTTGATCGCAGAAGCGCACGACATCACCCCGATCGCCGCACCGCCGCCGTGGAAAGGCCTGCCGGTGTCGCCTGCGCTCGTGCGCTTCAGGCTCGTTCGCGGCGGCCGTGCGGTCGTGCCGTGGAAAGTGGTCGCCGACTTCCGCACGACGCTCCTGCCGGCCTCGAGCTACCCGCAGGTCTACGCGGCCGGGACGACCCAGAATCACCCGAAGGTGGCGGGGCTCTTTCGCTTCCTGCTCGCCGGCGCCTTCGACACGCGAGCCCATCCCGACGGTGCGTACCGGCTCGACGTCGAGGCGGCCGACATCCGCGGCAACGCGTCGAGGAAGCATCTCGAGCTGACGATCACGAACGCCGCCGTCTAACCCTGGGGGAGACGTCGAATGACGAAGACAACGGTCGATGCGTCGACCGGCAACCTGATCGTTGCAGGCAAGCGGGTCTTCCCGATCGGTCTTTCCGATCCGCCGCCGGTGGACGGTGTGGCACCCGAGAGCGGCCTGAATGCCTGGGCCGAGATTGCGAGCGCCGGCGTGACGTTCGCCCGGAACTACACGGTGTGGACGAATGACGCCGCGGCCGAGCAAATCCTGTCAGTTGCGGAGCAGCTCGATGCGGCGTCGAAGCACGGCCTGCAGCTCTGGCTCGCCCTCGCCGGCGTTGACAACGACCTGTCGCGGCAGTCGCTGCTGAACAAGGTCGTCAACACCTTGAAGGGCCATCCCGGGCTCGGCGTCTGGAAGGGAGCCGACGAGCCCGCGCATGGTCATGTTCCGGTGGCTGGGCTGGTCGCGGTGCGCAACCATCTCCGAACGCTCGATCCGGACCATCCGCTCGTGATCATCCAGGCTCCTAGGGGGCCGGCGCCGAAGGCAGGCGGCAACGACACGCGCCTGACGGCGGCGGCGGTCACGCCGTATGCGGCCGCGTGCGACATCCATGGGGTCGACATCTACCCGGTGTCGAAGCCGCCGGGGACCCACGCCGGCGGCCCGCCGGTGAACACGGATATCAGCGTCGTCGGCGACATGACGGCGATCATCGCGAAAGCCACGCGCCGGAAGGCGATCTGGATGACGTTGCAGATCTCGTGGAGCGGCGTCTTCCCGCCCCACCCGGTCGTCATGCCGACGCTCCAGCAGGCGAGGTTCATGGCCTACGACGCGATCATCGCCGGCGCGCGCGGCCTGTTCTTCTTCGGCGGGCAGTACAGGCAGGTGATGAATGCCGCCGACCGGCAGCGCGGGTGGAACTGGACGTACTGGAAGAACGTCCAGCGTCCGCTGCTCGAGGAGTTGACGGGTGCCGACCACGCTCCGGCTCTGACCGCGCCGATCTCCGGCCATGCGATCAAGACGACCGCAGCGCACATCGGCCTGAGCGCACGCGAGGCCGGAGGCTTCCTCTACGTCCTCGCGGTCAGACGGAGCCCGACCTCGACCGGCAAGGTGCGCTTCACCGGACTTCCCGCTCACGTCACGCACGGCACGGTGCTCGCTCACGGCCCAGGAAACCCGGCCCGTCCCGTGAACGGCCGCCGGGGGCGCCTTCACCGATCCGAGCCCGTTCGGGCCGCACAACGCGCGCGTCTACCGCTTCCCGCTCCCGGCCTAGCCTGCGGCAGAGCCCGCAAGGGGCCCTGCCGCAGCAACGCAGGCTCAGCTGAAGGGCTTGGTGACCATGTCGGCGATCACCAGGAACAGCACGGCGACGTCGACGCGCGCGATCACGAGGATGCGGCTGATCATCGCCATCGTCACGGGTGCGGTCGGGCCGTTCTGCTCCGCGGACACCTCGATCTTCTTCGCGAGCGGCGAGAGGACGGCGACGCCGGTCACGAAGGTGACTGCGTAGCCGATGAGCCCGGCAACGATCCAGAACCTCCCCCAGCCCCAGTCGGTGTTCAGCATCATCGCGACTCCCATCAGGAAGACGACGAGCCCGGCGGGCGCAAACACCTTCTCACCGACGAACGCCGCCTGGCGTGCGACGGTCACGAGCTCCATCGGATCTTCCTTGCGCTCGGCTGCGAGCGCAAGGATCGTCAGCAGCGCGCCGCCGCCGATCCACACGACGGCGAAGAGCACATGGACGTACTTGAACAAGGCGTACCAGTGGTTGAGCACGAGCGCCGACGACGAGTACGCAAAGATCAGCGCGACGACGACAACGACGGCGAGCAGTGCGAGTGTGAGAGCGCCGGAGCTCCGAGATTCGGCCGGCGCAACGGGAGTTGCAGTTGTGTTCATAGCGGCGACTCTACGCAGAGTGGCCGGACGAGTTCAACTCGTTGTCCCTCAAGACTCGTTATCCCGTAAGGCGCGGCACGCGTCGAGCAACTCGTCGAGGTCCGGGACCTCGCTCGCCCCGTAGTGCCAGGCGCCGCGCACCGAGCCGCTCGAGTCGAGCAGGAACGCGCTTCGTTCGGCGACGTCCTTCAGGCCGCGAAACTCGTGCGCGATTCCGAAAGCGTGCACCGCCTCGGCATTCCAGTCGGAGAGCAGGCCGAAATTGAGATCGAGCGCTTGCGTCCAGGCGATGTGAGTCCACGGCGAGTCGCGTGAGATGCCGATCGGCTGCACGCCCGCCGCGTCGAAGTCTGCTCTCCTGTCACGCAGGAGCTCCATCTCGCTCGTTCAGGTCGAGGACCAGTCGAAGAGGTAGAAGAAGAGCAGCTTCGGCCCGTCCTCCACCAGTTCGCGCACCAGCATCGGCTCGCTCGGTCCCAGGAAGATGGTCGCGTCGGGGACGCGGTCGCCGACCGACAACATGGGGGCGACTTTAGCCGCAGCACCAACGGCCTGCGAGCCGCAGGGCAGGAGCACGACGGTCGGCAGGAGGAAACTGCGCCTGGATGTTCGCGACCGCGTGCACACGTTCGCCTTGCAAGAAGAGCCACTGGTCGGCCGTCGGCCAGGCGACGAGCAGCCACTTCGCATCCGGTGACCACGCGAGATCGCCGAAGACACCCGGCCCGGCGAAGAGGAGCCTCGCGTGCCCGGGCCGGTCGATGTCGACGACCCGCACCTCGCTGCGCGACGCGAGGCGGATCCCGACGGCAAGGCGGTGCGAGCCGGGCGCAAACGCCGCTGTCACAAAATCGGTGCCGAGCATCGAAATGGTGCGACGAACCTTGCCCGCCGAGTCGAGCACAACGATGCGCTTCGGTGAGACGACAGCGAGGTAGCGCCCGTCGCTCGACCATTCGAGGTCGGACGTACGCAGGCCGGCGGGCGTGCGCCACTCGACGTGACCCGTGTCGGTCGACCGCAGGACCACGGTACTGCCGGAGAGATAGGCCAGCGTGTGCAGCCTGGCCGGGTCCCACGCCGGAGTCACCGTGTTCGCAGAGCGGTCGAGCAGCTTGTCACCGGTGCCGTCACCCGCGACGACCCGCAAGCCGCTGTCGGCGAGGTACGCGATCCGCGTGTCGGTGAGCGTGCCTTCCCACCGTGGCAGGCGCGGGTGCCGGCGGGTGAGCGACCATCGCACGTTGCCCTGTGCATCGAGAGCGACGAGCGCGTTCGTCTTGGTGGCGACGAGGAATCGGCCATGCGGCGACCACTCTGCATCGGTGTACGAACCGAGTCGTCGCTTCAACCCGTCGTCGTACACGAGCCAGACTCCGCCGTGATCGCCGGCGACGACAAGCAGACGCCCGTGAGCGGGCAGCGAGAACAGGCCGGGCGACGCGTGCTGAATGCCGACGGCCTCGCGCACGCGGTGGAAGACGGCGCGCCCGGGCGGTGAGAGTACGGCTGCCACGATCACGCCAACTGCGACGACGAATGCGAGAACGAGTCGCCGGCTGGGACGACGCGTGGATTCGAACGGCGACCGCTCTGCATACGCCCGTCTCACGACCTCCCAGGTGCGGTCCTCGGCATCCCTCACTCCGCGTCCTCCTTCATCTTGTCGAGGCCACGTCGAAGGCGTGAGTTGACGGTGCCGCGCGGCAGGCCGAGCAGCTCTGCGATCTCCCCGGGCGTGTACTCGAGGACGTACCGCAGGACGACCACTGCGCGCTGCTCGGGCTCCAGCTCCGCGATACGGGCAAGTGCGCCGCCCTCGGGCTCCGGTGGAGGGGCAGCGGGCAACCAGTCTCCGAGCTCGACCTCCGCCCGGAGCCTGCGAGCGCGCGTCCAGTCGATCGCCCGGTTGACGACGATGCGATGCAGCCACGGGGCGAACGGACGGCGGCGGTCGAAGCGATCGAGGTTGCGGACAGCAGCCAGGAACGCCTCCTGGGCGATGTCCTCCGCAGCCGCAGCATCGCCCGTGACGAGCCGGGCGGCGCGGTAGGCGCGCGGCCAGTGCTCGCGAAAGAGCCGCTCGAGGTCGGCGACCGACCCGCGCTGGGCTCCCCTGATCCAGGCGCGCTCCGCCACCCGTCGACTTTACGACGGAAGGTGCTCACGAGGTCCATACGTGCCCGGGACCTGATTGGGTCCCTGGTGCGTATTGTCACCATGAAGAGACTCGCGCTCGTCCTCGTGCTCGCCGCCGCTGCGCTCGTGCCCGCCGCGGCTCCCGCAGCGGGCTGCCGTCCGCTCGACTGCGCGCCGAGCGGCGCCCCGCTCGGCCACGGCCTCCTCGCAGCGCGCCCGAACGGCGCGACAGGTGGCGTCACCGTCGTCGACCTCCGCACCGGGGCAGTGAAGTGGACGCTGCCGGCAGGGGTGCTGACCGGGTCGACGCTCGTCCACCAGGATCACTACGCGCTCACCTGGTACGACGCGCTCACCGGCAAGCAGACCGCGTCGACCACCTTCAACGCCGGGACGATGCCCTCCCTGGTCGGCACGTCGCAGGACGGTCGCCGCGCCGTCCTGCAATTCACGTTCAACCATCGGACGACGCTGATCGTCGTCTCACCCGCAGGGCAGAGGATGCTCGAGCTCCCGACCGTGAACTGGGGGTTCGACGCACTCGCAGAGCAGCAATCTCTATCTCCTGCGCTACCTCCGCAACGGGTACGAGGTGCGGCGCTACGACCTCGCGACGAAGACGCTCGCGGCGCGTCCGCTGAAGGACCCGCACGAGTCGTCGACGATCTGGGGGATGCCGTGGGCGCGGGTCGCGTCGGCCGACGGGCGATATCTGTTCACGTTGTACGTCGGCTCGAACGGCGCCACGATGGTGCACGAGCTCGACCTGCGCACGGCGACGGCACGCTGCGTCGACCTTCCCGGGACGGGGAACTTCAATGCCGCGACGAGCTATGCGATGGAGCTCTCACACGACGGTCGCACGCTCTGGGCTGCGAGTCCCGGCTACGGCCGCGTGGTGGCCATCGATGTGCGCCAGGCGAAGGTGAAGCTCGCCTTCCGCTTCAGCCGCGGCTCGTTCTCCGAAGCACCGACTGCTTCCGTCTCGGCACTGTCGCCCGACGGGTCGAGCCTGGCGGTCGCTGTCGGCAACGAGCTCTGGTTCGTCTCGACCGCGCACCGCACCGTCACGAAGGCGAAGCCGCACACGGAGATCGCGCTCGGGTTCTCCCCGGACGGCTCGACGCTCTGGGCCGTGCTGAACGGGGATCGCGTCGTCGCGTTGCCGGCCGGATAGCGCGCAGGCTGTGCGGCCGTACGCGCCTCAGCCGGCGGCCTGCGCCGCGACGGAGGGCCTGAGAGCGCCCTCCTCGGTCGCAGCCGAGATCTCGCGCACGACCTCGACGATGTCGCGGTTCGCGTTCCAGACGCGCAGCTGGCGGTCGGCGCCGTTGCCGCGCGCGAGAATCTCGCGCACGCCTTCGAGCTCGCGCTCCGAGCCGAGCTCGCGCGCGTGCGGCTCGACATCGCGCAAGGTACGGCGAATCAGCTGGGCGACCGGGACGCGGTTACGGCGACCGGTCGCGAGATCCATGATCGGCGCTTCGAGCCCGTAGCGGGCGGCGAGCCACTTGTTCTCCGTCGTCAGCATGCGGTGCCAGCTCGGGATCTCCTTGCCGGTTTCGTACTGCTCGCAATACATCTTCACGATTGCCTGGAAGAAGGCCGTGATCGCGACGACATCCTCGAGACGCGTGACCGCGTCGCAGACGCGCATCTCGATCGTGCCGAGGCGAGGGTGCGGCCGGATGTCCCACCAGATGTGGGTGTAGTCCGCGATGCAGCCGGTGCGCTCGAGCTGGCCGACGACCTCTGCGAAGTCGGCGTAGTCCTTGAAGCGTGGTGGCGGCCCCGATCGGGGAAACGCAGCGAAGACCATCTGGCGGCTCGACGAGAGGCCGGTCGGCTCACCGCGCCAGAACGGCGACGACGCGCTCAGATGCGAGCATCTGAGGTAGATGGACGAGCAGCCCGTTCACCACCTGGATCGCCTTCTCGGGGTCGTCGATCGCGACATGCATGTGCATGCCGAAGATCAGCTCGCGGCGGGCGATGTACTGCAGCTGGTCCACGAGTTGCCGGTAACGGTCACGGGCCGTGATCCGCTGCCGTTCGAAGAGGCTGAACGGATGCGTCCCCGCCGATCCGTACCGACAGCCCTCGGACCGCGCAATCTCACCGACGTAGCCGCGCAACTGCGCGAGGGCATGCAGCACGTCCCCCGCGGTCCGACAGACCGGCGTCGTCACCTCGAGCACCGACTGCATCAGTTCTGCGTGAATGCGCTCCTCGTGCTCGCCGTGCCGGACCGCGGCGAGGACCGAGTCGATGTGCTGCACCAGATCCCACGTCTCGGGGTCGAGCAGCATGTACTCCTCCTCGACGCCGAGCGTGTACGGGCGCGCTCTTGCCGAACGAGTGGTCGAGCACGCTCGCTTCCGCTCCGCCCGCCCCCATGGCGCCTTTGCCCGTGATCGACGGCGGGAAGATCTGCTTCACGACGGAAGTATCACCGCTTCGGCCTCGATCTCGACCAGCCAGCGTGGATCGAGGAGTTGCACGACGAGCCCGGTCGTCGCGGGCCGTGCCCTCGAGAACGCCTCGGCGTGCGCGCGTCCGACCTCGTCGATGAACGACGCGTCGGCGACGAAGATGCGCGTGCGCACGACCTGGTCGAGCGAGGAGCCGGCCTCCGCGAGCGCGCGCTCGATCGTCGCGAGGCAGACGAGCGCTTGCTCGTAGGCGCCTTGGGGCGGATCGGCGTCGCCCGGCATGATCGGCGCCGTGCCGGACACCCACACATGGTCTCCGACCCGCACGGCGCGCGAGTAACCGACCCGCTCCTCGAACGCAGCTCCCGACGAGATCAGTTGTCTGTCCATGGCGTTAGTGTCGCCTTTCGTGGAGGCGTTGCGTCAGATCGACGGATGGCCGAGCGATCATGCCGTCGCCGGCGTGACCGGCGCAGCCGAGGCGACGTACGGCGACACCGACCGTCGCTTCCCCTGGGCATCGGTGACGAAGCTCGCGACCGCAGTGGCCGTCCTTGTGGCCGCGGAGGAGGGGCTGGTCGATCTCGACGAGCCGGCGGGGCCGCCGGGCTCGACGCTCAGGCACCTGCTCGCGCATGCATCCGGGCTCCCCTTCGAGCGGGGCGCTCCGATCGCTCGGCCGGGGCAGCGGCGCGTCTATTCGAACTACGGCTTCGAGCTGGCGGCGGCGCTCGTCGAGGAGCGAGCCGAGATGCCGTTCGCCGACTACTTCGGTGCGACGTGGGCCTCGACCGGCATCACGCTCGAGGGCTCGGCCGGGTCCGGTGCGTCGGGGACGGTCGGCGACCTGCTCGAACTGGCGAAGGAGCTTCGCGACCCACTGCGGCTCGCGCCGGAGACGCTGGCCGAGGCGGTGTCCGTCCAGTTTCCCGGCCTCGTCGGCGTCCTGCCGGGCTTCGGCCGTCAGGAGCCGAATGACTGGGGGCTCGGCCTCGAGCTCCGGAACGGCAAGTCGCCGCACTGGACCGGCGCGCGCAACTCGCCCGGGACCTTCGGCCACTTCGGTCGCAGCGGCACCTTCCTCTGGGTCGACCCGGTCGCAGGCGTCGCGCTCGGCGGCCTGACCGATCTCGCCTTCGGCGACTGGGCGGCCGACGCCTGGCCGCGCCTGTCCGACGCTGTTCTGCTGTCCGAAGCAGCGGCCTAGCCGCCCCTTTCGGACATGTCCCGGGGACTGTCCCCAAGCCATGTCCTATTCGGACAGGAACTCGAGCAGCAGCGCGTTCAGCTCCTCCGGCTGGTCGACGCCGACGAGGTGGCCCGCGCCGGGGACGATCGCGAGATCGGCATCGGGGATCTCCTCCGCCAGGTGCTGCGCGATCGCGCGGAAGTCGGCCTTGTCGTTCTCGCCTACGACCACGAGCGTCGGCACGTGCAGGGACGAGAGCGGTGCCAGTACCGGCCAGATCATCTCCGGCTCCTCATGCGCCGTCTGGAGCTCGAGGGCGCGTCGCTGTTGCGGCCGCACCTCGTCGTGATGCTCCGGGGCGACCCAGAAGTCGAGGTTGACGGCGGTTGCTCCGTCGAGGTCGCCGGCGTCGATTGCCGCCGCCTCGCTGTCGAAATACGCGCGCATCTCCTCTGTCCACGTCCAGTCGGGCATGCCCGCCCCGACGAGGACGAGCCGCCGCACAAGCTCCTGGTGCGCAAGTGCGGTGCGGAGCGCGACCATGCCGCCGAAGGAATTGCCGACGAGGTTGCCCGGCAGGAGGCCTGCGACGACCTCGACGAACGAGAACGGCTCCTCGGGCAACGCGGAGTCGCCCCAGCCGGGGAGGTCGGGGGCGACGACATCGAAGCGCTCTGCGAGCGCGGGCACCTGGCGCTTCCAGAGGCGTGAGTCGCCGAGCGCGGAGTGGATGAGGACGACCCGTTCGATCAGTTGTCCTCGGCTGTGGGTTGCCGGTGGGTTGCCATGCGGCGGTCTCCTAGAGTTGTTCGCGTGAGTTTCCTCGAAAGCTGGCGCTTCTGTCCCCGCTGCGGCGGAAACCTCATCTCAGCCGACGAAGGGCGCGTCTGCGAACGATGCCGGGAGCACTTCTACGCGAACTCGATCCCCGGCGTCCAGGGGATCCTCGAGCGCGACGGCCGCGTGCTGCTCGCACGGCGGAAGAACGAGCCGCGACGCGGCCACTGGGACCTACCGGGTGGGTTCCTGCACGAGACCGAGGCGGCCGTCGACGGCCTGCGCCGGGAGTTCCTCGAGGAGACGGGACTGGAGGTGGAGGCCGTCGAGCTGATGCGCATCGACATCGAGCCGTACGCCGGCCGGCATGTCTTCTCGGTCACCTGGATCGTCCGCGGCGCCGGCGAGCCGGTCGCGGCGGACGACGTCGACGAGCTGCGTTGGTTCCCCCACGACGACCTGCCCGCGGAGATGGCGTTCCCCGGGCAGGAGCTCGTTCTACGCGCGTGGGCCGCGCGGCACCAGCACGCGTAGCGCCCTCGGTTCGACCCTGAAGTCGATGGGCGTGTCGAGCTCTTCAGGCTCGCCGTCGACAGCGGCGCGCAGCCGGCCGAGGCGGGCGTCGATCGTGAACCGCTCGCCGTCACGCTCCTCCCAGCCGCTGCGCACGAGGCCTTGCGGCGCGTAGAGGTGCAGGCGTCCGTCATCGAGCCGTTCGCGCTCCCCGATCGACAGCACGTCGAGCGTGTAGGCGTTGTTCGAGACGAGCACGACGCGCGCCTCGATCGGCTCGCCGTCGACGGTGATGTCGACGGGCTGACGCTGCGACGCTACGATCGCGAGCGCCCGCAGACGCGCGAACGTGTTGCTTCGGCGGCGATGGTGCTCGCGCCGATGCACCAGCTGGGCGTAGACGCCGAGCGAGACGTTGTTCAGGAAGAGGCGGTCGTTCGCCCAGCCCGACATCGATGCGGAGCTCCTCGCCGTCGACGAGCGCTGCGAGCGCTGCGACGGGGTCGTTGCGATCGAGGCCGAGGTCGCGCGCGAAATGGTTGCGTGTCCCGAACGGGACACAGGCGAAACGGCAGGTTGCGCTCGATCGCCACGCCGGCGACGACCGCCAGCGATCCGTCACCTCCCGCGACCCCGAGCGCCTCGGCGTCGGCAGCCTCGGCGAGTTCCGCGAGGTCGTCGTCCTCGGCGAAGACGTGTGTCGCGATGCTGTGCTCCCGCGCCGCGACGACGAGCTCGTCGGTGCCTCCGGCACCGGAACCGGGGTTGATGAAGAGGAGGGCCGGCACGAAGTCGCACTATGCCTGCGCCCTCGTGGGCCTTCCCGATTCCCAAAGATGGGCCGATCGGCTCATGCAGTCGTCCGACCGCAGGCCGATCATTGGCCCTATGGACGATTGCGGCATCCTCCATCGCATCGAGGAAGACCTTTGCGAGAACTGGCTCGAGGCATGGGCAGAGAGCGGCGTGCGGGCGATCGAGGATTACCTCGCCAAGCACCTCGCCTTCCTGTCGTTCCTCGAAGACGACTAGCTTCTCGTTCCTCGCAGGCGGCGAATGGTGAAAGAGACTGAGGCAGAGGGCGAATAGCCCTCCGCCCGGTCAAGCCTGCGGATTGGTACGCCTCTGAGGGCTTACTCCAATGCCTGAGAGGCCGAGGGCCTTCTCGAGCGAGCCCTTCGGCATCGCGCCGATCGCGGACGCCTGCGGCTCGCCGTTCTCGAACAACAGCATGAACGGAATCGACGCGACGCCGTAACGCTGCGCCAGATCCTGATGCTCGTCGATGTTCACCTTGACGAGCTTCACCTGATGCTCGTCTGCGATCCGGTCGAGTACCGGTGAGACGGCATGACACGGCCCGCACCACTCGGCCCAGAAGTCCACGATGACCTTGCCGTCACTCTTGATGACTTCGGTGTCGAATGTCTCGCTGGTTGCAATGGTTGCCACGTGTTCCCTTTCGTCTTGAACGTACGGAGTGATCAACGACGATCGCGAGACGTTTCTTCCCACCTCGCTACGATCGAAGCATGTTCTCGCCTCTGCCGGACAAGCCCGATCATCCCAGCCTGGAACTGGAGATTCTCGAGCTCTGGGAACGCGAGGGGACATTCGAGCAGCTTCGCGACCGCAACCGCGACGGGCCGCACTGGTCGTTCATCGACGGGCCGGTGACCGCCAACAAGTCGCTGGCGGTCCATACGGCCTGGGGCCGAACCCTGAAGGATGTCTTTCAGCGCTACAAGGCCCTGCGTGGCTTCGACCAGCGGTACCAGAACGGCTTCGACTGCCAGGGGCTCTGGATCGAAGTCGGCGTCGAGCGCGAGCTCGGCCTGAACTCGAAGCGCGAGATCGAGGAGTTCGGCCTCGAGGAGTTCGCACGGCGCTGTCGCGAGGTCGTCGTTCGGTCTTCGGCCGACCTGACGCGCGGCTCCAAGCGGCTCGGCCAATGGATGGACTGGGACGCGAGCTATTTCACGTTCAGCGACACGAACATCGAGTACATCTGGAAGTTCCTGAAGATCGTCAACGAGCGCGGCTGGCTCTATCTGGGCCATCGCTCGACCGAGTGGTGCCCGCGCTGCGGCACGTCGCTCTCGCAGCATGAGCTCACCCAGTCGGGCGTGTACCAGGACCGAGCCGATCCCTCGCTCTCCGTGCGGTTCCCTCTCCTCGACCGGCCGGGTCAGTCCGTCGTCATCTGGACGACGACCCCCTGGACGTTGCCGGCCAACGTGGCGGCCGCCGTGCATCCCGACGAGGAGTACGGCCGGCGCGAGAACGGCGAATGGGTCGCCGTGCAGCGCTTCCCTGACGACACCTACGTCGAACGCGTGACGGGCTCCGAACTGGTCGGCTTGCGCTACCGCGGCCCGTTCGACGACCTCGGCCCCGGCTCCCAGGTCGAGCATCGCATCATCCCCTGGGAGGAGGTGACGATGGATCAAGGCACCGGCGTCGTGCACATCGCACCGGGCGCCGGCGGTGAGGACTTCGAGCTGTCGAAGATTCACGACCTGCCGGTACTCACGCCGGTCGACGAGTCGGGCCGCTTCTACGACGAGTACGGCTGGCTCCACGGGCTCTCGACGACCGACGCCGCCGACCAGATCATCGGCGTGCTCGGCGAGAAGGGAATCCTCGTCGAAGCGGGTCTCTACACCCACGCCTATCCGCACTGCTGGCGCTGCGACACGCCGTTGATCTTCCGCCTGTCCGACGACTGGTTCATCGCGGTCGACGAGATCAGGCCGAAGCTGCTCGAAGAGAACGCGAAGGTGCAGTGGGTGCCGGAATACATGGGCAAGCGCATGGACGACTGGCTGCGCAACATGGGCGATTGGAACATCTCGCGCCGCCGCTACTACGGCCTGCCGCTGCCGTTCTATCCGTGCCCGTGCGGGCACCTGAACGTCGTCGGCTCGAAGGCCGAGCTCGCCGAACGCGCGATCGAGGGGATGGAACAGCTCGAGGAGTTGCGCCGCCCGTGGGTCGACCGCGTGCCGATTCGCTGCGAGTCCTGCAGCGAGGTCGTGTCACGCATCCTGGAAGTGGGGGACGTCTGGCTCGACGCGGGAATCGTTCCGTTCTCGACGCTCGGCTGGGAGAGCCCCGAGTGGGTCGACGCGGGCAACGGCACCGGGGCGGCACGCGGGCTGACAACGGCCGACCTGCCGGACCACGCCTACTGGGAGAAGTGGTTCCCGGCCGACTGGGTGACCGAGATGCGTGAGCAGATCCGCCTGTGGTTCTACTCGCAGTTCTTCATGTCGGTCGTGCTGATCGGGCGCTCGCCGTACAACCGCGTGCTCGGCTACGAGAAGATGCTCGACGAGGCGGGCCGAGAGATGCACGGCTCGTGGGGAAACATGATCCAGGCCGAGGACGCGTTCGCCCAGATGGGCGCCGATGTGATGCGCTGGCAGTACTGCGCCCAGCCTCCTGATCGCAATCTGCTCTTCGGCTACGGGCCGGGCCATGAGATCAAGCGCAAGCTGCTGACCTTCTGGAACTCGGTCAAGTTCCTGGTCGACTACGGGAACATCGAAGGCTTCACACCGGAGTGGTCGCGGCTCGAGCCCGACGGGGAACTGCGCGCACTCGACCGTTGGCTGGTCGAACGCACGAAGCTGCTGGTCGTCGAGGCGACCGACGCGTACGAGGCGACGCTGACAGTCGACGTCATCCGCGCGTTCGACGCGTTCGTGGACGACGTTTCGAACTGGTACATCCGCCGCTCGCGTCGCCGCTTCTACTCGTTCGACGAGGCAGCGTTCGGGACGCTCTGGTTCGCGCTCGTGCAGTCGCTGCGCGTGGTCGCCCCGGTGATGCCGTTCCTCACCGAGCATCTCTGGCGGAACCTCGTTCCCGACGGCCCTGCGTCGGTGCATCTCGCTCCGTGGCCGGAGCTGGTCGAGCCCGACCGCGAGCTGCTTGCCGAGATCGCCGAGGTACGCCAGGTCGTCGAGCTCGGCCGCCAGGCGCGATCGGCCTCGGGCCTGAAGCTGCGCCAACCGCTGCGACGCCTCGTTGTCGCCGGAGCGTCAGGCCGAGCGGCGGGCCACGTCGACGAGATCGCCGACGAGCTGCGCGTGAAGGACGTGCAGTTCGGCGAGGTCGAGGCGTCGGAGTTGCGCGTGAAGCCGAATCTGCCCGCGCTCGGGCCGAAGCTCGGAGCGGCGCTGCGCGACGTGCGCGAGCGGCTCGCGCGCGGGGAGTTCGAGGATCTCGGCGACGGGCGCTTCCAGGTCGACGGCCATGTGCTCGGGCCGGACGAGGTGCTGGTGGAGCGCGTCGGCCTTGACGGCTGGACGGTCGCGAGCGACGAGGGTGTCACGGTCGCGCTCGACAACGCACTCGACGACGAGCTACGGCTCGAAGGAAGACTGTACGACCGCATCCACGAGGTGAACGTCCTGCGGAAGGACTCGGGCCTCGAGGTCACCGATCGCATCAAGCTCTGGCTCCCCGATGCCGAGCTCATCCAGCGCTTCGAGGAGCGGATCAGGGCGGAGACGCTCGCCTCCGAGCTCGCGCTCGGCGAGCTTCGTCTCGAGAAGGCCTGACGTTTCCCAACCTGGTTCCGCTTTTCGAACCAGGTTGGGGAGTTTCGAACCACCGCGCCCTCCGAGAAACTCGGCAACCCAGGTTTAACACCGGACCTGAGTTGAGGCTGGCTACGGCTGGGCGTCGGCGAGCGCGAGCTCGCGGCGCAGCTCGACCGGCAGCCGGAACTCGACATCCTCGTCGACCAGCCGATAGGGCTCGATCTCGGTGACGCCGCGCGACCGGAACCAGTCGCAGACGCGCTCGACGAGCTTCTCCGGCGCCGAAGCGCCTGAGGTGACGCCGACGACCTCGACCCCTTCCGTCCACCGCTCGTCGATCTCGGTCTCGTCGTCGATCAAGTAGGCAGCAACACCGCCGGCGCGCGCGGTCTCGACGAGGCGGTTCGAGTTCGACGAGTTGCGTGACCCGATCACGAGGAGAAGCTCGATCTCGCCGAGCATCTCCTTGACCGCCCACTGGCGATTGGAGGTCGCGTAACAGATGTCTTCCTTCTTCGGCGCGTAGATCGACGGGAAGCGCCGGCGCAGAGCGCTGATCACCTCGGAGGTCTCGTCGACCGAGAGCGTCGTCTGCGTGACGTACGCAAGCTTCTGCTCGGCGGGGAACTCGAGTGCATCGACATCGGCGACCGACTCGACGAGCACCATCGCGTCGGGAGCCTCGCCCATCGTCCCGACGACCTCCTCGTGGCCGGCGTGCCCGATCAGCACGACGGTGTACCCGTCGGCTGCGTATCGGCGCGCCTGGACGTGCACCTTCGTCACGAGCGGGCAGGTCGCGTCGATCGTGTTCAGCCGCCGCGCCTCGGCGTTCGCGTGGACGGAGGGTGCAACGCCATGTGCCGAGAAGACGACCGTCTTGCCTTCGGGGACCTCGGTCTCCTCGTCGACGAAGATCGCTCCGCGGGCCTCGAGATCGCGCACGACGTGCAGGTTGTGGACGATCTGCTTCCGGACGTACACCGGAGGCCCATAGAGCTCGAGCGCCTTTTCGACCGTCTCGACGGCACGCTCGACCCCGGCGCAGTAGCCGCGAGGCGATGCAAGCAGGACCTTCTTGACCATCGCGGCCATCGTAGCCGCCTGCTGCCGACGGCCTCTCGAACGGCCTCAGACCCCATTGACACGTTGAGGCCCGCTGCGTCGGGGGGTCGTCGGCAGCGGGCCTCACGTGATCGCTACATCGCGGCACATGGCCGGTTGATGGGCGCACCGCGATGTGCATCGCCCAGTACTAGGAAGCTAGCGCCGGCACTCGCGTGGGGGAATAGGCCGAGCGGCCCATCTTTGTAAGCGGCCCTCCTTGACCGGTGCGACCGGGAAGTGGCGGCGTACCATCTGCGGGCCTGTGTCCGAAGCCACCCGCGCGATCGTCCTGAATGCCGTGCCGTTCCTCATCGTGGCGGCGGCGTACGCCGCCGTGGGCGGAGCGCTGCTGCACACGTTGTGGCGCGGGCGGCATCGGGCGCATCCACTCGACCGGGCTGTGGCTCTGGTGTTCCCGAGCATCGCCGTCGCGTCGGGGATCTTCGGAGTGCTCGTCGTCCATGAGCGAAAGCCGTTCGACGGTCATCTCTGGATCTCGCTCCTGGCCGCCCTGCTCGCACTCGTCCCTGCACTCCTGCTCCTTGGCAGCTGGAGCGATCGCAGGTTCCTGATCGGCGGCATCGAGCGCAGCCGCGCAGCGGAGGATCTGGTCTCGGCGCGCGACCGCGAGCTTGCAGTCGTGGCGGACATCTCAGGGGCGCTCATGCGGGCATCGACGCCCGAGGCGATCGCCCAACCGCTCGTGCGCCAGGTGACCGAGTTGCTCGGTGTGGAGTTTGCGGGCGCCGTCCTCGTCTCCGACGATGGGCGCATCGGCAACGGGGTGTACGCCGAGCTCGACGGGCACGAGGCGACCTGGTGGAGCGAGTTGCGAGTCGACCTGCGTGACGAGACGTCCGGCATCGCGAGCGCGGTTTTCGACGCCGCCCCCGTCACCGTCTACGACGTCGCGAGCTCGCCGCTCGTCAGCCCACGGCTGGTCGCGCTCGTCGGCGCCGAAAGCGGCGCCTGGATCCCGATGATCGCCGAGGAGCGGGTGATCGGCGTGCTCGCCGTCGCAGCGACCGTGGCCAAGCGAGCGTTCTCCTCGGATGACCTCGCGCTCCTGCGGGCGGTGACGGCCGAGGCCGCGCTCGCCTTCGAGCGACTGCGCTCGTCGTCGGCTCTGTCGGACGCCCTCGGTCGCGAGCAGCTGGTCTCCGTGATCACGCGGCGCATTCGCGGCGAGCTCGAGCCCGAGGGTGTGATGGCCGTCGCCCGCACCGAGCTCACGACGGCGTTGCACCTCGACCGGGCGGAGATCGTGCTCGGCGTCGCCCCGGAGGGCGGGGCACCGATCCTCGCGCACGGCGACCACATCGGGGCGCTGATCGTCGGGCGTGCGACGCCCCTCGACGACGGTGAGCAGTCACTTGTCACCACCGTGGCGGACGAGCTCGGCGCCTCGCTTCAGACAGCGTGGCTGCTGGCGGAGAACCGGCGGCGGCTCGAGCAGCAGGCGGCATTGCTGCACGCGGCGCAGGTCGTGACGAGCGAGCTCGACCTCGAGAGCGTGTTGAAGCTCCTCGTGGAGGAGGTGACGAAGCTGCTCGGGGCGGACGCTGCCGACTGTTACCTGCTGGATCGCGAGCGCGGCGTGCTGCGCTGCGCCGCGCTCCACGGCTTCACGCAGGACCTCGTCGGGTTCGAGTTCGTACCTGATCAAGGACTGGCCGGCGTCGCACTGCGTGAGGCGCGGCCCGCGGCGTCGGAGGAGTCCACCAGCGCGAAGCCCGTGCCGCACCCCGCGTACGCCGATTTCACGCGTGCCCTGGTCGCGCCGATGGTCTGGGCCGGGGAGACCCGAGGTGTCCTCGGCATCGGCGCGCGTGACGCTACGCGGCTCTTCTCGGAATCGGACGTCGAGATGCTGGAGGCCTTCGCCTCGCTCGCCTCGCTTGCACTTCGCAATGCCGAGAGCTTTGCGGACTCCGCACGTCAGGCTCGAGTGCAGCGCGGCTTCTACCGGATCGCGACCTTGCTGGGCGAGCCGTTGTCGCTCGTCGAGACCTACGACACCGCGGCGCTCGCCGCAGCCGAGGCACTCGGCGGCGACTTCGCTGCGATGCTCGTGAAGTCCAGGGGCGATCTCGTCCTCGTCGGAGGCCACGCGCTCCCAGAGTCGGTCCGGGAGCTCGAGATGCCCCGAGCGTTGCTGGAGGCGGCTGAGGACGGTCAGATGCTTGCGGCCACCTCGCTGGCCGGCGACGAGCGATTCGACGACACCTGGCGGGACAGCCCGTTCACGTCCCTCCTTGCGATCCCCGTGCCGGGCGAGGGATCTGCGCTCGTGCTCGTCCTCTTCGGCGAACCGCGGGAGTTCACGCGCGAGGATCTCGAGCTTGCGCAACAGGTCGCGGGCGCTGCGCGCGGAGCGCTCGACCGCAGCCGTCTGTTCGAGGCGGAGCGAGCGGCGCGAGCGCTCTCGCAGCAGCTGGCGCGGACCGGGAGCCTCCTCTCGACCGAGCTTGATCCGGTTGCCGTGCTCGAGGCCGTCGTCCAGGAGGCGCTCGAGCTCCTCGGCGCCGACGCAGCGGCACTCGCCGCGCTCGACGGGGACGAGCTCGTCGTCACCGCGACCGCCGGTCAGCACGGCGAGGAGGCACTCGGCGCGCGCTCGCCGTCGACAGGCTGGGTCGCCGCGGACGTCGTTCAGTCTCGCGTGCCGGTCGTGTACGAAGACACAGCGTCCGACGAGAGCCTGGTCGAGTCGGACGCGCTGCTCGCCGCCGGGCACCGTGCGTACGTCGGCGTCCCGCTGACTGTCGCTGGACGGAGTGCTGCACGGCGTGCTCTCGGTCTACTCGGTCGAGCCGCGAACCTGGCGCGAGGAGGAGGTGCAGGCGCTGGTCGCACTCGCCGCGAGCGCATCCGTCGCGCTTTCGAACGCGGAGCTCTACCAGCGAGTCGCGGTCGAGCGCGAGCAGAGCGGCGCGATCCTTGCGAACGTCGCCGACGGGATCGTTGCCGTCGATCGTGACGGACACGTCGTGCTGTGGAACCGCGCTGCAGAGGAAATCACCGGTGTTCCGGCCGCCGAAGCGATCGGCCGCACCACGGCGCAGGTGCTGCAGCGGAACCTCGAGTCCGACGGCGGGGGAACGAACCGCTCGATCGCGATCCCGCGCGCCGGTGTCGATGTCTGGCTGTCGCTGTCGGAGGCGGTCATGCGCGACCCGACGGGTGCGATCGCCGGTCGCATCTTCGCGTTTCGGGACATCTCCTCGGAGCACGTCGTCGAGCAGATGAAGTCGGATTTCGTCTCGACGGTCTCCGTCGAGCTGCGCACCCCGCTCACTTCGATCTACGGCTTCGCACAGACGCTGCTGCGCGAGGACGTCGCCTTCGGCGACACCGAGCGGCGAACGTTCCTCGAGTTCATCGCGCGAGAGTCAGAGCGGCTCACGGCGATCGTCGACGCGCTGCTGAACGTCGCCCGGCTCGATACCGGCGACCTGAACGTCGCACTCGAAGCGACCGACGTCGGCCGAGTTGTCGACACGGCGCTGGCCACCGTCGAGGATGCGGGCGCCCACCGGCTCGTGGCCGAGGTCGACCCCGCGCTCGCCGCGCACGCAGATCCTGACAAGCTGCGGCAAGTGCTCGACCAACTCGTCTCGAACGCGGTGAAGTTCTCCCCGGCCGGCGGCACGGTGGTCGTGAGCGCACGCAGGCTCGACGACGCGGTCGAGGTCGCGGTGCTCGACGAAGGGTCCGGAGTGCCGGTAGCCGAGCGCGAGCGGATCTTCTCGAAGTTCTACAAGGCGGGAGACGGGCAGGGCCGAGGCACCGGGCTCGGGCTCTTCATCGCGCAGGGGCTGGTACAGGAGATGGGCGGACGGATCTGGGTCGACTCGGAGGAAGGAAAGGGCGCGCGGTTCGCCTTCGTCCTACCGCTCGCAGAGGATGATGTGAGATTTCCGGCGGTAGAGGCATAACCGCTCTATGGGCATGAGAGTTCTGGTGATCGACGATGAAGCTCCCATCCGGCTCCTTTGCCGGGTGAACCTCGAGGCAGAGGGAATGGAGGTGCTCGAGGCGGCGGACGGCCCGACTGGCCTCGAGACGGCGCGGTCGGAGACGCCTGACGTGATCCTGCTCGACGTGATGATGCCGGGGCTCGACGGTTGGCGCGTCGCCGAGGAGCTGCTCGACGACGAGCGCACCGAGCAGATCCCGATCGTCTTCCTCACTGCGCGAGCCGAGCTACGGGACCGCGCGCGTGGCATCGATCTCGGCGGGGTCGACTACGTCACGAAGCCGTTCAATCCGGTCGAGCTTGCCCCGCTCGTCCGTGATCTGACGGCGCGGGTGGCGCGCGGCGAGCGCGACGATCTGCGGCGCGAGAAGCTCACCGAGCTCCGCGCAATGCTCGATCGCGAGTATCAGCTCTCGGCCGCGAGTAGTTCAGCCTGCGAAGTCGGTGGTGACGACGTGAGCGCCCGCGAGCCCCTGGAACGGGCCGACGAGCTCGCCGACGCCGACGCGTGTGAACGAGGGCTCGAGGAGATTCGCCCGGTGGGCCGGGCTCGCGAGCCAGGCGCCGACGAGGGCCGCTGCAGACCCTCGTGACCCTGTGGCCCAGGCGAGGTTCTCTCCGGCCGTCGTCCCGGCCACGTTGAACTGGAGCATCCGGCTGCCGAACGCCCCGTGCGAGAAGATGTTCGTCTGCAGCATCTCGTGCGTGTGCGCGCGAGCTGCGCGCTCCAGGTGGAGGTCGCACCTGAGCGGGCGGAGGCCGTGCGCGGCGCGGACGTGGTTCATCTGTCGCAGGAGGGACGATTCGCTGCGCGAGAGACCGGCCGAAGCGACGGCGGGCAGAGCGAGCGCGAGAACGGCAACCAGCGCGGGGAACGTCCGGAGCACTGTCTGAAAATGCCCGGAGCAGCCAATTCCGAGCCTCCCCCTTTTGGGGGATCATCGCGCGAGAAAATCTGAGTAAATCTCATGTTTAGCGGGCTGTCTGTGCCAGGACGATCGCGGCCAACACGACAAACGCGCCGACCAGTTGGATGCCGCCGAACGTTTCCCCGAGCCAAACCCAGGCGACGAGTGCGCCTGCGACCGGCTCGAGCATCGCGACGATACCGACGCGGGTGGCCGGCAGATGCCGTAATGCGCTCACGAGCAGGAAGAACGGGGCGATCGTCCCCAGCACGATCATCCAGGACGCGAGCACCCAGACCGGCAGGTGGACCGCGCGCAGGTGCCCGTGCAGCGACGTGCTCTGCGTGAAGGCGTGCGTCGGAAACGACCACCACGGCACGAGCACCGCCCAGAACACCGACGCGAAGAGAAAGCCCCACGCAAGCAGCGACACAGGGTCACGTCCGCCGACGACGTGCTCGGCGAGGAGGACGTACAGGGCATAGGCGAACGCGCCCGCGAACGCGAACAGCACCCCGGCGGTGGAGAGCGACGCCCCACCGCCGAAGAGGTTCACGATCAGCGCGAGGCCGATCAGTGCGAGCGCGAGCGCCGTCCAGATCCGGCGACGCACGGGCTCGTGGTAGGCGAAGCGCGCCCAGATCGCGACGAGAAGGGGTGCGAGGTATTCGATGAGCAGCGCGACGCCGATGTCGAGGCGATGGATCGCGAGGAAGTAGAACCACTGCACGAACGCGAGACCTGCGACGCCGAAGGCGACGAGGTACGGCACTTCGCGTCGGGTCAGGCGCAGCCGGCCGGGAGCGGTGACGGCGAGGATCGCGACGAGCCCGAGTGCCGCGCCGAGCGAGCGCACCTGCGCGAGCCGCTCCGAGGGGACGCCCGTCGAGAGGATCGTCTTCGAGACGGCGCCGTTCACACCCCAGATGACCGCCGCCGACGCGGCCATCACGTATCCGAGTCGCGGACGCCGCCGGCGCGCCGGCTCGACGGGGAAAGGAGCCTCGGACACGGAAGTCGAACGTACACTGCGGCGAACGGGACGTAGCTCAGCCTGGCAGAGCGCCGCCTTTGGGAGGCGGAAGCCGTCGGTTCGAATCCGACCGTCCCGACTGATTCGCCCGCCGCGCCCGGCGTCCGCTTACCCCGGCTGTGGGCGAATCGTCACCCTCCCGTAACGGTGCCTGGCACCGGACGCGGCTCGGTTCGACGCGGCCGGAATCGACGCGTTCCTTCGCCGATTCGCGTGGATTGATGCCGTTTCGCGAGCGTGGACACCCGCGCTCTGTGGACAACTTGTCACGCCTCCGCAACGGTGCCTGGCACCAGCCGTGGCTCGAGCCGACAAGGCCCGATCCGTCCGCGGCGACGGCGACAGCGCACGCCGTGCGCCGCCGTCGGTTGGCTAGAGCAGCCAGTCGCCGTTGCGGATGATCGGCACGGCTGTCGCCGCCCGAGGTCATGCCGTCGATCTCGAGCTCGTCCGAGCCGATCATGAAGTCCGTGTGGATCGACGAGTGGTTGACGCCGCGCGCGTGGCGCTCGTCGGCGGTCTGCTCGGATGCCCCGGGAACCGCCTGCACGATCGAGGCGCCGAGCGCGATGTGCGAGGACGCATTCTCGTCGAAGAGCGTGTCGTAGAAGACGAGCCCCGTCTGACCGACGCGCGAGTGGCCGTCGACGAGCGCGACCTCGCCGAGCCGACCCGCGCCGTCGTCGGTCGCAGCGTGGGTGCGCATCACCTCTTCGCCCGACTCCGCGTGAACCTCCTTGACCCGGCCGTCCTCGAATCGAACCTCGAGGCCGCGGATGATGTTGCCCTGGATCTGCAGCGGCAGCGTCGAGCGCACCGTGCCGTCGACGCGTCGCGCGTCGGGGGTCGTGAAGACCTCTTCGGTCGGCATGTTGGCGACGTGCTTGATGCCGCGCGACTCGTCGAGCGCCGCCTGCCACTCGGAGTCGGGATGAAGACCGATCGTCAGGTCGGTGCCCGGGCCTCGGTAGCGCAGGTGGTCGAAGCGCCGCTCGTTCAGTGCCTCCGCGCGCTGCTGCAGCCGCGCAAGATGCTCGCGCCACGCCGCGATCGGGTCGGGTTCGTCGAGACGGACGGCCCGGCCGACGGCCTCCCACAGGCGCTCGACGTCCGGCTCGCCGAACACGGTCTGTGCCCAGCCCTCGTTCGGATACGCGACGATCGTCCAGTTGCAGAGGCCGTCGGTCAATTTCAGCGACTCCTCGGCGACCTCGCGCATCCGCGCCTTGCCGACGCGCTCGCCGTCGAGGTCGGCGAACAACTCGGGCTCGGGGTTGCCGGTGATCGCGACGAGGGCTCCGCCCGTCTCGCCGAGCTCCCGCAACCGCGCTGACGAGCCACGGCGGCGAGAACCCGAGCTGGTCGTCGCCCGCGAGCGCGATGTGCTCGCGCCGCACGTGCTGGTCGGTGTAGAGCACGTCGACATAGCTCGCGCCGGCTTCGTAGGCCTGGCGAGCGATCGCGCGCACGAGCGGTGCGTGCTCGATCAGCGCGTTGACGCCGAGTGTCTGCCCCGGCTGGAGGTTCAGGCCCACCTGGACGGCGAGCTGCGCGTACGTCTCGAGTCTCCGATCGGCGGCGGTCACGGCGCGGGCAAGCGTAGCGACATGGAAGGGCTGGCCTGAGGGGAGCCGACGATGCGCCTAGACTGACGCGCCGTGAAGCGGATCGCACTCAAGGCTATGCCCGTCGTTCTGGCCCTTGCCCTCGTCCTCGGGCTTGCCGCATGCGGCGGCTCGGGCCAGGATCTCTACACCCTCGCAGCAGACGAGGCAGTGCCTGGTCACGAACCACGTCGCGCTGGGCGGCACCTTGGACTTCGTCGCCACGACCGCGACCGGCGGTGCGCTGCGCGCTCGGCTGCCACCCAACTTCGTGACGATCGCGTTCGGAGCGACGACCGCCGACGCGGACAACATCGACCAGGCCTACCGCAGCTTCCATGCTCGGAACGTGGGGATCGACGATGTGCTCCGTCAGCAGGGGAACGCCGTCATGCTGTGGCACGAGCACCCGTCGGACGTCGATCTGGCGACGATCACAGGCTGCCTCAAATAGCGCCCTCCTCGGCGAGGAAGCGCCGGAACCAGAACGCGAAGACGACGAAGAGGACGATCGCCTGCTCGCTCGCCATCGTGACGCCCGCGATCTGCTGGTCGCCGAGTGGGCTCAGCCCCCAGACGCGCGGTCGAGCGGCGACGTAGAAGGAGTACACCGGGCGCGGCAGGAGGGCGAGCAGGAGGCCGAGTGGCGAAGCGAGCACGAAGGCGGCGAACGCGTACGCCGCGCGGGCGCCCGAGGCAAGCCGCCGCGGCACGTCCTGCACGAGGGGCCACCAGAGGAGCAACCCTGTGCCGAAATAGCAGGCGTGCTCGAGATGGATCAGCCAGCTCTGGTGGTGGAGGGCAGCGTCGAAGATCGGCGGCGCGTGCCATGCGAAGTAGCTCGCGAGCCAGACCGGCAATGCAACCGCCGGGTGCGTTGCGAGGCGCCAGAGCCGCAGCCGCGCGAGCACGGACGCCATCGGGGGCGAGATACCGAGCACGGCGAGCAGCGGCGCCCATTCGGCGAGGATCACGTTCTGCAGCAGGTGCGCGGTCAGCAGGTAGTGGAGGCCGAGGTGATGGAGCGGCGTCCAGAACGCCACCGCCAGCAGCCCCATCGACGCGGCGAAGCACGCGATTCGCCAGCGAGGCGCCCCGAGGCGGCCGACGGCGAACAGGTAGAGCAACGTCAGCGCCGGGATGACGACCGTCGTGTCGACGTCCGCCTGCCAGGCGTACGGCGAATGGAGATGTGCAACCAGCACCGCGGCTAAGCTAGTGCCGGCGTGCGGGTGTAGCTCAATGGTAGAGCTCCAGCCTTCCAAGCTGATCACGCGGGTTCGATTCCCGCCACCCGCTTTCGGTGGAGCCGCGCTCTAGCGGAGCTTGTCGGCGAACGGCTCGAGCTCGCTCGCGTGCAGGCCGATCTCGCCGGCCTCGATCGCCGCGACCACCTCACGCGCCAGCGCTCGTGCTTCGCTCTCCTGGTGGGACTCCAGCACGGTCGACAGGCTCGCCACGATCCCGTTGCCCTCGTGGAGTTGGATGTCGACGGTGGTCAGGTTGCTCTTGTCGTCGATGTAGGGATCGTCCGGGATCCCGACCCAGACGGTCACCGTGCCGCCGCGCGGGAGGCTGGCATGCTCGACGACGGGGGAGGTGAGGAGGCTCATTCGCCCGTCAGGCTACAACGTCCGACCGGCTGGCGATGCTGCGGTCGTGACGCCTGTGCGCGTGGTCGATCTGCGTGCCCGCACGATTCTGCGGTTCCTCGCGATCGCGATCGGTGTCGCGGTCACCCTCGAGGTGCTGTGGATCGCTCGACACGTGCTCGCGTGGGTCGTGATCGCGCTGTTCCTCGCGCTTGCACTCGACCCGCTCGTCGGGCTGATCCAGCGGCGGACGCGCCTCGGTCGCGGCGCCGCCATCGGCCTGACGTACCTCATCCTGATCGCAGTGATCGTCGGCGTGTCGGCGACCTTCGTCCCGAAGCTCGTGGACGAGACGAACGGGATCGTCCAGGCCTCGCCGGGGTACGTCCACGACCTCACACACGGACGCGGCCGGCTCGGTTTCCTCGAGCGCAAGTACCACGTCGTCGAGAAGGTGCGGGCGCAGGTCAAGAACGGTGGGACCGCGAAAGTGCTCGGCCTTTCCGGTGCGGCGCTTTCGATCACGAAGAGCGTGATCACGATCGTCGCGGCGACGGTGACGATCATCTTCCTGACGTTCTTCATGCTGCTCGAGGGACGCGACTGGATGGAGCGCTTCTACTCGCTCTTTCCGGAGGAATCGCAACCACGTTGGCGGCGCGTCGGCCACGACATCTACGAGACCGTCGGCGGCTACGTCACCGGGAACATCCTGATCAGCCTGATCGCCGGCGTCTCGATAACGATCGTGCTCGTCATCCTCGGCGTCCCGTATGCAGTCGCCCTCGGTCTGCTCGTCGGAATCCTCGACCTCATCCCACTCGCGGGCGCAACCGTGGCCGGTGTGATCGTGACGAGCGTCGCCTTGCTGCACAGCGTGCCTGCCGGCCTGATCGTGCTCGTGTTCTTCATCGTCTACCAGCAGCTCGAGAATCATTTCCTGCAGCCGGTGATCTACGGCCGAACGGTCCAGCTCTCTCCCCTCGTGGTCCTTGTCTCGGTCCTGGTCGGGGCCGCACTGGCGGGGATTCTCGGTGCGCTCGCGGCAATTCCCGTTGCCGGCGCGATCCAGGTGATCGTGCGCGATCAGCTGGCGGCCCGTCGCGGTGTCGCACCGGTCAGCGAGCCGCCGCCAACCTGATTAAGAATGCCCCTTACGGTGGATGTAGCCCGCACCCCTCCTGCCGATGGCCTCTTCATGGGGAGACGTGCTCTACCGCTGCTCGCACTCGTCGCGACGATCGCCGCTCTCGTCGTGCCGGCTGCCGCCCTGCCGTCGCCGAGCCATTCCACCGTCGCATTGAGCTCGCTCGAGGCCGGTGTCCTGCAGCAGCTGAACCAGGTTCGCGCCCAGCATCATCTGGTGCCGCTCACCCTGAGCGCTCCTCTGACGGCCGCCTCGAAGCAGCACTCGAGCGAGATGGGCGACGACGGGTACTTCGAGCACACCTCGCAGGACGGCACGGCATTCTGGAAGCGGATCGGTCGCTGGTACTCCCAGAACGGCTTCCACTACTGGTCCGTCGGTGAGAATCTGCTCTGGTCGTCGCCCGACGTCGACGCCTCCCAGGCCCTCGACCTGTGGATGCACTCGCCCGAGCATCGCGCCAACATCCTGTCGCCGCGGTGGCGCGAAGTCGGCCTCTCTGCGGTGCATCTCACCGGGGCGCCGGGAACGTACGACGGGCGCGAGGTGACGATCATCACCACCGATTTCGGCGTCCGCCACTAACCGCAGACCCCGATACGCTTGACCGGCGCGCCCGTAGCTCAGGGGAAGAGCGGCGGCCTTCTAAGCCGTTGGTCGGGGGTTCGAATCCTCCCGGGCGCATTCAGTCTGACCCGCCGCTCGGCGTAGTCACGGTCGTCCACCGGCATCGCGGTCGACGAGTTCTGTCTCTCTCAGTGCAGACAGGCAGAGACCGCCCTGTCCGCAGGTCCACCGCCGCCGTGTAGGACGTTCCCCGTGCGGCGGTCGTGCGCGTCGCCGAGCCGTGCCTCTTGCGCCTCGGCGTCCTTGGCTGCCTGAACGGACGGGAACACGTTCACATCGGTCTCGCTGCCGTCTCGGTAGTAGTAATTCGTCGTCGCCACGCCGTCCTCGCTATGGGTGAACAGACGGGTGACCGTCCCCGGGGCGAGCTTTGCCTTCACGCACGAGCGCAGTGTCGCGACCGACGTCGTATGAGCCCCACCGCCGCATGCCGTGGCGACCATCACGGTCGCGAGCGCAAGGCCGAACGATCGTGCAGCGATGCGGGGCTCGTCGTCGTCGAGACGACGCTGCGGCTTCGTTGCGACGGCGCCCCCGATCACCGTCGACGAGTCTACGACGGCCTCGCAAACGTCGCGAGCCTCGTGCCCCATCCATGTCCTAGCTGTGTTTTCTTACAGAACGTTTGCACCCGCCTTCTCGACCTGCGGGCGTCGGCGGCCTACTCTCCTCGCACCAGCATGAGAGCCACTCGTCTTGCTCGCCTCAGCGGGCTCGTCGTCGCCGTCGCGGTCGTTGCGGCGGTCTCCGCGGCGGGAGTGTCGGGTGCTGACGAGTTGGCGATCGGTACGAACCCAACGTGGTCGCCTGACGGGACGCAGGTGGCGTTCGCGTACAGCAGTCCATCGACCTACCGGATCGTGACCGCGGACGTGGCGGGCGGCGGCCCGGTTCACACCGTGTACTCGGCGAGGAACGTCAACGGCTGCTGTGACCCGATGCTCTGGAGCGCGGCCCGTCGCATCCTCTTCGACTCCAACTTCACATTGCTGGGCGTGTCCCCGAGCGGCGGGCAGGCCGGCGACGCTCGCGAAGAACATCTCGTGGTTCATCCTCTCGCCGAACGGTGAGACGGCGGCGTTCGACGGCCCAGGAGGCCATTCACCGTCCTCGATCGGCCTGGTCGACCTCAACGGCGGCGAGGTGCGGCTGGTCCCGCGCCCGGCGCAGGCGGGCGACGCGGTCGCCGGCTTCACGCCCGACGGGACCGAGCTCGTGCTCTCTCGAGCAGCCGGCTTCGGCAGCGGCCCGCCGTCGTTCATGGTTGAACACGTGGGCGGCGGAACGCCGGTCCCGCTCAGCCGGAGCGGACTGATCGGCGCCTCGCGGTTGCCGGCCGGTTCGGTCTACCCGCAGTGGTCGCCGGACGGACGCTGGCTCGCCTACCTGCACCTGGGCAAGCTCGAAGTCGTAGCGACCAGCGGCGCCGCCTCTGCGCACGCGGTTGCCGGTTGGGTCGACGGCGCGTTCTCGTGGTCGCCGAACTCAAATCTGATCGCCTGCTTCTGCGGCCCGAACCGAGAACACATCCGCCTCACGACGCTCAACCCGGGAGGCACCAAACGCACCATTCTCTGGAGCAACCGCTCGCTCCACTACACGACCGAGGACACCGCTGACCTGCCGCAGTGGTCGCCGGACGGGTCGAAGCTCGCCTTCCTCGCGCGCGTCGGCTCCGGTTACCCGCCGATCCAGGTCTGGGTTGTCGGTGCCGACGGAACGGGGCTGAGGCGAATCGCCTAGCCGTTCGCAACCGGACGCGCCGGCCGCCGATACGATGATCGGCGCACGGTGGCGGTAGCTCAGTTGGTAGAGCCCCGGGTTGTGGTCCCGGTGGTCGCGGGTTCGAGCCCCGTCCGCCACCCTCGAGACGAAAGGCCCGCTGAATCAGCGCTCGGCTGAATCAGTGCCAGGCTTGCGCCGGAGCAGGCGGGCAACGTTGAGGTCCCAGCCCCAGCCGTACACCTTCGGTGTGACAAGCCGCGGCTCGGCCGGGTTCCACCAGCGTTCCTTCGTCCGCGCGAGGGTCGGCCGCCGCCAGTCATAAGGCATTCCGAGGAACCGGCCGGTCTTCGGCTCGTTGGCAGGTGCTGCCATGTCGGCATGAGCCTACCGGCGGTCGTCGAATGGTTAACGAAGAGAACGGTTAACAAGGTTCACTGTTAGCCGCGGGAAGATGTAGGGTCGCTCTTCGTGCGGAGGACTGCGGCGGTTGCCTTCCTGGCGGCGATGATCTGCGGCGCCATGCTCCTCGGCGCCCTGATCTTTGGCGCACAGTTCGCGCGCGCGCAGCTGAGAGCGGCCGACAAGGCCTCCCCGCGCATCACCGGTTGGCTCACCTTCGGGAACGGCGCCTCGAGACCTGGCTCCACGACCGCCGCGCTCGATCCCGCGTCGCTGCGGCCCAACTGGTTCCGCGCGACCGACGGCATGGTGACCACACAGCCGCTCGTGGCACGCAACGTGCCCGCCGCCGGCCGGCAGACCGCGTATGTCGCAACGAACCTTGGCCGTGTGATCGCCTACGCGCCGAACGGGTACGTGCGCTGGCAGCGGACCCTCGGAGCGCTCCCTAACTCGTGCCCGCAACTCGCTGCCTGGGGTGTCGTCGGGACACCCGTGATCGACCCGGCTTCACGCGCGCTCTATGTCGCCGACGGCTTCGGCCTGCTGCACGCGCTCGACCTCGTCACGGGCCGCGACCGTCCCGGGTGGCCCGTGCGCATCTACGACGATCCGTCTGCCGAGCTCGTCTGGGGCGCGCTCACAGCCGTCAACGGTTCCATCTACGTCGGCACCGGCTCGTACTGCGACCGGCCGATGGTCGGAAAGCTGATTCGCGTCCAGGTGGCGACGAGGCACGTCTCGACCTGGACGGTCGTCCCGCCCGAACTCGGTGGCGGCGGCAGCATCTGGGGGTGGGGCGGGCCTGCCTACAGCGCAGCGCGCCATGCGCTCTTCGTCGTCACCGGCAACGCGTTCGAAGGCGGCACCAACAGCGGCGCCGCGTTCGACGAGGCGGCCGGATACGGGGAGCAACTCGTCGAGGTCGCGCCCGACCTCCGCGTGCTCGCCGCGAGCCACCCGGACGACGTCCCGGGCGCGGGCGACTTCGACTTCATCGGCTCACCGGTCATCTTCACACCGCCTGGATGTGGTGAGCTGGTCGCAGCCGCGAACAAGAACGGCCGGGTCTACCTCTGGCGGTCGGCAGCCATTGCGTCGGGGCCGATTGCCGACATTGCACTGCAGGCGACGTCGGAGGACGAGCCGCTCCTCACGCAACTCGCGTACGACGCGAGGACGAAGTCGCTCTATGCGTCGACGTTCACCTCGCTCATCCGGGTTGCCCTCGATGGGTGCGAGAACGCTCACGTCGCCTGGAAGGCGCGTTACCCCACACCAACCCTGCAGGGCTCGCCGACGGTCGCCGGCGCGACCGTCTGGGTCGCCCTCTCGGGGGCGCCGGCCCACCTGCGTGGCTACGACGCGGCAACAGGGCGTCTGCGCTTTGACCGTGCCGTCGGCGGGATCTCGTTCGCGCCGCCGGCCGCGCTCGCGGGCCGGCTCTTCGAAGGCGCAGACCACGGCTTCGCCGACCGGTCGGCCGCGGGGGAGCGTGCGGCCCCGCAGGCCGTGCGCGTCCGCGCGTATACGAGCTGGAGCGACAAGCGTCACGGTTGGCAAAGTCGCGAGGGCGGCGTGTACGCGACTGACAACGGCGGCCACACCTGGCGGAGGATCTATGCGAGCTACGCGCAGCGCGTCGTTCGGCTGTCAACGTCCAACGGGGTGATCAGCATCGGTACCGGTTCCGTCAGCTGCGCGTGTCGGGAGCGCCAGCTGTGGACGAGTGACGGCGGCCGTCACTGGCACGAGACACGCGCGCTCGGCCCCGACTTCGTCGGCAGCGGAGCTGAGATCTACACGTGGTCCGGCGCAATCATCCGTCGCGCCGCGTGGCCGCCGCGACGCTCGTCGACGCTTGCAACGATGGCGGAGACGGTCGCCGATGCAGCCCCGATCCCGGGCGGTGTCGCGGCCCTGCTCACCGCGTCGGGTCAGGGCTGGGACAACGACGCGCACGTCGTCGAGGTGAAGGGCGACAGCGATGCCGACGATCGCTCTGCCGCCGGAGGCGGGGCACGTGCTCGCGCGGGCGCTCACCGTCAATTGGCCGAGCCTCGTCGTGCGCACCTACGTCTTCACCGATGGCGGACGGAAGACGGTGAGCTGGCGCTCGACCGACGGCGGGAAGACGTGGCGCCCGGCCTGAGCGCAATTGCCTGACCGTCGTGGCATCGACCATCTAAGCTCTGCTGAGCTCGGCCCCGTAGCTCAGAGGACAGAGCGGGAGCCTTCGAAGCTCCGTGCGGTGGTTCGATTCCACCCGGGGCCGCTCGACCGACCGCTCGGCTGAACGCTACCCTGCGCAACAACAATCGCCGCGCCGCGCTGTCTCATCCTGCGATGCGGCGCGTTGTCCTTCTCTTCCCGCTCCTGCTGACCGCCTGCGGTCACGCTCCCGCGCACCAGGCTGCAGCGCCCCAGGTCACGGTGTCGAGCTACGGCCGCGGGGCGCTCCGCTCCTGGATCTTCGTCCCGCCGACGAAGCCGAAGCTGATCGTCATCTTCGTGCACGGGCTCGGCGGCCAGCGCGAGACGACGCCGTACTACCACCGGCCGTGGCTCGAGCATCTCGCGCGCGAGGGGTACGAGGCGGTGTACCCCGCCTACGAGGCTTTCCCGCTCCAGAACGGCGCGTTGAAGCATCTCGTGCAGGGGCTCGCGACGGCCGCCGCGCACGTGCCGTCAGGCGTGCCGGTTGCGGCGATCGGCTACTCGCGCGGCGGCCGGCTCGTGATGGACTACGCGAGCATCTCGTCGACGACCGGGCTCGTGCCGGGTCGCATCTTCAGCGTCTTCCCGGCGGGAACGATGGATCAGCCGCTCGACCTCGCGCCGCTCGACGGTCACACGAAGGTGCTGATCGTCGCGGGCGACGCCGACCAGACGGTCGCGAACATCGGCGCGAACCAGCTGATCACGCAGCTCGCGATCGCGGGGTTCCCGTACGCCGACGTCCACTTCGAGGTGGTTCGCTCGCACGGCTTCTTCGTCGCCGATCACCTCTCCGTCCTCAACGACGATGCCGGCTCGCGCCAGGCGTTCTGGGCGCGAGCCGACCGGTTCTTCGCACCGCTCGCGGCGGTTGGATAGCCTCTACTACGTCCTCGCGCGGCGCCGGGACGTCGCCGACGATCTCCGCGGCGTGATGGCGCTCGTTCTCGATCTCCGCCCGCTCTTGGTCGAACTTCGTCTCGCTTGAGGCACGGCTCTCCGCCTCGCGCTCGGCGGCCTCGCGGGCGCGTCGCTCCTCGAGCGCCGGATCATGGACGGTGCCGGGGCTCGTCAGTTCACTGGGGTCGATCGTGTTTTCGCTCATGGGCATCCGCTACCCATCCGAGTACGCTTGCAATCACACCCGCGGGTGTGGCGGAACTGGCAGACGCGCCGGGTTTAGGTCCCGGTGGGCTTCGGCCCTTGGAGGTTCGACTCCTCTCGCCCGCACTGGAGCGCTTGACGACCTGCCCAGGGCAGCCCGCTCAGGGCAGCTCGACGAAAACAGCGGCGAGCGGCAGGCGCTCCTTCTCGGGCGGCTCGCTCACCACGGGCCCGAGGTGGATCAGCCCGACGATCCGCTCGTGTGTCGTCGAGCCCGAGCACGCCGCGCGCCGGCAGCTCCTCGAGCGCGGCAGGAGTCCGCCAGTACGAGGCGAGTCCGCGCCCGGTCGCGCCGAGCAGCACGGCATAGACCGCGCAGGCAGTCGCATGCAGGTCTTCAGCGTCGGTGTGCGGGTCGCCGGAGAGCAGCGCCGTCGCGAGGACGAGGGTCGGTGCCCGGCCGAGCTTCATCGCCTCTTTCTCGCCCACCGCCTCGTTCAGGCGGCGGCGGGTCTCGGGACCGAGCAGGCGGAACCGCCACGGCTGGGTCAGCTTGTGATTCGGTGCGAACCGGGCCAGGTCGAGCAGATCGCGGACGACGGCGTCGTCGACGGGCGCACGCCCGAACTGCTTGTGCGTCCTCCGCGAGCGGATGGCGGCCTCGACGTCCACGGCCCCGCAACGTACAGGTCTGGTTCAATGGCCGGACCTGATGAATCCCGCCGTTGAACAGCTGTCGGACGACAAGGTCAAGCTGACCGTCGACGTCTCCGCGCATGACGTCCACCACGCGGTCGAGCACGCCGCGAACGACCTTGCGGCGAGCGTTCGCATCCCGGGCTTCCGCAAAGGGAAGGTGCCGATGCCGATCCTGATCCAGCGCGTCGGCAAGGAGCGCCTCTATTCGGAGGCGGTCGAGAGCCACATCGGCGGCTGGTTCTGGAACGCCGCGACGGCAGCACGGGTGAACCCGATCGCGCAGCCGGAGTACGAGTACGAGCTGCCCGCGAGTGAGAGTGAGAACTGGAGCTTCTCGGCGACGGTCGAGGTTCAACCGAAGCCCGACCCTGCCGACTGGACGCAGCTCGAGGTGCCCAAAGTCGAAGCCGAGGTGCCTGTCGAGGCTGTACAGGCCGAACTGGATGCGCTGCAGAAGACTGTCGGCGAGCTCGTTCCTGTCGAAGGGCGTCCCGCCGAGGATGGCGACACTGCTGTCATCGACCTGATCGCCGAGGACGGCTCGGCGCAGCGCGACTACGTCGTCGACCTCGGCTCGGAGCGGCTCGTCGAAGAGATCGAGAACGGCATCCGTGGCCTCGCCACCGGCGACAGCCGCGAGATCGCCTATGAGCTCGCCGACGGCACGCGTCGTAGTGCGACCGTCACGCTGAAGGACCTGAAGCAGCGCGTCCTCCCCCCGCTCGACGATGAGCTCGCAAAGTCGGCGTCGGAGTTCGACACTCTCGACGAGCTCCGCGGCGAGATAGAAGGCAGGTTGCGGGCGGAGGTCGAGGAAGAGCTCGATGGGCTCTTCCGCGCCGCCGCGGTCGACGAGCTTGTGAAGGCGACGAAGTTCCAGGCAGCAGGCCCGCTCGTCGAGGCGCGAACGCGCGAGCTCCTGAACGGGCTTGCCCGCAGCCTCCAGGCGCGCGGTATCGATGCGAACACCTACCTCCAGCTGACGGGCCAGTCGCCCGAGGTGCTCGAGGCGCGGTTGCGCGCGGAGGCGGCGCTGTCGGTTGCCCGCGAGGTCGTGCTGGAGGCGGTCGCCGACAAGCTCGGTATCCAGGTCACCGACGACGAGATCCGCGACGAGTTGCGCGCGGCGGGCGAGACCGAAGAGGACATCGAGCAGTTCGTCGCCGAGGGCGGCGCCGATCGCGTCCGCGACGACATCCGCCTCAAGAAGGCCCTCGACCGCGTCGCGGCCGAGGTCAAGCCGATCGCGCCCGAGTTGCACGAAGCGCGCGAGGCACTCTGGACGCCCGAGCAGGAGCAGGCGGCCGAGACCCCGAAACTTTGGACCCCCGGCAGCAAGGAGTAACGAGATGCCTTTGATCCCCATGGTGGTCGAGCAGACCTCGCGCGGCGAGCGCGCCTTCGACATCTATTCGCGCCTGCTCGCCGAGCGCATCGTCTTCCTCGGCACACCCGTCGACGATCAGATCGCGAACCTGATCATCGCCCAGCTTCTGCACCTCGAGTCGGAAGATCCCGACAAGGACATCTACCTCTACATCAACTCGCCCGGCGGCTCTGTGTACGCCGGGCTCGCGATCTACGACACGATGCAATTCGTGAAGCCGGACATCCAGACGATCTGCGTCGGGATCGCGATGAGCATGGGATCGCTACTGCTCGCCGGGGGCGCGAAAGGGAAGCGGATGTCGTTGCCGAACTCACGAATCCTGATCCATCAGGTGTCCGGCGGGTTCCAGGGCCAGGGCACCGACATCGAGATTCAGGCTCGCGAGGTGATCGGCCTCAAGCGCCGCCTGGAGGAGATTTACGCCCATCACACCGGCAAGTCCCAGGAGGATATTTCGCGCGACATGGAGAGAGATTTCTTCCTGAGCCCGCCGGAGGCAGTGGAGTACGGGATCATCGACACGGTGATCACGAACCGCGACATGACCCGCACTGAGGCCGCTGCTTAATACGGCCGACCTAGCCGTTTAGGCGAATCCGGGGTAAAAGGAGAACGGGATGGCGCGCGCGAGCGAAGGAAACGAACAGCTTCTCTGCAGTTTCTGCGGCAAATCACAGCGGCAGGTCAAGAAGCTCATCGCCGGTCCCGGCGTCTATATCTGCGACGAGTGCATCGATCTCTGCAACGAGATCATCGATGAAGAGCTGACCGCGCCCAGTTCGCTCGACCTCGAGAACCTGCCGAGGCCGACCGAGATCTACGGCGAGTTGAACGAATACGTCGTCTCGCAGGAAGAGGCGAAGCGCAGCCTTGCAGTGGCGGTCTACAACCACTACAAGCGCGTGCAGATGGGCGCGGAGGACGGCGAGGTCGAGCTACAGAAGTCGAACATCATGCTGCTCGGGCCGACCGGTTGCGGCAAGACGCACCTCGCGCAGACGCTCGCACGGATCCTCAACGTCCCGTTCGCGATCGCCGACGCGACCGCGCTGACCGAGGCCGGCTATGTCGGCGAGGACGTCGAGAACATTCTCCTCAAGTTGATCCAGGCCGCCGACTTCGACATCAAGAAAGCGGAGACCGGGATCATCTACATCGACGAGGTCGACAAGATCGCGCGCAAGGCGGACAACCCGTCGATCACACGCGACGTCTCGGGCGAGGGCGTGCAGCAAGCGCTGCTGAAGATTCTCGAGGGAACGGTTGCGTCGGTTCCGCCGCAGGGTGGCCGCAAGCATCCACACCAGGAGTTCCTCTCGATCGACACGACGAACATCCTGTTCATCTGCGGCGGCGCATTCGCCGGCATCGACAAGATCATTGCGAAGCGCGTGGGCAAGAACGCCGTCGGCTTCGGTCGCCAGATCTCGTCGAAGCGTGACGCCCAGAGCGCGGAGCTGCTCGGCGAGGTGATGCCGGAGGATCTCTTGAACTTCGGCTTGATCCCGGAGTTCATCGGCCGCTTGCCGGTGCTCTCGGCGGTGCACCAGTTGAAGCGGGAAGACCTCGTCCAGATCCTCACCGAGCCGAAGAACGCGCTCGTCAAGCAGTACCAGCGCTTCTTCAACTACGACAACATCGATCTCGTCTTCACCGACGACGCGCTGTGGTCGATCGCCGACAAGGCGCTTCATCGCGAGACCGGCGCCCGCGGCCTTCGCTCGATCATCGAGAACGCACTCCTCGACGTGATGTTCGAGCTCCCTTCGCGGAAGGACGTCTCCAAGTGCGTGATCACGAAGGAGACGATCGAGAAGGGCCTGAAACCGACGCTCGTCACGAGCGCGGGCGCGGACGTCGAGCCGGACGAGCTCGCCGAAGAATCCGCGTAGAGATCCACGACGCGATGAACGTCGGTGACGTGTATGGCCCATCGAGCTGGATCGACGTCCCGCAGTCGAGGATCGACGCGTTCGCCGAGGCCACGGGCGATCACCAGTGGATCCACGTCGATGCCGAGCGGGCGAAGGAGGGGCCGTTCGGGACGACGATCGGGCACGGCTACCTGACGCTCTCGCTCCTGCCCGCCGCGTCGTATGAGGTAGTGCCACGCCAGGGCGGGATGGGGATCAACTACGGTCTCAACCGCGTGCGGTTTCCCGCGCCGGTGCCGGTCGACTCGCGTCTCCGCGCGACCTTCGAGGTCAAGGAGGTCGAGGAGATCAGCGGCGGCGGACAGGTCACGATGACCGCGACGGTCGAGCGCGACGGCGGCGACAAGCCCGTCTGCGTCGCCGACGTCGTTTTTCGTTATTACGAATGACCGACGAGGTGCTCTCGGCGGAAGCGCTCGCGTTCGTCGATCGGTTGCACCGTCAGCTGAATCCTGAGCGCGATCGCTTGCTTGCGCGGCGTGAGGGGCGCAGGGGTGAGCGGCCGCGCTTCGTGCGCGCTCCGGCGGACTTCACGGTCGCGTCGGCGCCGACCGATCTGCGGGATCGCCGGGTCGAGATTACGGGGCCGGTCGACCGGAAGATGATGATCAACGCGCTGAACTCGGGTGCGAGGGTGTTTATGGCGGATTTCGAGGATGCGAACTCGCCGAGTTGGGAGAACGTTGTCGAGGGTCAGCGCAACGTGCGCGACGCGGTGCGGGGCACGATCTCACTCGACAGCGGGCGAGAAGCGCTACCGGCTGAACGAAGAAGTAGCGACGCTCGTGATTCGCCCGCGCGGCTGGCATCTCGTCGAGCGGCATCACGAGGTGGACGGCGCGCCGGTGTCGGCGTCGCTCTTTGACTTCGGCTTGGTGGTCTACAACAACGCGCGCGAGCAGCTCGAGCGTGGGAGCGGTCCGTACTTCTACCTGCCGAAGCTCGAGTCGCATCTCGGAGGCGCGGCTGTGGGCGCAGGCGTTCGCGCTCGCCGAGGACGAGCTCGGGTCTGCCGGCCGGCTCGATCAAGTGCACGGTCCTGATCGAGACGATCCTTGCGGCCTTCGAGATGGACGCGATCCTCTACGAGTTGCGCGACCACTCGTGCGCGTTGAACGCCGGCCGCTGGGACTACATCTTCAGCTGCATCAAGAAGGCCGGGGCGGTGCTGCCCGACCGTGCGCAGGTGACGATGACGGTCCCGTTCATGCACGCCTACACCGAGCTGCTCGTGCGGACCTGCCACGCGCGTGAGGCGCACGCGATCGGCGGCATGGCGGCGTTCATCCCGTCGCGCCGTGACGCGGCCGTGAACGAGGTCGCGCTCGCGAAGGTGCGCGAGGACAAGGAGCGGGAGGCACGCAACGGTTTCGACGGGACCTGGGTCGCGCATCCCGACCTCGTGCCGGTCGCGTTGGCCGAGTTCGACACGGTGCTCGGCGAGCGCCCGAACCAGGTCGAGCGCAAGCGCGACGACGTCTCCGTGTCGCGAGGATGACCTGCTCGATTTCGAGATCCCCGGTGGGGAGATCACCGACGAAGGTCTGCGCGTGAACGTCAGCGTCGGCGTGCGCTACCTCGACGCCTGGCTGCAGGGCGTCGGCGCGGCGGCGATCGACAACCTGATGGAGGACGCAGCGACGGCCGAGATCTCGCGCGCGCAGGTCTGGTCGTGGGTGCAGATCGGCCGCTTCGACGAAGCACGCGTCCGCGACGAGATCGCGCAGATCGAGGCCGCAGGCGCCGCGAAGGAGGTCTTCGCCGACGTCGCCCTCTCGACCCCGTTCAAGGACTTCCTCACGACCACCGCGTACGACCGCCTGCCGTGAGCCCGACGGCATAATTCACCGCATGAGCTTCACGACGCGTCCCGAGCTGCGCGGCTCGTTCGGCGCGGTCGCGTCCACGCACTGGCTGGCGTCGGCGTCCGGCATGGCGGTGCTCGAACGGGGTGGCAATGCCTTCGACGCCGCCTGCGCTGCCGGTCTCGTCCTCCAGGTGGTCGAGCCGCACCTGAACGGGCCAGGCGGCGACCTGCCGGCCGTCTTCTGGGCCGTCGACCGCGGCGAGCCCCTCGTGCTGTGCGCGCAGGGCGTGTCGCCTGCTGCGGCGACGATCGATCGCTACCGCTCCCTCGGTCACGAGCTCATTCCGGGTACCGGCCTGCTCGCTGCGTGCGTTCCGGGCTCCTTCGGCGGCTGGCTGCTCCTGCTCGAGCAGTTCGGGACGTGGCGCCTCGCCGACGTGCTCGAGTTTGCGATCGGCTACGCGGCTGACGGGTACTCGGTCGTGCCGGGGATCACGTACACGATCGAGCGCGCCGAGCCCCTGCTGCGTGACTGGCCCGGCTCGGCGGCGCTGTATCTCCCGGCGCCGCGGCCGGGGACGACCTTCCGCAATCCGCAGCTGGCGGCGACCTGGCGGCGGCTGCTCGACGAGTCCCGCGGTGGGTCGCGGGAGGCCGAGATCGAACGCGCGCGGCAGGTCTACTACGAGGGGTTCGTCGCCGAGGAGATCGATCGGTTCTCGCGCGAGCACGGCGGACTGCTGACGGCCGGTGATCTTGCCGATTGGCGCGCCACCCTCGAGCCGCCGGCCACAATCGACTATCGCGGGCTGACCGTCTGCAAGACGGCCGCCTGGGGCCAGGGACCCGCGGGCCTCCAACAGCTGGCACTGCTCGAGGGCTTCGACATCGGTGCGATGAGCGAGGTCGAGCTCGTCCACGTGACCACCGAGTGCGCGAAGCTCGCGTTCGCGGATCGCGATGCGAACTACGGCGATGCCGACGTGCCGCTCGACCGGCTGCTCTCGCGAGCCTATGCAGACGAGCGCCGGGCGCTCGTCGGGGAGGATGCGAGCAGCGAGCTTCGGCCGGGCATGGGGAGGCTGCCGTCACTGGTCGCCGCACCGGAGACCGTCGGCGCCGGCGAGCCGACGCGCGGCGACACGGTGCACCTCGACGTCGCCGACCGCTTCGGGAACATGATCTCCGCGACCCCGAGTGGCGGCTGGCTCCAGAGCTCGCCGGTGATCCCCGCGCTCGGCTGGCCGCTCGGCTCGCGGGCGCAGATGTTCTGGCTCGAGGAAGGACTCGCCTCGTCTCTCGCGCCGGGGAAGCGGCCGCGGACGACGCTCTCACCCGGGCTCGTGCTGCGCGACGGCGAGCCGTGGCTTGCGTGTGGGACGCCGGGCGGCGACCAACAGGAACAGTGGACGCTCCACGTCTTCCTGCGACACGTCGACCAGGGGCTGAACCTGCAGGAGGCGATCGACGCGCCCGACTGGCACACCGACCACCTCATTTCCTCGTTCTACCCGCGTGAGCTCGTGCCGCGCTCGCTGGCCGTCGAGTCGCGCTTTGGCGACCAGGTGATCGCCGACCTTCGCCGGCGCGGCCACGACGTCACGGTCACCGACGCCTGGTCGCTCGGCCGCGTCAGCGCCGTCGCCCGCGAAGGGAACGAGCTGCGAGCCGCCGCCAACCCGCGCGGGATGCAGGGCTACGCGATCGCGAGGTAGACCGCGAGCGCGACGATCGCCGCGACGAGCAGTGGGACGGCCACCTTGAAGAGCGGAGTCGGGAATTCGTTGCGCGGGCGCAGCATCGTCGGCATACTCATCGGCATAGTCGCTGCCTGACCTGATCCCTCGCTTCGAGCTCGACCGTGAGGCCGTGCGACTTCCCCTGCGTAGGATGGCGCTCCGATGAGCGACGAACTGACGAGCGCTGCAGTGACGAACGCAGAGCTGCCGCCGAGGTACGACCCGCGCGGCGTCGAGGAACGCTGGCAGGAGACGTGGGAGGCCGAGGGCCTCTACAACGCCGATCCTGACCCGGCGCGGACCCCGTACGTCGACGCGCATCCTCCGCCGAACGTCACCGGTGAGCTGCACACGGGCCACGCGCTGCAGCTCGCGATCGGCGACACCGTGATTCGCATGAAGCGGATGCAGGGCTTCAACACGCTCTTCCAGCCGGGGTACGACCACGCGGGCATCTCGACGCAGAACGTCGTCGAGAACGTGCTCGTCGGCGAAGGCACGTCGCGCCAGGAGATCGGCCGCGAGGCGTTCGAGGAGCGGGTCTGGGCCTGGCTGCACGAGTACGGCGGCAGGATCCTCTTCCAGTTCCGCCGGATGGGAGCGTCGCTCGACTATCGCCGCACCCGGTTCACGATGGACGACGCGTACATCCGTGCCGTGATGCGGTTCTTCGTGCACCTCTACCGGCGCGGCTGGATCTACCGTGCAAACCGCATCATCAACTGGTGCCCGCACCACGAGACCTCACTGTCGGATCTCGAGCTGGAGCACGTCGATGTCGACGACACGCTGTCGACGATCCGCTATCCGCTTGCGGATGGAGACGGGTACATCGCGATCGCAACGGTTCGCCCGGCGACCATCCCTGCCGACGTCGCCGTGGCGGTGCACCCGGACGACGAGCGGTACAAGCACCTGGTCGGGCGCGAGGTGATCGTGCCGTGGGTCGAGCGGCGCGTGCCGGTGATCGCCGACGAGCGCGTGGAGCGCGAGTTCGGCACCGGGGCGCTGAAGGTGACGCCGGGGCACGATCCGACCGACTTCGCGATCGGCCGCGACCACGGTTTGCCGGAGCCGAGCTGCATCGGCGCAGATGGTCGGGTAACTGCCGTGGGCCTGGAGGGGCTGACCCAGCAGGAAGCCGGGGAGCGGATACTCGCCTGGGCCAAGGAACGCGGGCAGCTCGAGGGGCGCGAGCACTACCGGCACAGCGTCGCCGTCTGCGAGCGGTGCAAGACACGCATCGAGCCGCGCATCTCGCTGCAGTGGTGGTGCGCGATGGACGAGATCAAGCAGCCCGCCCTCCAGGCGTTGCGCGAGCGGAGGATCGTTTTTCATCCCGAGAGCCAGCACCGGTTCGCGATCGACTCGCTCGAGCACGCACCGGACTGGAACATCTCGCGGCAGATCTGGTGGGGCCATCAGATCCCCGTCTGGTACTGCCCCGACGGTCACCTGACGGTCGAGGAGAACGAGCCGGCCGCGTGCTCCGAGTGCGGCTCGGCAGAGCTGACGCGCGAAACCGACGTGCTCGACACCTGGTTCTCCTCGGCGCTCTGGCCCTTCGCGACACTCGGCTGGCCGGAGGAGACGGCGGACCTCGCGTACTTCTACCCCGGGAACCTGCAGACGACGGCGCGCGAGATCATCAGGCTCTGGGAGAACCGGATGATCTTCAGCGGGCTCGAGTTGCTCGGCGAGATTCCGTTCAGCGAGGTGGTCATCCATACGACCGTGCTCGCCCGCGACGGGCGGCGCATGTCGAAGTCGCTGAAGACCGGCATCGATCCGCTCGAGCTGATCGACCAGCACGGAACCGACGCGACGCGCTACGGCCTGATGAAGAACTCGCTCACGCAGGACGTGCGGTTCTCCGACTCGGCGCTCGAAGAAGGGCGCAAGCTCTCGAACAAGCTCTGGAATGCCGCACGCCTGATCATCACCGCGTGCGACGGCGCGGCCCCCGACGAGCGTCCGTCCTCGCTCGAGGAGCGCTGGATGCTTGCACGCCTGTCGCAGGCTCAGCTGGCGGCGGAGCGGCTCGATCGGTGAATTCGACTTCGCGCACCTCACCGACGAGCTCTATCACCTGACCTTCGACGACTTCTGCGACTGGTATCTCGAGGCGGTCAAGTCGCGGTTGTACGACGGCGATGCCGATGCCCGCGCGACGGCGACCGCCGCGCTCGAGCGGCTGCTGAAGCTGCTGCATCCCGTCATGCCCCACGTCACCGAGGAGATCTGGTCGCATCTGCCCGGCCGCACGACAAGGCTGATCGTTGCCCCGTGGCCGGAAGCGGGCGACGAGTCGGCAGCGGCCGCGCTCGCACGGGTCCAGGAGTACGCACAGGTGTTTCGCCGTTCCGGCGTCGTGCCGCACCTCGACGGGGAGGAGAAGCGGATCTTCGACGCGGTCGTGAAGCCTGACCGCGCGCCGCGCCGCGAGAACGGCACCGCGGAAGCCGAGCGCGAGCGCCTGCGCAAAGAGATCGCTCGCGCCGAGAAGTCACTCGCAAACGAACGGTTCGTCGCGAATGCCCCGGCCGACGTCGTGGCGGCCGAGCGAGACAAGCTGGATCGTTATCGCCGCGAGCTCGATGCAATCGGCGACGCCTGACACCACCGCGGTCGAGTGGGTCGAGTCGCTCAGCCCGTGGCCGGCCGCCGGCTTCGGGCTCGAGCGGATCACGGCGCTGCTCGAGCGCCTCGGCGACCCGCAGCGCGAATTCACATCCATTCATGTCGTCGGGACGAACGGCAAGTCGACGACGGCGCGCACGACCGCTCGGCTGCTCGGCGCCGAGTGGCGTGCGCTCGGCGTCCTATCTCTCGCCGCACGTCGCCGGCTGGCACGAACGCCTCGACACGAGCCCCGAGGACGTCGAGCGTGCGCTTGCCCGTGTCCGCCCCGATGCGGAGGCGGTCGGCGCCACGCAGTTCGAGACCGTCACCGCGGCGGCGTTCGCCGACTTCGCCGAGCGAGGCGTGCAGGTGGCGGTCGTCGAAGCGGGACTGGGGGGCAGGAACGACGCGACGAACGTGATCGACGCGCCCGTGGTGGTGCTCACAAACGTCGCACTCGACCACACCGAATTGCTCGGCGAGACGCGCGAGTTGATCGCTGCCGAGAAGCTCGCCGTCGTTCGCCCGGGCGCGATCGTCGTCACAGGCGAGCCCGAATGGGCCGACCTCGCCCGTGCGCAGGGCGCGGCGCGGGTCGATCACCCCGGCCGGAGCGCGCTCGCGCTCGCGGGCGCCGCCGCGGAGGCCTATCTCGGGCGGCCGCTGACGCGCATGCCGCACCACGTCGAGCCGCTGCCGGGCCGCCTCGAGCGGCGCGGCGAGCGGCCGCTCGAGATTCACGACGGCGCCCACAACCTGGCGGGTGTAGCCTGGCTCCTGCCACGCCTGCCCGACCGACGTTTCACGCTCGTGGCGTCGATCGTTGCCGACAAGGATGTGGACTCGATGTTGAGGGCCTTGGCGCAGCGCGCCGACACGCTCGTTGCGACGCGCTCTTCGAATCCGCGGGCGCTCCCCGCCGACGATCTCGCAGCCGTGGCGCGGCCCCACTTCGACCGCGTCGAGTCGGTGGCCGATCCGGCGAGCGCGCGGCGTCGCGGCCTCGAGTTGGCAGGGCCGGGAGGAGCCTTGCTCGTCGCCGGGTCGCTCTACCTGCTTGCCGACCTCGCTCGCGACGAGTGAAATGCATACCATGGCCCGTCGCAATGACCGAATCAGCGTCTTCCTCTTTGCGCTCTTTCTGCTGGTGCTATTCGTCGGCGCGGCGTTTGCGGCCGGGTACGGTCTAGGGAGGATTCTCCTGTGATCGCATCCGGCTTCGGCAGCGTGCACGACTTCTTCCACTCGTCGACCTGGTACGTCACGCGCAACCTCGCGATCCTGCTGGTGCTCGTCTTCTGGGTCGCGACCATCTACTGGGTCAACAAGGATGCGCGCCGTCGGATCGGGGATCCGCTGCTCGTCTGGGTGTCGACCGCACTCGGGATCCTCCCGTTCATCGGGCCGCTCATCTACATGCTCTTCCGGCCGCCGGAGTACCTCGAGGACGTGCGGGAGCGCGCGCTCGAGATCAAGGCGATCGAGAAGCGCCTCGGCGCCCGCGATCTTCATTGTCCGGTTTGCCGCGCCGAGGTCGACGAGGACTTTCTCGTCTGTCCCGTCTGCACCACGAAGCTCCGCCAGTCGTGCGTGACGTGCAGCCGGCCGCTGGAAACGCTCTGGCAGGTCTGTCCGTATTGCGAGACGCCGATCGACCCGGACGACGTGACCGTTCAGCTCGCCCAGCCGAAGCGACCACCACGGCGACAGCGTTCCCGGTAACGTCCGCGGCCGCATGGCCCTCGAGCGCACACTCATTCTCGCGAAGCCCGACGCCGTCGCACGGAACCTCGCCGGCGAGATCCTCGCGCGGTTCGAGCGCCGAGGCCTGAAGCTGCGGGCGGCCCGGTTCGTGACCGCGAGTCGCGAGGTCGGGGAGACGCATTACGCCGAGCACTCCGAGAAGCCGTTCTTCGGCGAGCTCGTCGACTTCATCACCTCCGGGCCGACGCTCGCGTTCGTGCTGGAAGGCGACGGCGCGATCGCAACGTGTCGCAAGACGATCGGCGCGACGAACCCCGCCGAGGCCGATCCGGGCTCGCTGCGCGGCTCGTTCGCGCTCGCGATGCCGAACAACCTCGTGCACGGCTCCGACTCGCCCGAGTCGGCCGAGCGCGAGATCGGGATCTGGTTCCCCGATGGCCTCGTCGACTGAGGAGCAAGCCTCGCTCGACGCCGCGCGGAACGCGGCGCTCTGGACGCAGTCGAACGCTGAGTACACCGACCAGCACGCGGCCGACAACTGGGCGCTCGATTCGATCCACTGGGGCATCTGGGCGATCGACGAAACCGAGCTGAACGTGCTCGGCGACGTCGCGGGTCTCGATGTCGTCGAGCTGGGTTGTGGCACGGCGTACTTCTCGGCGTGGCTCGCAAAGCGCGGCGCCCGGCCGATCGGGGTCGACATCACGCCCGCGCAGCTCGACACCGCGCGCCGTCAGATGGCCGCGACCGGCATCGAGTTTCCGCTGATCGAAGCCGACGCGGCGGTCACCGGGCTGCCCGACGCCTCCGCCGATCTCGTGCTCTCCGAGTACGGCGCGTCGATCTGGGTCGATCCGTACCGCTGGATCCCCGAGGCTGCGCGGCTGCTGCGGCCGGGCGGCCGCCTCGTCTTCCTGCGGAACTCGACGCTCGTCATCCTCTGCTCCGATGACGAGGTGCCTGCGAAGGAGCACCTCGTGCACGCTCAATTCGGCATGAGGCGCTTTGAATGGCCCGACGGCGGCGTGGAGTTCCATCTGCCCCACGGCGAATGGATCGACCTCCTGCGTGCGAACGGCTTCGAGATCGAGCGGCTGCTCGAGCTTCAGGCGCCTGCGGATGCCGAGACGCACGAGCACTACTCGTACGTGACCGCGGACTGGGCGAGGAAGTGGCCGTGCGAGGAGATCTGGGCGACTCGCAAGCAGCGCGACGCCCGGTGAGCGCGCCGCCTGCACCGCCGCTCATCCTGGCGTCGACCTCGCCGCAGCGGCGGGCGATCCTGACCCAACTCGGCGTGCCCTTCGAGGTCGTTGCGCCCGCCTACGACGAGGAAACCGGCACGGATCCGCTCGAGCGCGCCGCCGGAAAGGCGCGCTCGGTCGACGGCGGCGAGTGCCCGGTGCTCGGGGTCGACACCGAGGTGCTCCTGGATGGTGAGCTCCTCGGGAAGCCCGCGAACGCCACGGAGGCAGAGGCGATGCTCGAAGCGCTCGCGGGCCGAACGCACGAGGTCGTGTCAGGTCTCTGTCTGCGCACACCTGCCTGGGAGGATCTGCACGAAGCGACGACGCTCGTCACCTTCCGGCCGCTCACCCCTCGCGACCTGGCCCGGTACATCTCGACGGGCGAATGGGAGGGTCGCGCGGGTGCCTATGCGATCCAGGGCCTCGGCGCGGCGCTGGTCGAGCGGATCGACGGCGATTTTCTGAACGTCGTCGGCCTGCCCGCCGCGTTGCTCGTCGAGGTGCTTGCGCACCGGTTCGCCGGCGTCTACGGCTTCGGATAGAGGGATTTTGCCGGGGAGTGGCTAGAGTGCGCTCCTTCGACATGGGCATCTTCAACTACCTCACAGGCTTCGGTGGCCGCGACATGGCCGTCGATCTCGGCACCGCGAACACGCTCGTCTACGTGCGCGGGCGGGGGATCGTGCTGTCCGAGCCGTCGGTCGTCGCGATCGACCAACGCACGGGTGAGGTGCATGCGGTCGGCCTCGAGGCCAAGCGAATGCTCGGCCGCACACCGGGGACGATCAGCGCGATCCGCCCACTGAAGGACGGCGTGATCGCCGATTTCGACGTCACCGAGCAGATGCTGCGCCATTTCATCCAGAAGGTGCATCAGCACCGGTTCGCCCACCCGCGCGTCGTCGTCTGTGTCCCGTCGGGCGTCACCGGTGTCGAGAAGCGCGCGGTCGAGGAAGCGACGCTCAGCGCCGGTGCGCGCAAGGCGTACCTGATCGAGGAGCCGATGGCGGCCGCGATCGGCGCGGGCCTGCCCGTCGCAGAGCCGACCGGGAACATGATCGTCGACATCGGCGGCGGCACGACCGAGGTCGCGGTGATCTCGCTGGGCGGCATCGTCGTCTCGCAGTCGTTGCGCGTCGGCGGCGACGAGATGGACGAGGCGATCATCAATCACATCAAGCGCGAGTACAAGCTTCTGATCGGGCAGCAGACTGCCGAGGAGATCAAGCTCGAAGTGGGGTCGGCGCACGCGATGAAGGAAGAAGTGCAGGCGGAGGTCCGCGGCCGCGACATGCTGAGCGGCCTGCCGAAGACCGTCGTGCTCTCGAGTGAAGAAGTGCGACATGCGCTCGAGGAGCCGGTCAACCAGATCATCGACGCGATCAAGTCGACGCTCGACAAGACGCCGCCCGAGCTCGCGGCCGACATCATGGACCGCGGCATCGTGCTCGCCGGCGGCGGCGCGCTCCTGCTCGGCCTCGACGAGCGCCTGCGGCACGAGACGCACATGCCGGTGCACCTGGCGGAATCGCCGCTCACCTGTGTCGCCGTCGGCTCCGGCCGCAGCCTCGAGGAGTTCGACGCGATCCACCGCAGTTCGCGGGCACGCGCCCGCTCGCGCAACGGCCGCCGCTACTAGGACACAGCTGTGCAGGTGCGCGAGATCGACGCGCGGACCGCTCCCGACGCGGTCCTGCTGGCGATGCACGAGATCGAGCAGGCGTGCCTCCGGGAAATGCTGCCCGGCGTGCCGGGCCGCAGCGCGCACGAGGCGATCGCGTTCTTCCGCCATCAGCCGGTGACCCACGAGACGTTCAACTGGCTCGGCGACGGCGGTTTCGCGAGTCTCTACGTCCACGGCCCCAAGGCCGCATTCGTGCAGCTCTTCGTGCGTCCCGAGCGGCGCCGCGCGGGGCTCGGCACGGCGCTCCTCGCTGCGGTGCGGGCCAGGGCTTCCGAACGTGGCGCCGGGGTACTGCACGGGCATCATGCGACGCCCGCCGGGGCTGCGTTCGCCGCCTGCTTCGGTGCAGCGCCCGGGCAGCGCGAGGTCCGCTCGCTGCTTCGCCTGGGCACCGCAGAGCTCCCTGAGCCGTCGCTTCCCGCGGGCTGGGCCCTCCAGACCTGGTTGACGCGCGTACCGGATGAGCAGCTTGCTGCGTTCGTGCACGCTCGCTCCGCGATGGACGATGCCCCGGGCTCCGAGGAAATCGACTTTCCGACCGCGAGCGCAGAGAGCGTGCGCGCCTCCGAGGACTCGTTGATCGAGCGGGGCCGCGAGATGCGCCTGACGATCGCCGCGCGAGAGGCGGGCGAGATCGGCGCGTTCACGGAGCTACGCCTCTCGCGCGGCTCGAACGTGGCGTTCACCGACGACACCGGCACGCTCGCGGCCTACCGTGGCCAGGGGCTCGCGCGTGCGGTCAAGCTCGAGTCGCTCAGGCGCCTGCGTGCCGACCATCCGGAGGTCGATGCCGTCACGACGATGAATGCCGAGGAGAACGCCGCGATGCGCCACATCAACGAGTCGGTGGGTTTCCGCGCGGTCGCGACGCTGACGACGGCGACGCTCACGCTGTGATCGAGACCGAGCGCCTGTCTGCTGCGGCGGTTCACCGACGCAGATCGCGACACCGTCGCCCGCTGGAACGCCGATCCCGAGTTCACGCGGTTCCTCGCGGGCGTGCAGACGCGTGCACATGCTGCGTGCAGATGCTCCAGAGGCTTGACACCCGTACAGTAGCGTAAGTCTACGCTTACGTAAGCGATGGCTTACGGAGCGGTCATGGACGCGCTGGGCGACCCGACGAGGCGGGCGGTCTTCGACCGCCTCCGCGAAGGCCCCCGGTCGGTGGGCGAGGTGGCCGATGGCTTGCCGGTCAGTCGTCCCGCCGTCTCGCAGCATCTGCGCGTCCTGCGTGAGGCGGGTCTCGTCGCGGAGCGGCGCGTCGGGACGAAGCGCATCTACGAGCTCGCGCCGGGCGGGCTCGTCGAGCTCCGCGCCTACTTCGATCAGTTCTGGTCACAGGCCCTCGACGCCTACAAAGAGGCGGCCGAGAGGAAGGAAGGGAAGCGATGATGGTCGACGCGGAGGATCTGACGATCCGCAAGGCGGTTCATGTCGAGGTGCCCGTGGAGCGTGCATTCGAGGCGTTCACCGCGGACTGGCACGTGTGGTGGCCGACGCAGACGCACTCGATCGCAAACGGCGAGCCGGTGGTCGACTGGCGCGTCGGCGGCACTGCGTCGGAGATCGTGGAGGGAAAGCGGGTCGACTGGGCCGACATCCTCGAGTACGACCCGCCGCACGGGTTCACCATGCGCTGGCGCGTGTCGGCCGACAACCCCGCAACCGAGCTGCGCCTGCGGTTCGAGACGGAGGGTGACGGAACGCGCGTCGAGCTCACGCATTCAGGCTGGGAGAGCTATCCGGACGGCGGCGAGGCGGAATCGGCGGGTTACACGAGCGGTTGGGGGACGGTGCTCGGCCACTACACCGACCACGTCGCCCGCTGAGGGTGGCGACAGAGGGCGGGGGGAGGTGTCTCCCCGCCCCGGCGGTGCTTCGATCGGCCAGCCCCGCTACGCTTGTCCGAGTGCCACGCAACCGGACCGTCCGCCTTGCGGTCCTGGGCTCCTCGGTCCAGCGCACCGCCGCCTCCGGCTATCCCTCGAGTCGCTCCAGCGCCCTCAAGCGCCGGATCATCGTGGGCGGCCTGGTGCTGCTCTCGCTCGTTCTGATCACGGTCTCCTTCCGCTCGAGCGCCCTCGACGGCGTGCAGGGCACCGCCGCCGGCGTCCTGCGTCCCTTCGAAGTGGCTGCCGATCGCGTCTCGCGCCCGTTTCGCGATGCGGTCGGGTGGACGCACGGTCTCATCAATGCGAAGAACGAGAACAAGAAGCTCCGCCTGAAGGTCGAGCTCCTCCGCCAGCAGGTGATCCAGGACGAGACGGCCGTCCAGGAGAACGTGCAGCTGAAGGCGCAGGTGAACTATCAGGGGCCGCCGTCGATCCGCGACTTCAACAAGGTGGGTGCCGCGATCCTGACGAACCCGCAGAGCCCCATCGACCAGAGCGTGACGATCGCAACCGGCTCGAACAGCGGAGTCGCGGCGGGCAATGTCGTCATCGATCCGTCGACCGGTGGGCTCGTCGGCACCGTCGACCGGGTGTGGTCGAGCGTCGCGCGCGTGACGCTCCTCACCGACGGTCAGAGCGCGGTCACCGCCACCGACCTCACGTACCCGTCAGCAATCGGAGTGATCACGCGCGGGGGTGGCGGCAGCGACGTGCTCGTGCTCGACAGCGTCTCGAAGAGCGCGTACGTCGGCATCGGCGACACAGTGATCACGGCCGGCACGCTCGGCAAGAGCTTGCTGCCGTCGAAGTTCCCGCGCGGGATCCCGATCGGCTCGGTCTCGAGCTGGTTGAACAACGACGTGAACCCGTTCAAGAACATCCAGGTGTCGCCGCTCGTCAACTTCTCCTCGCTCCAGTCCGTGATCGTCCTCGTCCCGAAGCGCTGATGGACGGCATCAAGGCCGCACTTCTCCTGTTCGTCGCCTCGCTGCTCCAGCTCGCGGTGCTGACCGAGTACAGCGCCTTTCGCACCGCGAGCATCGTGCTCGTGACGTTGCTCTCGCTCGCGCTGCTTCGCGGATCGGTCTTCGGCGCCGTCGCGGGCTTCGGAACCGGACTGCTGCTCGACACCGCGACGCTCGGGACGCTCGGCGTCTCGTCGCTCCTGCTCACGGTTGCCGGCTTCTGGATCGGCCGCTACGGCGAGACCACTGCCCGCGACCGGTTCCACGCGCCGTTCCTCTCCGTCGCCGTCGTCACGGTGCTCTTCGCCTTCGGGCAGCTCGCGCTGCAGTTCCTGCTCGGCGAGCCGGCGCCGGCCGGCCTCGTCCTGCAGGGGCTGCCCCTCGGCCTCTTGGTCAACCTGCTGCTGACGCTTCCGGTCTACACCCTCGTCCGGCGGATGTTCCCGCCGCCCGAGCTCGGCGACCGGGTCCGCGAGGTCCGGCTCCTTGGCTAGCGCCCCCGGGCGGTTCCTGCCCGGCGACCCGCGCACCGCCGAGCCCTACCGCCTGACCCCGCAGCTCGCGCTGCGGGTCGCGATCCTCGCGTTCCTCGCGCTCGGGATCTTCGCGCTCCTCTTCCTGCGGCTCTGGGCGCTCCAGGTGCTCTCCGGCGACCGCTACCTCGCGCAGGCAAACGACAACCGTGTCCGCACGATCCGCGTCGAGGCCCCGCGTGGGCCGGTGCTCGACCGCTACGGGCGCCTCGTCGTGACGAACGTGCCCGGAACACGTGTCGAGCTATGGCCGGCCGACCTGCCCAAGAGCTGGCCCGCCGAGCGCACCGAGCTGCGCGCGCTCGCCATGGTGACCGGGGTGTCGGTGAAGGAAATGCTCACCGAGTTGCGCCAGCACGGGCAGGATCCGCTCACACCGATCGTCGTGCAGAACGGACTGCATCAGGATCAGATCGACTACCTCCGCGAGCGGGCCCCCGACTTCCCCGGCGTCCGGCTGCAGGAGAGCTACCTGCGCAAGTATCCGTACCGCTCCCTCGCAGCGCAGGTGCTCGGTTATGTCGGGCAGATCTCGCCGACGGAGTACAAGGCGTTGAAGCGCAAGGGCTACGCGCAGACCGATTCGCTGGGCCAGGCGGGGATCGAGTCGACGTACGACACGTACCTGCGCGGGAAGGATGGCAAGGCGCAGCTGACAGTCGACTCGCGTGGACGGCCGAAGGGACCGGCGGTGCCCGTCACTCAGTTCACGCCGGGCGAGGCCCTGCGGATGACGATCGACATCAGGCTGCAGCGCGCCGCGGAACAGGCGCTTCGCTACGGGGTCCATCTCGCGAGCGTCAGCGGGATCGAAGGCGAGCACGCCGACGGCGGCGCGATCGTGGCGCTCGACCCGAGAGACGGCTCGGTGCTCGCGATGGCGTCGTATCCGACCTACCAGCCGTCGATCTACGTCGGGCACAAGGACGCGAAGAAGCTCGCACCCGTGCTCGACGCGAAGGCTGCTGCCACCGCGAACTATCCCGGCATCAACCGCGCGATCGACGCCGCGTATCCGCCGGGCTCCACGTTCAAGCCGGTGACGGCACTCGCCGCGATGCAGGAGGGACTGATGCATCCTTACGAGTCGATCCCGTGCATCCCGGTCTACACGGCGTACAAGCAGCCGTTCAAGAACTGGACGCCGCTGATCGACACGGGAATGGATCTCGAGACCGCGCTCGCGCAATCGTGCGACACCTACTTCTACGAGCTCGGCCGGCGCTTCTACGTTCTGCCGCCCGACCGCGGGCATCCGCTGCAAGCGTGGGCGAACCGCCTCGGGCTCGGCGAGAAGACGGGGATCGACGCGAGCCCCGAGGCGGCGGGCCTGATCCCGACGCCTGAATGGCTCCGTGCGGCCTTCCCGGCCAGCCAGGGCTACTGGGGTGATCGACCGCACGTGGAAGCCGGGCTACTCGATCCAGCTCGCAATCGGGCAGGGGCAGGTGCTCGTGACACCGCTCCAGATGGCGCGTATGTACGCAGCGATCGCAAACGGCGGCAAGCTCGTGACCCCGCACCTCGCGGAAGACGTCGAGCTGACCGGCAACGACGGCAAGCCGGCGCGCATCCTGCGGCGCTTCGGTGCGCAGCCCGCGCAGCCGACCGGCATCGATCCGACCGCGCTGCGCTACGTGCAACAGGGGCTCGAGGAGGCGACGCACGCGTCGTTCGGAACCTCGTCGGGCGTCTTCGGCAACTTCCCGGTCGACATCGCGGGGAAGACCGGGAGCGCCGAGAAGAACGTCACCCTGCCCGGTTATTCGCAGCCGCAGAACCTGACGCAGTCCTGGTGGTGCGGCTATGGGCCGTTCGACGCCCCGACGATCGTCGTCTGCGCGGTGATCGAGAACGGTGGTCACGGTGGTACCGCTGCGGCTCCCGCGGCCCTGAAGGTGTTCGAGCAGTACTTCAAGAAGACCGCGACGACGACGGTGCACGCGAGCGACTGATGACGATCGAGGCCGTCAACACGAAGGCGCGCGGATTGCGCGCGCATCGCGAGACCGAGGCCGCGGGGCTCGGCGGCGTCCTGCGCCGGCTCGACTGGCTGCTCCTGCTCGCGCTCGTCGGAATCGTCGGGTACGGCTTGTGGGCGATCGACGGGATCACCCGCCACGACCCGGGCGGCTCCGCTGCGACGCGGCAGGGGCTCTACGCCTTCGTCGGCGCCCTGCTCTTCGTCGGCGCGCTGTTCGTGGATCCCGACCGCTACCGCGCCTTCTGGCGTCCGATCTACTTCGGCACGCTCGGGCTGATGCTCTTCGTGCTGGTCGCGGGAGCGGCGACGCGAGGCTCGCGTCGCTGGATCGACGTCGGCTTCTTCACGTTCCAGCCCTCCGAGTTCGGCAAGGTCCTGTTCGTGCTCGCCCTCGCGGGCTTCCTCTCCGAGCGTTCGCGCTCGATCGCGGATCCCCGCGTGCCGCTGCAGGCGCTCGGCTACGGGCTGCCGCCGATCATTCTCGTGTTCGTCCAGCCGGACATCGGCACGGCACTCGTGTACACCGCCGCGCTCGCCGCGGTGCTGCTCGTCGCCGGCGTGCGCTGGTCGCACCTCGCCGTCCTCGGCGCGGTCGCCGTCGTCGGCGCCCTGGCAGTCCTGTGGCTGCTGCCCGCCGCAGGCGTCAACGTCCTGAAGCCGTACCAGACCGACCGTCTCGTCGGTTTCACGCATCCGGGCAACGATCCTCGTGGTGCGACGTACAACCTCCGGCAGTCGATCACGGCTGTCGGCGCGGGCGGCCTGCGTGGTCGCGGCATTCTCGGCGCAACGCAGACTCGCCTCAACTACCTCCCCGAGCACGCGACCGACTTCGCGTTCGCCTCGCTCGCCGAGGAGCGCGGATTCTTCGGTGCCGCGATCCTGCTGCTGCTCTACTCTGCTCGTCGTATGGCGCGCGCTTGAAGGTCATCGCGAGCGCGCGCGACCTCTACTGTGCGATCGTGGCCGGCGGCATTGCCTTCATGTTCCTCTTCCAGGTGTTCGTGAACAGCGCCATGACGATGGGGCTCGCGCCGATCACCGGTATTCCGCTGCCGTTCGTGTCGGTCGGCGGATCGTCGATGATCACGAACTTCCTCGCGATCGGGATCCTGCAGGCGATCTACCTGCGTCGTGGCGTCCGGCGGCGCGGATGAGAAAGGGGCGCTCAGCCCGCTCGGCGTCATCTCGCTCGTTCGCGAGGTTCGCCGCGGCTCAGGCGACGCGCGCCCGATCGCCGTCGCCGGTGCAAGCGAGCTCGTCCCGATCCTCGCCGGCGAGCTGCGTGCCGGCGGCGACGTCCTGGCCGTGGTCGAGAACCGGGTCGAGGGTGCGGCGGCGCTCGTCTGGGTGGGCGCGCCGGACGAGGACGTGCTCCGTGCGGCCTCGCACGCCGGCATCCCGATCGTCGCCGTCAGCGAGGAGAAGTCGATCCCGTACGTCTTCGCGTCGGCGATCGTGCATGTGCCCCCGGGACAGGGATTTCCGGTCGACGAGATCGCCCGCGCGATTGCGCATGCCCTCGGCGAGAACGGCACGTCACTGGCAGCGCGGCTACCCACGCTGCGCGGCGCGGTTTGCGACGACCTGATCGCGTCCTTCTCGAAGCGCAACGCGCTCATCTCCGCCGCGATCTTCGTCCCGGGTGTCGATCTGCCGATCCTGACGCTGAACGAGTTCCGTCTCGTTCTGCGGATCGGGCTCGCCCACGGCCAGCCGGTCGACGCGAGCCGCCTGGTGGAGCTGGCAGGCGTCGTCGGCGCGGGCCTCGGCTTTCGCGCGGTGGCGCGGGAGCTGCTCGACGTGATCCCGATCGCCGGCTGGGCCGTGAAGGGCGCGGTGGCGTACACCGGCACGCGAGCAATCGGCGAGTCCGCCGTGCGCTACTTCGCGGCACGCTCCGAGCACTGACCCGCGCCCGAAGCTCGTAGCGCGAAACTCGAGCCCGACCAGGCCGTTCCGGACGGCTGTGGACGAATTGTCCGCGTTTCACGCGCGTGTCTGACACCGGACGTGGCCGGCTCGCAGAGCGGCTCCCCGGCAGGGACTCCGGCACTGCCGTCACATCGTCGTCGCTCTTCTCGTCACGGTTTCACGCGCGTGTCTGACACCGGGCGTGCCCGTGCGGGCCTCGTCGAACCCGGCGAGGTCCGAACGCTCCTCGTCGAGGCACTGAGAGGACCGCTCCGTCCGGTCCAGGACCTAGGCTCATCTCATCGAAACGGAGGTGACGCCGGCATGCCCCTGACCGGGAACCAGGAAGCACATGAGCTCTTGCTGATCGAAGAAGCAGACGCGTGGTTCGAGTACCTCGAGGCCACACGCGGCCAGTCGGCCGTGCGCTACGTCGAGGTCGAGCCCTGGGCCTGGGCGCGGCTGTCACAGCGAATGCGGGCGATTCGCACCCGCCGCTCGAAGCTCCGGCCCGCCGCCGAAGCGGCGTAGGGGCTGCTGATACCCTGGGGGAAGGCCTATGCCAAGGCTTTTCCACCCAAACCGCGACGCGCGCCCGTCACATACGGCGCGGCTGCGCGCGCGCCCATCACAGGAGAGATCGTTTGCCACTGCCCTGGTTCCGGCGCAAACCGCCGGAAGAGAAGGCGCCGTCTTCGGCTGCCACGGAAGTCCCGCACGTTGAAGCGCTGACCGTCGAAGAGCCTGCCGAAGTGCAGGCCACCGGCGGACAATCGAGCCCCACCGATCCAAACGCACCGAAGAAGCGCCGCCGCGGAACGCGCGGCGGACGCAACCGGAAGAAGAAGCCGGTCGACGGTGCGGCACCCTCGGCGGGGGGCGAAGCGACCCAAAGCGAGCGCAATGCCGCCGGACGCACTGCGCCCGACCGTAAACCGGCGGAGAAAAAGACGACCGAGCGGAAGCCCCGCGAGCGTTCGTCCCAGCCCACCCGCCGCCGTCAGGCGCCGAAGCGGGCGCCACTGCCGAAGGCGAAGCGCGAGCTGCTCGTCTCGGTCGACGCCGGCGAGAAGCGCGTCGCCGTCCTCGAGGACGACAAGGTCGCCGAGGTGTATCTCGAGCGGCCCGAGCGTCGCTCGATCGCCGGGAACATCTATCTCGGCGTCGTCGACAACGTCCTGCCCGGGATGGAGGCGGCATTCGTCGAGATCGGCCTCGAGAAGAACGGGTTCCTCTTCGTCGACGAGATCGTCGGTCCCGAGCTCGAGGGCCGCAAGGGCGCGCGCAAGATCCAGGATCTGATCCAGCGCGGCCAGAACGTCCTCGTGCAGGCGGTCAAGGACCCCATGAAGACGAAGGGCGCCCGCCTCACGACCGAGATCTCACTGCCCGGCCGCTTCGTCGTCTACGTCCCGCACGGTGAGGGCCTCGGCGTCTCGCGCCGGCTCGAGGACGAGGAGCGGAATCGCCTGAAGGCGATCCTGAAGGAGCACGCACCGAAGAAGGGCGGCGTGATCGTGCGTACCGCGGCTGAAGGCGCGTCGGCTGAGGACATCGAGCGCGACCTCGACTTCCTGCAGCGCCTCTGGAGATCGATCGAGGCGAAGGCGAAGGAGTCGACTGCTCCGTCGCTGATCTACCAGGAAGCCGAGTTGCCCCTCAGGGTCGTGCGCGATCTGTTCACCGGCGACTTCGAGCGGCTCCTCGTCGACCACGACCGCACCTACAAGCGCATCGTCGGCTACCTGAAGAAGACCTCGCCGCACATGGCCGAGCGGGTGACGCGGTACAAGGAGCGCGAGCCGCTGATGGAGGTCTTCGGTGTCGAGCAGGAGATTCGCTCGACCCTCGGCCGCCGGGTCGACCTCCCCTCGGGCGGCTACCTGATCTTCGACTACGCAGAGGCGTTCACCGTCATCGACGTGAACACCGGCCGGTTCGTCGGCTCGCGCTCGAAGAAATCGGGCGCCCGGCTCGAGGACACGATCACGAAGAACAACCTCGAAGCGGTGAAGGAAGTCGTGCGGCAACTGCGCTTGCGCGATGTCGGCGGGATCATCGTCATCGACTTCATCGACATGGCGAGCCCGAAGAACCGCGCCGCGGTCGAGGAAGCTCTCGGTGCGGAGCTCGAACGCGACCGCACGAAGACGTATGTCGTCGAGATCTCGCCCCTCGGCCTCGTCGAGATGACCCGGCAGAACGTCACCGACGGCCCGCGCGAGGTCATGACGAAGAAATGCCCCACCTGCGGCGGCGACGGGATCGTCATCTCCGAGCACACCGCGGCGGTCGACATCGAGCGCCGGCTGCGGATGCTGCCCACGCCGGGCTCTCGCTCGAAGGCGTTCAAGGTCGAGGTCGCGGCGAAGGTCGCGAGCCTCGTCGTCGGCCCCGGCGCGTCCCGCCTGCGCGAGCTGGAGGAGACGACGAAGCGCGTCTTCTTCCTCGTCGGCAAGGACGGTGAGCACCTCGACCATTTCAAGGTGCTCGAACAAGGGACGCTCGAGAAGGTCGCGCCGAAGCTTCCCGTCGAGGTCGGCCAGGAGCTCGAGCTGAAGCTCGGGGAGGTCGGCCTCTACGACGCGCATGCCGGGGTGGCGAAGGTCGAGGACATCGACATCGTCGTCGGCGATGCCGCGTCGCTCGTGGGCAAGAAGGTGAAGGCGCGTATCACCGCGATCACCGAGGGCATGGCGTGGGCCGAGCTGCTCTCACCGGTGACGGCGGGCGACGATCCGCTGACCGCGGAGGGCGAAGCCGAGAAGCCGACCCGCGCCAAGCGCCCGACCGCGAAGAAGGCCACTGACGTGACCGGTGAGCCCGTCGACGAGCTCGCGGACGAGGACGACGACGACGTCGAGGATGACGAGCTCGAGACCGGCGAGGTTGAGACCGACACTGAGGCGACCGCTCCCGGCGATGGGCCCGCGACTCCTGCGAAGAAGCGCACCCGACGCGGCACGCGCGGCGGGCGCAACCGCAGGAAGCCGGCCGGAGCAGGAACGGCGACTGGGTCAGCCGCGGCGAACGGCACTGATCCCCAGGCGCTGACCGAGCCGGGCGCGCTGTCTGAGCCCGCTGCGCTGTCCGAGCCCGGCGCTGCCGCCGCAACCGATGCGGAGACCGAGCCAGAGCCAGGCACGAGCGACGTTGGGGAGGCCGCCGGCCTAGAAACCGTGGCCGAGCCGCGCGCCGGAGGGCCTGTGATCCATGTCCCCGGGCGGGAGCTCGACGGGGACGAAGCCTCGGACGATGGAGACACCCCGGCAGCGGCTGCGAAGAAGCGCACGCGGCGCGGCTCGCGCGGCGGGAAGAACCGTCGCAAGAAGCCGGCGGTCGCGGGTGAGGCAGCAGCGACCGGGACGCTCGAGGCGGCCGCGACGCCGGAGGCTGCGGACGCAGCAGCCGAGACGTCCAGGCCGGACGCCGCAACCGAGCCCGAGGTCGTCGAGCCCGAGCCCGAGCCGGAGCCCGAGCCCGACGCGGCCTCCGAGAACGGCGACGGCGAGTGGACCTACACGCCGATGTCGCAGTGGGGCGACTCGAACTAGAGGCCGGCAGAGCACGGCAACAGGCATCCGCCAGTCGCTACACTTCGGCGATTCGCGGGCCTTGCCTGCGATTTTCCACGCTCTACAACCTTCGACGCTCGACAACGTTCAACTCCTATGGATTACGCAATCATCCGTCTGGGCGGCAAGCAATATCGCGTTCGCGAGGGCGAGTACCTCGTCGTGGACCGGCTCAAGACCGAGGCCGGCCAGAGCTTCTCGCCCGACGTCCTGCTCGGCGATGACGGGGTGAAGGTGACCGCGACCGTCCTGGCGCACGAGCGTGGCCCGAAGATCCTGATCGGCAAGTACCGCAAGCGCACGGGCTACAAGCGCCACAACGGATTCCGTGCAGCAACGTCTCGCGTCGAGATCTCCCTCGGTGCTCCGAAGAGCGCTGCCGCGAAGAAGGCCGCGCCGAAGAAGACCGAGGCGGCCGCACCGAAGACGGCGGCGCCCAGGGTGGCCGAGTGGACCGAGCCCGCCGACGACCACGTGAAGGGCATGCCCGCCGGCTACGAGGAGCTCACCGTTGCGGCGGTGTCCGATGGTGCGAAGACCTGGAACCGCCCGATGCTCGAGGCGGCTCTCGAATACGAGCAGGCTCACGCGGCGCGCAAGGGCGCGATCTCCGCACTCGAGTCGGCGCTGAAAGCAAAGGAGGAGGACGCGTAGATGGCACACAAGAAGGGCCTCGGCTCCTCCAAGAACGGTCGCGACTCCAATCCGAAGTACCTCGGCGTGAAGATGTTCGGCGGCCAGGAAGCGGTGGCAGGGAACATCATCGTGCGTCAGCGCGGCACGAGGTTTCGTCCCGGTCCCGGGACGATGATCGGCCGCGACCACACGATCTTCGCGAACCGTCCCGGCACGATCGCGTTCCGCACGAGTGGCGAGCGGCGTTTCGTCTCGGTCGAAGAGTCGACCGACTCTGCCGCCTAGAACCGGCCGCACGCTAAGCGGCGCTACCGTTCGCGCGATGTCGATGTTCAGCGATCGCGCGCGGCTGCACGTCGTTGCCGGCAAGGGCGGTGACGGCGGGCTCAGCTTCCGCCGCGAGAAGTTCGTGCCGAAGGGCGGCCCGGACGGTGGCGACGGTGGCGACGGCGGCGACGTGCTGCTCGTCGCGGATCCATCGCTGCGTGACCTCTCCGCGTTGCAGCGGCGCAAATGGATCAAGGCGACGCGCGGCCAGAACGGCACGGGCGCTCGCAAGCACGGCGCCGACGGCGAGGACGTCGAATTACACGTTCCCGTCGGCACGCAGGTGTTCTCCGACGACGGCGGCTTGATCGCCGATCTCGCCCAGTCAGGCGCCAGGCTCGTCCTTGCGAAGGGCGGCCGCGGGGGCCGCGGGAACGCGCGCTTCGTCTCGTCGACCCGCCAGGTTCCACGGTTCGCGGAAGTCGGGCCGCCTGGCGACGAGCGCGACGTCGAGCTGCATCTGAAGCTCCTCGCCGACGCGGCGCTCGTCGGCTTGCCGAACGCCGGGAAGTCGTCGCTGATCTCCCGCATCTCGAACGCACGTCCGAAGGTTGCGAGCTATCCGTTCACGACGCTCCAGCCGGTGCTCGGCACCGTCGAGGCGCCCGACGGACGGCAGCTGGTGGTCGCCGACGTCCCGGGGCTGATCGAAGGTGCGAGCGAAGGCGTCGGTCTCGGCCACGAGTTTCTCGCCCATCTCGAACGAGCCCGCACGCTCATCCACGTGATCGATGCGGCGGAGCCGATCGAGGAGCAGTGGCGCACGATCGATGGCGAGCTCGGTGCGTACGGCGAAGGCATCGACGAGCTGCCGCAGATCGTCGTCCTGAACAAGATCGACATCGCGCCCGACCCGGACTTCGCGATCGACGATCCGCGCGTGATCGCCGTCTTCCCGCTCTCGTGCGCGACGGGCGAAGGGCTGGACGAGTTTCGCCGCCGGCTGTTCGCACTCGTGCCCGAGGCCGAGCCCCAGGAGCGTGGGGAGGACGAGCTCGCCGATTTCCTCGTCTACCGCCCGCAGCCGAAGGCACGCGGCTGGCGCCTGCTGCGCACCGAAGGAGGCTTTAAGGTGCTCGGCACCCCACCGTCGGAGGCCGAGCTCGAGCGTGCGTTGCGCGCGGCCGGCGCCAAGGATGGGGCAACGGTGGAGCTGGGCGACGAGGAGTTCGAGCTCGCCTGATGATCGGCCTCTACGGCGGGTCGTTCGATCCGCCGCATCGCGGGCACGTCGAGCTGGCGCGCCGCGCGAAGGAGGAACTGGGGCTCGAGCGCCTGATCGTGCTCGTCTCGGTCGATCCGGGTCACAAGCGGGTCGACACACCCGCCGACGTCCGCTTGCGCCTCGCCCGCGCGGCCTTCCCGGACGATGAGGTGCTGCTCGACGAGCACGGCCGCACGGTCGACACGCTGCGAGCTCACCCCGAATGGAGCGACACGATCTTCCTGATCGGCGCCGACCAGTTTTGCGACTTCCTGTCGTGGAAGGAGCCGAACGAGGTGATCGAGCGCACGCGCATCGCCGTTGCGACCCGCCCCGGCTTCCCGCGCGAGCGCCTCGACTGGGTGCTCGGGCAGCTCGAGGCGCCCGAACGGGTCTCGTTCTTCGAGATCGAGCCGACACCGATCGCCTCACGCGAGCTTCGCGGCCGGCTGGCGGCGGGCGAGGGAGCCGGCGACGACGTGCCCGCGGCGGTGGCGGAGCTGATCGGGGCGGAATCGCTGTATCGACAGTGAATCCCGGTACAATCCCGGTCGTTTGAGCCCCATTGAACAAGCACGCCGGATCGCGGCGCTCGCCCAAGAGAAGCTCGCCCGCGACGTGGTCATCCTCGACATGCGCCCCGTTTGCGCGTACACCGACTTCTTCGTCGTGTGCACCGGTGGCAACCCCCGCCAGGTGAAATCGATCTGGGACGAGGTGCACGTGCGGCTGAAGAACGATGACGCGTTGATCCCTCGCTCGACCGAGGGCGGGACCGAGGCAACGTGGATCATCGGCGACTACGTCGATGTCGTGGTGCACGTCTTCACCCCGGAAGCGCGCGAGTTCTACCGCCTCGAGGACCTCTGGGACGACGTCCCGCACGAGTCCGTCGAAGCAGCCACGGCCTAAGCGGACACGTCGCCTGGTTGGGCAACGGTTCGTCCGACGCGGCGAGTAGAGTGTTGTCGGTGTTGACGACGAACCAGAAAGGGACGCTCGCAGAGGCGAAGATCGCTGCGCTTGCGATCGAGCTTGGTCTCGGCGTCTCGAGGCCCCTTGACGACGAGCGCTACGACTTGATCCTCGACCTCCACCCACGGCTTCTACGTGTGCAGTGCAAGTGGGCCGTGCTGCACGGCGAGGTTGTGGTGATCCGCACTCGACGGTGCCGTCGTGGGCGAGACGGCCTCATTCATCGTTGGTACGAGGCAGGTGAGATCGATGCGGTCGCGGCGTACTGCCAAGATCTCGATCGCTGCTACCTGCTGCCCCATGAGATGTCGGTCGCCCGGGCCGCCATCCAACTTCGCCTCCGGCCGTGTCGGAACAATCAAGTCGTCGGCGTGCATTGGGCGCGGGATTACGAGCTCGAAGCTACACTGAAGAGACTCCGCGGGCCCATAGCTCAGCTGGGAGAGCGACAGTCTGGCAGACTGTAGGTCGCCGGTTCGAGCCCGGCTGGGTCCATGAGTTCGATTCAAAACGCGAGGCCAGAGCGGCCTCGCGTTCGTGTTCGTATGATCCACATTTCGTACACGGCAGCGCCGATCGACCAAGGAGCGGACATGCGCGAAAGGTTCATCTCAATCGAAAAGGGCTTCACGACCTATTCGGAGGGTATGAACCTTGCTGCACCGCACGCTCAACCTTGGGATCCTGGCGCATGTAGACGCCGGTAAGACAACTCTCACCGAACGACTGCTGTACTCGGTCGGCGTCATCGCCGAGCTCGGCAGCGTCGACGCCGGCACGACGCAAACCGACTCGCTGGCGCTCGAGCGGCAGCGCGGGATCACGATCAAGTCGGCCGTCGCGTCGTTCGCGCTCGGCGACCTCAATGTCAATCTGATCGACACGCCCGGCCACCCGGATTTCATTGCCGAGGTGGAACGGGTGCTCAGCGTCCTCGACGGCGCCGTGCTCGTGCTTTCTGCCGTCGAAGGCGTGCAGCCGCAGACGCACATCCTGATGCGTGCGCTGCAGCGGCTGCGCGTGCCGACGCTGATCTTCGTCAACAAGATCGACCGCACCGGGGCCGGTGACGAGCGCGTGCTTCGGGCCGTCTCCGAGCGTCTGTCGGCGGCAATCGTCCCGATGGGAGCGGTGCACGAGCTCGGCACGCGCACCGCGCGCTTCACACCCTACGGCGCGGACGATCGCCCGTTCCGAGCACAGCTGGCCGAGGTGCTCGCCGAGCGGGACGACGGGATCATGGCCGCGTACGTCGAGGATCGAGTCGCACGTCCCCTACCGACGGCTTCGCGACGAGCTCGCGGCCCAGACGAAGCGAGCAGCAGCACATCCGGTCTTCTTCGGGTCAGCGGTCACGGGCGCGGGTGTGGAGCCGTTGCTCGCCGGGATCGCGGAGTTGCTGCCGGCCCCGGCGGGCGACCCGGACGGGCCGGTCTCGGGCACGGTCTTCAAGATCGACCGGGGCGCAAACGGGGAGAAGATCGCGTACGTGCGGCTGTTCTCGGGCACGATCCGAACGAGAGACCGGCTGCACTTCGGCCGTGACCTCGACGACAAGGTGACGGCGCTCGCCGTCTTCGAGCGCGGTCCCGCCGTGCAGCGACCGTCCGCGCACGCAGGAGCAGTCGCGAAGGTCTGGGGCCTGCACGACGTCCAGATCGGCGACCGCATCGGTGAGCCGCGGAGCGAGACGATGCAACATCAGTTCCCGCCGCCGACGCTGGAGTCGGTCGTCGTCCCGCGTGATCACGTTGACGGCGCACGACTCCGCGTTGCGCTTGCCCAGCTCGCCGAGCAGGACCCGCTCATCAATGTCCACCGGAATGACGCGGCGCACGAGATCTCGGTGTCGCTCTACGGTGAGGTGCAGAAGGAAGTCATCCAGGCGACGCTGGCGAGCGACTACGACCTCGAGGTCGCGTTCCGCGAAACGACACCGCTCTACATCGAGCGGCCGGTCGGCACCGGCGAGGCCGTCGAGCTCCTCCACGCGGAGTCGAATCCGTATCTCGCCACGATCGGCCTGCGCATCGCTCCTGCGCCGAACGATTCGGGGATCGATTTCCGGCTGCAGGTCGATCACAGCGTCGTTCCGTTGTACGTCTACAAGCGGCTCGAGAACTTCGCAGAGAGCATGGATCAGTACGTTCGCCAGGCGCTGCAGGAAGGCGTGTTCGGCTGGCCGGTCACCGACTGCATCGTCACGCTGACCCGGTGCAACTACAGCGTTCCCGACGGCCCTCCATCCAGGCGCGGCCCGCTCAGCACGGCGGCCGACTTCCGGAAGCTGACGCCGCTCGTCGTCAGGCAGGCACTCGAATGCGCCGGGACGGCGGTCTGCGAGCCGATCGTTCGTGCGAGGCTCGAGCTCCCAGCGGAGTCGACGGGCGCAGTGCTGTCAGCACTCGGGCGCCTTGGTGCGGCAACGCAGACGTCGTCGTCGCAGGGCCGGCTCGCGACGATCGAGACGTTCCTGTCCGCTGCGCGGGCACAAGACCTCCAGCGACAGTTGCCGGGGCTGACGGGCGGCGAAGGAGTGCTCGAGTCCCGGTTTGCGGGCTACCAGCCGGCGAGCTGGCGACCAGCCGATCCGGCACCGGACGACGGGTGAGAAATGTCGCTAGAGCTGTCGGCTTGGCGCGTTCGCGTAACGCCCGGATCGATCCGTGGCGATCTCGGCACCGAGCAGCTCGCTGATGTCGGCGGAGTTCTGCGGGTACCCGAGGAAGAAGCCCTGCGCCAGGTCGCACTCGAGCGCGTTCAAGGCCTCGAGCTGCCCGGCGGTCTCGACTCCTTCCGCAACGGTCGTCAACCCGAGCGCTTCGGCGAGGGAGAGAATGCTGCGCACGAGGCCCGAATCACCGCGCGCCGCGAGCTCCGCGACGAAGGTTCGATCCACCTTGACGCTCGTCACCGGGAACTTCTGGAGATACGAGAGTGACGAGTAGCCCGTGCCGAAGTCGTCGATGGCGATGCTGACGCCGACCGCGCGAATCTCCTCGAGAATCTGCGCGACGCGACTGTGCTCGACGAGGATCGATTCGGTGAGCTCGATCGTCAGAAGTGAAGGAGGCAGCCCCGAGTCATCGAGCGCGTTCCGCAAGACCTCGATGAAGCCGGGATTGTGCAGCTGCGTGCCTGAGACGTTCACGCTCATCGTGAGCGGGCGCTCGCTGACGTTGTTCCACAGAACGGCTTGATGACACGCCCGCTCGAGGACCCACCGGCCGATGTCGACGATGATCCCCGATGCCTCCGCCGCCGCGATGAACTGCCCCGGCGCCACCACACCGCGCTCGGGGTGGTGCCAGCGAATCAACGCCTCGAAGCCCCGGATCGTCTCGCTGCGGACGTCGACGATCGGCTGGTAGTCGAGACGGAACTGGTCCGACCGGAGAGCCTCGGGCAATTCGATCTTGAGCGCCAGGTGCTGGGAGGCGATGTCGCGCAGTGATTCGTCGAACAGCGCGACCTGACCCTTCCCTTTCGACTTGGCGTTGTACATGGCGATGTCCGCGTCGCGGAGCAGGGACTCGACGCTGCAGCCGGGAGCAGCCAGCGTGACACCGACGCTCGCCGGCACGGCCAGGGTGACCCCAGCCATCTCGATCGGCAGCAGCAGCAACTCGATCACCCGCGCGGCGACGTCACTCGCGTAGTTGAGCGACGGCACGTCTTCCAGCAGGACCGCGAACTCGTCGCCGCCAAGGCGGGCGACCGTGTCGCCGGGGCGAAGACCCGAGCGGATGCGGTCTGCAACGCCGCGCAGCAGCTCATCGCCCGCGCCATGGCCGAGACCGTCGTTCACGGCCTTGAAATCGTCGAGGTCGATGAACAACACAGCGACTTCGACGTCCCGTTGGCGGACCGAGCGGGCGAGTGCATGCGCGACGCGGTCGGCGAAGAGGGCGCGGTTGGCGAGGCCGGTGAGGTCATCGTGAAACGCGCGGCGTTCGAGTTGCTCCTCGAGCGTGCGTCGCGCGGTGACGTCGCGGAGCGTGACGACGAGAGCACGCACGCTTGCATCCGCAAGCAGGTTGCAGGCCGTGCCCTCCACTGCCACAACCGACTCGCCGTCCATGCACACGGCACCCTCGAGCGGCACGATCGCGCCGTCCGGCATCGCGGCCAGGTTGCCGAGCTGCTTCGCGATTGCCGGCTGGCTGTCGGCGACGAACGAGTCGAGCATCGACGTCCCGAGGCAAGGCTCTCCGCTTCGGCCGCAAAGAGCCTCCGCTGCCGGGCTGGCGAAGCTGATCCGGAAATCTGTGTCGACGAGCAGGATCGCGTCTGCCGAATGATGGACGAGCGCGGAGAGCCGCTCCTCGCCACGCCGCTCCTCCGTTCTGCGCGCGCTTCCGACGAGGCCCCACAGGCGGGCAACGACGAGCACCATCACGGTCATCGAGGCGCAGGCCGCAACCGAGACCGTGTCGAAATGCATCAGTCCCAGCCCCGCGAGCGCGCTGATCAGCACAGCCTCGGGAACGATGACTGCGGCGAGCACGACGACCAGCCGGCCGCGGTTCGCTGCTTCGCCGTAGCGTGCCGAGGTCGCCTGCGCAGCCGCAGGGTGCAACGGTGCGAAGGCGATGAAGAGGTAGCCAAGGAGCCAGACGGCATCGATCCACGATCCGTTGACGAAGTTGCCCGAAAGGTTCTGCCAGGCGAAGCTGAGATCGGCCGAAAGGATCAACAGCACGCCGAACGTGAACATCGTCGTGGCGCGGTTGCGCGCGGTCGGCGAGAACAGCAGTCGGATCACGAGACCGAGCACGAGCAGATCGGCGAGCGGGTAGGCGAGGGTGACCGCAAGGCTCAACGGGCCGACGTTCGGATCGCCCACGAAGGGCTCCATCACATAGCTCCAGATGAGGAGGCCTGCGACGGCCATCAGGATCCCGGCGTCGAGCCATGCAGTCCGGTCGCGCTCCCGCTCCCGCTTCGAGACGAGCAGCGCCGCCGCAATCCCGAGCGGCACATAGCCGGCGAGCGAGAAGACATCGGCTGCCGACGGGAACGGGCTTTGCCCGGCGAGGCCGTAACCCCACCAGAGAAGGTCGCCGACGAGGAACCCTGCGAGCCCGAGGCTCGAGCAGAGCCAGGCGGGACGTTGCCCCGGCTCGGCCCGGTGCCAGCCGATGAACGAGACGGCGACCGCGAGCCCGACGACCCCGTCATAGAAGAGGAGCTCCGTGGCGAACGAGGTCGGAATGACGACGAACGCGACTGCCCCGATCGTCCCGAGTCCAAAGAGGGCGCTCCAACCCGCACTGAGCCCGGGCTTACGTGGCCGCATGCCGTTGGCATCGGCCAGATCCCCGTATCGGCTTGAGCGTTTTGCCTCAGCCTCGTCCCCGGGAATCGAACGCAGGACTTCTCCGTTGGCGTCTGGTAGAACCAAATCCCCCAAGAATGTGGTCAAAAGAGGAGAAACCGAATGGCGTTGCAACTCGGCGACACAGCACCCGACTTCGAAGCGGAGACGACCGAAGGGACGATCCGCTTCTACGACTGGCTCGGCGATTCGTGGGCCGTGCTCTTCTCGCACCCGCGTGACTTCACGCCGGTCTGCACGACCGAGCTCGGCTACATGGCCAAGATCAAGCCCGAATTCGACAAGCGCGGCGTGAAGATCATCGGCCTCTCGGTCGACCCTGTCGACAACCACGCGAAGTGGGCGGCCGATATCGAGGAGACGCAGGGCCTCGCGCCCAACTACCCGATGATCGGCGACGTCGACTTCAACGTGTCGAAGCTCTACGGCATGCTGCCGGCCGAGACCTCGGGCGACCCGACGCAGCGCACTCCGGCCGACAACCAGACGGTGCGCAACGTCTTCGTCGTCGGGCCGGACAAGAAGATCAAGCTGATCCTGGTCTACCCGATGACGACCGGCCGCAACTTCGACGAGGTGTTGCGCGTCATCGACTCGCTGCAGCTGACCGCGAACCACAAGGTCGCGACGCCCGCGAACTGGCAGGACGGCGACAACGTGATCATCGCCGGCTCGGTCTCCGACGAGGATGCGAAGCAGGCGTATCCCGACGGCTGGGAATCGCCGCGGCCGTACATCCGGATCGTGCCGCAGCCGCACTGAGCAGATTGAACCACTGAGCACGTTGGACCACTGAGCACCTTGAACGCTGAGCCGGACACACGAAGGGCCCTCGAATCGAGGGCCCTTCGTGTTTCGCCGTCAGTCAGCGAGCGGCCGCACGATGCAGCCGCCGTTCCCGCGCACCACGACGAACGGGAGCATCCGCTCGGCGAGGTACGTCTCGATCGCACGTGTCGACTCGACGATCAGCCGCTCGTGCTCGTCGTCGGCGAAGCTGACGCGCAGCGAGCACGTGTCGTCGGTCTCGACGATCTCGGCCGTCAGGCCGTGCGCGCCGAGTACCTCCGTGAGGTCGCTTCCGATACCCCGACGGGGCACTTCGATCTCGATTGTCTTGGTCATTTCTTCTTCCCTACCCTTGTTAAGGAGGTGTTATGCCTCCCGATCTGCACAACCGCCGACGCGCATCAGCGTCCCACACAACAATGGCGGCTGAATGGTGGTCCGGGATCGAGTTGCGACACCTCGCCGCGCTCGACGCCGTCGCGCGTGAGGGCTCGTTCCGCCGCGCGGCGACCCGGCTCGGCTATGTCCAGTCTGCGATCAGCCACCAGATCGCAGCGCTCGAGAACCTCACCGGCAAGCGACTGATCGAGCGCTCGCGCGGGACCCGGCCACTCGCGTTGACGGAAGCGGGCGAGATCCTGCTGGCGCACGCCGACGCGGTGATCGCACGCGTCCGTGCGGCGCAGGCCGACCTCGCCGCGCTCGACGGCGACGGCTCGACCGCGCTGCGCGTGGGCGCCACGCCAGATCTGCTCGCGCGGCTCGTCCCCGCGCTGCTGCGTGTGTACGGCGAGCCGGTGACGCTGCACGAGACGCCGACGTCGCGCGCCCTGCTCGCTGCGCTCGTGCGCGGGGAGCTCGATCTCGTTCTCGCCGAGACGCCTCTGCCAAAAGGCCCGCTCGATGCGGTCCCGCTGTGCGTCGACGCGTTCGTCGTCGTGCTCCAGGCCGGCGCGCCGCTCGGTCGCCGCCGCGGCGGGCTGTCACGCTCGACGAGCTCGGCCGCCTGCCGCTGATCGCCCACGCGCCGTCGCGAGCCCACGTCGAGGAGCACCTGCGACTGCAGGGAATCGACGTTCGGTTCGTGCTCGAAGCAGAGACCGGCACGGCGGTGCAGGGGCTCGTCGCGGCCGGCCTCGGCGCCGCGATCGTCCCGCGGATTGCCGCCGACGAGCGCCGCGCCGAAACGCAGGTCGTCGAGCTCGAGCATGGCCTCGTCGCGCCGCGCAGCATCGCCGCCGTCTGGAGCCGTCTGCAACCGCAGCGTGCGGACGCCGCAGCGTTCGTCGAGGCAGCGCGCTCGGCATGCGCCGGCGCGGGCTTACGCGAGCCGGCGCTCGCCGCCACGCTCTAAACTCGATCAGCCGGGAGCGCGAGCATCCGAACGAACCAGAGCCTCACGAAGAGCACGTTCTCGATCGTCGCCGCCGACCTTCAGGCCGGTGAGGTGGGTTGTGCCGTCCAGTCGAAGTACTTCTCGGTCGGCTCGGTCGTCCCGTGGGCGCGCGCCGGCGTCGGGGCCGCCGCGACGCAGGCGGCCGGCGTTGCGATCTACGGCGAGCGGGCACTCGCGGAGCTCGAGCGCGGGGCCGAGCCAGCCGAAGCGCTGCGGCTCGTGCTCGAGGCCGACGCCGGCCGTGAGACACGCCAGCTCGGGCTCGTCGCCGCCGACGGCCGCGCCGCGGCCTTCACCGGCGCCGATTGTCTCGACTGGGCGGGCCACCGGGTCGGGCCTGGCTTCGCGGTGCAGGGGAACATCCTCGCCGGCGAGGCCGTCGTCGACGAGATGGCGCGCGCCTACGAGGAGACGGTCGGCCCGCTCGTCGAGCGTCTCGTCTCCGCGCTCGAGGCCGGCCAGGCGGCAGGTGGCGACAAGCGGGGCCAGCAGTCGGCGGCGATCGTCGTCGAGCGGGCAGGCGCGAGCTCGGACTCCCGCGAGGGCATCGACCGCGTCTGTGACCTGCGCGTCGAGGATCATCCTCAGCCGATCGCCGAGCTACGACGCCTCGTCGGCATCTGGACGACGTGGGAAGCTCAACGGCGCGCGCACGCGTTTGCCGAACGGGGCGACCACTCTGCGGCCGCACGTGCGCTGCGGAACGAGCTTGCGCGGTCCGAAGATGCGCTGCTCCTCTACAACCTCGCCTGCTACGAGTCGCTCGCGGGCGAGACGGGCAGCGCGCTCGAGCATCTGAGGCGCTCGGTCGCGCTCGATCCAGCGCACCGTGCGCTCGCCGCGGGCGACCCGGACTTCGACTCGATCCGCTCAGACGTCGCGCTCATCTAGGTCGAGAGCCAGATCCAGCTCGAGAAACCGCGTGCCCGCGACGGGGTTCACCGTGTACGGGGCGATGTCGCGGAAGCCGAGCTGCAGGTAGAGCGCCTGAGCGGTCTCCATGCCGGGCGTCGTGTCGAGGCGAATCCGGCGATATCCCCGGTGCCGCGCCTCCTCGAGCATCGCCGTCGCAAGCAGTCGGCCAAGCCCGAGGCCGCGGTGCTCGGGACGGACGAAGAGGCGCTTCAGCTCGCAGATCCCCGGCTCCAATGGGCGCAGCGCGACGCAGCCCGCTGCGGCGCCGTCGACCCGCGCGAGGAGCAGCGCGCCGTGCGGCGGCGCATACGCCCCGGGCAGGTCGGCCAGCTCGCGGTCGAAATCCTGGAAGTCGAGCGGGAAGCCGAGCGAGTCGGAGTACTCGCGCAGGAGCTCCCGGATCACCGGCAGGTCGCGTTCGCTCGCAGCGGACATGTCCAAATCGGGGACGGGCGCCGTTCCGCTCACTCACGTCACGCTATCGGCACGAAGGTGGCACAGACACGTGCGGAGATCGTCTTTACGGTTGTCGACAAAGACAACGAAGGAGGGCGCACATGCGCAAATGGCTTGTCATCCTCGGACTGCTCGCGGCGCTGGCAGTTCCCGCCGGCGCCGCTGCCCACGGCGGCCCGAACCCGGGAGTGATCTGCGGTGGGTGCGACGGAGGTGGCGGCGGCTGGTCCGGCTGTACCCAGATCCAGGCGGAGCACTCGGCGAGCGTCTGGCCGATCGCCTCGCTCCGTCACTTCCTGGTCGTGAGCTACTGCAAGAGCAACGGCACGATCACGTCGATCTCGATCGCCGCTCATGGTTGCGACGTCGGTGGCGTCGCGTCGTGCCACCTCGGTCCTGCCTGGCAGACGGGTGGAGGCGTCGGCTCCGGCTACGCGACGTTCGAGGCCCACGCGAACTGGTTCCTCTACACGTCGCCCTATATCAACAGCACCGACGTGCTGACGCTCACGGTGCCCCTCGGCTGATGCCTCCGAAGTGGGTCGTCGTCTCGCTGGCGACGTGGCTCGTCGTCGGGGTGGCCCTGCTCATCCTCGTGAAGGCGATGTTGTCTTGACGAGTTAGCTTCCGCGGCCGTGGCTCTTCGCCCCACGGCCGTCGGAACGGACGGCTCGCGACGCTGCAGGCTCAGTCGACTTGAGCAGGCTCGGTCGACTGGAGCAGGCTCTGGCGGGCGGCGAGAGCAGTCACCGCCCGACCCTAGCGAACGGCGAAATCCGCAAGGCCGTGCGTTTTCGTACAATCTCCAGATGTCGAAAGCCGCCTGGGAGCTGGTCTTCATGATGCTGATCCTGAAGATCCCGATCGTCTATCTGGGCTTCGTCGTCTGGTACGCGATTCGCGCCGAGCCCGAGCCCGGAGTCGACCCGACCGACCACTCGGTCTGGCGCCCGTGGCAGCGGCCCGACGGGCCACGTCCACGTCGTGGCGGCCCGCACGGCACGCGCGAAGCCGCCCGCACTGCGCGGCGGCGCCGCGATAGAGTCGGCGCGTGATCGCCGATCGCCAAGACAGGATTCGCCCGGTCGAGGCTGTCGCGGGGATCATGGCTGCGGGGGCCCTCTTCCTCGGCTTCCTCGAGCTCGCATATCGCCCGTTTCGCCTTGCACCCGTCGCGCTCATCCTGGCGCTCGCCGCCACCGTGATGAGCCGCGAGCAGCAACGTCTGATCGGGCTCGCGGTCGCCGTGATCGGAATCTGCTTCGTCATCGGCGCGACGCTGCAGATCATCACGCACCACCCACTGTTCTAAGTGACGGGCACCCACCCTGGTACAACACAGGGATGAGCTTGCACGACGTCGACGGCCTGAACGCCGGCTACGCGCGCGCCCTGCTCGACGAGTACCTCGAGAATCCGGAAGCGGTGCCGTCCGAGTGGCGCGCGCTCTTCGAGAGCGGCGGCTCCGAGCTGGTCGCGACCCATCCGGGGCTTGCTCGCCTGCTCGAGACCCTGCCTCAGAACGCGGACGGCAAGAACGGCGCGACTGCATCCCCGCCCGCCCCGGTTCCACCACCGGCTTCCGGCGAGCTGGACCCGCAACTGCTCGGAGGGGTCGCGGCGGCAATGGCACTCGTGAAGGCACATCGCACGCACGGCCATCTTGCTGCACGTCTCGACCCACTCGGGTCGGAGCCGGTGGGCGACCCGTCGCTCGAACCGCTGCGGCTGGAGCCGAAGCTGACGCCCGACCTCCAGGCGCGGATCCCGGCTTCGCTCCTGCGCGTGCACGTCCCCGGTGAATCGCTCGCCGACGTGCTCCCAAAGCTCTCCGAGACGTACTGCGGCACGATCGCGTACGAGCTCGAGCATCTCTCCGACCATCAGCAGCGCGTGTGGTTGCGACAGGCGATCGAATCCGGCCGGTACCGGCAGCCGCTGAGCGCGGATGAGAAGCGGTTGCTCTACCGGCGTCTGTGCGAGGTCGACGGCATGGAGCGGTTCTTGCGGAAGCGCTTCCTCGGCCAGAAACAGTTCTCGCTCGAGGGGCTCGACGTGATGATCCCGATGCTCGACGAGACGATCGAGCTCGCCTCCGAGGCCGGGGCGCACGATGTCGTCATGGGCATGGCGCACCGCGGACGGTTGAACGTTCTCGCGCACACGATCGGAATGCCCTACGAGTACATCCTGCGCGAATTCGAAGGCGAACGGACGCTCGATGCCGTCGCGGCCGACCCGGAAGGTGGAACGGGCGACGTCAAGTACCACCTTGCCGCCCACGGGACACGGACGACCTCGAATGGCAAGGTCGGGGTGCGCCTGGTCGCGAACCCGAGCCATCTCGAAGCGGTCGATCCCGTTGTCGAGGGACGAACGCGTGCCGAGCAGACGGATCGGTCGACCCCGAACGGCGCTCACGATCCGTCCGTCGCTCTGGCGGTGCTCCTCCACGGCGATGCGGCGTTCGCCGGTCAGGGCGTCGTGGCCGAGACCTTCAACCTGCACGGCCTCGAGGGCTATTCGACCGGTGGGTCGCTGCACCTGATCACGAACAACCAGATCGGGTTCACGACCGACCCGAGCGAAGGCCGCTCGACGCGTTACTCGTCCGATCTCGCCAAGGGCTTCGACATCCCCATCGTTCACGTCAACGCCGACGATCCCGAAGCGGCGATTGCCGCGGTCCGCCTCTCGATGGCGTACCGCCGCCGTTTCGGTCAGGACGTCGTGATCGATCTCGTCGGCTATCGCCGCTTCGGTCACAACGAGCAGGACGAGGCCGCCTACACGCAGCCGCTGATGGTCGAGCAGATCAACGGCCACCCCAGCGTGCGCGAGCTCTACGAAGCGCAACTCGTCGCCGAAGGCGTGCTGACTCAGGCCGAGGCCGATGCCTTCGTGAGCGAGGTCGAGTCGATGCTGCGGGCGGCCCATGAGCGGCTGAGAGCAGCGCTCGGCACCGAGACTGGCAAGGTCGAGCACGACGGCGCGATCCCGCGCTCGACGGCCGGTGAGGTGATCACCGCGGTTTCGCCGGACATCCTCACGCAGCTGAACGACGAGCTCCTGCGCACGCCGGAGGAGTTCACCGTGCACCCGAAGCTCGCGAAGCAACTGGAGCGCCGCCGAGTCGCGATGGAGGAGGGCGGCATCGACTGGGGCCAGGCCGAGGCGCTCGCGTATGCGTCCCTGCTCGTCGACGGTATTCCGGTGCGGCTCACCGGCCAGGACTCGCAACGCGGGACGTTCTCGCAGCGGCACCTCGTTCTGCACGACGTGCACACCGCCGAGACCTACACGCCGATGCAGCACCTCGCTGACGCGATCGCGTCGTTCGAGGTCTTCAACTCGCCGCTCTCCGAGTTCGCGTGCGTCGGCTTCGAATACGGCTATTCCGCTGCGGCGCCCGAGGCGCTCGTGCTGTGGGAAGCGCAATACGGCGACTTCGCGAACGGCGCCCAGATCGTGATCGATCAGTTCATCTCGTCGGCGCTCTCGAAGTGGCGCGAGACCTCTCGGTTGACGCTATTGCTGCCGCACGGCTACGAGGGAAATGGACCGGAGCATTCGAGCGCCCGGCTCGAGCGCTTCCTGCAGTTGGGCGCGCAGGAGAACCTGCGTATCGTCAACTGCACCACCGCCGCTCAGTACTTCCATCTGTTGCGCCGGCAAGCGCTCGACGCGAATGCGCGGCCGCTTGTCGTGATGACTCCGAAGGGACTGCTGCGACTGAAGGACGCGACCTCGACACTTGCCGACCTCGCGGACGGAAGCTTCCAGCCGGTGATCGACGACGCAAGCGCGGACAAGGCAACCGTGCGCAGGCTCGTGCTGTGCGCCGGGAAGATCTACTACGACCTGCTCGGTCACCCTTCACGCGGCGACGCGCACGGGATCGCCATCGCGCGTGTCGAACAGCTCTATCCATTCCCGACCGACGCGGTACGCGCGCTCATCTCGTCATATCCCGCGCTGGACGAGGTCGTCTGGGCCCAGGAAGAGCCCCAGAACATGGGGCCTTGGCGGTCGATCCGCCACCGCCTCGAAGAGACGTCGGCGGACGTGCGCCTGCGCTACGTCGGCCGCCCGTGGCGTGCGAGCCCTTCCGAGGGGTATCCGACCGCGCACGGAATCGAGCAGGACCGGATCGCCCGGGCCGCGCTCGAACTGGGTAACTCCGGCTAGCGCCTGTTCCGGCGGCGCGCGTCGAGTGCGCTCTTCGCAACCCGCACGCCGTGCGTGCGCCCCTGCGCGACGACCCAGCGGCGCTGCTGCGGCGGCAGCCGACGCCAGATGTCCCAGAGCAGCAGCGTCGTCCCGACGGGTCCAGGAAAGCGGGTCAGGCGAGGCACGCCGCCATTGTGCCTATCCAGCGCACGATCCAGTGCCGGCCCTCGCTACTTGTTGTGGCCCCAGCCGTTGCCGTTGCCGCTGTCGTGCCCGTTGCCGTCACCGTTGCCGTTGGCATTGCCTTTGTCGTGCCCGTGGCCGTTGCCATTGCCGTTGTCGTCGCCACTGTCGTTTTCGCATTCCCGTTCCCGCTCCCGTTGCCGTCGCAGGGCGCAGCGCCGGGCGACGCCTTCGGGACGACGGGACTGAGGGCCTCGGCGAGGGTGCGGTCTCGGCGTCGGTGCCGGGGCGGCCACGGTCGGCGTGGGTGCCGGCGCGGGAGCGGGGGCGGGGCTCGGAGCGGGCGTCGGCGTCGGTGTGGGCGAAGGTGCGGGCGTTGGTGTTGGCGTTGGCATCGGCGTCGGCACCGGCGTCGGCCTGGGCTCGTCCGGCGTCGGACGGGGGCGGTGCCGCGAGAGGACGGCGATCAGCGTCGGGCCGGCCGCGGCGTGGTGAACGACGGGCCTCGGGTGCGACACAGGCGGCAGCTGCGCGACCGCCGGACGCACGGGTACCGCGACCACGCTCGCGAGTGACGCGACACCACTGGGAGCGGGACGGAGCGCCGCCGCTTGTGCTGCCTCTTCGGCGGATGAGCCGGCGGCGGCGCAGCCTGCACGCTCGGCACTGCCGTGATTGCGGGGAGCGCGACCGCTCTGTCGGCTTGCTGTTCCGGGCCGAGCACGCGGCTCGGCAATACGAGGAGCCCAGCCGCGACAACGGTGGTCAACGTCCCCGCCGCTGCCTGCGCCAACGATAGTCTCATGCTTTCCCCCGAATCCGCCGACTACGTGCTACGGATGATGTATCGGCAGAGGCAGGCGAGACTTGAGGATCGTGGGTAGCTTCAAACTGAAGCTCGTCCTCTGGTTCGCGTTGATCGCGCTCCTGCCCCTGGCCGTCGCTTTCTACGGGTACGACTCGATCGCGACGCGCAGCGAGACACGGCGTGCCGATGCGGGACTCGAATCAACGCTACGGAGTGCCGTCGCCATCTATGCGGGTCAGCTTGACGCCGCCGCGGTCGCCGCCGGACGCCTCGGCTCGCGTCCCGCGCTCCAGCGTGCCCTGCGGCTGCGCAACCGAACTGCGCTCGCCGGTCTTGTCGCGACTGTTCCGCAATCGTCGGTCGCCGCTCCGGGGTTGCACGTAGGCGTCCAGGCTGCGGCTCAGGAAGGCGTGCGCACCGTGACGGTGCTCGATCGCGGCCGCGTGCTCGGGCACGTCTCGGTGCACGTGCCGATCGACAGACGGCTGCTGACGGTCCTCGGCGGTGGCCTCGCCCCCGGCAACCTGATCGTCGCAGTGCGATCCGGCCATGTCGTCACCGGTCCCGGCCTCGGCTCGCCAGTCCTGCTTCGGCCGGGGCGCTCCGCGCGCGTGCGTGTCGGGACCGGTCGTGTACCGAGGCCTCGCAACAGCCGGGCTCGGCGAGCCTCGCGGGCTGACGCTCGCCGTGCTCACGCCCCAGGCGCAGATCGACGAGGCGGCGCATGCCGCACGCAGCCGAATCCTCGCTGCCCTGCTTGCATCGCTGCTCTTGTTCGCCGTCGCGACGTACCTTCTCGGCCGCTCGATCGTCGGGACGCTGCGTCGCTTCGCGGACGCGGCGAACGCCATCGCGCGCGGCCGGTTCGACGAACGTGTTCCCGTGCGAGGAAGCGATGAGTTCGCGCAGGTCGCGACGTCCTTCAACCGCATGGCCTCGCAACTCGAGCAGCGGCTGGTCGAGCTCGAGATGGAGCGCGCACGAGTGCGCGAGGCGACTGCCCGCTTTGGCGAGACGCTCGTCGCGACGCACGACCCCGAGCAACTGGGCCGGGTCGTCGTCGAGGCGGCGGTCGAGGCCACGGGTGCGTCCGGCGGGATGATGCTGAACTCGAGAGGCGAGCTGGCGCGAACCGGCGACCTCGATGGGGCCAAGGAGACGATCGCGTTTCCGCTGCGTGTAGGTACGTCCGACTTCGGGTCGCTCATTCTCGCCGCCGATTCGTTTGACGCCGACCGGGTCGACATCGCGACCTCCCTCGCTGCTCAGGCCGCGGTCGCGCTCGAGAACGCGAGGCTGCACGGCATTGTCGAGCGGCAGGCGCTTCTCGACGGGCTGACCGGTCTCGCGAACCGCAGGAGCGCCGAGGAGTCGCTGCGCTCCGAGCTCGCCCGCGCCGCGCGGTTCGGCGGCGGCGTCTGCCTCGTGCTCGCAGATCTCGACAACTTCAAGGACATCAACGACCGGTTCGGACATCCGGTGGGCGACGAGGTCCTGCGGACGTTCGCGCGCACACTCGACGCCACCGTGCGTGAAAGCGACGTCGCCGCGCGGTGGGGAGGCGAGGAGTTCGCTCTCGTCTTGACGGGCACCGACGTCAACGGTGGCGCTCGGCTGGCGGAGCGCGCTCGCGCAGCCATCGAGGCAGAGGCGCTTCATGCCCCCGCCGGAGACGTGACGGTGACTGCGAGCTTCGGCGTCGCAGCGTTCCCTGACACCGGCGAGCTCGGCGAGCTCGTCGCGGCCGCCGACTCCGCGCTCTACGCGGCGAAGCGGGACGGAAAGAACCGGGTCGTCATCTCAGCGGAATCGGCTTCTCGGAAGATGGTCTAGACTCCTTGCGGAGACGAATGGCAAGAGAATTGGCGTCAGAGCAGGAGGATTTCATGACCGTCGACACGTCGATGTTCGCTCAAGTGATCCAGGAGCATCTGGAACTGAAGCGCCGGAATGCAGCGCTGGAACACGAGCTGCCGCTCGGCAGATACCTGTCCGACGATCCGTTCGAGAACCATCCCCTGTTCAAGACCGAGGAGCAGGCGCGGCACGAGGACACGATGGACGGTGTGCAGGGCATCGAAGCCGAGGAGACCTCACTCGACTGGCCCACCACCGAGGACACGTTCATCGACGAGCCGCAGGCGCCGCTGCCCGTCTCCGAGGAGACGCAGGAGGCTGCCGCCCCGGTGGTCGAGCCGGATCCGTCCGACGAGAACCTCTGGTCGCGCTCGCGCGACTTCGACTGGGGAGACTGACTGTCGCAACCTGGTTTCGCTCTCTGAACCAGGTTGCTGAGTTTCAGGGTTGCCCGAGGCGGGCCCAGAGATTGTCGAGCATGTGCTTGATCGGCCAGAAGGTCGCGGAGCCGCCGAAGTCGAGCGTGCCGGCGGCGAAAACCTTGGCCCCGGCGACCGTCTCGTAGTAGCTCATCTGCGCCGTGATCCCAGGCCCGAACAGGTCGGGAATCTGGGCGAGGACGAGCGTGCCGGGGGGCGACTCGGGTGTGGTCGCGTCGATTTCGATGCCGTAGCCCCCGACGAACTGGCCGAAGGTCGAGCCGTCGGTCAACCCGGTTGCATCCCAGAGCCACGGCGCCGATGCAGCCGCCTGAACCGTGAACAGGCCTTGCTTCCGGCCGTCGTCGTTAGCCCGGTACTGCACGCCGATCAATCGCGCCTCGGGGCGTCCGGCGTCGCGCCATTCACCGATCTTGCGCAGCACTTGCTCCTGCTTGTCGACCTTCCAGAAGAAGTTGTTCGCCGAGAGGAACATCAGGTTGCCGCCGAGGTCACGGAAGCGCTCGATGTCGTCGTACTCGTGCGAGGTGACGTATTCCTCGTGACCCTCGAACACGATCAGGTCGTACGCGCGCGCAAGGTCGTCACCGGTGCCGATCGCATCGAAGTCGGAATCGGAGATGAACTCGGCGCTCTTGCCTGACCAGTAGAGCCAGTGCAGGAACGGCAGGTCGTAGCGGTAGAACCGGGGCGGCACGCCCCGCGCGATGTACGTGCGGCCGAGCGCGACCCTCCGGTTCGGCGGTCCTGCGTACCACGTGTCGCCGTACCCGTCGCCGTCCACGTCCTGGAAGTTGTAGGCCTGCCATGTGTTCGTCGGTAGCACGATGAGAATCCGATTCGTCGCCCCGAGGAGTGCCGGCCGGACGACAAACGGTGCGTAGCCCACCCGTCCGTCAGGCCCGCTGAGCTGGACGTAGTAGAGACCACTCGTAAGCGTCGGAATGTGAAAGCCGATCGTGCGCTGCTTGCTCTGCCAGGCCCTCCAGTCGAGCGTCACCGGGGCCTCGTCGACTTCGGTCCCTGCGAACTGGTTGTCGGCGTAGGTCACGACCTTTTCCGGGCCGGACTGGAAGACGCGCAACGCCAGCGACGGCTCATCGCTCGCGACGTGGATGAAGGCCACGTCGCCGGGCAGATAGCTCGGCTTCGTGAAACCCGCGTCGATTCCCTGGAGGCGCACGACCGGGCCGCGGGGCTTGCGGCCGACGAAGGCGTTCGGTGCCCCGTAGACCACCCGGTTCCCGGCCCGATCGACCGACGTGAGCCGCACGAGGTAGGTGCGTGGGTTGAGGTTGGTGCCCGGCACCCACGTCATCGTGTGCGGTCCGCGGCCGAAATGACCCGTCAGGGTGTAGAGAGGATGCGGCACCTTGACCGTGCGCGTCACTTCCATCGTCACGGTCGCTTCCTCGTTCAGGCGGAATGAGATGTTCGCACGGTCGCGGAAACCGTCGTCGTTCGGCGAGACCGTTGTGAGCAGGGCCGAGTCGCCGGCGAAACGAGTCGAGCCGTTGTCGGCGCGCAGGTGGAGGAGTTGAGGCGGGTGCGTGTCGATCCGCAGTGGTGCCGTCGCGAGCACCGAGGACCGATAGACCAGGCGCACGAGGTAGTTCCCGTTGGTCACGCGGCGGCCGCGGATGCGCCCATTCCAGCCGACCGCAAGGGCGGTCCGACGGGCGGGCGGGACGATCCAGCCGACGGGGTGGCCGTTCGGCGTCGCCAGACGCACGCCGACCTGGCGGGGGACCGTGAGGGTCGCGGAGATCTGCAGCGGCGCGCGCAGCGGCGAGTAGTCGCGTGGTGCAACCGTCAGCGTCGCCGCGTGCGCCGGGGCTGCAATCGCGAAGGTGGTAACGACGAGCAGACCCAGGCGACGCATCGCCGAGCAGGGTAGCCGCGCCTCAGGACGCGTTCGTCTGCTGCTCGAGCTCGTTCGATGTGTTCGCGAGCGCCGAGAAACCTGCCTGCAGCCAGTCGTTCACGCCGGCGGCGGCGAGCGACCACATGAGGATCCGCCCGAAGCGCGGCGCGAGGATTTGCGTCGTGCCGAGACCTGCAGCCATCCAGGTGCCGACGCAGCGCGAGCAGGTGACGAGCTCACCGACGGCCTGGCGAAGATCGCCGGTCTCGATCGGGCTCTCGGCTCCTTCGCGCGCTTCGCCCTCCACGAACGGCTCGCGGATGAAGCTCGTCACATCGTCGCGCGCGATCGTGCGCGCTGCCTTGAAGGTGGCGAGGCCGAGGATCGCGAGATCGAGCGCACTCTGGTCGCGCGGGTCACGGTCGAGCGACCGAGCGAGTGCCCCCGCCACGGCGAGGCCTCCGACGAACGAGCCCGTGATCGTCGCGTAGGCGCGGTAGGGAGGGGTGGTCGCGGGGGCCGGGGTCGTCTGAGGAGGCATGCGGGTTACCCTGTCCCTGTCATGCCGCCCCTCAAAACATCCGCGGCGTATGTACCCACCGGCGACCAACCCGGTGCGATCGCCGCGCTCACCGACGGGCTCCGCGCGGGGGAGCAGTACCAGACGCTGCTCGGCGCCACCGGCACCGGCAAGACGGCGACGATGGCGTGGATCATCGAGCAGGTTCAGCGGCCGGCGCTCGTGATCGCGCACAACAAGACGCTCGCCGCTCAGCTCTGCAACGAGTTCCGTGAGTTCTTCCCCGGAAACGCGGTCGAGTACTTCGTCTCGTACTACGACTACTACCAGCCTGAGGCGTACGTTCCGCAGGCCGACCTCTACATCGAGAAGGACAGCTCGCGCAACGACGACATCGACCGGCTGCGCCACGCTGCGACGGCAAGCCTGCTCTCGCGGCGCGACACGATCATCGTCGCCTCTGTGTCGTGCATCTACGGCCTCGGGTCGCCGGAGGAGTACGAGAAGCGCGTGGTGTTCCTGAATGTGAACGAGGAGACCGATCGGGACCTCGTGCTGCGCAAACTGGTCGACATTCAGTACTCACGCAACGACACACTGCTCGGGCGAGGGCGATTCCGCGTGAAGGGCGATGTGATCGAGATTCAACCGGCGCACTCCGAGACCGCCTACCGCGTCTCGTTCTTCGGCGATCTCGTCGAGCAGATCACGCACTTCGATCCGCTCACGGGCGAGGTGCTCTCGCAGTTGGAGAACATCACCGTCTTTCCGGCGACGCAGTACGTGACGTCGAAGCCGACGATCGAGCGGGCGGCCGTCGAGATCCGCCACGAGCTCGAGGAACAGGTGAAGCACTTCGAGTCGAAGGGAATGATGCTCGAAGGGCACAGGATCCGGCAGCGGACCGAGTACGACCTCGAGATGATGCAGGAGCTTGGCTTCTGCAACGGGATCGAGAATTACTCCCGCATCCTCGACGGCCGCCCCGCCGGCTCGGCGCCGCACACGCTCCTCGATTACTTCCCGTCCGACTATGTGATCTTCGTCGACGAGTCGCACCAGACGATCCCGCAGATCGGCGGCATGTACGAGGGCGACCGCTCGCGCAAGCAGACCCTCGTCGATTTCGGCTTTCGGCTGCCGAGCGCGCTCGACAACCGTCCATTGCGCTTCGACGAGTTCCTCGGCAAGGTGCCGCAGATGGTGTTCGTCTCGGCGACGCCCGGACCGTGGGAGCTGCGCCACTCGACGAACGTGAGCGAGCAGTTGATCCGGCCGACGTATCTCGTCGATCCGGAGATCGACCTGCGGCCGACGAAGAATCAGATCGACGACCTGCTGAACGAGATTCGCCATCGCGAGGAGCGCGGTGAGCGGACGCTCGTCACGACGCTGACGAAGAAGATGGCCGAGGACCTCACCGACTATCTCCTCGAAGCGGGTGTCAAGACCCGCTATCTGCACTCCGAGATCGACACGCTCGAGCGGATCCAGATCATCCGGGAGTTGCGGCTCGGTGAGTACGACGTGCTGGTCGGCGTCAACCTGCTTCGTGAGGGGCTCGACCTCCCTGAGGTGTCGCTGGTCGCGATCCTCGACGCCGACAAGGAGGGCTTCCTCCGTGGCAAGACGGCACTGATCCAGACAATCGGCCGCGCGGCACGTCACGTGAACGGGCGCGTCCTCATGTACGCAGACAAGATGACCGAGGCGATCAAGGGCGCGCTCGAGGAGACGGAGCGGCGCCGGAACGTGCAGCTCGCCTACAACGAGGAGAACGGAACCTCGCCGATCTCGATCACGAAGGGCGTCTCCGACATCGCGGAGTTCCTGGCGCTCGAGCAGCCGCATGTCCCGTCGCGCCGCCGCCGCGGCGGCGCGAAGGTCGAGGGCATGTCGCGCGAAGAGCTCGAGAAGCTCGTGATCACGCTCGAGGAAGAGATGTTCCAGGCGGCGGAGGAACTCCGCTTCGAGTACGCCGCGAAGCTGCGCGACGAGATCAAGTCGCTGCGCCGCGACCTGGTCGCGATGGCGTCCGGGGCGACTGTATGAGCCTCGGTCTCGTTCTCGCGATCATCGTCTCGGGGTTCTTCACGGGTGCGATCGCCCGGCTTGCGATCCCGGGGCCGGATCCGATGCCGATCTGGCTGACGATCGCGATCGGTCTCGTCGGATCGATCGTCGGCGCGGTGATCGGCAAGGAGATCTCGCATGGAAACGGCTACGTCGTGTCGCTCCTGTCGTTCAGCGTCGCGATCGTTCTCGTCGCTGCCTACCGCCACTACGTGCAGAAGCGGCCCATCTTCGGCCCCGGGGCGCGGGCGTTTCCCAACCGAGGGGTGGGCGTCGAGCAGCAGCGCGAGCGGTTGCAGAAGCTCGGCGTCGATCCGGACGCGCTGGCACCCGACCCGAAGCAGTTCGAGCGCGTGCGACTCGACGCGATGCTGCGGGAGCTGCACCGCGCCGGACTGCTCGACGACGACGAGCTCGCCGCAAAGCGCGCTTTGCTCGACGCTCGGCAGCCCTCCCGCTAGCGCATCCTCGTTTCACGGCCGGGACTGCAGGGGAGGGTGCGAAGCATGATCGGAGCAATTGTTGGCTACATCATCGTCGGTCTGATCGTCGGCGCGCTCGGGCGGCTACTTCATCCCGGGCGTGATCCGATCGGGTGGATCGGAACAATCGTGCTGGGGATCGTCGCCACAGTTATCGTCGGCGTTCTGCTTCACGGAGCTGTTGGCACGATCCTGAGCATCATCATCGCGGCGATCGTCGCCGCATTGATCCTCGTTGTCTGGGGCCGACTTCAAGGCAGCCGGACAAGAGCGATCTAGACGAAATCGACAACGAGGGGCTCACGGCCGCGCGCGAAGGTGCGTACGGCTGTGAGCCCCCAGTCGTCGTCACGCCAGATGTAGGTCTCGACGCGCAGCGTCCGCTCCGACGCGTGGTAAACGACGCAGCCACGCGCTTCGCCGCGTCGTTCGGGCCGCGGCTGCCCGAGGCCGGGCGCGATCGAGATCACGACGCCGCGCACGTTGCCGGTGATCACCTCGAACTCGTGCCGTTCCGAGACCGTGCCCTGGTGGATGTGGCCGCCGACGATCAACTCGGCGCCCGAATCGACGAGCTGTGAGAGCACGTGGTTGCGCCTGGCGACAGGTTTTTTCTTGCTGCGCCAGGGCGCGCCGATCATCTGGTGGTGCAGCGCGACGACCCGTAGGGCGCCGGGCGGCCCCTCGCGGAGCCTGCTCGTCGCGCGCTCGAGTTGCGCATCACTCACCCCGCCCGACTGGTGCCGCCACGGTCGTACGGAGTTGATCCCGACGACGTGAGCGCCCGAGCCGGAGTAGACTCGGTTCGGTCGTCTCCCACTGACGCTCGAACTCCTTCCACGTGGCGGTGAATCGCGCCGGGAACGTGTACGGGATGTCGTGGTTGCCGGGTACCGCCACAACCGGCAGATCGAACCGCCGCAGAAAGCTCGCCGCCAGTTGGTGTTGCGCGGGCCGGCCGCGATGGGTCAGGTCGCCGCTTGCGATCAGGAGCTCAGGGGCCACTCGATCCACGAGCCCAGCGAGCGCTTGCTCCAGAACCGGGTCGTCCCGCGCCCCGAAATGGAGGTCCGAGACGTGCAGGATGCGCGTGGTCACCGCCGAAGCAGGCTATACAGTGGCTGCTATGGCCGACGAGCAGTCTTCGGAGATCTTCGACGACCTGTACCTCGGGCTCCGCGCCGGTGGCGCGTTGCGCAAACAGCGTCGCGGCGAGCCGCTGACGGACGAGGAGCGCGAGGTGCTCAGCCGCTGGCAGCGGTTGTCCGCATGGCGCAAGGGAATCGCGATCAGCGGCTTCGCGGTCGGCACGTTCGGCCTCGGCTTCACTCTCGGCGGTCTCGTGTTCGGCCGCTGGCGCAAAGCCTGACGGAGCGCGCTTTCTCCTGACAGGGCGCGTCTGCTCGGCGCGCCTGACTCAGCGCCGGAGGCGAATCCCGGGCCGGCGGCCGGCGACCGCGGCATCGGGTCGCCGCCACACACCGAAGCTGACCTCGACCCCCGGCGTTCGCCGGCTGGAATCCAGCGAGAACGTCGAATCGATCGCCCGGCGAATCAACTCCGCCACCGAGACGCTCAGACGCCCCGATTCCTCCGTCAGGAACCGGTACTGATGGTCTTCGAGGATGACGTGGAAGCGAGTGGACATGGGTACCGATGTGCTTCTCCCATGTGTACCCATGGGCCGCCAGCAACGTGCGCCCGAAACGCAACAAGATCGAGCCAATTGTGCAACCGGCAACTGTGCATCGGCTCAGGCCTCTGATTCGCGTGCCGAGAAGATGACCGCCGGCACGTCCTCTTCGGCCGGGTCGACGTCGCGGATGACGACATCGAAGACCGTGACGAGGACGGCGGCGAGCGGCACGGCGAAGAGGACAGCCCAGCCGCTGAAGAGAATCGCCATTCCCGTCACGGACACGAGGACGAGGAGCGGTGAGAGCCCAACTGCGTCGCCGAGGAGGCGAGGCATCACGAGGTAGTCCTCACAGAGGCGCACGACGAGCACGCAGACCACAGCGAGGATCGCCACGTGCACCGAGGCGGTGAAGCCGACGGCGACGGCGAGGCCACCTGCCGCGAGGGGGCCAATCACCGGGATGATCTCGACGAGGCCGGCGAACGCGCCGACGAGAAGCCAGTACGGCTCGCCGATCGCCCAGAAGAGCAGCGACAACGCGGTGCCGACGAGGAGAATCAGCAGCGCCTGGCCGCGTACGAAGGCGCCGAGCTTCGCGTCGATCAGGTCCCACGTGTCGCGGATCAGCTTTCGTCGCGGGCGGGGGAGGAGTGAGCACACGAGGTCGATCGCCTTGTCGCGCTCGAAGATCCAATAGGCGGCTGCGGCGAAGGTGAAGAAGATCCCGACGACGACCTCGAATGCCGTGACGCCGATCTGTGCTGCCGGTTTCACGAGCTTGTCCCTCGTCGGCAGGTGCTTGAGGCGCTTCTGGACCGCGACCAGCACCTCGTGCTTGATCCCGGTCGAGTTCCTCGCTTGACGCGCGATCTGCGCCTTGCCACTCGGGCTCAGGGCGACGTTGACCTGGTCAAGCGCACGTGGCACCGCGAGAGTGAGGCCGACGGCGAGCACGGCGAGAAACGAGAGGTAGTGCAGGGCCAGCCCCGCAGGCCGCGGCACGCGATGAGCTGCGAGCCATTCGATTCCCGGGCGCATCGCCGCCGCGATGATCAGCGCGAAGAAAAGGAGGGCGAGCACGAGCCGCAGCTTCCAGAGCGCGAGCGCAAGAACGATGAGACCGCCGGCCACAAGGGTGGATACAGCGGCGCGGCGGGCGGTGGCGGACATGCAACGCGTGTTCCCATCCTGGCGCTCCCTGCAACCACGCCACCGCAATCCACTTCGCTTCCTGCCCCGAACAGGGTGCAAGCGGGCGCGTCCTGCGCCCGCGTAGAGGGAGGATCAATGAAGAACATCGCAGTTCTGCTGGTCGGGGTCCTGTCGGTGGTCGTCGCGTCGGTCGCCTTCGCGAAGGGGCCGGAGACGTTCAAGGTGTCGGCCAAGCTCACCCTGAAGGCCGAGGTTCCGAAGGCAACCGCGCCCGCTGCGGCAGGCGGCTCGTTCGCGGCCACCGTCAAGGAGAGCGGCAACGTCCGGACGGTGACGTGGAAGCTGACCTACTCGCACCTCAGCGGGGCCGGCTTCGCTGCGCACATCCACAAGGGCAAGCCCGGCGTGCCCGGCCCGGTGATCGTGTCGCTCTGCGGACCGTGTCACAGCGGTCAGACGGGCACGGCGCACGTGACCGATGCTGTCGCGAACGCGATCGAACATGGATCGACGTACGTCAACGTGCACACGAAGAAGAACCCGAACGGCGAGATTCGCGGCCAGGTGAAGGTGACCGGCTGACCCGCCGAGCCCTGGGGCCGCAACGGCCCCAGGGCTCGCCAGAACTTCCTCGCCGCACCCCTATACGAACAGGTGTTCGCTCGGTACAATGGCTCGGAATGGCGGTCGACGAGCTCATCGTCCACGGCGCCCGGGAGCACAACCTCAAGGACATCACCGTCCGGCTGCCGCGGAACGCCCTCATCTGCATCACGGGCCTCTCGGGGTCCGGGAAGTCGAGCCTTGCGTTCGACACGATCTACGCGGAGGGCCAGCGCCGCTACGTCGAGTCGCTCTCCGCCTACGCGCGCCAGTTCCTGCAGATGATGGAGAAGCCCGACGTCGACTCGATCGACGGCCTCAGTCCCGCGATCTCGATCGACCAGAAGACGACTTCGCGCAACCCGCGCTCGACCGTCGGCACGGTCACGGAGATCTACGACTACCTGCGCCTGCTCTACGCGCGGGTCGGCCGGCCGCACTGCCCGGTCTGTGGGCGGCCGATCTCGGGCCAGTCAATCGACTCGATCGTCGAGCAGCTCCTCGCGTTTCCCGACGGCACGCGATTCACCATCAACGCGCCGATCGTCCGCGACCGCAAGGGCGAGTTCAGGGACCGCTTCGAGGAGCTTCGCAACGAAGGCTTCTCTCGCATCAAGGTCGACGGCGAGCAGCACTCTCTCGACGAGCCGCCGACCCTCGACAAGAAGTTCAAGCACACGATCGAGGTCGTCGTCGACCGGCTCGTGATGAAGGAAGACATCCGCACGCGGTTGACGCAGTCGGTCGAGACGGCGCTCCAGCTCGCCGAAGGGTTGCTCGTCATCGACCTGGTCGACGAGGGTGAGAGCCGCACCTACAGCCAGAACTTCGCCTGCCCTGAGCACGGCGTGTCGCTGCCCGAGCTCCAGCCGCGCATCTTTTCGTTCAACTCACCGCACGGCGCGTGCCCACGGTGCACGGGCCTCGGCGCCCAGCAGGAGATCGACCCCGACCTCCTCGTTCCCGACGCGTCGCTTTCGATCGACGACGGCGCACTCGTGCCGTGGGCGGTCGGCGGCTCCGGGTTCTACGAGTCGGTGATCGCCGCGATCGCCGACCGCTACGAGATCCCGACCGACCTGGCGTGGTCCGAGTTGACCGAGCAGCAGCAGGACTACTTCCTGTACGGGACCGGCGGCGACAAGGTCTACGTCCAGTACCGCAACCGGATGGGCCGACGCCGGTCGTACATGGTCGACTTCGAGGGCATCGTGAAGTCCCTCGAGCGGCGCTACCGCGAGACCGACTCGACCTCGCAGCGTGAGCGGATCGAGGAGTACATGTCCTTCCGTCCCTGTCCTGTCTGCAAGGGCGCGCGCCTCAAGCCCGAGGTGCTCGCCGTCACGGTCGCCGACAAGAACATCCATGAGTTCACGCGGCTCTCGGTGTCACGAGCGCTCGAGTTTCTCGGTGGGCTCGGGCTCACGGAGACCGAGGAGCTGATCGGCCAGCGCATCGTCAAGGAGATCCGCGAGCGACTGACGTTCCTCCACGACGTCGGCGTCGGTTATCTCAACCTCGACCGTGCGAGCGCGACGCTCTCCGGCGGCGAGGCGCAGCGTCTGCGGCTCGCCACGCAAATCGGCAGCCAGCTCGTCGGTGTCCTCTACATCCTCGACGAGCCCTCGATTGGCCTGCATCAGCGCGACAACGACAAATTGATCGGCACGCTCGAGCGGCTGCGGAATCTTGGCAACACCGTCGTCGTGGTCGAGCACGACGAGCAGATGATGCGCAGCTCCGACTGGCTCGTCGACATGGGGCCGGGTGCCGGCGAGCACGGGGGGCATGTCGTCGCCGAGGGGACCGCCGCGAAGGTGATGCGCAACAAGAAGTCGATCACCGGGCAGTACCTCGCGGGCACGCGCGGGATCCCGGTGCCCGCTCGGCGCACCGCCGACAACGGCTGGTTCGCGATCCACGGGGCGACCGAGCACAACCTGAAGGGAATCGACGTCGAGTTTCCCGTCGGCAAGTTCGTTGCGGTCACGGGTGTCTCGGGCTCGGGCAAGTCGACGCTCGTGAACGAGATCGTCTACAAGGCACTCGCCAACCAACTCTCGAGAGTGCGCGTGCGGCCTGGCGCGCACGTCGGGGTGGAGGGGATCGAGGTCTTCGACAAGGTGATCGAGATCGACCAGCGTCCGATCGGCCGCACGCCGCGCTCGAACCCCGCGACCTACACCGATCTCTTCACGCACATCCGCGAGCTCTACTCGCTCACGCCGGATGCGAAAGTGCGCGGCTACAAGCCGGGGCGCTTCTCCTTCAATGTCAAGGGCGGCCGCTGCGAGACGTGCAAGGGCGACGGTCAGATCAAGATCGAGATGCACTTCCTGCCCGACGTCTACGTCCCGTGCGAGACCTGCAAGGGCAAGCGCTACAACCGTGAGACTCTCGAGGTGCGCTTCAAGGGGAAGACGATCGCCGACGTGCTCGAGATGTCGGTCGAGGAGGCGCTGAAATTCTTCGACAAGATCCCGAAGGTCCGCCGGCGCCTGCAGACGCTGCACGATGTCGGCCTCGACTACATGACGCTCGGGCAGCCGGCCACCACCTTGTCGGGTGGCGAAGCGCAGCGGGTCAAACTCGCTTCCGAGCTGTGCAAAGTCTCGACCGGGCGCACGCTCTACATTCTCGATGAGCCGACCACGGGCCTCCATTTCGCCGACATCGAGAAGCTGCTCGAAACGTTGCAGCGCCTGGTCGACGGCGGCAACACGATGATCGTGATCGAGCACAACCTCGATGTGATCAAGCAGGCCGACTGGCTCATCGATCTGGGACCCGAGGGCGGCGAAGACGGCGGCGAAATCGTTGCGGTCGGCACGCCCGAAGATGTCGCACAGGTCGACGCGTCGTATACCGGCGCATTCCTGCGGCCGTTGCTCGAGCCGCGAGCGGTAAAGCGCCGCGCCGTCGCCGCGTGAACCGGCGGCCGAGCAAGGGGATCGTGCTGCTCGCGATCGGAGCCGCCTGCCTGATCGTCTTCATCGCCGGCATGGGCGCCGCCTGGGTGAACCGCAACCATTCGATCTGCAAGGACGGCAAGCCGCCCGTGCAGCAGCGCGGAGGTCTACTCGGCCAGGTGGCAGTGCGCTGTCACAACGGCCAGGTCGTTACGCTCAACAACTGATGCGTGATTGGTGGCTGCGCGCCTTCCTCGTCCTGCAGCGGCCACGCCCGGTGTTCGTCGCGCTGCGCGACGACTCGAAGGATTCGCTCGCCGACCGCGCCGAGCCGGTGCTCGCGATCGTGCTGCTCGCCGGCATCGCGATCGTGCTCTCCACGAATACGGCGGGTCACCTCATGGACGACTCGTCGTACGACGTGCTCCTTCTCGCCGTCTGGGCGTTCATCGCCGGCAGCCTCTACGGGATGTTCGGCTACTTCGCGTTCGGTGCGCTGCTGTACGGAGGCGCGAAGGTGCTCGGTTCGCAGGGCTCGTACCGGCGCGCACGACACGTACTCGCGTTCGCGGCCGTGCCGATCGTGCTTTCGCTCGTCCTCTGGCCCGTCAAGCTCGCTGTCTACGGCGAGTCGCTCTTCAAGACCGGCGGCAGCGACCACGGCGCCGGCGTCAGGGTATTCGACGCATTCGACCTCGCCTTCCTGCTGTGGTCGGCAGTGCTGCTCGTGATCGGTGTCCGCGCTGTCCACGGCTGGACGTGGGCGCGGGCAGTGGCCGCGTGCGCGCTTGCGATCGTCGTTCCCGTCGTCCTGACGCTGGCGGTCGGGTCGATCTAGGTTCATCCTCTAGGCATGGACGAGGATCAGCCCGTCACCCACTACGCAAGGAGCGGCGACGTGAGCATCGCCTACCAGGTAATGGGCGAGGGGCCGTTCGATCTCGTCTGGGTGCCCGGGGCGTTCTCGCACGTCGAGCTGAACTGGACGATTCCGAGCCGTGCAGCCTTTCATCGCCGGCTGGCGTCGTTCTGTCGCCTCATCATGTTCGACAAGCGCGGCACAGGGATGTCGGACCGCGCACAAGGGATCGCAAATCTCGAGACGCGGATGGACGACGTGCGAGCGGTCATGGACGCCGCAGGCTCCGAGCGCGCGGCGCTCTTCGGAGTCTCCGAGGGCGGCCCGATGTGCACACTGTTCGCGGCGACCTACCCGGAACGTACGTGGGCTTTGATTCTGTTTGCGAGCTTTCCGCGCGAAATGTGGGCACCCGACTACCCCGCGGGCATGACAGAGGAGGAGTGGCGGCACCAGCTCGCCGATCTCGAACGTCGCTCGGGCGACCCTGCTGTTCTACGAGGAGCTCGCGTTCGGGCTCGCGCCGAGCGCCGATGAGGAGAGCTTGCGCAGATTCGCCGCGGTGCTCCGGCAATCCGGCAGCCCGGCCGCACGCGTCGACCTGATGCGCATGAACCGGGACATCGACGTGCGTCGGATCCTGCCGGCGATCAAGACGCCGACCCTCGTCCTGAACCGCAACGGGGACCACATCTCGAACGTCGAGGGCTCGGCCTACCTTGCCGGTCACATCCCTGGGGCGCGCCATGTCGAGCTCGCAGGCGCCGATCACGCACCGAGTGCCGGCGACGCCACCGTTGTCCTCGACGAGCTGCAGTCGTTCCTCGAGCAGTCCTGGGTCGAGCGGAACGAGCTCGACGAGCACGAGAGTGTGCTCGCGACGATTCTCTTCACGGACATCGTCGGCTCGACGAGCAAGATCGCGGAGCTCGGCAACCGCGGCTGGGCCGACGTCCTGAAGGAGCACCACTCCGCTGTCCGCCGCCAGCTCGTCCGTTATCGCGGGATCGAGATGGACACGGCCGGCGACGGTTTCTTCGCGCGCTTCGACGGGCCGGCGAGGGCGATCCGCTGCGCGCGCGAGATCGTCGACAGCATGGCTCCGATCGGTCTCGAGGTCCGCGCCGGAGTCCACACCGGCGAGTGCGAGCTGAACGAGGGCAAGATCGCCGGGATCGCGGTCTCGGTCGGCGCGCGAGTGGCGTCCGAGGCCGGCGCGAACGAAGTGCTCGTGTCCGCGACCGTTCGCGATCTGGTGGCCGGCTCCGGGCTCGACTTCATCGATCGTGGCGCGCGTCCACTGAAGGGCCTGCCCGGGGAATGGCGACTGTTCGCCGTGGCGTAATGCCCTAGCGCGTGCGCACCTCGGCGAGTGCGTCTTCGAAGATCGCCAGCTCGTCATCCGAGATCGAGTACGTGTGCTGCGCTGCAGGGAATGCGCGTGTCCGCACGTCGGCCGCGTACAGCTCGATCGCGCTCCGAATCGAAGGTGCCAGGTCCGCGTACTGCTTCACGAACCGCGGCGCATGACCCTCGTACAGGCCGAGCAGGTCGTGCCAGACGAGCACCTGTCCGTCACAGTCGGCCCCTGCGCCGATCCCGATCGTCGGGATGTCGAGCGCCTCCGTGATGCGCGCCGCAACCGGTGACGGCACCGCCTCGAGCACGAGCGAGAAACACCCCGCCGCCTGCAGCGCGAGTGCATCCTCGAACATCCGGACAGCCTTGTCCGCCGTGCGCCCTTGGGCCTTGAAGCCGCCGAGCATCGTCGCCGTCTGCGGCGTCAGGCCGATGTGGCCCATCACCGGGACGCCGGCGCCGGTCAGCGCGCGGACGCGCGAGAGCATCGTGCCCGCCCCCTCGAGCTTCACGGCGTCAGCGCTCGCCTCTTTCACGAAGCGGATCGCGTTTTCGAGCGCCTGCTCGTCGGACACCTGGTACGAGCCGAACGGCAGGTCGGCGATCACGAGAGGCCGCCGCGCGCCGCGGGTCGCCGCAGCGGTCAGCATCAGCATCTCGTCCATCGTCGCCGGCACGGTCGAGTCGTGACCGAGGACGACCATGGCGGCGGAGTCGCCGACGAGGATCAGGTCGACACCGGCGGCGTCTGCGATGCGCGCCGACGGTGCGTCGTAGGCGGTGATCATCACGATCCGGTCGTGGCGTCGCTTCATCTCGAGCAGTTCGGGGAGCGCGAGCTTGCCGGGAGCCGGCGTTCCGGGTGCGGGCTTGCGCGGGCGGGTGGTCATTCAGGGCCTCCTTCTCCGATGAGGACGTTGTCGATCAGGCGCGCCGAGCCGACGCGCGCCGCGATTGCAAGGGTGGGGCCGTCGAGGTCGGCGAGCGCCACGTAGTCGGGCTCGAGGCCGGCGTCGGCGAGCACGATTCGCGCGCGGTCGGGATCGCCCGTCGCGAGCGCGCGTGGGATCGCGAGTGCGCGTGCGCGTTCAGCAGCAGACAGTCGCCCGTTCCGCGACGAGAGCGCGAGGCCGTCGGTGTCGCGCACCGTCTCGACGACGCGGATCTCGACCGGGACATTCAGGTCGCGCACGACTTGCTTGAGTACGGCCACCTGTTGCGCGTCCTTGCGGCCGAACCACGCGATCTGTGGTCTCACGATGTTGAACAGCTTCAGACAGATCGTCGAGACGCCGCGGAAATGCCCGGGCCGATGCGACTCCTCGAGCCCTTCGGCCGCCCCTGTCCGGCACGACCCACGTCGCGAAGCCGGCGGGGTACAGCTCGTCGGCGCTCGGCGCAAAGACGACATCGACGCCTCCTGTCTCCGCCAGTTGCAGGTCGCGCTCGAAGTCGCGCGGATAGGCGTCGAGGTCTCGGTCGTCCTCGAACTGGGCGGGGTTGACGAAGATGCTCGCAACGAGCACATCGCACTCGGCGCGAGCGGCGTCGAACAGCGCGCTGTGACCTCCATGGAGCGCGCCCATCGTCGGAACGAGCCCGACGACGCCGTGACGGGGAAGGTCGAGCTCGCCGATCGTCCGAGCGACGTTCACGGTCGCGTCACCTCGACGAGTGCCGCGTACGCGCCCTCGAACCCAGAGCCTCGAAGCGCCTCGCGATGCCGCTCGACGGTCTCCCAGTCGCCGCGCGAGATCGGGCCGGTCAACTCGAACCCGTTCTCGATCGTGCGGGTCATCAGCGGCACGAGCGCCTCGGGGGGTGCACCGGCCTCGGCGACGAGCGTCGCTGCGGCGCGATACAGGGTGACGAGAAAGTTGGACGCGATCGACGCGCCCGCGTGGTAGCCGGCGCGATTCTCGTCGGCGAGCGTGAACGGCCGCAGCCCGAGGGTCTCCGCGAGCCACTTGGCGCGTGCGTGACCGTCGGCGTCGTCGGCCGTGACCGCACCCCAGGCGCCGTCGAGTTGCTCCGGCCCGCGGGTCGTCGTCAGGGTCTGAAGCGGATGAACGGAGAAGCGCGCGATGTGTGGATCGAGCGCCGAGAGCGGCGTTCCGCCCGAGACGTGCGCGATCCACGGGCCTGGCGCGATCGAGCGAGCAACCTCGGCGATCGACCGGTCGGGCACGCAGAGCAGCCGCAAGTCCCCGTCCTCGCGCACGGCGATGCCGCGCTCGCGCAATCGCGCTGCGATGGTCGAACCGGCGCGGCCGGTCCCGATGACGGTGATCGAGTCGAACATTAGGGCTCCAGTTCCTTGCGGATACCGGGCAACGTGCAGCGTACGCGATCCGTCCGGCCCCGTCGCGAAACTGGCCCTTGGTAAAGTCGATGCGATGCCGATCTACGAATACGTCTGCATGAGCTGCGAGTCCCATTTCGAGGAGCTCGTCGGCATGTCGGATCCCGATCCGGCCTGCCCCGACTGCGGCAAGACCAAGGTCGCAAAGCAGTTCAGCACGTCATTCGCAGCCCACGGCATGGCCGGGCAGCCCTCCTTCGGTGGGGGCTGTTGTGGCGGTAGTTGTGGCAGCTGCGGCTGATCTCTCCCTGCTTGCCTACGGCGACGTCGTCGCCGGCTGCACGAAGTGCGCGCTCGCGGAGGGTCGGACGCAAGTCGTCTTCGGCTCGGGCTCGCCGAACGCCGAGCTGATGTTCGTCGGCGAGGCGCCGGGCTTCCACGAGGACAAGCAGGGCGTCCCGTTCGTCGGCGCGGCGGGGAAGTTGCTGTCGAAACTGCTGGCCGGGATCGGGATCGAGCGCGACGAGGTCTATATCGCCAACGTGATCAAGTGCCGACCGCCCGGCAACCGCAATCCGCTGCCGGAGGAGATCGAGGCCTGCGAGGGTCATCTCTTTCGCCAGATCGAGCTGATCCAGCCGAAGCTCGTCGCGACGCTCGGCAATTTCGCCACCAAGCTCCTCTCCGGCAAGCAAGCCGGCATCACCCAGGTGCACGGCCGCGAGCAGCACGTGACGCTCGGCGGCCAGGAGGTGACGCTCTACCCGATCTTCCATCCCGCGGCCGCGCTCTACACCCCGCGCATGCTCGAGGTGCTCGAGGCCGACTTCCGGCGCATTCCGGAGCTCCTCGGCCGGGGGGCAACACCGCCACCGGCCGTCGCCGCGCCTGCGGGACCCGACGCGCTCACTGCCCGACCGGCCGTCGAGCAAGCCGCCGCAGCCGGCCAGCAGCTCGGTCTCTTCTAGCGGTTCCCCCGAGCCGCGTCGCGAGGGGCCATGTCCCGACGCCAAACGAGCGTGACGGAAGTGCGACGTTTCGTCCACAGGCTCTGGGATCTTGCTTCGAGCCTGGCTTTGCGCGTATCTCGGCCATGGCCGCGCCGGGCCTGGTCTTGTCGCCAAACGAGCGTGACGGGAGTCAGACATTTCGTCCACAGGCCCGGAGGTCTTGTTCGTCGTTGGCGTCGGGTGGCGGGTCATGTCCCCGCCAGCCGTGTCTCGTTGGCCAAAGCAAGCATTCATGCGAAGGGAGGCGAGCCTCACGACGCACCTCGCTCCGAATGTGGTCAGACCAAGGGTTACGAACTGCCCACAGCCTGCACGGGAGGCCATGGCTTCTACGTTCAGCCTCAAAGGCCAGCCGCCAGGGGCAGCCTCTAAGGTCACCCGCATGGATGTCGTCAGCGCTTCCCCCGAGGAGACCGAGGGCCTGGCCGCTCGGCTCGCTTCGCGGTTGCGGGCCGGGGACGTCGTGTCGGTCTCGGGTGAGCTCGGCGCCGGCAAGACGACCTTCGTCCGCGGGGCGGCGCGCGCGCTCGGGGTGACCGAGCCCGTCTCGAGCCCCACCTACACGATCGGTCACCGCTACGAGGCGCCGACGCCCGTCGCGCACCTCGACCTCTACCGCATCGCGGGGCTCGATCCGGAGGAGTGGGGCGACCTCGAGCCATACTTCGACGGCACGGTCGCGTTCGTCGAGTGGCCCGAGCACGGCGGCGATTGGCTCCCAAAAGCCCGCGCGGCAGTTACCCTCGATCACGTCGACGAGTCGCATCGACGCGTGAGGATCGACAGTGCAGACGATCTTGGCCTTTGACACCGCGACGACCTTCGGGGCCGTCTGCGCCGTGACGCCCGGCAAGCGCGGGAGAGCGGCGCGCGCCGGCGACCTCCTCGCCGCCGTTGATTCGCTCGTCGGCGACCCGCGAGAGCTCGACGGGATCGTCGTCGGCCGCGGGCCCGGGAGCTTCACGAGCATTCGCATCGGCCTCGCGATGGCGCGCTCGCTCGCCTTCACGCTCGACATCCCCGTCGCCGGCGCATCCACCCTCGATGCGTATGACGGCGGACTCCCGGTGCTCGACGCCCGGCGCGGCGAGATCTTCACGTCCGGCCCACGCGTGCTCGCGCCGGACGAGCTCGAAGTCGATGGCTTGACGCTCCTCGGCGACGGTGCGATTCGCTATCGCGACCTGTTCGAATCTCGCGGGGCAAGCATTCCCGCCGACGACGACCCCGGACACCTTCCGGACCCGCTGCTGCTCGTCCGGCGCGCCGGCCCGTTCGGCGACGCCGGTCTCGTCGAGCCGCTCTATGTGCGCGAGCCCGATGCGAAGGCGCAGCCATGACGGCGGTGATGGTCGAGATTCGCAAGCTCGACCTCGTCGATCTCAACTCGATCGAGGCGATCGAGCAGCGCGCCTATCCGACGCCGTGGTCGCGCTCGATGTTCGCGTCCGAGCTCGCGAAGCCGACCTCGATCTGCCTCGGTGCGTTCGAGGGCGAAGACCTCGTCGGCTACATCGTCAACTCGCGCTATGTCGATGCCTGGCACGTGATGAACGTTGCGGTCGACCCGGGACACCAGGGACGCGGTATCGCGACCGCGCTGCTCGAGCGGCTCTTTGCGCTCACACGCGACGACGAACGGCGCGGCTACACGCTCGAAGTGCGCGTCTCGAACGCGCAGGCGATCGGGCTGTACGAGAAGCTCGGCTTCGAGTCGCGGGGTATTCGCCGCGGCTACTACACGGACAACCGTGAAGACGCGCTGATCATGTGGCGCGATGCTCGCCATTCGGCACTACCGAATGGCTAGGGGGTGCTGCGGGTAGCCACTCGTCGTGCATGAGCGCAACGATTGCCGCGGCTCGTTTGGGGCCGACGCCCGGGAGAGCTTGTAGTTCGTCGAGGGATGCTGCGGCGACGTGCTGGAGCGACCCGAAATCGATCAAGACGGTTCGGGGGGTCTCGACCGAGACGCCTTGAGCGCAGGCGAGTGCCGCTTCTGCCGGCGGCACTGCGTTGGATTTCGGCCTCTGTGCATAGATCGGGCGACTTCTGGTCACTCCGTCGAGACGACGAGAAGCGAGCCGGAACAGCCATTTGGTCGGGCACCCGGCAGTCCCGCTCGTGCACATCAGCTGTGCCTCTCAGCACGTAGCCAGCCTGCCTCGAACGGTCCGGCAATACTGCAACAGAAGTGTCGAGATTGACCACCTCTAGCCATTTCGTCTCGGCGAAATGGCATTGATTTTAGCGATCGAGACGAGCTGCGACGAGACCGCCGCTGCGCTCGTCACCTCCGACGGCGAGATCGCCTCGAGTGTCGTCGCGTCGCAGGACGAGCTGCACGCGAAGTTCGGCGGGGTCGTTCCCGAGGTCGCCTCTCGACGGCACCTCGAGCTCGTGCTGCCGGTGATCGAGGAGGCGCTCGCAACGGCAGGCGCGACGCTCGACGATGTCGAGGCCGTTGCGGTCACCACGTGGCCGGGGCTGATCGGCGCGCTGCTCGTCGGCGTCTCTGCCGCGAAGGCGCTCGCGTGGGCGCGGCGCCTGCCGCTCGTTCCGGTCAACCACCTGCACGGTCACGTCGCGTCGCTCTATCTCCGTCCGCTTGACCTCGAGCCGCCGTTCACCTGCCTGCTCGCAAGCGGCGGCCACACGATGCTCCTCGACGTCAGCGACCGCGGCGGCTACCGCGTGCTCGGCACGACGCTCGACGACGCCGCCGGCGAGGCGTTCGACAAGGGCGCCCGGCTGCTCGGGCTCGGCTATCCGGGTGGGAGGCTGATCGACGAGCTCGCAAGGCAGGGCGATCCCGAGGCGTACGACTTCCCGGTCGCCCGCGTCCCCGGCCTCGATTTCTCGTTCTCGGGGCTCAAGACCTCGCTGCTCTACACGGTGCGGCGACTCGAGCCAGACGAGCTCGACGCCCGGCGCGCCGATCTGGCGGCGAGCTATCAGCGGGCGATCGTCCGAGCGCTCGTGGGCGGAATCGAGTCGGCGCGGAGGACTGCGGCCGGGGATCGGATCGCCGTCGTCGGCGGTGTCGCGGCCAACTCGGAGCTCCGAGCCGCCCTGCCGGACGCCGCGCTCGCCCCGCTCTCGCTCTGCACCGACAACGCCGCCATGATCGCGTCGGCTGCCCGGTACACGCGAACCGTCCCGTACCCCGACTACCTTTCGCTTGATGCACGCGCCGCGGCGAGTTAAAGCTCGCCTCACAATCCTCGTCGGAATCGTCGTCCTCGCCGTTTCCCTCGGGCTCGTCGTCTCTGCCCGCGGGCGGTCCAGCTCGACCGTGACGACCGCCGTCAGCTGGCTCGGTCTCGTCGGCGAGCCACGCGCCGCAGTACCGGTGGGGCAGCGGATGATCGTGCTGCTGCGCACGCCGTCGCTGGCGCAGCGACTCGCGAAGGCGCGATTCGCGACGGAGGCGCAAGAGCGCGCCTGGACGTCCTCCGCCTACGCCGCGCAGCAGCAGGCCCTGACGACGCTGGCCGCCGAAGGGATCACCGTCCACCCCGACTTCAGCTACACCCGCGTCATCGACGGCTTCGCCGCGCCGCTCGACGGCCGCGCAGTCGCCCTGCTCGACCGCGACCCGGAAGTCGTCGGCGTCTATCCCGTTCGCGCGGCGTATCCCGCGTCGCTCTCGGAGACCCTGCTCGCGTCGAATGCGTTCGGACCGACGAGCGGTCACCGTGCGGTCGCGGAGCTCCCCGGCTACGACGGCAGAGGTGTGACGATCGCGCTGCTCGACACGGGCGTCGACCAGTCGCATCCGTATCTGCGCGGTCGCCTCGTCCCCGGCATCGACATCCTCGACCACGGCGACGACGTGTCCGCGCGCAAGAACCCGCAGGATCCCGCGCAGATCGAGCGCCACGGGACCGAGATGGCCGGCATCCTCGTGGGCACGGACGGTCCCGGCGGCTTGCACGGCGTCGCGCCCGGCGCGACCGTCCTGCCGATCCGTGTCGCCGGCTGGCAGCCGGCGGCCGACGGACACGACCTCGTCTACGCCCGGTCCGACCAGTTGATCGCCGGCCTTGACCGCGCTGTCGACCCCAACGGCGACGGAGATGCGCACGACGCGGTCCGGGTCGCCCTGATCGGGGTTGCCGAGCCGTATGCCGCGTTCACCGAAGGCCCCGAGGCCCAGGCGGTCCAAGGTGCCGTCAACCTGAACACGCTCGTCGTCGCTCCGGCAGGGAACGACGGCAGCGCGGGCCCATCGTTCGGTTCGGTTGCGGGGCCGGCGGGAGCGTCCGGCGCACTTGCCGTCGCGGCAACCGACTCCCGCGCCCGGCTGACCCGAGCCCGCGTCGTGCTGCGCCGTGGTCTCGACGTGATCTTCGACGGCAACCTGCCGCTTCTCGGCTCGGTCGCGCCGAGCCATTCGCTGACGCTGCGCGTCGCGACCCCGCGTGCCACCCGAGGGCTCGCAGGCGCATCGAGCGCCGACTTCTTCGACACGCACGGCTTCAGCCTCGTTGCGGGCCGGGCGGTCGTGGTGCCCGTCGGCCAGAGCCCGGAGACGACCGCCGTTGCCGCCTCGCGCGCAGGAGCGGCTGCGATCGTGCTCTACGGCAGCGCATTGCCTCCGGGCGCACTGCCGATCGATGAGGACGAGACCGCCCCTGTCGTCGTCGTGCCGACGGCCGCTGCGGACGAGTTGCTCGCGGCGCGGCGTGCGGGAATCGACGTGGAGATCGCGCTCGGACCGGGCCACGCCGACGTGAATCCCGGCCGTGGCCTCGTCGCCGGCTTCTCGTCCCAGGGCCTGGCGTTCGACGGGAGCGTGAAGCCCGACGTTGCTGCGCCGGGGATCGCGATCGCGACCTCCGAGCCCGGATCGGCCACCGACGGCTCGGCGCTCTACGGGGCGGTCAACGGGACGAGTGGCTCGGCGGCGACGGTCGCGGGCGCCGCCGCGCTGCTCGTGCAGATGCGCCCGGCGCTCGACGGCCCGGCGCTGCAGAGCCTGCTGACCGGCTACGCGCAGCCCGGTGGCGCGCCTGCCACGCAGGTGGGTGCCGGGGCCTTCCGGCTCGGGTCCTCCGCGGTCGGCGAGGTCGCCGCGCAACCGACCACGCTCGGCTTCGGGATCTGGGGCGGCCCGCACTGGCATGCAACGCGCACGATCGTCGTGCGGAACGTCTCGACTCGCCGGCTGCTGATCTCGCTGAGCGCCGTCGGCCAGGGGGAATCCGAGGCGCTCCACTTCAGGGTCGTGCCGGATCAGTTGTCGCTCCGTATCGGGCGCGCGGCCAAGGTGCAGGTGACGGTCACGGCGGCGTCGGCGCCGCATGCGAGCCTGATCACGGGCGTCGTGCAGGTCGCGCCGTTCGGCAGCGAGACGCTCCGTGTTCCATGGGCGATCTCGTTCCGCCGCTACTCGGCGAACCTGATCCCGCACGTCTCGCTCAGCAAGTCGTCGTTCAAGGCGTCCGACACCGATCCGGCGGTGCTGTCGATCCAGGCCGGCAACCTCGTGCACGTCCACGGCCTCCAGATCCAGCCCGTCTCGCGGCTCGACATCCTGCTCTACACGGCGAGCGGGCGGTTCGTCGGCGTGCTTGGTCGGCTCCGCAACCTGCTGCCAGGGTCGTACAGCTTCGGGATCACCGGACGCGGCCCGTCGAGTGCACGACTGCCGCCCGGCGGCTACGAACTACGGTTCGTGGCCTGGCCCACGCTGCCGCGAACCGCGAAGCCGTCACGGGCGCAGGTCGAGCTTCAGGATCGAGTAGATTCGCGGGCGATGGCCACCGCGGCGCCCGCGTCTCACCTCCGCGAGAACCCGTTCGGACTCGCGCAGGAGCAGCTCTACAAGGTCGCCGACGCCTTCGGGATCGACGAGCGCCTCATCAACGTCCTCCAGGAGTGCAAGAAGGCGGTCGAGGTCTCGATCCCGACCTCGATGGACGACGGCTCGGTGCGCGCATATCGCGGCTACCGCGTCACGCACAACATCGCGCGCGGGCCGTCGAAGGGCGGCATCCGCTATCACCCCGACGTCACCGCCGACGAGGTGAAGGCCCTCGCGATGTGGATGACGTGGAAGTGCTCGCTGATGGGCCTGCCGTTCGGCGGCGCGAAGGGCGGCGTCGTCTGCGACCCGAAGGCGATGTCGCACGGCGAGCTCGAGCGCATGACACGACGCTTCACCTCGGAGATCATCAACGAGATCGGGCCGGAGAAGGACATTCCCGCCCCAGACGTCGGCACGAACGCCCAGGTGATGGCTTGGATGTTCGACACGTACTCGATGAACAAGGGGCATTCGGTGCTCGGTGTCGTCACAGGCAAGCCGTTGACGATCGGTGGGTCGCTCGGCCGCGTCGAGGCGACGGCGCGCGGCGGCGTGTTCTGCCTCGAGTCGGCCGCGCGCAAGCAGGGACGAACACTCGACGGTCTGAGCGTGGCGGTCCAGGGCTTCGGCAACGTCGGGTCGTTCTTCGCCAAGCTCGTCGCCGAGCTCGGGGCGAACGTCGTCGCCGTCTCGGACTCGTCGGGCGGCCGCTTCAACTCGAACGGGGTCGACGTCGCGGCGGCGTTTGCGCACAAGCAAGCAGGCGGCTCGCTCGCCGACCTGAAGGGCGGCGACGCGATCTCGAACGACGAGCTGGTGCTGCTCGACTGCGACGTGCTCGCACCGTGTGCGCTCGAGCAGGTGATCACCGACGCGAACGCCGCCGGCGTGAAGGCGAAGCTGATCGTCGAAGGCGCGAACGGCCCGGTCACGCCGGCCGCCGACGAGATCCTCGAATCGAACGGCGCGCTCGTGCTGCCCGACGTCCTCGCGAACGCCGGCGGCGTCGTCGTCTCGTACTTCGAGTGGGTGCAGGGCCTGCAGGAGTACTTCTGGAAGGAAGACGAGGTCAACGCCCGCCTGAACTCGATCGTCACGCGCGCGTTCGACGAGACCTGGCGGACGTACGAGGACCGCAAGACCTCGATGCGGCTGGCCGCCTACGGCCTGGCCGTCCAGCGCGTCGCCGAGGCGACGATCACCCGCGGCCTCTACCCCTGAGCCGCTCCCGGCCTTGAGGAGGTGACGCTCTTTCACGGGCAGGGCTGCTCGCTCTGCGAGCGCGCCCGCGAGCAGGTCGCGACGGCTCCACGGGACGCTCGGCTTCGCCTACGAGGAAGTCGACATCACGGGCGACGCCGAGCTTGGAGGCGCGCTACCGCGAGTGGCTGCCGGTCGTCGAGGTCGACGGAGAGCGGGCGTTCGTCTACTACGTGGACGAGGCGGCGCTCGCCCGAAAGGTGTCACAAGCTTCCTAGTTTGTGACAACCCGACGGTTGTATTGAAGCCTTCGGGCACAATGCCTCGTGATGTTGCAAGCACAGTCGAACGGATCGGCTCCTGACCGCCTCACCGTCGGCGTCGCAGCCCGTCTTTCGCGCTACCTGCAGGTGCTGTCGCAGGCGAAGAAGATGGGCAAGGACCGCATCTCCTCGCAGGAGATCGCCGACTACACGAACATCAACGCGACCCAGATTCGCCGCGATCTGTCCAATTTCGGGAAGTTCGGGAAGCGCGGCGTCGGCTACTCGATCGACTCCCTCCTCGGCGAGATCCGGAAGATTCTCCGCACGCAGGGTCAGCACAACATCGCGCTCGTCGGCGCCGGCCGCCTCGGCCAGGCGATCGCGAGCTCGGCGATCTTCGCCGAGCACGGCATCAACATCGCCGCGGTCTTCGACACCGACGAGGCCCGGATCGGTCACGAGATCGGCGGGGCGAAGATCGAGGACGAGAGCAGGCTGAAGGACGTCGTCCGCGACAAGAACATCGTCGTCGGCGTTCTCGCCGTTCCGCCGGGAGCCGCGCAGAAGGTCGCCGACGACCTCGTCGACGCCGGCGTGCGCATCATCTTCAACTACTCCGAAGCGCTCCTCGACGTCCCGAGCGACGTGACGGTGCACACCTCGAACCCCGCGGTCGAGCTGTTGCACGCGCTGTACTTCCACCTCGCGTAACTGGGAGCGGCCGCGCCGTGCGGATCCTGATCTGGCACGGGTACCTGCTCGGCGGCACAGGGTCGAACGTGTACACGCGGGCGCTCGCACGCGAATGGACGCGCGCCGGGCACGACGTCGTCGTCGTGTGCCAGGAACGCGCTCCCGAGCAGTTCGACCTCGGCGGCGCGCAGGTCGTCGTCCCCGAGTTGCCCGGCGGTCTCCTGCCGACGTTCGTCATGGATCGCTACGCAGGGCTTGCAGCCGAAGTTCCTGCAGGACTTCACGGCCGCCGAGCTGGCCGCGTACGTCGACGCGAACGCGGCCGCGTTGCGCGATCTCGCTCCGGCCGACCTCGTCTTCGCGAACCATGTGCTGATGGGGGCGCCGGTCGGGGCGGCGTCGGGCATGCCGTTTCGCGTGAAGGCGCACGGCTCGGAGCTCGAGTACTCGATGCGCGGTCGTCCTGCCCTCGCAGACTGGGGGCGCGAGACGCTCGCGCGCGCGGAGGCGACGTTCGTCGGCTCACATCACATTCGCGCGGTGCTCGAAGACATCGTCGGGCAGGTCGAGCACGTGCACGAGGTCCCGCCGGGCGTCGACGTCGACCAGTTCGTGCTCCAGAATCGCGACGACGCACTCGTGGCGCTCGTCGAGGAGGCGCGTCGCGATGCGCCGAACCCCGGCAACGCCGAGGAGCGTCAGCCAGACGCAGGGAACGCCGAGCGCTTCGCCCACTTCTTCGCGAGCGGTGCGCCGACCGTCGTCTACTTCGGCAAGCTGATCGAGCAGAAAGGGGTGCAGGTGCTGCTCGAGGCGATGCACGACGTCGACGCTCGGCTGCTGATCGTCGGCTTCGGGCCCGAGCGCGCCCGCTTCGAGCGGGCCGCACCGCCCCGAACGCTCTTCACCGGGCCGCTCGAGCACCGACACCTCGTGCACCTGCTGCCGCTGGCCGACGTCACCGTCGTCCCGTCGATCTTCCCCGAGGCGTTCGGGATGGTCGCCGCGGAAGCCGCTGCCGCAGGCTCGCCGCCGCTTGTCGCGCGCCATTCGGGCCTCGCCGAGGTCGCCGCCGGCATCGAGGAGGAGTACCCCGAGCGCCTGCGCCACCTCGCGTCGTTCGAGACCGGCGACGCCGCCGAGCTTGCGCGGAAGCTCAACGAGATCCTCGCCCTCCCGCGCGCCGACCACGACGAGCTGAGCGTCGCAGCGCGCCGCGCGGTCGTCGAGCGCTGGTCGTGGGCGAGCGTCGCGCAGCGGCTGCTCGCACCCGTCTAGATCAACCATCCAGATACGCTGGCGCCGATGGGCGAGGAACAGCGCGTCTCCTGGCAGGAGCTCCTCGTGGCCTCGCGCGACGCGTTCGAGGGCGGCACCGACTTCACGCTCGCGGTCGAGGAGGAGTTCGCGCTCCTCGATCTGGAGAAGCTCGAGCTGACGGATCGCTTCGAGGACGTCTACGCGGCGGCGAGTCAGACGGACCTTGCGCCGAACATCGTGGGTGAGCTGATCGCCTCGGAGGTCGAGGTGCGTACGGGCCGGTGCGAGAGCTTCGGCGAAGCGGCAGCCGCGATGCACGAACGCCGCGGCCAGCTGCACTCGGTCACGCGCGAGCTGCAGATTGCGCTCGGCGGCACGGGAGCGCATCCGTGGAGCCGTTGGCAGGACCAGCGCATCATCGACACGCCGCACTACCAGCGCAACGACCAGCTGCTGCGCTACGTCGTGTGGCGCAACAACACGTTTGGCCTGCACGTGCACGTGGGGATCGCGGGCGCCGACCGCGCGATCGCCGTGCACGACGCGCTGCGCAACTTCCTGCCCGAGTTGCTCGCGCTGTCGGCGAGCTCGCCGTTCGTCGAGGCCGTGAACACCGGCCTCCATTCCGCCCGCACCGAGATCTTCACGCGCATGTTCCCGCGCTGCGGCATTCCCGACGCGTACGGCAGCTGGCAGGGATGGGAGGACTACGTCGCGTTCCTCTACCGCACGGGCTCGATCGCCGAGCACACCCAGATCTGGTGGAGCGTGCGGCCGCACCTCGCCTATCCCACGATCGAGATTCGCATCTGCGACGGCCAGCCCGACCTGGCCGAGGCGCAGTCGCTCGCCGCGCTCTGTTATGCCCTCGCTGTTCGCTGCGCACGCGCATACGACGAGCGAGAGCCGCTGCCGAACGTCTCGCGCCGGCTGCTCGAGGAGAACATGTGGCGGGCGATCCGCTGGGGGCTCTCCGGGGAGTTGCTGGACTTCGAACGCGGCATCGCGATCCCGGCCCGCGAGCGAATCGCCCAGCTCGTCGACTGGGTCGGTCCCGTCGCCGAGGGGATCGGCGCGGCTCCATTCCTCGCGGTTCCCGAGACGAATGCCGCAGAGCGCCAGATTGCTCGTTTCGAGCAGGGGGCGACGCTCGAAGAGGTGTACGCCGGGGAAGTGCGGGCGGGAGTGCCGATCGTTGGCTGACGAGTCCACCGGCCCCGAGCTCGACGCGAAGCAGATCCAGGAGCAACTCGCCTCTTTCCGCGTCAACGAATTTCTCGTCTCCGCCGCCTCGACGATCGCCGGCATCGCCTACGCGAAGCTCGAAGCGACCGACCTCGCCGAGGCGCGAAAGGCGATCGACGCCCTGGCGGCCCTCGTGCCGCTGATCGAGGGCGAGCTCGCCGCCGACCTCGGCCGCGCGCTCGCGAACCTGCATCTGGCCTACGCGGAGGCAGCTTCCCGCCCGGTCTGACTGGAGCGCAGCCCGGAGCTTGTGATACATAATCGCCCGCGCCGAAGCCCTTCGGCGCTGACTTTGTGAGGGAAGGAAGCCGATGGACTGGTTCATGCATCATCCCGTGCTCCTTGGCGTCGTCGGTGCCGGCGTCGCAGTGGCGTGGGGGATCTATCTGACCTTCTGGTTGCTGCGGCAGCCGGCAGGCAACGAGAAGATGAGAGAGATCTCCGCGGCCGTCCAGGAGGGCGCTGCGGCCTACCTGAAGAAGCAGTACACCGCGATCGCGGTCGTCGCGGTTGTTCCGTTCCTCGCGCTCGGGCTCTACCACAAGCTCGGTTGGGGCACCGCGTTCGGGTTCCTCATCGGCGCGATCCTCTCGTCGGCGGCGGGCTTCATCGGCATGAACGTCGCCGTCCGGTCGAACGCACGCACCGCCGAGGCCGCCCGCGGCGGCCTGAAGCCGGCGCTGAACGTGGCGTTCCGCGCCGGCTCCGTCACGGGTCTGCTGGTCGTCGGCCTCGGCCTCTTCGGCGTCAGCGGCTACTACTGGTTCCTCACGTCGGTGCTGAACAACACGCCGACCTCGGCGATCGACGACCTCGTCGGCCTCGCCTTCGGCGGCTCGCTGATCTCGGTGTTCGCGCGCCTCGGCGGCGGCATCTTCACGAAAGCCGCCGACGTGGGTGCCGACCTGGTGGGGAAGATCGAGGCGGGCATCCCCGAGGACGATCCGCGCAACCCGGCCGTGATCGCAGACAACGTCGGTGACAACGTCGGCGACTGCGCCGGAATGGCTGCCGACCTCTTCGAGACCTACGCCGTCACCGCGGTCGCCGTGATGCTGCTCGGCACCGCATATCCGGACGCGAAGCTCTACCTCTATCCGCTCGCGCTCGGTGGCGTCTCGGCGATCTCGTCGGTGATCGGCACGTTCTTCGCCCGGCTCGGCAACGGCGAGAACGCAGTCATCAACGCGCTTTACAAGGCGGTGCTGGCTGCGACGATCCTGTCGGCGCTCGGGTTCATCCCGATCACGATGGCGTTCGACAGCGGCAAGTACGACTTCACCGACCTCTACGTCTCTGCCATCGTCGGGCTGGTCGTGACGTTCCTACTTGTCGCGATCACCGAGTACTACACCGGGACGCGCTGGAACCCGGTGAAGGCGATCGCCAAGGCTTCGCAGACTGGCCACGCGACGAACATCATCGAAGGGCTCGCGGTCGGTATGCAGGCGACGGCTATTCCGGTGATCGTCCTCGCGGCGGGCATCCTCGTCGCTCATCACTTCGCAGGGCTGTACGGCATCGGTGTCGCGGTGATGGCGCAGCTCTCGATGACGGGACTGATCGTCGCGCTCGACGCCTACGGGCCGGTCACCGACAACGCAGGCGGCATCGCCGAGATGGCCGACCTCCCGGAAGGCGTGCGTGCGATCACCGATCCGCTCGACGCGGTCGGCAACACCACGAAGGCCGTGACGAAGGGCTACGCGATCGGCTCGGCCGCGCTGGCGGCACTCGTGCTGTTCGCGTCGTACACGACCGGTCTGAAGGACCAGGCGCCGTCCGGCAGCTCGCTCTCGCACATCTCGTTCGACCTGTCGGACGCCTGGGTGATCGCCGGCCTCTTCATCGGCGGGTTGATGCCGTTCCTGTTCGCGTCGCTCGCGATGCAGGCGGTCGGCCGGGTCGGCGGTGAGGTCGTCCAGGAGGTGCGCCGCCAGTTCCGCGAGCACCCGGGAATCATGGACTACACCGAGCGGCCGGACTACAGCCTCGCGGTCGGCATCGTCACGACCTCGGCGATCCGCTCGATGCTGCTGCCGGCGCTGATCCCGATCGGCTTCCCGATCGTCGTCGGGCTGATCAGCGCCCGCATGCTCGGCGGCCTGCTGATCGGCACGATCGTCACCGGTCTCTTCCTCGCGATCGCGATGACCTCGGGCGGCGGCGCCTGGGACAACGCGAAGAAGTCGATCGAGGACGGCGCGTACGGGGGCAAGGGCTCGGAGGCGCACGCGGCGTCGATCACGGGCGACACCGTCGGCGATCCGTACAAGGACACCGCCGGCCCGGCGATCAACCCGATGATCAAGATCACGAACATCGTCGCGATCCTGATCATTCCGCTGCTCGTCTCGATTCACGGCTGATCGCTTCCCTAGCGGGGGCCCGGTTCGCCGGGCCCCCGCGATACGGTCTCCTTCATGTCCGTCAAATCGATGCCCGTCAAGTCGGTGGCCGTCAAACTCGCGGGATCGGTCGCGGCGGTGGCCGGCGGAACCTTGCTCGTCTGGGCGCTTGAACCTTTTGCGCCGACGCTCAGTCTCGGCGTGCTCTACGTGTTCTCCGTGCTGCCAGTGGCGGTCCTCTGGGGCATCGCCTGGGCGCTCCCGGTCTCCGTCGCGAGCATGCTCGCGTTCAACTTCTTCTTCCTGCCTCCTACGCACACGTTCACCTTGCGCGACTCGTCGAACTGGTTCGCGCTGGCCGTTTACTCCGTCACGGCGCTCGTCGTCAGCGAACTTGCAGCGCGCGCGCGACGCCGCGCAGCCGACGCCGAGCAGCGCGAGCGAGAGGCGTCGCTGCTCGCCGAGATCGCAGGTCACCTGCTCGGCGGCGAGCCGCTGGATGCTGAGCGGGGCTGGGTGGGCGAGCAGGCCGCCGAGGTCCTCGGAATCCCGACGGCCGTGATCGAGCTCGGACGCCGGCGTCGCCGAGGCGGGGACGTACCGATTCCGCTCGAAGTAAACGGCCGGGCTGTCGGCACCCTCTATACGCCGCCGAACACAGATCCGGATCTCAGTGTGCGCCGTCGCTTCATCCCGGCGCTGGCCGCACTGCTCGGAGTCGCGCTCGACCGTAGTCACTTGGAGCAAGAGGCGCTCGAGGCGGAATCGCTGCGGCGGAGCGACCTCGTCAAGACGGCGCTCCTGCGCGCCGTGTCCCACGACCTACGCTCGCCGCTGACCGGCATCACAACGGCGATCGGCGCGCTTCGCAATGAGTCGCTCGTCTTCAGCGAAGATGATCGCCAAGTCCTGCTCGAAACGATCGCCGTCGATTCGGAACGGCTCGGGCGGCTTGTCGCGGACCTGCTCGACCTCTCGCGGCTCGAAGCGGGCGGTGCAGCGCCGGAGGCCGAGGTGTGGGCACTCGACGAGCTCGTACGCGAGGCTGTGGACGACCTGCCCGGCCGTGAGCGCGTCGAGGTTGCGGGCGAAAGCCCGCTCGTGAATGTCGATCCTGTTCAGATCCAGCGCGTGCTTGCGAACCTGATCGAGAACGCCTTGAAGTTCTCGCCGCCCTCGGCTGACGTGCATGTCCGCATCACCGCGACTCGCCAGGAGGCGATCGTACGGGTCGTCGACCAGGGGCCGGGGCTCTCGGAGGAGGAGCTCGAGCGCGTCTTCGAACCCTTCTACCGCCGCGACGGTGATCAGCGCTCAGGTGCGGGCCTCGGTCTCGCGATCGCACGCGGGTTCGCCGCAGCGAACGGCGGCCGAGTCTGGGCCGAGTCGCGCCCCGGGCAGGGCGCATCCTTTGCGCTCGCGCTGCCGGTCGTGGACGTGCCGCCGGAGCTCCCGGCGTGAGCCCGCGGATCCTCGTTGTCGATGACGAGCCGCAGATCCTCCGCGCGCTCGTGACGACCCTGCGCGGTGCCGGCTTCGACGTCGACACCGCCGCAACTGCAGAGGCAGCGCTCGCCGTTGCCGCGGCGCGGCCACCCGCTGCCGTGATCCTCGACCTCGTTCTTCCGGACGGAAGCGGAACGGACGTCTGTCGCGACTTACGGACGTGGACGGACGCACCGGTGATCGTGCTCTCTGCGGTCGGCGAGGAGCGGGAGAAGATCGCAGCGCTCGACGCCGGCGCGGACGACTACGTCACGAAGCCGTTCAGTGTCGACGAGCTGCTCGCGCGGCTGCGTGCAGTGCTGCGGCGAGCCGCGCCCGAGCAAGGCCCGGTGATCGAGGTCGGCGCGCTGCGGATCGACGTCCCCCAACGAGTCGTCACGCGCGACGGTGAACGAATCAAGCTGACACCGCACGAGTTCGACCTGCTCCGCGTGCTGGCCCAGAGCCGCGGCAAGCTGCTCACCCACCGAATGCTGCTGCGCGAAGTCTGGGGTCCCTCGTACCAGGTCGAGGCGCACTACCTCCACGTCTACGTATCGCACCTTCGCTCGAAGATCGAGCCTGATCCATCCCGTCCGCGCTACATCGTCACCGAGACAGGTGCCGGCTACCGACTCGTCGATCCGAACGAATCTTTGAGCAAGTTTTAAGACCGGCGCCCACAGGCTTGAGGCGGCATTGACGCGCCCCGTCGTACGGTCGAGGACATGGCAGTACTGGTTCATCCTCGTGCGTGGCTCGAGCGGCGCCGCGCGCGTGCCGAGGCCGATCACTGGATCGGGCACGGTTTTCATTCGCGCTATCCGTGGCGTGTCGCAGAGCTGACATCGCCGCGGGAGAGGAAGCTCTCCGCACGGTCGATCCGTGGCGTCGTGAGCGAGATCAGTGGCTCGAGGTTGCCGGGAACGGTGCCAATGCGAGTGACGGATCTACGCCCGCACATCGCGCTGCTCGAGGCGGTGGAGGCGCGGCTGCTCGACAACGAGCCGGTCTCAGCCGTGGGGATGCTCGCGGTCAACGCGCTGCTGACCAGTCCCGGCAGTTGCCTGTTCGCCGAGAGCGACGAAGTCGAGTCATGCCTTCGCGCCGTACTTACGAAACTGGACGTGCACTGATGTACGACCTCGCTGCGCTTGGCATTGCTGCCGCTTGTTTCGGCTTCGCGTTCCTCCTCGTTTACATCCTCGAGCGGGTTTGATGTCCGCCGCGGACGTTTTCGGCCTCGTCGTTTCGCTCCTCGTGTTCGCGTATCTCGTCTACGCGCTCTTCCGCGGGGAGCGGTTCTAGGTGAACGGGCAGGGGATCACCCAGATTCTCGTCTACGCGGTCGTCTTGACGGCGCTTGCGTATCCGCTCGGGATGTACATGGCCCGCGTCTTTGAATCGACCCGAGTTCGGGTCACCGAGCGCTGGTTCTACCGCCTGGTGCGCACGTCGCCCGACCGGCAGCAGGACTGGAGGGGCTACGCGAAGTCGGTCCTTGTCTTCAGCATCCTCGCTTCGCTGCTGGTCTACGCAATTCAGCGGCTGCAGGCGCGGCTCTTCCTGAATCCCGATCACTTGCAGGCGGTGCCCCCGCACATCGCCCTCAACACAGCCGCCAGCTTCGTCACGAACACGAACTGGCAGTTCTACGGCGGCGAGTTCACGATGTCGTACCTGTCGCAAATGGCCGCCTTGGCGAGCCAGCAGTACATCTCGGCCGGCGTCGGCATCGCGGTGCTCGTGGCGGTGATCCGCGGCCTGGCACGACGGACGAGCAAGGAGCTCGGGAACTTCTGGGTCGACCTCTACCGGGCAATCGTGTACGTGTTGCTCCCACTTTCCCTCATCCTCGGAGTAATCCTGCTCTCGCAGGGCGTGCCGCAGACGTTCCACGGGCACGCGACGGCACAGACGCTCGAAGGCGCCGCGCAGACGATCGCCCGCGGCCCGGTCGCCCTGATGATCGCGATCAAGCAGCTTGGGACGAACGGCGGCGGGTTCTACAACTCGAACTCGGCGGTGCCTTTCGAGAATCCGAACGGGTTCACGAACTTCCTCGAGCTGATCTCGATCCTTCTCATCCCGGCTGCACAAGTCTTTATGTTCGGAAAGATGGTGCTCGCGCGGCGCCACGCGGCGATGGTCCTCGCCGCGATGTTCGCCGTGTTCGTCCTCGGCATCGCGGTCGCTCTACCCGCCGAACAACATGGTTCGCAGGTGCTGCGCGCGTCGGGCGTGAACATCACACAGGGCCACGGACAGAGCGGCGGCAACATGTCGGACAAGGAGGTGCGATTCGGCATCGCCAACACCGCGCTCTGGGCGACCGCGACGACCGAGGCCTCGAACGGGTCGGTCAACGGCGGCCACGACGCATTCACGGCGTTCGGCGGCGCCGTGCCGCTGGTGAACATCTTCTTCGGCGAGGTGATCTTCGGTGGCGTCGGGTCGGGCCTCTACGGGATGTTCTTCTACATCGTGATTGCAGTCTTCATCGCCGGGCTGATGGTCGGGCGAACGCCGGAATACCTCGGAAAGAAGATCGAGGCGCGAGAGATCAAATACGCAGCGCTCGGCGCGCTCTTCGTTCCGACGATGGTGCTCACACTCACCGCGCTCTCGGTGGTGACCAAATCCGGCCTTGCCTCCATCTTCAACCCCGGCGCGCACGGTTTCACTGAGGCGCTGTACGCGTACACGTCGCAATCGAACAACAACGGCAGCGCGTTCGCCGGCTACGGCGCCACGAACTTCTCCGCCGAGCTCGGCACCGTCGCGTTGTACCTGGGCCGCTTCGTGCCGTTGATCGCTGCGCTGGCGCTCGGCGGCGCACTTGCCGGCAAGAAGACCGCGCCGGCGTCCGCCGGGACGTTCCGCACCGACGGGCCGACCTTCGTTGTCCTCCTCGTCGGCGTGATCCTGCTGACCGCCGGTCTGATGGTGTTCCCGGCGTTGACCCTCGGCCCGATCGTCGAGGGGCTGTCGCACTGATGCTTCGCGAACTGAGATCGTCGGTGATCGCGCTGGTCGTGCTGACACTTTTCTTCGGCCTCGTTCTGCCGCTGCTCTTCACGGGGTTTGCGGAGGTCGCGTTCAACAGTCAGGCCGAGGGCAGTCTCATCGAGCAGAACGGCCGAATCGTTGGCTCGAGGCTCGCGGCCCAGTCGTTTACAAAGCCGCAGTATTTCCATGAGCGACCGTCGGCGACGTCTCCGGCGTACAACGCCGGCGCGACGACGTTCGCCAACCTCGGCCCCACGAACCCCGACTTGCGGAGGAACGTGCAGGCGCAGGTGGCGTCAATCTTGAAGCTCGAAGCGCCCTACAACCCTGGACTGACCCGGCACGACATTCCTGTCGACGCGGTGACCACGTCTGGCTCCGGCATCGACCCGGACATCTCGCCGGCTTACGCAGCCCTGCAGTCCCGGCGCGTCGCAAGCGTGCGACATCTGCCTCTTGCGACGGTGCAGCAACTGATTGGAGAGCACACCGACAAACGGTCGCTGGGCTTCTTCGGTGAGCCAGGCGTCAACGTGCTCGAGCTCAATCTCGCACTCGACAAGGCAGGTCACTGATGGCACGGGCTTCGAGCGGCATCTTCTCCCGCGAGCTCGTCCTGGCGGCGATCCGCGACTCGTTCCCCAAGCTCGACCCGCGGCTCCAGGTCAGAAACCCGGTGATGTTCATCGTCGAGCTCGGCAGCGTGATCGCGACCGGCATCCTCGTGCTCGACCTGGCGCGTGGTCACACCGGCGGCATATGGTTCGTTGCTTCGATTGCGATCTGGCTGTGGCTGACAGTGCTCTTCGCCAACTTCGCCGAAGCGATCGCCGAGGGCCGTGGCAAGGCGCAGGCCAGCGCGCTGCGCGCAACCCGCACGACGACCAACGCCCGGCTGCGGGACGGACGGTCCCTACCCGCAGCTGAGCTGCAGCGCGGTGACGTCGTGATCGTCGAGGCGGGCGAGGTCATTCCGGCGGACGGCGAGATCATCGAAGGCGTCGGGTCGGTCGACGAGTCGGCGATTACGGGCGAGTCCGCTCCCGTCATCCGCGAGTCGGGCGGCGACCGCTCGGCCGTGACCGGTGGTACGAAGCTCCTCTCGGACCAGCTCGTCATCGAGGTAACACAGGAGCCCGGCAAGTCGTTCCTCGACCGCATGATCGCGCTCGTCGAGGGCGCAGAGCGTCGGAAGACGCCGAACGAGATCGCTCTGAACATCCTGTTGGCCGGCCTGACGATCACGTTCGTCGCCGCGGTGGTCACACTGCGGCCGTACGCGATTTATGCCGGCACTCCGACGTCCCAGACGGTGCTGATCGCGTTGCTGGTCGCGCTGATCCCGACGACGATCGGCGCCCTGCTCTCGGCGATCGGGATCGCCGGCATGGATCGCCTCGTGCAGCGCAACGTGCTGGCGATGTCGGGTCGTGCGGTGGAGGCCTCCGGCGACGTCGACGTGCTGCTGCTCGACAAGACAGGCACGATCACGCTCGGCAACCGCCAGGCCGCCGAGTTCCTGCCGGTGGAAGGCGTCGAAGAGCGCGAGCTCGCGGAGGTCGCTCAACTCGCTTCGCTCGCCGACGAGACGCCGGAAGGCCGGTCGATCGTCGTGCTCGCCAAAGAGCGGTTCGGCCTGCGCGAGCGCATCCTCGGCGAGCACGAGTTCATCCCGTTCAGCGCCACGACGCGCATGAGCGGCGTGAACATGAACGGCACCCTGATTCGCAAGGGTGCCGGCGACGCGGTCAAGCGGTTCATCGTCGAAGAGGGCGGCAACGCTCCCGCCGAGCTGGACCGCATCGTGCAGAGCGTTGCCGAGCAGGGCGGGACGCCTCTGGTCGTCGCCCGGGACAACTGGGCACTCGGCGTCGTACACCTCAAGGACATCGTCAAGGGCGGGATGAGCGAGCGCTTCGACGAGCTCCGGCGCATGGGCATCCGCACCGTCATGATCACGGGTGACAATCGTGTAACGGCGGCTGTGATCGCGCAGGAGGCCGGCGTCGATGACTTCCTCGCGGAGGCGACCCCGGAGACGAAGATGGCGTTGATCAAGGAGGAGCAGGGGAAGGGACGCATGGTCGCAATGACCGGTGACGGCACGAACGACGCGCCCGCTCTCGCGCAGGCTGACGTGGGCGTTGCCATGAACACCGGCACCTCCGCCGCCAAGGAGGCCGGCAATATGGTTGACCTCGACTCGAATCCGACCAAGCTGATCGAGATCGTCGAGGTCGGCAAGCAGCTGCTGATCACACGCGGTGCCTTGACGACGTTCTCCATCGCGAACGACGTCGCGAAGTACTTCGCGATTCTGCCTGCGATGTTCGCGTTCACCTATGCGACGGTCCCAGGGCGGCGTGGGCCGCTCGAGAGGCTGAACATCATGCATCTCGGCGACCCGAGAAGCGCGATCCTGTCAGCGGTCATCTTCAACGCTCTGATCATCCCCTGCCTGATTCCGCTGGCTCTCAGAGGCGTCAAGTACCGCGCCATCGGGGCCACCGCATTGCTGCGCCGGAACCTCATGATCTACGGGGCCGGCGGCGTGATCCTGCCGTTCGTGGGGATCAAACTCATCGACCTGGTTGTGCACAACCTCTTCGGCGCCTAAGTTGTAGAGGCGACCGTGCGCGGCCACCACCGGATTCTGCTCGGCATGGCCGCCGGTGTCGGGAAGACATACCGGATGCTGCAGGAGGGCCGCTCGGCACACGCCGATGGGCGTGACGTGGTTATCGGCTACCTCGAGCCGCACGACCGCCCCGAGACGACGGCGCTTGCCGATGGCCTCGAGCAGGTTCCACGTCTGCGCTCCGAGTACGGCGGGCTCGAGCTCGAGGAGATGGACGTCGACGGCGTCGTCCGGCGGGCGCCCGAGCTTGCGCTGATCGACGAGCTCGCGCACACGAATGTCCAAGAGGCACGCAACGAGAAACGCTGGCAGGACATCGACGAAGTCCTCGAGGCGGGAATCGACGTGGTCTCGACCGTCAACATCCAGCACCTCGAGAGCCTGAACGACGCGATTGCCGAGCTGACCGACGTCCGCGTCCGTGAGACCTTCCCCGACAAGGTGCTCGAGGGAGCCAACGAGGTCGTGCTGGTCGACCTGACGCCGGAGGCACTCCAGGACCGTCTGCGGGCGGGCAAGGTGTATACGCCTGAACGGGCGGGCGTGGCGTTGGACAACTTCTTTCGTACGGATCGCCTCTCGGCGCTGCGTGAGCTTGCGCTGCGTGAGGTTGCGGAGGGCGTCGGTGCACGCCGCCAGGCCGTCGTGCTCGATTCGCTGAGCGCACAGGCGGTCGCGGAGCGTGTCCTCGCGCTCGTCACGCCCGAGCCGCGCTCCCAGCGCATCTTGCGGCGCGCGTGGCGCTCTGCCGAGCGCCTGGGCGCACCGCTCGACGCTCTGTGGGTGCGTCGGAGCGGCAAGGAGCTGACGGACGAGGAGCAGGTTCAGCTGGCGGCTCTGCGGAGGCTCGCGGTCGTGCTCGGTGCGCACTTCCTCGAGGAGGAGGGCGACGACCTCGTCGCCACGGTCCAGCGCGTGGTCGGGGAGCGCGGCTCGACGTACGTACTCGTCGGGACGCCGAACGAGAGCCGCCGGCGCGAGATCCTGCGCGGCTCGCTCGTCTCCGCTCTGGTGCGAGAGCTGCCCGGCATCGACATTCGCGTGATCGCGAATCGTGCCGACCGCGAGGAACGCTCATGATCCTGGCTCTGATCGTAGTCGCCGTTGTCGCGGCGATCGTGCTCGCGGCAGCCCTCGCGTACCGCGCCCGCCGGCCGCGCGCCGGCTACGAGGGCAAGGGGCGCATTTTGGTTCCGTTCTCGGGCGCCCTCGATCCGACGGTGCTGAACGCGGCGATCCGAATCGCGCGCGCCCAGGAGTCCACACTGGTCGCCGCGTACCTGCTCGTCGTGCCTCTGCAGTATCCGGAGGAAGCCCCCCGTCGGGACCAGGTTGCTGTCGCCGTACCGCTGCTCGAGGCGGTCGAGCTCGCGGCACTGCGCGCGGGCGTGCCGGTCGATGCGAGGATCGAGAAAGGCCGCTCGCTGACGCACGCGCTTCGCCGGCTGTGGGAGGTCGAGCGCTTCGAGCGCATCGTCGCCCCGGCCTCGGGCTTCAGCGCGAAAGAACTTGCGTGGATCCTCACCAATGCCCCGGCCGAGACGATCGTCCTGCGACCGACCCCGAGTCTCGCCGCCTGACGGTATAGCTTCCTCCGGGAGTGCCCCGGTTCAAGCGCTACGTGGTCGGACGCCCGATGGCGTCCGGCCAGATGGAGGACCAGCTCCTACCGATCTCGCTCGCCCTGCCGATCTTCTCGGCGGACGCGATCTCGTCGGTCGCCTACGCGACCGAGGCCGCCATGGTCGTCCTGGTCGGAGTCTCGCTCGGCGCCCTGCGGTGGACGCTGCCCATCGCGATTGCCGTGTCCGTGTTGATGGCGATCGTCGTCGCCTCCTACCGACAGACGGTGCGCGCGTACGCCCAGTCTGGCGGCGCGTACATCGTCGCCAAGGAGAACCTGGGCAAGCTGCCGTCGCTCGTTGCCGCTGCGGCGCTGCTCGTCGACTACGTGCTGACCGTCGCCGTCTCGGTCGCGAGCGGCATCTTTGCGATCACGTCCGCCGTTTCGTCGCTGGCCCCGTACCGCGTCGAACTCTCGCTCGGAGCAATCGCCGTGATCGCGATGGTCAACCTCCGAGGCGTCCGCGAGGCGGGCTTTCTTTTCGCGATCCCGACCTACGGCTTCATCGCTGCGCTGTACATCACGATCGGCACGGGCATCGCGCGCTGCGCGACGGGAACCTGCCCGCACGCGACCGTCCCGAATCCGCTCACCGCCGGCGTCGGCGCCGTGGGCGTGCTCGTGCTCCTCCGGGCCTTCTCATCAGGCGCCTCGGCTTTGACGGGTGTCGAGGCGATCGCCAACGGCGTGAATGCGTTCCGTCGACCGCAGTCGGCGAACGCCGCCCGCACGCTCGCGGTGCTCGGCACGATCGCGATCAGCCTCTTCCTCGGCGTTTCCTGGCTCGCCGTGCACATGCACGCGCGGCCGAGCTCCACCGACTCGGTGCTCTCGCAGATCGCGCGCGCCGCCTTCCCGGCGGGCGGCGCCTCGTCGTTCCTCTACTGGGTCGTGCAGGTGTTCACCTTCGCGATTCTCGTGCTCGGCCGCGAACACGTCGTATCAGGGCTTCCCGCGCCTCTCGGCGCTGCTCGCAAAGGACCGGTTCGTCCCGCAGCAGTTCACGAACCTCGGCGATCGCCTCGTCTTCTCCAATGGGGTCGTGGTCCTGACCGGCGCAGCCGCCGCGCTCGTCGTCATCTACCACGCGAACGTCAACTCGCTCATCCATCTCTACGTCGTCGGCGTCTTCACGGCATTCACGCTCTCGCAGGCCGGGATGGTGCGGTACTGGCTGCGGACGAAGGACGTGGGGTGGCAGTACCGCGGCGCCGTGAACATGCTCGGTGCCGTGACGACGGGGATCGTCGCGGTCGTCGTCGTGTGGTCGAAGTTCACGGAAGGCGCCTGGCTCGTGATCGTCGCGATCCCCGCGCTCGTCCTGCTCTTCCTCGGGATCAATCGCCACTACCGGCGCTTCGCCCGCCGGCTGCAGGTCGGGGTCAGCGCCGTCCGAACGGCGCGCGGCGCGACGAACAAGGTGCTGCTCTGGGTCGAGTCGCTCGACGTCGCGACCGAGGGAGCCCTCTGGTACGCCCGGGCGATCGAGCACGACGGCCCGATTCGCGCGCTGCTGGCTCCGGGCAAGCACACCGACCCGGGCATCCGGCCACGCTGGTGGAACTTCGCGCAGGAGGAGCCGAAGCTGGAGATCCTGCAGACCGACGAGGGTCGCACCCAGGCTCTCCTCGAGGAGGTCTGGCGCCTGCCGCGCGGTGAGTCCGACTTCGTCACCGTCGTCATCCCGGAGCAGTTCAAGCGCCAGTCTTTCCTGTCGGCGGCGGGCCGGACGTCGTTCCGGCTCAAGGTGAAGCTGCTCTCGGAGCCCGGGGTCGTGATCACCGACGTCCCGGTCGTCACCGCCCGCCGCACGCCGGAAGGACACACCCCACAGAAGCTCGTCGTGCGCGTTCTGCTTGCGAACGTCCATGCGGGAGCGTTGCGCGCGCTCAGCTATGCGCAGGCGCTCGGTGTCGAGGACATCCGCGCCGTCTCGTTCGCGATCGGCGAGGGCGATGCCGTCAGCTTCAGGCGAGAGTGGGAGGGCGCGGGCCTCGTGTTGCCGCTCGATCTCAGTGACGCTCCCTATCGCGACATCGGGACGCCGCTCCGCGCATACATCCGCGAGCTGACCGCCGACCCGGACGTCGTCGTCAACGTCGTGATGCCGGAGATGGTCGTCCGCGGCTCGGCGCGGTTGCTCCACAACCAGCGTGCGCTCTACATCAAGCGGCTGCTCCTCTTCGAGCGGCACGTGATCCTCTCCTCCGTGCCGTACCAGCTCTTCCGTTAGGCGGCCTCCCTCCTGGCCCGAGCGTAGTGTTCGCCGTCGTGCCACGGCGGCGGAGACAGAGTCACGGGCTCGAGCGCGTCCTCGGCGCGCCGGCGCTCTTCGCGACCGCGTACGGCAACGTCGGCTCGTCGATCTACTACGCCCTCGGCCTCGTCGCGGGCATCGCACTCGGGCTGACGCCCGTCGTCTTCATCATCAGCGGACTGATCTTCGCCGCGACGGCCGCCACCTACGCCGAGGGGACGGTTCGCTACCCGGAGGCCGGCGGCTCGGCGAGCTTCGCTCGGCACGCGTTCAACGAGCTCGTCTCGTTCGCAGCGGCGTGGTCACAGATGCTCAACTACGTGATCACGATCGCCATCTCGGTGATCTTCGTCCCGCACTACCTGTCGATCTTCTGGGCCCCGCTGCGGACAAACCCGTGGGACATCATCGTCGGCATCGGGCTGACCTGGCTGCTCGTCGGCATCAACATCATCGGGATCAAGGAAGCATCGGGACTGAATATCGTGCTCGCGGTGATCGACTTCGCGACGCAGCTCCTCCTCGTCGCGCTCGGCTTCTTCCTGATCTTCAGCCCCAAGATTCTGCTCGACAACATCCACCTCGGCGTGGCGCCGAAGTGGAGCGCGTTCCTGCTCGCGATCCCCGTGGGAATGATCGCCTATACAGGCATCGAGACCGTCTCGAACCTCGCCGAGGAGGCGCGCGATCCGGTGCGCTCGATCCCGAGATCGATCTCGTGGGTCGCCATCGCCGTCTTCGCGATCTACTTCACGCTCCCGTGGATCGCGCTCTCGGCGATGCCGGTCGTGCATCAGGGTGGGGAGTACGTGACGAAGCTCGGTCAACCTCCGCCCGAGGGCTTCAAGAACGATCCGGTGCTCGGCCTCGTCGAGAACCTCGGCCTCCACGGGGCGATCCTGGCGATCATCAAGGTGTACGTCGGCATTCTCGCCGCGACCATCCTCTTCATCGCCACGAACGCCGGTGTGATCGGTGCATCGCGCATTACCTACTCGATGGCGAGCTACCGGCAGTTGCCCTCGGTGTTCCGGCGGCTGCATCCGAAGCTGAAGACGCCTTGGCTCGCGCTCGTCGTGTTCGCGGGGATCGGCTCGTCGGTGTTCCTGCTCTCCGGCAAGGTCGACTTCCTCGGCCGGATGTACGCGTTCGGCGCGATGCTGTCGTTCACGATCGCGCACGCCTCGGTGATTGCGCTTCGCTACCGGTTCCCCGATGCGGAGCTCGAGTGGCGCGCCCGGCCGAACTGGCGCTTCCGCGGTGTCGACTGGCCGCTGTTCGCGATCGTCGGCTGCTTCGGAACCGGCGCCGCGTGGCTCGTCGTCGTCGAGCAGGACGCACCGACGCGCTACGCAGGGCTCGCCTGGCTCTCGGTGGGCTTCATCTTCTACGCGCTGTATCGCCGCAGCCTCCACATCCCGATGAGCGTGACGTCGCGCGCGCCCGTGCCGCTCGGCCCCGCGATCGCGCTCGAGTACCGCACGATCCTCGTGCCGATCGTCGCCGGCGAAGGGTCGCGCGAGGCCGTCGAGGTGGCGGCACGCCTCGCCACCGAGCGCGCGGGTCGAATCGTCCTGCTACGCGTCATCGTCATCCCGCTCGAGTTGCCCCTCGACGCCGACCTCTCCGAGCAGCTCGAGGAGGCGCACGACCTCCTTGACCACGCGCGCGCGATCGCAGAGCCCTACGGTGTCCGGGTGGTCGAGCGAATCGTTCGCGAGCGGAGGGCCGGCCGGGCGATCGTCGACGAGGCCGAACGGCGCGGGGCGGAGATCGTCGTGCTCGGTGCGCCGCGCGGCGCCCACCGCGCGATCTTCGGCCATACGGTCGACTATGTCCTCAAGCACGCGCCGTGCCGTGTCATGGTTGCCGCCGGAAAGAGGGCCGCATGACGATGTACAGGAACCTTGTCGCCGGGATGGCGGTCGTGATGATCCTGCTCGGGCTTGGGATGCTGTCGTTCACGCTCCGGCACGGCTTCGGCGTGGGCGTGATCCTCGGCCTGCTCTTCATCGCCGCCGGCGTCGGGCGCCTGCTGATGCTGAGGAGACGGGCATAGCCAGGAAGCTTCCCGGCCTGAAGCGCGACCTCGACACGCGCGCGCTCTTCTCGGTCGTCTACGGCGAGGTCGCGTCGTCGATCTACTTCGCGCTCGGTGTGCTCGCGGCGCACGCGCTCGGGTTCACGCCGATCGTCCTTCTGGTTGTCGGAGTCCTCTTCCTCGTCGTCTCGCTGTCGTACGCGGAAGGCACGGCCGCCCTGCCCGAGACCGGCGGCGCCGCCACATTCGTGCGGCGCGCCGTGAACGATCTCGCCGGCTTCATGACGGGGTGGGCGCTCTTCCTCGACTACCTGATCGTGATCGCACTGTCCGCCCTCTTCCTGCCGCACTACCTCGCGGGCGCCTTCGGGGTTCCCGCCCTCGACCGGAACCCGGGGGACGTGATCGTCGCCGTGTGCGTGATCGCGCTCGTCGCCGGAGTGCGGCTCGTCCGGCGGCCGTCGCTCTACGGCTTCGGCATCGTCATTCCCGCGCTCGATCTCCTGACGCAGCTCTTGCTCGTGATCCTCGGCTTTGCGCTCGTCTTCTCGCCGCACGCCCTCACTCAGGGAATGTCACTCGGCACGCATCCCAGCTGGCACGCCATCGCCTTCTCGCTGCCGCTGGCGATGCTCGCGTTCACGGGCCTCGAGACGGTTGCGAACTACGCAGCCGAGGTGCGCAGCCCCGGCATCGACCTGCCACGGTCGCTCTTCGGCGGTATCGCGACCGTCGTGACGCTCTACGTCGCGATCGCTGCTGTCGCGCTCTCGGCCTTCCCGGGCGAGAACACCGAGCTCGGCACCCGGTGGATCAGGGCGCCGATGCTTGGCGTCGCGCAGCGCATCGGCAGCGAGCTGCCGTGGCATCTCGGCGGTGCGCTGAGCTTCTACGTCGGTGTGACCGGGGCACTGATTCTCTTCGCGGCCGTCACGACATCGATCTCGGGATTCTCGCGCCTCGCGTATTCGCTCGGCGAGCACGGCCAGCTGCCCCGGAGCTTCGGGCGCCTCAGCCGCCATGCGAACGTGTCGCCGCAGGCGATTCTCTCGGCCGCGGTGATCTCATCGGGAATCGTCATCGCCACGTCGTTCATCGCGCACGACATCACGTTCCTCGCGAGTCTGTTCTCGTTCGGCGTGCTGCTCGCCTTCACGGCGGCGCAACTCGCGGTGATCAAGCTGCGCATCGATGAGCCCGACCTGCCGCGGCCGTTCCGCGCGCCCTTCAACGTGCGAATCGGTCGCGCCGACATCCCGTTGCCGGCGATCGTCGGCTCGATCGCGACCTTCACGATTTGGATCCTTGCAATGGCGACCCACCCGGCGGCGCGGTACGCCGGGCCGGTGTGGCTCGCCGTCGGCGTCGTCGTGTTCGTTGCGGTGCGGATGGCGCACGGAGACCGGTTGTTCGAGCGTGTGCAGGCGCCGGACGAGCGGCCCTTCGAAGAGCCGGTCGACTTCCACCGCATTCTCGTGCCGATGAAGATGGGGCTCATCGGCGAGGAGATGCTCGCCACCGCGGTGAAGCTCGCGACGGAGCATGGTTCGGAGATCGAGGCGCTGCACGTCATCCGTGTTCCGCTCGAGCAGGCACTCGATGCCCCGATGCTCGACGAGGACGAGCGTGCGGAGGCATCGCTGGCCGAGGCGAAGCTGCTCGGCGCAGACCACGGCGTGCTGGTGGAGGGGACGACCGTCCGCGCCCGCGCGATCGGCACTGCGATCGTCGAGCGGGCGATCGAGGTGGACGCCGACCTGATCGTGCTCGGGTCGGCACCGCGCTGGCGCCGGCAGTCGCGCTTCTTCTCGCCGACGGTCGACTATGTGCTGCGCCGGGCGCCGTGCGAAGTGCTCATCGTCGCGTTCCCGCAGACCGTCCTCGACGAGGAGCTCGCGGCGACCTGAGGCCTCCCGGCCGGACGGCTCCCGCGGCCCAGTCCGCAGCGCTACGCTCCTCCGCTGTGAAGGCAATCGTGATCGGCTGCGGACGGGTCGGCTCCGCCGTCGCGCACCAGCTGCAGGGCTCGGGCTGGGACGTGACGGTGATGGACGAGAATGAGGACGCCCTCGGGCGACTCGGTGAGAGCTGGACCGGCGGCTTCCTCGTCGGGCACGGGATGGATCTGCACCAGTTGCGCGAGGCGGGGATCGAGGAGGCGGACGCCGTCGTCGTCACGACCGACGGCGACAACACGAACATCGTGATCGCGCAGGTTGCGCAGAAGCAGTTCGAGGTGCCGACCGTGGTCGTGCGTGTGCTCGACCCGGCGCGCGCGCAGTTCTACGCTACCCGGGGGATGCGGATCGTCTGCCCGACCTCGGCCGCGATCGAGACGCTCGTCGAAGCCGTGCGCGCCGCCGAGGAAAAAGCGCCCGTCTGATGTACGTCCTCATCGCAGGCGGAGGCAAGGTCGGTGCGAATCTCACGCGCTCGCTGCTGCGCAGCGGCAACGAGGTGACGCTGATCGAGCAGCGGCCGTATCGCTTCGAGAAGCTCGAGGCCGAGTTCGAGCACCAGGTGATCCGCGGCGATGCGACCGAGCTGTTCGTGCTCGAGCGCGCAGGCATCAAGCGGCCGCCCGACCTGCTCGTTGCGGCGACGGGGGACGACGAAGACAACATCGTCATCTGCCAGCTCGCGCGCGAGAAGTACGGCATCGGCAACGTGATCGCCCGCATCAACGATCCCCGCAACCAGCCGTACTTCGACCTGCTCGGGATCTCGCCGACCGTGTCGGCGACCGGCGCGATCATGGGTCTCATCGAGCACGAGGTTCCAGAGCACGGCCTGATCCACCTGCTCGAGCTGCGCAAGGAGAACCTCGAGATCGTCGAGGTGACGGTCGACAAGTTGGCGAACTGCCAGGGCAAGCGCGTCCGCGCCCTGAAGCTGCCTGAAGGTGCGCGCCTGATCTCGATCGTCCGCGACGGCAAGGCCCACATCCCGGACGAGGAGACACAGCTCGCCGCAGGCGACCAGGTGCTCGCGATTCTCGAGCCCGGCAAGGAGGACGAGCTGCGGCGGATCCTCCTCCGCGACTAGGAGTCTGCCGGACTGGCCAGGCTGATCTACTCGGCGATCGCGTCGCTCGACGGCTACGTCGCGGACGAGGCCGGCAACTTCGACTGGGCCGCGCCCGGCGACGAGGTGCACGCGTTCGTCAACGACCTCGAGCGGCCGATCGGCACCTATCTCTACGGGCGCCGGATGTACGAGGTGATGATGTTCTGGGAGACCGCCGAGACCTTTGCCGACCAGCGGCCCGTCATGCGGGACTTCGCCCAGATCTGGCAGGGAGCCGACAAGATCGTCTACTCCACGACGCTGGCGGAGGCGACCAGCGCGAGGACGCGGATCGAGCGAGCGTTCGACCCAGAGGCAGTCCGGCAGCTGAAGGCGCAATCGGCACGCGACCTCTCGGTGGGCGGTCCCACCCTCGCCGCGCAGGCGATCAGGGCAGGACTGGTCGACGAGCTCCAGCTGTTCCTCACGCCGATCGTCGTCGGAGGCGGCACGAGGGCGCTGCCCGACGACGCCCGCGTGCCACTCGAGCTCGCTGGACGAGCACCGCTTCGCGAACGGCACCGTGTATCTGCGCTACCGCACGGTCTGACCCGGGCCGGCCGAGCCGGGGTCGAGCGGCGAGCCACCAAGACACTGCTCGGACCCACTTCCGTGCGCCTTTCATGCGCGTGTCTGACACCAGACGTGTCTCGCGGCCGTCTCACGAGGAAAATCCGCCATCCCGGGCCGGATCCCCGTGGCCCGGCCCGCCGACAAGACCTCGTTTGGGGACAGGTTCGTTGCACTTCCGTGCGCGTGTCTGACACCGGCCGTGGCCCGACGGGACGTCCCATGGAAGGGGGAGGCCGCCGGCGTGGACTGCCGCTACCCTGCTGGGGTGCGCCGCCCCGCGACGCCCATCCTTCTTGCCTGGTTCGCAATCGCTGCCGGCCTCGTCTCCATCGTCTCGGCGCTGACGCCCGAGGCGGCCGACCGCGTGCGCCTCGTGCACGGCGTGCTGCCGCCCGGTGTCCCCTCGGCCGCCCGGACGCTGGCGCTCGCCCTCGGCTTCGGCATGATCTGGCTCTCCCGTGGCCTCGCGCGCCGCAAGCGCCGCGCGTGGTACCTCGCCGTCGTTGTCGTCGCTGCATCCGCGGTCGCCCACCTCGCGAAAGGCCTCGACTTCGAGGAGGCGACCGTGCACCTCGCATTGCTCGTCGCGCTCTTCCGGGCCCGCCGGCAGTTCGTTGCGCCGGGCGATCCCACCACTGTGCTGCCGCTCGTGCAGGTCGGGCTTGCGCTTGCCGTCTGCCTTCCGCTCCTTGGGATCTACTTCGACGACAATGACGTCTACTCGGAGCGAATCGAGGTCGCCCTCCTCATCGCGATCAGCGGGCTCGCGGTCCGCGGCTTCTGGCTGTGGTTCAAGCCGTTTCCCGTGGAGCCACCGGAGGCTGACGACCGTGAGCGCGCAGAGGAGCTCGTGCAGGCGCGGGGCAGCGACAGCCTGGCCTACTTCGCGCTCCGCCGGGACAAGAGCTACTTCTTCTCGCCGAGCGGCAAGTCGTTCCTCGCCTACCGTGTGATCAGAAGCACGGCTCTCATTGCCGGGGACCCGATCGGTGACGACGCCGAACGCTACGACCTGGTCGCGGAGTTCGTTCGCGTTGCGCACACGAAGGGCTGGCGGGTCGCGGTGGCCGGCGCCTCGACCGAGGCGCTCGCGGACTACGTCGCGCTCGGCTTCAAGTCGATCTACCTGGGCGACGAGGCGGTGATTCGCCCGACCGAGTTCTCGCTCGAGGGGCGCGCGATCCGGAAGATCCGCCAGTCGGTTTCGCGGCTCGAGAAGAACGGGTACGTGGTGCGGGTGCTCTCGACCGCCGACGCCGACGAAGCCCTGCGCTGCGAGTTGCGCGCGGTCTCGGCGGAGTGGCGCGGCAACTGGCCGGAGCGTGGCTTCACGATGGCGATGGACGCGCTCTTCCTCTACCCCGACACCGTGCTCGCGGTGGCCGTCGGTCCCGACGGCTCGGTCGGCGGCTTCCTGCAGCTCGTCCCCTCGCCGGCCAGTGAGGGCTACTCGCTGGCCTCGATGCGCCGCCGCAAGGACACGCCGAACGGGCTGATGGAGTACCTGATCACGGAGACAGTGGGCTGGGCGCGCGCGCATGCCGTGACGGAGCTCTCGTTGAACTTCGCGGTGTTCGCCGACTTCCTGAAGGCCGACGAGGACGCACCGGCCTGGTCGAAGGCGTTCCGGTGGGTGCTCCTGAAAGCCGACCGGCTCTTCCAGGTCGAGCGCCTGCACAGCTTCAACCGTAAGTTCTTCCCACATTGGCGCCGGCGCTACTTCTGCTTCGAGCGCTGGGGCGACTTCCCGCTCGCCGGGCTCGCCTACCTCCACGCCGAATCGCTGCTGACACCGCCCCTGCCGTGGGTGAAGCCCCGGGACCTCACCGCCCGGTGAAGCGACTCGCGCTCCTCGCGCTCCTGCTCGTCGCGGTCGTTCCCGCGTCTGCGCGCGGCCGAAGTGAGTCGACGCACCTCGTCCGTGTCGCCCACTTCAACGCCCCCGTCTATGCGACAGCCGCGCCGGGCGAGCCAGGCAAGCTCTACGTCGTCGAGCAGGCCGGCCGCATTCTCGTGCTCGAGAACGGGCACATCCGCGCGGCGCCGTTCCTCGACATCCGCTCGAAAGTGCGCAGCGGGGGCGAGCAGGGTCTGCTCTCCGTCGCTTTCGACCCCGCGTACGCGAACACCCACCGCTTCTACATCGACTACACCGACACGAACGGCGACACCCGCATCTTCCAGTACCGCTCGAACGGAACGGCTGCGCTTCCTGCCTCGGCGAAGCAGCTCGTGTTCGTGAAGGACTTCGCGTCGAATCACAACGGCGGTCAGCTGCAGTTCGGGCCCGACGGCCTGCTGTACTGGGGAAACGGCGACGGCGGCGGCGGCGGTGACCCGCAACACAACGGTCAGAACCTCGGGCGGCCGTTCGCGAAGATCATGCGCCTGAACGTGAACGCGTCGAAGCCGCGCTGGCAGCTCTACGCCTACGGACTGCGCAACCCGTGGCGGTTCTCGTTCGACCGGTCGACCGGAGATCTCTACATCGGCGACGTCGGCCAGGACGCGTGGGAGGAGATCGACTACCTGAAGAAGGGGACGCCGGGTCTCGTCAATTTCGGCTGGAACCGCCTCGAGGGCAACCACATCTACGACGCGTCGACCCAGCTGCTCGCACAGGGGACCTACCACGCGCCCGTCGTGGAGTATCCGCACGCGGAGGGCTGCTCGGTCTCGGGCGGCTATGTCTATCGCGGGAAGGCCGTGCCCGCCGAAACCGGGCGCTACCTCTACGGCGACTACTGCAGCGGGACGATCTGGAGCCTGCGGATCGTGAACGGTAAGGCGACGAGCGTCCGCCGCGAGCCGTTCTCGCTGGCGGGCCTCTCCGCGTTCGGCCAGGATTCGAACGGCGAGCTATACGCGATGTCGGTGTCGTCCGGCGACCTCTACCGGCTCGCGCCATGAGAACGCTGCTTGCACTCGCCGTAGGCTGCTGCTTGCTGATCGCGCTCCCTGCCTCGGCTCGGACGAGCGCGGCGGGAATCGACTGGGCGCGCTTCGGCTACGACACCGCGCGGCACGGCAGCGCGCCGGGGAGCGGCATCACTGCCGCGAACGCGAAGAGGCTCATCCGCCGGCAGGTTCAGCTCGGCGGCACCGTCGACTCCTCGCCGATCTATCTCCACGACGTCCAGGTGCACGGCTCCTCGCATGACACCTTCTTCGTCACGACCACCTACGGCAAGACGGAGGCGATCGACGCGTCGTCGGGCCGGATCCTCTGGACGTTCACGCCGTCGAGCTACCTGCAGCGTCGCCGGCTCGGCCCAGATCACGAACGCGACGCCCGCGGCGTCGACCGACCGCAGCGCGATCTACGCCGCCTCGCCGGACGGCGTGATCCGGAAGCTGCGCGTCTCGGACGGCAAGGTGTTGTGGGCGACGACGATCACGCATGACCCGACGCACGAGAAGATGACGTCGTCGCTGAACGTGTCGCGCGGACTCGTGATCATGACGACGGGCGGCTACATCGGTGACGCGCCGCCCTACCAGGGCCACGTCGTGACGATGTCGGAGCGGACGGGCAAGATCGCGCACGTCTGGAACTCGCTCTGCGGCGATCGGCACGCCCTGATCGTGCCGAGCACGTGCTCGTCGAGCGACTCGGCGATCTGGTCGCGAAACGGTGCGGCGGTCGATCCGACGCAACGGAACGCTCGTCGTCGCGACCGGCAACGCGCCGTGGAACGGCAAGACCGACTGGGGCGACAGCGTGCTCGTGCTCTCGCCCGATGCGTCGCAGCTGCTCCGCCACTACACGCCCGCGAACTACCAGCACCTGAACGACGCCGACGTCGACCTCGGCTCGACGAGCCCGGCGCTCCTGCCCGGCGGTTACGGGCTGCAGGGCGGCAAGGACGGTGTCCTGCGGCTGCTGCAGCTGCACCGGCTGCCCGGCGTGAACGGCCGCCTCGGTGGCGAAGTGCAGACGCTGAACGCGCCGGGGCCGACCGATGTCGTTCTCGGAGCCGGCCGTCTGGAACGGCAAGTGGGTCTTCGTCTCGGATAGTGCGGGCACCGAAGCGCTGCTCTTCAAAGGCGGTCGCCTGCATCCGGTCTGGTCGAACCACACCGGCGGCACCTCACCCGCCCTGGCCGGCAGCCTGCTGTACGTCGCCGGTGACGGCGCCGTGCATGTCTACGTGCCGACCAGCGGGCGCGAGGTCGCGTTGCTTCCCTCCGGCGCCGTCCACTGGCAGAGCCCGATCGTCGCCGACGGCCGCGTCGCAGTTGCCGAGGGCAACGCGAACGACCACTCGACAAGCGGCGTGCTCGACATCTACCGCCTGCCGTAGAGCGGCGCCGGAGCGATCACGGTTCGGGTAGAACTCCCGCCCGGGCGGCGGGTCAAGCCTCCCGGGCGGGCCATCCAGCAACTCGTCACGAATCAGCTTGAAGGGCCTCGCCGATTCGGTGCACCCGTCGCCACAACGTCCGTGAGGACGCGAGGGGAGGGCTGTTGGGTGCAGCAGGTGCTGCTGGGTTCCTGTTGAAGGCCTCGATCTGTCACTCCCGTTGCAGGCCGACCTCGATCGGCGGAGAACCATCACTCCGTCCCGCGCGGGTCTGTGGGAGGCATGCGGTCCGGCTCTGCGACTTGGGGCCGGACTGACTGTCGGGTCGTTCCGGGGCTTCCGAAACGAGGCGTCGAAGGCTACCATGGATTCAGGCAACTGCCCAGAGACCGCAGTTGACACTGGGGGAACGTGGAGGGTCACAACTCGCCGCATCGATTGCGTGTCCTGATCGCGAATGAGCGTCGCGATCGGTTGGAACTGCTCGCGCAGGTCGTAATCGGGCTCGGGTATGAGGTCGTTGCGCGCGAGGTCGACGTTGGCGAGGTTGCCGAGGTGACTGCGCGCGAGCACCCGGACGTCGCGCTCGTCGGCCTCGGCCTCTCGTCGGAGCATGCGCTCGGTCTGATCGGCGAGATCGTCTCCGAGGCGTCATGCCCGGTGATCGCGATCCTGCACGCCGCGGACCCCGAGTACGTCCGTCAGGCCGCGCGGCGCGGTGTCTTCGCCTACATCATCGAATCGACGCCCGAGGAGCTGCGGGCAGCGATCGAGATCACGTTGGAGCGGTTCGGCGAGTTCCGCCGCCTCCAGGGCGCGTTCGGCCGGCGTGCCCTGATCGAGCAGGCGAAGGGGATCCTCATGGCCCAGCATGGCATCTCGGCCGACGCGGCCTTCGCGCTGCTGCGCGAGGAGTCGCAGACCTCCGGGCTGAAGCTCTCCGAGATCGCGCTCGCCCTCACCGAGTCGCACCGCCTGCTACGCGCGCCCACCGCACCCGAGCCCGCGCGCTGAGCTCCTCGTTCGTGTGGTGCCGCGGCAGCGACGCACCTGCCGCGCAGCTTACGACGGCACCCTTCGACGGCAGCCGTCGTCACGGAAGCGAGAAAAAAGTGGAACAAAACTGTCGCGGCGCATGGCGGACCGAGACAGGCGCGTGCATCATCTCGGGTGCGAATCCGCTTCGGATGGGAGTCCCCGGCGGACGATGGCTGCTGCTTGCTGCCAGCCGTGAGCCGCCTCTGCCTGGCCCGCGTTCGACGGCAGCCGTCGTCACGAAACCGTGTCGGAGGTGTGCCCCGATCGCCAACCGGAAGCCGGCCCCGGCGCCTTCGCGGGCTAGCTCAAAGCGCTCAGGCGCCGCGGCGGCGACGCACCTGCGGGCCCTGCGTGCCGAGCGCGGCGTAGGTGATCGCCTGCAGCGAGTCGTTCAGGTTGCGCAGCTCGTGCGCGATCGTCGTCAGCTCCTCGCGCCGGTCCTCGCGGGCGTTCATCCGTGCCAGCTCCTCGACGAGCCGGTCGAGCCGGGCGAGCAGCGCTTCGAGCTGGCGGTCGGTTACCTCGCCGTGGTCCATGCACGCAGTTTAGATCGCCACAGCCACAAGCCGATCAGCGCGCCGACAGCGTCGATGCCGACGTCGATCGGCGTGCCGTGCCGGCCGCGCACGAACGTCTGGTGGAACTCGTCGGTCGCCGCGTAGGCGACCGCAAGCCCGAACGCCCACGCCAGCGAGCCGGTCGCACGCGCGAGCAGGCAGGCCAGCACGGCGTACTCCGTCATGTGCGCCCCCTTGCGCAGGACGTAGTCCCACGTACCGAGTCCCGAGTTCAGCGAGGGGATCGACGAGAACGCGAAGATCACGCCCATCCAGACGACGACGGGAAGCCAGCGGGAGATCATCGCGAGGCGATGGTAGATTGCCGCCACACAAAGGGCGAGTGGTGAGGGAACCCGGTGTGAGTCCGGGACGGTCCCGCCGCTGTAAGAGGAGATGCCCTCCACCGGAACGCCACTGAGCTGAATGCGCTCGGGAAGGCGGTGGCGGGGGAGCCTCGAGTCAGAAGACCTGCCGGTCGCCCTCCATACCGATCCCCTCGCGGAAGGAGGAATCGTGGCCAAGCGCCTCATCGTGCTCGTCGTTCTCTCGCTTGTGCTGCCCGCAACTGCGCTGGCAGCGACCGTCCACGTGCGCGTCGAAGGCAAGACGAAGAACCTGTTCGCCCCGACGGAGGTGACCGTCACCGCGTCGAACGCGCTCGACGCGATCCAGCAGGCGTCGCTGCTCGGTGAGTTCTACTACCACGTCACGCAGTCGTCGTTCGGGCCGTACGTCGACCAGGTCGGCCTCTACGGCGGCGCGGCCTCGAGCGGCTGGGTCTTCAAGGTCGACAACGCCTCGCCGCCCGTCGGCGCCGACAAGGTCGTGCTGAAGGACGGCGACACCGTGCTCTGGTACTACGCCGACTTCGGCCCCACCGGCGGCCCGCCGACCCTCGACGTGCGAGCCGCGACGAAGGCGGGCTGCTACACGGCACAGGCCTTCGACGACAACGCCAAGACCACCACCGTCAGCGGCTTGCAGTGGCACGTCGGCTCCAAGAAGACGGTCTCCGGCACGACCGGCACGAGCTTCTGCCCCGGGAAGCACACCGGGTTGCTCATCCGCGCGACCGCGACAGGTGCGGTGCGCTCGAACGCCGTGAAGTGAAACGTGCCGCTCTCCTTCTGCTCGCGCTCGCCGTCGCCGGTTGCGGCGGCGCGCGCGAGCACGGCACGGCGACGCTCTGGGTGACGCGCGACCAGGGCGCGAACGTGATCTACGCCGGAACGGTCGGCGCCGGCTCCGACGGCATTCGCACCGTCGAGCAGAAGCTGAAGGTGACGACGCGCTACGGCGGGCGCTACCTCCAGTCGACCGACGGGATCGCCGGCTCGCTCGGCGGCCAGCGCGACTGGTTCTACTTCGTGAACGGCGTCGAGGGCGGACGCAGCGCAGCCGAGGTGAAGCTGCGTCCCGGCGACGTCCTCTGGTGGGACTACCGCCACTGGACCGGCGCGACGATGGACGTGCCGGTCGTCCTCGGCGCCTACCCCGAGCCGTTCCTGCACGGGTTCGAGTGGGTCAAGCCGGGCGCGTCGGTGGTCGCGGCCGCGACCGAACACACCGTTGCGCAGCGGATCGCCGCGCAGGTCGGCGGCACCGTGAACGCCAAGCAGACCGGCGCCAACGCGCCGACGAACCTCATCGTGATCGGCGGCAAGCTCGCACCCGGCACGGCCCGCATCCGCAAGTCCAAACACGGCGTCCTGCTCGAGCTGGGCACGGCGATCGCGCGCAAGCTCGCGGCCGATCCGACCGCCCTGCGCCGCCGCTACGGGAACGTGTCGTGAGCGCCGTGCCCTGCAGCCGCCCTGCTCGCCGCGCTCGCGATCGCCGCGCTCCTCGCGACGAGCATCTGGCCGGTGGCTCTGATCTGCGCGGTGCTGCTCATCGCCGCATTCCGCGCACCCGCGCAGCGACGCTGGCCGTACCTGATCGGCACGCTGACGACCGCGCTCCTCTTCGTGGTCATCACCCCGTTCGTCGAGGAGATCGGCACGCACGTCCTGTGGAGCGGGCCGACGATTCCCGTGCTCGGCACGCTCGACGTCACCACCGAGGAGCTGCGCAACGGCCTCTTCCAGGGCCTGCGGCTGGCGGCCGTCGGCCTCGCCTTCGCGGTCTACGCGCTCTCGGTCGACCACGACCGCCTGCTCGCGGCGGCGGGCTGGGCGCGCCGCTCGACGGTCGCGGTCGGGCTCGCAACCCGGCTCGTGCCGCTGCTCGAGCGCGACGCGCGTGATCTCCGCCTCGCGCTGCGCGGACGCGGCGTCGAGCTCGGCGCCGTGCGTCAGCTCTCGCCGCTCCTCGCCGGCTCGCTCGAGCGCGGCCTGAACCTCGCCGAGGCGATGGAGGCGCGCGGGTACGGGCGCGCCGACCGCACGCGGGCGCCGCGGCCGCCGTGGACGTGGCTCGACTACGCGGCGATCGTCGGCGCGGTCGCGATCGTCGTCGTGGGGGCGCTGTGGCTCTAGCGACCGTCGATCACCTTCGCTTCGCGTACACGGGCGGCCCGCCGGTTCTCGACGGCGTGACGCTCGAGATCGCCGAGGGCGAGCACATCGCGCTGCTCGGCCCGTCGGGCTGCGGCAAGTCGACGCTGCTGCGCGCGCTCGCCGGGCTCGTGCCGCACTTCCACGGCGGCCGCTTCGAGGGGCGGGTCGTCGTCGCCGGGCTCGACACGCGCGAGACGCGGCCTGCCCAGCTCGCGGGTGCGGTCGCGTCCGTCTTCCAGGATCCCGAGGACCAGGTCGTGATGAACAACGTCGCGAACGAGATCGCGTTCGGCCTCGAGAACATCGGCGTCGAGCCGGCGTCGATCTGGCCGCGCGTCGATGAGGCGCTCGGGCTCGTCGGTGCGTCGCACCTCGCCGACCGCGCGACGGGCGAGCTCTCCGGCGGCGAGCTGCAGCGCGTGTCGCTCGCGTCCGCGCTCGCGCTCGAGCCGCGGCTGCTGCTGCTCGACGAGCCGACCTCGCAACTCGACCCGGAGACCGCCGACGCGTTCTTCGACCTGATCGAACAGTTGCCGTGCGCGGTGTTCGTCTCCGAGCAGCGGCCCGCACGCCCGCTCGCGCACGTCGACCGCGTTCTCTTCATGAACGACGGCCGCATCGCGCTCGACGCACCGCGCGAGGAGGCGCTCGTCTGGCTCGCCGAGCACCGCCCGCTCTACCTGCCGCACGCGCCCGACGTCGTCTGCCGCGTGCGCGACGTGCGCTTCGCCTACGGCGATCGCGTCGTGCTCGAGGGCGCGTCGCTCGAGGTGCGGCGTGGGGAGGTGGTGGCGCTGACCGGCCCGAACGGCGTGGGGAAGACGACGCTCGCGCTGATCGCCGCCGGCCTGCTCGAGCCCGAGTCGGGCGAAGCGTCGTGCTCGCGCGCCGCCTACCTGCCGCAGGATCCCGGCCGCCATCTCGTCACGGAGCGCGTGCTCGACGAGGTCGCGCTCGGCTCGTCCCCCGAAACAGCTCGCCGCACGCTCGCTCGGCTCGGCCTGACCCAGCACGAGGAGCGGCATCCCCGCGACCTCTCCTCGGGCGAGCGGGAACGGCTCGCGCTCGCAACGGTGCTCGCGACCGAGCCCGAGTTCCTCGTGCTCGACGAGCCGACCCGCGGCGTCGACCCCGAGCGCAAGCAGGAGCTCGCGCGCCTGCTGCGCGCCGACGCGCCCGCGCGCGGGACGCTCGTCGTCACGCACGACCTGCCCTGGGCGGCCGAGGTCGCCGACCGGGTGGTCGAGCTCCCGGTGCGGGAGAACGTCCGTGCCTAGGTTGTTCCTGATCGCCCTCGGGCTGCTCGCGCGCCGCGCTCGTCGTGCAGGACGGCGCGCTCTCGACCGGGCTCGGCGCGTGCGCGCTCGTCACCGGCGGCGTCGCCTGGTTCGAGTCGGGCACCGACTCGACGCGCGAGCTCGCGGTGATCGGGACGCTCGCCGCCGGCGCGGCCGCGGGCCGCGTGCTCTTCGCAGCCGTGCCCGGCGTGCAGCCGGTGACGGTGATCGCGATCGTCGCCGGCGCGTCGCTCGGTGCGCGCGCCGGGTTCGCGACGGGCGCGCTCGCCGCGTTCGTCTCGAACCTCTTCCTCGGCGAGGGGATCTGGACGCCGCAGCAGATGCTCGGCTGGGGCGCCTGCGGCGTCGTGGGCGCACTGCTCGCAAAACGCCTTCGCAACCGCTGGACGCTGGCCGCGGTCGCCTGCGTGCTCGGCTTCGCGTTCAGCGCCATGATGGACGTGTGGCTCTGGTGGGGCTTCTCGCCCCACACGCTGCCCGCGCTCATCGCAGTGCTTGCGCGCGGGGTGTGGTTCGACGCGTCGCATGCGATCGGGAACGTGGTGATCGCGCTCGCGGCGGGGCCCGAGTTGCGGCGCATGCTCGACCGCTACGGCGCGCGCCTGAAGACGGTGGTCGTGTGGGCGTAGCTGCGCTGGCTGCCGCGTTCGCGATCGCCGTGTCGCCGGTCTCGTTCGTGCAGTCGCACGCGTCGAACGGCGCGTTCGCCGAGAGCGGCGGCACCGCCGACCCGTCGCTCACCTCGTGGGCGGTGCTCGGCCTGCACGCCGCCGGAGCCGACGCGCCCGGGTCGCTCGCGTACCTCCAGGCCCAGGAGCCGAACCTGCAGACCGCGAACGACATCTCGCTCGACGCGCTCGCGCAGGAGGCGCTCGGCGTGCATCCGGACGCGCTGCTCGCGCGCCTCCGGGCGAAGGCGCGTCCGAGCGGCCAGATCGGCGAGACGGTCAACTCCACCTTCTGGGCGGTGCTCGCGCTCGGCCGCTCGACGCCGGCGACCACGCGCTTCATCCTCGCCCAGCAGTCGAAGGCGGGCGGGTTCGCCTGGTACCTGCACGGCCAGGCCGACTCGAACGACACGGCGGCGGCGCTGGAGGCGCTGCGCGTCGCGGGCGTGCACGGCGTGCCGGTGACGCGGGCGGCGCGCTTCCTGCTGACGTTCCAGAACAAGGACGGCGGCTTCGAGCTGACGAACGGCCGAGGCTCCGACGCACAGTCGACGGCCTGGGCGATCCAGGGCCTCGTCGCCGCAGGCCGCACCCCGCCGCGGTCGCGTTCGCCTACCTGGCGCGGATTGAAACGCGCCGACGGCAGCTACCGCTACTCGGCGCGCTATGTGACGACGCCGGTGTGGGTCACCTCACAGGTGCTGGCCGCGCTCGCGAAGAAGCCGTTCCCGCTGCGAGCAACCTGGTTCCGCTCTTCGAACCAGGTTGCTGAGTTTCCACACAGATGGCGCAGACACGTAACACCGCCGCAGGCACGCTCGGGCGATGCGCCCAGATCACGCCGGCACCTTCCACGTCACCGCGCGATCGATCGCAGAGGAGCACATCTTCCGTGACGACCGTGACTACCACGCCGGCGTGCAGATCGTCGGCGAGCTCAGCCGCGACGGGCTCATCGATCTGTCACGGCTTCTGCCTCATGCCGACGCACTACCACCTCCTGGCGTCGTTCGACGAGGGCATGTTGAAGCGAGCCATTCATCGGCTCAATCGCCGCTACGCGGTCGGATTCAACCGCCGCCACGAGCGGCGCGGCCACGTCTTCGACTCGCCGTACGCCTCCGTCGAGATCGTCGAGGAAGGGCCATGCCGAGTGGATCGACACGTACATCGCCGAGAACCCACCGCGTCGCCCGTGGCCCTGGAGCAGCTACGACGTGCCGTTCTCCTTCGTCGAGCCGCCGCCGTGGCGCGAAACTCAGCAACCTGGTCAAAAGTCGAACCAGGTTGCCTCGCTCGTCAACTTGGTTCCGCTCTTTGAACCAAGTTCGATGAGTTTCGCCCTACAGCACCTTCACGTAGTCGTAGAGCCACCCGCTCGGCGTGTAGCCCAGGCGCTTGTTGATCGCGAGCATCGGCGCGTTGACGGCGTCGTTCGTCGTCACCATCGTCGTGATGCCGTGCTCCGCCGCCCAGTGGATCGAGCCGAGCTTCACCGCGAGGCCGAGCCCGCGCCCACGGTATGCGCGAGCCGTCCCGGTGAACATGTTCAGCGATCGCCCCGACTCGGTGTCGACGCAGAGGAGCGACACCGCCGCCGCGACGCCGTCGACCATCGCGACGAAGCTGCCGTCCGCGGTGAACAGCGGATGCTCGAGTACGTGCTGCTCCCACTCCTCGTACGGCATCGCGCTGATCTGCTCGGTCGCGGGCTGGTCGCGGGTCGCCTCCAAGTCGACCGTGTAGACGAGGTGCGGGTCGACGTCGGCGACCGCCCGCAGGTCGATGCCCGCGGCGGGCAGTTCGGTGACCGTGCGCGGGTCGAGCACGGCTTCCTGCTGCGAGCGCTCCTCGACGAAGCCGCGTGCGCGCGCGAACGGGATGCCGTCCTCGTTCACGCTCGTCAAGAGGCGCGTCGGGCCGAGCGCTCAGCGCATGCGCGAGCGCCGCGTCGTACAGGGCGGCGCCGATCCCGCGGCGGCGGTGCTCACGAGCGCACGGTGACCAGCACGAAGCTGAGATCGGTGGCGTCGGAGAACAGGTTCTCGAACCGCGCCAGCGAGCGCCCGACGATGCGACCGTCGACCTCGGCGACGAACCCGCGCTGGCGCGACCGCGCGGGAACGCGTCTGCTCACGGTGCAGCCACGAGGCGGGGCTGACGACGGCCGTCGGCATCGCGTCGCGGATCACCGCGACGACCCCGGCCGCGTCGCGTTCCGGATCGAGCGCTCTGATGGTCATACTCGGCATGTGCTTGCCGCCATCCTGACGATCGGGAACGAAATCGTCTCCGGTGACACCGAGAACACGAACGCCTCGTGGCTCTCACGGCGGCTCGAGTCGCTCGGCGTGAGGGTCGTCCTCAGCGCCGCGGTGCCCGACGAGATCGACCGGATCGTCGACGTCGTCCGCCGTGAGGCCGCCCGCGTCGACCACCTGCTCGTCACCGGCGGCCTCGGCGGCACGCCCGACGACATCACGCGCGAGTCGCTCGCCGCCGCCTTCGACGTGCCGCAGGTCGCCTTTCCCGAGCTCGAAGCCGACCTGCGCGCGCGCTTCACGCGCAACCCGGACTACGCGGCCCGCTGGGCGGCGCTGCCCGAGGGCTCGACGCCGCTCGAGAACCCGCGCGGCGGCGCGCCCGGCTTCCGGATCGCGAACGTCTGGGTGCTGCCGGGCCTGCCGAGCGAGATGCAGGCGATGTTCGACCGCTACGCGGATGAGTTCGCGACGGGCGCCCCGATCGTGGCCTGGCGGCGCCGCTACGAGACACGCGAGTCGACGATCACCCCGGCCCTGGTCGAGGCGACGGAGCGCTGGCCCGACCGTCTCGGTCGGCTCCTATCCGCACTTCTACGAGACCGGCCCGCAGGTGGAAGTCGTCCTCAAATCGGCGGAACCAGACGCGCTCGCAGAGGCCGTGGCGTGGCTGGAGAGCGAGCTCGACACCCTGACCTGACGGCTACGATCGACCGGGTGTCCGCAACGCAGCCCGAGACCTATCTGGCCGACCTGAACCCCGCCCAGCGCGAGGCGGTCCTCACCACCGAAGGCCCGCTGCTCGTGATCGCCGGCGCCGGCTCGGGCAAGACGCGCGTGCTCACCCACCGCGTCGCGCACCTGCTCGCGGCGATGGGCGCGAAGCCGAACGAGATCCTCGCGATCACGTTCACGAACAAGGCCGCGGACGAGATGAAGGAGCGCGTCGAGCGCGATCTCGGGCCGATCGCGCGCGCGATCTGGATCATGACGTTCCACTCCGCCTGCGGGCGCATCCTGCGCAGCGAGGCCGAGCGGCTCGGCTACCGCTCGAACTTCACGATCTACGACCAGGCCGACCAGATGCGCGTCGTCAAGGCGTGCCTCGAGGAGCTCGAGCGCGACCCGAAGCGGTTCGTGCCGCGCGGCATCCACTCGCAGATCTCGAACGCGAAGAACCAGCTGATCGGCCCGGACGAGTACGCCTCGCGCGTCGCGAGCTTCTACGACCAGACCGTCGCCGACGTCTACGCGCTCTACCAGCGCAAGCTCTTCGGCTCGAACGCCGTCGACTTCGACGACATGCTGATGCTCACCGTCGACGTCCTGCAGCGCTTCCCGGAGGCGCGCGAGAAGTGGTCGAAGAGCTTCCGCTACGTGATGGTCGACGAGTACCAGGACACGAACCACGCGCAGTACGTGCTGCTGCAGCTGCTCGCCGAGCGGCACCAGAACCTGATGGCCGTCGGCGACCCGGATCAGTCGATCTACGCATTCCGCGGCGCCGACATCCGCAACATCCTCGACTTCGAGAAGGACTTCCCGAACACGAAGGTGATCCCGCTCGAGCAGAACTACCGCTCGACGAACACGATCCTGAACGCGGCGAACGAGCGTCATCTCGCACAACCGCGAGCGCAAGGAGAAGAACCTCTGGTCGGACCTCGGCGAGGGCGAGCCGGTGCGCGTCGTCGAGACCGAGGACGAGCACGCCGAGGCGCGCTTCGTCGCCGCCGAGATCGCGGCGCTGATCGAGATGCGGGTACAGCTCGTCGGAGATCGCGGTCGTCTATCGCACGAACGCGCAGAGCCGCGTGCTCGAGGACGTGCTCGTGCGGCAGGGGATCGCGTACCAGGTGATCGGCGGCCCGCGCTTCTACGAGCGCGCCGAGATCAAGGATGCGATCGCCTACCTGCAGGTGCTCGACAACCCGTACGACGCGGTCTCGCTGATGCGGATCGCGAACCGGCCGCGGCGCGGGATCGGCGACACCTCGATCGCGCGCCTCGTCGCCTACGCCGACGGTCTCGCGACCTCGCTCTGGGAGGCGACGGCGCATCCCGAGGAGGCGGGCGTCGGCGCCGCAGTCGGCGCGCGCGGTCACGAGCCTCCGCAACGTGCTGGAGTCGCTGATGGCGACGGCGAGCGACGCGAGCGTCGCGACGATCCTCGAGGCGGTGCTCGACCGCACCGGCTACATCGAGGCGCTCGAGGCCGAGCGGACGATCGAGGCGCGCGGCCGCATCGAGAACCTCGAGGAGCTCGTCGGCGTCGCGCGGCGAGTACGACAACGCGGCCACCGAGCCGTCGCTCTCGGGCTTCCTGCAGGAGATCTCGCTCTACTCCGACCAGGACGCGCTGCGCGACGACGAGGACGGCGACGGCGGGCAGGTGACGCTGATGACGCTGCACAACGCGAAGGGGCTCGAGTTCCGCGCGGTCTTCATGATCGGCGATGGAGGAGGGGATCTTCCCGCACGCCGGTCGATCGAGGAGAACACGCTCGAGGAGGAGCGGCGCCTCTGTTACGTCGGCATGACGCGCGCGAAGGAGCGGCTGACGCTGACGCACGCGATGCGCCGCAACCTCTACGGGCGCAAGCGACGCGAACCTGCCGTCGCGCTTCCTCGACGAGCTGCCGACGGCGGGGGTCGAGCGCGAGCGGCTGAGGCCGACGTCGTGGTCGGACTACGGCGCGCGCGGTGCCGCAGGAGGTGCGCGACGCGCGAGAACATCCCGGAGCTCTCGACCGGCGACACGGTGCGCCACGAGACGATCGGCACGGGGATCGTCACGCGGATCGAGCCGGGCGACGTCGTCACCGTTCGCTTCGAGGACGGCAACGAGCGGCGGCTGATGCTCGAGTACGCGCCGCTCGAGCGGATAGGGTGAGGAATGGATATCGAAGTCAGACCGTGCGCCTCGGTCGAGGAGCTCCGCCAGGCGGTGGACGTGATCAGCCACTACTTCGGGTCGGAGACGACGCTCGAGGACGCCGAGCGGTTCGCGACCTGGCTCGAGGTCGAGCGGATGCACATCGCGCTCGACGGCGACCGGATCGTCGGCGGCGCGGGCGCGTTCAGCTACGAGATGTCGATGCCGGGCGGCGCGTCGGTGCCCGCAGCCGGGGTGACCGTCGTCGGCGTGCTGCCGACGCACCGCCGGCGCGGGGTGCTGAGCGCGATGATGAGGCGCAGCTCGAGGACAGCCGCGCGCGCGGCGATGCGGTCGCGTATCTGTGGGCGTCGGAGGCGACGATCTACGGCCGCTTCGGCTACGGGCTCGCGTCGCGGATGGGCGAGATCAACCTGGCGCGCGAGCGGACGAAGTTCGCGCTGCCGTTCGAGCCGCGCGGCACGGTGCGCCTCGTCGACCTCGAGGAGTCGGCGCGCACGTTCCCGCCGCTCTACGAGGCGGTGCGTCGCGCAGCGGCCCGGGATGTTCAAGCGCAGCAAGGCGTGGTGGGAGACGCGGCGGCTCTTCGACGATCCGGCGCGGCGGCAGGGCGGCCCGAAGAACCGCGTGCTGCTGGAGCTCGACGGCAAGCCGGCGGGCTACGCGATCTACACGGTGAAGCAGGACTGGCAGTCGGGCTCGAGCAAGGGGACGGTGTCGATCATGGAGGTGGTCGCGCCGACGCCGGAGGCGAGCCGCGAGCTGTGGCGGTGGCTGCTCGACTTCGACTGGACGTCGCAGTTCGAGGCGAACCTGCTGCCGGTCGACCACGAGCTCTTCCTGCTGCTGGCCGAGCCGCGGCGCATGCAGTTCGCGATCAACGACGGCGTGTGGGTGCGGCCGGTCGACGTCGGCGCTGCGCTGTCGGCGCGCAGCTACAGCGGCGACGGCGAGATCGTGCTCGAGGTCGACGGACGCGCTGCTGCCGGAGAACGCCGGCCGCTGGCGCGTGACCGCGGCCGGTGCGGAGCGCACGGAGGCGGAAGCCGACCTGCGCCTGGACGTCGACGGGCGTCGGCTCGGTCTACCTGGGCGGCTTCGGCTTCACCGACCTCGTGCGAGCTTCGCGGGCGGAGGAGCTGAAGCCGGGTGCGGCGGAGCGCGGCGACGCCTTGTTCGGGACCGGGCTCGCGCCGTGGTGTGCTGAGATCTTCTGAGCTGAAGTGCCCGGTCTCCTAGACGAGATCGCCGGCTACGTGCCCGAGCGCGGAGTCTCGGTCTGGTGGCTGGGTCAGTCCGGGGTGATCATTCGCGGTCGTTCCGCGACGGTTGCGATCGATCCGTTCCTGACCGACTACGGTCATTTCGGCAGGCTGTATGAACCCCCGTTTCCGCCGGGTGCGGTGGGATCTCTCGATCTCCTGCTGGGGACTCACGATCACGCCGACCACATCGATCCGCTGGGGTTTCCGCAGTTGCTCGCCGCCTCACCGGGCGCGGTGGGCGTGGTGCCTGCCGCGGTGTTGGAGACTGTCGCCGGGCGGATGGGATCGACTGCGCGGCTGATTGGCGCCTCGGTCGGCGTGCCGCTCGAGCACGCAGGCGTTCGGGTGACGCCGATCCCGGCGGTGCATGCAGTCGTGCCCGCCGACGGCTACGGGTTGCATCTCGACGCGGCGGGAGAGCATCCGTTCCTCGGTTATCTCGTCGAGCTCGATGGAGTCCGCCTCTGTCATGTCGGCGACACGCTTGTCTATCCAGGCCTAGCAGAGTCCCTTCGTGACGCAGATCTCGATTTGCTGCTTCTGCCAATCAACGGCGTGAGTTGGTTCAGGGAACAACGCGGCCTCGTGGGAAACATGAACGTGCACGAAGCCGCGGAGCTTGCGGAGCTCAGCGCTGCGAGGCTCGTCGTTCCGATGCACTGGGACCTCTTCGCCGACAACACCGAAGATCCAGCGCATTTCGCACGCTATGCGGCGGCCCATCATCCAGGCGCGCGCGTCGTCGTGCCGGAGCTTGGTGCGCGGCTCGATGTTCGTCCGGCGAACTAAGTCAGATTGATTGCGCTCGAACCCTGCGGCCAATCTGGGCCGCTGAGCCGTTCTCCTGCTGAGCGCCGCCCCGGAGACGGCTACACTGTCGCCCGACCCGGGCGGTTAGCTCAGTTGGGAGAGCACCAGCTCGACAAGCTGGGGGTCACTGGTTCGAGCCCAGTACCGCCCACCTCGAAAACCCCCGCTAGCCCGGGGGTTTTGTGCGTTCAGGACACGGTCGCGAAGGTCCTTTTCTTCAGGCAGTCGACTCAACTCGATTCGAGTGTCGACCGATCCTGACTGCTAACATTCGTAAATCGTCATTGCGAATGATAACTAACATGTTCCCGACAGAACACCGAGTGTGCAGGCGGATTCTCCGGGGAGACCTCAGGAGGCTTGTGTGCTAAAGACACCGCTAACAGGTGGCGTTGACAGCGAAACGAAAGTTTTACTAAGTTTCGCAATGGAAGCGAAAAGTGCTCAATATGACAGTGAAGACAGGAAGCATTGAACGCGCGTAAGACTCGTAAGGGAAGTGCGATCTGCTCCGAAAGGAAGCTTCGTGGGTTGACGCGTCGAAGTCCGATCAGCCGCGCAAGTTGAAGAAGTTGGGCTTTGCTCTTCTTGCGTTGATCGCGGCTGAGAGCCGGATTCTTTACGCCTACGAGATCGTAAGCTTGGTCGATGACCGAGGAGGAGCCCTCGGCTATTCGGAGAGCCAGATCTACCGTGAACTGAGGGACCCTCGCAAAGGACGGGTACCTCGACGAGGTATCGGCTGAAATCAAGACTAGTCGCCGTCCAGTAGTTGCATATACCAAGACGGTCGCCGGAATGAAGGCGATGGAGGTCTGGGCATCGTCTCCGGTGAAAACTTGGCCGCAAGTCGTTGTCGACGAAGTGATTCCGCGACTCCGCGCGGCCCATGTGCTTCCGGCGAAAGTGATCCGCGAAGGACTTGCGCCAATGAAAGATCTTCTGGAGGATGACCTCGAAGGACTTCGTATCGTCGAGAGACAGATGAAGCGAGACGGCGAGTTCAGTCTCTCGTGCAAACCGAGTTCGACTGACAGCGGATCTCCTTAGGCCCACGTCGATGGACTTGACCGCGCTCTCTTCAGATTGGAGCAAATCGCTGCAAAGCAAGCGACCCATGCTGCGAGTGAGGCCGAAATCGACGACTCCGATATCCCCTACCCCGACCACGCCGGTCGTGGACATGCAGGCGTTCGTCGACCGTTCGCGACCAACAACCTCACATTACGAGTCTGCCGTCCCGCCCGACGGCCTACCGCTCGGCGAGTCGGACCGCGACGACTAAGAGTGACCCGAAAGGGCTCCTCGAAAGAATGTGAGTCCACGGAGGAAGTAGTCACCGAGGAATCGCCGCTAACTTCGCGCCGAGCGACGAAACGCCGTCGTCCGTCAGGCCGGCATAGATCGCGCTAGTGATACCCGGGTTTGCGTGGCGCAATAAGCGTGCTGTCTCAGCGAGCGTCAGTCCGCCGGCGATCGTGAACGCTGCGAACGAATGTCGCAAATCGTGCACGCCAACTGGTTCGTCTCCATCCCGAACGAGACCAACCTTGATTGCAGCTCTCGAGACTGCTCGATGTATGTTCCTTCGTCCTGGGCTACGACCGGTTCGTGTCTGAAACACGAGCGCGTTTGGGCTCGAATCAATGCAACGAGTCCGATGCATTCGGAGCGCAGCCGATAGCTCCTCGACAAGTGGGACGGTCGCGCGGCTCGCGCGAGTCTTCGATCCCGGGACGTTGATTCGCCGGCGCTCGAAGTCGACGTTCTTCCATTGCAGAGTGAGTGCTTCTGAAACGCGGAGAGCCGCCCAAAAACAGGTGGCCGCGATTGGTCGGTACTGATCGGACATTGCTCCGAACAGAGATTCGAGTTCTTCGAGGCTGAGGTAGCGAGGTTCGGTTTGCCTTCGCGCGGGGGGCAGTTCGCCTCGCTCGAGAGCGCGCACTGGGTTTTGATCGAGCACGCCCAGATCTCGGACGCCGTGGGCGAAGAGCGCAAATGCGGAAGACACGCAACTGCGGACCGTTGAACCGGCCATCCCGCGTTCGCAGAGCGCCTCGATCATGAGACGTATGTGCTGAGGGCTGACGCTCGTAACCTTGGTATGCATTCCAAGGATTGGCACTACGTGATCGTCGATCTGTTGGCGTCGGAGTCTCGAGTGTGCGCGGAGCAAGGCGCCTTGCGGAGCCGGAGTTCATGAACGAATCTCGCAGGTCGCCGACATTCTGGTCTCGAGTTTGTTTGTTTCGGCGAACGCGGTGCTCGATGCTTTGGTCGCTTGCCGTTACGCGTTGTGGTGAGTTGCTGAGTGACCGCATCGGGCCGTGGTCGTGCAGCCGCGTTTGACTTCCTGTTGCCACCTGTCGGTCCTTAGACTCGATCGACGACATCGGATTCACCTCCGATGACCGGGCCGGGGGACGCGACAACGTCGCCCCGGCCATTTGCTTGCAACTGCATTTTACCTCGCAAAGAGACGGGGAGAGACGAACGCTGCAGATGTCGCTCAAGGTTCGACGACATCCTGAGTAGGTGTAAGGATGTACGCCGCTCCGAGCATGGGATTAAAGTCCGAGTGGGATAGCTGCAACGATGAGCGTGAGGCTGCAGCGTGCTGAAGGCATGCGGGTTCGGCGTTGCAGCGAAATGCAGCGAAATGCAGCGTGGGGAGACGACTCGGTACTCCAATTCGTACTCCAGCGCTGTGTTCGGACTCAGGCGTGAGCACGCTGGCCCAGGCGAGCACGATGTTCCCGGCTTAGGAATCGAGGCTGAGCCGCCACTCGCTTCTGGGAAGCACTGCGAACACCTCGCTGTCGAGAGGCTCGCGGCCGAGCACGTCGTGGATCGCCTGTGCCCGAGACTTCCGGGCGGGTAGCCCCGGCCTTCTGTCGACCTCGCCGACTACCCGCCAATGACCCTCGCGCAGTTGCTGAAGGACGACGTAGGCGCCCGCGCTTGGACTCACATGCCGATCCTAAAGCTCAAGCGTCTATGAGAGTTGGCGGGTCGCTCCGTCAGGGTCATTGCTGAACGCTCGCCCGGGCCACCGGGTAGTAGCCTCCGTCGGGGTGCCGACCTATGAGACAGCGCGGATCGCAGAGATCAAGCGCTCCGACGGCTGGTCGCCGATCCGCCGTTTCTTCGACGTACGCAGCTTCGGCGTCAACGCGTGGACCGGAAACGAGGCCGAGACCACCGTGATCCCCTACCACGACGAGGAGCCTACGGGCCACGAGGAGCTTTATCTCGTGATCGAGGGCCACGCCACCTTCAACGTCGAGGGAGAAGAGATTGACGCGCCAACCGGAACAATCGTGTTCGTCCGCGACCCGACGGCGAAACGCGGCGCTATCGCACGAGTAGGTGTGACAACCGTTCTGGCGATAGGCGGGAAACCCGGCGAGGCGTACAAGACACGCTCATGGGAGACCAACCGAGACGTCTTTGCCCTGCTCGACGCCGGCGAGCATGCGGAAGCCAAGCGCATCTTGACCGACGCGCTCGACCAATACGACGACCGAAGTGAGCTGCTCTACAACCTTGCCTGCGCCGAAGCACAGCTCGGGGAGCCAGACGCAGCGCTTGAACATCTCCGACTAGCCGTGAACGAGCGCCCATCGCTTGCCGGATACGCGGTGGAAGATGGCGAACTCGAACCGCTGCGCAGCGACGCGCGCTTCTCAGCGATAGTGGCGGCGCCCTGACGCTGGCCGTACCAGCGGAATGGGACTGGGACGCCAACGGCAATCAGATCCTCGAGTCTCCGGCCAGGGCTCGACATTCATGATCACGCTACCCCTCGCCCAAAACCAGGCCTGTTGAACCGCGGTTGAGGTGGCTCGTAGCGAAAGCGAGCACGAGGTAGCCCCGGCGCAGGTCGAGCCCGGCACGCGGTGTACGTGCCGGGCTCGACGATGGCGAGTGTTTACTTGAGGTTCTTCTGCTTCGCGATCGCGCCGGCGACGAGGTCGGCGGTCATGAACATGTGGTTGTAGGCCGCGTGGTAGTCGGTTGCGGCCTTCGTGTAGTTGCCCGGCCGCATAGTCGTCGAGCTGGCCCTTGAGCTCGAGGACGTGGCCGAGCAGGTCGTTCTGCACTGCGAGCTTCGGCAGGCCGGTCGCGCCCGCCAGGAAGTTGCCGAACGTGACCGTGTACTGCTTCAGATTGGCGACGGCTTTGGCCTGGCCGGCTTTGTCATGCTTCGCCGTTGCGACGGTGTAGGCGACGAAGTCGTTGATGTGGTCGCGCCACATGTCTTTCCCGTTCAGGAAGGTATTGCCCGCCTTCGTGCCGTAGACCGACGCGATCGCCTTCGAGAGCGCGACCGAGTTGTTGTCGAGCGTCTTCGCGGCGGCCGGGAACGACTTCGAGCCGGAGATCGCCTGCGTTGGTGGCGTTCATCGCGAGCACGGCGTGCTCGGCGAACAGATTGTCGAGGGTGACACGCAGGCTCTCAGCCGTCAGCTTCGTCGACTTGGTCATGTTCATTCCTGCCATCGAGTTGGGCTTCGATGACTTCGACGACGACGCGAGCGCGCCGGCGACAATCAGACCAGACACGACGAGCGTCGCGAGCGCCGCGGTGACGATCGAACGAGTGGAACGCATTGGCAGTGGTCTCCTTTGTGTGAGGTGCCGGAAACGCTCCGACGAGGCGCATTCGCCCTGCGGCCCGGATCGGTTCGTCAGCTGATGGAGACGAGTGCCAAACCCGCCGCGAGCGCGGCCGACGATGCACAGCACGAGTGGGCGGCGGAAGCTCATGACGTGCGGGCGTGTGAGGCCCCAGGCGTACGACGCCGCGGTGACCAGCTCGAGTACGACGGCCGGCATGCGCTCGCAAGCGGTTCGGTTCAGATCGCCGACACGTCGTCGCCGCGAGCGTCCTCTGCCGCTGGACCGTCAATGGCATGTCCGCTGCGGATCTCGACCGACAGACAAGAACAAACGAGGGCGGCGCGAGCTGATCGGCTCGCGCCGCCCTTGCTTCTCACGATTGACCTCGTGCGAGCACTCCTTTGCAGGTTCGCGATCCCGTCTTTCGCCGCCCTCTCCGCCAGCTGGCCCGGATCGAGCCCGAGCTTCTCGAGCAGCGCCGCGTGTTGCTCGTGGTCAACCTTTGCGGGCAACTCATCCAGCGCCTTCTGAACCTGCTGAGACTGTCCCTGCTTCTTCAGCTCGTCGATCACGAACTGCTTGTCAAGTTGCATCCGTTGCTCCTCCTCAGAGGGACCCTCGAGTCGGCGAACCCCACAGATGCGCCTCTCGAGCCACCACGAAACCTCGCAGCGACCGATCGCTCGAGGCGAGCCGTTTAGGCGGCTTCGGCCGGATCTTCTTTGTCGACGAGTTGGAGTGAGCTTGCGCGGACCTCAACGAGGTGGCGCTTTTGGATCGGAAAGCCCCACGACACGAGTTCTTTGACTTCGGGGTTCCGGGCTCGCTTGTTGAAGTGGGCGAGGATCTCCCAGTGTCCAACCTCGCCGGCTTCGGCCATCGTCAGGAACTCGAGCCCGTCGATCGTGTCGGAGTCATCATCGAGGTAGGTGTCGAGCATCTCCGCCGCCTTTTTCTTCGTTTCGCGGGCTTCCTGCAAGATCGCCGATTTCTTCCCGTCGAAGCTCGCCGCAACGGACTTGCCGCGCCGCTCGGCCTCCTTCGCCTCGTCCTGCATCGTCTTCAGCAATTCGATGACGCCGCGTTCCTTGTCGACGCGAGCGAGCTTCGTTACGGCTTTCGCCGCGGTCTGCGCTGCCATCGCGAGTCCCACAACCTCACCAAGCTTCGACTCGAGGTTCGTCAGTTCAGCCATGCTGCCCCTCTTTCGGTTTGAAGACCCTTAGGTCTACTCGCCGTTCCCGGCCTGATCGCCGTTAACCAAATCGTCGCCCGTCCCACGGATGACCGGCCGGCGGCGTCGTCGTCGAGTGTGGGAAACTGCGCGGGTGGCCAAGAAACAAAAGGGCCTGCGGGAACACTGGCAGGATCAGCCGGAAGCACACGACTTTCTCGCAGCAGCCAACTACCTGAGCCTACTCTTCAGCGACGGCGACGCCGGGTCGATGGTCGAGCGGCTCCGCAACGCGCCGGCGATCCGCCGCGAAGCGAACGATCTGCTGCGAGCGAGCCGGCTTGAGCTGCTGCCGGAGACAGATCCGTTAGTGAAAAAGGACATGAAGAAGGTCGCGCGGGGTGAGCGGCTCTCGCCGATACTGCTCATCCGCGGCCAAGTTGCCGAGCCGCTGATTGTCGCCGACGGCTACCACCGCATCTGCGCGAGCTATCACCTCGACGAAGACATCGAGATCTCCTGCCGGATGGCCGATCCGCCGT
>CAWFPX010000013.1:0-190481 GCA_963817765.1 uncultured Thermoleophilia bacterium | reverse complement strand
CCCTCCCAACCGGCGACAGCTCCTAGGCCCCACTCTATGCCGTCTTTCGGGCTAGGGCACTCATCACATCGCCATAGCCGGAGATGTTGGCCCGGTAGAGCTGGTACAGGACCTGGGCTGCGAATTTCGCGAACGGTCCGAGTTGGCCGACGGGAGGTCCGCCCGGAAGCCACTCCGCAGCCGAGCGGTACAAAGGTGAGTAGAAAGGGAAGCCCCATCTCTGGAGATGGAGCACCTCGAGACCCACGAGCTCGAGCTTCGTCCGAAGCTCGACTGCGCTGTAGTTGCGAACATGACCGATCGCCGGCTCGGATCGACGCATGCGTCCGGCAATCGTCGAGACATAAACGTACTTCGAGGCCATCTCGGCCATGTGACGTAGAGCTGAGATGTCGTCGACCAGGTGCTCGATCACTTGGACGCTCATCACGAGGTCGAACGTCTCGTGGAGGGAGGCGCGCTCGATGTCGAGGATCTGGAAGCGCACGCCAGGCACGCGCTCGCAGGCGAGCGCCAGAGCTTCTCCCGAGATATCCGCGCCACAGAGCTCGTATCGACCCGTTGCGGCGAGCAGCGCTAGCGCCTCGCCTGAACCACAGCCGGCGTCCAGCACCGTCTCGACCGGGAGTTCCGAGAGGACCCGGAGCACGCCCTCATGCAGGTGCTGATGAACAGGGCCGATCCGCTGAATATCGCCCCAGGCCGTGCCCCATAGCTCATCGTACGAATCGGTCTTGCCCGGCATGAAGTCCGAAAACGTTAGCGGTCGCTGCTCCGGCTCGCCCTCCGCCGTTCGCTGCGAGAGAATGGCCGACCATGCGGGTGGTTCTGGTCAGCTCGAACTTCAGGCCCCACGTGGGTGGGATCGAGCGCTTCGTCGAGATCCTCGCCGGAGGGCTCGCCGCCTCCGGGCATGAGGTGCACGTCATCTGTTGCCGCTTCGCCGGTGCGCCGCTGCGCGAGGAACTCGACGGCTTCACCGTCCACCGCATCCGTTCGTCGTACGCTCTCGACCGGCGGCTGAACGTGCCGATCCCGGTGCCGCAGCCGGTCTCGATGCTCTGCCTACTGCGCGAGCGCGTTGCTGCCGCGGACATCGTGCACGTGCAGGACGCGATCTACCCGACGTCGCTGCCCGCGCTCGCCCTTGCTCGGCGCGCCAATGTTGCCAGCGTGCTCACGCAGCACGTCGCCTTCGTGCCGCAAGGCTCCCACGTGCTCGACGCGGCGGAGAGTGCCGCTCACGCGACGCTCGGTCGCTGCTCGCGACTGGCGACGCTTGTCGCGACCTACAACCCCGTCGTCGCCGACTGGGTGCAGGAGCGCTGGGGAATCCCTGATCCCCGTGTCCTTCCGGTGGGCGTTCCCAACATCGTGTCGTCGGAGAGTCGGTACGACCTCCGGCGCTCATTTGGCCTCGACCCCGATCGTTTCGTCGCGCTGTTCGTCGGACGCGACGTGCCGAAGAAAGGCCTCGACCTCTTCCTCGGTTCGGCCGATCCGGCGTTCGAGCTCGTCGCTGTGACCGACCGCCCGCCCAACGACGGAGCAGGCGTGACGATCCTTCCATTCATGGAGCCAGTGCGACTCCAGGAGCTGCTCGACTGCGCCGACGCGTTCGTCCTGCCCTCGGAGGCGGAAGGCTTCCCGCTCGCTGTCCAGGAAGCGCTCGCGAAAGGACTGCCGGTGGTCATCGCCTGGCAGCCGGGGTACGAGAGGTACCTCGGGCCTGACGACGCAATCGTCGTCGAGCGCGACGCCGACTCCGTTCGTGAGGCCCTGCTCCGGATCGCCGGAGACGACGAGCTCCGCGCCGCCCTCTCCGAGCGGTCGCGTGCGGTCGCTCGGCGCAGCTTCGGCGTCGAGCGGTTCCTCAGTGCATACGAGGACGCCTACACCGAGGCGCGCGAGCTGGCCGAGGCGCGACGCTAGCTGGCGAGCGCCTCGATCCAGTCGAGCTCGCGGCCGCAGAGCGTCCGGGCGGAAGCCGACGGCACGTAGACCACCGGTACCTCCTCGGGGCCGCGGCTGAGGACGACCGGGCCGAGGCCGAACTGAACGCCTCCACTTCCGGGGTGGAGATCGGCGCCGTCGTAGCGCAGCACGAGCCGGTGGCGGCCGGCCGTGAGCCGCGCCTCGCCGAGCTGCTCGTAACCGGCTCCGGTCAGCCGGCCCCGCGCATCGGCGACCAGCCCGCCGTCGATGTAGAGGCGGACGCGGCTCCTGAACGAGCCGCCGAGCCAGACCTCGTACCGACCGGCCACGGCCACGGTGAATCGCTCGGCGATCGCACCCGCGCCACTCTTCGGAGAGACGTGGCCGCCGGCGTCGCTCACCCAGCCCGCCGGCAGCGGCGCTCGGCCGAGGTCGACGACGACCGCCGGCACCCTCGGCGGCGCGGCCAGCCGCCCGGACGGCCCGGCGATGCCGGCCAGTCGCAGCACCTCCCCGCACGTTGGCACGCCCCCGGGCTGAAGCGGGTCCCCGAGCGGGGTGTGCGCGAGGATCGGCGGGTAGGCGTTCGGCCGTTGCCAGACGTCGTAGTAGCGGCCGCTCCACGCGAGGCTGTAGACCGAGGGCGGCCGGCTCTCGCTCGGCGAGCGCGCGAGCACGAGCGTCTTGTAGACGAGGATCCCGGCGAGCTGGAACTGGTCGAGGTCGGCGTACGTGCCCTTGGCGAGGCCCTGCCCGTCGAGGAGGGGAATCAACCGCCGTCGGCGGTCTGCGGCGCCCTCCGGGTCCATGCTCCTCAGGAAGTGGCGTACGCCGTACGGCTCGGTGTCCGTCATCAGCGTTGGCCCTTGACCGGCGAACCGGGCTCCGATCGTCGCCAGCTCCGCGAGTTGCGGCTGCGGCGCGAGCCAGACGCTCGAGTACGAGAGGCCGTTCGACCACAGGACGCCGGCCGCGATCGCCGCTCCGATCAGCGCCGCCTCGACGCGACGTCCGGTCTCGAAGATCGCCGCGGCTCCGGCCGCTCCGGCGGCGACCAGAGCCGGCGAGGCCTCGGCCATCGCCTTGGCATTCAGCCACGGCGAGCTCAGGCCCACCCGATCGAGTCCGAAGATGATGACGGCTCCGCCGACGCCGGTGGCGACGTACAGCGGCATTCCGAGAGCTCTCCGCCGCCACGCGATCGCGAGGCCCGCGACGATCCCCACCAGCAGGACGCCGATGAGAACGTGCGCGGCCGCCGGGTTTCCGGGCTGATTTCGAAAATCGCTCGCGGGCCAGATGCCGAACACCTGCAGCTTGTCCAGCGGATGCCCGAGGTTCGCCACCTCGTGGCTCGTCGTGATCTCGCCGCCGCTCGCCCCGGAGATGAAGGATCGGGCGATCGCGATCGACGGGATCGAAAGGATGGCGACGAATCCGACAAGGCCGATTGCCGCCCTCGCGGACGCCTGAAGCCCGCCGGAGGCGAGGACGGCGATCACGGCGGCCGTCGGGACGAGCAACCATACGAGTCCGGCGGGGCTGAGAATCGCGAACAGTGCGGCCGCGGCAAGGGCGGAGGGCAGCGTCGCCCGCGCGCGCGTCCACCGACCGATCGTCGCGACGACCGAGGCACAGAGAAGCGCGATCGTCGCCGCGGTGGCGAGCTCCTTGATCCCGCTCCAGAGCGCATAGGACATGAGGAGCGCCGGCTGAGCTCCAAGAAAGGCGACGAAGGCCCGGAGCGCTCGGGAGGAGATCAACCGGGCACAGAGGGCGTAGAGCGAGAAAGCGAGCATCGCGGCGGAGAACGCAAGCGTCGGCTGGAACAGCCAGGCGATGTCCTGTCCGGTCAGCTTGCCGCCGAGCCCGAGCGGCAGGAACGCCCCAAGTGGATAGCCGCCCCGGAAGTAGTCGGCCAGTACCTGTTGGTACGTCGAGGGGGCCAGCCCGGAAAGCGTGCGGCCGTGATCCATCACCCGATCGGTCAGCGCCAGCCACGTCGAGGTGTCGTCGAGCGTGATGTAGCCGGCGAACGTGGCCTGCCCGGACAGGACGATCGGGGCCGCATAGACGGCGAAGACTGCGACCGCGACTCCGATCGCCCACGGGTCGAGGCGCAGGCGTCCGGTGCGGAGCCCGAAGCCCGCGATCGCCAGCGCGATCGCGAGCGGGGCCGCGAGCTGGGCGGTCGCTCCTCGCATGGTGACGAGGTCGGCCTCGACGATCACGAGGGCGAGCCCGAGCGGGACGAGGAGCGGGCTTGGCAAGCGTGAGTCCAGATGCCCGCTCCACGAGCAGGCCGCAGCCGAGCGAGAGCAGCGCGAGGACGAGCGGAAAGGCGATCCAGGCGAGCAGCAAGATCGGCGCCCCGTCGGCCCTGGGCTACGGGACCGGCGAGATCGCGCCGGAGGCGACGAGCTTGCGGTCGGTGCTCGGAGACGGGTCGTAGACCTCGATCTGGTAGCTCGCTCCCGGGTAGGCGATGTGGATGCTCTTCGGGTAGCTCCCGTCGACGGCGCCGATCCCGCCGTGCGCGAGCTTGATGGTGCCGGCGACGCCCCCGGCCGCGGCGGCCTTGGTCACCGCGGCGAAGGCGCCCGGAAACGGGTACGTGGCAACGGTCAGAAAGTCCGCTCTCGGGTCGCCGACCTTCGCGCCGGCCGGGAGGTAGCGGACGAACACGCTCCCGTTCGACGTCGTGCTCAGCTCATACGTGTAGCCGGGCCTGGGCCCGGCCCAGTAGATCGGGTGGCCGACCTGCTGGGCGAACGTCCGGATGTCCGCGGGCGTCGCGGCCGTGGGCTTCGTGCTGATCCTGCCGGCGGTCGTCGCCGCGAGACTGCCGACGCTCTTGAGCTCCCCCGACGACACGAGTTGCATGGCGCGCGCCGGCGTCGGGTCGTAGACCTCGACCTGGAAGTTCACGTGCGGATAGCCGATGTGGACACTCTGCGGATAACCGGCGTCCAGCACCGCGACGCCTCCGCCCGCGAGCCGCGCGGTGACCGCGCCCTTGGCGCGCGCCTGCTTCCGGATGACCGCGTAGGTGCCTGGGAAGGGATACGTGCCGACAGTGAGGTACGGCTTGGAGGAGCCGACGTCGACGCCGGAGGGCAGGTAGCGCACGTAGATCTTTCCGTTCGCGGCCTGCGTGACCTCGTACGTCGTGTCGCGCCTCGGTCCGAGCCAGTAGATCGCATGCCCGACGGACCGGGCCAGTGTCGCGATCGCCGCGGGCGTCATCGCAGTCGCATCGCCTACGGTTCGCGGATTCGAGGAGCCGCCGTCGTCATTGAGCACGAACCATGCGACGAGCCCTGCGGCAACCGCGACGGCGACAACCGCCCCGACCCGAAACTGCGGCCGACGCGCAGCCGCGGCGCTCGGCAGTTTGAGACCCCCGAATCGAGTTCGGCGCGGCGGCCCGGAACGAGCCCGTATGTCGGCGTCATCTGACATCCGGCTCCTCACGGTCGCCACAGGATCGCCCGACAGACTATCGGTCGGACGAGATCGAGCGACCCCGGTCGCCTGACAGGCCGATCACGGCCACGAGGCGGCGGGCACGCCCGACACGATCCCACGTCGGACGAGGGTACGTCCAGCGCGCCCGGTCGCGTGTGCTGGGCCAATCCACTCGTGTAGCGCTATTTGCAACGTGAAGTGGACCGTTGTAGTCTCGGCGTTCGTTTTTTGCGTTGATTTGTTGAGCGATCAGACAATGCTCACATCCGAGCGACCGCAACGGTCGGAGAGAGGGGAACCCCCCAATGGCAGGCCCAAAGCTCGAGCAAGGCCTTCGCCGCACAAGGCCTTGGCACCAGAGGCTCGCACTGGCAGCACTCGGAACGCTGACAATCTCCATGGTCTGGGTGGCGACGGGAGGCGCCACCGCTTTGACCGCACACAGCGCCCCGCGCGTCACGGTGGCCGCGATTGACCCGGCACTCACCGCCGGTCGCGGGGCCGACCTCGGCATCGTCGAGCAAGAAGCCGAGAACGCCGACACGAACGGCACCGTTCTCGCGTTCGACACGGACGCCTACACGCTCGCCGCCGAAGCGTCGGGTCGGCAGGCCGTGCAACTCGCGCCCGGCCAGTACGTCGCCTTCACGCTGACGCAGCCGGCGAACGCCGTGACGATCCGGTACGCGATTCCCGACGCGCCGAACGGCGGTGGGATCGACGCCCCGCTGACGGTGGGCGTCGACCACAACGGCGACGGCCACGGGAACACGCATCCGCAGACGGTCACGCTGACGTCGAAGTACTCGGACCTCTACAACCAGTATCCGTTCTCGAACGATCCGAATGCAGGCCTGCTGCACCCCGACTGGTGGGTGACCGAGTGCTCGTGCGTGCCCGGGTCGCTGACGTTCCCGACCCCGTTCAGGCCGATGCACTTCTACGACGAGCAGCGCGTGCCACTCGGCAAGACCTACCAACCGGGCGCGGTCGTCCGGCTGACCGTCCCTGCCGACACGAACGCGGCGTGGACGGTGATCGACCTCGCCGACTTCCAGAACGTCGCCGATCCGGCGCCGCAGCCGCCCGGCTCTGTCTCGGTCACGAAGTTCGGCGCCGACCCGACCGGCGTCCGCGACTCGGCGGATGCATTCGACAACGCGATCCAGGCGGCGAAGCTCGCACACAAGACGGTCTACATCCCGGCCGGCACGTTCCAGGTGAACAGGCACATCGTCGTCGACGACGTGACGATCGTAGGTGCAGGCAGCTGGTGGTCGATCGTCAAGGGCCATCAGGTCACGCTCAGCTCACCGTCGCCCGACGGCTCCGTGCACACGGGCGTCGGCTTCTACGGCAAGTACGCAGCCGACGGCGGCAGTCACAACGTGCACCTGTCGAACTTCGCGATCGAGGGTGACGTGCGCGAGCGCATCGACACCGACCAGGTGAACGGCATCGGTGGGGCGCTGAGCGACTCGACGATCGACGGCCTCTACATCCATCACACGAAGGTCGGAATCTGGCTCGACGGGCCGATGAACAACGTGACGATCGCGAACACCGTGATCACCGACCAGATCGCGGACGGCATCAACTTCCATCAGGGAGTGACGAACTCGAAGGTCGTCAATTCGCTCATCCGCAACACAGCCGATGACAGCCTGGCGATGTGGTCGCAGGCGGGCCAGCCCGGAATCGAGAACGCGAACAACGTGTTCGATCACAACACGGTCCAGATCGCCGTCGCTCGCGAACGGAATCGCGATCTACGGCGGCCGCGACAACACCGTTTCGAACAACGTCGTCGCGGACCCGCTGCGCGAAGGCAGCGGCCTGCACGCGGGATCACGCTTCGGATCGACACCGTTCGCTGGCCACCTTGTGGTTCACGAACAACACGACGGTTCGGGCCGGCACCTACGAGCTCAACTGGAACATCGGCCTCGGGGCGATCTGGCTCTACGCGCTGGAGGGATCAATGACGGCGGACGTGGAGGTGACCGGAGACAACTTCCTCCAGAGCACCTACAACGCGATCATGATCGTGTCCGACTTCCCGGTGAAGGACCTGTACTCCATCTCGAACGTCCACTTCAAGGACATCCACGTCGACGGCACGGGCACCTCGGTGTGAGCGCCCGGGTTGCCGGGTCGGCGACGTTCGACAACGTCGATGCACGCAATGTCGGCGCAGTCGGCGTGAACAACTGCGGCTCGTTCAACTTCACACCTGCGGGCTCGGAGTTCTCGCTCTTCGGGAGCGGCAACGACGGCGGCGGGACCACCGGTCCGTGGTTCGCGCCGTGGGAGCTTCCGAACACGATCACCTGCGACGACCGTCCTCCGGTCGTCGCGCCTCCGCCTCCTTCGGCCTGGTAGGCGGTTCTTCCCGACGTGCGGGCCGCGCCGACAAGACGGCGCGGCCCGTACGCAGGGCTCACGCCGAAGCGCGCTGCCAGGTTCTACCCACCCCAGGATCCGGAACTTCCGGGGGCCGGCGTGCGCCGGCCCCCGGAACGTGCCTGAGGTGCTGGAGGTTCTAGTCGTCGACCTTCGCCTTCGATCCGAACACCTCCAACTCGCTGGCGTGCACCTCGGTTGTGCGCGAGGTGGCACTGCAGTCCGAGTTGTTGTTCGGGTCGTTGTCCTGGTCGCCGTTGTACGACGGCTGGCCGGTGCACTGGTTCGTGTTGACGACGAACTTCACGTGCGTTGCCGGCGGTCCTCCCTTCGCGTCGAAGTAGCGCAGCGTCTCGTCGGGGGTGACGGGCCGCGGGTTGACGGACGGGAACGAGTCGTCCGGTGACTGCACGATCTGCTTCCAGCCCGCGGCGATCGCGCCGTCGCAGGTCGGATTGTCCTTCTTGCCGGCCGTGCAGGTGTACGCGTCGAACGAGCGCAGCGCCGTGAACCGATTGTTGGCCGGCACGAACATCGCCGAGACGCCGAGGGGGTGGATCAAGCACCGGTTTCGAGCCTCCCAGGGCGACGACGACCCAGCGACCGGCGACCGGCGCTCCGGTCTGTCCGTCGTTTGTCGACTCGGTGTCGTCGATCAGCTTGCCGAGATCCGTATTCGTTCCGAGCGCGTCGCCAGTGATCGTCGCGCCCTGTGCCGCCGACGCGTAGTTCGTCGCGAAGTGGATCGCGATGTTGCGCGTCTGGCCCGGCTGAAGGTTCGTCACCTCGAATCGGACGAATCCGTAGCCGGGCGCGACGGCGACGAAGTTGTACGACGACCAACGCTTCCCGACTGCGAGCGAGTTCGGCCCAGTCGGGCACGAACTGCGCCGTGTTGTCGAGATTGCCGGTGGCATTCGTGCCGTCGGTGACCGTTGCCGGATCGGTGTCCGCGATCGGGGTCGACCGCGCCTCGTAGTCGCCGACGTAGATCTTCGCCTTCACCGGCACCGCGGCGTCCTTGTCCTTCGAGTCGGCGGAGAAGTTGAGCGTCGCGTTGTTCGCCATCGGCGAGGAGAAGTCGGGCACCGGATCGGTGTCCGCGTTGCTGACCGTGTTCTGGTTCTGGCCGAAGCCGCGCATCGCGAAGCCCTGCCAGAGGAGGTCCTGGTTCGCTCCACCGAAACGAGCCAGGTCGGCGGCGAGCATCGCGTCGCGCGCCTGGATCATCGTCGTGTCGCGCGGCATGATCACCATCGCGTCGTAGTAGTCCTGGATCCACCGCCGGTCGCCCGGGCACGCATTCGCAGCGATCTGGCCACGCGCACAGGCGATGTCCGTCGGCCGCTCCGGGCGACGGATTGCGCGCGAGGAACAGGTCACGGAGGTCCATCTGGACCGCGACCCAGATCTCGCCGTCGGCGTGCACCTCCGGGCCGACGATGTCGAAGCCGAAGTCGCCGTAGTTGAGCGGGTCGGTGTCCGGATTCTGGCCCGGCTCCGGGAACTCGCCGCCCATCGGCCGGCCGGCCAGGAAGTCGCGGATCCCGTTGTACGGATTGCCGGTGGCGTACGCGCCCTCGGTGTAGCGGTCCGCGCCCGGCGGGACCGGCAGGTGCAGCTCGTTGAAGGCGGCGAGTGCGTCGAAGTCGCCGAACGCCTCGCCCATCGCGCCGGCGGCGTTGCCCTGCCGGGCGCCGACGCCCTTGCCGATCATGCGGTTCTCGATCAGGTGGCCGTACTCGTGGCCGAAGACCGAGAAGTCGTAGGCGCCGTCCACGCACGGCGCGTAGAACGAGCCGGCCAGGGGCTGCCAGAGGAACTGGTTCGTCGTCGGGTGCTGCGCCGTCAGCGCCGGTGCTCATGTTCGCGTTGTCGCGGCTGCCGGTCGCGGCACCGGACTGCGCGTTTCCGATCAGCCCGTCGTTGCCGAGCGGGCTGCGAGCGTCGGGCCTCCCGGCGGCGGCGTCGGGTCGATCGTCGTGACGCCGTTGTTGTACTGCTGCGCGTTCCAGTGGCCCTCGTCGAAGCCGAGGTAGTACGCCCAGTCGTGCATGACGTTGTGGCCGACGAACAGGGAAACCGTCGAGGCCTCGATGTCGTTGCCGAGTCGGGTTGACCGCGGCGTTGACGTTGTTCGGATTGCAGCCCGACGTGTACCAGGCGTCCGTGAACGCCGGCTGGTAGTCGCGGGTCGCGCTCGTCGCGCGGACGAGCGCCGGGTTGCCGTAGACGCCGTGGTTCCCGCTCCACACGCGCGCGTCGTCGACGTTGTTGCCCTCCGTCGCCATCGTGCCGAGGTCGACCCCGGCACGAGTTGAGCTGGACGTCCCACGGGAACTTCGAGGCGACGCCCATCGGGTAGACCGTCGTCGCCGGGTTGTCGCTCGCGACCACGTCGCATCCAGCGGTCGCCGTCCAGCAGAAGAGCGAGCGGCCGTCCGTGGTCGGGTAGTTCCACGGGATAGGCGTTCAGGTCGTTGTACGGCATCGAATGCTCGTGGGGCCAACCACGTCGGATTGTCGGAGACGTAGTCGACGAGGTTCTGGCGGTAGAGGAGATCGCCGCTCTGCGCATCGACGACGACCTGGTAGCTCTGCAGGTTGCCGTCGGGGTTCGTCGTGACGGTCGCGTCGTAGGCCGCGACGTGCGCCGTTATGCGGTGTCGCAAAGACGGCCTTCTTCACGTGCTGCTTCTGCGAGAGGCCGCGCACGGTGAGCGTCGTGGCGCCGGCCTCGGTGCTGTCCGGGGTCACGTCGACGACCGAGACGTTCACGCCGGCCTGGTTCGCTGCCTCGGTCCACGCCACGGCCGGCGCGAGCGCGTCTGAGCCCGTTGCGTCGGCACTCCCTCCGGTGAGGCTCGACGACGCGTACGCAACGTTCCAGCCCGCGTCTTTCGAGCCGACGACGGAGACGGTCGCCACGCCGTCCGTGGACGCGACGCCGTCGGCCTGCTGATGGAACACGATCGCGTAATCGTCGGTCGTCCCGACGAGCGGCTGTGTGGTGGACGTGACGGCGACGAGGCTGGCCGTCGAGTCCAGCTTGAACAGGAGCTTGTTCGCGTCGAGCCACCCGCGTGCGGCGGAGACGGCGTCCGGGGCCTGAATGCCCTTCGCTACGAAGTTACCGTCCTTGCTGACTGCCGATGCCACGCCGAAGCGGTTCCAGCTGACATCCGCGCCGAGCGCGTTCGCCGCCGTGAGCTGGTCTGCGGACGGCGCCGCCGAAGCGCGCGAGTCGTAATCGGGTAGCGGCGCCGGCGTTTGCCCTTCGATGTTGACGATCGCTCGGCCCGCGGACGGAAGCCCGAGCGCGAGCATCGACAGCATCGCGACGACGACGCTGAACGTCAGCCCGCCGCGGTGCGGGATCAACTGCTTGACCATGTTCCCCCTCCTTAAGAGTCCTCACTTCCCTCACTGGACCGCAGGAGCTTAACGTGTCGCGAATTCAAGAAAACCAGTTGGTCGGCCGTGCGCAGCGGGGTCAGCGGCGAGGCGAGAAGTGCCTGCAAATCACGGCCGCAACGGCCTGGCGGCCGGCCCCGAGGCGCCCTACTGAGAGGCCGAGCGCCTCTCAGAGAGCGCTCGCTTGAAGAGCGTGAGAACGCGCTGCGCGTAGGCGTACGGGTGATCCTCGAGACCGTGTGTGTGCGCGCTTCGTGGCAATTCCCAGAGTTGGGCCTTCGTTCCACGGACGTAGGCACGGTCGAACTCGCGCTCGAAGCTGACGGTTCCGATGAGCAACAGCGGCCGCGAGCGCGCGACGTGGTGCACGAGTTCCAAAAGCGGCTTCGGCTGCGCCTGGCCACGTATGAGCTCGATCTCCGCGCCGGCGACGGCGAACGGAAGCTCCAGAGAAATGCGATCCCCGAACGGAAGGTGGCTTACGTCGCCTGCCGTGCGACCCTGGACACCGTCGGAAACGACGGCTCCGACGCGTGGGTCGGCTGCGGCCTCCGTGACGACGGCTTCGGCGCCGGTGGAGAGGCCAAGAAGGCCGATGCGACGGATGCCGCGGCCAGTGAGGTAGGAGACGGCGCCGTGGACGTCGCGGTCCCATTGCCAGCCGAATGCATTCTCGTGTCCCGCGCTCTCGCCGCGGCCGCGTGCGTCGTAGAGGAGCACGCCGTAGCCGGCTCTGGCCAGCATACGGGCGTGGCGGATTGTTCCCTGGCGGTCGCCGCCGCCGCCGTGGACGAGGACGATCGCGGCGCCATTGCGGGAGGGCACATACCAGCCGGCCAGGCGAACGCCGTCGGTCGCGGCGAAGGCGACGCGCTCATGCGGCAACGCGAGCGCGGACTGATCGATCTGCTCGCGCGGCTTCGCCAGATAGTCGACAACGAGCAGCGTCGGATAGACGACAACGAAGGCGACGACCACCGCTCCGATCACCCCGAGTATGCGGTTGATCCACGCTCGCGTCTTCCGGCGGCCTCGGTTGATGCCCCAGCCCCGGCCGAGACCCGCGAGCAGGTAGGCGATCCCGGCGGCGAGCAACAGGTCTGCGCCCACGATCAGCCCCGCGCCGAGTGCAAGCACGCCGAGCAGAAGCGCGACCGCCGCGACGATCGAAGGCGGCAGGCGGTGGGCCAACGCTCCAATCACGAGCGCACGCAGCGCGACGACGAGGAGTAGCCGTGGTCCGGCGTCGAGCACCGCCAGCGCGACGAGCAGCGATCCGAGTGGAATGAGGAACGGCTGCAGCGCGAGGAAACCGGCAGTCTGCCTCGGATTGTCCGCTGACACGGGCATGAAGGGTCCTTTCTCTCTTCCTTTGTCGTCAGACCTCCGGCTCGTGTGAGAGCCGGAGGTCTGAGCAAGTGACCTTGACGGAGCGAGCTAGGCGGAAACGGGCGCGGGCTTGGCGGTCGGCGCCGGCCGGGGCTCCTCGCGCTCGAGTTGCGGAAGCCATTGGAGCCAGCCAGGGAGATACCAGTTCCGCTCGCCGAGCAGCTTCATCGTTGCCGGCAGCAACACCCCGCGGACGAGGGTTGCGTCGATCAGGATCGCCACGGCGAGCCCGACGCCGAATTGCTTGAAGATCAGCATCGAGAGGGTCGCGAAGATCGAGAAGACGGCGACCATGACGATCGCTGCGCTCGTCACGACTCCGGCGGTGGACTTGATCCCGTGGGCGATCGCGTCGTCCATGCTCGCGCCACGGTCAAACGCCTCTCGGATCCGGCTGACGATGAAGACGTGGTAGTCCATCGAGAGCCCGAACAGGATCACGAAGAGAAGGAGCGGCGTCACGGGATCGATCCCGGCGGTGGAGCTGAAGCCGAGTAGGCCCTTCCCGATGCCGTGCTGGAAGACGAGCACGAGCACGCCGTAGGCGGCGGCGACGGACATGAGGTTGAGCACGATCGCCTTGATCGCGACCACGATCGAGCGGAATGCGACGAGCATCAGCACGAACGCGAGCAGGAGCACGAAGCCGACCACAAGCGGCAGCTTCGACTTCAGCTGATCCTTCGCGTCCTTCCATTCCGCCGTCAGCCCGGTCACGCCCGACTGGACGTTCGGGAGCGCTCCGACGGTCTGAGGAAGAACGTCCTCGCGGAGGGCCGCCAGGCTGGCGTTCGACTGGGCGTCGGTTCCTCTGCCCAGGATCGGAACGGTGATGTTCGCGATCGTGCCGGCGTCGTTCGTGTCGACCGTGATCGGTCCGCGTGCGTGACCCGTGGCAAGGGCTGCCACCTTCAGTCGTCCGATCGCCCGTTGGACGGCCGGGGCATTGATGTTCGGTGCCTGCACGACGACGTTGGCCGGCAGCGCCGCGCCCGGGAACTGCTGTTGCATCCGGTCGTAGGTCTTCACGACGTCGAGCGACTTCGGGAATGTGTCCGGGCCTGGGGTCGCCAGCCGCATTTGCAGGGCCGGGACGGCGAGCGCCAACAGCAATCCGCCCGCGAGCACCGCCGAGAGCAACGGGCGACGCAGAACGCGATCGACGATCGCTCCCCAGACGCGTCCCTCGCCGTCGTCGCGGCGGAGGCGGCCGACGAGCGGGACCTGCAGCCGCTCGACGCCGTCGCCGAGCCTCGAGAGCAGCGCGGGAAGGACGGTCAGAGAGCCAACCATCGCGAACGCGACGACGATCATCGTGGCATAGCCGAACGAAGCGAATGTGGCGTCGCCCGTGAGGAACAAGCCGGCCATCGCCACCATCACCGTGAGGCCGGAGATGAGCACCGAGCGGCCGGAGGTGGCAGCGGCTGCCTCGAGCGCGGCCTGCTCGCTCCGCCCGGCGGCCCGTTCCTCTCGTTCGCGGCGGAGGTAGAACATCGAATAGTCGACACCGACCGCGAGTCCGATCAGCAGCACGACTGCGAACGCTTCGGGTGCAAGCGGAAGCACGTGACTCGGCAGGGCCGCCAGGCCGAAGGTCGCGAAGACGGCCGTGAGCGCCAGCAGCAACGGGATGCCGGCGGCCACGAGCGCGCCGAACGCGACCACGAGGATGATCAGCGTGAGCGGGATCGAGTACACGCCCGCGCTCGCGAGATCGTGGGCGAACGCGGTGTTGACGGCATTGGCCGCGCTCGCACCGCCGAACTCCCCGACGAAGAAGCCCGGATGGGCACGTTGGGCGTCGGCGACGCTCTTGAGGATCGGGCCGAGCTTGTCCATCGCCTTCGTGTTGTCGCCGCGGATCTCGAACTCGACGAGCGCGGCATGCCCGCCCGTTGCGATCTGGCCCGCGTTGCCGGGGTCGAGTGGTGAGCGGACGTTCTTGACGGCGGGCACGGTCGCGAGGCGACTCACGACGTCCTTGACAGCGGCGTCGAAGGCCGGGCCGTCGGCTCGAGACGAGCGGCTCTGGATCAGCACGCTCTCACTCGCCGGCACCTTGAATCCGGCAGCGAGGACCTTGTCCATCCGGCCCGACTCGCCGGGGCCGGCGTTGGTCGGATCGGCCTGCTTCGTACCCACTTGGCTGCCAACGGCGAACGCGAGCAGCACGAGCGCAAGCCAGCCGAAGGTGGCGGTCTTCCAGTGAGCAGCGCTCCAGCGGCCGATACGGGCTGCCAGGTTGGGGCGACTGCGGGTGTGCGGTGTTGCAGGGCTCACGGCTTCTCCTTCTCTTGTGGGCACGTGTAGGCGCCCGGTCATGGGATCTCGACCTCGCTGACGGCAATTGCTGTGGTGCGCTTGGCGACGTACCCGGGCAACAGAGCGAGCGCCTCCTCGTGGGTTGCCGCTTCGACCGTCCACCAGATCGCGTGGCCGCCGGAGCGACACGAGGCGAGCGTCGGTTGATGCCGAAGAGGGCTTTGGTGCCCGTTGAACGAGGCGAAGACGACGCCGCAGTCGTGCGGGTCGTGGCTGTGGTGGAGCAGGAAACGAGGCATGGGCCGAGCTTGCCGCTGCCCAGGCGCGCCGACATCGGGGCGCCACCCTGATCCGCACCCTGATCTCTCGGTGCGACGACCCTGATCTATCCTGCGCTCGAGGGAAAATGGCCGTGCATACCGAGCACCTCGTCGGGCGCGCCGAGGAGATGAGTTCGCTCGATCGAGTGCTGGCCGAGCTCGGTCAGGGCAGTTCGCCCGCGATCCTGCTGGTCGGCGAGCCGGGCATCGGCAAGACGCGCCTGCTGGCCGAGCTCGCCGCTCGCGCGGACGCTCGGGGGCAGCTCGTCCTCGCGGGCTCCGCGTCCGACCTCGAGCGGGACCTCCCGTTCTCCGTCTTCGTGGATGCGCTCGATGAGTACGTGCGAGGGATCGACCCGAATCGCCTGGCCACCCTCGGCGACGATGTGCGGGCTGAACTTGCGCAGGTCTTCCCGTCGCTGACGGCGCTCACAACCGAGCAAGCGGTGGCGCTCCAGCACGAGCGCTATCGCAGCCACCGCGCGGTGCGGGCGCTGCTCGAGCACCTCGCGTCGGCGCAGCCGCTCGTGCTCGTGCTCGACGACCTCCATTGGGCCGACGCGGCGTCCGTCGAGTTGATCGGAGCGCTGCTGCGCCGACCGCCGGCCGCGGCGGTGCTCATCGCGCTGGCCGTACGTCCGCGCCAGGTGCCGGAGCGTCTCTCTGCCGCGCTCGAGCGGGCCTATCGCACAGAAACGCTCACTCGTATCGAGCTCGGCGCGCTCAGCCCCGAGGAGGCGCAACAGCTACTGGGCGACGCGGTCGACGGCGCCGATGCAAAGGTCCTCTATGAGGAGAGCGGCGGCAACCCGTTCTATCTCGAACAGCTCGCCCGATCGCCCGACCGCGCGGGTCGGGCGAAAGCTCGCCACGACGAGACGTCACTCGCCGCGATCGGAGTTCCGTCGACCGTCATCGCTGCGCTCACGGGGGAGCTCGCACTGCTGTCCGACTCCGCACATCTCGTCCTGGAAGGAGCGGCGGTGGCAGGCGACCCCTTCGAGCCTGAGCTGGTCGCGGCCGCGACCCGGATGCCCGAGACCTCGGTGATGGAGGCAGTCGACGAGCTCCTGCAACTCGATCTCCTGCGCGCGACCTCCGTGCCCCGGCGCTTCCGCTTTCGACATCCAATCGTGCGACGGGCGGTCTACCAGGCCACCGCCGACGGCTGGCGGCTTGTCGCCCACGAGCGTTGCGCCGAAGCGCTTGCAGCTCGGGGTGCGACGGCGTCGGCGCGCGCCCATCACGTCGAGCGCTCAGCACGCGAAGGCGACGTCGCTGCCGCAGCCGTCCTGCGGGAGGCGGGGATGGAAGCCGTCCGGCTGGCGCCGGCAAGCGCCGCACACTGGTTCGCAGACGCGCTGCGCCTGCTGCCGCCGACCGCTCCGGCGGAGGAGCGCGTCGATCTCCTCGTCGCCCGCGCCGAGGCCCTGACGGCGGTCGGCCGTTTCACGGACAGCCACGAGGCCCTGGTGGAGGGGCTCGCGATCCTGCCCGACGACTCGCACGCAATGCGCGCCAAGCTCGCCCGCGCCTGTGCCGCGGTCGAGAGCCTCCTCGGACTTCAAGAACAGGCCGGCGACCGCCTCGCTCGCGCCCTCGAGGATCTCCCCGACGAAGGCTCTCCCGAGGCTGTCGCGATCATGATCGAGCTCGTCGTGAACGAGCTCTTCCGCACGAGGTTCGCGGCGATGCACGAGTCGGCCGAGCGCGCGGTGACCGCGGCGAGACTGCTCGGTGACGTGCCTCTGACCGCGGCGGCCCTTGCCATGCTCGCACTCGCAGATTCGATGACGGGGGCCGCCGAGCAAGCCGAATCCAACCGTTCGGAAGCGATGGCCCTGTTCGAGTCGCTTTCGGATGCGGAGCTTGCCCGCCACCTCGAGGCCGGTGCGCGGCTCGCAGGTGTGGAGCTCTATCTCGATCGGTACGCCGACGCTGATGCGCATGCCAGTCGCACACTGGCCGTGGCACGTGCCACCGGCCAGGGCGAGCACTTCCTCGTCCTTGTCCAGATCCTCGGCGGCGTATGGCGCCAGCGCGGCAGACTGGCCGAAGCCGGCGAGCTGCTCGACGGTGGGATCGAGGCCGCGCGCTTGCTGGACAACACCCACGCCTTGGAGTGGAGCCTTTCCGGCCGTTCCTCCGCCGCGCTGCGGATGGGTGACGTGGAGCTCGCCCTCACGGCCGCGCAGGAGAGCGTCGACCTCTGCGCGAACGCCGGCGAGAACTTCCATTCGGCCGAGGCAGCCGCCGATCTCGCCGCTGCGCTTCTCGAGACAGGTCAACCGGAACATGCGGTCGAGTTGCTGCTCGGCTCAGCGGGCGGCGAGGAGCTGGTGCTCATCGCCGGGAGCCCCCGAGCCCGGTTCCTCGAAGTGCTCGCGCGAGGCTGGCTCGCGCTCGACCGCGAGGCCGAGGCACGACGCGCTGCCGTCTGCGCGGAGGCCTGGGCCTCGGCTGTGCGACTCCCGATGGCCGTCGCCTGGGCCGGCCGAGCCACGGCGGCCGTCGACCTGTACGCCGGCGATTCCTCGCGTGCCGCCGAGCGGGCGCTCGCGGCGGCGGCGGCGGCCGACGAGGTCGGCGCGCCGGTCGAGGCGGCCTTGTCGCGCTCGCTAGCGGGTCGCGCCCTCGCGGAAGCCGGCGACCGTGACCGTGCCGCCGTCGAGCTGCAGTCCGCGGCCGACGAATTCGAAGCCCGCGGCGCGCTGCGCTACCGCGATGAGGCGGAACGCGAGCTGCGAAAGCTCGGCCGTCCTATGTACCGTCGCACGCGCCCGGGCAAGTCCGCCGGGACGGGCATCGAGTCGTTGACCGAGCGGGAGCTCCAGGTGGCACGGTTGGTCGTCGACCGCAAGACGAATCCCGAGATCGCCGCTGAGCTGTTCCTCAGCAAGAAGACGGTCGAGACTCACCTGCGCAACATCTTCCGCAAGATCGACGTCTCGTCACGCGTCGCCCTGGCGCGGGCAGTCGAGCGTTCCGACCGCGCTGGCGGCGCAGCGTCGTAACACGGTTCGGCTAGCGGCTGCCGAAGCTGCACCTCCCCCACGTGCCTCGAACATGCCGCGTCTGATGTGCGCCGAGGGGTCGATTCCGTCACTGTTCCTTCACGGTTCCAACACGACGGCTGCCGTTGCACGAGGCACTCGCGGGAAGGGTGGAATCGAGTTGCGTGCAGGGGCTGAGATCCGCCGGGGACGTTGGTCCGAAGCGGAATCTCACTCCACATGGTGCCCAGGACCGTCTCGATCCGCCGGGGTCCCAGCCACTTTTGTTGCACTTCTTTCACGCTTTCGAGACAACGGCTGCCGTCCGCAGTGGCTGCCGCCGGCAGTCGCTCGTCATTTCTTGTTGTGCTTCTCGACCGAGCTGAGGACATCGATCCCGGGATCGACGAGCGCCCTGTCTGTGCCCGGACCGCCGTTGACGTGGTCGACGGAACCGTCCTTCGAGTTGAACCAGTCGTTCCCGGTTCCGCCGATCAGGGTGTCGGATCCCGGACCGCCGTTGATCTGGTCGTTGCCGGCGCCGCCGTCGATCCGGTCGTTGCCTGCGAGTCCGCTGATGATGTCGTTGCCACCGAGCCCACAGATCACGTCGGCCTTCGCGGTGCCGATCAGCTGGTCGGTGTGGATCGTGCCGCGGATCGTGCACGGGTCCTTCGCGGAGATCGGCTGCCAGTCGGGGACCATCTGGTAGCTGTAACCGGACGTCGTGATCAGACGAGTCTGCGAGCCCCCATCCTTGCTCATGACGAAGAGCTTGCGGCTTCCCTGCGCCGCCCGGTCGCTGACGAAGACGATTTTCGTCCCATCGGGTGAGAACGCGGCGAGGGCATCGAGCGCCGGTGAGTCGGTCAACCTCGTGACGCCGGCTCCGTCGGGGTGCATCTTGTAGATGTCGAGGTTCCCTCTCTCGGCGCGGTCGGATTCGAACACGATCCACTGCCCGTCAGGCGACCAGTTCGGGTTCTCGCTGAAGTTCGGGGTACTCGTGAGCTGCTTCTTGCCGCTGCCGTCGGCGTTCATCACCCAGATCTCACGAGTCGCCTGATCAGACTGGACGGTGTAGGCGATCTTGTCCGTGCGCGACCAGGAAGGGTCCTGCTCGTCGAGCGGCGAGTTCGTGAGCTGGGTCGAATTCGACCCATCGGCATTGACCGCGTAGATGTCGACGTTGCCATTGCGATTCGTCTCGAATGCGATCTTCGTCCCGTCACCTGACCACGTCGGGTCGGTGTCGACGGCCTGCGAGAAGGTGATCTCGCGCTGGTCGCTCCCGTCGGGCCGAATCGTGAAGACGTCGGCGTTGCCGTTGCGGCCGATGCCCGAGTAGGCGATGCGGGTGCCGCCGGGCGAGAAGGACGCCCCGATGTACTGGTCGCCGGCCCGGGTGTCCACGAGCCGGACGAGACCGGTGCCGTCAGCGTTGACGAGCACGAGGTTGCCCGTCTGGTCGTTGAACACGATCCGGCCGTTCTTGCCGGGGAAGCCGACCCATGTTGCGCCCGCGTCGACGGCCACGACCGCAGCAGCTAGCGCCACGGCCGCCAACAACGCAAGCACGATGAGCCGGTGTGACGGGAAGAACACGAGCGCCTCCTTGACGTTGGGCTGTGAGTTCACGACGACTGCTTTCCTGCGGCGTCGATGCGGGCGACGACGAAGCTCGCCGCGTTCGGCGCGCTCGAGCAGGAAGGCGCGTTCGGCGCGCTACCTCGGCCCACCGAGTGGGAGTGATTGACCCGTCGAATTGACATCGACCGAACCGAGGACGCGAGCTCCATCGACTTTTCCTCCTCGTAGCGAGGCTAGTGCCACCTTGTGACCGAAAAGTCATGCTTCCGCGTGGTATTTGGGGAGATCGGTTCTGGCGGTGCGACGAACACGTTCGGCGGTGAATGGGCGACGCAGCGCACGTTCTCAGGCCCGCTCCCAGCTCGGGTACGGACACGAACTTCGCCGCATTCACGATCGGTGCGGCGCCGGAGCCTGGCGACACATTCAACGGCCGGCGCGTGACTGCTCTGTCACGGTTCCGACACGACGGCTGCCGTTGCACGAGGCATTCGCAGGCGGGGTGGGAATCGAGTTGTGACAGGGGCTGAGATCCGCCGGGGACGTTGGTCCGAAGCGGAATCTCACTCCACATGGTGCCCGGGACCGTCTCGATCCGCCGGGGGCCTAGCCACTTTTGTTGCACTTCTTTCACGCTTTCGAGGCAACGGCTGCCGTCCGCAGTAGGCCTGCCGCCAGCGAGGAGTCACGTCGAAGGCCGGCTGAACCGGAAACCGGCTCGGTGCAGGCGGTCGGGAACACCGCCGGCGGCCCGATCAAGATCCAGCAGTAGAGACGACGCAAGCAACCGGCGTCGCTTGGGATCCCGAGCGACGCCGCGTGTACCCTCCGCGCGGTGCTCAGCCTCCCCGGTGTCGTGAAATGGGTAGTGCCGTGAAATGGTAGTGCCGTGAGATGAGCGCGCCCTCCATCAGCGTCGTCGTCCCCACGTATCGGCGTCGCGCCTCCGTCCTCCGTGCTCTCACCGCACTCGCCCGCCAGGACCTGCCGGCCGAGGAGTTCGAGGTCGTCGTGTCTGTCGACGGATCCGACGACGGCACGAGCGAGGCGATTGCGTCCTTCGCGGCACCGTACGAGTTGCGCGTGGTCGACGGCCCTCGCCGCGGACGGGCAGGGGCATGCAACGCGGCCGTCGAGCTCGCGCGCGGCGATGTCGTCGTCATCCTCGACGACGACATGGAGCCTGCGTCCGGGTGCCTCCGCGCTCACCGGCGACACCACGGCGAAGCAGTGAAGTTCTGCGTCATGGGTGCTGTCCCGGTCCGTGTCGACCGCGACTCGCCGCCCGCCGCACGATTCATGGCCTGGAAGTTCGACCTGTACCTCGAGAAGCTCGGCCGGCCGCAACACATCTTCGCCCTGCGCGACTTCTACTCCGGCAACACCTCGATGCGCAGGGACGTCCTCCTGGACGTCGGTCTGTTCGACGAGGCGTTCACGGCGTATGGAAACGAGGACCTCGAGCTCTCGCTCAGGCTCCGCGCAGCGGACGTCCGCCTGCTCTACGACCGTGACGCTCTCGCGTACCAGCGCTACGAGAAAGACCTGGTCGCACTCGCGCGCGACACGTTCGAGAAGGGCACGACAGCCGTCCTACTCGCGCGCACCCATCCGAATGCCTTCGGCGAACTGCAGTTGGCGAACTACAGAGCGCACTCCCTCCTCTGGCGGGCGCTTCGCTCGACCCTCCTCCGCTCGACCCGAGCGTACGGTGGCGTTTCCGGCGCGGTACTGACGGTTGCACAGGTGCTGGAGCACACGCGGATCGCGCGGCGGCCGCGGTTCTACATCCTGCTGCTCGACTACTTCTACTGGCTCGGAGTTCAGTCCGTCCTCAGCGAGGAGCCCTTATCAGGCCCGCTCGCGCAACTTGCCACGGATCTTCGTCATGGCCCGCTCCGTCTATTACTTCACCGATAGTCGCGAGAGCGGAGGTGCGGAAGCTGCGCTCCTGCTCCTGCTCGAGAACCTCGACCGAAGCGACTGGCAGCCGACCCTGTTGTACAACCCCTACCCGCCGCTGGCACCGGTGGCCGAGGCCGCCGGCGAGCTCGGCGCAACGGTGCAAGCCGTGCCCAGCCTCGCGTTCGGGCTTGCAGGCGCACGGAGGATGGGGGCATTCGTGCGAACGCTGCGACGCCAACGCCCGGCGGTCTTCCACGCACATCTGTCGTGGCCGCTGGCCGCGAGATTCGAGCTAGCCGCGGCCGTCATCGCGCGCGTGCCGGCCGTCGTCGCAACGTTCCATCTGTTTCCACCCTCGCCACTGAGCCGAGTCGCGCCGCTCGAAGGACGGCTGCTCGGCGCGGGCGTCGGACGTGGCGTCGCCGTGTCACAGGCGATCGCGACGTCGCTCCTCGACGTGCTCGGCTGGCCGCCACAGAAGCTCGAAGTGATCCGCAACGGCATCAACGTCGAGCGATGGCAGCAACAGCGTGATCCCGAGCTGCGCCAGGATCTGGCGGCGGGCTCGGACGACTTCCTCTTCCTCACAACCGCGCGCCTCGATCCGCAAAAGGGCCTCGATGTCTTGCTCCGCGCCGCCCGGTCGGTGGACGGTGCGCGATTCCTGATCGCCGGAGTCGGAGCTGAACGGGCTCGCCTCGAGCGGCAAGCAGACGAGCTTGGCATCCGCGAGCGGATTCTGTTCCTCGGACACCGAGCCGACGTTGCCGCGCTCCTCGCGGCGAGCGATGCGTTCGTCTTGCCGTCGCTCTTCGAAGGCACATCGCTGTCGCTGCTCGAGGCGATGGCCGCGGGCAAGCCCGTCGTCGCGTCGGCGATCCCGGGCACCGACGAGCTCGTCGTCGACGGTGAGACCGGGCTGCTGGTGCCCTCGCGCGACCCGGATGCACTGGCGCAAGCCCTCCGGCGAATCGTCGCGGAGCCGGCGCTGCGCGCACGCCTGGGAGCGGCCGCCCGGCACAGGGTCGAGACCGCTCACTCGGCGGTCTCGAGCACGCAGCGCGTGGTCGATGTCTACGACGCGTTGCTCGCGAACCGGGGCAGGCGCCAATGAGCACGCGTGGAAACCTCGCGGAAGGGGAGCGCAACAAGCTCCTTCGCCGGGTCGACTGGCGCTTCCTGCTACCGCAGGAAAACGCCCCGCGGGCACGCGCCCCGGCCGGCGACCTGGCACGTGCGCTCGCGCTCGTCTCGGACGAGGCGGATACGGATGCGCATCCCGACCTCGTCGCGCTCGTCGACCCGGACCGCGGCTCCCTGGCGGCTGCCGTTGCGGCGCTGCCGCCGGGCGGCACCCTGTACGTCGAGTGGCGCCGTCCCCAACTCGGCGGCAGGGGGCGACTCGGCCGGGCCCTCGAGGCCGCCGGGCTCGAGGCCGTTCGCTGGTACTGGCCGTGGCCGCGGCCGGGCCGGCGGCCCGCGTTCTGGCTGCCGCTGGACTCGCCCGAGGCGCTCGCGTTCTTCCTCGCCCCGCGACGCGGCGTAGCAACTCGACGGCGGCGCCTGCTTGCCGCTGCCTGGCCGTGGGCGCTGCGGCTGCGCTTGCTCGCGCCGCTCTGCGCGACCGCGCGGAAACCGGGAGGAGATGCCGACGCCGTCGAGAGCGCGGTGCGGCACCACTCGGGTAACGGTGGGACGGTTTCCTGGACACTGCTCACCGGTGGGAGGCGCAGCGTCAACAAGGTCGTCGGCCTGCCCGTCGTGCACCCCGCGACGCGACCCCAGCTCGTCGTCAAGTTCGCGCGGAGCGCAACCGAGGAGGAGCCGCTCCGCAACGAGTCCGAGGTGTTACGCCTGCTCGCAGCTGCCCGGCCCGAGCTGAGCGGGGTGCCGAAGGCGCTCTTCCTCGAGCGTCGCTGCGGCCGGCTCGCGCTCGGGGAGACGGCGCTCGAGGGCGAGCCGCTGATCTGGAGGCTCGACCGCGACTCGTTCGACGAGCTCTGCGCGTCGGTCACGGACTGGCTCGTCGTGCTGGCCGGCAGCGGGGAGCGCCGGCCCCGGCACGACTGGGGCGCGCGGCTTGTCGACGCGCCGCTCGAGCGCTTCGCCCGTCAGTACGGCTCCGTCGTCTCTCCGGAGGACATCAGGCGTGCCCGCGCAGCGCTCTCGTCGCTCGAGAACCTACCGCTCGTCTGCGAGCAGCGTGACTGCGCGCCCTGGAACGTGCTGCTTGCCGGCGATCAGATCTCGGTTGCCGATTGGGAGTCTGCGGAGCCGAGCGGCCTGCCTGCGCTCGACCTCGCGTACTTCCTCACGAACGCCGCGCTGCATGTCGCGGGCGCGCTCGACAAAGGTCCCGCCACACCGGTGTACACCGATTCGCTCGACCCCCGGACGGACGTCGGCCGCATCGTCGCGCGATGCGAAGCGCTGTACGCCAAGCACGTTGGAATCGATGCGCGACTCTTCCCCGCGTTGCGCCTGCTGTGCTGGACGGTCCATGCGCACTCCGAGTACGGGCGCTTCGAGCTCGACGTCGCCGCCGAACCGCAGGCGCACCTCCTCTCGACCGGTCTCTTCCTCGAGCTCTGGCGGGCAGAACTTGGTCGCCAAGCGTCTTAGCGCAGCTGGCGTCGTGCGAACCGCAACGTATCCTCAGAGCCAGTGGATGAGCCCGCCGAAACCGGATCGTTAGCCCTGCACGCGGCGCCTCGGCGCCGCGTCGAGACGGTGCGGCTCCAGCGGACGCGAGGCTTCAGCCGAATGCTCTCGCCGCACGAACTGTGGCGATTTCACGACGTCGCGGTGCAGATCGCCGCACGAGACGTCAAGGTGCGCTACCGCCAGACGGTGCTCGGCGCGACCTGGGCAGTACTCCAGCCAATCGCGACGATGGTGGTCTTCTCGCTCTTCTTCGGCCGGCTCGCCCACATCTCGTCCGAGGGTGTGCCCTACCCGCTGTTCACGCTCGCCGCACTCGTCCCCTGGACCTACTTCTCGACGGCGCTGCTGCTCGGGTCCGACAGCCTGGTGACGAACGGGCCACTCGTGGCCAAGGTCTACTTCCCGCGGATCTTCATCCCGGCAGGGGTCGTCGCGGCCGGCCTCGTCGACCTGAGCATCGCCTTCGTCATCCTCCTCGTAATCGTCGTCGCCTGGGGAACAGCGCTGTCGCTCACGCTGCTCGTGCTCCCGCTGATCGTTCTCGTCATGGTCGGCGCCGCACTCGGAGTAACCGCTGCGCTCTCCGCCGCCAACGTTCGGTACCGCGACGTGCGCTATCTCGTGCCGTTCGCGACGCAACTCTGGCTGTTCGCGACTCCGGTCGCCTATCCGATCACCCTGCTCCACAGTCCGTGGCGCACGCTCTCCGCGATCAATCCGATGACGGGGGTCGTCGAAGGGTTTCGCTGGGCCGTCCTCGGAACGCCGTTGTCGTGGACGCTCATCGCCGTCTCGACCGCGTCAGCGACGGTGATGCTCGTCGGAGGCCTCGCGTACTTCAACCGCGTCGAGCGTCAATTCGCGGACATCATCTGATCGCATGAGCGGCGCCTCGATCGAGATCTCCGGCCTCGGCAAGCGCTACACGATCGGCGTGCGCCGGCGAGGCTACGACACGCTGCGGGAAAGCATCGTCGCAAGCACGCGTCACTCGCTGCAGCGCGTCACCGGCCGCAGGCGACCGCAGGTCGACTCCAAGTTGTGGGCGTTGCGCGACGTGTCCCTCACGATCAACCAGGGCGAGGCTGTCGGCCTCGTCGGCCACAACGGAGCCGGCAAGACGACGCTCTTGAAGATCATCTCGCGCATCACCGAGCCGAGCGCCGGCTGGGTGGATGTGACCGGCCGGGTCGGCTCGCTGCTCGAAGTCGGGACAGGGTTCCATCCGGAGCTCACCGGACGCGAGAACGTCTACCTCTACGGCTCGATCCTCGGCATGACTCGCCCCGAGATCCGGCGTCGCTTCGACGAGATCGTCTCGTTCGCGGAGATCGAGCGCTTCCTCGACACACCGGTCAAGCGCTACTCGAGCGGCATGTCGGTGCGCCTCGCATTTGCAGTCGCTGCGCACCTCGAGCCCGAGATCCTGCTCGTCGACGAGGTCCTGGCGGTCGGCGATGCGTCGTTCCAGCGCAAGTCGCTCGGCAAGATGGGCGACATCGCTCGCGAAGGTCGAACGGTCGTGTTCGTCTCGCACAACCTCGCAATCATCCAGGCGCTCTGCCGTCGCGCTGTGTTGTTGCAGCGTGGTGAGGTCGTGGCCGACGGCGCCGTCGGCGAGACGATCGACCAGTATCTACGCGCGCTCGAGAACTCGGCGTCGGCGAACCTGCTCGAGCGAACCGATCGCGACGGCCGGGGCTGGCATGGGGTGATGGTGTCGGGCCTCGAGATCTGCGACGCGAGCGGCACGCATCCGGATGTCGTCGTCGGCGGGCGCCCCGCCACGATCACGGTGCACGTGACCGACGTCCTGCCGGGAATGCAATGCCAACTCACGATCGTGAACAGCCTGGGAGCAGCCGATCACGACGCTCGACACCGAGATGTCGTCGCCACGGGATCTGCGCGACCCACACTTCGGCCCGCGCATCGACTGCGACCTCGCGTCGCTGCCGCTCCTGCCGGGCCGCTATCGAATCGACGTGCTCCTGAAAGCGCGAAACCAGATTCAGGATGGCCTGGTGGCCGCGGCGTTCTTCGACGTGGAGCCCGGTGTGCTCGGCGACCGGCCGATGCCGGCCGCGGGCTCCGACGGCGACGTCGTGCTCGACCACACGTGGCGGCTCCCGAGCTGAGCGCGCCGCCGCGTTTCAGCGTGATCGTCCCGACACGTGCGCGGCGCGACCTGGTCGTGCGGCTGGTGCGAGGGCTCGCCGATCAGGAACTCACGGACTTCGAGGCGATCGTCGTCGTCGACGGGACGACCGACAGCACTCCGGACGCGCTGCGCGCGCTCGACACGCGCTTCCCGCTAACGATCCTCGAGCACCCGCATCGAGGTGCGGCGGCGGCGCGCAATGCGGGAGCTGCGGCGGCCAAGGGCGAGATTCTGCTCTTCCTCGACGACGATATGGTCCCGCACCCGGCGTTGCTCGCCGAGCACGACCGGTCACACCGCAACGGAGCGCAGCTGGTGATCGGGCATCTGCCGCTGGATCCGGAATCACCGCCGACCGCGGTGGCAGCGGCCGTCGGCCGGTGGGCGGAACGACGGCGAGCCCGCCTGTCGGCGCTGGACGGAGAAGTGCCCGTTCCCGATCTGATCACGGGCCAGATGTCGGTGCCCCGCGAGACGTTCGCAAGCCTCGGAGGCTTCGACGTGGCGTTCACCCGCGGCGGCCTCGTTCCCGGAGCCGACCGCGACTTCGGGTACCGCTCGAGACGAGCCGGGCTGCGCATCGTCTTCAATCCCGCCGCGATCAGCTACCAGTACTACGAGGTCGACGCCCGCGACTACACGCGGCGCTCACGTGACGGCGCCCGTGGAGACCGCATCCTCGCGGCGCGTTACCCCGAGATCGCCGCCGAGTTGTGGCAGCCGCGGTTCAACGCCGTCTCCACGAAGGTCGTGCTCGGTCCGTTGGCAGCCCTGCCTCGATCGTTCAGCAGGCCGGTTCGGTCGCTCGCGGTGTCGCTCGTTTCTCGCCCCGAGCCCGGACCGCGGAGCAGCCGGTTCTTTTTCGCCGTGCAGACGATGGAGCGCGTCCGCGGCGCTCGCGAGGGACAGCGCGATCTGTCGACGCCCGTGGCAGTCGTACTCGCCTACCACTCGATCTCGAGCCTCGCCGGTGATCGGACACTGGGCGAGTATGGCGTCCCGCCCGAGAGATTCGCGCGCCAGCTCGACAGCCTGATCCACACCGGCTGGAACTTCGTCAAGCTCGATCGGTTTCTGGACGCGCTCGCCGGCGTGGATACGTTGCCTGAGCGCGCGGTACTGCTGACGTTCGACGATGCGTACGTCGACCTCGTCACCGCCGCGATGCCGATCCTGACCGAGCGACAGCTCCCCGCCGTCGTCTTTGCCGTCGCCGACCGGATCGGCGCGACGAACGACTGGCGGCGACGCGGGGCAACCGAGTTGCAGCTGCTCGACGCCGACGGACTGCTGCAGGTGGCGGCACAGGGCGTAGTCGTCGGTTCCCATGGGGCGACGCACCGCCCGCTGGTCGAGCTTTCGGGAGGCGATCTGGAACTCGAGCTGATCGGGTCGGCGGAACGCATCGCATCGCTCGGCCTGCCGCGGCCGACGGTCTTCTCGTACCCCCACGGGGAGTGGAGCCCGAAGGTCGCGACGGCGGTCGAACAGGCGGGATACCGAGGGGCGTTCACCGTCACGACCGGCGCCGTGCGGCGATTCCAGAACCGCTACGGGCTGCCCCGCGTCGAGGTGCTTGCGAGCGATACCGACCGGTCGCTCGCGCGAAAGGTTGCGAGCGCCGCGCGGCGGGACGACTGGTGGCGGCGAATGCCGCATCGCGGGGCCGCGCGGTGAGACCGGTCCTCGCTCCGCCGCCCCTGCCGGGACTGGAGCGTGGCCCCGCGCCGACGTTCTCGATCCTGATCGCCGCGTATCAGGCAGCGACCTCGATCGCCGAGTGCGTTGAGTCAGCCCTCGCCCAGACGGCGCCGGCCCACGAGGTGATCGTGATCGACGACGGTTCGACCGACGGGACCGCCGAGCGGCTCGCGCCCTACCGCGATCGAATCGTCTACATGCGTCAGGAGAATCGAGGGGCGGCCGCTGCGTGCAACGCCGGCGCACGGCGGGCGACCGGCGACTTCGTCTCGATCCTCGATGCCGATGACGTGTACGAGCCGTCCGCGGCTCGAAGCCTTGGCCGAGCTCGCGCAAGATCGTCCGGATCTGGACATCCTCACGACGGATGCGTACGTCGAGGTCGACGGGGAGCCCGCCGGTCGGTTCTACGACGAGACACCGTTCGCGCCGGTCGACCAGAAGCTCGTGATCTTCGAACGGTGCTTCGTCGCCTGGCCGGCCGTCAGGCGAACGAGGTTCCTCGCGCTCGGTGGGTTCGACGAGTCGATGAAGATCGCCTACGACTGGGAGTGCTGGATCCGCCTGCTCCACGCCGGCTGCCAGGCAGGCGCAGTCGACGAGCCGCTGATGCGCTACCGGATCGGGGGACACCAGAGCCTCTCGGACAATCGCGTCGCAGCGCTTCAGGATCGAGTCCGCGTCCTCGAACGGGCAGCGCGACTCGAGCTCTCGGACGACGAGCGAGGCGAGCTCGAGTTCTATCTTCGCCGGCGCCGCCGCCGCGCGCTGCTCGCTGAGCTCGATCAAGCCCTTCGCACGCACGGGCCCGATGAGCGGCGGCTGTCGCTCGCGGTCGCGGTTGCTCCGGCGATGCCTGTCGGCACACGTGCGAGAGCGGTTGCGGCGGCGATCGCTCCTCGTGCGGCAGCGCGTCGACTCGCACGGCTCGAGGAGCGGACCGGGCACTCGTACGCGAAGCGGCGGCCTCCCGGAACCGGCACCTCCGCGTCGTAACCGCGCCGATGAGCAGCGGCGACTTCCTCCTCGGCGTCGGCCTCCTTGCCGCGCTCGTCGCCTCGACCGCCGTGACCGCCGTCGAGATCCGGCGGCTGGTGTTGCCGGGCTGGCGCGGGTCGCCGGCTCGCCTCGCAGAGGCGGTGCTCGGAATCGCGGCTGCGATCCTCCTCGCGGAGCTCGTCGGCCTCGTCGGCCTGTTCGAGCGGTGGCCGCTCGTCGATTGTCTCGATCGCGGCCGCCGCCGCTGCAACCCTCCTGCGCCGGCAGTGCCGAACGCGCAGTGGCTGGCGGCGTGGCGCACGAGCCACCCGAGCGGGCACCGGCTCGCACCACCGTCGTCGTCGCGATCCTCGCGGTCGCCGTCGCGCTCACGCGCTCGCTGCAGGCTGCCCTCGACGCACTACACGGCGGCATGTTCTCGTTCGACACGCTCTGGTACCACCTGCCGTTCGCGGCGCGGTTCGTACAGAACGGCTCTCTGACGCACCTGCACTACGTCGGCAACGGGCCGACGACGTTCTATCCAGCGAACGGCGAGCTCTTCCACGCGGTCGGGATGCTGTTGTTCCGAAGCGACGTCCTCTCACCGGTCGTGAACGTGGCGTGGCTCGGGCTTGCGCTGCTCGCCGGCTGGTGCGTGGGCCGGCCGTACGGCGTTGCTCCGGCGACGATGGTTGCGACGTGCCTGGTCGCGTTCCTGCCGGTGCTGGGCGGCGCTCAGGCCGGCACCGCGGGCACCGACATCGCCGTGCTCGCCCTGCTCGTCGCCGCGATCGCACTCTTTGTCAACGGCCTGCAGTCGCCCGCAGCGCTTGGCGTCGCTGCGGTCGCGGCAGGACTCGCGGCGGGCACGAAGCTCGACGCGTGGTCGAGCGTGCTCGCGCTCGGTGTCCTGGCGATCGTCCTTGCCCGCGGACGCCGGCTGGAAGGAGGGCTCCGCTGGGTGATCGGCGTCGGCGTCGTGAGCAGCTTCTGGTACGTCCGCAATCTCGCGGCCGTCGGCAATCCGGTCCCGTGGTTCGGCGCGAGGATCGGCGGGCTCGTGTCGTTGCACTCGACGAGCGCGCCGGCGGATTGTGGCCGGACCTCGGTGGCGCACTACCTCTTCGATCCGGGGTTCCTGTCGAGGCAGCTCGGCCCGCAGCTCGCGCCCGCACTCGGCGCGCGCTGGTGGCTTGTCGTCGGACTGGCAGCGCTCGGGACGGGTGCCGCGCTCTGTTCTTCGCGGCCACCGCTGCGAGGGCTCGCCATCGTCGCTCTCGTTACGGCGGCCGCGTACCTCGTCACACCGGCGACCGCCGGCGGCCCCGGTGCGAACTGCTTTGCCTTCAACACGCGGTTCGCAACTCCGGCGCTCGCGCTGGGTCTGATCCTGCTGCCGCTCGCCTGCGCGAAGCTGAGGCACGGGCCGTTGCTCTCCGTGCTCGTCCTGGCCGTCACGCTCGGGCTCACCGTCCATCCGTCGCACGCGCTTGCGCCGCGGGCGGGAGCCGTTGTCTTCTTCGTCGTCGCCGGCTACCTGGCAATCGGCGCCCGAGTCACCTTGCCGCGAGTTCGCCCGCGTCGCGCTCGTCGTCGCGCTCGCGCTCGTCGTGCTGCTCGGTGGCCGACACGAGCAGCAGGCGTACGCACGCAGTCACTCCGCCGCAACCGCGTTCAGCGAGCCGGTCGCCGCGATCGCCGATCGCCTGCGTGGCGTCCACAACGCCCGCATCGCTGTGGCCGGACTGTCGGAGAACTACCCGCTGACCGGATCCGATCTCTCGAATCGGGTCGAGTACCCGGCTCGCCGTGACGAGGCGCGCTTTCTCCCCTACTCGTCGTGTCGAAGCTGGCTGCTCGCGCTCCGCAAGGGTCGCTACGACTACGTCGTCACCGCGCGCGAAAGCACCGCGAATGCACCTGAGGCGGCGTGGACCGCTCGCTATCCCGGTGCCCGCGAGCTGCTTGCATCGGCACCGGGTACAACTCACCGCGGCAACCCGTGGACCTGGCAGCTCTTCAAGCTCGATCCGACGCGGCGCGTCGACCCCGAGGCAGCGTGCGCATCGCAGGACTGAGCAGGTGCCGTCATCGGCCCTCCGGACACGTCGTCCGTATGGTGTGCCTGTGAGCGCACCGCGGCCCGAGGCAAGCGTCCTCATCGTGACGCGCGGCCGTCACGCATCGCTCCGGCGTTGCCTGCTCGCGCTCGACGATCAGACCCAGGATCCGGCGACGTTCGAGATCGTCGTGGTCGACACCGGATCGACCGACACGACCTCCCGGCTGCGCGAGGAACTGCGAGACTGGGTATCGCCCTGCGCGTCGTGCGGCGGGAAGGCGCGGATGCAACAGCTGCCCTCGCCGCGGCCGTCGCTGCCTCCGAGGGTCGGATCTGCATCTTCCTCGGCGAGCAGGTCGCCGCGACGCCGAAACTGGTCGCTGCGCATCTCGCAGGTCACGCGACGAACGAGCCGACCGTCGGCATCGGGACGCTGACGCATGAGCTGCCGGATCGCCGCGACTGGTACGCCCGTGCCGCAGCAATCGCGTCGAACCGCCGCTCCGACGTCTCCCGCGACAGACGGCGCGTCGGTTGGCGGCACGTGAACGCCGAGAACTTCTCGGCCACCCGGGCCTCACTCGACGAAGTCGGCGGCCTGCCGGGGATCTCGCCACTGTCGGCCGCGATCGCAGAGCTCGCCTTTCGGCTCGATTCGGCCGGCTACCCGTCGCGCTATCTCGCAGATGCAGTCGGAACTCGACGCGGTGACGATTCCGGCCGCCAGTTGCTCGCTGAGCGCGAGCATGAGGGCGCGGCCCACGCGGAGCTCGCGAACCGACGACCGGCCATGACGCCGGGGCTGCTCGGCTGGTTCGCCGACGCGGCGCCGCGAGAAGTGATCCTCCGACGCTCGGTGCTCACCCTCCGAGCGCGGCCGTCGCTGCTCGCCGCGCTGGGGCGTCTCGTACCCGGTGAAGAGCGAAAGCAGCAATGGTTCACGTTCGTCTCGAACTGCGCCTACTGGGCGCCCGTTCGCGAGCGCCTGACACGAGACGAGTGGAAGCAGTTGGCACGCGGTGTGCCCGTACTTCTCTACCACGCGTTCAGCGAGCACGACGAGTCGAACCGGTTCGTGATCTCCGAGCGCGTCTTCGCGCGTCAGATGCGCCTGCTCTCGCTCCTCGGGTTCAAGGTGCTCCCCTACAACGCATTCGCCGAGTTGATTCGTGACGGCCGGCTGCCGCCACCCCGGACAGCCGTGCTCACGATCGACGATGGCTATGCCGACAACGGCGAGATCGCAGCCACGATTCTCGAACGCCACGGTTTCGGCGCGACGATCTTTCTCGTCAGCGGCCGTCTCGGCGCCGTGAACGACTGGAGCGACGCAGCGCCGTTGCGCGGGCGCGAGCTTCTGTCGGTGTCGCAGATCGATTCGTTGCGCAAGCGGGGCATCGAGTTCGGCGCACACACGCGGACACACGCCTGCCTGCCCGACGTTGCCGACGAGACCGTCGCCGATGAGGTCGAGTCGTCACGGTGGGACCTCGAAGAGGTCCTCGGCATCCCGGTCCGGACGTTCGCGTATCCCTACGGCCGGCTCGACGACCGTGCGATCGCCGCGGTCGAGCGCACCGGCTTCGTCGGCGCCTGCACGACCGATCCGCGCCTTGCGCGCCTCGACGATAACCCGCTGCTGATCCCGCGGATCGAGATCAGGCGGCGGGATCCTCTCTGGCGCTTCCTCCGCAAGGTGTGGTTCGGAGGCAGGTGACCGAGCCGCCGCTCGTCTCCGTTGTCATGTGCGCGTGGAAGCCGCGAGCCGACTGGCTCCACGAAGCGGTTGCCGGCGAGCTCGCGAGACGATGGCGATCTCGAGCTGATCGTCGTCGACGACGGCTCGCCGGAGCCGGTCGAGGGACTGCTTGCGCAATTCGTCGACCCGCGGCTGCGCATCATCCGCGTCGAGCATGGTGGCCTGTCGCGTGCGCGCAACGCGGGCATTCGCGCGGCGCGCGGCGCCTACATCCGCTTCGCGGACGCGGACGACGTCGTCGATCGCCCGGGGCGAAAGCGCTGCTCGAGCTGGCCGACGAGAGACACGATCGCCTACGGGGCGACGATGGTCTGCGACGAGAGCCTCCGTCCCGTGAGAGTCCGGAGCTCGCGGCTCGAGGGCCGGATCGCGGAGGAGTGTCTCCTCTACCGCTTCGACGTCACCCATACCGCAATGCTCTTCCCGAAAGGTGTGCTCGAGCGTGTCGGCGAGTTCGACCCGACCCTCCGCCAGTGCCAGGACTGGGACTACGTCCTCCGCGCCTGCGAAGTTGCCCCGGTGCGGGGATCGCAGGCGGTGGTGAACCGCTATCGCCGGCATGCAGGCGCGACGGCCACGAACGTCGAAGGCGCCCTGCACTTCGAATCGGTGGTGGTCGACCGGTACTTCGAACGGCATCCCGACCAGGCCGGATCGCGCCTCGAGCGCGAGGCGCGCGCCAAGCTGCTGATCGTGCGCGCGAGAGCGTGCCCGCTGCTCGGACAGGGGCGGCGCGAACAGGCGCGGCTCGTTCTGCGCGCCTTCCGCCTGCACCCGCGCCGCACGCTCGAAGAGCTCGGCCGTCTGGTGCGTCGCGCATTGATCGCCAGGGCCCTGGCGGTGCCCGCGCGCTGGCAGCTGCTTGCCGGGACCGCCGTCTTCTTCGTCCTCCGGCTGGCGTTGACAGTCCCTCGTACCGGGCCGGTGGTCGTCGCCGACGAAGTCGGCTACCTGACGAACGCGCGCCTGCTCGCCGGCGGCGTGCCGGGGCAGCTGTCGACCGCGCCGTTCTATCACGGCGGCTACTCGCTGCTGCTCGCGCCCGTGCTGGCGCTCGACGGGAACCCGAAGACGAGCTATCACGTCGTGCTCGTCCTCAACGCGGCGCTTGCCGCCTCGCTCGCGCCGCTCCTCTACCTCCTCCTGACTCGCTGCTTCGCGGTGCCGCCGCGGCAGGCCGTGTGGCCGTCGCTCGCAGCCGCCGCATACCCGAGTGTCACGATCTACACGCAGGTCGCGCTGTCGGAGAACCTCCTGCTGCCGCTCTTCGCGCTCTGGCTCCTGTGCCTGGGCTGCTTCCTGCAAGCGAAGACGGACACGCACCGCCTTGCCTTCGGAGCGGCGGCAGCGGTCTGCGCCGTGTGGCTGTGGGCGACGCACGGACGGATGATCGTCGTGACCGCGCTCACGGTCGTGGCGTTCCTCGCCGTGGTGGCGCTGCGCCGGCCCGCGACACGCGGGGCACTTCTCGGCCTCGTGATCGTCGCCGTCGGCCTCGTCGCAGTGCACGTGCTCAACGACCACCTCATCTCACAGAACTACGGCGGCCACACGGCGAATGAAGTCGATCAGCGACTCTCGACCGTGGAGAGCGTCGGCGGCATCGGAGCCTTTCTGCGGAACATCGTCGGCCAACTCTGGTACCTGATGGTCGCCTCGCTCGGCGTGCTCGTCGCCGCGGCTGCGCCCCGCGAGTGGCTCGCGCGCCTTCGGCGACGACAGGTTTCCTCGTCAGGACTCATCCTCATCCTGGCACTGCTCACCGGCCTCGGCCTGCTGATCGAATCCGCGCTCTCCTTCCGCGCTGCCGACCGTCCGGACATGATCATCTACGGTCGGTACACCGACGTCGTCGTGCCACCGCTCGTGGCGCTGGCACTCGTCCGGCTCGGACGCCGGCCGGCGTTACCGCGTGGCGGTGTGTAGTGACGGCACTCGCCGTGACCACGATCGCGGTTGCGCTCCTGCGCACGGGGATCCACCCCACCGGCTTCGCGAACCGCTGGAACGTCGCGAGCCTGCCGGCACCGACGTTCCATCTGGGCCCGAAGGTGCTGCTCCTCGCGGGCGCCGTCGCGGCGGCAGTGATCGTCATGATCGCCGCGGTCCAGCGCCGCAGGGCGGCGGCAGTCGCGCCGCTCGTTCTCTTGCTGTTTCTGCCGACGACGGCCGTCGCCGAGCACAGCCCCGTGCTGACGGCGCAATCGGCGTTCTACCCGTCCGGCTGGACGAGCCCGGCCGCAGCGGCGGACGGCGCGAAGACGATCGCCTTCGACACCGACTACAGCGGCGGCCTCTGGGTCTATCAATGGTTCGCTCCGCACGCGAAGTTCGTGCTCTTCTCCGGCTCGTCGGCGCGTCCCCCGGCGCGCTTCGTGATCAGCTCCCCGAAGTGGGCCGCTGCGCATCCCCGCCTCCACCCGACGCCGCTCTGGGCCGACCGCAGCAGGGACCGCGAGCTCTTCCGCCTCGACCAGCCACGCTGACGCACCTCCGGCGCGGTCTTTCAAGAGGCCGGTTCACGCTCTACGCTGTCGTTCGTGAAGGTGATCATCCAGATCCCGTGCTTCAACGAGGCCGCCCAGCTGCCGGCGACCCTCCGCGACCTGCCGCAGGCGATTCCCGGCGTCGACACCCTCGAATGGCTGATCATCGACGACGGCTCGACGGACGACACGATCGAGGTCGCCCGCCGCCTCGGCGTCGACCACATCGTGCGGTTCACGAATCACAAGGGTCTCGCGGCCGCCTTCCAGGCGGGGCTCGACGCGTGCCTGAAGCTCGGCGCCGACGTGATCGTCAACACCGACGCCGACAACCAGTACTCGGGCGCAGACATTCCCAAGCTCGTGCAGCCGATCCTCGCAGGCAAGGCAGACATGGTGATCGGCGACCGGCAAGTCGCGATGGTCGATGACTTCTCTCGGTCGAAGAAAGGCCTACAGCGGCTGGGCAGCGCCGTCGTCCGGGGCTTCTCGACAACGTCCGTGCCCGATGTGACCTCCGGCTTCCGCGCGTACAGCCGCGAGGCGGCGCTGCAGGTCCAGGTCGTCTCGAAATTCACATACGCGCTCGAGACGATCATCCAGGCGGGCAAGATGTTCGTTGCGATCGACAGCGTCCCGATCGCGACGAATCCGAAGACGCGCGATTCGCGGCTCTTCACCTCGACGTGGGAGTACGTGCGACGCAACGGGCTGTCGATCCTGCGCGTCTACACGATGTACGAGCCGCTGCGCGTGTTCATGATCGCGGCAGCGGTTGCCGCGCTCGTGGGCGCCGCGATCTGGGTCCGGTTCATCTACTACTTCGCGACCGGCGACGGGCACGGCCACGTGCAGTCACTCCTCCTCGGCGCGACGATGCTGATCATCGCGGTCCAGCTGGCCGCACTCGGCGTCCTGGCCGACGTGCTCGCCGCGATCCGGGTGCTCCTGCAGCGCAGCCTCGAGCGCATTCAACGGCTGGAGATTCGCCTCGGTGTCGAGCCGTCGTTCTACGAGCCGGCGGAGGGAAGCAAGGAGCCGGAGCCTCCTGAGCCTGAGCCTCCTGCGCCGGAGCCGGCCGCGCAGACGACCAACGCGACGTGAGCTGGCCGCGCAGACGGATCTGAGAGCTGGCGTTCGAGCGACGGACGCGACTGCTCGCGCCGGCGCGACGACTGCGCTGCCAGCTGGTCGCGGAGGCGCTCGAGCAATTCGCGACGGGCCGGTCGCTCCGTGTCCTCGACGCAGGCTGCGGGGACGGCGCCTTCACGGAGCTCATCGCGCGGCGCCGGCCCGGCTGGAGCATCGTCGGCGCCGACCTCGGCGCCGATCAGCTCGACCGCGGGCGCCGCGCCGCAGCTCGCGCGCAGATCACCAACGTCGAATTCGTTCACGCCGACCTGACCGAGGATCTCGGCAGCGAGGTCTACGACGCCGTCGCGGCGATCGAGTGCCTCGAGGAGATCCCGGAGGACACGCAGGCGCTACAGCGGATGATCGCAGCGCTCCGGCCTGCGGGTTTCTTCGTCGCTCACGTTCCGGAGCGTGAATGGAAACCGGTTCTGCGCGGGAGCGAGACGACCTGGCGCCACGAGGTGCGCCACGGCTACGACTCGGCGGAGTTGGCGACGCGGCTGACCGAGCTCGGTCTCGAGGACGTGCGGATCGACGGCACGTGCCGGGGACTCGTCCGGCTCGCGCAGGAGCTACGAGACCGCGTGTCGGCGCAGCACCCGCTCCTGCGCGCCGCCGTCTCCTCGGTGCTCCTCGTCACCGTGTGGCTCGAGCGGCACGGTGTGACGTGGGGGCGCGAACGCGCGCTCATCGTTCGCGCCCGCCGGCCTGGCCTTCCGCGATGAGCTCGGCGGCGGGCGCCGACGCCAACCACTGCGCCGCTTCCCGCGAGAGCCGGCGTCGTTCGCCGCGGAAGACGAGCGTTCGCAGCCGCATCGCCCAGACCAGAGCCCTGCGCATTCGCTCTGCGACTTCGGGGCTGTCGTGCTTCGTCAGGAAGCGCAGGTGCGACCGAAGCTGCTCCCTGTACATGCTGTCCCACACCTTGCTCGTGGACGCCCCGCCGACGTGCACGAACTCGCCCGTGGGACAGAAGCGGACGCGCCAGCCGGTGTGGGTCAGCCGGTAGCAGAGGTCGACTTCTTCGTTGAACATGAAGAAGTCGGGGTCGAACCCACCGACCTCGTCGAACGCGCTTCGTCGCACGAGGAGGACCGCACCGACGAGGAACTCGACGTCCCTGGCCGAGCGGTGGTCGAAACCGGCTCCGTAGAACGAGTTGAGGAGCCGCGATCGCGGCGCGAGCCACCGCAGGAAGAAGTACTCGGTCGCGAGCCGCCACGGCGTGGGGTAGCCGCGCACCGAGGGCTGGAGCGTGCCGTCGGGATTCGAGAGGCGCGGACCGGCGACGGCAATCCGTGAATCCGCCGTCCAGGCACCGAGCGAGGCTCGCGACCGCGCCCTCCAGCGCCCAGGTGTCCGGGTTCAGCAGCAGCAGGTAGTCGCCCGTCGGTCGCGTCGACGCCGGTGTTCATCGCGGACCCGAAACCGCGGTTCGTCTCGAGCTCGACGACGGTGACCGAGGGGAACGACTTGCGCACCAGGTCGGCGCTGCCGTCGGACGACCTGGAATCGACGACGACGACCTCGTCGACAACGTCGAGCACGGAGGCAAGGCACTTCTCGAGATGCGCCCGCGAGTTGAACGAGACGACGACTGCCGATACCCGCGGCACCGCCCCATGCTACGGCAGAGAATGAGCGCATGAAGGTGCTCGTACTCTCGCCGTTCCCGCCACGGCGAGATGCGCCACACGGGGGGGCGCGCTCGGTCGCCGGCCTCGTCGCGGGCCTGGCCGGCTCGGACCGTGTCGGCCTGCTGACGCTGCGCGGCGCCGGCGAGCAGGAGGTGGACATGGAGATCGCCGAGCTGTGCGAGTTCGTGATCGAGACCGAGCACAGGCCGGCGCGCACATCGCTCGTGCGAGGATGGCGTGAGCGACAACGACTGACGATGACTGCCACGGGTGCGCCGGGCTGGGCGGTCGGCCTCTCGGTGCGCGCGTTTGCGACCGAGCTCGAGCGGGTCATCGAGGCGTGGCAGCCCGATGTCGTGCACATCGAGTCCGTCGTGATGGCGCAGTACGCGAAGCGGATCGCTGCCGTTCCGATCGTCGTCGTCGACCACGACCCCGCCGACAACTCTCGGTCGATGCGCCGGTTCCGCGCGCGGACGCTGCTCCGCGCGAGTGCAGTCGTCGCCTTCACCGACCGCGACCGCGCGGCGATCGCGGCGCTTGTTCCCGCGGCGCGGATCGAGCGCATTCCGATCGCCGTCGACATCCCGCCCGTGCCACTCGACCCGCTGGGCAACGGCCGTGACGTGATCTTCATCGGCAACTTCATGCACCCGCCGAATGTCGACGCAGCCGAGAGGCTCACCGGAGCGATCTTCCCGCGGATCGCGGAGCAGCGACCCGACGCGCGCCTTGTGCTCGTCGGCGCAGATCCGCCGCCCGCGCTGCGAGCGCTCGCGCTCTGACAGCGTTCTGGTCACGGGCCGCGTCGACGACGTCACGCCGTTCCTCGCCGCGGCGGCGGTGGTGACGGCTCCGATCTCGACCGGCGGCGGCATGCGGGTGAAGACATTGGAGGCGCTCGCGGCCGGCAAAGCCCTCGTCGCCTCGTCGCTCGCCCTCGAGGGGGTCGAAGTGCGCGCCGGCGAGCACGCGCTCGTCGCGGACGACGACCTCGCCTTCGCCGACGCCGTCGTCGCACTGCTCGGCGACGACCAGCGCCGGGCGGCCCTCGGCAGAGCCGGCCGAGCCTGGGCGGAGACGCACGTCGACTGGCGGCAGGTCACCGCCGCGTACGACGCGCTCTACGCGTCGCTCCTCGAGCGCTGAGCAGGCGGGCCGAGCTCTGTTCTACGGGATCGCGACGCCCTGCAGAACGACCGGGTGATGCACCGTGTAGTCGAGCTCGTCGGACTGGAGGGTGCCCGCAGGCGTGATCACGTCCATCGCCTTCGGGACGGTGCTCGGGTCGACCGTGCAATGCGGATCCGCGCTCGCGGCCGCGCAGACGCCGAACTGGAAGTCCTGCGGCGTCGACTGGAAGCCTCGTGCCTGGTCGCCGGTCGGGCTGAAGCCGTCCTGGCCCGTGAGCACGACGGTGAAGGCCCAGCCCGGCCCCGGCGAGCCGAGGCTCGCCTTCGTGACCCTGAAGGTGATGAAGTGTGAGATCTGGTTGGCGCTGATCGCAACCGTCCCGAGGGCCGTACCGCTCGCGTCTTCGTAGCGCTGCCCGAAGCCCTGCACCTGGATCAGCCGGCTCCACGCGTCGGCCGGCGCGATCTGGAAGTTGCGCGAGGCATTCGAGGCGGAGGTCGAGGTCGAGCCGGGCGCAGCGGCCGGATCATGGACGTAGACATCGACGAGCTGGGCCCCGAGCGGATTGCCGAACGTCGGCGACAGGTCACGCAGCTTCACGCGGAAGATGACGTTCGTCCCGTCGTCGAAGACCTGGAACTCCTGCAGGTCGAACGCGCCCGGCTGGAAGTTGCTCGAGCTGGTCGGGTAGGCGTAGTTGCCAGGCCCGTTGTCGTCGCCGCTCGGATCCGTGACGTCCAGGAGCAGCGTTCCGGGCACGAAGTCGAACACGACGGAGCGCTCCACGTGTGCGGTGCCCCCGCTCGCGTCGACAGCGACCACGTTGAGCACGGTCGTCCCGCCGGTCACAGCAACGTCAACGCTGAATGCTCCGTTCCCGTCGGCCATCGTGGAGGCGCTCGTCGTGGCGGAATTCGCGTCGGTGTTCGTGGCCGTGACATACACCGTGTTGCCCGCCGCCGTCGTGCCGGCGACGGTCACGGGCGACCCGTTCACCGCGCTCTGGTCGGCCGGGCTCGACACCGTGAGCGGCGTCGTCCCCTGTGTGTGTGCGACGTAGCGGTTGAAGGTGCTCTGCGGCCGGTCGCCGAGGCTGCCGGCACCGATGTCGGCGAACAGCCGGACGAAGGACGCCGCCGACCAGTTGAGCGGGCCCGCCGAGCCTGCCGGCTGCCCGTCGACGAAGCCGATCGAGGCCGTGTCGGGGGGCGTCCCGAACGGCGAGGGCGCAAGGTCGGGCGTCTCCCAGTCCTGCTCGGGAATGAGGCCGACGCCGCCGGCGAACTGATCCATCCCGTCGAGCAACGACGCCGCGTTTGCCGAGTCCCCGGTCTGGAGCGACTGCTCGCCGCGCTCCGACGACAACGCCGGCCAGAGGTGCCCGGTGCCGACGCCCGACGGCGCCCACGGGCGGCCGTCAGCTCGAACGGTCGCCGTACCCGTCGCCGTTGTAGCGGTGCCAACCGGGGCCGCTCGGCGTGTTCGCGCCGATCGTCGCGTCCACGACGGGGAGCGACGCGAGGATGTCCGGATCGTTCGCGGGCAGCTCGCCGAGGCGCGCAAGCTCGAGGAAGCCGGCGTCGATCACCGAGCGCTGATCGAGCGTCGGCCCGCCGTTGCCGACGTTGTAGGTGATCGCCGCGTTCGGGTCGCCTGTCTTCGACAGGCGGATGAAGTAGCGCGGCGCGATGTGGCCCGGTGGTGGTCACCGTCCAGCCCTTGATCGAACGCTGGTAGTCGTCGGCGACGCCACGCCAGACGGCCGCCGAAACGGGATCGTGATTGACGTCGGCGAGGTGCGCGGCGGCGACGAGCCCGGCGATCTCGGCTGCGATCGTCGAGGGCGAGTACCCGCTCTGCTCCTCCCAGCGCTCGGAGCCGAAGGAAGGCCCGTGGCTCGCCACGAAGTTCGCGGCAGGCTTGATGTGGTCGGTGTACAGCGTGGCGTCGGTGAGATGCAGCTCGTCGGCCATCAGGATCGGGTACGACGTCTCGTCGAGCTGCGTGCCGAACGAGTCGGGCGCCGTCTTCCCGTTGACGAGGCTGTTGCGCGGCATCGACCCGTCCGCTTGCTGCTGCCGCTCGAAGAGGAACAGGGTCGCGTCGCGCGCCGTCGCGAGATCGCCGTCGGCCATCAGGCCCGTCCAAATCTCGTAGAGATCGCGTGCGAAGACCTCGCGATAGGAGCCGAAGTACGTGTTGCTCGGGTCGCCCGCAGAGGTCGCCTGGCCCCACGGCGAGGTCATGCTGGCGACGATCGCGCCCGGGAAGGTCTTGTCCTCGGACGCCTTCAGCACGTTCGCGTTCACGTAGTAGGCGTCCTGCAGGGCGTCGACCCGCTTCTGCTTGATCCCGGGCAGCTTCTTCGGCGGCGGGTTGAGGCCCTTGTCGTACGCGCTCCAACCCTTCTTCGAGTCGGCGAGCGCCCTGCTCGAAGGTGTCCTTCACTGCGCCTTCCGCGGTCTGCACAGCCTCCGACTGGCTCGCGCCGAAGCCGAGCGCGACGGTGAAGTCGAGGTCGCCACCATCCTTCTTCCCACCCGTGACGCGCCCGGTTTGAACGACGTTGCCGTCGCTCGCCGTCGTGTACGACGTGGTCAGCGCGTGCGAGGCGTCGAGCTGCGTCAGCCCGTCGCTGTCGGTCCCGGCGAAGCCGTTCGTCGTCTCGGCGAAGGGCGCGTCGAGTGCGGCATAGACCGGTTGGGCGTAGTCGCGGTTGACCGCGTTCGTCACAGTGTTCGGGTCGGAGGCGACGAGGATCGAGTGGCCGGTCGAGTTGTCTGTCGTCGCCGAGTCGGCGCCGCCGTTCCCCGCTCCCCCGCCGCCGTTGCCGTTCACTGTCGGGTCGAAGCGGAGGTAGAGGCGCAGGACGCCCGACTTCTTCACCTTCTTGTCGACCTTGAACGCAACCTTCATCAGCAGCGCGTTCGAGTGCGGATCGACCGCGTAGTCGGTGACGATCCGGTAGAGGCCACTGGCAGGCGTGCTCGTCACCTCGCAGGTCATTCCACTGTCGTCCAACGCCCGAACCGTCGAGGTCATATCCCTCGTCTGGAGATCCGTGAACGTCGAGCCGTCGGTGACGACGTACTGCAGGGTCTCGACGTTCGTGTTGTCGACCGTCGGGTAGTAGACGTCACTTAGGACGCCGCCTGCGACCGTGAACCAGACCTTCGAGGTCGTGTTGCGGGCGGTGCCGAGACAGTCCTTCCGCGCAAGGTCGAAATGCGACAACGTTCCCGGCCCGCCCGGCGCGACGCTCAGGGGCGCGCTGCCGGCGCCGGAGGCGACTCCGAGAACAACGCACGTTGCGGCGGCGAGTGCGATTACGGCCGGCCGCCTCGGTGAAAACGAGACGCTCATAGGCCTGATGTGACGACGCTATACCCCTGAGCGCCCCGTCTGCAAACCTCCTTCGCGCGGGCCGAAGATCGAGGGCTCGCCGCTGACGTCGACCGCGACGCGCCGGATCGTGTCGCCCGTGAACGTCCAGGGTTGGGTGTCCGGATAGTCCTCGGTCGCGACGATCATCTCCTCCGTGATGCCCGTCCGGATGATTGAGCTCTAGGATGGCGACGATGGCCGTGACGCCCCAGCTCGGACAGTGGGACCTTCTCCTTGCGGCGCGGGCGCGGGGTGAGGCCGGCGACGGAATCGCCTCGGTCCTCGCGCTGCTCGGGCTGCCCGACCTGATCTCATTCGCAGGCGGTTTCCCCGATCCGGAGACGTTTCCGCGTGAGCGCGTCGCGACGCTGTTCAGGGAGTTCGCCGACTCGGCCGAGGCGACGGCGTTCCAGTACGCGCCCACGCGCGGCCTGCCGGGCCCGCTCGACGCCCTCGCCGGGAGGCTCGAGGCGCTGCAGGGTCGCCGCCCCGGCGCTGACGAGCTGCTGATCACGAGCGGCTCGATCGAGGCGCTCGAGCTGATCACCAAGACGTTCCTCGACCCCGGCGACCTCGTCGTCGTCGAAGGCCCGACCTACCTCGGCGCGATCCAGGCGTTTCGAAGCTTCGAGGCGACGCTCCTCGCCGTTTCGCTGGATGAGCACGGTCTCGATGTCGGCGACCTGGAGCAGCGTCTTCAAGGCGGGCTGCGCCCGAAGCTCCTGTACACGATTCCCGACCACCAGAACCCGGCCGGAGTCAGCCTCGGGCTCGAGCGCCGCACGTTGCTCGTCGAGCTCGCGCGCCGGTATGGGTTCCTGATCGTCGAGGACGTGGCCTACCGCGAGCTCGGCTTCTCCGAGGAGACCGTCCCGAGCCTGTGGAGCCTCGCGCCGGACGTCGTCGTGCAGGTCGGCACGACGTCGAAGACGCTCTTCCCCGGCGTCCGGCTCGGCTGGGCCGTCGGGCCGGCCGACATCTCCGCGCGGCTCGTCTCCGCGAAGCAGAACACCGACCAGTGCGCAGGCGCGCTGGGGCAGCGGATCTTCGAGGAGTCGGTTCGACGTGGCTGGATGGATGAACAGGTGATTCGCTCGCGTGCGCTGTACGAGGGCAAGTGCGAGCGCCTGCTCGCTGCGCTCGAGCATTCGATGCCGGGGGACGCCCACTGGACGCGTCCACGCGGCGGCTTCTTCTCCTGGTTGACACTGCCCGACGGCGCGGACTCCGTTGAGCTCGCACGGCGTGCGGTCGAGCGGGGCATCGGCATCGTGCCGGGTACATTGTTCTTCGCGGACGGCCGCGGCGCCGACACCGTGCGGCTCTCGTTCAGCATGGTCGACATCACGCAGATCGACGACGGGATCGAACGGCTCGGAGCGCTGCTGTGAACGCGCCTCGGGCAATGCACTACCGCTGGGACGACCTGCCGAAGGAACAACTCAGCGAGCAGCTCGGACGGCGGCTGATCTCGACCGACCGGATGATGCTGGCGCACGTCTATCTCGAGAAGGGCTGCATCGTTCCTCGTCACTCGCACGAGAACGAGCAGCTGACCTGGATCCTCGAAGGGGTCCTACGCTTCTGGCTCGGCGACGACGAGTCCGAAGTCGTCGACGTCGCGGCCGGCGAGGTGTTGCACATCCCTTCGCACCTTCCGCACAAGGCGGAAGCCCTCGAGACGACCCTGGACGTCGACATCTTCTGCCCGCCGCGCCAGGATTGGCTCGACGGTTCCGACGCGTACCTTCGCCGGTAAGACGGCTCACATCGGGACGACGAGGCCGGGCACGAACGACGGCGCGATCACGACGAGCGCTCCGAGGGCGACAATCGCGAGCGCGAGCGGCACATCGACGGCAACGCGCAACGGCAAGAGCTTCTGCGCGATGACGACGGCTGCGACGACGAACATCCATGCGATGCTCATCACGCCGAGCGCCACCAGCAACACCATCAGCCCGATGCTGGAACCAACGCAGTAGAGGCCGAATTGCGAGCCGGAGCGAACATCCGATTGACACCGTCGCCGGCACTCTCGCTTCAGCGGCGTGAGCTCGTACAGTCCGGCCGCGATCGTCAATGCACCGGCGGCGGCAGTCCCGTGCGGCTGGTACAGCGCGTACACGGCGAGGCCGACAACCGACCACACGGCGAGGTAGGCGCCGGCAAAGGCCGGTGCCGCGAGCGCGCGGCCGCTCGCGCGAACGAACCGCGAGACCGCGGGAACCGCGCCAGGCAGCATCATCGCGGCCATCATCGGCACCCAGAGCGCCATGAAGGCTCCGAGCGAGCCGAGCTGGGTCGCACCGCCCATGTCCATGCCGCTCATCTGCCGAAGCGCGACCACCCATGCCACCGCAGCGACGCCGAGCGTCGCGCCGAGAATGACCGTTCTCGCCTGCGTTCCTACCTCGCGCTCCTGCATCGTGCCCCCAGTTTGCTGTGTCTTCGGTGTAGACGCCGCACCGGCGCAGAAATCATTCCTCCCACTGCAGCTCAGGCAACCGTGCGAGTGGATGCGCCGCGGCGATGCTCTTCGGAACGACCATCCGCCAGGCATCGAAGACGAGCTCGCGCATCTCCGGGAGGTCGATCTCCGCGAGCCGTACCACCACCCAGTTGTAACGGAGGTCGGACTGACGCGGCATGAGGAACTTGTGCGGCTCCGTCCCGACAAGCCACTCGCGCTCCTCCTTCGGAAACGCGAACCCCATCAGGGTCTCGTCGTGCGAGAAGGCGATGTAGACGATCCGGCCGACGCGGAACTTCACGCGGCCCCGGACGAGGGCCTCTGTCGTCCGCGGCAGGCTCTGCGCGAGCGAGCGGACATCCTCGATCGTCACCACGGCAGACGCGCCTCCCATCGATCTCGACCGTTGACTTTGCCGGCAAGTCGGAAGATTGTTCCAGCGACCGGCGTCATGTCCGAGAAAAGAGGAGGGAAACATGACCGTGACTCCTGACTCCGCGCTGCTCGACGACCTTGCGGGCCGAGTCTCCGGGCGGGTGCTTAGCCCGGGGGATGACGCCTACGCAGCTGCGCGGCGGGTTCACAATGGACTGATCGACCGAAACCCGGCGGTGATCATTCGCTGCCGAAGCGCAGCCGATATAGCCGCGGGTGTGCGTTTCGCACGCGCGGCAGGACTCGACATCTCCGTGCGCGGAGGCGGCCACAACGTGGCCGGGCGTGCAGTGGCCGACGACGCGGTGATGATCGATCTCGCAGAGATGAAAGGGGTGACAGTCGATCCGGACGCGCGCACCGCGCGTGCCGAGGGCGGTCTCCTCTGGACGGAGCTCAACGCTGCAACGGCCGAGCACGGGCTCGCTGTCACCGGCGGCGCGATCTCGACAACGGGCATCGCAGGGCTCACCCTCGGCGGCGGCCTCGGCTGGTTGATGGCAAAGCACGGCCTCGCGGCCGACAACCTGCTCGCTGTAGAGCTCGTGAACGCAGACGGCGAGGTGGTCGAGGTGACGGAGGCCTCGGACCCGGATCTCTTCTGGGCGCTGCGCGGCGGCGGCGGGAACTTCGGCATCGCAGCTTCGCTCACCTACCGCCTCCATCCGCTCGCGATGGTGACGGGCGGGCTGATCGCGCACCCGATCGAGGCGGCCCCGGACTTGCTCCGCTTCTACCGCGACGCGGTCGCCGATTGTCCGGACGATCTCACCGTGTTCTGCGCGCTCGTCCATGCACCTGACGGATCCGGCGCGAAGCTCTCGGGGATGGTCGTCTTCCACACGGGCGACCCGGAGCAGGCCGAGCAGGACCTCGCGCCGTTCAAGTCGTGGGGCTCACCGCTGGTGGTCGAGGTCGGGCCGATGCCGTACCCCGTCATGAATACGCTGCTGGACGCCGGGTACCCGACCGGGTCGCTGAACTACTGGCTGTCGAGCTTCACGCGAGGGCTCCCGGACGGCCTGCTCGACACGATGGTCGAGCGCTTTGCGTCCGTGCCGTCGCCCATGAGCGCGATCCTGCTCGAGCACTTCCACGGCGCCGTGACCCGCGTCGGCGTGCAGGACACCGCCGTTCCGCACCGCGCGGAGGGCTGGAACCTCCTGCTCCCGTCGGTCTGGCTGGATCCTGCGGCAACGGACGAGAACATCGCCTGGACACGCGAGACGCATGCCGCCCTCGGCCCGTATCTCGACGAGGCCCGGTGGCTCAACTATCTCGGCGACGACCAGCTCGGCGACGCGATTCGGGCCGCTTACGGGCCGAACTACGACCGGTTGCTCGACGTGAAACGACGCTACGACCCCGAGAACGTCTTCCACCTGAACCACAACATCGATCCGAGCTGAGTGTCGACTCGGCCCGGCGCAGAGCCCAACCCCTGCCCGGGCCGAGAATCACTCGACCGTGACGACGATGCGCTGAACCTCGTTGTTCGCGTAGCCGCCGACGTTCCACGTCGGCGAGAGCGGCTGCTCGTTGCCGGCCTCGTCACGCGCGCGGCAGCAGAGCACATGCCGACCGGTCGCGCCCGCGTCCCAGTCGTACGTCCAGCGCCGCCACGCCCAGCGTCCGAGATCGGGAGCGTCGAGCCGTGCAGGAAGCCACGTCGCGCCGTCGTCGGTACTGACCTCGACCGAGGCCACGGGCGCGTGACCCGACCAGGCGCGACCCTCGATCGTCCAGGTTCCCGCAGGCACCGTTCGCTCGCGTGTCATGAACTCGGGGATGCCCGGCGGGACCATCAATGCCCGCGGATAGATGCGCGAGAGCGGCTCGCCCGCCTCGTCGTCGGTCTGCCGCAGCCGGTAGCCACGCGCCTGCTGGTAGCCCGTGAATGGCTCGGTGAGCAGCGTGATCCGCGTCAGCCACTTCACGTTCGTCATCCCGTACCAGCCCGGCACGAGCAACCGCAGCGGAAAACCGTGCTGCGGCGGCAGCGGGATGCCGTTCAGGTCGTAGGCGAGCAGCACGTCGGGCTGGAGCGCGTCTGCCAGCGTGAGACTGCGCTGGAAGAACTGCTCCTCGCCGTTCTCCACTCCGCGGTCGAGGCCGCTGAAGAGCACCTCGATCACCTGCTCCCCGACGCCCGCTCGTTCAAGCACGTCAGCGAGCCGCACGCCACCCCAGCGGCCGGTACCGACGGCCTCGAGCAGCCACGGCTGGCTGATCGGCCGCGGCTCGAGGCGCACACGCCCGTTGCCGGCGCACTCCATCGTCGCGACGACCTCGTGGGACGGAAGCCCGCGGAGTGTCTCCAGATCGAACGAGAGCTCGGTCGCAACGTGCCCGTCCACGACGAGCCGCCACGTCTGCGGGTCCACCTGCGGGATGTCGTAGTGGATCAACAGGTAATGAAGACCGATCGGTGTGAGGGGCTCGCGAAGCACCTCGAGCGGCATGCCGTGGTTCCGCGCAGCAAGCTGCAGCTCCTCGAGGCTGATGTCGTGATCGGCGGTCATTTTCTCAGAGCCACTAGGTTAGTATTCGCGAATGCCGAGGTACATCATCTCCCGCACGTTCGACGTCGTCGAGCCGGAGATGCCGACGGTGGGCAGACGGTCGAGGCAGATCATCGAGACCGACTTACCTCAGGTCACGTGGGAGCTCAGCCACGTGATCGTCGACGAGGAAACGGGGAAGGTCCGGACGTACTGCGTGTACGAGGCGCCGAGCGTCGAGATGGTGATGGAGCACTCGACGCGGCTCGGGCAGCACAAGATCGACTGGATCGACGAGATCGCCGGTGACGTCACGCCGGCGGACTTCCCGCCCGTCTGACGTCGTGCACGTGAAAGGACGCCGCGTTCGCGAGTGCGAGGCGGCGCCGAAGCATGCTCAGCTGCTCGGTGTCATCGGGCGGGACGAGCTCGAGCGCCTCGCGATAGAGAAGTGCAGCGTGAGCCTTGGCCCAGCCGCGCTCGGCCTGCTCCGCAGCCCGCACGAGTTGCGCGACCGCCCGGGTGAAGTCACCTGCATCCCGCCAGTGCCGCGCGAGCGCGCCGATCGCCTCACCTGACACCCCGGTGGAGCTCTCGAAGAACTCGGCAACAAGCCGGTGGCGGCGCGCGCGGTCCGCACGGGGCAGGAGCTCGTAGGCGACGTCGCGGATGAGGACGTGCGTGAAGGCGAACTGCCGTTGCCCTTCGATGATCGACGGTGCCTCACGGCGGACGAGATCGCGGCGCTCGAGCTCCTCGAGCAGACGGGGCAGGTCGGCGTTGTCGGGATTCATCGCGACGAGCGCTCCGTGCCAGAACACCTTGCCGCCGACAGCAGCGTCGAGCAGCAACGTTCGCTCCGGTCGTGGCAGAGCGTCCAGGCGAGCGGCGACGAGGCCACGGACGCTGGTCGGAAGCGTCCCCGAGGCAGTCTCGTCGATCGTCGCAACGAGCTGCTCGATGAAAAGGGGGTTCCCCTCGGCGACGCGGACGACGTCGTTCACGCGCTCGCTCTCGCCGAGGCGGCGGACGGCGAGCTCCCGCGCGTGCTGCTCGCTGAGCGGCCCGAGCGTCAGTGCCGTGTAGCCCGAGAGCCCGGCGCCCCAGTCTGTCCGCGTGTCGAGCAGCTCGGGACGCGAAAGCGTGACGAACAGCATCGGCAGCCCGCGAATGCGCGTCGCAAGAGTCTCGATCAGGTCGAGCATGCTCGAGTTCGCCCAGTGAATGTCTTCGAACACGAGGATCGTCGGCCGCTCGCGGGCGACCGCTTCGAAGAACTGCCACGTCGAGTCGAAGAGGGCCTCGCGGTCGGCCGCGTCGTTCCCGGTGTCGACCCCGACGATCGCGCCGAGATGGCCTGTGATGAGATCGGGATCGGCGTCGGCCGTCGCGAACAGCTCGGCCACGCGCTTGCGCAGCTTGTCGGCGATAACGGGTGCGGCATCACTCTCGAAGACCCCGCACAGCTGCATCACATGCGTCGCGACCGTGCCGTATGGGCCGCTCTCCCGATAGGGGAGCGAACGGCCGCGCACCACTCGCGCCCCACCCTCTGCCGCAATCCGACCGAACTGCGCGGCGACCGTCGACTTGCCGACCCCGGCCGGCCCGAAGATCGAGACGAGGTGTGGCAGCCGATCGGCATCGGTGCGCTCCCAGAGAGCGCGAAGGATCGCGGTCTCGCGGGCGCGGCCGACGACCACCGAAGTGGAGAGCGGTCGCTCGCCCGCTTCGGTCAACGCGCGCAGTGCGATCCACGCCTTGACCGGATGCTCCTTCCCTTTCGCGACCACCGCTTCGGTCGACTCGTAGGCGATCACGTCTCTCGTCTCGAGATAGGTCTCCTCGCCGACGACGATGCCGTTCACGGGTGCCGCCGCCTGCAGGCGTGAAGCCGTGTTCACGACATCGCCGGTGACCATCGACTCTCCGAGTGCGGGGCGTGCGCCGAGCGACACGACGGCGTCGCCGGTGTTGACCGCGATGCGAATCTGCAGGTCTCCGCTCGCCAGCTCGCTGACGCTGTCGCGAACGACGAGGCCTGCGCGCACTGCACGTTCCGCGTCGTCGCCGTACGCATGGGGAGCGCCGAAGAGGCCCATCACCGCGTCGCCGATGAACTTCTCGACGACACCCCCGAACGACTCGATCTCGCGTCGCACACGCTCGTGGTAGGGCGCAAGCACCGCCAACACGTCTTCCGGGTCGAGCCGCTCTGCTCGAGCTGTGAAGCCGACCAGGTCGACGAAGATCACGGTGACGACGCGCCGCTCGTCGCCCGGCCGGCTCCCGACGTCGAGCGTGGTCCCACATGCCAGGCAAAAGCGGGCGCCTTCCGGATTCTCCTGCTGGCAGGCGTGGCAGATCAGCATCGGCCAAGCCTATGGCAGTCGCGAGGACGGATCGAGGCGTCGGGACGCTGCCCACGTTTGCTGAGCCGCGCCGGTGGGACAACCACCCTCGTCAAGCTACGAGGAGGAGCACATGAGCACAACCCTGATCGTCGTCATCGTGATCGTCGCCGTCGTCGCGATCGCCCTGATCGCATTCGCTTCGCAGCGCGCACGTGCGAAGCAACTCGAGGCGAACCGTGTCGAGGCCAGCGAGCACCGGGAACGGGCCGATGCCGTGTCACGCAAGGCGGAGCAGGCACGCCTCGAGGCCGAGGAACAGGCCGCGCACGCGCGCACGCAGCAGGCCGAGGCAGAAGAGCTGCGCCGCCACGCGGACGAGATCGATCCGGACTCCGAAGCGGTCGCGTAACGGGTCAGGCGGAGTCGCGCTGCCAGCGGCAGACGCCCACGACGTGCTCTGCGCGCGCGAAGCCGAGCGACTGGTACAGCCCGAGTGCGTGATAGCCGGCGTCGGCGACGATCACGAAGCGCTCCGCGCCGTGCGTGCCGGCTGAGTGTCGCGCGACGTCGACGACGAGGCGCGAGCAGATGCCGCGACGCCGGTACTCGAGGGCGGTGTCGACCGCTTGGTAACGGGCGCGGCCGTCGGTGACGACGATGCCACAGCTCGCCGCGACCGCTCCGCTCGCGGGATCGAGCGCGACGTACCACGCGCCACGACCGGCCATGAAATACCGACGGCGGTCGGCTGAGGCGGGCGCGCGCGAACACGCGATAGCCCGCCTCGTCGTGGCCTTCCTCGCGACCGGCGACTCTGCAGCTCGAGCACTCCGTTCCAGAGCTCGGCATCAGCCCCGTGCGCCGGATCGAGGGCGCGAACGTCGACCTCGCGATTCGCGCGCGGATGGTCGCCGAGCTCCTCGAGCCGCGCGACGAGTCCGATGCTCTCGTCGACGTCGTAACCCGACCGCTCGAACTCCTCGCGCGCGCGACCGAACGCTCCGTCGGTTCGGTCCCACGCGAACGTGCGGTGCCGGACGCGCTCGTCGGCGCCGAACTCACGCTGCGAACAGCTGCTCCCAGCGAACCCTGTCACCTTCGGCCGGCGGCTCGTCGAAGAGCAGCAGATTGCCCCAGTAGTGCGCCGGATTCGTCGGCGAGCGAATGAGCAGATAGTCGTCGCGTCGTTCGACGATCCGGTCGGGCGGCAGTACGTCGATGTCGGTTGCCCTGACAAGCGACGACGGGCGAGGCGATCTCATCACTAGCCGCCGATCACCGCGCGTGTCGAGGGGCGCGCCGCGACGACCAGGACCACGTCGCGCGTTGCGATCTGGCCGAGCGCATCGGTCGCTCGGAACGTCAGAGCGAGGCGACCCGCGCGGCGCGGCGTTCCCGCGAGCGTCCCGTCGGCGAGCAGGTGCAACCCGCGCGGCAGCGGCCCGGAAGTCACCCGCCAGCGGTATGGAGCCGTGCCTCCAGCGGCGGGCAGGCGAGCGGCGTAGTACCTCCCGACGCGCGCGCTCGGGAGCACGCTCGCCGGCAGCACGAGCGGTGGCGCGACCGGCGCAGGGACCGGAAAGAGCGGCACCGGTGCCGCAGGCGTCAGCACGAGCTGCGTGACCGCGTCGTGGAGCAGCGTCGCAAGACCCTCGCCGCCACTCTCGAGCAGGTGCATCCCATCGGTCTGGAACCAGTCAGGATGGCCGTTCGAGTAGGAGTTCCAGTCGATCACCGTCACCTGCGGGTACCGCTCGGCGGCGGCGACGAGCTCGGCGTTCATCGCGGGATACTGCCCCTGCGCCTCGCGCATGTTCACCCAGAGCACACGGGTGACGCCGGCCTGGAAGAGCACCTGCAGCGCGTCGTCCACCTCGCCTGCGAACACGTCCGCGGGATCGTTGTAGCCGACCTCGACGACCACGGTCTTCGCGATGCTCGAGCCGAGCTCGGGCACGAGGTCGACAAGCGTCGGCACCTCGCCTCCGTCGAACGGGCAGCTTTCCCCCTCGATCCGGCGACAGATCCCGACCTCCATCTGCACGTCGAGCCCCTGTCTGAGGATCGCCGACGGCGTCGCGTTCCAATCGACGCCGGACATGATCGAGTCGCCGATGACCGTGATCCTCGGCGGGCTCGCCGACCGCGACGTCCCCGCAGCTGCCAATGCGGCAACGAGGACGCACACGGCAGCGCCCGCCTGCATGGTCCGACCCCGGGACGACACCGCCGAATCGTGCCTGCGATTGCCGGGCACCGTGCTCAGCCGCCGAGAAACGGCAGGTAGGCCGTCAGGTCGACGTCTCCCTTCACGGGCAGATCGTCGCGCGCGCAGACGGCCTGTGCAAGCAGCGCGCTCTCCTGCGCTCTGAGCCAGCCCTGGTAGACGCTGTCTTTCGCAAACCGCCCGAGCACGCCCCGGGCGACGTCGTGCGCTCTGGGCCGTTGGGAGCGCGAGCAGTGGAAGCGACGGCCCGAGGGGCTGCACGGCGAACCGCCCGTCGACCGTGTCGATGCGCGATCGCCGGCCGGCGGCCAGCGTGAAGACCTGATCGGGCGCGATCGTCTGCACAGCGAATCCGCGCACCGCGTCTCCGAGCCACGGCGCCTCCGGGTCGACCGAGACGAGCCGGACGTTCGTGGCGGCATAGGTGGAGAGGAAGGCAGCGATCTCCGTCGCCGACGGTGCGGCCGGACGGAAGCGCTCCTGCACGATCCCGCGGGCAAGGCGGTCGGCGATGATCGCCCGCGCATCGGCAAGCGTCACATGCGCATCCGGCGAGCGCACCGTGGTAGCGCGCGACACTGCCTCCGAAGCGGTCACGGACGATCCAGCGCTCGGCCGCAAGCACGGTCTGCGGGTCGACGCCGCCCTGGGCGTGCAACACGGCGCGCTCGAGCAGAGCGCTTGCTGCCGACTCGCGGTCGCCGGTGATCGCGGCCGTGCGCGCGACCTCATCCTTCGTGATCCGCTGCCGACCGAGCGTGCAGCGGACGCCGGCCGGCAGCACGATCTGCCCCTCAGCCGCGCGATGCGTCGAAGCCGGCGCCAGCGAGTTGCGGCCCGTCGCAGAGCGCGGGGTCGCGCGCCCAGAGGTAGACGCACGCAGCGGCCGGCTTGTCGGGGTCGTTGCCGGCGACCGAGAAGCTCGGCCAACCCCATGACCACACGCCCTCGATGTGTGTCTCGGCAGCAACCTGTCTCGCGGCGAACGCTTCGAGCTTCACGATCTCCAGCCAGGCCGACTTCGGCTGCAGCCCTTGCCGGCCTCCCTGCCCGGGCGCCGACTGGAACTGCAACTCGAGTGCGACGCGGCCGGCTGGGATCCCGATCGCGCCGAAGTGGGTGACGAGCCCGCGCAGTCCGTTGCGCATCGCGCGGCTGGCTCGTTCCGGCCCCATCGCGAAGAGCGCCTTCGGGCCCGGCGAGGTGAAGTAGACCTGGCGCACGAGGATCGACGCCTGGGCCGCTTGCCGCCACCACTCGGCTGCGTCGCCACCGGTGTACGGCGGGTTCGCGATCGTGAGCGCCGTCGTTGCTCCGAGCGCGTCGAGTGCGCGCAGCAGGCTGAGCACGTTGGCGCGGTATTGCGCGTTCGTGATGCTCCACGGCGTCACCGTTTGCGCGCCGAACAGCTCGTTCTCGGCGATCAGCGGCGTCGCGCACCCGGTCACCTGCTGAGCGAACTCGAACTCCTTCTGCGCTCGGCCGGCGATGGTGGCCGGGTCGGCCGGAGCAGACGTGGTGCCGACGCGGTCATTCAGATGCAGGTCGAAGAAGATCGTCGCTGCTCCGGCCTTGCGCGCCTCAGCGGGGATCTCAGTGCCGGACGAGAGCGCGAGGATCATTCCGGGCTTCGGGATGATCGGCGCGCTGTGCCCGGCGTAGTCGACCCAGAGTGGTGTCTTCGCCGGTAGCCCGCAGCCCGGCGGCGAGTCGGCAGGCGCGGGCGCGGGAGTAGTGGCGAGGGCGGCGACGGCCACGGCGATGACGGCGACGCCCTTCACACCGCTCAGGGTAGTCGCGCGCGCGGATTCCGTCGCTAGGCCACTCGGCGGGCGATGTGCCGCCGCGTCACGTCGCGCGCGCCGGCGCAGCCGACGAGCTGGAGTGAGAGACGGATCTCCTCATGAAGGAGCTCGAGCACATGGCGTGCACCCGGTTCGCCGTCGGCGGCGAGGCCCCAGAGCGGCGCGCGCCCGGCGAGCACCGCACGCGCGCCGAGCGCAAGCGCCTTGACGACGTCGCCGCCGCGGCGGATGCCCCCGTCGACGAGCACCTCGACTCGCCCGTCGACCGCCTCGACGACCTCTGGCAGCGCATCGATCGTCGCGGCGACGCCGCCGCGGCCGACCGATACGACCGTCAGGTCGGGCGGCACGGCGAACGCCGTTCGAAGGTCGCGTTCCCGATTCCGCGCACCGGAGCGTCGATTGTGAGGACGATCGCACCGAGGAGAATCCAGCGACGGTACGCATCGACGTTGTCGCGCAGCGTCACCTCGTCGCCGGCGCCGCCCGCGTAGTACCCGTGCGCCCCGGCCTCGAGTCGCTCCGCTGCGAGCCGCTCGTAGTCCCAGACATTGAGCGGCTCCACGCAGCGGAGCGTATCGCGGGGCTACGCGCTCAGGACTTCGAGAGGAACGGATCGACGAACAGGTCGTCGAAGTTGGCGCTGCCGCTCTCGACGGTGAGTTGAAGCTCGAGCGACTTGGCGCCGAGTGGCGCGCCGAGCGCACTGAGCAGGGTCGACAGCTTCGGCGAGGGAGCCCAGCCATTGCCGGCCGTGAACGTTCCGCCGTCGAGCACCGCAAGCACGCCGAGCAGCCCGTGCGCGACCACGCGAACGTGCACGGTCGCAGGCCCGCCGTGGCCGACGACGAGGAATCGAATCGCCGGGTAGGTCAGCCCGTAACAGACGTTGATCGAAGCGCTGCCTCCGGCCGGGACGAGAACCGAGTGAGAGCCGCCGCCAGAGAGGTTCCAGGGCTCGTCGCCGGAGACCACTGCGGCGCCGCCCGTGAGCGTCCAGCCTGTGGAGCCCGACTCGAATCCCCCGTTCCGCGCGAAGTAGTAGCCCGACCGGTCGCCCCAGGGCGCAAAGACAGGCGCGGTGGCGCCGCAATTTCCGCCAAGCAGGCCCGGCAGCAGATCGGCGCGCGCAGACGCTGCCGTCGCCGACAAGGCGACCATCGCCGCCGCAAAAATGATGAGAACAACCCGCCGCATGTCGTGCCCTCCCGGTGTCGCCGCTATAGGTGCTCATCGTCATCCAGCCCGGGGAAGGCGCCATCACCCGATGGGGTGGGACCCGCCGGTTGCTGATCCCTCGTCCGAGTGAATCTCGGCGTTTCGTTTGTGCCGATGTCGACAGTCGTGACGACGACCGCGGCGCCGCAAGCTGAGCACGGCCTCGAAATCGCCGTTGCTGACGAGCTCGTGCGCGACGCGCGGACGCGGTACGAGCAGACCCGGCTCGCGCTCCACGCGCGCCTGACCTTCACGGTCGCGGGGCTCGCCGCGGGTGCGGCGTTCGTCGCGACGGCCGAGTTCGTGCACGGCGGGCCGAGCCTGCGACCGCACCTGCTCGTCCTCTTCGTCGTACTCTACGCGGTCGTCTCACGGGTCGAATTCGAGATCGGAACCGGCTCCGCAGTCCCGACGCAGCTCGTACTCGTGCCGATGCTCTTCGCGCTCCCGATCGGCCTCGTCCCGATCGCTGTTGCCGCGGGCCTCGTTCTGCGCACGGTCGGCGACCGGCCTGCTCCGCTGCGCGATCCAACTCGGATCTTTCCGCTGTTTCTCAGCGCGGCGCATGCCTTCGGCCCGGTTCTGGTCATCGCTCTGGCGGGCGGGCTGCCACTGCGACTCGCGGCGTGGCCGATCTACGTCGCGGCGCTGCTCGCGCAGTTCGCCTTCGACTTCGGCAACGCGGGTGTGAACGTGATTGCCAACCGGGTCCCGCTGCGAACGTTGCTCGGGTTCGTCGGCCTCGTCTTCGTCGTCGACGCTGCGCTCGCACCGATCGGGCTCGTCCTCGCGCTCGCAACGCACACCCGGCCCGAGCTCGTCGTGCTCGTCCTGCCGCTCGTCGGCCTCCTGCGCTACTTCGGTCGCGAGCGCCAGCGGCGGATCGACCACGCGCTCGAGTTGAGCGACGCGTATCGCGGGACCGCTCTGCTGCTTGGCGATGTCGTCGAGGCAGACGATGCGTACACCGGAAGCCACAGCCGCCACGTTGTCGACCTGGTGCTCTCAGTCTGCGACGAGCTTGCGCTTACGCCGTCCGATCGGCGCGACGCGGAGTTCGTCGCGCTCCTGCACGACGTCGGCAAGATCCGCATTCCTGCCGAGATCATCAACAAGCCGGGCAAGCTCGACGCCGACGAGCGAGCGGTGATCGAGACGCACACGATCGAAGGCGAGCGGATGCTCGAGCAGGTCGGCGGGCTTCTCGGTCACATCGGCCGGCTCGTGCGTTCGTGCCACGAGCACTGGGACGGCGGCGGCTACCCGGATGGGCTCGTTGGTGAAGCGACGCCCCTCGTCGCGCGGATCGTCTGCGCGTGCGACGCCTTCAGCGCCATGACGACCGACCGGCCCTATCGGGCCGCGCGCACGCCGGCCGAAGCAATCGCCGAGCTCGAGCGGTGCGCAGGCACACAGTTCGACCCGCGAGTGGTCGAAGCGCTCGCGCGGGTCTAGCTGCCGGCGCGCCCGCGAGCTCTCGATTCGCGCCCGAGGCGACCGTGCGAGACGCGGGTTGTGGGCGAGTTGTCACCCTCCGGTAACGGTGCCTGGCACCGGCCGTGGCGGCCGACCGACGCGGCCGGATTCGACCTGTCCCGCCGCCGATTCGCGTGGACTGATGCCGTTTCGCGAGCGTGGATACCTGCCTCCGTGGACAACTTGTCACGCTCCCGTAACGGTGCCTGGCACCGGACGCGGCTGCGCCGGACACGGCCGGTCGGGGCGCGGCCGATGGCGGTGGAGCGGTCAGCGCCTGCGGCCGAACCAGGGGGTGCGGGGCGGGGGCGGCGACTCGCCGAGGGCCCGGGCGCCGGCGAGCAGATCCGGCGGCAGCAGGCACTTCAACTCATCGTGCGTGAGACGGTCGACGTCGCCCTCTCCGAGCCGGAGCGCCTGTGCGTTCAGCGCCTGCTCGAAGAGCGTTCGCGCGAACCGCGCGTTGCCGAACGAGTCGTCGCGCCCGGCGCCCGCGAAGATCGATCGCAAGGTCTCGGGCGTCCCCTCCCCGATCGTGTACTGCGCCTCCGAGGCGAAGCGGCCGAAGATCTCGACCAGCTCCTCGGTGGAGTAGTCCGGAAACTCGATCTCGCGGGAGAAGCGAGAGCGCAGACCGGGGTTCGACTCGAGGAAGCGGCGCATCAGGCGCGGGTAGCCCGCGACGATCACGACGAGCCGGTGGCGGTTGTCCTCCATGCGCTTCAGCAACGTCTCGATCGCCTCGTCGCCGAAGTCGAGGTGCTCGCCCTCACGCGCAAGCGCGTATGCCTCGTCGACGAAGAGAACGCCGTCGAGTGCCTTGCGCACCACGCGCTCGGTCTTGATCGCCGTCAGCCCGACGTACTGCCCGACGAGACCCGCACGGTCGACCTCGACGAGCTGGCCGCGTGTGAGCAACCCCATCGACCGATACATCTGCGCGAGCAGCCTTGCCACGGTTGTCTTGCCGGTGCCCGGGTTGCCGAGGAAGACCAGATGCTGCGTCGTCGCCACCTCGGGCAGGCCCGCTTCCTTGCGGCGCGCCTGCACACGCAGGAACGCCACGAGCGCACGCACCTGCTCCTTCACCGACTCGAGCCCAGGCAGAGAATCGAGCTCGGCGAGCAGCTCCTCGAGCGGCCGGGCGGGCTCCTGGCGGCGGAGCACGTCCAGATCGAGCTCCTCGCCGATCTGCGTACGCAGTTGCTCGCCGAGAGCGCGCAGCGAGTCGAGGGGATTCGGCATGAGGTGACCGTACCCATTACGGTCCCCGCAAATGCCTTCCCAGCCGATGAAGCCAGACGAGCTCCGCCGCTACGCCGAGATGCTCGTCCGTGGCTGCCTCGCCCTCCGGCGCGGCGATTCCCTCCTCGAGCACGTGGGGATCCCGCACCGTGAGCTCGCGGTCGCGGTCGCCGAGGCGGCCTATCGCGCCGGCGCGAACGCCGTGGACGTCGAGTACGACGACACCCGCGTCTACGCCGCGCGGATCCTGCACGCGACCGATGCGGCGCTCGGCAAGCGAACGTCCTGGCAGCGTGAACGCATGCGTGCCCTCGGCAACGAGGACGTCGCGATCCTGCACGTGATGGGCGAGCACGAGCTCGATGTGATCGCCGGCCTGCCACCCGAACGCGTCGCCGAGGACGCGAAGCGACTGGCCGCCGGCGCCGAGATGGCCCGCATCCGCCGCGAAGGCCGTCTGCGCGGAACGATCTGCGCTTGGCCGACCGAGGACTGGGCCGCGCGCGTGTTCCCCGGGCTCGACTCGGCGAAAGCGCAACGACGGCTTGCGCAGGACATCCTCTCGTTCTGTCGCCTCGGACCGACCGACCCGCCGGGCCACACGGGCTGGACCGCGCACCTGGCAACGCTCCGCCGGCGTGCCGTGCGGCTGACGAAGCTCGACCTCGTCGAGCTCGAGGTGCGCGACCGCGGCACCGACCTGCGCTTCAAGATCGCACCGTTCTCGATGTGGCGCGGCGGCGGCGAGAAGGACCTCTGGGGCCGCCAGATTGCGATGAACGTGCCGACCGAGGAGTGCTTCATCTCACCCGACGCGGCCGCGACCGAGGGCACGTTCCGCTGCTCACGGCCGCGCAGCTTCGGCGGTCGCGTGATCGAGGATCTGGCCGGCGAGTTCCGCGGCGGCCGTCTCGTTCGGCTGAAGGCGAAGCGCAGCTCCGACCGCGACTGGCTCTCGCGCTACCTCGCAGCGATCCCGAACGCCGAGCGGCTCGGCGAGATCGCGCTCGTCGACTCGTCGTCACGCATCGGCCAGACCGGCCTCATCTACTACAACGGCTTGCTCGACGAGAACGCCGCCGCTCACATGGCGTTCGGCTCGGGCTTCGCGAAAACACGCACCGTCCCGATCGGGCGCAAGCGCTACGGCGTCAACCAGGCGAGGACCCACATCGACGTGATGATCGGGACCGACGACCTCGAGGCCGTCGGGATCACCCAAAAGGGCCGCCGAGTCAGCCTCGTCGCCGGTGGTGTATGGCAGATATAGAGATCTCTCTGCCGAATCTGCTATAGTTAACGAGGTTAATGATTTCAATGGCGAACGAATCCGCGACTCTGGCGAATCGGCTGCGGCCAGTCCTTCTCCGAATCTCCCGCGAGCTGCGGCGCGAGATCCACTCTCTCGGCGTCACCGGCGGGCAGGTTTCGCTGCTGATCCAGATCAAGCGGACACCCGGGATCACGGCCTCGGCCCTGGCCGAGCGTGAACGCATCTCGGCGCCCGGCATGTCCGGGCACATCGCGCGGCTCGAGGCGGCGAACCTGATCGAGCGGACGCGAGCGGCCGACCGGCGGCGGATCGGCCTGTCGTTGACCGAGGCGGGCGACCGCGTGCTGACGAACGTTCGCAAGCGCCGCACCGCGTGGCTCGCCGAGCATCTGAAGGGCCTCACCGAAGAGGAGCGCGAAGCGATCGAAGCGGCGCTCCCGGCGCTCGAGAAGTTGCTGGAAGCTCGCACCACGTGAGCCTGCTGAGACTCGCGTCCAACCGGACGTTCGCGTCGCTCCGACGTCACCGCAACTACCGCCTCTTCTTCTGCGGCCAGCTGACGTCCGTCGCCGGAACGTGGATGCAGAACATCGCGCTCGCCTGGCTCGTCGTCACACTCGAGCCGCACTCACGTGGGCTCGCAGTCGGCTTGCTGGCCGTCTGCCGCTTCGGGCCGTTCACGCTGCTGGGGCTGTTTGCCGGCGTCGCCACCGACCGGTTCGACAACCGCCACATCGTGATCGTCACGCAGTCGGTGCAGATGGTCTTCTCCGCGGTTCTCGCCGCGATCACATTGCTCGGCGACGTTCAGCTGTGGCAGGTGTACGTGATCGCCGCGCTGACCGGCACCGCGCTCGTCTTCGACGCACCGTCGCGCCAAAACCTCACGTTCCAGATGGTCGGCCGCGACGAGCTGCCGAACGCGATCGCGCTCAACTCGAGCCTCTTCAACACCGCGCGGATCTTCGGCCCGGCGCTCGCGGGCGTGCTGATCGCCGCCTTCGGCCCCGGCTGGTGCTTCGCCGTCAACTCCCTGAGCTTCCTCGCCGTCCTCGCCGGCCTGCTGCTCATGCGCGTCTCGGAGCTCTTTCCGCTGCTCGACCGGCGCAGGCCGACTCTCTGGCGCGGCACGCGCGAGGGCTTCGCGTATGCCCGGCGCAACCGCACGGTGCTCGTGATCCTCTCGATGATGGTCGTCTTCTCGTCGGTCTGTTTCAACTTCAACATCATCCTGCCGCTCCTCGCGAAGACGACGCTCGACGCCGGCCCGCGTACGTTCGGGATCATCTCGGCGTGCTTCGGGGCGGGCGCGCTCGTCGGTGCACTGTCGGCGGCCGCACTCTCGAAGGCGACGTGGCGCGTGATGTTCCTGGGTGCGGCCGGCTTCGGCATCTGCGAGCTTCTGATCGCGCCGCTCCATTCGACCGCGCTCGTCGGGATGCTGCTCTTCGTCTGCGGCGTCTTCTTCACGAGCTTCTCCGCGAACTCGAATACGGCTATCCAGCTCGCGAGCCCGGACTACATCCGCGGCCGCGTGCTCGGGCTCTACTACTACGCGTGGAACGGCCTGGCGCCGTTCGGAGCGCTACTTGTCGGCTGGCTCGTCGACACGGGGGGCACCCAACTCGCCTTCTTCATCGGCGGCTCGAGCGCGCTCGTGATGACCGTCGTCGGCGCGGCCGCAGTGAAGCGCCCAGGTAGACCGGCGAAGCCGCAGCGAATCGAAACCGATCGCGCCGCCGCCTCGATCGCCGCCTGAGGCCGAAAAGCCCCCGCCAAGCGCGTGGTCGAGCTGGGTGTTATTCTCGCGCCAACCCCCTCTTGCGCCCCGCGGCCTTCGGGCCGAGTCCAGAGAAAGGAATGAGTCACGTGAAACCTCGTGTACTAGTTCCACTAGCCGGGGCTGTCGCTTTGCTGGCCTTGCTCGTTTCGCTGAGCATTGCGACAGCAGCAACAAGCAAGCCGGCGCAGCTAACCTCCGCCGCCGCGATCGTCCCGCCGGCGGTCCCCAACGCGCCCGCGATCAGGAAGAAGTACGGCGGGCAGACAATCACCTTCATCGGCGACAACGCCGTGGGGTCGAGCCATACACGAGACATCGCGCTCGCCAAGAGGTTCTCGACTGCCACCGGCATCAAAGTCAAGGTGGTCCCGCACCCGGTCGCCTCCGACGCCGCGTACGCGCAGCTCGCCCGGGCGTTCTCGTCCCATTCGTCGTCGATCGATGTAGCGATGCTGGACGTCGTCTGGCCGGGCGCCTTCGCACCGTTTCTGGTCGACCTGAAGCCTGCCCTCGGTTCGCAGGCGAAGTTGCATGCACAGGGGATCATCCAGAACGACACCGTCGGCGGGAAGCTCGTCGCGATGCCGTGGTTCGGCGACTTCGGGATCCTCTACTACCGGACCGACCTCCTGAAGAAGTACGGGTACTCGGGCCCGCCGACGACCTGGACCGCAGCTCGGCGAAATGGCGAAGAAGATCCAGGCCGGCGAGCAGGCGAGCAACCCGAACTTCTATGGGTTCGTCTGGCAGGGGAACGCCTACGAGGGCCTCACCTGTGACGCGCTCGAATGGATCGCGTCGTCCGGCGGCGGGAACATCATCCGCAACGGCGTTGTGACGATCAACAACAAGAAGGCCGCCGGGATCCTCGACATGGTCCGCGGCTGGGTCGGCACGATCGCCCCTCGCGGCGTGACCTCCTACCAGGAGGAGGACGCCCGGAACGCGTTCGACAACGGCAACGCGGCCTTCATGCGCAACTGGCCGTACGCCTACGCCGCGAGCAAGGGCACGGCGGTCGACGGGAAGTTCGCCGTCACCGTGCTTCCGCACGAGAACGGTGCCGTCTCCGTCGGGACGGTCGGCGGCTGGCAGGTCGCTGTCTCGAAGTACTCGAAGCACCAGCAGGCTTCGATCGAGTGGGTTCGGTACCTGACGAGCCCGGCTGTCGAGCGGTACGACGCCATCTTCAACTCGAACGTGCCGACGATCCCGTCGGTCGCAAAGGATCCGGCGGTCGTCAAGACGAACCCGTACCTGATGCCGGCGATCGCGACGGTGAGCACGTGCAACACGGCCCGCGAGCTTCCTGAAGACGCACTACGCGCAGGGCTCGCAGATCATCTATCAGGGCATCAACCGGATCGAGAACGGGGCACCGGCGTCGTCGGTGCTTCCTGGAATCGCGGCCCAGCTGAAGCCCCTGATCAAGTAGTTCGACCTGTAGAAGAAGTCCGCGGGAGGACGGGCGAGCCCGTCCTCCCGCGCTGTTGACTGCCGACCTCTGATGGACTCGCCCGAGATCTACGACGACATCGCCACCGCCGGCCGCCGGCCGCAGCGCCATCGCCGGCGATCTGGACGGCTCCAGCGCAAGCAGACGCAGCCTCGCCTGGATCATGCTCGCGCCCGCGCTCGTGGTCGTCGCGCTGGTGGCGCTGTACCCGCTCGGGGTGACGATCTACCAGAGCTTCACGGACAAGCAGTTCCTCGCGCTCGAGCCGACCAAGTGGATCGGCCTACAGAACTACAGGACGCTGATTCACGACACGATCTTCCGCGACTCGATCGTGACGACCGTGAAGTTCACGCGTCATCACCGTCATCTTCGAGTTCGTCCTCGGCCTGATCATCGCGCTGGTCGTCAACTCCAACTTCAAGGGCCGCGGCGTGATGCGCGCGGTCATGCTCGTGCCGTGGGCGATCCCGACCGTGGTCGTCCGCGCAGATGTGGAAGTGGATGTACGACGACATCTTCGGCGTCATCAACGACGCTCGGAGTTCGCCTCCACATTCTCCATCACTCCGTCGCGTGGATCTCGCAGCCGAGCACGGCGCTCGCCAGCGTCGCGCGGTGGACATCTGGAAGACGACGCCGTTCGTCGCGCTCGCTCCTGCTCGCAGGCCTGCAGGTGATTCCGCACGATCTGTACGAGGCGGCGGACGTCGACGGAGCGAGCAAACTCGTGCAGTTCTGGCGGATCACGCTGCCGCTGCTACGGCCGGCGATCCTCGTCGCGCTCATCTTCCGCACGCTCGACGCGCTGCGCGTCTTCGACGTCTTCTACGTCTTCTTCGGCAACCGCGTCGACACGCAGACGATGGCGATCTACGACCAGAACACGATCGTGTCGGTCGGGAATGTCGGTTACGGCGCCGCGATCAGCGTCGCGATCTTCCTGATCATCGCGCTCTTCGTCGTCATCTACGTGACCTTCATCAGGGTGGAAGAGCAGTGAGCACCGTCGCGGAAGCCGCAGCACGGACGCAGCGCGTGCGCGTACCCGTGCGCGCGGCGGCGCAGCAGGCGCTTCGTCAAGCGCATCCCGTTCTACCTGCTGCTCGTGATCATCATCGTGTACATCGCGTTCCCGTTCTACTGGGCGATCCGGTCAGCCTTCACGCCGGATACCGAGCTGTTCAAGACGCCGGTGCAGTACTTCCCGGCGAATCCGACGCTGGTCGAACTTCAGCGCCGTGCTCTCGAGCAGCGACTTCCAGCGTGCGCTGATCAACTCGACGATCGTCGCCGGCTCGATCACGATCATCGCGCTCGCGCTCGGCTCGCTCGCCGGATACGCCCTCGGACGCTTCCGCTTCCGCGGGCGCTCGACGACGCTCTACCTGATGCTGTCGATGACGATCTTCCCGCAGATCGCGATCCTCGGCGCGCTCTACACGATGATCAATCGCTTCCATCTCTACAACACGCTGTACGCGCTGATCTTCAGCGACATGGTGCTCGTGCTGCCGTTGACGGTGTGGATCCTGACGACGTTCATGCGCGCACTGCCGAAGGATCTCGAGGAGGCAGCCTACATCGACGGCGCGACGCCGTTCCAGGTCTTCTACAAGGTGATGCTGCCGCTGGTCGCGCCGGGCCTCGTCACCGCCGGCCTGCTCGCCTTCATCGCGGCGTGGCAGGAGTTCCTCTACGCGCTCTCGTTCACGGAGACCCCGGACAAGCACACGGTGACCGTCGCGATCACGACCTTCACCGGCAAGACCGGGAGCGCGTTCCAGATTCCGTGGGGAGAGATCATGGCCGCGACCGTCATCGTCACGCTGCCGCTGATCGTGCTCACACTGCTGCTGCAGCGCCGGATCCTCGCCGGCCTCACAGCCGGCGCGGTCAAGGGCTGACAGGTCCGGAGGGCGCGACGAGCACCGCCGGCCCCTCGGTTAGATGCGCTCGCGTGTCTCCGGGTCGAAGAAGTAGAGGCGGCTCGTGTCTACCGCGAGCTCCATCGGCTGCCGCTCGGCGATTCGCGTCTTCGGGCTGACGCGGGCGACCAGACGAGTCTTCCCTCCCTCGTCTGCATCGACGCTGCCGAAATGCACCTCGGCGTCGGCGGCCTGCTCCTCGATCGCGCTCGAGACGACTCCGGTGGCAGAGGTCGCGAAGTGGACGAGCACCTCGGCGCCGAGCGGCTCCGTCAGGACGGCGACGGTCTTGAGTCCGCCGGTCAGCCGGTGCATCCGGCTGCAGGCTCGCGTCCTCCAGGTCCTCGGGCCGGATGCCCAGGATCAGCGTGCGCCCGACGTAGTCCGCGAGCCCGGATCGGTTCTTCGCCGCCCGGTCGTCGACGGAGAGCCGGTGATTGCCGAAGGACACCGCGAGGCCGCCGTTTTGTCGCTCCAGCTCGGCCTCGACAAGGTTGATCGAGGGCGAGCCGATGAAGCCGGCGACGAACTCGTTGACCGGCTGGTCATAGAGCACCTGCGGCGTGTCGACCTGCTGCAGGCGGCCGTTGCGCATGACTGCGACCCGGTCGCCCATCGTCATCGCCTCGACCTGGTCGTGAGTGACGTAGATCGTGGTCACGCCGAGGCGGCGCTGCAACTGATGGATCTCCGCGCGCATCTGCACCCGCAGCTTGGCGTCGAGATTCGACAGAGGCTCGTCCATGAGGAACGCGTGGGGCTCGCGGACGATTGCGCGCCCCATCGCCACCCGCTGCCGCTGACCGCCGGAAAGCGCCCGCGGCTTTCGCTTGAGGAACTCCTCGATCTCGAGAGCCGTGGCCGCGTCCTTCACCCGCTGCGTGATGTCCTCCTTGGGCAGCTTGCGAAGCTTCAACCCGAAGGCGAGATTCTGCTCGACCGTCATGTGCGGATACAGCGCGTAGTTCTGAAAAACCATCGCGATGTCTCGCTCTTTCGGCGTCAGGTCGTTAACGACCTGGTCGTCGATGCGGAGCTCTCCGCCCGTGATCTCCTCGAGGCCCGCGACCATCCGCAGAGCCGTCGTCTTGCCGCAGCCCGACGGGCCGACCATCACCATCAACTCGCCGTCCGCGATCGCCAGATCGAGCTCGGAGACGGCGTGGGTGCCGTCGTCGAAAACCTTCGAGACCTTGTCGAATTCGATCGTCGCCAGCCTGGAACCCCCTGGTGTCCAAGCGAGCTTACTGGGTTCGAAACGCGGTCCGCTACCGAAGAGCGCTCGCTGCCGGGTGCCGCTTCACGGTCGGCTCAATGCCCGTCGAGGTCGCCGATCTGAATCCCGAGTCCATGCCCGGCCATCCGGATCAGATTTGCGCCTCTCTTCAGATACCGGTCAGCCCGTCTCGCATCCCGCGTCGCTGCCAGAACTTCTCCGCTGTCGTTCTCGCTGAAATCAATCTGACTCCCAACTCCCTTCCGGGTGAGCTCGAACCCCGCAAGTGCAGTCCTTCTCGCCCGTTCCACTGCGGCAGTAGACCCGCGCTCGCGGCGAAGACTCGCAACGATGCGGCTCAGTTGGACATCGAGCCGCTTCCGATCGTGGATCGACCGAATCTCCTCGACGCCACGGCGCAGGTCTTGCTTGACGGGAGCATCGGCTGTGCTTACTCCAGACCCCGAAGACCCACATCCGCAACCCAGCATCAGGGTCGTCAGCCCGGCCGCTGCCCAGCGAAGGCTCATCAGTCGGAGCTTAGTATCGGACCCGCCCCGATGGCCGCGGCCCGCGGACGATCGGCGGCGATATCGAACGCGTTGCGCGCTGGAGCCCGATCGCCGCATCACGAATCCAAGCCGTTAGGCTCGCGCGATCGACGTCTACCGCACACCCGACGAGCGCTTCGAGGGTCTTCCCGACTTTCCGTTCGAGGCCAACTACACCGAGCAGGACGGCCTGCGCATGCACCATCTCGACGAGGGCTCGGGCGACCCGGTTCTGCTGCTGCACGGCGAGCCGACGTGGTCGTTTCTCTACCGCAAGGTGATCCCGCCGCTCACCCGCGTTGCGCGCTGCATCGCGCCCGACTACTTCGGCTTCGGCCGCTCCGACAAGCCGACCGACCGCGGCTGGTACTCCTACGACCGCCACAGCGAGTCGCTCGCGCGCTTCGTCGAGGAACTCGACCTGCAGAAGATCACCGTCGTCGTGCAGGACTGGGGCGGTCCGCTTGGCTTCCGCTTCGCCGTCGAGAATCCAGAACGCGTCGCCCGGCTCGTCGTGATGAACACCGGCATCGGCGCGCGGGCGCCGAACGATGAGTGGCTGCGTTTCCAGGCATTCATGCGCCGCGTCGACACCGAGATCGTCCCCGGGCAGCTCGTACGGTTGTCGCTCGTGCAACCGACGACCGACGAGGTGATCGCGGGCTATGACGCACCGTTCCCCGCGCCGGAGTCGCGGATCGGCGTGGTGCAGTTCCCCGAGCTCGTCGCGACCGGCGCCGAGCATCCGTCCGCGCCGAAGATGCTCGAGGTGCGCGACGGGCTGCGCAGCCTCGACCGCCCCGCGCTCGTTCTCTTCAGCGACGGCGACCCGATCTTCTCGCGCAAGGCGGCCGAGGCGATGGCCGAGCTCCTCCCCCGCGCCGAGCTCGATCCGCCCCTGGCGGGCGCCGGCCACTTCCTCCAGGAGGATCAGGGTGCGTTGATCGGCGAGCGGATCGCGGCCTTCATCGAGTCGTTCTGACCGGATTCATACGACCTCTCTCCGGGTCACCTACCGGCCGGTCTGATAGTGAAGGAACGAGCTCGCCAGACACCTCCCTCGTTCGACAGCTTGCGGCGCTGCCGGGCAGGACATGTTTCGGCGAAGCCTCTCGCGTAGGAGGTGGGAGTCGACGGCTCTGCGGCGCCACCGCTCCCACCTCCACGTGAACCACCTGTCGATCGACGCGCTGGCTCTAGGCTGCGCAGGTGCGAGTCCTCCGCATCGTCCTGCTCGTGATCGTCGGCTTCGTCGTTGCTGTCGCGCTCGTCGCCACGCTGGGCTCGGTCACCTACAACCTTGCGACGTCCGATCCGAACGTGCCCGTGCAGAAGCTCTGGCACGGCAAGTTCGCGCACACCGACGGCTACCTGACCGCCTATCGCGAATGGGGCACGGGGAGTCAGCAGATCGTGCTGATCGGCGGCTTCCTCGAGCCGACGTTCGTCTGGGACCAGGTGGCACCGCTCCTCGCGCGCGGCTTCCACGTCTACGCGCTCGATCTCGACGGGTTCGGCTACACGCAGCGGCACGGCCCGTGGACGCTCGCGCACTGGGGCAATCAGGTGCAGGCGTTCATGCAGCGCGGAGGGCATCAAACGGCCGATCGTCGTCGGGCACTCGCTCGGTGCGGCGGTCGCCGTCGAGGTGGCGCGCCGCCATCTCGCCTCGGGGATCGTCCTCGTCGACGGCGACGCGCTCCGCACCGGCGGCCCGCCGCGCATCGTTCGTACCGCCCTCGTGCACTCGCCGTTCTTCACCACCACCTACCGCTTCCTGCTGCGGTCACCCTGGGCCATCAAGCGACTCCTGCACCAGGCCTACGGGACCTACCACCCAGCGCTCGACAACCTGGAGGTGAAGCGCTGGACCAATCCCTTCCGTGCTGCAGGCGCACGCCAGGCGCTGGAGGGAATCGCGAAGAATGGCATCGCAGGCTTCACCCGCCCGCAGCTGCGCAAGGTCGTCGTGCCTACGCTCGTCGTCTGGGGCGCGAGCGACAAGGTCGACTCGGTCTCGGCCGGCCGCGCGACGGCGCAAGACCTCCACGCGCGCTTCGTCACGGTGCCGCATGCCGGTCACCTCTCGATGTTCACGTCACCGCAACGCCTGAACACGGCGATCGTGAAGATGTTCGGGCCCGTCGGGTGAGCGGGATGACGTGGCCCTGGGAAGTCGTCGAGCGCGACCACGAGATCCAGAACCCGACCAGCCCCGCGAAGATCAAGCTCCTTGGCGAGTACCTTCGCCTCGGCCCGGAGAGCCGCGTGCTCGACATCGCCTGCGGCAAGGCCGGGCCTGCAGTGATCCTGGCGGCGACCTACGGCTGCCGGATCACCGGGATCGAGCGACGCGTGCCATTCGCCGCCGCGGCGCGCGTGCGCATCGCCGCGGCGGGCCTCGATTCGCTGGTCGAGGTGCGGACGGCCGACGCGGCGAGGGTCGAGCTCGACCCGGGCTCGTGGGACGTCGCACTCTGCCTCGGTGCGGCGTTCGTCTGGGGCACCATCGCCGACGCGGCGGCTGCGCTGCATCCGGCCGTGCGCTCGGGCGGTTCGGTCGCGATCGGCGAGCCGTTCTGGCGACAGACGCCTCCTCCCGCCGACGGTCATCCGGGCGACTTCGTCAGCCTCGAAGCGACGGTCGCGCGCTTCGAAGGAGCGGGCTTCGCAACGACGGGGATCCTCGCCGCCTCCGAGGACGACTGGGATCACTACGAGAGCCTGCACTGGCGCGCAGTCGAGGAGTGGCTCGCCGAGGAGCCAGACCATCCCGACGCACCGGAGATCCGCGCCCGGCACGAGGAACGGCGCACGAGCTACTTCCGCGTCGACCGGGCGCAACTCGGCTGGGCGATCTTCGTCGGCCTGCGGCGTTGACGGTTAGCTCGACTGGTCGATCGAGCGTCGCACCGCCGCGAGCGTCGACCACCGGCTGGGCGTCGCGAACAGGTTCCTCGACGCGCTGCTGACCCGCCGGCCGTAGACGTGGCCGGCGACGGTCACGGCCGGTGCCAGGCACCGTTACGGGGGCGTAACGATTCGTCCACGAAGTCCGTGCAAATCCCTGCAGGAGAGCCATCCGCGCCGAGACATGTCCGGTGCCAGGCACCGTTACGGGAGCGTGACGATGTGTCCACACGCGGCCGCTTTCGCGTTGTCGGAAAGGCGGCTAGATCAGGCCGGAACGAGCGGCGCTCGTTGCAGCGGCGGCGCGTGACGACTGCGCGAGCTTGCGCAGGATGTTCGCGACGTGGCGGTGCACGGTGTGCTCGCTGAGCACGAGCGTCGAGGCGATCTCCTTGTTGTTCATGCCGGTCGCCACCAGGCGCAGCACTTCCGTCTCGCGTGAGGTCAGCGGTGAGGTGTCGTCGAGCGCCGGTACCGATTCGTTGTGGAGAAAACCGGCGAGCGCACGCATCACTTCGCGCTGGTCGTCCAGGTACGGGAGGTGAGCGTCACCTGAGAGCGGCACGAAGCGGGCGTTCGGGAGCAGCGACGCAAGCTCGCGCCCGCGGCCGATCGGCACCGTGCGGTCGCCGCGGCGATGCAGCACGAGCGCCGGCGTGTGCACGTACGGGAGAACGCTGCGCAGATCGGCGGTGATGTCGAGCTCGAGAAAGATCGCGGCGGCTTCGGCGGTCGCTGCCGCGCGCTGCATGCGCGTGTGCTCGGCGATCTCGTCGCCGCTCGCATGCGGGTCGAAGAGACCCGCGAGCATCTGGGCGCCGAGCCGCCAGTTCGTGCGGATGAACTCGACGAGCGAGCGGCGGGTTACATCGGGGATATCGTTGCGCGTCACGTAGCCGCCGAAGAACACGAGCTTCGGCACGAGCTCCGGTCGCCGCACCGCAAGCTGCGACGCAGCGAGGCAACAACACGACGTCGCGAAGACGATCGCCGGCTCGCCCGTCGACTCGATCACCGCCTCGAGCTGGCGCGACTCCGACTCGATCGTCGGCCGTGGATCGAGCTCGCGCGAGGAGAGACCGCAGCCCACGCGGTCGAACCGCACCACGCGGTGGGTGCGCGCGATCTCGCTGTAGAACGCGCGCTGGCGCGGGTCGTCCCACTCCTCTTCGAGGTGGCTGACCCAGCGCGGCCCGAAAACCAGCGGCGGCCCCTCGCCGTAGGTCGAATACGCAAGACGCTGCCCTTCGAACTCGAGAAAGCGAATGTCGTGATCCATGTAGGCAAAGGCTAATGGCCCGCACGGGCCATACGCAGAAGATGGCCCGTCGGGCCGATGCGGCGGGCCATGCGCCGCTGTCATCCTTCAGCCCATGAGAACGGAAGTGATCAAGGGCATCACGGTTCGCCCGCTCCGGAACGGCGAGGCAGCGGCCGTGCAGGACGTCTTCGACCAGCTCGGGCCGCGCTCGCGGCTGCTTCGCTTCGGCGGCGCGAAGAACGTGCTCTCGCCCGCCGAGCTCGCCCTGCTCTCGCGGGTGGACGACCACCATCTCGTGCTGGTCGCGCTCATCGGCGGCCGGCCGGTGGGCATCGCGCGGCTCGTTCGCGACGCCGACGACCCGGCCCTCGGCGAGATCGCGTTCGCGGTCGGAGACGAGTGGCAGCGCCGTGGCATCGGCAGCGTGCTCGTCGAGCGGCTCGCGTGCGAGGCGCGCGTCGCGGGCATCGAGCGGCTGAGCGCGACGTTGAGCACCGACAACCGCGCATCGCTGAAGCTGATCCGCCGCGTCACGCGCGGGCTGAAGACGAGCTACGCCGCGGGCCAGCTCGAAGTGGTCGGCCACGCCGCGTAGTTCTGAAGAGATCTAGACGCCGAAGAGGATGAAGTGGTCGTGCGGGATGTGCGGCTTGCCGGGCACGGGTCGCCGCTCCTCGCGCCAGTCCTCGCCGGCGGCGTCAGAGGCGACGCGGCGCCAGAACTCGGGCGCGCCGCGGTTGTTGCCCTGGAAGCCGATCTCCCACCGGCCGGGGTAGCGGTCGATCAGCTCCCGGACGGCGCGAAAGCCGACACCCTGCCGGCGCACGGCGCGCACGACGAAGAAATCGCCAACGTGTCGCACCTCGGCGTCGAGGCCGCTGACGAACGCGAACCCGACGACCGCGTCGTCGTGCGCGATCAGGAAGCCGCGCGAGCCGGCGTCGTCGAAGTAGCCCGGCAGGCGGCCGGCCTTGTAGAGACCTTCGACGTTCGGCACCGTCCGGCGCATCTCGGACATGTCGTGCGAGTAGAGCTGCCAGAGGCGCTCGACGAGCGGGCGGTCGGCATCGGTCAGGTCGCGCAGGAGCGGTGCAGTGCTCACGCGTCGATTGTGCCAACGGCTCTAGAATCGCCGCGTGGAGCAGCGCCTCAGCCTCGTCACCCTCGGCGTCGCCGACCTGGCGCGGGCGCGCGCGTTCTACGAGTCGCTCGGCTGGGTGACCGGTGCGGCGCCAGCCGACGACGTCGTTTTCTTCCCGTCGGGCGGGATGATCGTCGGGCTCTGGAGCCGCGAGAGTCTCGCGGAGGACTCGGGCGTCGAGGACAACGGCGGCTGGGGCGGCGTGACGCTCGCGCACAACGTGCGCTCGCCGGCCGAGGTCGACGCGGTGATCGAGGAAGCGCGGCGCGCGGGCGCGCGGGTCGCGCGCGACGGGGCCGCGACGTTCTGGGGCGGCTACTCGGGGGTGTTCGTCGACCCCGACGGGCATCCGTGGGAGGTCGCGCACAATCCGGGTTGGACGATCGCCGACGACGGCTCGATCGGGCTAGGCTCCTAGGGTGGAAGAAGAACACGCGGTGGAAGAGGAAACCGCCGTCCAGCTGACCGTCGTCTCGAGCCAGCCCGAGGCGGACATCATCTGCTCGCTGTTGCGCGCAAACGACATCAAGTGCGGCGATCGCGCGGCGGACACCGCTGGTCTCGGCGGGCTCGGGTTCGTCGGAGCGCGCCAGATCCTCGTCGAGGAGCACGAGCTCGAACGTGCGCGCGAGCTGCTCGCCTCGACCACGCCGTCCGATTAGCGCGCCTCGCCGAGGGCGGCTAGAGAATCAGACCCTGCCAGGCTTCCAGGCGCTGCCCGTCATGCTTCGCGGCCGTGCCCGTGAGGTTGAGGACGCAGGTGTGCGTCCCGCGCCGGTAGGCCCACACGCCCTTGGCGCTCGCGAGCGTCTCGTAGGAGTTGTCCGCGAACTGCCGGCGTCGGGCGATCAGGTCACGCACGTAGTGCAACGTCGAGCTCGGGTCGGCGCGCTGCTCCTCGATGTTGCGTGAGGTGTCGGAGAGCGGCAGCCACGGCGCCCGCCACTCCTCGCCGCTCGGCGTCCAGGACAGCGGCGTGCGCTCGGGATCGCGCGGCGGGTCGGCGAGGTCGAGGATGCGCGCGGCGGGGACGGCGCCGTCGCACAGCGCGATCTCGTCGCCCTGATAGAGGAGCGCGGTGCCGGGCAGGGTCAGCAGGAGAAAGAGTGCGGCGCGCGCTTTGCGCTCGTCGCCGCCGGCCCAGCGGGTGGCGAGGCGCGAGTTGTCATGGTTGGAGGCGAACCAGAGGGGCTCGGCGCCGGACGGCAGCTCGGCGAGCGTTTGCTCGACGATCGGCCGCAGCGCCTCGACGGAGAGGTCGGCCTTGAGGAACGGGATGTTCTGGCAGAGGTCAAGGCCGCGGTAGTACGCGGGCAGCTTGTCGAGCGCGACGTAGGTCTCCCCCATCAGGGTCGGCTTCGGGTGGTACTCACGTGCGATCTCCTGCCAGCGCTCGTAGATCGCATGCACCTCGGGGCGCTCGCGCACGTACTCGTCGCCGTTGCGCAGCTCGCGGTCCTTGACGAGTGCGTTCGCGACGTCGATGCGGAACCCGGCGACGCCGCGGTCCCACCAGTAGCGGAGGATCTGCTCGAACTCGGCGTGGACGTCCGGATTCCACCAGTCGAGGTCGGGCTGCTCGCGCGCGAACTGGTGCAGGTAGTAGCGTCGCCGGCGCGGGTCGTAGGTCCACGCAGTCTCGCCGGTGAAGACCGACGTCCAGTCGTTCGGGATCTCGTCGGCCCATACGTAGTACTCGGGACGGTCGGCGAACCAGGGGTGTCGGTCGGAGGTGTGGTTCGGCACCAGGTCGAGCCAGATGTCGATACCGCGCCCCTTCGCGGCGGCGATCAGGCCGTCGAGATCGGCAAGCGTGCCGAGCTCGGGATGGACGTCGCGGTAGTCGGCAACGTCGTAGCCCCAGTCGACGTTCGGTGACGGAAAGGTGGGACTCGTCCAGATGCAGTCGATCGCGAGCCACTCCAGGTGGTCGAGTTTGGCTGTCAGACCCGGAAGGTCACCGACCCCGTCGCCGTTCGAGTCGGCGAACGAGCGCGGGTACACCTGATATATGACCCCACCCACGGCGAGGCAAGCTACCTTTCCTTGCGTGAGCCGCGCGCATAAGGTCGCGAACCTCCTTGGGGTGACGCTGCCGTTCCTGGGATTGATCATCGCGATCGGTTTGCTGTGGAACACATGGGTGAACTGGACCGATCTCGGCCTGCTCGCCGTCGGGTACGTGTTGACGGGCGTCGGGATCACGGTCGGTTATCACCGGCTGTTCACGCATCGCGCGTTCCAGACGAAGCGGTGGCTGCGCTGGACGTTCGCGATCCTCGGCTCGATGGCCGTTGAGGGCCCCGTGCTCGCGTGGGTCGCCGACCATCGCAAGCACCATCAGTTCTCGGACGTCGAAGGCGATCCGCACAGCCCGCACGTCGGCGGCGGCAACGGCTTCTTCGCCGCGGCAAAGAATCTCTTCCATGCGCATGTCGGCTGGCTGTTCATTCACGAGGGCCGCGCCGACATCCCGAAGTACGTGCCCGATCTGATCGCCGAGCGCGGGATGAAGACGATCAACAAGCTCTTCGGCCTGTGGCTCGTTGTCGGGCTCGCCGTGCCCGCGCTGCTCGGCTTCGCGATCTCGGGCACGTGGCAGGGCGCGGTGACGGGTCTCCTGTGGGGCGGCGCAATCCGCATCTTCCTGCTCCACCACGTCACCTTCTCGATCAACAGCATCTGCCACTTCTGGGGCCGCCGGCGTTTTCGCTCGACCGACGAGAGCCGCAACGTGTGGATCCTCAGCCTGATCTCCTTCGGCGAGTCGTGGCACAACAACCACCACGCCTTCCCGTCTTCAGCCTTCCACGGCATGGCGCGCTTCGAGCGGGGCATGGATCCGGGCGGATGGGTGATCACCGGGCTCGAGAAGCTCGGACTGGCCTGGAAAGTCGTGCGGATCCCGCGCGAACGGCAGGCCAGTAAGTCACTCGCGGCCTGACGCAGAGGACTCCACTCGCGTCAGGAGCTTTCCCGTGTGAGACTGGGAGGCGACGGAAGGAGGAGATGCGCACGACAAGCCGCGACGTCCGGTTCGCTTTTGCTCCGGACAGTACGCGCCTCGCGTATGCCATCCACGGCCACGGCTCGCCGATCGTGAGAGTCGCGACGTGGCTGACGCACCTCGAGCTGGATTGGGAGAGCCCTATCTGGCGTCACTGGGTCGATCGGCTCGGCGATCATCACACGCTCCTCCGCTACGACGAGCGCGGCTGCGGCCTCTCGGACGCCGACCCCGGCGAGCCAACAGTGGAGACGTGGGTCAACGACCTGGAGGCGGTCGTCGACGCGGCTGGGATCGATCGCTTCGCACTGCTCGGTATCTCGCAAGGGGCCGCGGTCGGGGCGGCGTACGCCGCTCGGCACCCAGAGCGGGTGACGGGCCTGATCCTGTACGGCGGCTACGCGCGAGGGAGGCGACTCAGAGACCAAGGAGCGGAGGAAGCAGCGCTGGTCGCGGCCGCCCGCGCCGGCTGGGCTGCCGCAGACCCGACCTTCCGCCACGTCTTCAGCATGCTCTTCCTCCCGACTGGGACGGAGGAGCAGATGGCGTGGTACGACGAGCTGATACGCCGGACGACGACCGCCGAGGCAGCCGTACGCTTGATCGAGGCACGCGGTGCCGTCGACATTGTCGGCGGTCGCGCCGCACGTCAAGGCGCGCACGCTTGTGGTGCACGCGCGCGGGGACCGCGTCGTCCCGGTCGAGGAGGGCTGCCTCCTGGCCGCACTCATCCCGGGCTCGCGTCTTCTCCTCGTGGACTCGGCGAATCACATCCTGCTCGCGCATGAGCCGGCATGGGAGCAGTTCCTGGATGCGGTCGACGATTTTCTCGGGGTGCCCGCGGGACCCACGCGGCCTGCAGCCGTGCTCGAACTGAGCCCGCGCGAGCTGGAGGTGCTCGAGCTCGTAGCCGCCGGGATGACCAACGACGCGATCGCAGACCGGCTTTTCGTGAGCGTGCGCACTGTCGAGCGACACCTCTCGAACATCTACGGGAAGCTCCACGTGTCGGGCAAGTCGGCACGCGCTGCCGCAGCGGCCGCGTTCGCGCTACGTGCGGGCCGTCACGACGCCTCATCGCAAATGGGTAGTGGCACCGATGCCGCACGATCGAGCGGCGCCTAGCCTCGTCTCAGGACAGCAACCCTGCACGAAGGAGGCGCGGAATGACGGGCATGATCCTGGAACCGACGCATGCGGAGCCGAGCAAGCCGATTCGCGACTACACAGTTCGCGGCGGCGGAGACGTCACGCTCCGCGCGCGCGAATGGGGCAACTACCGAAGGCCCCGGCATCCTGTTCATCCACGGCTGGTCGCAATGCGACTTGTGCTGGACCCGCCAGATCGCCAGCACCCTCGCAGCGCGGTTCCGGCTGATCACGTTCGACAACCGCGGGCACGGCGGGTCGGACAAGCCGAGAGATGCCGACTCCTACGGCGACGGTCGCCTCTGGGCGGACGACGTCGCGGCGGTCATCGAGGAGACCGAGCTTGAGAAGCCCGTCGTCGTCGCCTGGTCGTACGGCGGCTTCGTCGTGACCGACTACATCCGCGTCCACGGTGAGAGCAAGCTGGCGGGGATCGACCTCGTCGGTGCAGCCGTGCTCCGGCAGCCGCCACCGTTCAACCATTTCGGCCCTGGCTTGCTCGAGAACGCGGAGGCCGCATGCGCGCCGGATCTCGCGGTGAACATCGACGCCATCCACCGCTTCCTTCGCGCTTGCACCGAGCAGCCGCTTGGCGACGACCTGTGGACGGCCGCGCTGTGCTGGAACATGATCGTTCCACCCGAGATCCGTGGCGCCCTGATCGCACGCCAGATCGACTCCGACGATGTCCTCGCGGGCCTCTCGATCCCCGTCCTCGTGACGCACGGCCGGCGCGACCAGATCGTCCTCCCCTCGATGGCGGAGCACACACTGGCGGTGTGCGGCACCGCGACCGCGTCCTGGTACGAAGGTGTTGGCCACATGCCCTTCGTCGAGAACGCACCACGCTTCAACCGGGAGCTCACCGAATTCGTCGACGGCGTCCGGCCGTGAAGTTGTGCACGAGAGGACGGTTACAGCTCGGCTGATGCCCGAGACCGTCGCTTCCGTATGGCTCGGAGTGCTAGTCCGTCGGTGAGCTCTGAAGCAACTGTGCGAGTTCGGTGCGGGCTGTGATTCCGAGCTTGCGGTAGGTATGGCGAAGGTGGGTTTCGACTGTCTTGGAGGTCACGAAGAGGGCTTGAGCGATTTCGCGATTGGAGAGTCCACGCGCCGCCATCTCGCCGACCCGTCGTTCGGTCGAGGTGAGGGAGTCGATGCCGGAAAGTGCAACGCGCCGAGGTCTCGCTCCCGCCGCAAGGAGCTCCGTTCGAGCTTGATGCTCGAGTGCGCGAGCTTGGTGTCGGTGCGCCAGCTCGAGACCTTCCCGGAGTGGTGTACGGGCGTCGTGGCGTTTGTTGTGCCGTCGGAGGGTGGCACCAAGGTGAATGAGTGTGCGTGCATGCTCGACTCTCGCTGATGAGTCCTCGAACACGGCGACGGCGTGCTCGAGGATCTCCGTGGCGGAGTCCTCTGTCGTGGCGGCTAGTGCGCGCAGAGCGATGCCCAGTGCGCGTGGTTGGCCGAAGTCCTCGGCGATCTCAACTTCGCGGCGCGCGAGTTCACGGGCCTCTTCGATGGAGCCGAGCTGAAGGAGCGCGGTTGATGCGCCAGAGCGCCAGGGGAAGTAGCCGGGGTCGATCGCTCCCCATGCATCGAGCCACGCGCCGCAATCGAGGAAGTCACGCAGTGCTTCTGCAGGTTGTCCGAGGGCTAGGTGCAGGCGGCCACGTGACAGCAAGAGAAACCGGGATGTCATCGAGTCGCGCGCCGGATCGGGCGCCGAGCGGAGGACGGTTTGAGCTTCGCGGAGCTCGTCGAGCTCGATCAGCGCTTCGATCAGGATCGAACAGACCGCCGGCGCGAGAGCCCAGCTCTGCCCTGCCCCGGCCGCGAGTGCGGCTCGCGCGTCGGCGTCGCAGTCGGAGATGAGGCCTCTCCGGAAGAAGTTGTGGGCCCGGAAACATGAGGTCAGTGCGAAGCCGAGAATCGACCCGCGCCGACGGGCGTCTTCGAGTGCCGCGTCGTCCCAGGCGCTGTTGTGGTCAGGCCAGTCGTTAACTGTCATCGCGCCGGCGAGGAGCTGGAAGACCTGAGAGTCGGACGTTTCCTCGGCGAGGAGTCGTCCGTCTGCGTATCCGCGTTCGAGAAGACGTCGGAGGCGGGCGCGGCGTGAGTCGGTGATGCCGTCGATTCGTTCGAGGAGGGACCAGTCCGCCGCGATCTGTGCCCACGCAACCAGGTTGACGAGGACGACGCGTTCGGCTCCGGTGTCGCCGAGTCGCTTTTCGCTGATGCGTTTCATCCGTTCCGCGTGTATGGCTCGGGTCGTAAGCTGTTGTGCGGAGGCTCCGAGGATCTGCGCTTCGATACGGAGCGAGAGATCGCTGTCGACTGGGAGTTGATCGCTTGCATCGATGAGGACGTCGACTGCTTCTTTCGAGCGGTCGGCGATCACGAGTGCTGTCGAGTACGCGAGCGCAACGGCGACACGGTCGAGCGGTTCGACGGTTTGGACGAGCGCGTCGCCGAGGTGTTCGAGTGTGGCGGGATCACGAATTAGCGCCTCACTCAGCCCAAGGTTGTACATGAGCTTGCCGCGGGCGTGTGGCGGCGCGGGCTCGGCGAGCGCGCGCCGCAGGTAGGCCGCCGCTTCATTGGGGGCTCCGTCAGCGAGTGCTTCGTCTGCAGCGCGCGCGAGTTGATCGGCCGCCCAGTCGTCGCCCTGTGGCGTCGTCGCGAGGAGTTGTGCGGCGATCCGTTGCGGTGGGCCGCCGTTTGCCGCAAGCATCAACGCTGCGCGCCGATGGACTTCGGTGCGAGAGGCATGGCCTAGATCGTTGTAGATCGCCGCTCTCACGATCGGGTGGACGAAGGTCAGAGGCTCGTCGGGGCTCACGATTTCTGCGTTGGCCAGGGCGTCGGCCGAATGTGCGGCTCTTGTGAGATCGATCGCACCGAGCGCGGCGAGCTCTGCGAGGGTCGCCTCGGAGAGAACGGCGAGTGCGCGGGCGAACTCAACGGCGTCTGGCGTGAGCCGAGCGAGACGAAGAAGGACCCGAACGAGCTACGGTGGCCGGCCCTTGCTCGGCGACCCAGATCGCGGTTTCGTCGCTTGCGGGAATGCCTTCGGCCTCGATCGCCAGCAGGAGTTCCCGCAAGAGGAAGGGGTTACCGCCCGTCGCGTGGTGTGACGCGTCGCAGAAGGCATCGGAGGCCTCGATCGATCGGCGCACGAGCTTGGCGGTTCCGTCACGGTTCAGCGGACGGGGAGTGAGACTCTTTGCCTCCGGCAGCCCCGATAGGCGGTCGAGGACGTTGCCTCGTGCATCGTCTGGGCGAATCGTCAACACGACCAGCACCGCAAGTCCTTCGAGCCGGCCGGCCAGATAGCTGACGAAGTGAAGCGACGCCTCGTCGGCCCAATGGCAGTCGTCGACAAACAGGCAGAGCGGCGCGTCCTCAGCCATATTCGCTGTGAGCCAATAAAGACCGTGGAGTGCTGCAAATGACGGATCGGCAGCCCCAGCGACGGGCGGGGTAACGAGTCCCAGCAATGAGCCCGCGATCCCGGCAGCCCCGTCGAGGAGCGCGGCGCGGCGTCCAGGGTCAAGGCGGCGGAGCGGTTCCTCGAACAGCTGGCGGACAACGCCGAACGAGAACTCGCGCTCGAGCTCACCGCCCCTGCTGTCAAGGACGGTCAGTCCCTGCTCCCTGGAGTGGTCGCGGCAAACCTGCAGCAGACGGGTCTTGCCGATCCCGGCTGGGCCTTCGATCACGACAAGCGCCCCGTTGCCCGCGCGTGCCGACGAGAGAGCCGTCACCAGCATCTCGAGCTCTGTCTCGCGATCGACGAGTACCCGATCTCCGCCTGTCACCTGATGTCCTTCCGCGCGGGGGCGCGAGTCTACCCGCCCGAACCGCTGGTCGACAGCCGGTCGCTCCAAAAATCAGGGTCTGATAGGCAAAAGATCAGGGTGGTCGCCTGAGGCGAACGCCGTTTCGGGATGAGAGCCTCGCAGCGTGACCGATTCGCCCAGGCTTCGTCTGACCGTCGAGTTCGAGCCGGCTTCCGAGCCGATTCGGGGAGTCGTCTACGAGGAGCCGGGAACCGAGGAACGGTCGTTCTGCGGATGGCTCGACCTTGTTGCCCTGCTCCAGAGGACTGCCGTCGGGGGGCAGAACCGTGAGCTGGAAGGCGCGCAGTAGAGGCGGAGACCGCCGCGGCGATCTCAGTTCCACATCGAAAGGAGAGATCCATGAGCACACTCACGCGCACGTCGTTCTTGAAAAAGGGCGCAGTTGGCGCGGCAGGAGGCGCCCTCGCCCTTTCTCTACCCAGCTTTGCCTCAGGCGCTTCGAGCCGCACAACGAGCGCACAAACCGGAGACATTTACGAGCTCCAGGCCGCCTTCCATCGCGCGAAGTCACATCAGGACATTGACCTGATGGTCTCGCTTTGGACGCGCGACTGCAGCTTCGACTATCTCGGCGTCAGCTACAGCGGTCAAGACGCCGTCAGGACGTTCTTCCTTGGCTCCGGCTCGTGGAAGCACCGCCGTTTGTCGCTCGTCCCGTCGTTCAAGGATCAGATCCAGGTGCATGGCGACTCCGCCTACCTCTACTTCGAATGCCACGACGTTGCGCTCGATGCCGACGACCCGGGCGGACCGGTTGGCTCGCTCGTCACCCATCTCTACAACGCGGGCACGATCACGAAGCACGCGGGCGCCTGGCAGTTCCAGCAGATGCACTTCGGCATCGCCGGGGTGGCGATCGACACCCTCTTCTACCCGTGATGCAGCCGAAGTCGCCGACAGTCGCAAACTTGGCGCGACAGTGACCGCTCCGAAGCCATCCGTATGCGAGGGTCCTTACGTCCGAAGTGAGCGAGGCAGCATCGGCGCTTCGGATTCACAGACATGAACCGAGCATGAGAAGGTTGTCGAGTCGAAGCCCGTAGCCCAACAGCTCTTCGGAGCCAAGGGTCGCGGGCTTCGGCATTCCCTGGGAGAGCGGAACTCTTCCCCGCGACGCTTGGAGAGCCAGAGCTCGCATCCAGGCGACGGCCATCGAGACCCGCTTCCGCGGAGACGCGTTCCCTGGTCTTTTTCGTTTGCTAGGCGATCGCCCAGGTGTCGCCCGAGCCGACGAGCGCCTGCAGATCCCCATCGCCCTTGGCATTCGTGAGCTGCGCCGCCACGAGCTCGTCGTAGCTGTCGCGCTGCACGTCCCTGAACACGCCGAGCGGCGTCACGCCGTGCGTTGCGTACGTCACGCGCGAGAGCGCGAACGCCGTTGCGAAGTCGGTCTCGTCATGCGTGATACCCGTGTCGCCCGCGACTGCGCCGTGCTCCAGGTACAGACGGTTTTCCTTGTCGTCGCGCACGAAATCGAAGGCGCCGTCGTTGTAGATGTTGCAGTTCTGGAAGATCTCGACGAACGCCGTGCCCTGGTGCTTGGCCGCTCGGCGCAGCACGCTCGTCAGACCCGGCTTGTCGGTGTCGAGCGCTCGCGCGACAAACGTTGCTTCCGCGCCCAGCGCGACCGAGAGCGGGTTGAACGGATAATCGACGCTGCCCATCGGCGTCGAGCCCGTGACCTTGCCCTGCTCGCTCGTCGGGGAGTACTGGCCCTTGGTGAGCCCGTAGATCTGGTTGTTCAACATCAGGATCTTGATGTTCACGTTGCGGCGCAGCGCGTGAATGAGATGGTTGCCGCCGATCGACAGGGAATCTCCGTCGCCCGTCACGACCCACACCGAGAGATCCGGGCGCGAGACGGCCAGGCCGGTCGCGATCGCCGGCGCGCGGCCGTGGATCGAGTGCATGCCGTAGGTCTGCATGTAGTACGGGAACCGCGCCGCGCAGCCGATGCCCGAGACGAAGACGATCTTCTCGCGCTCGAGGCCGAGCTCCGGCATGAAGCTCTGCACCGCCGCGAGGATGGCGTAGTCGCCGCAGCCCGGGCACCAGCGCACCTCCTGGTCGGACTTGAACTCCTTCGCCGTCAGCTTCAGGTCACTCGCCACGTTCGTTCCCCCGCTTGTCGTTGCCGGTCGTGCGTGCCATCAACTGCTGCTGCCCCTCGGCGTCGATCGAGCCCGCCAGCGCGAGGAACCGCCGCGCGCGATCGGCGCGCAGCGTCGTCACGCGCTTGCCGGCGCGCTCGATGAACACCGTGCCCTTCGCCGTCGACGAGAACGAGAAGCCGAGGCTCACTGCAGCGCCTCCACCGCGTCGGCGATCTCCCCCGCCTTGAACGGCTTGCCCGTGACGCGGTTGTAGCCGACCGCATCGACCAGGTACTTCGCGCGCACGAGCTGCAGCAGCTGGCCCAGGTTCATCTCCGGGATCAGCACCCGGTCGTAGCTCTTCAGCACGTCGCCGAGGTTCGCCGGGAACGGATTCAGCCAGCGCAGATGCGCATGCGCCGCCTTGCCGCCAGTGCCGCGCACGCGGCGCACGCCAGCGTGCACCGGGCCGTACGTGCCGCCCCACGAGAGCACGAGCACGTCGGCGCCCTCCTGATGGTCGACCTCGAGATCCGGCACCGTCACGCCGGCCACCTTCTGCGCGCGCAGCTGCGTCATCAGGTCGTGGTTCTCGGGGTCGTAGGAGATGTTGCCCGTCACGTTCGCCTTCTCGAGCCCGCCGATGCGGTGCTCGAGACCCGGCGTGCCGGGGATCGCCCACGGCCGCGCGAGCGTCTCCGGATCGCGCTTGTAGGGCTGGAACGTCTCGCCGTTCGCGCTCGCGAACTCGACGTCGATGGGCGCGAGCGAGCCGATGTCGGGCACGAGCCACGGCTCGGCGCCGTTCGCGAGATACGCGTCGCTCAGCAGATAGACGGGCGTGCGATACGTGACCGCGACGCGCACCGCCTCGATCGCCGCGTAGAAGCAGTCGCCTGGGCCGGCCGCCGCGATCACGGGCACCGGCGACTCGGAGTTGCGGCCATGGAGGACCATCAGCAGGTCGCCCTGCTCGGGCTTCGTCGGCATGCCGGTGGACGGGCCCGCGCGCTGCACGTCGATGACGAGGAGCGGCAACTCGAGCGCGATCGCAAGCCCGACCGTCTCCGACTTCAGGACAACGCCTGGCCCGGCCGACGTGGTGACGCCGAGCGAGCCGCCGAAGGCCGCGCCGAGCGCCGCGCCGACGGCGGCGATCTCGTCCTCGGCCTGGAACGTGCGCACGCCGAAGGCCTTGTGCTTGGCCAGTTCCTCGAGGATCGACGACGCCGGGGTGATCGGATAGGCGCCGAGGAACAACGGCAGCCCGGAGAGCTTCGAGGCGGCCAGGAGGCCCCACGAGAGCGCAACGTTGCCGGTGATCTGGCGGTAGCGCCCCGGCGGCAGCTTCGCCGCCTTCACCTCGTACTGCACCGCGAACGCCTCCGACGTCTCGCCGAACGCATAGCCGGTCGCGAACGCCTTCAGGTTCGCAGCGGCGATCTCGGGGCGCTTCGCGAACTTCGTCGAGATGAACTCCTTCGTCGTCTCGGTCGAGCGGCCGTAGAGCCACGACATCAGCCCGAGCGCGAACATGTTCTTCGCGCGCTCGGCCTCGCGCGCGGTCACGCCCTCGACCTCCTTCAGCGCGCCGATCGTCATCGACGTCAGCTGCACCGCATGCACCTGCCAGCCGTCGAGCGAGCCGTCCTCGATCGGGTTCGACTCGTAGCCCGCCTTCTTCAGATTGCGCTCGGTGAACGCATCAGTGTCGACGATCAGCGTGCCGCCCTTCGGCAAGTCGCCGAGATTCGTCTTCAGCGCCGCCGGGTTCATCGCGACGAGCACGTCGGGCTGGTCGCCCGGCGTGAGGATGTCGTGGTCGGCGAAGTGCAGCTGGAAGCCGGAGACACCGGGCAGCGAGCCGGCGGGCGCGCGGATCTCGGCGGGAAAGTCGGGGTAGGTCGCGAGGTCGTTGCCTGCGAGGGCCGATTCCGAGGTGAAGCGGCCACCCGTCAGCTGCATCCCGTCGCCGGAGTCGCCGGCGAACCGGATTACGACGGAATCGAGCTGCTCGACGGGCTTTGCCACCTCTACCTCGACCCTAGCACCGGGTGCAGCGGCTAGCGATCGTCCCTGGTCGCCGCGGCCGCGAGCATCGAGAAGCCGTACAGGCCGACGTAGAGCAAGGTCAGGAACCCGCACAGCGCGAGCACGAATGCGATCAAGTAGCGGTTGCCGAACGGGTCGTCGAGCCGGAGCCGGACGATCGTCCAGAGCGTGCGAGGACGCTGCACGACGTCCCAGCTGTTCAGGCGCTGGACGCGCCCCAGGTAAATGCCGAGACTCGAGGCGAAGAGCGAGCCCACGGCCACGGCCCAGCCGACCGCTGCGCCCGCGACGCGCGTCACGACCAGCTGGACGAGCAACAGTGACGCAAACCCGAGCGCGAGCGCCGTGAAGGCGAACGAGCCGAGGACGACCGAGTCGAAGAGCTTGTGCTCGGGCCCGAGATGGACGAAGTCGGTGATCATGTACGGCGCGTTCGGGAAGAACACGAGCCACACCGCCCCGACGCGCGAAGAGCTCGAGCCGGTGGGCGCCCCGCTTATAGGCGGCGAGCAGCACGAGCGCGAGCACGAGCGGGATCCAGGCGAGCGTGAGGTTCCAGGCCAGATACGGGTAGCCCTCCGAGCCGTAGGCGTGCTCGCGGACCGCGACGAGGAGGACACACCAGGCGGAGGCGGCCAGCAGCGCACCGATCGGAAGGAGCACGCGCGAGCGCATGCCCCCAGCGTAGCGCCGACCTGTTAACGCGAGATTGGCCGGATCGGGACGCTGCTCGCTGCCGGCCGCCTCCAGGCTGGTAACGGACGCGATCAGTCGGGGATGCCTGGCGGCCCGAGGATCTCGATGCCGTACTCGGCGGCAGCGGCGATGAGTGGACTCAGGTCCGACGGTGGTGCCGCCGGGGGCGGGACAGTGAGCGCCGCCGCCGGCTCTCCCATCGCCCGCATGAAGCCCTCGAACCCGGCGGGCTCGGCGACGAGGAGGAACCGCGCTTCGGCAGAGCTGACGACGAATGTGTGCGGAATGTCCCTCGGCCCGTAGACGAACGACCCGGCGGGCGCCGCGATCACCTCACCCCCAACCCAGAAGGTCAGCTCACCCTCGAGCACGTAGAACCACTCGTCTTCGTTGTGGTGCACGTGCAGCGGCGAGCCCACGCCCTGGGTCCCCAGCTGTTCGATTACGCCGACCCGTCCTGCAGTCGTCTCGCTCGACGCCTTGATCGTGCCGAGAGTCCCGAACGCCCAGATTGCCTCTCCCTCGCCCGCACCCAACGCGATCGGGCGGACAGCTGTCGGTGTGTCGGTCATCCGGTGCATCTCCTTTCTCATTTTGCGGAACACTGTGTTCCTCGATTATGTGGAAACCTAACAGGTCGCAAGCGCTTGTCAAGTTTGAAGAATCAGCCTGTATCATGATTGTCGTGACACGCCCGTACAAGCTGAAACGCCGGGCTGAGCTCCAGGACGAGACCCGGCAGCGGATCGTCGATGCGACGATCGAGCTGCACCAGACGATCGGCCCCACCGCGACGACGATCAGCGAGATCGCCGAGCGCGCCGGAGTCGGCCGGGTGACCGTCTACCGTCACTTCCCCGACGAGCTGACACTCGCCCACGCGTGCAGCGGCAAGTACCTGAAACAGCACCCGCCGCCCGACCCCGAACACTGGCGGGAGACTGCCGACCTCGAGGAGCGGCTCCGCTCGGCGCTCCGCGAGACGTACGCCTACCATCGCGCGACGCGGCGGATGTTCAGCCACGTCTTGGCGGATGCACGCGACCATCCGGTCATGACGACGTACCACGAGCACTGGCAGCGTGCAGTCGAGGTGTTACTCGAGCCGTCGCCCGCGCGCGGGCGGGAGAGAAACCGGCTGCGAGCCGCCCTCGCACTCGCACTCAGCTTCGACACCTGGCGCACCCTCTGCGACGAGCAAGGCCTGACCGAGCCGCAAGCTGCGGACGTGATGCTGCGGCTGACGCGCCCCTAGGACGGCGGAGGTGCGGCTGCAGCCGCTTCGAGCAAATGCCCGTCGCGCACGCCCACGCGGCGCGGCGCGCGTGCCGCGAGGCTCGCGTCGTGCGTCGCGACGATGATCGTCGAGCCGTGCTCGGCGGCAAGGTTCGCGAGCAGGTCGATGATCTCGCCGCCTGTGGCCGTGTCGAGGTTCCCCGTCGGCTCGTCGGCGAGCACGACGCGCGGCTCAACCGACAGAGCACGTGCGATCGCGACGCGCTGCTGCTCGCCGCCCGACATGTGCGCCGGCAGATGCTCGGCGCGATCGGCCAGGCCGACCTCGCCGAGCAAATGCAGCGCACGCGCACGGTCGCCCCCGACCGGCGCAAGCTTCGCCTCGACGTTCTCAACCGCGGTGAGCGTCGGGATGAGGTTGAACTGCTGGAAGATGAAGCCGAACGAGCGCAGACGCAGGTTCGCGAGCTCGTGGTCGGGCAGGTCGACGAGATCGCGGCCCTCGAACAGGATGTCGCCGCCGGACGGCCGGTCGAGCGCGCCGAGCAGCTGCAAGAGCGTGGTCTTGCCCGACCCGCTCGGGCCCTCGAGCGCGACGAACTCTCCCGGCGCGATCTGAAGATCGATGCCGTCGAGTGCGCGCACCGTCGTGGGGCCGCGCTGGAAGAACTTGGTCACGTTCGTCAGTGCGTAGAGCGGTTCCACTACTCGACCTGCCTGAGCGCGTCGGCGGGACGGAGGCGGGCGGCGCGAAGTGCACCGGCCGTCCCCGCAATCAGGCCGCCGAGAAGGGCAAGGCCGAACCCGATCGCGAGGATGCCGATGCCGATCGGCGCATCGAGGGACACCGTACTGGTCGCCGTCCGCGCCGTTGCCGCCCCAAGTCCGAGAAGATTTCCGCCGCTCGTGGAGCTCGCCGTCAGCGACGGGCCGAAGGCGGTGATGAGCAGCGCCGCGATCACACCGAGCACGATGCCGAGGATCCCGCCGAGGATGCCGGTCGCGAGCGACTCACCGGCGATCTGGCGCACGACCATGCCCTGCGTCCAGCCGAGCGCCTTCAGCGTGCCGAGCTCACGCACGCGCTTGCCGACCGAGGAGAACGCGAGCAGCGCCGCGATCAGGAATGCCGCGATCGCAGCGATCGCAGAAAGTGCAAAGCCGAGGTCGTGCGAGAGGTTCGACGCATCGACGAGCGAGCCGCTGATCTTGTCCGCGACGTCCTTCGAGCTCGCGACCTGCGCCTGCGGCAGCGCCGTCTGAATCGCCTGCTTCACCTGGCCGACCTGCGAGCTGCTCGTCGCGCGCACCAGGACGACGTTCGCGAGGCCCTTCTCGTTCGCGAGCGTCTGCAGCTGCTTCAGTGGCAGATAGACGTCGGCGCTCTGACCGCCGAGCGGCGGACTGACGAGACCGACGACGACGAATGTCGTTCCGTTCAGGTTCAGCTTCGAGCCGACCTTCAGCGAATGCTTCGCGGCGTACGAGGTCGAGACGAGCGCCTCGTGGCCGCCGGCGGGTGCGAGGAAGCGGCCCTTCGTCACCTGAGCGGTGGTGACGACGCCCATCGTCGGATGCGTCTGGTCGACTCCGCCGATCGTGTAGGCCGAGGTGGTGATGTTCGTCTGCGGTGGGTTCAGCACCTGGCGCAGCGTCTGGCTCGGCGAGGTGAAGCGGGTGCGGAGGCGCTGCAGGCTGGCCGGCAGGCACTTCGCGAAGGCGGCGCGGTTCGCGCCGCCGCGGAAGCCGCCACCGCCCCCACCGAAGCCGCCGTTCCCGCCGCCGCCTCCGCCGAAGCCGCCGCTACCCGAGCCGCCGCCCGACGACTGTGGATTCAGCTTCTGCAGGCAGGCCTGCATCTTCTGGAACTGCGCCGCCGTGGGGCGCGGGATGTTCCGCCGGATCTCGAACGTCTTCGCCGCCGTCTTCAGCTGCGCGACGATCTTCGGGACGACTCCAGCCTGATGCTCGGCGAGCAGCGTCAAGCCCTGCGTGACCTGGGCGACGCCGTTGATCGAGGCAATCTGCTGCGCATCTGCCTGCTTGAACGTGAGCTGCGAGCCCGGCAGGAAGAAGTCGTGGACGAAGTGCGTGCCGGCCTTGCCAAGCTTCGAGAGGTCGGTGACGACCGAGAGGTTCGACTGGATCAGGTCACGATTGGCGCCGCCGCCACCACCGCCCGGCCCGCCGAAGCCGCCGCCGGTGTCCTGCTGGGGCTGAAGGGTGACGGTGAGATCGGTGCCGATGCCCGCGAGTGGATTGAGCGTCTTCTTCTGCGCACTATTGAGACCGTTCGAGAGACTCGAGATGACGATCACGAGCGCGACGGCGAGACCGAGGCCGAGGATGGTGACGATCGTCCGCGCACGACGCCGCACGAGCTCGTTGCGCAGATAGTGGAGGTAGAACACGGATAGATCAGATCAGCCGCGCCTGAGGAATCCCTAAGAGAGTTGGCGCGGGACGGCGGTGACCGCCCCGCGCCGTGCTCTCGCGAAGGCGCCTACGCTGCGACGAGCTCGCGCTCAGCACGCAGCCAGTTCTCGATCGGGTCTCCACCCGACTCGAGGGCGATGTAGTACGCGCGCGTCGCAACGTGATCCCAGCTCAGCTCGCTCGGCTGGATCGACTCGACCTTCTTGCGGCGCGTGACGGTCTTGCGGGCGACCGGTGTCTTCGTAGCCGCCTTCGTGGTCGCCTCGGTGGCCTTCTTCGTCATTCCTGAACCCCTTCGTTCGTCACGGACGTTGCCGGCGACCGCCTTCGCTCAGGCGCTGCCGACTCCTGCCGTGGAACCGCGCGATCGGTTCAGCTAGGCCGCGACGCGCTCGACCGACGCTTGCTCGGTCGCGGTGGCCGAGCTCGTCTGCGTCTTCAGAGGTACGTCATGCAGCAGCCACGTGAGCGCGAATGCCAACAGCGAGACGACGCCCGCGACGATGAAGACAGGATGAAGCGCAGCGGCGACCGCGTCGGCGAATGCGCTGTGCGCTGCGGGCGGCAGATGCCGGATGCCGGCGGGGTTGATCACCTTGGGGATGTGCGCTCCCTGGGGGAGGCGGGCGGCCAGCTCGATGCGCAGCCGGCTCGCGAAGATCGTCCCGAAGAGCGCGACGCCGATCGAGCCACCGATCTGGCGGAACATCGTCGAGCCGCTCGTCGCGACGCCGATCACCGAATGGTCGACCGAGTTCTGCACGGCGAGGATCAGCACCTGCATGACCATGCCGAGCCCGAGACCGAGGACCGCGGCATCGAGCGCTGCGACCGAGACGCTGGTCTCTGGACCGATGCGTGAGAGCAGGAACATCGAGACGGCCATCAACGCCGTCCCGACGATCGGGAAGACGCGGTACCGGCCGAGCCGCGAGATCAACTGGCCGCTGACGATCGACGTGATGAGGACGCCCGCCATCAGCGGTGTCAACTGCAGCCCGGAGCGCGTGGGGCTCGCGCCTTTGGTGACCTGGAAGTAGAGCGGCAGGTAGGTGATCGCCCCGAAGAGCGCGAAGCCGACGATGAAGCCGACGGCGCTCGTCACCGCGAACGTGTGGTTGCGGAAGAGTGACAGCGGCAGGATCGGCTCGGCCGCGCGGCTTTCGACCAACAGGAAGAGCGGCAGCAAAACGATGCTGGCCACGATCAGCACGATGATCTGCGGCGAGTCCCAGGCCCACGTCGTACCGCCCAGGCTCGTGAACAACACGACCGCGGCGAGCGTGCCTGCGAGCAGCGCCGCGCCGAGATAGTCCATCTCGTGCCGGCGCTTGTCGACCCGCGCGTGGAAGGCAAAGGCGATCACCGTCAGCGCGACCGCGCCGATCGGAAGGTTGACGTAGAAGATCCAGCGCCAGCTGAGGTTGTCGACGAAGAAGCCACCGAGCAGCGGTCCGACGACGGTCGAGAAGCCGAAGACCGCGCCGAAATAGCCCTGGTACTTTCCCCGCTCGCGCGGTGGGATCACATCGCCGATCACAGCGAACGTCACGACGATGAGGCCGCCTGCCCCGAGGCCTTGGAGCGTCCGGAACCCGATCAGCTCGGTCATGCTCTGGCTGAGTCCGCACAGAGCGGACCCGATCAGGAACAGCACGATCGCGACCTGGAGCACGAGCTTGCGTCCGTAGAGGTCGCCGAGCTTCCCGTAGAGCGGTCCGGCGATCGTCGCCGCGAGCAGGTAGGCGGTCACGACCCAGGAGAGATGGGAGATGCCACCGAGGTCGCCGACGATCGTCGGCAGCGCCGTCGAGACGATCGTCTGGTCGAGCGACGCGAGGAGCAGCACGAGCATCAGCGCCACGAAAATGAGGCGAAGGCGCGGTTGCGGCTGGGCGACGTTCGCGTCGACCGTCTGGGTGGTGGCTGGCCCTGTCGAGGCTTCGGTCATTCGCAGACAATAGCAAACAACACGCAACTATTGCTTCGTGCAACAATAGAAACATGCCAGGGCCGACCGATCCCAGCGCGCAGGTGCTCGACGAGCTCAGCCGCGTCATCCGCCATCTGACCCGGTTGAGCGGCGGCCCCGACGAGGGCCCTGCGCTCACCTCCACCCAGCGGCTCGCGCTCTTCGAGTTGCTCGAGGACGGCCCGATGCGCCTGAACGACCTCGCCGGGCGGATGGGCACGTCTGCGCCCACGGCGAGCCGGGCCGTCGACGCACTCGCGGAAGGCGGTCTCGTCGTCCGGCTCACGGATCCGTCCGATCGCCGGGCGCTCCGCATCGAGCTGACTCCTGACGGGCAGGCACGCGTCGACCTGCGCAAGGCGCGCGTCGCCGATGCGTTCCGTCCTGCCGCCGCGGGCATGCCGGCCGACGACCGCGCTCGGTTGGCGGCGCTCCTGGCGCGGCTCGCGGACGAGCTGGCTCGCTCGGAGCCGAGCTGAGCTGACCCGCTGACCCGCAGCTGAGCTCGACAGCCTGATCGCCGACGCGAACGGACCTGCCGTCATCCGTCGCGGTGCTTCATTGCCGACTCCCTCTCGTTGTGCCTCAGCCAGGGACAGTGATCCCGTGCAGACACCATGGTTCAGCTGGTTCTCGATCCTGTCGACCGCCGCCGCGCGCGGATACGGCTCGGGCCAGAGGTTGCGCGGATCCGTCGGGTTGCCGCCGAGCTCGAGACTGATCAGATGGTCTTCCTGGTAGGCCGACAGCGGGCCGCGGAGACCGTACTGGCGGAGCCCGCGCACCTTCAGCGCGTTCGTGTAGCTGACCGGCGGCCGCACGGTGCGCGTCCAGCCCGAGTGGCAGACCGTGCTGCGGATCGTTGCCTGCGTGACGTCGGGATTCAGCACGCCGGGTGTGAGCGACCAGCTCGCGCGCACCACCCGGCCGGGTCCGCCCGGACCGCCGGACCCGCCCGAGTGGTGCAGAAATGCCACGGCGACGACGATCACCGCGAGCGACAGAACCACGATCTCGAGGAGCGAGAGACGCATCCCAACCCACGGTACGAATCACTGCGCGCGGCGCCAGTGTCCTTTTGCGAATCGGCACGAAAACGTTGCGGTTTCGTATCGTTCGACCGGCCATGTCGTATACGCGCCGGCCGGAGACCTACGACCTCGAGTACTCGTTCAAGGATTACGAGGCGGAGTGCGCGCGCATCGAGGAGATCGTCCGCGCCCGGGCGCCGCAGGCACGAACGCTCCTCGACGTGGCCTGTGGCACCGGCAAGCACCTCGCCTGCCTGCGTACGAGCTTCGACTGCGAAGGCGTCGACCTCGACGCAGGCCTGCTCGACGTCGCTCGCGCCCGTCTGGGGAACCTGCCCCTGCACGAAGGCGACATGCGCACGCTCGACCTCGGCAAGCGCTTCGACGTCGTCACCTGTCTCTTCAGCGCGATCGGCCTCGTGGGCGACCTCGACGGCCTCGGTGCGGCCGCGCAGGCACTCGCCGCGCACGTCGCCGAGGGAGGCGTGCTGCTCGTCGAGCCGTGGCTGAACCCGGAGGTCTGGAGGCCCGGCCGCCCACATGTGCTCGCCGCGAACGCGGAGGGCCTCGCCCTGGCGCGCGTCACGATCCCCGGCCAGGAGGGCTGCCTCTCGACCACCGACATGTACTACACGCTCGGAACGCCCGACGGCGTCGAGCAGTGGCACGAGCGGCATGAGCTCTACCTCTTCACCGACGAGGAGATGCGGGAGCGCGCTGGCGGCGACCGGGCTCGACATCGAGCACGACCCGGACGGGCTAATGGGCCGCGGGCTCTGGATCGGGACGCGCTCGATCCCGCGCTAGCTCGACCGGCGTCAGCGCCGAGCCCGCGAGCGCCCAGACCACGACCGCGATCCACGGGACACCGATCACGTCGGTCTGCAGGCCGATCAGCAGCACCGCCGCGAACGCGGCACCGAGCCACGCCTGCCGCCGAAGCAACCCTCGCAAGACGACGAGCGACCACGCGACGAAGACCAGCGCCCCGAGCACTCCGGCTTCGACGCCGAGCTCGGTGTAGGTCGACTCACCGGCTTTCACCTTGACGTGCGTTCGCGAAGCGGTCACGCCCGCGTTGCCGAGCCCGTAGCCCCACGGATGGTGCACGACCGTGCGCACGCCGTCGCGCAGGCTCGCGAGATGCTCGCTCGTCGACGACTCGCTCGCGCTCGTCGCGTCGTTCGACAGCGGTTGGATGCTGCTTCGCGATCTGCTGCTGGATGACGAGCTCGGCGGGCGTGAAGTGCGTGCGCGGCCCGAAGTGGTCGTAGCCCTTCACGAACGCGAATCCGAGCACGGCGACGGCAGACGGCGAGCGCGAGGGGCAGCACCCGCCGCCGCACGGCCGCGAGCAGCAGCAGGCCGACGACGAGGGCGAGCAGTGCGGAACGCGTGTGCGTCCACAGCAGCGCCGCGAAGAGCAGCAAGGCGAGCGGTGGACCCCAGCGTCGGCGAAATGGGATGAAGAAGAGTGCAACGACGAGCAGATAGGCGGTCGCGAGCGGCGAGAGGAACGTCGAGGTGAGGCGACGGAAGACGACACCGTTGCCGGCGTTGTAGACGAAGTTCTCGGGCAGCCCGGAGAGGCCCTTGTAGTCGAGACCGAGCTGATCGCTGAACCAGCCCCGACGCGTGGCGCCAGAAGGAGAGTGGCACGAGGTACACGTCGAGCAGCCCGAACGTCGCCACGACCGCCGCGACGACAAGCGTCACGCTGCAGAGACGGCTGCGCTCGCGGTCGGTCAGGGCGAGCCCGCGGCCGAGGAAGTACGCGCCGACGGGCAGCAGGTCGTGGCGGGCTCCGTAGAGAACGCCCTTGTGGGTCGCGCCGCCGCCGAGCCACGACTGCGGCAACACGCCGTAGAGCACGACGAGCGCGCCAAAGGCGAGCGCGAGCCAATCGGCAGCCGATGACGCCGAGAACGGCAGGCTGCGGCGCGCGACCACGACGAGCACGAGCGCAGCGAGAAGCAGTACGTCCTTCCACGCGGAGACGACCGTGAGCACGCCGCCGCGCACCCCGGCGCGCCAGAGGAGCGCCATCAGGAGGTTGTGCAGCGCGAGGCCGACGATCAGGACGTACAGCGCCCAGACCGGACGGCGCAGGGTCATTCGGGCCCGACCGCGATCAGCGTCATACCGCGTGTTGATTACCCGAGCGCTGTAAGGAAAGAGCGATGCGAGCTCCGCCGGCCCTAGCGGTTCGAGCACGTCGTCGAAGCCGCGCGCGCGCACAACGCGGTCGCGCGCTCCCGGTGGCAGCCAGTGCGCGAACGGCAGCAGTGTGTGCACCTCGATCGGGAAGAAACGGTTCGGTGTGGTGACGAACACGCGGCCCGCGACGCGGCAGAGCTCGTGCACGAACAGTCGCTGGCCGGCGCGTCCTCCCGCCACGTGCTCGACGACCGCGTTCGAGAAGCCGAGGTCGAACTCGCCGTCGGCGAACGGCAGCTCGCGTCCGTCGGCACGAACCGTGCGCACCGCCGGGAAGGCAGCCTCGAACCGGTCGAGCTCGGTGTGACCGACCGCCGTGATCTGACCGGGCCATGGGTAGCGCGCCTCGAAGAAGTTGTCGCTGGAGCCCTGGCCGAACGGCGCGTTGGTGACGCCGACGTCGACGACTGTCGTCTGAGGGCCCGGTTGAAACACCTCGAGGAAGCGCTCGAGCTTCCGCTCGCGGCTCCGCAACGAGACCCGCGAGGCGGCGCGCCGGAGCATCGGGTGAGCGTACCCCTAGACTCGGGCGGATGTCCGTCCGCGCCGAGCTCCGCCCGAAGGGGCCTTACTCCCTGCGCGTGTCGGGGCGTATGACCTCCGATGCGACGCGCGTCGTCGTCGACGGGACGTACCGAGCGACGATTCGCGTCGACGACCGGCTCGAGCGCGTGCAGGCGCTGCAGCGTGCCGACGGCACGATCGTCGTCGCCGCCGAGAGCGACGCAGGGGTCGACCACGTGCGCTTCGTGCTCGGCCTCGACGACGACCACTCGGAGTTCGTGCGCCGCTTCGCCAACGACCCGCTGCTCGCCGAGACGCTGCGCCATGTACGCGGACTGCGGCCCGTGCGCACCGCGACCGTCGCGCAGTCGCTCCTGCGCGCGGTCGCCGGCCAGTTGATCCTCGCGAGCCGAGCGCGCCAGATCGAACGCACCGTCATCCGGCGTGCGACGCCGCAGCTCGACGGATTGCACGCGGCGCCGACCTGCGACGACCTCGCACGGTTCTCGCCCGCGCAGCTCGGTGCCCTCGGCCTCGGCGCGCGACGCGCGTCTGCACTCATCCGCCTGTGCCGTACGCTCGACCTGGAGAAGCTGAAGACCCAGCCGACCGAAGCGTCGGCGCTGCGCCTGGAGCGCGAACGTGGGCTTGGCCCGTGGTCGGTCGGCGTGATCTGCATCGAAGGGCTCGGGCGCTACGAGCGTGGCCTCGCGCGCGACCTCGGGCTCGTGAAGCTCGCAGCCGCGCTGTGGGGCCGCTTCGTCGAGGCGGAGGAGACCGACGAGCTACTCGACTCCGTACGGCGAGTGGGCCGGGCTCGCAAGCGTGTACCTCCTTGCAGGCTTCGGTCGCGGCCTCATACCATTGCCTCGTGACCGCGCAGCCGCCTGAGCTGAAGGTCGTCGCCGACCCGGCGGCCGCCCTTGCCGTCGTGCTCGCCGATCAGGCAGCGCGCGGCGGGTCGATCGTGCTGACCGGTGGCGCGAGCGTCGCCGAGGCGTACGAGCGCGCCGCAGCGCTCGAGCCCGACTGGGGGCGCGTGACCCTCTGGTGGGGCGACGAGCGCTGCGTCCCGCCCGACGACGAGCGATCGAACTACCGCCTGGCGAAGGAGGCGCTCCTCGACCGGCTTGAGACACCTCCCACCGAGGTGCACCGCATCCGCGGCGAGATCGAGCCCGCGGCCGCGGCCGACGAGCTCGACGCCGCCCTTGCGGGCGTGAAACTCGACCTGCTGCTGCTCGGGCTAGGCTCCGACGGCCACATGGCCTCGCTCTTCGCGGGCTCGCCGCAACTGGAGGTTCTCGACCGCCGCGCGACCTGGGGCCCGGCCGGTCTCGAGCCTTTCGTCGACCGCGTGACGATGACCCTGCCCACGATCCACTCGGCCGGCCAGATCGTTTTCATCGTCGCCGGCGAGGACAAAGCAGAGGCCGTCGCCCGCGTTTTCGGGCGCGAGCCGAGCCATGAAATCCCTGCAAGTCTGGCACGTTTGGGAGAAGTTGATATCAAGGTCTTCCTCGACCCGGCCGCAGCGTCCAAACTAGACGGGAGATGAGCGCCCCCGAGAGCGAGCCAGAGATCCGCGAAGTCCTCACGGTCGAGCAGCCCGAGCAGCTGAAAGCCCTCGGCCATCCCCTCCGGCTGAAGGTCCTCCAGGCGCTCGGTGAGTCCGACCACGCCCTCACGAACCGCGAGCTCGCGGGCCGCCTTTCGGTCGACCCGGGCCACCTGCATTTCCACGTCCGGATGCTCCACCGCGCAGGGCTGATCGAGCTCGCCGCGGCCGCCGGGCGCGAGAAGCCGTACCGCCCGGTCGCGAAGCACTTCAAGGTCGGACCGGAGATCCGCGCGACCGGGCTCGCGAGCGAGTTGCAGGGAGCGCAGCTCCGTGAGCTCCAGCGCGGCTTCGACCTCTTCGCCGCGAAGGGCGAGTTCCGAAGCGCACAGGTTCACTCGAAGCTCTCGATCGAGACAGTGCGCGCGCTGCTGAACGAGCTCGTCGAGAAGCTCACCGCGATGGAGGACGAGACGCAGCCGCTGCAGACGATCACGGTCGCGTTCCATCCGGGGATCGCGGAGGGCGAGACCGACTAGCGGCTCGCCGCCGCGACGGCCACGGCCGGTGCGGCCTCGTCCGGTGTCAGACACGCGCATGAGACCGTCACGGGAGAGTGACGCGAGTGTGACGGCGGTGCCGGGAAGCGTGTCGTGGAGCCGGTCTGCGGGCCGGCCACGGCCGGTGTCAGACACGCGCATGAAACGCTGACAACTCGTCCACAGTCCGTCCGAAACCTGCACTTGGCGGTGCTCAAGGCGACGTCAGATACCGATCGGTGTCGCTACGGGAGAAACGGCGAGGCGGGCAGGTCGGCCTCGAGGCCGCGCCGGCGGGCGAGCACCTGCAGGACGAGTGCGGTGTCCGCGACGTGCACGTCCTCGAGGAACTCTTCGCGCGTCTCGAACGACTCGACGATCGACTCGACCGCCTCGATGTAGCCGATGAGATCGTGAGCGGCGACGAAGGCCACCGCGTCGCCGACATCGTGCGGGAAGTCATCGCGCTCGCGCAGCGACTCCGCAACGTGCCGCGCCTCGCTCCAGCGACCGAGCGCGAGGAGGGCGAGCGCGCCCCCGTAGCGCCCGATCGGCGACTCCGCCGTCGCGCAGCCGAGCTCGAGCGTCCAGCGCGCAAGCTCCTCGACCGCCGCATCGTCGCCGGCGAGCAGCGACGCCTTCAGCGCGCCGATCGGCCGGCCCCACGATTCCCGGCGCTCGCCTGCATCCCAGCTCGCGCGCCAAGAAGCCGCGGCCCGGCGCAGCCACTCGGCTGCATCCGGGTCACCGGCCATCAGGAGCGCCAGCCCCGCCGCGTAGGCGGCATTACCGCGCCGAACCATCGCCCGCTCGTCCAGTTCGCCGTGCGTCACCTCGTACCGAGCGCGCTTCTCGTCTGCGATTGGAATCCAATCCACCCGGCTACGTTGTACTAGAGATATGGACGCCCCTTTCCATGGACTGACGTTCGCCACCGACCCCGGTCGGGTCTTCACGCCGCGCGCGGCGACGGAGCGGCTCGTCGACGCCGCGCTCGCCCGGATCGGCGACGGCACCACTCGCATCGCCGACATCGGCACCGGTTCCGGCGTGATTGCCGTGACGCTCGCGCTGCGCGCGCCGAACCTCGAGGTGTGGGCAAGCGACACGTGCGCGCGCGCGCTCGAGATCGCGTCCCTGAACGCCGAGCGGCTCGGTGCGCAGGTGCACCTCGTGCACGGCGACCTGCTCGACGGCCTGCCGCGCAACCTCGACCTGATCGTCGCGAACCTGCCCTACCTCGCACCGGACACGATCGGCTACGAGGACGAGCCCCCCGCGGCGGTGTTCTCCGACGGCGATGGGCTCGGTCACTATCGCCGCCTGATCGCCGGCGCGGCCGACCATCTCGTCGCCGACGGCGGCGTGCTGCTGCAGTTCCAGGGCGACGTGCTCGAGGCCGAGCGGAGCGAGCTGCCCTGGCTCCGCTCGCGGCTCGAAGCGCTCGCCCCCACTGCTTTCGTGCCCGCTGCTTAACCGCGCAGCCGACCGAGGACCGCGTCGACCGTGGCGCGCTCGACGTAGCTCGGCGCAAGTCGCGCGCGGAGCTCGCGCTCGAACTCCTCGCGCCGTTCGCCGACGCGCGCGAGCGACGCGAATGAGGTGGAGTACGCGAGCCCGATCACCTCGTCCGGGGTCCAGGTGCGCTCCACTTCGACGGAAAGCGTCTCGACCGCAGAGAACGACGAGGCGGCCAGCGCCTCCTCGAAGCGCACGCTTCGCTCCTGCGTCGCCGGCGGCTCGCCGAGCAGTTCCTTCGCGACGGCGAGCAGCGTGGATAGCGCCTCGCTCTGCTCCAACGTCTCGCCGAAGAGCACGACGATGGGTGTGATCGAAGCGAGGCGCTCCAGCACGAGCGCGCTGTCGAACCAGTGCAGCGCAGCGCCGATCGTGGTGAGGCGGAACGTCCCCCAGCTCTCATCGACGTCCTCGGCGCGTGCCTCGACCGTCCGCACATTCGACGGCGCCGCTCGTTCCAGCTCGAGGAGCATCTCCGGCTCGACGTCGACCGCGACGACCTCGCGAGCGTACGCTGCCAGCGGGATCGCGACGTTGCCCGTTCCGGAACCGAGATCGAGGAGGCGCCCCGTCCCGTCGAGGCCCGCTCGCTCGGCGACGAGCTCGAGCAATTCGCCCGGATACCCAGGCCGGTAGCGCGCGTAGTACGACGCAGCCCCGCGAAACACCCGTTTTTCGGCCACGACGCGGTTCTACCCCACCGACCGCTCGATCGGCTATCCTCCGCCGTTGCACGGCCGCGAATGGGGACATCAGCGGGTGCAACCTTTGAGGAAGCGGCAGGACAGAACACTGCCGCACGCATTGTCAGAAACTCTCACGCACTCTCCGACTGACTCGGAGGACGCGGCGGCCATCCGGGCCGACGCCCTCCGGGCCGAAGCCTGGGCCGGCGAGCCCTTCCTCCGTGGCGACGACGCCCCGGATGTCGTGCTCGCCCCTGGCACCGCGCGTCGGCGCGCGCTCGACGACGCCATCGCCGAGATCGCGGCGGGCCGCACCGAGCCGTCGTCGGAGTGGAAGGTGCGCTACGCGCTGCTGCTCGGGCTCGAGCGCGTCCTCTCGGAGAAGCCGCCGCACCTCGCCTCGGGCACGGAGTTGCGGCGACATCAGGTCGACGCGCTTGCGGGCATGCTCACCGAGCTGATCGCTGCCGTGCAGAAGCCGGCCAATGGCAACGGAAACGGCAACGGGCACGCGGACGAGCCGCCTGACGACGACGATGAGCCGGACGATGAGCTCGTCGCGGAGAGCGAAGAGGTCGAGCCAGAAGACGAACCGGTCGCCGACGACCCGGGCGCGATCCGCCGTTACCGCTTCAGACATCCGACCGCATCCGGCAAGACGATCGCCGCAGCCGGGTTCGTCGAGGCGGCCCGCACCGAAGGCATCCTGATCCTCACCCACCGCCGCCTGCTCGTCGACCAGTTCCGCCGCGAGCTGACCGAGCACGGATACGGCAGCCGGTTCACCGACGCGGTGCTCGAGGGCCATACCTCGAAGCGCGCGTCGAACCCGATCACCATCCAGACCTACGCGTGGTTCGCTCGGCACGTCACCGAGATCGCACGCGACGCGTACCAGCTCGTGATCTGCGACGAAGCGCACACGGCGCTCGGCGAGAAGACCTCCGCCGCGATCCGCAGCCTCTACGAGCCGGTGTACATCGGCATGACCGCGACGGAGGAACTGATCGCGAAGCAGGTCTCCGACGTCTTCCCGGCGTCGGTCGACGACCTGCCGCTTGCCGACGCAGCGCGCCGCGGGTTGATCGCACCGCTCCGCTCCCTGCGCGTCCCGCCCGTCGCCGCGATCAACCAGGTGCCGATCGTGGGCGGCGACTTCGATGAGCGCGCGCTGGCGCAGGCTCTCGACCACGAAGCCTTGAACCTCGCTGCCGCAACGCTCTACCGCGAGCGGTTCGGCGACACACCGGGCATCGTCTACGCCGCCGGGGTCGACCACGCGTACAACCTCGCGACCGCCTTCCGTGCCGCCGGGATCAAGGCCGAAGCCGTCTCGGGGCGGACACCGCCCGTGAAGCTCGCCGAGATCCTCGCCGCGTACGAGCGCGGGGAGATCGACGTCCTGATCAACGCGATGCTGCTGGCCGAGGGCTGGAACTCACCGCGCGCGACGGTCGTCATGCACCTTGCCCCGACTGCGTCGAAGCGCGTCTACCAGCAGCGCATCGGGCGGATCATGCGCGTCCATCCGCGCAAGGAGGCGGGAATCGTCGTCGACTTCACACCGAAGGCGGCGACGCACAACGATCGTGTCGTGTCGCTGCACTCGCTGCTCGAGGCGGACTTCTACCGCGAAGGCGCGAGGGTCACACCCGCCCCGCGGCGCAGGCAGCAGCGACGAGCGCGCCGCAAGCTGACGCCGGCGTCGTGGCTCGTGCCGGTGACCCCCGACGTGCTGCGCCGCAAGATGGTGATCGCACGGGAATGGCAGCGCGTCGACCCGAAGTTCCTCGACCAGGACGAGCAGGAGTTCTGGGGCGAGATCGCCGGCCGCCAGTTGCGCTTCGACGAGCGCGCGGCGTTCGTCGAGAAGCTGACGGCACGCGGCGCATCGAAGCGCGCGATGGAGACATTCCTCTCGACCTGCGCAGCGCAGAACCCGAACCGGCGGCTGCGGCTGATCGCACTGGCTGACCGCGTCTCGATGAAGGTCGAGCGCGCCGACTTCGACGACCTCGTCACGCTGGTCACGCAGGCTCCGCCGTGGGAGAAGGATCGCGCGGCGGGCGTGCGGATCATGCTGCGCGCGATCGCAGACGCCAAGCCCGACGCGCCGGATCAGATTCTCGCGCGCTGGACCTGGAAGCTGTCGCGCGCCGTGCGCAAGCAACTCGACCGGAAGGCGTCGCAGGAGTATCCGGACGCCAAGCGCCTGCTCGGGGCGCTCGCGAACTCGCGGGGCCACCGTCACGAGGAGAACGCGGCGAAGCTCGTGAACGCCGCGCTCGAGATGCCGCGCGAGGTGGGTGCTGCATTGCTCGCGTCGGCCGAGGGCTACACACCGCGCGCGACCCAGTTGCTCGAGGCGGCGCGCGAGCGGCTCGGGACGATTCAGGAGGTCGCCGGTTGGATCGCCGAGAGCCTGCCGGCACCGAAGACCGGGCCCGCGCGCTCTCGCCGGCGCCGCCGGCGCAAGAAGCCGGGCACGGCGCAGGGACAGCCGCAAGCGCAGCCGCAGGCGACGCCTGCGACGGGCGACGCTCAGGTTCCTGCACCGGGTGCCGACGGAGCCGAGCGGCCCGCCGCCCCGAAGAAGCGCCGTCGGCGCCGGAAGAAGCCGGCAGAGCCCGGCTCGACCGTGCCAGGCGCAGTGGTGCCGAACGCAGGAGTGGCAGACGCAGCAGTGCAGAGCGCCGCACTGCAGAGCGCCGCGGTACAGAGCGCAGCGGTTCCCGAAGCAGGTCCCCGTGCCGCACCGCCGGACGTACCGGCCGAAGACGCGGCTTAACGGTTCCCGACCGGATCGCTTAACGCTCCGACCGAACCGGCCGGCCTCTCCGACCGTAATCGAGACGTAACGAATCGTTCCGAGAAAGGGTCGATGATTCACACGTGCTCATTCTGATCGGCATCGGGTTCCTCGCGGGCGTCGTCACCGCAGTGTCGCCGTGCGTTCTCCCCGTGTTGCCGGTGCTGCTCGCCGGCGGTGCATCGGGCCGTAAGCCGTTCCGGATCGTCGCAGGGCTCGTCGTCAGCTTCAGTGTCTTCACACTCTTCGCCGCGTGGCTCCTCGACCAGGTCGGGCTGCCGGATGACTTCCTGCGCAACCTCGCGATCGCGCTTCTCTTCCTGATGTCGGTGACGCTCCTCGTCCCGCAGGTCGCGCAGCTCATCGAACGCCCGCTCGCCGTGTTCTCGCGCTTCCGGCCGACCCGCGTCGGCGGCGGTTTCTTCCTCGGTGCGACGCTCGGGCTCGTCTTCGTCCCGTGCGCCGGCCCGGTGCTCGCCACCGTCACCGTCGTCGCGGCCCAGAACTCGGTCGGGCTGCGCGCGATCGTGCTGACACTGGCCTACGCAATCGGCGCGGCGGTGCCGATGCTGCTGATCGCGGTCGGTGGCCGCGAGGCATCGGCACGCCTGCGTCGCCACGTCGATGCGCTGCGGATTGCATCCGGCGTCATGATCGGCGCGGTCGCGCTGGCGCTCACGTTCCACTTCGACGACCGGCTCGCGCAGTTCACGCCGGGCTACACCACGTTCCTGCAGAACAAGATCGAGAAGAGCTCCGACGCGACAAAGGAGCTCGGCAAGGTGCGCGGCGGGAAACCGGCGCTCGCTGCGGTGCACAACACCGCAGGCTCGAACCTGCCCGACTACGGCGTCGCGCCGCCGATCCACGCCGACGGCGCGTGGATCAACTCGCCGCCGCGGACGCTGCAACAGCTGCGAGGCAAGGTCGTGCTGGTCGACTTCTGGACCTACTCGTGCATCAACTGCCTGCGGACGCTGCCCCACCTGAAGGCGTGGTACGCGGCGTATCACGCCAAGGGCCTCGACATCATCGGTGTCCACACGCCCGAGTTCGCCTTCGAGCATGTCACCTCGAACGTGAAGGCCGCCGTGAAGCGACTCGGCATCACGTGGCCGGTCGTGCAGGACAACGAGTACAAGACCTGGGACAACTACGCGAACCAGTACTGGCCGGCCGAGTATCTGATCGACCGCTCGGGGCACGTGCGCCACACCCACTTCGGTGAAGGTGAATACGGCAAGACGGAGACGTTGATCCGCACCCTGCTCGGAGCGACCGGCAAGGACGCCCGTCACGTCGCCGACACGACACCGACGGGACTCCTCACCCCCGAGACGTATCTGGGCTATGCGCGCCTCAATACCTACGTCGGTTCGAAGCTCGCACCCGACGAGAGCGCGGACTACACCTTCGCGAAGTCGGTCCCGGAGAACGAGGTCTCCTACGCCGGCGACTGGCGCGTCACGCCTGCCCAGATCGTCGCCGGCCCGCGGGCGCGGCTGCGGCTGAACTTCACCGCCAAGAACGTCTACATCGTGCTCGGCGGCCACGGCACCGTGCACGCGCTGATCAACGGCAAGCCGACCTCGACGATCAAGGTCAACGCGCAGAGGCTGTACACGGTGCGAGCGTCGAAGCGGTCGCTCAGCGACGCACTGCTCGAGCTGCGCTTCTCGCCGGGCATTCAGGCGTACTCCTTCACGTTCGGCTGACTTCCCTTGATCCCATTCGGCGGCGTTCGCCGACACCCGCTCGGCTGCGCCGGCCCAGATCTCGGCGTGCTTCGCGACCTTGCTCACGGCCTCGTGCGCGGCGCGCTCGATCGCAGCCTCGAGCGCCGCCTCGAGCCCGTCCTCCGACCCGTAGCCGGCCATGAAGACGCGCAGGCGACGCGCGATCACTGAGTCGTCGAGCGGACGGTCGGGCGTCAGCGGAATGAACGCGAGCAGCGCCCAGCCGAGATCCCAGGCGCGCCGGCCCGGTGCGGCGAGGTCCCAGTCGATGAAGGTCCAGCCCCCGTCGGGGCCGCGAACAAGGTTCCAGGGGGCGAGGTCGTTGTGGCAGACGAGCTCGTCCACGCCGGTCGGATCGGCAGCCAGGTCCCACCACACAGCGCTGGACGGCGGGACAAAGCTCGCGACCACGTCGTGATAATGGCGAATCAGCTGTGCGATCTCGGCGAGCGCATCGTCGTGCTCGAGCAGCTCGAAGTGGCCCGGCCAGACGACGTCACCCGGCGCGTAACTGACGACCTCTCGGCCGTCCTCGTCGAGGCCGAGCGCGCGGGGCGCCGCCGCGAAGCCGGCGCCCTCGAGGTGATCAAGGAGCGCATGCACGGCAGGTGTCCAGACGCCGGCCGGCCGTCGGACCGTGTCTCCGACCCGGACGATCGCTGCGTGGGTGTTGCCGCCGGCGAGCGGTTCGCTATCGCTCGCGCGCAACGTCGTCGTCGTCGCCGTTCTCGCGGTCGCGCAGGAAGCGCGTCAGCTCGGCGGCGATCGAGTCGCCCGACGGCAGGTCTGCCTCCTCCGCGAGCTCGTCGACGCGGCGCTCGAGCTCCTGCACGTAGGCCGAGGTCTCCTCGTCCGAGGCAACGGCCTCGCTCACCTGCTGCGCGTAGGAATCCGCGGCTTCGTCGAGCTCAGTGGTGTCGACGTCGGCCTCGAGGAGTACGCCGAGCCGGTCGACCAGCGCCTTCGCGGCGCGGGGTGACGGGGTCAACGAGACGTAGTGGGGAACCGCGGCCCAGAGGCTCGCCGAGGGGATACCCGCCTGCATGCAGGCGTCGTGGAGGACGCCGACGATTCCGGTCGGGCCTTCGTAGCGCGAGGCCTGCAGGCCGAGCCGTTCGATCAGCTCGGGGTCGTTCGCGCTGCCGGTGACGGGCGCCGGCCGCGTGTGCGGCACGTCCGCGAGCAGCGAGCCGAGTGTGACGACGAGCTCGACGCCGAGGTCGGTCGCAAGTCCGCTGACATGCGCCGAGAACGAGCGCCAGCGCAGGTTCGGCTCGACCCCCAGCAGGATGATCGCATCACGTCCACCGCCGGGCAGCGGCGCATGCAGGAAGGTGTTCTCGGGCCATTCGATCTTGCGCGTGAACCCGTCGACGAGCGAGACGGTCGGCCGCGTCGCCTGGAAGTCGTAGAAGTTCTCGGAGTCGATGCTCGCGAACTCCTGGGCGGCCCATGCCCGCGCGAGGTACGCGCCGGCGAGCGACGCGCCCTGTCCACCGTCGTTCCACCCGCGGAACGCCGCGATCAGTACCGGCCGCTCGAGTTGCGGGTGATCCGTGATGTGAAGCTCGTCCGCCATCAGGCAATCCTACGCGGGCGCCAGAGGGAGTAGATGAACGCAACGGCAACTGCCCAGACCGTTGCGGCGAGAGTGACGTGCCCGATCACGAGCCACCACGGCAGGTGGGTGCGGTACTGCACCTCCCCGACGATCATCTGTACCGCGAGCACGCCGAGCAGCACCAGCGCTCCGCGCACATGACGGCTGTGATTGCGCGCGAGCCAGACGAGGAGCAGCGCGAACGACAGGCCGAATACGGCGGTCGCGCGCACGTGCCAGTAGACCGCCGGCTGGAACGACCCGAGCCGGCGCACAACGGTGCTGCCTGGATGCGGGCCAGCGGCAGTCGCAAGGGTGCCGCTGACGACGAGCACGCATGCTGAAGCGCCGACGAGGATCCCGAACTGACACACCCAGCGCGGTAGATCGGACGCGGTTCGTCCGAATGCCTCGAGCGCCAGGATCACACCCAAGGTGAGCACGACGAGCGAAAGCAGGAAGTGCGACAGCACGAGCCACGGGTTCAAGTGGAAGTGCACGGTCAATGCGCCGAGCGGCGCCTGCAGGAGCGTCCCGAAGAAGATGACGAACGCGAGCAGGCGGAGACCGCGGCGCGCCGCGAGCCACGTGGCCAGAGTGACGAGGATCGTCAAGAACGCGAACACCCGGTTTCCGAACTCGATGTACGAGTGGTAGCTCTTCGGCTCGAAGTGGTGTGGTGCGCATCCCGGCCAATGCTCACACCCGAGGCCCGACCCGGTGAGCCGCACCGTGGCGCCGGTGGCGACGATCAGGATCAGCATCACGACGTTTGCGATCGCCAGCCTGCGGAACGCTTCGGCAGAGAGCGCGAAGCCGCGCAGACGAGCAAGCGGCTGCGCGCTGGCGTCCATCCGGGCGAACTGTAGCCCTCAACGGAGCGCAACAGGGGCCTGCTGCCGAGCCGTGGCCCGGCCGGCCGCGTCTGGTGCCAGGCACCGTTACGGAAGCGTGACGAGTTGCCCACACCCACGGGCGCGCGCACCGCCGGAATGGGCTCAAATGCACGCCGAACCGCCGCCGGACACGTCGATTCCGGACGTGTCCGAGGGAGCCGCGGCCGGTGCCAGGCACCGTTACCGGAGGGTGACAAGTTGCGCACAGGCCCGGGAGAACCGTGAGGTCGGATGGAGACCTGCGTGAGGTGCGTCTGTCTTGCTAAACTGACGTTGACGTAAAGATGAGATTCCTTCGGACACGCCGGGACTCGAGCCACTACAAGTGGTGGGTCCTCTCCTGCACGAGCCTCGGGATGCTGCTCGCCACCGTCAACTCGGGGACGCTGATCATCGCCCTCCCCGATCTCGAGCGCAGCCTGCACACGACTCTGCTGCAGCTCGTCTGGGTGATCCTCTCCTACATGATCGTCTCGACCGTCCTCGTCTTGACGGCGGGCAGGCTCTCCGACCTCTTCGGCCGCAAGACGGCCTACGTGCTCGGGTTCGTGATCTTCTCCGCCGCCTCGCTCGGCGCCGGGTTCGCCGCGACCGGCACCGAGTTGATCCTGTGGCGCGTCCTGCAGGGCGTCGGCGGCGCGTTCCTCTTCGCGAACTCGGCGGCGCTCGTCACCGACGCGTTCCCGAAGAAGGAACTTGGGCTCGCGATGGGGACGAACACGATGGTCGCCGCCGTCGGCCTCGTGATCGGCCCGGTGCTCGGCGGCGCGCTCGTCGCGATCTCGTGGCAGTGGGTGTTCTGGTTCAACATCCCGATCGGAATCGTCGGCTGCATCTGGGCTGCACTCGTGCTCGAGGAGCGCTCGGGCCGCAGCAAGGAGCGTGGTCTGGACCTGCTCGGCGTGACGACGTACATCATCGGACTGACAGGCCTCGTGCTCGCGCTCTCCAAGGGAGGGCTGAGCGGCTGGGACAACGCGCTCGTGATCGGAGGCCTGGCCGCCGCAGGGATCTTCCTGCCGCTCTTCATCGTGATCGAGCAGCGCAGCAGCGCACCGATGCTCGACCTCGCGCTCTTCCGCGACCGCCTCTTCGCAGCAGCCTCGGCGGCCGCGTTCCTGAACGGTTTGTCGCGCTTCGCGCTGCTGTTCCTCTTCGTCTTCTACTTCCAAGGCCCGCAGGGTCAGTCGCCGATCATGGCGGGCCTCGAGCTCGCGCCGCTCGCGATCGGGATGCTCATCGCGTCGCCCATCGCCGGCGTCATCGCCGACCGCAGAGGGTCGCGCGAACTGGCCGCAGCCGGGATGCTCCTGAGCGCAATCGGCCTGGCGGGGATGACGACGCTCCAGGCCGACAGTCCGTACTTCTGGAGCGCAGTCTGGCTCTCGCTCGTCGGCATCGGTTCGGGCATGTTCAACAGCCCCAACACCGCCGCGATGATGGGCGCCGTCCCGGTGCACCGGCGCGGCATCGCAGCCGGAGCCCGCGTGATGTTGCAGAACACCGGCGCCGTCGTCTCGATCGCCTTCGTAATGGCGATCGTCACGGCCGCGATCCCGAAGGACGTGCTCTTCAAGATCTTCTCCGGTCTCACCTCCGGCCTCTCGCCGGAACAGTTGCAGCCGTTCATCTCGAACATGCACTTCGCACTCTGGGTGCTGGCCGCCGTCTCCCTGCTCGGCGCGGTGATCTCGATGCTCCGGCCTGCGCACGTGCGCGTAGTCGAGGAGCCGCTCGAGTTCCGGCAGGCGGCATGACGCTCCGCATCGGAGAGATCGCGGAACAGAGCGGCGTCACGCCCCGGACGATCCGCTACTACGAAGAGCTGGGTCTGCTGCCGCGCACCGAGCGCGAGCACGGAAAGCACCGCAGCTACACCGAGAACGACGTCGAGCGCCTACGGGAGGTGACGCGCCTGCGCGACCTCCTCGGCCTCTCGCTCGACGAGCTTCGCTCGATGATCACGGCGGAGGACGTCCGCGCTGAGGTGCGACGGCGCTTTCAGGAGACCGACTCGCGCGAGGAGCGGCTCGACTTGCTCGATCGCGCCCTGCCGCACATCGACACCCAGCTCCGGCTCGTCCGCCGGCGCCTCGGCGAGCTGCAAGAGCTCGAGGCGGAGCTGGTCGACCGCCGGAAGCGCGTCCAGCGCCGCCGCCGCGAATTGGCGTAGGACCTACGCCGCAATCGCGAGCTCGACGCCGCTCCCGGCCGCAACGCTGCCGACGCGGGCGAGGAAGAGCCCGGCACGCGCGAACTCGGCCTCGAGTGCGGGGCCCTTGTCGCGAGGCAGCGAGACGAGCAGCCCGCCGGCCGTCTGCGGGTCGAACGCGAGCTCGATGAGCTCGGGGGCGACGTCGCCGAGCTCGGCGGCCCCGTAGCGGCGGTTCGCGCGCGTTCCTTCGGTCGAGACCCCCGCGCGGGCCGACTCGAGCGCCCCCGCCATCGCGGGCAGCCGCTCGGCGTCGAGCGTGATCCGCACGCCGCTGCGCGACGCCATCTCGTGCGCATGGCCGAGCAACCCGAAACCGGTCACGTCGGTGACTGCGTTCGGCGCCACTGCCCGCAACAGGTCGGCCGCATCGCGGTTCAGCGTCCGCATCCAGCGCACCGCCTCCCCTGCATCCGCCAGGCCGCGCTTCGCGCCGCCGAGAACGAGAGCGGTGCCGAGCGGTTTCGTGAGATAGAGCGCGTCACCCGGGCGCGCGCTGGACTTCGCCCAGATCCCGTCGAGGGAGACGGTGCCGACGACGGCGAGCCCGTACTTCGGCTCGGCGTCCCGAATCGTGTGGCCCCCGGCGAGCAACGCACCCGCCGCGCGGACCTGCCGCTCGGCGCCGTCGAACACGGCACGCACGACGTCGAGCGGGAGCTCCTCCGGGAACGCCGCGACGGAGAGCGCGAGCAGCGGTACGCCCCCCATTGCGAAGACGTCGTTGAGCGCGTTCGTCGCGGCGATCGCGCCGAAATCGTCGGGGTCGTCGACGATGGGCGGGAAGAAGTCGATCGTGAAAACGAGCGCACGCTCGTCGTCGAGCTTGTAGACGGCAGCGTCATCCGCGGGATCGAGGCCGACGAGCAGGTTCTCGGCCTCCGCGGGCACGAACCCGCGCAGCAGCTCTTCGAGCCGGGCCGCCGAGTACTTGGCGGCGCAGCCACCGGAGGTCGCAAGGTCGGTCAGCTTCACTGGACCACCGTAACGACCGGAGCACCCTCACGAGAGCGCCGCTCGTCACGGCAGCGGCGGCCCAAAGAGCCGCCGCTGACCAGGGGAGAGGAACGTGCTACCCGTTCGGTTCGCCTTCTCCTGCTCCACTCCTCTAGATTCAGCACATGCCGAGCGCACTCGTCACCGGGGGCTCATCGGGGATCGGGCTCGCGATCGCGCGGATGCTGCATGCTGAGGGCTTCGACCTGACCCTCGCCTCTCGCACCAGGGAGAAGATCGAGGCTGCCGCCGCCGAGCTCGGCGCACAGGCGGTCGCGGCCGACATGGGCAAGGAAGAGGACTGCATCCGCTCGGTCGCGCTGCACAAGGAGCGCTTCGGCGGGATGGACGTCCTCGTCAACTCCGCAGGAATCGGGATCGCCGGCACGGTCGAGTCGTTGCAGACGAAGCACATCGACCTTCAACTCGGCGTGAACCTGCGAGGCCTGCTGCTCGTCACGCGGGAGGCGATCCCGCTACTGAAGGAATCGCGTGGCTGGATCGTGAACCTCGCCTCGATCGCCGGGACGACGGCGACGCCCGGTCTAACGGTCTACGGAGCGACGAAAGCGGCCGTGATCGCGGTGACCCGATCGCAGAACGCCGAGCTCGACGGCGACGGCGTGCGCTCGATCGCCCTGTGTCCCGGCTTCGTCGACACGCCGATGGCCAGCTGGTCGGGCCTTGCCGCGGAGGAGATGATTCAGCCCGAGGACTGCGCCGAGATCGTGCGCATGTGCCTGCGGCTCACGCCGCACGCGAGGATCCCGCAGATCGTCGTCGAGCGCGTCGGCGCCACCGGCGAGGCCGGTTAGTTGTAGTTCCTAAGGACGGCGCGGCCGGCGGCGCTGAGGCGGTAGCGTTCGGTCGTGCGCCGGATCGTGCCGCTCGTCGCCGTGCTCGCGCTGGCCGCGTCGCTCGCGGCGGGCTGTGGCAGTTCGTCGGCGGCGAAGATGCAGGCGCCGACAACGACGGGCAACTCCGGCTCCGGTTTCGCGGGGGTCGCGTTACACCCGCCGCGCGTTGCGCAGCCGATCGCGCTGCACGACGCCGAGGGCCGGCCCGTCACGCTTGCAGGCCAGCGCGGGCGCTTCGTGCTCGTCACGTTCATCTACACCCACTGCGTGGACGTCTGCCCGTTGATCACGGCGAACCTGAATGCGGCGCTCCGCACGATCGGGCCTGCGCGGCGCGATGTCCGCGTACTCGCCGTCAGCGTCGATCCCGTGGGCGACACCGCGGCCGCGGTGCGGGCCTATGCCAGACAGAAGCATCTCCTGCCCCAGTTCCGCTACCTGATCGGAACGCGGCCGCAACTCCGTCGCGTCTGGGAGGCCTGGCACGTCCTCGCCGTGCTGCGGAAGGCCGACGTCGTCGACCATGTCGCCTACACGGCGCTGATCGACCGCAGCGGCAAGGAGCGCGTGCTCTACGACTCCAACGTGCACGCAGCGCAGGTCGTCCACGACCTGCGGCGGCTCATGCAGCCCGCCTGACCATCATTCAGCCAGTGAGCCCTGAGCCGGTGCACGCGAATAGAGGGCGCGCGGCCGTTCCCGGCGCGAACCGTAGAGCGAACCCCCCAGAGAAGCTTGAGCAGTGCCGGCCGGCTCCCCCGGGGCACAGAATGCTCGCACGAGCCGTGACTTACAGAGGACCGTCCCACATGCCGACGATCGGCGAGCCGAACTTCGCGCCCACGACTGACAGCACCACGAGCGCCAGCAAGACGTAGCCACGCTTGGAACGGAGCAATGCGAATGTGTTTGCCACAGAGAACACCTCCCTTCCTAGAACCGGAAGTCCTGCAGCGTCTCGGCTGCACGGCGGAACAACGTCGCCGCCCGGCGCTCGTCGCCACGCGCGGTCGCGAGATCGCCCTGGGCGATCCAGGCAGCGGCGCGATGCGAGGCTGACGAAAGCTGGCCAAAGGCATCCTCGGCCGCGGAGAAGGCGGTCTCGGCCTCATCGAGGCGCTTCTGCTCGAGCAGCGCGCGTCCGAGGACGAGCTGCGCGTTGCCGACCTCGTCGATCATGTCGGCGCGATCGCCGATGATCTCGAGCGCGTGCAGCGCCTGCTCCTCGGCGCGCACATGGTCGCCGGTGCGCAGGTGGACCTGGGCGAGCGATGAGACCGCCTTGGCGGCGTCCTCGTCCCGGCCGATCTCGAGCGCAACCGCAAAGGAGTGCTTCAGGTGCTCGATCGCCTGCTCGGGCTTGCCGAGCAGGAACTCGAGCCCGCCGAGGTTGTTCAGCAGCCGGCCGACGTTGGCGCGATCGGTGAGCTCCTCGTACTGCGCCTTCGCCTTCTCGGCGTACGTGCGGGCAAGCACCCAGTGTCCGTCGCGCTCGGCCAGGATCGACGCCTGGAAGTACGCCTGGCCGACAGCGCGCGCGTCGTGCATCGCCTCTGCGAGCTCGAGCGCGCGCTCGACATCCTCACGCGCGGCCTCGTAGTCGCGCTGGCGCAGATAGCAGCGCGACCGCCATGCGAAGACGTTCTGGCGAAGCTGGTCGGACGGAAGCCCGGAGCGCTCGGCGAGCACCAACGCCTCGTTGAAGAGGCCGACCGAGGTCGAGATGCTCGAGAGCAGGTACCGGCAGACGCCGAGGCGGTACAGCACCTCGGCGCGGTCGATGTCGGAGAATTCGGACCGCTCGACGAGCTCCCGCGCGTCGGCCAGCAGCGGCAGGGCGCTCTTCACGTCACCGGTGTGGGCGCGGGCCATTGCCTCGCCGCTCAGGGCACGGACATGCAACTCGACTGCGCCCGTGCCGAGCACGGCGGGGAGCGCCCGCGTGTACTCGGCGATCGCCTCGTCGAAAACGTGGTCTTCGAGGAGCGCGTCGGCCCGCGTGAGGATCGCCTCGGCCTTCGAGCGCTCGTCGGCGGAGACGCCGCTCGCGAGGAAGCCGGCGTCGACGCCGAGCCGGAGGCTCAGCCAGTCGATCGTCTCGGTGGTCGGGCGCGTCTTGCCGCGCTCGATCTGCGAGATGTACTCCTTCGAGAACCGGTCGCCGGCCAGATCGGTCTGCGTGAGGCCGGCGGCGACCCGCAACTGGCGCAGGCGCTCACCGAGCCGCGGCGAGCGCGGCGCTGCGTGAGTACTCACCCGTGCGGCGCGAGAAGGCATGCGAGACGGAGCATGCCGGACACTTCACCGAAAAGCAATCCCCTGAAAAGGACAGTCCCCCAAAAGGGGCATAGATGCATCAGTTTGGTGTCAAGTAGGCGATTCCAGAATCACTTGACCGAGCTACTTGACAGATGCCTGTCCCGTTCGTACAGTGAGCGCACCTTGCACGACGGCCTGCACCCCAGGCCGAGTGCAGGGGGGAGCGCCAGAGGCAACAACGACGGAGGATTGGCCGGGCCGCAGAGCCAAGCCTCCGGAGGAGCCAAACCGGCGCCCCGCCTGACCAAGGGAGAGCCCCGGGTGCCGCAGCCGGGGCTTTCTCGCGTCCGGGGACGAGTTTCGAAGCGCCGCGGAGCTGACGACCGGCAGAGCTAGGTCTAGGCGAGCATCCAGCGCCGGCGCTCGGCGCGGACGCGCTCGAGGTCGTCGCCGAGCAGGCCGCCGAGCCGGTTGTCCATCGTGGTCAGCAGGCCGCCGGCGACGAACAGCCACGACTCGGCGACCGGATCGCGATCCGCGTTCACCACGCCGCGCGCCTGGCCATCTCGGATCACGTCGGCGAAGAAGTCGTGCACCTCACGTACCTGCGTGCGCAGTGCGGCAGCGATCACCGCGTCCTCCGACGCCTCGGTGAGCGCCTGGATCCAGAGGTCGACCATACGGATTCGCGTTCGCTTCGCCATGTAGACATCCGCGATCGCACCGAGGCAGCTGGACGGATCGTCCGCGATCGCCTGCTCGGCCACCTCGCGGAACGTTCGCCAGGCCTCGTCGAGGCACGCAAGGTAGAGATCGCGCTTCGAGCCGAAGTGGCGGTAGAGAATCGGCTCGGAGATCCCCGCCTCACGTGCGATCTCCGCTGTGGTGGCACCGCGATAACTCGACTTCGAGAACACGCCGCACGCCGTGTCGAGCACGGCCTGCCGTCGAGCGTCAGCGGTCAGCCTCGGCTTCGTCTGGGTCACGCCTACGCCGCCTCGGCGACGACCTCGGCAGCCGGACGCTTCTGCTCGACCTTGCGGATCGCGAACACCGCGACCGCCGCGCCGCAGAGACACAGGAGCGCGCCGACCCGCAGCGCGTCGTGGAAGCCGGTCAGGAAGCTGGAGCTCGATGCGACGATCGCGCCCATGACGGCGATCCCGAGCGAGCCGCCGACCTGACGGGCCGAGTTGAGCACGGCAGAGCCGACGCCTGCCTTGTCGACGGCAACGGCGCTCATCGCCGCGGCGGTCACCGGCGTCATCGTCAGTCCCATGCCGACGCCGCCGAGCAGCAGCCCGGGCAGCAGCGCCCAGAAGCTCTCGTTTGCGCCGAGCGTCGAGTAGTAGAAGAGCATCACGCTGAGCAGCGTCATGCCCGCGCCGACGAGCCAGCGCGAACCGACGCGATCAGTGAGCGCTCCGGCCCGCGGCGCGATCAGGATGATGAGGATCGTCATCGGCAGGAAGCTCGCGCCGGCCTGAACCGGCGAGTAGCCGAGGACGTTCTGCATGTACAGCGACACGTAGAAGAACGTCCCGAACATCGCGAGCCCGACGAACAGCATCGACGAGTTCGCGCCGGCGAACGTGCGGTTGCGGAAGAGCGCGAGGTCGAGCATCGGCGCACGCTGGTGCCGCTCGAGCAGCACGAAGGTGACGAGCGACGCGGCGGCGACCGCGAAAGCCCCGAGGATGCGAACGGACGTCCAGCCGTAGCTGTTCGCCTCGATGAACGCATACGTCAGCGCGAAGAGCCCGAGCGCGGATGCAGCGAGCCCTGGCACGTCGAGGCGCTGCTCGGCGGACGTGTCGCGCGACTCGTCGATGAAGGCGGGGATTGCAAGCAGGCCGATGATCCCGACCGGGACGTTGATGAAGAAGATCCAGTTCCAGTTGACGTGCTCGGTCAGCAGGCCGCCGACGAGCGGGCCGATCGCGAGCGCCATCGCCGACACGCCGGCCCAGATGCCGATCGCCCGGCCGCGCTCACGCGGCGCGAACGTCGCCGTGATGATCGACAGCGTCGCCGGGTTCATCATCGCGCCGCCGAGGCCCTGCACGACCCGTGCGCCGATCAGGAAGCCGCCGTTCGGGGCGAGCCCGCAGGCGAGGCTTGCGCCGGTGAACACCGCGAGGCCGACCATGAAGATCAGCCGACGGCCGAAGAAGTCCGCGAGCTTGCCGCCGATCAGCATGAACGCAGCGAACGTCAGCGCGTAGCCGGCGACCACCCACTCGAGCTCCGACAGCGACATGTGCAGCGAACGGCGCATCGAGGGAAGCGCGACGTTCACCACGGTGTTGTCGAGCATGATCATGAAGAGCCCGACCGACACCGCGGCGAGCGTCCACCACTTCTTGTTCTCCGGCGTCACAAACCGTTGCATCGCGTCTCCCCTCCTGGCGTTAGCGAGGCCTAAGTTAGCAAACGCTAACCAGCCCGCGCAGAGGCGACCAGTAGATTGAGCGCGTGAGCGATGTCGTCTGGCGGCCCGACGAGGCCACGCTCGAGCACGCGAACGCGACGCGGCTCCTACGCCGGAGCGGACTGGCCGACTACGCGGAGCTCGTGCGCCGCTCGGCGGACGACCCGGCCTGGTTCTGGCCGCTCGCGATCGCCGACATGGGGCTCGAGTTCGCCGCGCCGTGGGAGTCTGTCCTCGACGAGTCACGCGGGCCTGCCTGGACGACGTGGTTCAACGGCGCCAGGGTCTCGATCCCGCACAACTGCGTCCACCGCTGGGCCGCAAGCCGGCCCGGCGCGCTCGCGGCGGTCGGGCTCGGCGAGGACGGCTCACGTCGCGAGGTCACGTTCGCCGAGCTGTCGCGAGACGTGACACGGCTCGCCGAGCTGCTGGTGGCGCGCGGCGTCGAGCCGGGCGACCGCGTCGCGATCTTCCTGCCCATGTCGCCCGAGGTGGCAGTTGCGTCGCACGCGATCGCGCACATCGGTGCGATCCAGGTGCCGGTCTTCTCCGGCTTCGCCGCGCCCGCAGTCGCCCAGCGCCTGCAGGCGAGCGAGGCGAAGGTCGTGATCACGCAGCGCGAGTCGTCGCGGCGCGGACGGCCGCAACCGATGCTCGAGATCCTCGAGCAGGCGCTCACCGAGTCGCCGTCCGTCGAGCACGTCGTGCTCGCCCCGTTCGAGCTCGACTCCTTCCCGGGCGAGCTCCCGGCCGCACAGGTGGATTCGGAGACGCCGTATCTCCTCACGTACACCTCGGGCACGACCGGCAAGCCGAAGGGCGTCGTGCACGTCCAGGGCGGCTTCCTGGTCTCGATCGCCCGCGAGGTCTGTTACCAGGCCGACGTGCACCCGGGCGACGTCGTGCACTTCGCGACGGACATGGGCTGGATCATGGGACCGTGGACCGTGGTCGGTGTCGGCGCGCTCGGCGGCACGATCGTGTTCGCCGAGGGCGCCCCCGACTGGCCGACCCCGGACCGGCTCTGGCGCACGGTCGAGCAGGAGCGCGTGACGTCGCTCGGCCTCTCCCCGACGCTCGCCCGGGCGCTCCTGCCGCATGGCGACCCCGTGGCCGATCTGACGTCGCTGCGCACGTTCGTCACGACCGGCGAGCCGTGGAATCCCGAGCCGTACCGATGGCTGTTCGAGAACGTCGGCGGCTCGCGCGTGCCGATCATCAACTGCACCGGCGGCACCGAGGTCGGCGCGTGCTTTCTCTCGCCCACGCCGATCGGGCCGATCGCGTCCTGCTCGGTCGGCGGGCCTGCGCTCGGCATGGCGATGGACGTCGTCGATGACGCGGGCGCGTCCCTCGTCGGCACCGGCCTGGTCGGCGAGCTCGTCTGCCGCCGGCCGTTCCCCGGGATGACGCGCGGCTTCTGGCGCGACCCGGACAAGTTCATCGAGACCTACTGGTCGCGCATCCCCGGCGTGTGGGTGCACGGCGACTGGGCGTCGGCCGACGAGGACGGCTTCTGGTTCCTGCACGGGCGCTCCGACGACACGCTCAACATTGCGGGCAAGCGGGTCGGGCCGGCCGAGCTCGAGTCGGCAGCCGTCTCGCACCCGGCGGTGCGCGAGGCCGCCGCGATCGGCGTGCCACACGAGGTCAAGGGCGAGACGGCCTGGATCTTCTGCTGCCTGCTGCCGGGGAACGAGCCGAGCGAAGAGCTCGCCGCGTCGGTCTCGGCGGCGGTCGTCAAGAGCTCGGCAAGGCGTTCAAGCCTGACAGGATCTTCTTCGTGGACGCGCTCCCGAAGACCCGCTCGGCGAAGATCGTGCGTCGCGCCCTCCGCGCGACGGCGCTCGGCTCCGATCCGGGTGACCTGTCGTCACTCGAGAACCCCGAGTCGCTCGCCGCGATCGAGGCCGTCGTTGGCTTCTAAGGGCACCGCGCTCGTCACGGGCGGCGGCCGTGGTATCGGAGCGAACGTCGCGCGGTCGCTCGCCGGCGACGGGTGGTCGGTCGTCGTCGCGGCACGCTCGCGCGATCAGGTCGACGCCGTCGCAGCAGAGATCGGCGGGCGCGCACTCGAGCTCGACGTCACGTCACGCGATTCGGTCGACCGCGCGGTCGCCGAAGCCGGCGATGTCGATTTGCTCGTCGCGAACGCGGGCATCGGTACCGGCGACGAGGCGACGTGGGAGGTCGACCCTGCCGAGTGGTGGCACACCTTCGAGGTGAACGTGCTCGGCGTGCACCTCTGCTGCCGCGCGGTCATTCCGGGGATGCTCGCGCGTAGCTCGGGCCGCATCGTGATCACGGGCAGCGGCGCGTCGTACCTCCCCGGCGCGACGTCGACCGCGTATCCCGCGTCGAAGGCGGCCGTCGGCCGCTACGCCGAGACACTCGCAAATGAGCTCGCAGGCCGCATTCCCGTGTTCGTGATCTCGCCGGGCCTCGTGAAGACCGACCTGACCTCGTCGTTCGGCGACGACCTGCCGTGGACGCCACCTGAGCTCGCGCCCGAGCTCGTCCGCAAGCTCGCGACCGGCGACTACGACGCGCTCGCGGGGCGGTACCTCCATGCCGAGCACGACGACGTCGACGACCTGCTGGCTCGCATCGACGAAGTGCGCGAGCGCGACCTGAACGCGATCCGCGTCCAGCGCTAGCCCCTACCGCGGCGCGTCAAGCGCGCGGTTCGACCCACAGCGCCTTCGCAAGCCCGAGCAGCTCGCCGGCAGCCGGTGAAGAGCGCCGTTCCCGCACCGTGCTTACGACCTTCGCTGTCCAGATGCCAGCCGACGACGACGCAGCGCTCCCCCGCCTGCGGCACCCGTTCGACGCGCGCCGTCAGCCGACCGAGGACGACGACGCCCCGGCCCGTCACGCCGGTCGCGTAGGCGCCCGGACAGTCGAGCGCTGCCCACACGAACTCCGCACCGACGGTGTCGTCTCGCACGGTCCACGTGGCGGCGACCAGGTCCTGCCCGGCGACCGGTCCCGCGAAGATCCGCAATCCGTCGCCCTCTGCGCGTGCGGCGCCACAGACGAAGCAGTGCGGGAAGGGCGAGTCGAGATCCGGCAACTCGGCTGCGAGCGCGTCGCCCCACGCAACCGGATCCGGCAGCGAGAGACCGACCTCCACGCGCCGCGCCTCCGCGATCAGCGCGTGGTCGTCCCACACACGGCCGTCTCGGTCGAGACGCAGGGCCTCGTCGAGGGGCGGCGGCAGTCTCAGGGTCACCTCCACCTCGTCGCCGCCGAGCTCCTGCGCGATCGCGCCACACGTGTAGCCGCCGTTGCCGGAGGTCTCGGGGCCGCGGAAGCGGCTGGCGATCACGATGGCCATACTGGCGCGAAGTATGCGTGCCGATCGCCTGCGGCTCTATCTGATCCTCGTGCTCGTCGTCGCGGCGGTGCTCAGCGTGCTCGGCAACAAGTCGCATTCGGCCTTCGTCGGCTGGATCAGCTTCGTCGTCTTCGTCGGCGCGCTCCTCCTGTACGTCACCTGGCGCCGCACCGCCGTCAAGGAACGTCGTGCTAGGGTTTTCGCCCGAGAGGCGAAAACTACCGATGATGAGGATCGCACTCGCACAGATCAATAGCGTCGTCGGCGACGTCGACGGCAATGCCGCGCGGGTCGTCGAATGGCTCGGGGAGGCCCGCGACGCCGGCGCCGACCTCGTCCTCTTCCCGGAGCTCGTCGTCACCGGCTACCCGCCTGAGGATCTTCTGCTCCGCCCCGGCTTCGTTCGTGCGGCGCGCCGGGCGGTCGAAGAGATCGCCAGTGCGACCCACGGCATCACCGCGCTCGTCGGTGCGCCGCAGCTCGACGCCGACCTCTTCAACGCGTGCTTCACCCTCGCGCACGGCGAGGTGCAGAACATCTACCGCAAGCGGTATCTGCCGAACTACGGCGTCTTCGACGAAGACCGCTACTTCGCTCCGGGCGACGACCTCGTCCTCCTGCGCTTCGGCGAGGTCGTCGTCGGGCCGACGATCTGCGAGGACCTCTGGCAGCCGGGCCCCCCTGCGACCGATCTCGCGCTTGCAGGCGCGCAACTCGTCGCGAACATCTCTGCCTCGCCGTTCCACGTCGGCAAGGACCGCGAGCGCGAGGAGATGTTGAAGGTACGCGCGACCGACAACTCGTGCTTCGTCGCGCTGTGCAACGCGGTCGGCGGCCAGGACGAGCTGATCTTCGACGGGCACTCCGTCGTTCTCGACGACGAGGGCGAGGTGCTCGCGCGGGCGGCAGGGTTCAAGGAGGAGCTGCTCGTCGTCGACATCGACCCGGTCGCGGCTGTCGGCCGGCGGCTGCGCGACGTGCGGCGAAGGGCGCTCGCACGCGACCGCACACCGGCGATGATCACGACGGTCGAGCTGCCGCCGCCGCACGAGCAGGCCGACGCGGCGCACCCGGCGGTCGCGGCGCAGCTGGACGATCTCGAGCAGATGCGGCTGGCGCTCGAGCTCGGGCTGCACGACTACGTGACCAAGAACGGCTTCGGCGACGTCGTGATCGGCATCTCGGGCGGGATCGACTCGGCGCTGACCGCGGCGCTCTGCGTCGAGGCGCTCGGGGCCGACCGCGTGCACGGCGTCTCGATGCCGTCGCGCTACTCGTCGGAGGGAACGCGAGGTGATGCGCAGCGGCTCTGCGAGTCGCTCGGTATCGAGTTCCGGGAGATCGCGATCGAGCCGATGGTCGCTGCATACACCGGCGCCCTTCGCGAGCATTTCGCGGGGCGCGACACCGATCTCACGGAGGAGAATCTGCAGGCGCGCATCCGCGGCACGATGCTGATGGCGCTTTCGAACAAGTTCGGCTGGCTCGTGATCGCGACGGGAAACAAGTCGGAGCTGTCGGTCGGTTACTCGACGCTGTACGGCGACCTCGCCGGAGGCTTCGCGCTGATCAAGGACGTCTATAAGACGGACGTCTTCCGGCTGTCGCGCTGGCTGAACGAGCGGGCGGGACGAGAGCTGATCCCCGCGTCGATCATCGAGCGCGCGCCGAGCGCGGAGCTGCGGGACGACCAGCGAGACGAGGATTCGTTGCCGCCGTATCCCGCGCTCGACAAGGTGCTCGAGGCGTACGTCGAGCTCGACCGCTCACGCGAGGAGCTCGGACAGGACGGGTTCGACCCGGAGGTCGTCGAGCGCGCCCTCGCGATGATCGACCGGGCCGAGTACAAGCGCCGGCAGGCGCCACCGGGCGTGAAGCTGCGGCCGAAGGCCTTCGGCCGCGACCGCCGCACCCCGATCACAAATCGCTGGCCCGGCTAACCACGTCCGTTCCAGACATGGCTCGGGGACAGTCCCCGGGACATGTCCGTTCGGGCCGTGGGCCGGCGGTTGGTCCGGCGCTCGCGCTAGCCGACGAGGCGCGCCAGGGCGACGCCGAGCAGGGGCAGCGAGAGCGTCAGCGAGTAGCTGATCCAGCCGACGACCACGAGCCGGGGGCGCGTCAGCTGCTCGCGGCCGTCGCGGATCTCCGCCTGTAGCCGGGGGCCGAGCACGAAGTTGTGGACGTACGACACGACGACGAGACAGATCGCCAACGTCACCTTCGCCCAGAAGACGATCTGGAACGCCGGACGATGCTCCCACTCGCGCGAGGCCAGCACGATCCCCGTGAGCGCCGCGACGAGCAACGACCCGTAGCCGAGCGGCCGCCAGCGCAGACCGAGCTCCTTCATCGCACGTCCGCGCGCGTCGCCTTCGAGGATGCGGATCGCCGGCACGCCGACGAAGATGAGCGCCGTCGAGCCGCCGACCCACACCGTCGCAGCGAGCAGGTGGACGGCAACGAGGACAGCGGTCACGACGCCAGGATCGTACGCACGCGATCAACGAGCTCCGGCGGGGTGAGCCGCTCGTCGGTTCGAGCCATCTCGTCGATCGTCCACCAGCGAAAGCCACTGACGCCTTCGTCGAGAAGGTTCACCGAGGGCACCGGCTCGTGTGCGTGGACGCGCACGAGGTAAATCGTGTTGTGCTGTCTCATCAGCCTGCGGTTCCACGGGAACGTTCGCTCCAGCTCCCAGAACACCGGACCGATGTCGAAGTCGTGCAGGCCGATCTCCTCCGCCAACTCGCGCCGCAATGCCGCTCATGGCTCTCCCCCGGCTCGATTCCACCGCCTGGCGTCGCCCACCACGTCGCGTGGGTCGCCGGATTTTCGAACCGCAGAAGCAAGCACGCGCTCGTCCGCGTCGACGACGAGCGCGCGCACGCTGTCACGCTGAGCAGGCTCGATCCATTCGCGCAGTCCCCGGAACCAACGCAACCGCTCGTCGTAGGAGACCGCGGCGTTCGCAGGCGACGTGGACGGCAAGACGAAGAGCCCCGTCGCATCGATCGTGCGCAGCTGCGGCCCCAGCTCGGTGCGCTCGCTGTACAGCCCGCGGTAGGCCTCCTTGCCGACGAAGGCGACGACGCGCGGCTCGACGGCCACGATCCGCTTCTCGAACGCGGCGCGATCGAAGTCGCGGCGTCGCAGGTCGCCCGAGCCTGGCGTCGTGCGATACGCAGCGTTCGTCACGCCGATGCCGAGGTCGAGCAGCGAGAACTGCTCCTGCGGGTCGAGAAGCCGCGGTGTGAAGTCCGCGTCGTGCAGCAGTCGCCAGAAGTCGTTGCGTGGGTTCGCGAAGTGGGCGGCGGCAGCGTCCGAGACGCGACCCGGGTTGATGCCGCAGAAGACGCAGCGCAGACCCGGCGCCAGCACGTCGGGGACGGAACTCGGGGTGGGATCAGGCAGGCTTTCGGCCACGCGGCTTACAGCGTGGCATGCGCTGCGTCCACGTCGCCGTGCAGACCCACGAGCTCGGCAGGGGCGGCACCGGCCGTCGGCCCGCCGAGACCTGCTTCTGAGGACGGCGCGCCGTCCACGTGTTGCACGCGCGAGTCACGCCGCCTCGTCCTCGAGACCGCGCTGGTCGAGCCGCTCCTCGAACAGCCGGCGGAGGCGCTCGCCCGAGTCCGTCGGGCGCTGCGCCTGCCCGTCTCGGCGGACGATGCTGACCCGTCCCTCCGTCGGCCCGCCGTAGCAACGGGCGTAGCATTCGGCTTCCGACAACGTCCGCAGCCTCATTGGTCCGAACCCTAGGACCGCGGTCGGACGGAGTCTCGAACGCGACGGTAGCGTTCGCGAGCGTGCCGACCCGCGCCAAGGTCTTCGAATACGCCGCCGAGGTCGACCGTGCGGGCCGCATGACCGTTCCCGGTGGCGCCCAGATCGAGCCGCCCCAAGGATGGTCCGCCGACCACCTGCTGCTTGCAGCGCTGATCCGCTGCTCGATCGAAAGCCTCACCTACCACGCCCACCTGGCCGGGCACGAGGTCGCGGCGGAGGGTCAAGCGCAGGGGACGATCACGAAGGCAACGCCCGAGGACAGATACGCATTCGTGTCGATCGATGTGCACATCGAGGCGCAACTGAGCCCGCGCACGAACGATGCAGAAGAACTGACCGCGAAGGCGGAGCGCGACTGTTTCATCGGGGCGTCGTTGAATCTGAAGCCCGTTTACGACTGGCAGCTTTCGTGACGGCGACAGCGGCGACTGTCGAAGCGATCCGCGCACGGTTCACCGCCTTGCAGCATCCGTTCGCGTTCTTCGACGGCCCCGGTGGCACCCAGGTGCCGGACTCCGTGATCGACGCGATCGCCGGCTATCTCCGCAGCTCGAACGCGAACACCGGCGGCCCGTACGCAACGTCGTACGCAACCGGCGAACTGTCGACGCGTGCGCACGAGGCTGCTGCCGGATTCCTGGGCGCGACGACCGATGAAGTGCTGTTCGGCGCCAACATGACGACGCTCAATTTCTCGCTCTCACGGACCGCGTCACGCGGCTGGGCCGCCGGCGACGAGATCGTCTGCACGAAGCTCGACCACGACGCCAACGTGTCGCCCTGGCTCGAGCTCGCTCGCGACAAGGATCTGATCGTGAGGTTCGCCGAGGTCGACGACGAATGCCGCCTCGATCTCGACCACCTGGGCTCACTGCTGACCGAACGCACACGCGTCGTTGCGTTTCCGTGGGCCGCCAACGCCGTCGGCACGGTCACCCCGGTCTCCGAGGTCGCCGCGCTCGCGCACGGCGTCGGCGCGCTCGCCTGGGTCGACGCGGTTCACTACGGCCCGCACGGGCCGATCGACGTGCAGGCTGCCGGCGCCGACGTGCTGCTCTGCTCGCCGTACAAGTTCTACGGCCCCCACCTCGGTATCGCCTTCGGCAGGTGTGAGCTGCTCGAGTCGTGGCGCCCGTACAAAGTGCGGCCCGCACCGGACTTGCCGCTCGGCGAGAGCTTCGAGACGGGCACGCTTGCGTTCGAGCTGCTCGCAGGGTTCATCGCCGCGGTCGACTACCTCGCCGACGTCGGCTGGGACTTCATCCACGAGCAGGAGCACTCGCTCGGGCAGCAGTTCCTCGACGGCCTGCCGGAGGGCTGGCGGCTGTACGGGCGGCCGACGATGGAGGGACGCGTGCCGACGTTCGCGATCCGCAGCGACGTCACTCACCCCGCAGGCAGCCGCCGAGGCGCTGGGCGAGCGTGGCTTCGCGGTCTGGGACGGCAACTACTACGCGGTCGAGATCATGAAGCGACTCGGGCTCGACGACGGCGCCGTGCGGGTCGGGATCGTCCACTACAACACCGCCGACGAGGTCTCGAGGCTGCTCGCTGCCCTCGCCGCGCTCGCTCCTCAGCCCGGATAGGGCGCGCCACCGCCGGCGACGGCCCACGGCGATCCGGGCGTGCGCCGGATCGGATCAGGATCGATGCCCCGGGCTTCGGCGATCGCGAGTGTCAGGAGCTGGAAGCGGACGATGTCGACGACGGGGTGACGCGTCTGGACGAGAGTCGTCTCGCAGCCGAGCGCCTCGAGCGAGGCGACCAGATCGTGTGCGCGCTGCGCGGCCCGGCCCTCACCCTCGAGGACGTACGCGCGAACCGAATCGTCGATCGCGGCGAGGAACCCGTGCAGGAGCTGCTCCGTCTCGTACGCCTCGGCGGCGATCCACGCGCCTTCGCGAAGCTTCAGCACCGCCTCCTGCGCGGTCGGCCAGTCGCGCCCGGCCCCCGCAACGATGATCCGCTCCTGCTGGTCGGCGAGCACCTCAGTCGCGAGCACCTGCTCGACCGCGCCCGGCAGCCACCCCACATCCTCCCCGTGCAGCGACGCGAGGGTCGCGACGGCGGCGGTGAAGCTTGCCGTATGGCACCACGAACGCTCGATCTCCGGCGTGCAGACGATCACCTCGTCGGCCGCCTCGGCGAGCGGCGACGACGCCGCCCCGGTGAGCAGCCAGACCTGCCCGGCGAATGCCTGCGCGGCCTCGAGCGTGAGCGCGGTCTCGCCCTCGTGCGAGACGCAGAGGAGCACGTCCGCCTCGGGTGGCGCGAGCACCGCCTCGAGCGCCTGCACCGAGGCCCCGCCCGTTTGCGCCGCGTGGAATGACGTGCCGCACCCGGTGTGCACGACGCGTGCCCCCTCCGGGAATCTGCGACCGACCGGGACGGCGCGCAGCCAGTCAGGCTGGGCGAAGATCGCGCGACGCGTCTCTCCAGGCATACCTCCGTCTATACCATCGCGGCGGTGACCGATGCGTTCCCCTACGTGCAACGCGAGCACGTCCGCTTTCGTGATTGCGACGCGATGGGCCACGTGAACAACGCCGTCTACTCGACCTATCTGGAACAGGCACGGATCGGCATGCTGGGCGATCTCGAGCCGTTCATCCTCGCCCGGGTCGAGATCGACTTCCGCGCTGAGCTCCATGCCGGAGCGGAGGTCGAGGTGCACAGCCGCTGTTCGAAGATCGGTTCCAAGAGCTTCGAGCTCGAGCACGAGATCCGAACCGAGGACCGCGTGGTCGCGGAAGCGAAGAGCGTGCTTGTCGGGTACGACTACGAGGCGGCGGCTTCCGTTCCGCTCACCGAGAATCAGAGGAGGAGACTCGCCGGATGAACGTCTACGAGCGCACAACCCTGTCGAACGGCCTGCGCGTGCTGACCGCGCCGCTCCCACATGCGCAGTCGGTCGCCTGTTACATCATGCTGGCTGCCGGCTCGCGCTACGAGGACGCGTCGAACCGCGGCATCGCGCACTTCGCGGAGCACATGTTCTTCAAGGGCACCGAGAGGCGACCGACCTCTCGCGACCTGACGACGATCGTCGACGGGATGGGCGGCGAGTTCAACGCCTTCACGTCCAAGGAGTACACCGGCTACTACATCCGCTGCGCCGGGGCAGAGCGCGACACCGCGCTCGACGTGCTTGTCGACATGATCCGCAACTCGAAGTTCGACAGCGAGGAGCTCGAGCGCGAGAAGGGCGTCATCCTCGAGGAGATGAACATGTACTTCGACACGCCGCGCGACTACGTGTCGTCCGTCTACGAAGACCTCCTGTTCGGCGACAACCCGCTCGGCTGGGAGACGCTCGGAAAGCGTGAGACCGTGCAGGCCGCGACGCGCGAGACGTTCACCGACTACATCGACCGCTGGTACACACCGACGCGCATGGTCGTCGGCGTTTCCGGCATGGTCGGCGACGACCTGATTCCCACCCTCGAAGGCCTGCTCGGCGACCTCGGCGGCAACGGGGCCGGCTCGCCGGCGCCGGCAGAGATCATCCGTTCGTCCGAGCCCCAGGTGCGCCTGCACACGAAGGACTCCGACCAGGCCCAGATCTGCATCGGCGTTCCCTCGTATCCGCTCACTCATCCCGACCGGTACGCCCTCCAGCTCCTCGGTACCGTGCTCGGCACCGGCATGTCGTCGCGCCTCTTCCTCGAGGTGCGCGAGCGACGCGGTCTCGCCTACTACGTCTACGGCTTGAACAGCGCCTACACCGACGCCGGCACGCTCTTTGCGCAGGGCGGTGTGGACATCCAGCGTGTCGACGAGGCGATCTCGGTGATTGCGGAGCAATTCAGGCTGATGGCGACGCAGCTCGTCCCAGCCGACGAGTTCGAGAAGGCGCGCGCGCTTGCGAAGGGGCGCTTCGTCCTCCAGACCGAGAGCCCGAACGGGCTGCTGCTCTTCGGCCTGCGACGCGAGGTGCTCGAGGGCCAAGCAGCCGAACCGGCGGAGCTACTCGCTGCCCTCGACGCCGTCACCGCCGAAGACGTGCAGCGCGTCGCGCAGGACGTGATCGCGAACCAGGGCATGCGCCTGGCGGTGATCGGTCCGTTCGACGACCAGACACGATTCGAGCGGCTACTCGCTTGAGTAGCGCCTAGCGCCGCAGCTTCAGCGACCACGCGTGGGCGAGTGCCCTGCCGTTGTCGCCGTTCACAGTGATGCGACCGGTGACGCGCCGGCCGTGGAGACGCGCGGGAATCGACCAGGCACACGTCGCGATCGCCCCGCTGATCGTATGGGCGACGAGGCGAAGTCCCGTCGTCGCGCGACACGTGATGCTCGCTTCACGTGAGAGCGGCACGCGGTTCAGCTTCAACTTCACTTGTAGGCGCGCCCCGACCTGCGTCGGCGCGGTGAACGTCGCGACAGCGAGAGACTTCAGGAACGAGACGGTTACCGCCTGGTTCGCGGTCATCGACAGCGAGCAGTCGTCGCTCGCGCCGGCGCTCGCGCAGGCGCCCCCCCAACGCACGCGCACGAATCCCTTTGCCGGCGACGCACTCAACGTCACCGCGGTGCCCTGGTCCCACGTCGAGACGCAATGCGTTGAGGCCGCGCAGTCGACGCCGGGCAGATCGCTGGCAGTCGATGCGACCCCGACCCCCGGTGTGAGATCGAGCGTGTATGTCGGTGCATTCAGATGACGCAGCCAGGCCGAGTCCTGGACGTCCCACCAGGTATCGGTGGCGGGCATGTTGTAGTAGTCGTCGTTCCCGTAGTCGAGGAAGGTGTCGTCGAGCCAGTAGGTGGTCCCCTGAGGCTCCATGATGTCGAGCGGGTTGTCGCACGCGTGCGCCGGCGAACCTGGGCAGGCGTGAGGCGGTCCCGGCCTGGACGTCGTGTCGAGCGCGCCGAACGTGTGGAGCAGCTCGTGCATCGCGACGATCGCCGAGTAGCCGCCGCGATCCTCCGGTGTGGTGATGTCTCCGCAGCCGCTGTCGGTCGGGCCGCTCGTCAGATTCGGCGCGAGGTAAACCTGCGCGTACCCGTCAGGGCCGCCCGCCGTCGGGTCCTCGGCACCCTGGCCGCAGACGTCCCCTGACGCAAGCGGGGTGGGCGAGTCGTAGTAGACGAGGTACTTCTTGTGCACGCCGCCGAAGCCGGCCGTGACGAGATCAAGTGTGAGCGCATTGAAGAGCGAGGCCGAGCCGGAGTAGTACCCCGAGTCGTGCGGCAGCTTCACGTCGGAGATGTCGAGCGCCCCGAGCGACGGGAAGCAGGGGAACGCGGCCAGGTCGAAGCGCGGCGCTCGACTGGAGTCGCGGGCTTGCCACCACGCGACGCCGGCCGTCAGGTCGGTCGAGATGCCGCTGCTGATCGCGGCGAAACGGTCCGTGCCGTCGCTCGGGAACGCATAGATGACATGGATCTGTGGGCCTGCGACCACGTCGGGCTGGTCGATCGCGACGGGGCCGGGGCCACACCACTGCACGGGCGGGGCGGTGGCAGCGCGTGCGGGGCCCGCCGTCGCTGCGCCGGCAGCTGCCAGCGCGGCCACGATCGCTGCCGCATATCGCATCTGCCGTTTCCTCACCGTGACCGCCGCGGATGATGTCAGACGTCAACGCCCACCGCCAGAGGCGGTTTGGCGCTCGTTGCTCAGGCCGCGACTCTGCCGAGGACGAGCCAGACCGCCAAGGCGACGGCGCCGTTGAAGATCAACGCGACGAGCAGGAACGTGAGCTCCTTCGCGTACCAGTGGCCGAGAATCGCCGCTCGCAGAAGGACGCCGGCCGTGACGCCGACGAGCCACGTGGGAAGGAACCGGCCGTGGAAGACCACGGTGGCGCCGAGCCAGCCCGCGAGCAGCGGCAGGGCGTCGCGGGCGTAACCGCTCACCGACAGGTGCCCGTGATGCGACAGCTGGCCGATCGTCGCAAAGACGACGATCGAGACTGTGCCGGCGAGTGCGGTGCGCTTCAGAAGAACCGGCGCGCGCCGCGGAAGTCGCTCGTGCGCACGGGCACGATGCGCACCTCGCTCGCCGAGTTCGGCGCCTCGATCATCCGCCCGCCGCCGATGTACATCGAGACGTGACCCACCACCGGGTGCTCGTAGAAGAGCAGATCACCCGGCAACAGGCGCGACATCGAGACGGGCGTCCCGGCCGCGAACTGCGCATCTGCATCACGCGGGATCGTTATCCCGTGCGCGCGGTAGATCGCCCAGGTCAGGCCGGAGCAGTCGTAGCCCCAAGCCGACAGGCCGCCCCACAGGTAGTGGAGGCCAACGAACTTCTCGGCGGTGCGGACGAGATCGGCGCGCGAGTGCGGCAACGGGCGCGTGGCCGCGGCGGGAAGCGCTCCCGTAGGCACCTGGGCGGCGAAGCCGACCTCGGTCCCGTTCGCAAGCCTGGCGGTGCGCGCGGTGACGAGCAGCGTCTTGCCGGCCGGCGCCGGGCCGAGTTGCCAGGAGCGGACCCAGCCGGGGTAACCACGCGCATCGAGCGGCGAGGGCTGGTCGGGCACGGCGATCTGCGTCCAGCCGCCCCGTTTTGCGAGCACGCGCACCAACTCGCCATAGAGAACCTGGGTCGGCATGTGACCGACGAGCGCGATCCGTTCTGCATAGGTGACCGCCGGCGTCGGCCAGGTGTGCGGATCGAGCGGCAGGTGCCCGACGTTCGGCGCCTCCCAGACATTCGCGACCGGGACACGCACGCCGGCGGTCTGAACCGGAGCTTGTAACAGGCTGTTGGTTGCGAGGATCGCGGCGGCCGCGAGGATCAGCACGGCGCCCAGCCTAGCTCTGACGGTGCTCGGCCTAGTCTGTTACTTGCCGTGGTTGTTCTGACGCCGGGCCTCGGCCATACTGTGGTCGGTGAGAGGGGTCTTACTGGTGACGGCTCTGCTGGTCGCGTTGCTCGCGGCGAGCGCCGCGTCGGCCGCGACGACGCCGACGCAGTACCGCGCGAAGGTGAACGGGATCTGCCGCGGTTACACCCCGAGGCTGAAGGCGCTCGAGACGGCGATGACGAAGGCCGAGAAGGCGCAGAACGGCCTCGCGCTCGGTGTTGCCCTCGGGAAGTTCCTCGTCTACGGGCTCGCACAAGATCTCCAGGTCGAAGCGGTACCGGTGCCTGCAGCGCTGCGCGCGCGGATGGCCCCGATCCTGGCGCTGATGAAGAAGATCGACACGCACGTGCGCGCGGCCCTGCAGCGCGCGGTGGCGAAGGACGGCCCGGGAATGTCGGCTCAGCTCAATGCGATCTCGACGCTCGCGAAGCCGCTCAACGCGAAACTCGACGCGGCCGGCCTCCGCGACTGCGGCTCGAACCAGTCGTAGCTCGAAGCTCCCGCCGACGACCCTTCTCCGACGACGCCTCGCTCGATCGCGACCCGGGCCCGACGCTCGCGAACCGTCCGAGGCGCCCTCGCCCTTCGACGGCGACCGTTCGACGGCAGCCGTGGCGACGAAAGCGCAACAAATGAGTGACGAATTTGGCGCCCGACGGTGCGGATTCGGACGGGGGTCGCGAAGATGAGACCGTAGAACCGCTTCGGATGGAAGTCCCCGGCGGGTATTGACCCCTGGTCGACTTCGATTCCGCGCCGAACCGCCCGCTTGCTCCACGGCTGCTTACCCGACGGCCGCAGGACGGCAGCCGTTGTGGAGGAACCGTGACGAAAGGAGCCCGCCGCGGCGGGCCGCCCCTCAGTCCTCGCTGCCGGCCTCGACCTGGCCGCGCGACTGCAACTCGGCCACCACGGTCGGATCGGCCAGCGTCGTCGTGTCGCCGAGCGGCCGGTTCTCCGCGACGTCACGCAGGAGGCGGCGCATGATCTTGCCGCTCCGCGTCTTCGGCAGCTCCGGCGTGAAGACGATGTTCGCCGGCTTCGCGATCGGGCCGATCTTCGCCGCGACGTGGTTTCGCAACTCCTCGAGCTTCTCGACCGAGCCTTCGCCACCGCCCTTCAGCGTCACGAACGCGACGATCGCCTGTCCTGTCATCGCGTCGTTGCGCGCGGCGACTGCGGCTTCCGCGACCTCCTTGTGGTCGACCAGCGCCGACTCGACCTCGATCGTCGAGATGCGATGGCCTGAGACGTTCATGACGTCGTCGACCCGGCCGAGCAACCAGAAGTCGCCGTCTTCGTCGATGCGGGCGCCGTCGCCCGCGAAGTACACGCCGTCGTACTTCGACCAGTAGGTCTCCCTGAACCGCGCGTCGTCACCGTAGATTCCTCGCAACATCGCGGGCCATGGGCGTTTGAGGACGAGATAACCGCCGCCGCCGGGACCGACCTCGTCGCCGGCCTCGTTGAAGATCGCGGCGTCGACGCCGGGGAAGGGCTTCGTCGCCGAGCCTGGCTTCGTGGTGGTCACTCCCGGAAGCGGCGTGATCATCACCATCCCCGTCTCTGTCTGCCACCACGTGTCGACGACCGGGCACTTCCCGCCGCCGACATGCTCCGAGTACCAGACCCACGCCTCGGGGTTGATCGGCTCGCCGACCGACCCGAGCAGCCGCAGCGAGCCCAGCTCGTGCTTCTGCGCGAACTCCGGCCCCCACTTCATGTGCGTGCGGATCGCCGTCGGAGCCGTGTACAGGATCGTGACGCCGTACCGCTCGACGATCGACCACCAGCGATCCTTCTCCGGGTAATCGGGCGTCCCCTCGTACATGACGCTCGTCGCGCCGTTGCAGAGCGGGCCGTAGACGATGTAGCTATGACCGGTGATCCAGCCGACGTCCGCGGCGCACCAGTAGACGTCATCGTCTCGCTTCAGGTCGAAGATGTAGTGGTGCGTCGTCGCGACGCCGACGAGATAGCCGCCGGTCGTGTGCGCGATCCCTTTCGGCTTGGCGGTCGTCCCGCTCGTGTACATCAGGAACAGTAGATCCTCGGCATCCATCGGCTCGGGCGGACAGGACGCCGGGTCCTCCGAGCCTCGGATGTCGTGGAGCCAGTGGTCGCGGCCCGCCGTCATCGGGACGTCGTTGCCGGTTCGCCGCAGGACGATGCAGCTCTTGACGCCGGGCGACTCCGCCATCGCCTCGTCCGCGATCTTCTTCAACGCGACCGTCGTGCCGCGCCGCCACGCCTCGTCCTGCGTGATCAACACCTCGCAGCCCATGTCGTTCATCCGCGACGAAAGCGAATCGGCGGAGAACCCGCCGAACACCACCGTGTGCGGCGCACCGAGACGCGTGCAGGCGAGCATCGCAACCGGTAGCTCCGGGACCATGCCCATGTAGATCGCGACGGCAGTGCCTTTCCGAACGCCGAGCTCCTTGAGCCCGTTCGCGAACGCAACGACCTCCGCCTGCAGACCGGCATACGTGATCTCGCGCCGGTCCCCCTCGGGCTCGCCCTCCCAATGGAAGGCGACCGTGTCGCCACGGCCGCCCTCCACATGCCGGTCGACGCAGTTGTAGGAGACGTTCAACTTGCCGCCGAGGTACCACTTGGCGTACGGCCGCTCCCACTCGTAGAGCTTCGTGAACGGCTCCGCCCAGGACACCCGCTGTCGCCCTTCCTCGTCCCAGAACTGCTCCCAGTCCCGGTCGTAGATGTCGGGCTTCGCGTTGGCTTGCGCGACGAAGTCCTCGGGCGGCGGGTACCGCCGCTCCTCGAGGAACATGGTTTCGATCGTCTGTGAGTCAGTGGTGTCCATGGGCGAAGAGATTACGCTCGATGGGCGCGTAGCGCCTCGGACCCGTTCCGCGTCAGCGGCGCTCCGACCGGAAGCACCGTGCGCGACTTCATGCCGTTGATCACCCCGGCAGCCGAGGCGTACCACGCGCACGCTGCGGTTGCGATGCCGATCCACCCGCCGATGTGGATCCAGCCATTGTTCGCCGCTCCGTTGCCGGCGTCGAAGTTACCGATCGCAAGCACGATCTCGGTCGCCTGAAGCGTCAGGAAGACCATGAAGACGGCCACCGAGACCTGGGTCGACCAGAGCAGCATGTAGAAATTGAAGATCGCGAATGCGACGAAGAACCAGGCAAGCGCGTTCGAGAGGTTCGCGCCCGTAAGCGCCGCACTGAAGCTCTTCGACACCTCCGCGAGCACGATGAAGACGCCGATCGACATCCAGAATCCGCCGTAACTCGAGAACGCGGTTGCCCCGAAGACGTTCCGGTTCCGGAACTCCCACATGCCGGCGAGCAGTTGCGTGAGCCCGCCGTAGAACAGAGCCACGCCGACCCAGATGAGGTCCGGGATGAACGTGGCGTTGTGCCCGCTGATCATGAACGTCGTCAGCGCGAACGCGGCGAGGCCCAATGGCGCTGGATCGGCGGCGGGCACCGCCTCCACGAGTGTCGCTACGCGAGACTCGACAGCAGTAGCCATCACCATCCTCCTTGGTGCCCGCCAGTTTTGCACCCGCGCGACCCCAGCACGCGGGCTGATCGATCCGTCGGCTTTTCCTACCCCTTTTCGAGCGTGAGAAACGCCAGGGAACGAGATCGCAAGGTAATCGTCAGGGTGCGAGGTCGTACGGGTACTGCGTCAGGTTCTCAGCGCCGTTCGCGGTCACGAGCACGAGGTCCTCGAGTCGCACCCCGCCGTAGCCCTGCCGGTAACACCCCGGCTCGACGGTGACGACGTCGCCCGCTCGCAGCGGCAGCTTCGAAGCGAGGCCCATGCCGGGCGCCTCGTGCACCTCGAGCCCGACTCCGTGACCGAGACCGTGGAAGAACCCGTGGGAGAGCGGCTTGCCGGGTGTCTTCGTGCGCTGCGTCGCCTCGCCCGCCGCCTCGAAGATCTCGCACGTCCCGTCGAAGATCGCTCGCCCGGCGGCGCCGTCCTTGATCTCCGAGATCGCGCGGTCGAGCGCCTCCTTGCACAGACGGTGCCATTCGCGCACGTCGTCGGGAACGTCGCCGACGACGAAGGTGCGCGTCATATCGCAGAACATGAAGGATTCGTTGTCGCGCGGCCAGATGTCGACGACGATCGGCACGCCCGAGCGAATCGGGCCGGAGCCCATGTCGTGCCCGACGGCGCCCTGCGGGCCGGGCGCGACGATGAAGTCATCCGCGCTCGCCCCATGGGCGGCGAAGGTCTGGGCCATCTCGGACTTGACCCGCTCGACCGTGAGCGGCTCGCCGTCCACGGTGAGCCCGTCGCCGTTGGCGGCGGCGCGGCGCAGCAGATCGCGCACGGTGTCCATCCCGGCTTCGGCCGCGCTTTGCGCGCGACGGATGCCGGCCAGCTCGGCGTCGCTCTTCACCCGGCGGCGCTCGTCGAAGAAGTCCGGATCGACCTGCAACTCGACACCGTCGGCCCGGAGGCGGTCCGCAAGCCAGAGCGGAAACGTCTCCGGCACGACCGCGTTCACGATGCCGAGCGCCTTGACGGCGCGGAGAACGGTCTCCTGACGTACCTCCGCGTACGAGAGCCCGGATGCGATCAGGTCATCCGACCCGAACTCCTCCCCGGGGTGCAGCTCGAAGCGGCCGAGCGCAGCGAGGCGCGGGATCTCCATCGCACCGATCGCAATGTGCTTGACGCCACCGTGCTCGGCATAGAGGAACGGATCGGGAACGCCCAGCGGAACCTCGTGGCGAAGCTCGGGTGAGCGGAACGTGTCGGCGTACATCAGAACGTCTGGCATTTGGCGGACCATATCTAGACTCCCATGAATGGATGCGCGGGCAACGGCGCTCGACCTGGTCGAGCGTTACGACGAGGAGGTCCGCCGGCTGGTGCCCGCGGGCGCAGACATCTTCGACGCCCACCTCCACCTCGGGCACGACATCGACGGCATGGTGGGCGACTACGACCAGCTCGAAGCCCTGATGAGCGCCTACGGGATCTCGCGGGCGTTCATGTTCTGCCTCGACGAGCCCGACCGCGAGCCGTCGTTCACCGCTGCGAACGACCGCACGCTCGCGTTCGCCGAGCGGAGCGGCGGCCGGTTGATCCCGTTCGCGCGGCTCGACCTGAACGAGGCGCCGATCGAAGAGGCGAAGCGGTGCCTCGATCGCGGCGCACGCGGGATCAAGCTGCACCCGCGTGCCCAGAAGTTCACTGCGACCGATGAACGGCTCGCGCCCGTGTTCGAGCTCGCGTCGGACCGGCGAGTCCCGATCCTGATCCACGGCGGCCGAGGCTTGCCGCCGATCGCCGAGGGCCTGCGCTCGCTGGTCGACCGCTATCCAGGCGCGACCCTGATCATCGCGCACTGCGGGATCGCGGATCTCGCCGAGCTTGCGCGCTGCATGACGGGCCGCAAGGGCGTTCTCTTCGACACGTCGACGTGGAGCCCCATCGACTTGCTCGACTTCTACCGGCTGTTCCCGCCCGAGCAGGCGGTCTACGCGAGCGACTATCCGTATGGACAACAGCCGTCCTCGATTCTGATCGCGGTGAAGACCGCGCTCGTCGCGGGTTACTCCGAGGAGCAACTGCGCGCGATGCTCGCCGGGACGGCCAACGCGCTCGCCGACGGTCGCGAGCTGCCGGAGCCGACGACGCCGCTCGGGAGCGACACGCTGTCGCAGTCGCTCCAGCTCGCGCGCGTACACCAGTACCTGTCGATGGCGACGCCGCTTCTGTGGTCGAGGCAGACCGACACCGTCGGCGTTCTCGGCCTTGCGATCAACGCCTGCAGCGAACGCAACGGCCACGTTGCGGAGGTCGAGCGCATCCGCGAGTTGATCGTCGCGGCGCGTGACCTCTGGGAGACCGTGCCCGGCCTCGACGAACCTGAGCAGCGGTCGATGACGCGCCTCACGTTCCGTCTCCTGCACATCGCCGACATCGAGGCGGTGACCGCCGGTGGCTAGCTTGACGGTGAACGGCCACTCCTACGAGGTGCATGCCGCTGTGGGGCAGTCGCTCGCCGACACGCTGCGCGACGACCTCGGCCTCACCGGCACGAAAATCGCGTGCAACGAAGGTCATTGCGGCGCCTGCACCGTGCTCGTCGATGGTGTCCCGAGACTTTCTTGCATCACGCTCGTGCACGCCGCCGATGGGGCGAACGTAACGACGATCGAAGGCTTGCGCGAGCACCCGATGATTCAGTCGTTCGTGCGGGCCGATGCACTGCAGTGCGGCTTCTGCACGCCGGGCCAGATCGTAAGTGCGGTCTCGCTGGTCGAGGCCAACGCAGAGCCGACGAGCGACGAGATCCGACACGCCATGGCCGGCAACCTCTGCCGCTGTGGTGCGTACCCGAAGATCGAGGAGGCGATTCGAACGTGGCGCGACTGATTCGCACCGAAAAGGAAGTCGAAGGGCGTTACGAGGAGGTCTGGCTCGTCGTCGAAGAAGACGCCCTGGAGCAATGGCCGGCGGGACCACGCGAGATCGTCGGCCGGCCGACGACCCGCATCGACGGCCTCGAGCGGGCGCGCGGAGAGGCCGTCTACACAGCCGACCTGAAGCTGCCCGGGATGCTCCACACCGCGGTGCTGCGCTCGCCCTACGCGCACGCCCGGGTGGCGCGCATCGACCTCGCGCCCGCGCTCGCCTCGCCCGGCGTCTATGCCGCGATCGGCCCGCAGGACATCCCGCAACTCGAAGAGGAGTGCGGCTTCCAGGGCGCCGCGGTCGCAGCCGTCTGCGCCGACACGTACGCGCAAGCGCGCGCGGCGGTCGCTGCGATCGACGTCGACTGGGAACCACTCGACGTGCTGCTCGACCCGGATGAGGCGATCGCACGTGGCGAGCAGCACGGTGAGCCGCGCCTGCGCGAGCGCGGCGATTACGAGCAGGGGCTCGCGGATGCGGACGTCGTGGTCGAAGGCGAGTTCCGGACGCAGGTCGTCCTGCACAGCTCGATGGAGACGCACCAATCGGTCGTGCAGTGGGTCGGCGACACGCTGGAGGTCTACATCTCGACGCAGTACATCTGGGGCATTCGCGACGAGGTCGCGCTGGGCGTCGGTCTCCCACCCGACAAGGTGCGCGTCGTGTGCAACTACATGGGCGGCGGCTTCGGGTCGAAGAACGGCGCAGACGACTACACCTTCATCGCGATCGAGCTCGCGAAACGGGCACATCGCCCGGTGCGGTGCGCGCTCACACGCCGCGAGGAGAACCTCGCGACCGGCAACCGCAACGCGACGATCCAGCGCCTGACGATCGGCGCGAAGAGTGACGGCACGCTGACCGCGCTCGGCGGCGACTTCATCAACGCCGTCGGCTGGGGCGGCTGGACGGCCCCCACGGAGGGACCGATGCAGCTGCTGTACGCCTGTCCGAACGTGAAGACGACGACCTGGGGAGCGAAGATCAACCAGCCGCCGATGAAGGCGTTCCGCGCCCCCGGCTTCGTCGAGGGCACGTTCGGCGTCGAGTCGCTGCTCGACGAGCTCGCGGTGAAGCTCGGCCTCGACCCGCTCGAGTTGCGACGCAAGAACTACGCGCATTCGGACGCGGCCGATGACCGGCCGTTCAGCGGCAAGAGCCTGATGGAGTGCTACCGCCGAGCCGAGCCGCACTGGGAGCGCCGCCACGAGGTGCGCGCGCGTTCGACCGACACGGTCAAGCGCGGCGTCGGGATGGCATCGCAGATCTGGTACGGCGGGGGCGGCCCGCCGAGCTACGCGTGGGTCCGTGTCGGCTCCGACGGCCGCGCAGCGGTCGTGACGGCGATGCAGGACATCGGCACCGGCTCGAGGACCGCGATGGCGCAGATCGCTGCAGAGGAGCTCGGGATCCCGCTCGAGCATGTCACCGTGTCGCTCGGCGACTCGGCCCGCGGACCGTTCGCGTCCATCTCGGCGGGATCGTCGACGATCCCGTCGATGGGGCCGGCAGTGCGTGCGGCCGCAGCCGATGCGAAGCGCCAGATCCTCGAGATCGCGGCGCAGCGGTATCACGTCGAGGAGCAGATGCTCGACCTCCGCGGCGGCACGGTGGTTTCTGCAGACGGGAACCTCTCGACCCCGCTCGCCGAGGTCGTCGGCCTGCTCGAGGACGCACAGATCCTCGGCAAGGGGGCGCGCGGCCCGAACCCGACCGGAATGCAGGTACTGACGTTCGGCGTGCAGGTCGCCGAGGTCGCAGTCGACATCGAGACGGGCGAGATCTGGGTCGACCGGATCGCCGCCGTGCACGACGTCGGCCGCGTGATCAACCCACTCGGCGCCTCGAGCCAGATCGAGGGCGGGATCATCCAGGGCATCGGCCACACGCTCTCGGAGGAGCGGCTGCACGATCCGAAGACCGGCCAGATCCTGACCACGAGCCTCGACGCGTACAAGCTGCCGACGTTCGCCGACGTCCCGGAGATCATCAGCGAGCTCGTCGACGAGCCAGACGGCCACCTCACGAACCTCGGCTCGAAGGGCCTCGGTGAACCGCCGATCGTCCCGACGGCCGCGGCCATCGCCAACGCGATCCGCGATGCGACCGGGGCCGACGTGCGGCAGCTGCCGATCTCCCGCGAGGAGATGCTCCGCGCGTTGCGCGAGGCCGAGGAGCGCGCCCGCAACCAGGAGAAGCGTGGAGCTCCGGCAGGCGTCTAGCCTCACCGAGCTCGACGGCGGCACACCACTCCACGGTGGCACCGAGGTCGTCCCGCTCATGCGAGCCGGGATTCTCAAGGCCGAGGTGCTGGTCGACATCCGCAAGGTGGTGCCGCGCGGGATCGAGGGAACGAGGATCGGGGCCGGCACGTCGCTTGCCGAGCTCGAGGCGACGGAGGGCCTCCCGGACGCGCTCCACGAGGCGTGCCGGCTCGCTGCGAGCCCACAGCTGCGCAATATGGGCTCGCTCGGCGGCAACCTGCTGCAAGCGACGCGTTGCTGGTACTGGCGCCTCAACTGGCCGTGCCGCCTCCACGGCGGCGACGAGTGCTTCGCCCAGGAGGGTGAGCACCGCGAGCACGCGATCTTTGCCAACGACTACTGCGCATCGGCGCATCCGTCCGACCTGGCCGCGGCACTCCTCGCGCTCGACGCCACGATCGTGACCTCCACCCGTGAACTGCCGATCGCCGAGCTCTATCGCGTTCCGAGCGACGACGACCGTCGGACAACAACGCTCGAGGACGGCGAGCTCATTCTCCAGGTCGACGTCCCGCAGCCGGACGCATCCGTCTATCTCAAGGCGATGGAACGGAAGCGCTGGGCGTTCCCGATCGTCGGCGTCGCGGCGGCCCGCAGCGGCGGAACGACGCGCATCGCGCTGGCGGGGGTCGCTCCCATTCCGTGGCTCCTCGACGGCAGCCTCGACGACGCGACGCCGCTGCCGCGAAACGCCTACAAGGTCGAGATCGCGAAGGCCCTCGTGAAGCGCGCGACGACGGCGCTCGACGGGAGTTAGACGGTGGCACTCACTGCTCGGCCGATATCTGCTCGGCTGATGCCCCTGGGGCTGCTCGTCCTCTGCCTCGCCGCTTGCGGTGGAGGCTCGAAGGACGCGGCCACCACTTCGACACAGGCGACATCGACCGACGCGGCCGGCTGCACCTCGGTCACCCCCCCGCCGGCGGAAACGAGGCACGAGGCGAAACCGACGAAGCCACTCGATGCGTCGAAGACCTACGACGTGAAGATCCAGACCAACTGCGGCTCGTTCACGATCCGCCTCGCGACGAAGACGTCACCGGCCACGACAGCGTCGTTCGTCAGCCTCGCCCAGAAAGGCTTCTTCGACAACACCGTCTTCCACCGGATCGTGCCGGGCTTCGTGATTCAGGGCGGCGACCCGACGGGGACGGGGCAGGGCGGCCCGGGCTACTCGACCGTCGATCGTCCGCCGGCATCGACGCGCTACACGGCCGGCGTCGTCGCGATGGCGAAGACGCAGGCCGAAGCTCCCGGCACGAGCGGCAGCCAGTTCTTCGTCGTCACGGCGCCGGACGCGCAACTGCCGCCCGACTACGCCGTGCTCGGGAAGGTGGTCGCGGGCAGCGACGTCGTCGGCCGGATCGGACAGCTCGGCGACCCGAGCACCGAGCAGCCCACCGAAACCGTCGAGATCCAGCACGCGACCGTCGCCTCCCACTAACGCTGCGGCAATCGTGCTCGCGGCCGGTGCCGCGACGCGCTACGGCGGTCCGAAGCAGGTCGAGCTGCTCCCGGCCGTCCTCGCCGCGCTCGGGCGCACGAGCATCGACGAGGTCGTCGTCGTCGAAGGTGCATACCCGCTCGACGGCCTGCACGATCGCATCGTTCGCTGCAACGACTGGGCCATCGGCCCGGGCGCATCGCTCCGCTGCGGCCTCGCCGCCCTCGACGCGGACGTGACGCACGCGCTCGTCGTGCTGGCGGACGGCCCGGAGCTCGACCCGCGCGCCGTCGAGCGACTGCTCGAGCACGCGGGCGACGCTCCTATCCTGGCCGCGAGCTACGACGGCAACCGAAGCCACCCTGTCCTTGCTCGCGCGAAGCGCCTGGCAGGCGATCCCCGACGAAGGGGGCCGTGCGCTCGCGGCGACTGCTCGTCGACTGCTCTGACCTCGCCTCTCCGGGCGACGTCGACGTTCCGACCGGACACGCCGCTACACCTGCTGCCCCCGGACGCGGAGCAGCTCGACCGCGTGGTGAGCCTCGTGCGCGGTGTGCTCGGCCCTGACGCCAAGGGGGCGTACCTCTTCGGCTCGGCTGCGCTCGGCGGCCTGCGACCGGAGAGCGACCTCGACGTCCTCGTCGTCTCGACGCGGCCGACGACCCTCGAGGAGAAAGGCCGCCTCGTCGAGCGGCTCCTCTCGATCTCGGGCCGTGAAGCCCCCGAAGGGCGCCGGCGGCGCATCGAGCTGACCATCGTCGTCGAGGACGAGATCAAGCCGTGGCGGTTTCCGCCGAGCTTCGACTTCCAGTACGGGGACTGGCTGCGTGCCGCTTTCGAGAGCGGCGACCTCACCCCGTGGCCGACGACGACGAGCCCGGATCTGGCCTCACTCATCACGATGGTCCTGCTCGCGAACGCGCCGGTCTTCGGACCGGCTCCGACCGACCTGTTCGCGCCAATCCCGCACGAGGATCTCGTCAAGGCGACCGTCGGCGACATCGACAGGCTTGTCGGCGTGATCGAGAAACACACCCGCGACGTCGTCCTGACCCTTGCCCGCATCTGGTACACCGCCGCCACGGGCGCGATCCGTTCGAAGGACGCTGCGGCCGACTGGGCGCTCGCACTGCTTCCCGACGAGCACCGGGCGGTTCTTGCCCGGGCGCGCGCGATCTACGTCGGCGACGAGGAGGAGCATTGGAGCGACCTCGAGTCGCGAGTGCGTCCGTACGCCGACTACGTCGTCGCCGAGATCGAGAGGTTCGTTACGTGAGCGGCGTGCGGAGCGCTGCGAGCTTGGTCTTCAACTCGGGCGACATCGGCTCGCTGACGGCGACGCGCACGTAGCGACGCAGACGCTCTTCGAAGTGATACCGCTTCGCACACCAGCTGCAGCCGGCGAGATGCTTCTGTGCCTCCGCAACCTCGTCGTCCGAGAGCGAACCGTCGAGATACGGCTGCATCATCTCCTCGCACTTGTCACACCAGTCGATCACGTCGACACCGCCGAGTCGGCAAGGTTCTTCTTCAGGATACGCCTGCCGCGGTGCAAACGCGACATCACGGTCCCGATCGGGATGTCGAGAATCTGCGCCGAGTCGGCATAGGAGAACTCTCCGATGTCGACGAGCACGATCACGTCGCGGAAATCGTGCGGGACGTCTGCAAGTGCCTCGACCACGGAGTCCTGGGAGAGCCGCTCGAGCACGCGCTCCTCGTCGGGGTTCTCCTCGGGCACCTGCGACTCGAGCTTGTTGTAGAGGAAGTAGTCCCCGGCCTCGGTGTCGAGCGATGTCGTCTGCGGCGAGCGCTGCTGCCGGCGGCCACGGTCGATGTTGAGGTTCGTGAGGATCCGCAAGAGCCAGGCACGCAGGTTCGTGCCGGGCGTGAACTGACGCCACGCGCGAAACGCCCGTTCGTACGTCTGCTGCACGAGATCCTCGGCTTCCTCGCGTGAGCCGACGAGGCGACGGGCAACGCGGTAGACCTGATCGCTCAACTCGAGCGCCTCCTCTTCGAAACGAACACGATCCCGCGCTTCTTGCGCGAGCCTGCGGGTGTCGTCGGTCGTGGGAGCGCTCTCGCTCATGCCGGCGGCCACCCTAGCAAGTGCTCAAACGCACGCCACGCCCCCACGATTCCCGTGCGGGACGCGCTCAGACGAACTGCGATTCGCGGAAACCGCCGCGCGCCATCACGTCCACGAGCGCCTCACGGGTCGTGCGCTCGTCATCGTAGGAAAGCTGCACGGTCCCCATCAGGTTCGCGTTCGCCGACTCGAGGCCCTCGGTGCCCTCGAGCGTCTTGGCCAGCCGCATGACGCAGCGCTCACAGCGAATGCCGGAAACCTGCACGGTCTCGTTGATGATCGCCACCTCAAAAGACTAGCGAGCGGGCAGCGATATCCGCCGCTGCCTGCTGTGCCGAGTCCGGCGTGAGCTGCAGATCGGCCTCGGATCCGGTCGGGTCGATGCGATCGAGCAACGTCTCGCCGCCCAGCGAACGCGCCGCGGGCCGGACGAGCTCGATCAGCTGCGCACCGAGCTCGAACGCCGGTACGAAGCTCGTGCCATCGGGATGCAGCAGCTCACCGCGTGTCCCGAAGCGTGCGGCCGCCCAGCGGTTCTGCGCATAGTCGGCGCGGCCGCGGTCGCCGAGCACGTTCTCGCGCTGCGGAAGACCGCCGTCGAGCGCTGTCGCGCACAGCGCCTGCAGGAGCGCCGCGAACGACGCCGAGAGGTGGACGTCCGTGGGCTGGTCGGGCACGCGCACCTCGAGCGTCCCGAGCTTCGGATGCGGCCGCACGTCCCACCAGATCCGCGTGTACTCCTCCGTCACGCCGAGGTTGGTCAGCCGCTCGACCCACGACTCCCATTCGGCGTAGGAGTCGAAGGCGGGCGGCGCGGCGGCGCGCGGCAACTCCGCCAGCACGGGCGCGCGATTCGAGGCCATGCCCGTGAGCTCGCCCGCGAACCACGGCGAGTTCGTCGAGAGCGCGAGCACGACGGGAAGCCACGGCACGACGGCAGCGAGGCAGTCCCAGCACGCCTCGGCCGACGGCATCCCGATGTGCACGTGCAGCCCTTGCACCCCCTGTCTCCGCACGGAGATACCGCCGTAGCCGACGAAGGTGACGTACCGCTCCTCTTTCACGATCGGCTGTGCCTCGGGGATTGCGAACGGATGGGTCGCCGCTGCGGCGATCGTGAGGCCCTCGGCCTTCGCGGCGGCGGCGGCGGCGCGCCGGAGCTCCGGGAGTGCCTCGTCGACCTCGACGGCGGTGGCGCAGACGTACGTGTTCGTCTCGAAGACCGAGGCGAAGAGCTCGGTCTTGATCTGGCCGGGAAGAGTCAGGCCCTCGACGCCCGCGAGGATGCGATCGACAGCCGCGACCTGCTCGAACGTCGACGCGTCGAGGATCATCAACTCCTCCTCGACCCCGAGCGAGAACGCCGAAGACTCGCCGAAGTGCTGCTCGATCACGCGTGCGCGCGCACGCCGTGCACGGGCCGCCCGGCGGCGACCCAGGCGTAGTACGACGCGCTCGGGCCGTAGTCCGACTGGTAGCCGACGACGCGCGGATTGCGGCCGACGTCGCGCGCTCGGGCGGCGTGGCGCAGGAGGTTCGGGTCGTCCATCGTCTCCCACACGAGAATCAGGTGCGCCGCGGTCATGAACTCGGCGACGAACGAGCAGCCGGCGGCTGGGCACGGGAACTTCTCGGTCCGCACGCAGAACCACCCATCATGGTCGGCACTGTCGTCGTCCTCCCACAGCATTTCGCCGTGCTCGGCGACGATTGTCTCCTCGAAGGAGATGTCCCCGCGCTCCATCGCGGGACAAGGTAGCCAGATTCGCAGGGGAGAGACCGGCCGCTGCCCGGGCAGGCTGTCGGGCGGCGGCCGGTCTTCTCTTCCGGCTCTAGGGGAAGAGCCGAGCCCTGGTCACGAGCCCGGCCGATTGCCGAGCTTGACCGTGACGGTCTTCTTGGAACCGTGGTGATAGATCTGGAGCTGGACCTTGTCGCCGGGCTTGTGCTGGGCAATCGCATCCCGGAGCTGGTCGAAGCTCGAGAGCGCCTCGTGGTCGAACGACACGATGATGTCGCCGCCGATGTTGTAACTCATGCCCTGCACGATCACCGGAGTCTTGCCCGGGACGATCCCGGCCTTGTCGGCGTTGCTGCCGGCGTCGACGTCGGTGACGAGCAGGCCACGCGACACTGGGAGGTTGAACAGGCGGGCGAGCTGCGGCGTGATCGCGGCCGTCGTCACACCCAGGAACGCGTGCTCGGCCTTGCCGGTCGCGAGGATCTGCGCCGCGACCTGGCGCACGGTGTTGATGGGGACGGCGAAGCCGATGCCGAGGTTGCCCTGCTGGCCGGTCGTGCCGGTCGAGATCTGTGAGGTCACGCCAATGACGCGGCCGGCGGCGTCGAGCAGCGGGCCGCCCGAATTGCCGTGGTTGATCGCGGCGTCGGTCTGGATCGCGTGGTCGATCTTCAGGGAGTTCGGCGCCTCGATCTGGCGCTGGACGGCGCTGACCACGCCGGTCGTGAGCGTGCGCGTGAAGCCGAACGGGTTGCCGATCGCGTAGACCGAATCGCCGACCGTCACGGCATCGGAGTTGCCGAGGGTCAACGGCGTGAGTGCGCGAGCGTGCGCATCGATCTTCAGCACGGCGGTGTCGGTGGACGGATCCTTCCCGACGACGGTCGCGTCGATCTCGTCCTGGCCGGAGAACGACACCTGGATCTGCTGCGCACCTTGGATGACGTGGTAGTTCGTGACGATGTGACCGGCCTTGTCGATCACGAAGCCGGAGCCGAGTGACTCCTGCTTCTGCGCCGTCGGGAGGCCGTTGAACGGGTCGGACGTTCCCGACCTGACGCTCGTCGCCGTGATCTGGACAACGCCGGGTGCGTCGCGCCGGTAGATCTGCTCGGCGGTGAGCCCGTGTGTCGGAGCCTGGAGGGCGGCGTTGCCGACGCCGCCGCCCGCGAGTGGAGCGACCTGTTGGATCGTCGTCCTGCTGCCGAGCTTGCCGAAGAGAGCCGCACCACCGAGCGCGAGGACCGCGCCGATGATTGCGACGATCAGCAGCTCGGCTGCCCGAACCGAGAAGATGCGGCTGCGACCCATCGCTCTCGTTATAACCGCTCGGTGTTCAACCACCGAGTGCAGCGATTAATAGGTAGTTAAGAGCTGTGAAGGATCTGTTCCTCCTCGACCCATCGGTCGTCTTTCTCAACCACGGGTCGTTTGGCGCCTGCCCGAGGCCCGTGTTCGAGGCGTATCAAGGGTTTCAGCGTCAGCTCGAACGCCAGCCGGTCGAGTTCCTGGCGCTCGAGCGACGGTTTCCGGAGCTCCTCGACGGGGCGCGCTCGCAGCTGGCCGCCTACCTCGGCGCAGCTCCCGAGAATCTCGCGTTCGCGACGAACACGAGCTCGGCGCTGAACGCGGTCATCCGCTCGCTCGACCTGCAGGCAGGGGACGAAGTGCTGCTCGGCGACGCCGAGTACGGCGGCATGGAGCTGCTCTGGGAGTTCGTGTCGCGGCGAACCGGCGCCGTGCTCGTGCGTCGCCCGTTCGGCGAGCTCGACCCCGGGCCGCGTACGCGGCTCGTGTTCTGCTCGCACATCGAATGGCTGAGCGGCCGTGTCAACGACGTCGCGTCGCTGTGTGCGCGTGCTCGCGCCGTAGGCGCTCTGTCCGTCGTCGACGGCGCGCATGCGCCCGGCCAGATCGGCCTCGACCTCGACGCGCTCGGCGCGGACGTCTACGCCGGCAACTGCCACAAGTGGCTGTGCGCACCGAAGGGCTCGGCGTTCATGTACGCGCGGCCGGAGACACAGGCGCTGATCGATCCGCTCGTCGTCTCGTGGGACTGGGTTGACGGTGCTGCGTTCCATGAGCTGCACCGCTGGCAGGGCACGCGCGACCCCTCCGCGTTCCTGGCGGTGCCGGCCGCGGTCGCCTTTCAGGCCGAGCACGACTGGCCGACGGTTCGGGCCCGCTGCCATGCGCTCCTCGAACGCGTGCGCGACGAGATCGCGCTCGAACCGCTGACGGACGAGTTCGTGCAGATGCTCGGCTTCAGGCTGCCGGTGGTGGACGGCAAGTCGTTCAAGCGCGATCTCTACGACCGCCACCGGATCGAGGTGCCCGTCGTCGAGACACCCGACGGCTGGACGATGCGCGTCTCGATCCAGGGCTACAACGACGACGCCGACGTCGACGCCCTGCTCGCCGCTCTGCACTAGCCAAACTGCCCTGCACTAGCCAAAACAGACATGGCTTGGGGACAGTCCCCGAGACAGGTCCCGTACGGCCACGGGGGCCAAAACAGACATGGCTTGGGGACTGTCCCCCGGACATGTCCTTTACGGCTAGCGACGTGTGGCAGAGCGGCTGTCGAGGCGGATCGTCCAGCCGTCGATCGTCTCGAGCCGAAGGTGCGTCTCGTTCCACGGATCGGCAGTCAGCGTCGCGCGGACGGCGTCCTCCGATTCGGCCTCGATCACGTACGCCACGCGCTGCTCATCGGCGAGCGGCCCGCCGAGGACGATGAAGCCCGCGTCCACCAGCCCGTCCATGAAGGACGCGTGCTCAGGGAAGCGTGGCTGCTGCTCCAACGGCAGCGAGGCATCCCACTCGGGCCCGGATCGACGGGCCACGACAAGAAAGGTCGGCATGCCCGCGTCCTACCGCCCGTCGCCGCGTTTCACACGTGTGCTTCAACATCGTGCGATTTGTGCCGGGCCGCCGAGGCTGTCATCATCGCCACATGGATTCGAAACAGCTCGAAGGTGTCAGCCTCTTCTCCAGCCTCTCGAAGAAGGAGCTGGGGCAACTCTCGCAGTGGACCGACGGCATCTCCGTCGACGCCGGCTACGAGCTCGTGAAAGAGGGCCAGTTCGCCCACGAGTTCTTCGTCATCGAAGAAGGCTCGGCCGAGGTGATCCAGAACGGCGAACGGCTCGCCGAGCTCGGCCCCGGCGACTTCTTCGGGGAGATCGGCCTGCTCGAGACTGAGCGCCGAACGGCGAGCGTCCTCGCGACCACGCCGATGCAACTGATCGTCATGTTCCAGCGCGAGTTCAAGCAGATGGAACAGCAGATGCCGGCGGTCGCCGACCGGATCCGGTCGGCAATCCGCGCGCGTCTTGACAGCTAGCTGAGCTTGACTGCTAACTGAGCTTGACAGCCAACTGAGTTCGACAGCAAGCCCGGCGTCGACGCTGGCTTTACCCACGGCTTACCTCAGCGGCGCATGATCCGCCGCGCCAAGGGCATCTCACTCCTCGAAGACAATCGACAGTTCGTGGCTCGCGGCCGGAAGCGGTAAATCCACCGGCAGTGCGCGGACCACAACCAGAAGCTCTGAGGAGGCCCGATGAAGAAACTGATCTTGATCGCTGCAACCGTGCTCGCCCTGGCGTTTGCCAGCACGGCAGCGGCGGCGCTCGTTCCCGGCGTGTTCGACCCGGGTAACACCGGCTGCCCGACGGCGACGTATAGCAACGGCGTGCTTCATCTGGCGAAGAACTGCGCGACCGCGACGAACGCGGCGGCCGGCGCCGACATCACGGGCCTCAACGGCCAGGCCTTCACGTCGGCGTCGTTCACGCTCGCAGCCGCCGCTCAGTGCCAGGGCGGCTCGCCTCGCTTCGACATCGTCACGTCGGCCGGCACGTTCTTCCTCGGCTGCAACAACGTCACGCCGACGACGAACGCCGGCGGGACCGTGACGTACACGTTCGACGCCGCGTCAATCGCCGCAGGCGGCAACCAGGTGCCGTTCCCGACCGGAACGATCACCTCTGCCGACGTGCTGATCGACGTGCAGGGAACGGCCGACATCTCGAACATCGTCGTGAACGGCGTGTCCGAGGTTCCGACTCCGGTCGTCGGCCCGCCGACGACGAAGAACGCGTGCAAGCACGGTGGCTGGAAGACGTTCAACAACCCGTCGTTCAAGAATCAGGGACGGTGCGTGAGCTACGTCAACCATCACTCGGCGCACGGCTCGTCGGGTGCACACGCGCAGAAGCACATCACGCTGCACGTGAAGCACCACGGCAGCAAGCACCACGGCAAGTAACGGCTGCGGCGTCCGGCACTGGTTGCCGTCGGTGATCACCCTCCGGTGACGTGCTGCCCTGAAACCGTGTCGCCTACGTGACGTGCCCGAACAAGCCGGGCGGCGCGAACTCGCCGCCGTCCCACGTCGCGGTCACGTGGTGATGCGGAAAATGGTGGAACTCGAGGGTCCAGAAGTCCGGCTGGTCGATCGTCGCGTCCTGGTGAAACGTAAAGCCGTCGGCCTCCGTCGAGACGAACTCGATCTCCTCGTCGGGGGGCTTCGTCGAGGCGTGGTCGAAGCCGGCCTCGCTCGACCAGACGTACACGTTCCCGCCCTGCTCGACGATGAACTCCTTTGCCTTGTCGGACGCAGTCGATCTCCATCGACCGCGAAGCATACGGTCCCGCCCGTCGCTGAGCGTTCTGAGCTACCCGAGCTCGCGGGTCTCGAGCCGCTCCTCACCGTCGCGCGTCACCCGATAGGCGGCCGCGCCCGGCCGGCACGTGACGATCTCCGAGATCTCGGTGCCGACGTAGTGAACTGCGACGCCGTCGTCGGCTGCGATCCCGCCGGCCAGGCCGCCGTCGACGAGCTCGCGGTAGCGCGGGCGCCGCTGCGACTCTCCGTCGTAGTGCGGGCACGCGCTGCCGGACAGGAAGCCGAGGCAGTCCATCGCTTCGAGCTGCGGCCCGAACGAATCGGTGACGCCGTGCTCGAACCAACAGATCATCCCCGCGCTCGCGCCCCACAGGACAACGCCCTCGTTCCCACGCCTCGCGCATGAGGACGTCGATGCCGTGCACCTTCCAGGTCGCGAGCATGTTCGCCGTGTTGCCACCGCTGACCGAGATCGCGTCCTGCGAGAGGATCAACTCGCGAAGCTCGGCGGGCGGCCACGGGAAAGTCTTCAGATGCGACAGCTCGCCCCGGCCGGCGAAGCGCTCGTAGAACCCGACGATTGCCTCGTCGCTGTCACCGACCGCGGTCGGCACGTACAGGAGACGTGGTCGCTCTTTGCCGGTCAGCGCGAGCACGTAGTCGTAGAGTCGCTTCGTCTGCTCCGGGGTATCCCCACCGCCTCCGAGCCCGACAATGTGCTGCTCCGCCATCGCAAACAAGTGTATGACGCGTTGTGAGGCGTGGGCCGCAGTCCGCTTCCAGGGCAATTCGTGTACGCGGGTGACGGGCGTCTGTCTGGTTGAATCGAGGTGTGGCATCGCCTTCGCAGCTGACCGTCGGAGACCGTTCCTACGAGATCTTCCGGCTGGATGCGCTGCAGGCCAGTCACGACATTGCACGGCTTCCCTACACGCTTCGTGTGCTGCTCGAAAACGTCCTCCGAAACGGCGGCGACGACGACGTCGAGGCCGTGGCGACCTGGGATGCGAAGGCCGAGCCTTCGCGCGAGATCTCGTTCACCCCCTCACGTGTGCTCCTGCAGGACTTCACCGGGGTGCCTGCGGTCGTCGATCTCGCGGCGATGCGGAACGCGATGGCCGACCTCGGCGGGGATCCTGAACGGATCAACCCACTGATCCCGGTCGAGCTCGTGATCGACCACTCGGTGCAGGTCGACCTCTTCGGATCGCGCCTTGCGTTCGCACGGAACGTCGAGCTCGAGTTCGAGCGCAACCGCGAGCGCTATGCCTTCCTGCGCTGGGGACAGCAGAGCTTCCGCGACTTCAAAGTCGTGCCACCCGGAACAGGGATCGTGCACCAGGTGAACCTCGAGTACCTCGCGCGCGTCGTCGAGGATCGTGCGGGCTCGGCATACCCCGACACGCTCGTCGGCACCGACTCGCACACGACGATGGTGAACGGGCTGGGCGTGCTCGGCTGGGGCGTCGGCGGCATCGAAGCCGAAGCCGCGATGCTCGGCGAGCCGCTCTCGATGCTCGTCCCGCAGGTCGTCGGCTTCAAGCTGACGGGCGCCATGCGCGAGGGCGCGACGGCGACCGACCTGGTGCTGACGGTGACCGAGCTCCTGCGCAAGGTCGGAGTCGTCGGCAAGTTCGTCGAGTACTTCGGCGAAGGTCTTGGCTCACTGCCGCTGGCCGATCGCGCCACCCTCGGCAACATGTCACCCGAGTACGGCGCCACGTGCGGCTTCTTCCCGGTCGACGACCACACTCTCGACTACCTGCGTCTGACCGGCCGCAGCGCGGAACGTGTCGCGCTCGTCGAGGCCTACTGCAAGGAGAACCTGCTCTGGCACGACCCGAGCGACCATGCGACGTACTCGCAGGTCGTCGAGCTCGATCTCGGCGACGTCGAGCCGTCGATCGCAGGCCCGCGCAGGCCGCAGGATCGCGTCCCGCTGCAGAACGCCAAGCGTGCCTTCATCGATGGTCTCGGGACCTTCGGCGTCGACTACGCGAACGGCAGCGCCGACAGGGCGATGGCCGATTCGTTCCCTGCCTCCGACCCGACGACGGAGCAGCAGCCGGGCGGCCTTCCCGAACCCGTCGCCGACACCGCGCGCGTCGCTGTCGCAGAGCATCCGAGCCATCATCGCGTGAAGGTCTCGCTCGACGACGAGGAGTTCGACCTCGATCACGGCTCCGTGGTGATCGCGGCGATCACCTCGTGCACGAACACCTCGAACCCGGCGGTGATGATCGCCGCTGGTCTCGTCGCGAAGAAGGCGATCGAGCGCGGGCTCACCCGCAAGCCGTGGGTGAAGTCGTCGCTCGCGCCCGGCTCGCGGGTCGTCACCGAGTACTACGAGAAGTCAGGCCTACAGCCGTTCCTCGACGAGCTCGGCTTCCAGACTGTCGGCTACGGCTGCACGACCTGCATCGGCAACTCGGGGCCGCTCCGCGAAGAGATCTCGGCCGCGATCGCCGACGGCGACCTCGTCGCCTGCTCGGTGCTCTCGGGCAACCGCAACTTCGAGGCGCGGATCCACCCCGAGGTGAAGGCGAACTACCTCGCCTCGCCGCCGCTCGTCGTCATCTACGCGCTGGCCGGACGCATGGACATCGACCTCGAAACCGAGCCGCTCGGTCGCGGATCAGACGGCGAAGACGTCTTCTTGCGCGACCTCTGGCCGACCTCACGGGAGGTCGCCGACACGGTGGGTCGCGCGATCGAGGGGAGCATGTTCGAGCGCACCTACGCCGACGTGTTCACCGGCGACGACACCTGGCGCGGCTTGCCGACATCTGAGTCCGAGCTCTTCCCGTGGGAACCCGACTCGACCTACGTGCGCCAACCTCCGTACTTCGAAGGAATGTCGACCAGCGTCGGGACGGTCGACGACGTGACGGGCGCGCGCTGCCTCGTCCAGCTGGGCGACTCCGTCACGACCGACCACATCTCGCCGGCCGGCTCGATCAAGCCCGAGTCGCCGGCGGGCGCCTACCTGATCGAGCACGGCGTCGAGCGCAAGGACTTCAACTCGTACGGTTCGCGGCGCGGGAACCACGAGGTGATGGTGCGCGGCACCTTCGCGAACGTCCGCCTGCGCAACCTCCTTGTTCCCGGCTCGGAGGGCACGTGGACGGTGCACGTTCCTTCCGGTGAGGAGATGACGATCTTCGCCGCGGCCGAGCGCTACCTCGCGGAAGGAACACCCACGATCGTGCTCGCCGGCAAGGAGTACGGCTCCGGGTCGTCGCGGGACTGGGCGGCCAAGGGGCCGAAGCTGCTCGGCGTCCGCGCAGTGATCGCCGAGTCGTACGAGCGAATCCACCGGTCGAACCTGCTGATGATGGGGATCCTGCCGTTGCAATTCCTGCCCGGCGAGACCCCGGCGACACTCGGCCTCACCGGCCGCGAGCAATTCTCGATCACCGGCGTCGACAACGGCGACGCAAGCGAGGTGACGGTGAACGCCGACGCCGTCGAGTTCCGCGCCCGCGTCCGGCTCGACACGCCTCGCGAGCGCGAATACCTCCGGCACGGCGGGATCCTGCCGTTCGTCCTCAGGCGACTCCTCTCCTCGTAGTCGTCACCGGCCCGCCGGGCGCCGGCAAGACGACGATCGCGGAGGAACTGCGCTCGCGACTCGGCCTGCCGCTGATCGCGAAAGACGATCTCAAGGAAGCACTCGGCGGCGCGCTCGGCACGACGGGACCCGCTGACTCGCAACGGCTCGGCGTTGCCGTGTTCGGCGTGATCGAGCTTCTCATGCGTGAGCTGCTCGCGAACGGGACTTCGCTGATCGCTGAAGGCAACTTCAACCGTTCGGCGCTCTTCGAGGCCCTGCCGCCGGCCCGAATCGTCCAGGTTCACGTCTGGGCGGAACCGGAGGTGCTGCGGGCACGGATGCTCGAGCGCGACACGCACCGCCATCCGGTGCATTGGGACCGCGAGGCGGCGGAGGAGGTCGCCGACCGCGCGCGAGCGGGCGAGTGGAAGGCGCTCGCGCTCCCGGGGAAGCTGATCTCGATCGACACGACGGTCTGGCCCGATCTGGACGAGGCGCTTGCGGCGGATTCCGAGTGAGCCGAGCCGACGCTGTGATAACCCCGCCGGCCCACTCGCCAACGGGGCCTTGGATCGAACCGCCACGGCTGGTGTCAGACACGCGCACGAGAGCATACGGGACTGCGACGGGACCGTCACGGCGCGTCGACAGCGCCCTGTGCGCTCCACTGTCGGCATCCCGGTGGCCCTGGCCGGTGTCAGACGCCGATGTGGAGGTGTGACGATTCCTCCACGGAACTCGTTTCCGGTCCCGGACGCAGGGCTGATCGCTAGCCTCTTTTCCTGACCGGGGTGCCCGCGGCCAGCGGGCTGAGATCACACCCGTCGAACCTGATCCGGGTCATGCCGGCGAAGGGAGTGCAGATGGACGCGAACGAGACGACCTCCTATGGCATCGAGCCGGTTCCGGAGCGCCTCCGCGTGCTCGGCGTCTTCGACGGCTTCCTGCTGTGGGCGAACCTCTCGGTGTCGCTGCTCGTGATCGTCGCCGGTGCGTTCCTCGTTCTCCCGACGAGCGAGTTCGGGCTCGGGCTGTCGCTGCCCGTCGCGGTCGCGGCGATCGTTGCCGCGGCGGTCGTCGGGAACCTGCTGCTCGGACTGGGTGGCCTGATCGGCGCGGACGCTCGCGTGCCGAGCATGGTGCTGATGCGGGCGCCGCTCGGGCGCCGGGGGTCGTACCTTCCGACAGGCCTGAACATCGTGCAATGCCTCGGCTGGTCGGTGTTCGAGCTGATCATCATCGCGACAGGTGCGAGTGCGCTCTCGCAACAGGTGCTCGGCTTCGGCGGCGTCGCGTTCTGGAAGATCGGCTTCGGGCTGGTCGCGACGGCGCTCGCATTCCTCGGGCCGGTCGGCTTCGTACGCAGGTACGTGCGGAAGTTCGCGGTGTGGGTCGTGATCGCGTCGCTCATCTACCTCTCGTGGTGGTCGTTGCACGGCCAGCATCCCGTTCGGCTGTGGCAGCGCGGCGGCGCGCACGATTTCTGGCCCGGGTTCGACCTGGTGCTCGCATCGATCATCAGCTGGACACCGCTTGTCGCCGACTACACGCGTTTCTCACGGACGCGACGCGGCGCCTTCTGGAGCGCCGGGCTCGGCTACTTCGTGCCGACGATCCCCCTGTTCACACTCGGCGCCATGATCGCGCTCTCGCGTCACATCAGCGCGGCGCCCGCACTCCTGACGGCGATCGCGGCCGGTGGGGCGGCGAGCTTGCTCGCGCTGCTCGCGCTGACCGTCGACGAGAGCGACGAGGCGTTCGCCAACGTCTACTCCGGCGCGGTCAGCCTGCAGAACCTGCTCCCGCGCGTGCCGCAGCGCCTGCTCGTCGCCGGCGTCGCCGCAGTGGCAACGATCGGTGCGCTCGTCATCGACCTACGCAACTACCAACCATTCCTCTATCTGCTCGGCTCGTTCTTCGTGCCTCTCTTCGCTGTGCTGCTCGCCGACTGGCTGCTCTCCGGTCGCCACTACGACCGCGACCGCATCTTCAATGCACCAGAGCTGCGCGTCGCAATGGTGGGCGCCTGGCTCGCCGGCTTCTGCCTCTATCAGTGGCTGTACCCACAGGGGCCGGGTTGGTGGACGCGCCTCGTCGCGCACACGCAACCGCACGCCTTACCGTGGGGCGGGGCGTCGCTGCCGAGCTTCGCCGCCGCGTTCGCGCTCGCAGCGCTCGCACATGTTGTCGCGAGGAGGCCTATCCTCGCGGGCGCGTGATCGCGCTGATCGGAAACCTGTCGCGAGACGAACTGCCGGGGCGGCCACCACAGGTCGGTGGTGGTTCCTACCACGGCGCGCGCGCACTGCAACGGCTACGCGTCCCGGCGCGCATCGTCGCGCGTTGCGCGGTCGTCGATCGCGACCTGCTCCTGCCGCCGCTCGTCCGGCTCGGCACGCCGGTGCGCTACGTCCCTGGCTCCTCGACGGCCGCGTTCTCGTTCCACTACGAGGGCGACAGTCGGGTGATGAGTGTCGCGGCACTCGGGGACACCTGGGCTCCCGGCGACCTGCCGCCGCTACCGGCGGTCCGCTGGACGCATATCGCCCCACTCGCACGCGGCGAATTTCCCGTCGAGACCCTGGCAGCACTCGCGCGCCGCTGCCGTGTCTCGCTCGACGGCCAAGGCCTCGTCCGCGTTCCCGAGCTCGGCCCGTTGCGCCTCGACGCCGAGTTCGACCCCGAGCTGCTGCGGCACATCTGGGTGCTGAAGCTCGCGGAGGAGGAGGCCGAGGTCCTCGGCGATCCCGCCGCGCTCGGTGTACGCGAGGTCGTCGTCACGCACGGGTCCCGTGGGGCGACGCTCTACCTGCGTGGCCACTCAGAGCACATATCGGCTCGCGCGTTCCCCGGCGACCCGACCGGAGCAGGCGACGCGTTCGCGACCGCCTATGTGGTTGCGCGCAACGCGGGGTTCGGGCCCACGGGAGCTGCCCGCCGTGCCACTGCCGTCGTCGCATCACTCCTCCACGGATGATCGCGCTCGTCCAGACCGTCGTGGGCGCCTTTGCCGTCGATCTCGAGACCGACGAGGTCGAGGCCTGGGACGGCCACATCGAGCGTTCTCCAGCGCCCCCTCTCAACCTGCCGCTCCTCGTTGCCGCCGACGCCTCGGGCTCGGCCGTCTTTGCAGTCGTCAACACGAAGCCGCCGCTCGTCGTCTCGCACGACGCGGGCGTGACCTGGCGCGCGTCGGGCCGCGGGCTGCCGGCCGGGGTCGCAGTCGCGATCCTCGACGACGACCCCGACGTCGCCGTCTACGCCGCGCGCAACCGCCTCTACCTGACGCGCGACGGCGGCGTGTTCTGGACGGCGCTCGCGCTGGAGCTCCCCGAGATCGTCGCCCTGCGCATCGTGCCGGCGATATAACGGCAATCAATAATGCGAGTGCATTTCGCCTCTGCACGAAATTCTTTCAATTTGACCCTTGCGTAGATCGGTTGTTTGATCTATCGTCCATCGCAGTATGAACTCGACCATGACCATCACACCCACCATGTTCCTCGCCGAAGCGGCACACGCCATCTCGGCGCCGTCCAAGACGAATCTCGTCGCCGGCCCGTGCCGGAGCGGTTTCGATCCAGCCTTCGCTCGGAGGCCTGCGCGCTAGCACCCTAGCCGCATCCAGCACTGAGCGAAGGCGACCCAGCGGGTCGCCTTCGTCGTTTTGAAGCCCGATCCCGTTCACCACAAAGGAGTGATGCCCAGCTTGAGAAAACACCGTTCCGACTCGAGGCCCCGCCTAAGAGAGAAAGGCCCCTCTGCGCTTCGCGCAGGCTGAATTCGCTGCTGAATAAGCCGCTGCTTTTGCCTGCGAATTTCGAAGAGGCAAGAGCGCCCGGCTCCAAATCCCCTCCACGTAGGACGACGCTCGATTTGCTCGTGCGCGCGATCCAGGGCCGAAGGGCAGGCGAGTGGCATGGAAAACATCGTTCGGCTTCCGCCGAACGTGACATGCACACACTGAAAGACATTCCGGGATCGTCTAGCCGGCAGGACACCACACTCTGACTGTGGAGATCGAGGTTCGAGCCCTTGTCCCGGATCCTTCCTTGCGCACCAAACGGGCGAGTAGCTCAGCGGGCCTAGAGCGCTCTGTCCAACACACAGGATGTCGCTGGTTCGAATCCAGCCTCGCCCATCCGACGTGGTCGTAGCTCAGTGGAGAGCGGCCGTCTGAAACGCGGCACGTCGCAGGTTCGACTCCTGCCGACCACATTTCCTTTCGGCCCTGTAGCTCAATGCAGAGCTGCCGACTCTTACTCGGCACGGTGCGGGTTCGACTCCTGCCGGGGCCATCGTCGACGTTCCGATCCGGTGTGGTCGAGCGGCAAGACGCGTGACTGTTACTCGCGAGAGCGCAGGTTCGAACCCTGCCGCCGGAGCTGCACGAAAGCACGCCCCCGTGGTCGAACGGAGATGACGCCCGGCTCTCAACCGGGAGGCAGCGGGTTCGACTCCCGCCGGGGGTATCGACGAAGATCGTCTGCCTGTAGGGGAGCTTGGCCACCCCGCCGGTTTTGGGAACCGGAGACCGCTGGTTCGACTCCAGCCAGGCAGACCTGCGCGGTAGGGGAGCGGCTGTCCTCGCGAGCCTCATGAGCTCGAGATCGTGGGTTCGAATCCCACCCGCGCTACCTCTTCGGGGGCGTAGCTCAGACGAGAAGAGCAGTCGGTTGTCGACCGACAGGCCGCCGGTTCGAGTCCGGTCGTCCCCGTCACCTTTCTGATCGACCAAGCGTGGTGGCCGTGGTGTAAACGGTCAGCATCCGGGCCTGTGAAGCCCGTCGGTGCCGGTTCGAATCCGGCCGGCCGCCCTCACGAGCGAACGCCTGGGGATGCCTATGGCAGGCCGCCTTGCTTGCACCAAGGCAGGCGTGGGTTCGATTCCCGCCGTCTCCACTCGATCCGGCCCTTCCCGAGCTCAGTAGCGGTCGAGCTCGACCAGCCGCTCGTCGCTGATCCCGAAGTGATGCGCGACCTCGTGCAGGACGACGCGCTTCACCTCGCGTCTGAGCACGGCCGCATCCCCGCCGTAGAGGCGTTCGAGCGGGCCGCGGAAGATGGTGATCTTGTCCGGCAACGCGCCGCTGTAGTTCGTCGTGCGTCTCGTCAGAGGGATGCCCTGGTAGAGCCCGAGCAGCGGCATGCCCGCAGGCGGCTCGTCTTCGGTCACGATGACCACGTTCGACAACCGCTCGCGGATGTCATCCGGCAGCGCGTCGAGGCCGTCTTGGACGAGCTGCTCGAAGGCCGCTTCCGTGGGCTCCACGGAGTGACCGTAGCGCGAGTACACCAAGCCTTCGTAGTGTCAACGGCAAGCACGCGCCCTTTGTACGGCCGAGGTGCGGGTTCGAATCCTGCCGAAGGCTCCTCGCTCCCTGCGCCCATAGCTCAGTGGAGAGCGCTGCTCTGATAAGGCAGAGGCCGCTGGTTCGACTCCAGCCGGGCGTACTGAAGGTGCTTCATACAGGCCTGTGGTGTAACGGCAGCATGGCGAGCTCCAACCTCGTCGGCCCAGGTTCGAATCCTGGTGGGCCTGCCTCGTCCTTGGATGATCGTCGCGGGCCGGAGCGGCTCGGGTTATCTCCTGGGAAGAACAGCCATGGCTGTGCGGTTCGACTCCGCGTATCCCCGACTGCATCCCACGACCGCGACGTTTCACCCGGCTGCGGGCCGGAGCACGAACGGTTCTCGGTAGAGCACCCGCGTCGAGCGGGAGGTTGCGGGGTTCGAGTCCCGCCCGGCCGCGCGAGCGGCCCGGTAGCTCAACACATCCCGTTCGGCATTCCCACGACCGCAGCAACCACAACCAACCGAAAGGAGGTGCGCGATGTCGTACCTGAGCAAGCACCGCACGCGTCGCGTGCCGCAGTGGCTGCCGCTCGCCGGCCAGGTCGCGAACTCCGCCGGCGGCCACGGCTGGGCGGTCGATGTCTGGATGCGGCTGCGCCGCTTCCTCATCCTCGGCTCCGAGGGTGGCTCGTACTACGCGTCCGAGTGGACGCTGACGCGCGAGAACACGAAGGCGGTCGAGCAGGCTGTCCGCGAGGACGGTCTCCGCGCAGTCGCCGAGATCGTCGCGGTCAGCCGCGAGGGCCGGGCGCCGAAGAACGATCCGGCGCTGTACGCGCTCGCGCTCGCAGCGGGCATCGGCGACGACGAGACGCGGAAGGCCGCGCTGGCGGCGCTTCCAGAGGTCGCGCGCACGGGCACGCACCTCTTCCAGTTCGCAGCCTTCGTCGAGGGCTTCCGTGGCTGGGGCCGGTCGCTGCGTCGGGCGGTCGCCCGGTGGTACGCAGATCAGCCGGCCGAGTCGCTCGCCTACCAGGCGGTCAAGTACCGCCGGCGCGCGGGCGTCTCGCATCGCGACCTGCTCCGGCTCTCGCACCCGGCCGGTCGCGTCGGCGCGGGCAATCCGACCGTCGAGGTGTCGGACGAGCACGCCCGGCTGTTCGAGTGGATCGTCCGTGGCGGCGAGACAGCCGGCCTGCCGCGGATCGTCGAGGGCTTCGCTCGCGCGCAGGCCACGACAAACGCAACCGGGGCGGCAGCCATCGTCCGGGAGTACCGGCTGCCGCGCGAGGCAGTCCAGCCCGAGCACCTGACCTCGCCCGAGGTCTGGGACGCGCTGCTGGACGACATGCCGGTCACGGCGCTGATCCGGAACCTCGCGACGATGACACGCGTCGGTGTCATCGCAGCGGGCTCCACCGGCACAGCCCGCGCTGTCGCTCAGCTCGCCGACCGCGAGCGGCTCCACCGGGCACGCGTTCACCCGATCGCGGTCCTGGCGGCGCTGCGGACGTACGCGAGTGGTCACGGCGTTCGCGGCCGCGGCACGTGGCAGCCTGTCCGCGAGATCGTCGACGCACTGGACGATGCGTTCTACGCGTCGTTCCAGAACGTCGAGCCGGCTGGTAAGCGGCTGCTGCTGGCGCTCGACGTCTCGGGCTCGATGGGCATGGGCTCGGTCGCAGGCATCCCAGGTCTGACACCGCGGGACGCGTCGGCCGCGCTCGCGCTGGTCACGGCGGCAACGGAGGAGCAGTACGAGATCGTCGGCTTCTTCGCCGGCCGACGCGGCTACCGCAAGCAGGGCCGTCAGGCGTTCGCCGGTCAGAGCGACGGCCTGACTCCACTCGCGATCTCGCCGCGTCAGCGCCTGAACGACGCGGTGCGAGAGGTCTCGGGCCTGCCGTTCGGCGGCACCGACACGGCGCTGCCGATGCTGTACGCGCTGGCCCAGGAGCGTGCGGTCGACACGTTCGTCATCTACACCGACTCGGAGACCTGGGCGGGCGACATCCACCCGGTTCAGGCTCTGCGCGACTACCGCCTGGCGTCGGGCATCGACGCACGGCTGGTCGTCGTCGGCATGGTCTCGAACGGCTTCTCGATCGCCGATCCGGCCGATCCGGGGATGCTCGACGTCGTCGGTTTCGACACCGCGACGCCGCAGCTGATCTCCGACTTCGCACGCGGCGTCCTCTGAGCGAGGGCGCCGCGGGCGCCCTTCACATGCAGAGAAAGGAGACGAGATGCAACGGCATCTGGTCCGGGTCGCCGCGCCTCAAGAGACGCAGCGCCCGGCGAAGGTGGTCGTGCTCGAGGTGCGCCGGCAGGCGCGCCTTCTGGCGACCGCCCCGCAGCCGCGCCCACCCAAGCGTGCGGCGTAATGCAGGGAACGACGAGCCGCCTCCGGGCGGCTCGCGTGCGGATGTGGCGGAACCGGAATACGCACCGGTCTCAGAAACCGGCGACCTCGGTCATGAGGGTTCGACTCCCTCCGTCCGCACGTTCTCCGCCCCCGTAGCTCAGGGGACAAGAGCACCGGGCTTCGAACCCGGGCGCAGAGGTTCGATTCCTCTCGGGGGCTTCACCCGAAAGGGCCGCTCAAGCGGCCCTTTCGTCGTTCAAGCCCTAAGGGAGGCTGAACTCGCCGCGCGCGACGATCACGGCCGAGCCGCCGACGGCGACGCGCTCGATGTGGTCGGGGGTGCCGTCTGCTTGCGCGTAGAGCGTCGAGGGGCGATTGATCTCGACGCCCTGGCTGATCTCGATCTGCTCGCCGAAGGCAATGCGCCCGTGCCGAGCGAGATGAACAGCGAGCGGGCCGGCCGCCGAACCGGTCGCCGCGTCCTCGCTCACGCCATGGTTCGGCGCGAACATGCGCGTCTTCCAGCGTGCGCCGTCGCGGGCGAAGCAATTCGTCCCGTCGCTCGTCGCATTGGCGAGCGAGACCAGGTCCGGCTTCAGCGCCGCGACCTCGTCGGGTGAGCCGAGCTCGAGATAGACGTGCCCCGGGCCGAGGTCGTAGCGCTCGACCGGCAGGCCCGACGACGTCGCGCCGACCGCGGTGAGGATCTCGGCAGCGTTCTCGACCGGCGTCCAGACGGGGATCGGCTGCTCCATGCGGCCGAAGACGATCTTCGGCCCTTCCCGCTCGAGCTCGACCGGAACGACCCCGGCCCCGGTCTCGAGGCGGATCACCATTTTCTGGAGCGGCCCGCCGAGCACGAACGCGCTGCCCAGCGTCGGATGGCCTGCGAACGGCAGCTCGAGCGTGGGTGTGAAGATGCGAATGCGGACGTCGGCTTCGTCAGACGACGGCGGCAGCACGAACACCGTCTCGGCGAAGTTCATCTCCCGCGCGAGCGATTGCATCGTCAGCTGGTCGAGATCGCGCGCGTCGGTGAAGACCGCGAGTTGGTTCCCGGCGAGCGGGACGTCGGTGAAGACGTCGCAGACGACGTAGCGGAAGCGGCGCATCGGCTCGACCTTACCTTCGCCGGCCCGCGAGACAGTCGCCTAAACGCGGCTGCGGCGCACGCGCCGAACGTGCAGGGCGTAGGCGGGCAGACCGACGATCAGAAACAGAAAGACCAAGCTCGCCCACGCTGACGGATGGCGAATCTTGTTGTGCTCAGCGTGAAAGAACACCGCCGTGCCCACAGCCGCGGCAACGACAAAGGCGACGAGGAACTGCGCGGTCGAGAGGCTCTTCATGCACGAGGGAACCTACTCGCGACCGCCGCCACCACCGGGGATGACGGGTAGTTGGGCGTCAATGCTTGACAAGAGCGCGCTCTTCCGGAGTGAATACGCCTTCATCCAATGACTGCGCTCGTCAGGTCCGGGGCCACCGGGCGAGCAGGCGACGAGGGAGGCGGGCATGAGTAGCGAAACGCCGGCTGCAGGCGGTGTGCAGATCACCGACGACGAGAGGACCCTGCACAGGCTCGGATACACGCAGGAGCTCTTCCGCGCGATGGGAGGGTTCCAGAACTTCGCGATCTCGTTCACGATCATCTCGATCCTCGCCGGCTGCCTCACGTCGTACGCGATCGCGTTCCAGAGCGGCGGGCCGATCGCGGTCACCTGGGGCTGGCTGATCGTCGGTCTCTTCTCGACGATCATCGCGCTCGCGATGGCCGAGATCGCGTCATCGTTCCCGACCGCCGGCGGCCTGTACTACTGGGCCTCCAAGCTCGGCAGCCCCGGGTGGGGCTGGACGACCGGTTGGTTCAACCTGATCGGGCAGATCGCCGTCACAGCAGCGATCGGCTACGGACTGGCGACCTTCGGCACCGCGCTCTTCGACGACCTGTTCTCGTTCGAGAAGCACACGAACAGCTGGTTCGGCTTCAACTACAACGAGACGGTCTTCGCGCTGTACGTCGTCTTCCTGCTCGCGGCGTGTCTGATCAACGTCTTCGACGTGCGGATCACAGCGCTCCTCAACACAGTCTCGGCCTACTGGCACATGGCCGGTGTCGCGGTGATCGTGATCGTGCTGATCATCGTGCCGAAGCACCATCAGTCGCTGTCGTACGTCTTCGGCGGCAAGGCGAACGCGACCGGCTACGGCCACAACGTGACCGGCTTCCACCACGCCGCGTTCTGGCTCGTGTTCGGCCTCGGGTTCCTGATGGCGCAGTACACGATCACCGGCTTCGACGCCTCGGCGCACATGTCGGAGGAGACGCACAAGGCGTCGCGGATGGCGGCGGTCGGCATGTACATGTCCGTCGTCGTCTCGGTGATCTTCGGCTTCGTCCTGCTCGTGGCCGTGACGTTCGCCGTGCCGAGCACATCGGGGGCGCTCACGAACATCGGCACGGTCGTGCCGTGGATCTGGAAGACATCGATGAGCCAGAACTGGTCTGATGCGCTCCTTGCAATCTGCGTCGTCGCGCAGTTCTTCTGCCTGACCGCGTCGACGACGTCGGCGTCGCGGATGATGTTCGCCTTCTCGCGCGACGGCGCCGTGCCCGGCCACCCGCTCTGGCGGCGCGTCTCCAAGCATCGCGTGCCCGTCTATGCGGTGTTCGCAATCGGCATCCTCTCGGGCCTGCTGATGGTCCCGGCGATCTGGAACTACCTCGTCGGCTACGCGGCCGGGACGGCGATCGCCGTGATCGGGCTCTACATCGCGTTCGTCCTGCCGGTCTTCCTGCGCTTGCGACTCGGCAGCAAGTTCGAGCACGGCGCCTGGAGTCTCGGCCGGCACTACAAGTGGATCGGCGTCGTCTCCCTCATCTGGGTCGCGTTCATCACGGTTCTGTTCAGCCTGCCGCTCTACAAGGATGGGCTTCCGTGGGAGGACAACTTCTCGTGGACGCTGACGAACTACACCGTGCTCTGGTTCCTCGGCATCGGCATCGTCGTCGGCGGCTGGTGGGTCCTGTCGGCCCGCAAGTGGTTCAAGGGGCCGGTACGGATGGGAAGCGAGGAGGAGCTCGCGCGCCTCGAGGCGCAGAAGGAGGGCGAGTTCCTCCTGCCGGCCGACACGACGCTCGGAACCGGCTAGGCGAGCCGCATCGTCATCATGAGGGGCGTGGCGACGTCGAGTCGTCACGCCCCCGTTTTTGGCGGGCCGGAAATCGAATCGCGAGGGGTGATGCATTGCTGACGCTCGAGGAGTTGCGAAACGACGAGTCGCTCGACACGGTGATCATGGCGTTCACCGACATGCAAGGGCGGCTGCTCGGCAAGCGGCTCCACCGCGACTTTTTCCTCGAGCAGGTCGACCACGGTCACGGCACAGAGGGCTGCAACTACCTCCTTGCGCTCGACATGGAGATGGAGCCCGGATCGGGCTACGAGCTCGCGTCATGGGAGCGTGGCTACGGCGACTTCGAACTGTCGCCTGACCTCGGAACGCTGCGGCGCATCCCGTGGCTCGAGGCCACCGCGCTCGTCCTCTGCGATGTCGCGTGGGGCGACGGGTCGCCGGTTCGCCCGTCGCCGCGGCAGGTACTGCGCGCGCAGGTCGAACGTGCTCGCGCGCTGGGGTTCGAGGTGATGGTCGGCTCGGAGCTCGAGTTCTACTTGCTGCGCGAGACCTACGAAGAGGCCCACGCGAAGAACTACCGCGATCTCACACCATCGGTCCCGTACATCCTCGACTACCACATACTCGCGACGAGCTACGACGAGCCACTGCTGCGTCAGATCCGCAACGGGATGCATGGCGCCGGCATCCGGGTCGAGACGTCGAAGGGCGAGGCGTGGCCCGGCCAGCAGGAGATCAACTTCCGCTACTCCGACGCGTTGACGATGGCCGACAACCACGTCATCTACAAGAACGGCGCGAAGGAGATCGCGTTCCAGAACGGTTGCTCGATCACGTTCATGGCGAAGCCCGACCACCGGTGGATCGGGTCGTCGTGTCACATCCATTCGTCGCTCTGGCGTGGTGAGGAGAGCGCGTTTGCCGGCGAGTCCGACGTGTTCCGCCACTACCTGGCGGGGCAGATCGCCTGCGGTCGTGAGCTCGCGCTCTTCTTCGCGCCGACGATCAACTCCTACAAGCGGTTCGCGGCGGGCTCGTGGGCGCCGACGACGCTGGCGTGGGGGCGCGACAACCGCACGTGCGGCTTCCGGATCGTCGGCGCGGGAGCGGGCATGCGTATCGAGTCGCGCGTCCCGGGCGGCGACGTCAATCCGTACCTGGCGTTCGCCGCCACGATCGCGGCGGGGCTGCACGGGATCGAGAACGAGCTCGAACTGCCGCCGGCACTCGAAGGGAACGCGTACGAGTCGTCGGCAGACCGCTTCCCGTCGGCGCTGCGCGAGGCGATCGCAGCGCTCGACCACGGCTCGATGGCCAGGGCGGCGCTGGGTGAGGATGTTGTCGAGCACTACCTCAACTACGCGCGCAACGAGCAGGCGCTCTTCGACAAGGTCGTCACCTCGTGGGAGCGCGAGCGGTTGTACGAACGTGGGTAAGCCGATCGTCGGCATCACGACGTACCTCACGCGCGCCGAGTTCGGTGCGTGGGATCTCGACGCGGCACTCGTGCCGGCGGCGTACGTGCGCTCGATCGTGAGCGCGGGCGGCGTCCCGTTGCTCGTGCCGCCGGGCGCTGCTCCCGACGAGACGGTCGATGCCGTCGACGGGCTCGTCTTCTCCGGCGGCTCGGATCTCGATCCTGAGCTGTACGGCGAACCGGCGCACGCGGAGACCGTCGGGGTGGTGCGCGAGCGCGACGACTTCGAGCTCGCGCTGATGCGCGTCGCGCTTGCACGCGATCTGCCGCTGCTCGCGATCTGCCGCGGCTCGCAGGTCCTCAACGTCGCGCTCGGCGGCGACCTGGAGCAGCACGTGCCAGATCGCGTTGCCGCCGACACGCACAAGGAGACGCCGGGCGTATTCGCAGAGCACGACGTCGAGGTGCTCGACGACACGCAACTCGCGTCGCTCATCGGCGAAAGCAGCAGCGTGAAGTCGCACCATCATCAGGGCTATGGAACGCTCGGAACCGGGCCTGCGCGAAAGCGCCCGCGCACCGGACGGCACGATCGAAGCGCTGGAGGATCCTTCCCGCCACTTCACCCTCGGCGTCCTCTGGCATCCCGAAGAGGGCGAAGACCTGGCGCTGTTCGACGCCCTGGTCGCCGCAGCCGCGAACTACCGCGAAACGCGTCGCCACGTAGACCCTCCGGACAGGTCGCATCCGGGCCCGTCTCTTCGCCAAACGAGGGTTACAAGAGTGCAATTTCTCGTCCACAGACGATGCGGAGCGATGTCGTCGTCCGTACGTTTGGATCATGCCGCCTCGCGCTCCGATCGACCCGGAGGGCTATTACCACGTCGGTTCGCGCGGCACATACGGGCAACTCCTCTTCCGTGACGATCATCAGCACGAGCTCTTTCTGATGCTCTACGCGCGCACCGCCAAGAAGTACGGCTGGCAGACCCTCGACTGGGTGCTGATGGGGAATCACCACCACTTCGTCCTGCGGCTGACGGACGGCGGGCTGTCCGACGGCTGGCGTGAGATCCATGGCAACTTTTCCCGGCGAATCCACGTGATCTACGGGATGACCGGACAGGGGCACCTCGTTCGCCATAGCTTCTTCGCACGGCAACTCCACACAGATGGCGAGATTCTCGTTGCCTGCCGGTACGTCGATCTCAACTTCACCTCGGCCACGGGCGCGCCTCCCGAGGAGTCACCGTGGGGCGGCTACCGAGCAACAGTCGGCCTCGAACATCCCCGCTCTTTCCACTCGCCAGCGGAGCTGCTGTCGCTGATCTCGAAATCGCCGGCCAAGGCGCGCAGCGCCTATCGAGCCTTTATCCGAGACGGTCTCGTCCTCGATGGGCACGTCCCTTCGCCAAACGACGGTTACATGCTGCGTGGTTAGATCGGAGTCCATGAGTGTCGCCGTTGTCAACCCCGCGACCGAGGAGACGATTGCGACCCTCGACGAGGCCGGGGTTGCGGAGACCGATGCGGCGGTGGCTCGGGCTCGGGCTGCTTACCCCGCTTGGCGCGCGGTGTCGCCCGCCGACCGTGGGCGCTTGCTTCGCCGGCTCGCGACGCTCGTCGAGGACCACCACGAGGAGATCTCGCAGATCGAGTCGCGCAACGCCGGCAAGCCGATCTCCGGCGCGCGCGGTGAGATCGGGATGGTCGCGGACGTCTTCCACTTCTACGCGGGCGCCGTCGACAAGCACCACGGCGAGACGATCCCGGTTGCAGGCGGCGTCGACATGACCTTCCGCGAGCCGCTCGGAGTCGTCGGGCTGATCGTCCCCTGGAACTTCCCGCTCAACATCGCGTCGTGGAAGCTCGGCCCGTCGCTTGCCTGCGGGAACACCGTCGTCCTGAAGCCCGCCGAGCTGACGCCACTCTCGGCCCTCCGTCTCGCGGAGCTCGCGCTCGAAGCCGGGATTCCGGAGGGAGTCCTCAACGTGCTCGTCGGCAAGGGCTCCGTCGTCGGGCGCCGGCTGGTCGAGCATCCCGACGTCGCGAAGATCGGCTTCACCGGCTCGACGGAAGTCGGCCGCGAAGTAATGCGCGGGGCCGCCGAGACGATCAAGCGCGTGACGCTCGAGCTCGGCGGCAAGTCCGCGAACATCGTCTTCGCCGACGCCGACCTCGAGAAAGCGGCGGCGGCCGCACCGTACGCCGTCTTCGACAACGCCGGCCAGGACTGCTGTGCCCGCTCGCGGATCCTCGTCGAGCGAAGCGCGTACGACCGCTTCGTCGAGCTGCTCGTCACCGCGACCCGCGGCGTGAAGGTCGGCGACCCGGCTGACGACGCGACCGAGATGGGCCCGCTGATCACCGCCCAGCACCGCGACACCGTCGCGAGCTTCGTCGAGACCGAACCGCTCTTCCGCGGCGACACGCCCGGCGGCGCCGGCTTCTGGTTTCCATGCACGCTCGTCGAGGCCTCGAACAACGACCGCGTCGCGCGCGAGGAAGTCTTCGGCCCGGTCGCCGCACTGATCCCGTTCGACGACGAGGCCGACGCGATCCGGATCGCGAACGACACCCCCTACGGCCTGTCCGGCTCGATCTGGACCGAGAACGGTGCCCGTGCGCTGCGCGTCGCGCGCGCGCTCGAGAGCGGCGTGCTCAGCATCAACTCGAACAGCTCCGTTCGCGTCTCGACCCCGTTCGGCGGCTTCAAGCAGTCGGGCTTCGGCCGCGAGCTCGGCCTACACGCGCTGGCGGCTACTCGGAAGTGAAAAACGTCTACTACTCGACGGAGGGCTGATGGGTCGTCTCGACGGCAAGGTCTGCGTGATCACAGGCGCCGGCGGCGGCATGGGCCGCGACGCTGCGCTGCTCTTCACCGAAGAAGGCGCGAAGGTCTGCGCCGCCGACGTCAACCTCGAAGCCGCCGCGGAGACCGTCGCGCACCTCGGAGAGGCTGCGTTCGCCCACCAGGTCGACGTCGCCGACGAGGCGGCCGTCGAGTCGATGATGGCGACCACCGCAGAGCGCTTCGGCGGCATCGACGTCCTGTACAACAACGCCGGCATCTCGCCCGACGACGACGCGTCGGTGCTCGAGACCGGCACAGACGCCTGGGATCGCGTGCAGGCCGTGAACACGAAGGGCGTGTTCCTGTGCTGCAAGCACGGCATCCCGCACCTGCAGCGGCGTGGCGGCGGCTCCGTGATCAACGTCGCAAGCTTCGTCGCGATCGTCGGGGCCGCGACGAGCCAGATCTCCTACACCGCTTCGAAAGGCGCTGTGCTCTCGATGACCCGCGAGCTCGCCGTGCAGTTCGCACGCGAGAACATCCGCGTGAACGCGCTCTGCCCCGGCCCGGTCGAGACCCCGCTCCTGCTCAGGATCTTCGGCGACGACCCGGCGGCACTCGAACGGCGGCGCAACCACTGGCCGATGGGTCGCCTTGCGAAGCCGCGGGAGATCGTGAACGGCGCCCTCTTCCTGGCCTCCGACGACTCGTCGTACGTCACCGGGTCGACCTTCCTCGTCGACGGCGGGCTCACGGCCGCGTACGTCACCCCCGAATAAATGCGCATCTCCCTCATGGTGGAAGGCCAGGAGGGCGTCACCTGGGAGCAGTGGCTCGCGCTCGCGCACGCGACCGAGGAAGCAGGCCTCGAGGGGCTCTTCCGCTCCGACCACTACCGGTCGATCGTGCGCGGCGAGCCGGCCGGCTCCCTCGACGCCTGGGCGACGCTCGCCGGGCTCGCCGCAGTCACAGAAGCGCATCCGGCTCGGGACGATGGTCTCGCCGGTCACCTTCCGACGCGTGCCGGTGCTGGCGAAGATGGTCACGACCGTCGATCACATCTCCGGTGGACGCGTCGAGCTCGGGCTCGGTGCAGGCTGGTACGAATCCGAGCATGAGGCCTACGGGCTCGCCTTTCCGTCGCTGCGCGAGCGCCTCGACGAGCTCGACCGGCAGCTCGCCGAAGTCGTTCGTCACTGGACGGAAGCACCAGAGATTCAGCCGAAGCCCCTGCAGCAGCCGCGGCCTCCGATCATCGTCGGCGGCACCGCGAAGCCACGCACGGTGCGTGCGGCGGTCGCGTCACGCCGACGAGTACAACACCGTCTGGCCGACCGTCGAGGAGGCGCGCGAGCGCAAGCGCGTCCTCGACGACGCCGCCCGCGCCGCAGGCCGCGAGCCACTGCGTTTCTCGATGATGACCGGCTGCGTGGTCGGCCGCGACGCAAGCGAGCTGCGCGACCGCCTCGCCCGCTTCAAGACGCTCACCGGTAACGACGGCCCTCCGATCTACGGCACGGTCGACGAGGTAGTCGAACGGCTGCGCGCCTACGAGGCTGTCGGTGTCGAACGCGCCATGCTGCAGCACCTCGTGCACGAGGACGTCGAAATGATCGCCGTCCTCGGCGACGTCGCAACCCATCTAGGCTCTATCTAGGCTAGACGCATGCGTGTCTTCATCGTGCGCCACGCCAAAGCGGCACCGGGCGACCCGGACGAGCTGCGCCCGCTGACCGACGCAGGCCGAGCCGTCGCACGCTCACTCGGCAAGCGCCTGCAAAGTCGAGCACCCGCAAGCCGTTGTCTCGAGCCCGCTCCTGCGTGCCCGCGAGACGGCCGAACCGATCGCGCGCGCGGCGAACATCGAACTCGAGATCGACGATCGTCTCTCGCCCGGAGTCGACGCCGACGGCCTACGAGCCGTCGTCGAGGGACGAGGCGACACCGTCGTCGTGGTCGGGCACCAGCCGGACTGCAGCGAGATCGTCTTCGCACTCACCGGTCGAGTCGCGCAATTCAAGCCAGGCGATCTGTTCCTGGTCGAGTTGTGAGCGCGGTCACGGTCCGCGGCCTGCGCAAGAGCTACGGCGACCACGAAGCACTCCGCGGGATCGACTTCACGATCGAGCCCGGCGAGGTCTTCGGCCTGCTCGGTCCGAACGGCGCCGGGAAGACAACGACAGTCGAGATTCTCGAGGGGTACCGCCGACCCGACGGCGGCAGCGTCGAAGTGCTCGGCATCGACCCGCGGCGAAGCGGCACGGCCTGGCGCCAGCGCATCGGCGTGATGCTGCAATCGTCATCGCTATATCCGGTGCTGACGGTGCACGAGAGCCTGCGGGTCTTTGCCGGCTACTACGCGAAGCCGCGCGACCCGGAGGAGGTGATCGGCATCATCGGCCTGACCGAGAAGGCCGACGCGCGCGTGCGCACCCTCTCGGGAGGCCAGCAGCGGCGCCTCGACCTCGGGCTCGCGCTCATCGGTGACCCCGAGCTGATCTTTCTCGACGAGCCGACGACCGGCTTCGACCCGGGTGCACGCCGCGCTGCGTGGGACACGATCCGCGACCTGCGCGCCCTCGGCAAGACGATCCTGCTGACCACGCACTACCTCGACGAGGCCGAGCAGCTGGCCGACCGGGTCGCTGTGCTCCGCGCCGGGGTGATCATGCGGGAGGGCTCACCCGCCGAGCTCACCGGCGGCACCGTCGAGACCGAGATTCGCTACAGCCGCGGCGGCGAGGAGATCGTGGAGCAAACAACCGATCCGACGACACGCCTGCACGAGCTCACAGCCCAGGCGCTCGCGCGCGGCGAAGTGCTCGACGGGCTCGAGGTGCGTCGCCCGAGCCTCGAAGACGTGTACCTGGAGCTCACCGAGTGATCCTGCTCCTGCACGAGGTACGGACCGAGCAGCTGCTCTTCTGGCGAAACCGCGAAGCAGCGTTCTTCACCTTCCTGCTGCCGGTCATCTTCTTCCTGGTCTTCGGCTCGATCTACGGCAACAGCACGATCACGAAGGAGAACATCCGCGGCGCATCGTTTCTCGAAGCCGGGATGATCGGCTACGGCGTCGCGTCGACGGCCTTCGCCGGCCTCGCGATCACGATGGTGATCCGCCGCGAGACCGGCGTCCTGAAGCGGATCCGCGCAACGCCGCTTCCGCCCGCGACGTACCTGATCGCGGTCCTGTGCTCGACCTTCATCGTCTTCCTCATCCAGACAGTGCTGATCATCACGATCGGCCGGCTTCTGTTCTCCGTCGCGGTCCCCGGTCGCCTGCTCTCGCTGCTGGCGGCACTCGTCGTCGGCGCGATCGCGTTCGCCGCGATGGGCCTCGGCCTGACGATCGTCGTGCGCTCGGCCGAAGGCTCATCGGCGGTCGTCAACTTCGTCTACCTGCCGATGGCGATCATCGCGGGCACGTTCTTCTCGCCGCAGGAGTACCCGGGCTTCCTGCGCTCGGTCGCCGAGGTGCTGCCGCTCACTTACTTCACCAAGCTGACCCGGAACGTGGTCGTGCGGAACGAGCCGATCTGGTCGCAATGGGGGTCGCTCCTCGTCCTTCTGCTCTGGGGCATGATCGGCCTCGTTGCTGCGATTCGCGGCTTTCGCTGGGAACCACGCGGTAGCTAGCGCAACCGAGAAGCACCGAGCTACGTTGCACCAGTGATGGAAGAGCCCACGATGGCAATCACCGCACGCCGGTATGACCCGCCCGCGATCGAAGTTCGCGTCAACTTCGGCGTCTTCGCGGGCCGCGAAGCAACGAGCATCGAGCTCGAGCGGCTCGCCGCGTACATGCTCGACGAGGTCGGCGAGGTGTCGATCATCTCCGAGGAGCGCCATGAGGTCGACGCGCAGGTCGAGGCTTCGATCCACCAGGTGCGAATCGAAGTCGCCGGCGACCTGATGCCGGACGACGCCGAAGAGCAGGAGGCGCTCGAGCAGCGGATCCTCGAGCGCGCCGAGCACTGGGCTCACACCTGCGTCGCGGAGCGCCACATCGACGTCGAGCTCCCCTAACAGGGAGCCGGTTCAGCGCGTCAGCGTGACCTTCGACAGGCCGAGAGGCCGGTCGAGGTCGATGCCGCGCAGTTGCGCGAAGCGCAGAGCCGCGAGCTGCCCAGGCACGACAGACACGAGCGGACTGAGCCACTCCGGCACGCCGGGGAGAAGCGGCAGGCCGATCTCACCCAGGGCGAGCAGGCGCTCGTCGTCCGAGATGACGATCGTGCGCGCGCCGCGCCCACCGACCGCACCGACCGCGTCGGCCATCGCCGAGAGCGCCGGCCCGGAAGGAGCGACCGCGATCACCGGCCACCCTGGTGCGATCGCCGCCACCGGGCCGTGCATCAGGTCGGCAGCGGAATACGACTCGAAGAGCAGGCCTGACAGCTCGCGAATCTTCAGTGCGATCTCGAACGACGTGCAGTAGTTGATTCCGCGCGCGATCACGGTGCCGCCTTCGATCCCGCCGAAGTCGTCGAGCGCGGTCACATCGCTCCACGAGCGCTCGAGTTGAGCCGCAAGCTGATCGGGCAGCCGTTCGAGCTCGGTGAGCGCCTGTCCATCGGACGTTGTCGTGGCGAAGATGAGCGCGACGGCGCCGAGCGAGTTCACGTAGGTCTTCGTGGCCGCGACCGCCTGCTCGTCACCGGCCTCGAGCTTCAGCACTGCGTCTGCAGCTTGGCCGAGCGGCGATGCAGGGCTGTTCGTGAGCGCGACCGTCGGGCGGCCCTGACGCCGCGCCTCGGCCAGCGACCTCGACGACATCGGGTGACTTGCCCGACTGCGAGATGCCGATCACGAGCGCGCCGTCGAGCCGCGGCGGCTGCTCGTAGAGCGTGAACAGCGACGGTGTCGCGAAGGCCACGGGCACGCGATGCGCACGGCCGAGCAGGTACTGCGCATACCGCGCTGCATTGGACGAGCTTCCGCGCGAGGCGATCAGGATGTACTGCACATCGTTGCTGCGGAACAGATCGCCGATCTGCTCGGCGTAGCCACGCTGGCGCTCGATCAGGTTCCGCAGCGCCTCGGGCTGCTCGCGCAGCTCCGCCTCGAGGTGCGAGCTCACGGCGTCACCCCGGCGCGAGCAACTCACGCGCGGCCTCGTAGGACGCACGGCTGCCGCCGTTCGTCGCCACGTAGCCACGGCTACGGAGCGGTCGCCAGACCGGCAGCCCCGTCTCGACGACGACCGCGCCGGGAATGTCTGCAGCCTCCTGCATCCAGAGGTGCCGGTGCGCGTCGCGGACGACGAAGACATCGGCTGTGGGAATCGGCTCCCCTTCGCGGACGACGCTGGAGGCAAGCGAATGCTCGGCTTCACCGGCTGCGATGTTCGCCCGCGGGCGTAACTCCACCACCAGTGGACGCTCGCGGAAGCCGAACTCGCCTTCGGTGTGAAGCGCGCGCCGGGCCGCGTCGAGACCGACGGCGCGGTCGACGCCGCCGTCGGCGGGCCGCGCCCACGCGGCAAGCGCGACGATGCGCTCCGACGCCTCGCGCAGGCGTGCCTCCGGGACACGGGCGACGAGCGCTGCAAGGATCCTGTCGACGGCGGCTTCACCGAGGTCGTGCCCAACGCACAGTGCATCGACGCCGGCCCCCAGAGCGCGCACGGCCGACTCCTCGATGCCGACCGTCTCGCTGACCGCCTTCATCTCGAGCGCGTCGGCCATCACCACACCGTCGAAGCCGAGCTCGTCGCGCAGGAGGCCCTGCACGATCGGACGGCTCAACGTCGCCGGCGCTTCGTCGAGCGACGGCACCCGTACGTGCGCCGTCATGATCGTCCGCACACCGCTCGCAATTGCCGCGCGGAAGGGCTCGAGGCCCGCCTGCACGTCGCCGGTCACGACGGGTAGCTCGAGGTGGGAGTCCTGCTCGGTCGCCCCGTGGCCGGGGAAATGCTTCGCGCAGGCCGCGACGCAGCGGCTCTGAGTGCCCCGCACGAACGCCGCCACATGGCGGGCGACGAGCTCCGGATCCGACCCGAACGCACGCGTACCGATCACCGGGTTCGCCGGCACGTTCACGTCGGCCACCGGCGCAAGGTTCCAGTTGACGCCCACGCCGGCCAACTCCGCGGCGATCGAGGCGGCGACCGCCTCGGTCAGCGCGAGATCGTCGACGACGCCGAGCGCGGCGCCGGCGGGATACGAGCTGCCGGTCTCCCACTCGAGCCTCGTCACGTCGCCGCCCTCTTCGTCGATCCCGAGCAGCACCTCGTCCCGCTCCGCACGCAGCGCTGCGCACAGCGCGCCGAGCCGATCGCGTGACGGGACGTTGTAGGCGAAGAGCACGATGCCGCCACCTCCGTCTGCGAGCAACCGCCTGATCCAGTCCGGCAGATCGTCACCCGGGAAGCTCGGGAAGATGCAGGACGCGGCGAGCCGGTGGAGGTCGTTGCCGTCGCTCATCCGCGCACCGCGCCGGCTGTCAGCCCGAAGGCGATCCGCCGCTGGACGAGCAGGAAGAAGACGACGACCGGGACCGCCGTCAGGGTCGAGGCGGCCATCAGCGCGCCCCAGTCCGTGCTGCGACCCGAGCCGAGGAAGTACGAGAGCCAGACCGTGACCGTCTGCTTCGACTGGTCGTTCAGGAGCACGCGGGCGAAGATGTACTCGTTCCAGGTCGTGATGAACGCGAACACCGACGTGGCGACGAGACCCGGCCCCATCAGCGGCAGCAGGATCTTCATGAACACGCCGAGCCGGGTCGAACCGTCGACCATGGCGGCCTCCTCGAGCTCCTTGGGGATGTTGAGCAGGAAGCCCCGCAGTGTCCAGACGCAGAACGGCAGCACGAACGTCATGTATGTGAGGATCACACCGCTCAGCGCGTTCACCTGGTGGTAGTCCGCGAGCACGACGTACAGCGGGATGATCAGGCCTGCCTGCGGAAGCATCTGGATCCCGATCACGAGCACGATGAACAGCTTGCGGCCGTCGAAGCGGTAGCGCGCGAGCGCGACTGCCGCGAGGAAGGCGAGCACGATCGAGATCGCAACCGTGACCGTGACGATGATCAGGCTGTTCCTGACATCGACCCAGAAGAACTTCGTGTGCATCGCGTCGCGGAAGTGCTGCAGCGTCGGCGGCAACGGGAACCAGGTGGGGTTGAGGCTGATGATCTCCTCGTTCGACTTGAGCGCCGTGGAGATCATCCAGAAGACGGGAAAGACCATCACGACGAAGATCGCAATGCCGAGCAGGTTCCAGCCGGTCTGGCGCAGGCGCCGTCTGCGGCGGGTGCGGCGGCGCGCGCTCACTGTCCGTCTCCGATGCGCACCATTCTGCGCACGTAGACGACGCTCAGCACCGCGACGATGAGGAGCATCAGGATCGAAATCGCGGCGCCGCGGCCAAAGTCCGCCTTGAGGTAGCCCTCCTCGAAGAGATAGATGCTCATCAGATAGTTGCCCGAGGTGATCTTCGACTGGCCGATCAGGAGATAGGGCTGCGTGAACACGCCGAAGTCCCAGATGATCGAGAGGCTGGTAAGGATCAGCAGGATCGGCTTCAAGATCGGCAGCGTGATGTCGCGGAAAACGCGCCACTTCCGCGCGCCGTCGACCTCCGCCGCCTCGACCAGGTCGTGCGGCACCTGCGCGAGCCCGGCGTAGAGCGTGATCACGACGAACGGCAGCGCCCCCCAAACAATCAGCAGCGTGGACATGCTCAGCTGCGACAGGGTCGTCGCGTACCAGTCGTGCTGGAAGAAATCGCCGAAGCCGAGCTTCGTCAGGACGTAGTTGACGACTCCGTTCTGGTAGTTCGTCATCCAGTACCAGATCTGCACGGCGACAACGACCGGCATCGACCAGACGAGGATGAGACCGGAGCTGAGCAGCAGGCGCACCGCAGTGCTGACGCGGACGAGCAGCAGTGCGAGCAGCATGCCGATCCCCATCGTCAGCACGACGTTGACCGTCGTGAAGATGATCGTGCGGACGAGCGTGTGCCAGAAAACGGGGTCGCTCAGGACGGAGCGGTAGTTCTCGAGCCCGATGTAGACGCCGTGATGCCGGATCAGGTCGAAGAGACCGTAGCGCTGCAGCGAGAGCTTGACGAGCCAGAAGAGCGGGTAGCCGAGGATCACCGTGATCACGACGGCAATCGGGGCGATCAGGCCGTACGGCACCGCCCCTCGCCCCGTTGCGGCCCAGGAACGGCGTCGCCGCCGAGACCCCTGATGCAAGGTCTCGGCGGCGGGTGCCGTTGGACTGCTTTCGTGCACCGGTTACGGACCGTTAAGCACCGATGCGATGTTGTCGCTGGCCGACTGAGCCGCCTGCTTGACGGTCTGGTGGCCGGTGAGGATCTGCCCCAGCATGTTCTTCAGGATGTTGCCGTTCTCGACGTCGACCCAGTGCTTCGCCGTCGGAACGAACCAGCTCCGCGAAGCGGCCCGCTCATTCACGCTCCCGCCGAGCAGGTTGGTCGCGTTCGGGATATTGCCCTTCGCCTGGAGGGCCTTCTCGGAGCTCGTGCTCGTGAAGTCCTTGATCCAATCGGCGGCGAGCGCCTTGTTGGAGCTCGTCACCGGGACCGCCAGGTCGGAACCGCCGAGGAAGCCCGGCATGGCCTGACCCTTGACGTGGCCCGGCATCACGAACTGCGCGGTGGACGACGTGTAGGCCTTCCCGACACAGCAGGTGTACCAGCTCGGGCCGACCATCGAGGCCGCCTGGCCCTGCGCATAGACGTCATAGGGGTTCGGCTTCGTTCCGTCGTTGGTCTTCGGAGCCCGCGACGTCGCCAGATAGAAGTTCTTGAACGCCGTGAGGCCGGCGATCGACTTCGGCGAGGCCAGCAAGCCCTTCCACTGACCACTGACCTGCTGGGCGATCCCGCCGCCGTAGTCGAAGACGAACGCCATTCCGACGTACCAATCCTCGCCTGCGATGTAAATCGGCGAGAAGCCCTTCTTCGAGTTCTTGGCCATGAGCTTCTTCGAGTCGGCCACGTACTGCGCCGTCGTCGATGGCAGCTTCGAGATGCCGGCCTTCTTGAACAGGTCGGTGCGGTACGTGACGACGCGTGAGCCCGCGTAGTACGGGACGCCGTAGGTCTTGCCGCCGAATGCACCGGACGCGGCGAGACCCTTCAGCCAGTTCGACGAGTTGTCGAACGACGCCTTGGTGAGCGGTGCGAACGCGCCGGCCGCCATGTACTTCGTCATCTCGGTGTTGCCCATCTCGATCACGTCAGGGCCGCCGCCGCCCGCGAGGGTCGCGTCGAACTTCTGCAGATGATCCGTCCAGCTCTGATACTGGACGTTCACCGAGGTGCCGGGATGGTCAGCCTGGAACTTCTGATTCGCGGCCGCAACGACGTCCGGCCAACCGGTTTGTGCGTCGACCTGAAGCCAGACCGTAATTGAGCTTGCGGTCGCCTTCTTGGTCGCGCCGGACGTCGCTGCGGCAATTGCTGCTGCAACGACGGCGACGAGACAGAGAGCGACGATGCTGCGTGTCTTCATCTGGATGCCCCCAGAGTCAGGCGGCCCTGTCGCTCGAGACGAGTGTCGGCGCCGCGCTTTTGGTATAGACCAATTACCACTGTGGCGGATAGTCTCACAGAGAACTCGTAGATGTCAATACCACTTCGCAACACGTTGCCGAGTGGCCACTAACGCGCGGCGATCGTGGTGACATCGGCGATCCCGATTGCCCGGGCCGGCCTGCCGCCCGCGCCGAGCTCGGTGACCAAGCGATAGCGGTCGCCACGATAGGTGGAGCTCGTGAACTCGATCACCTCGTCCGACGCCGCCCGGGTGACCCGCTCGAAGAGGAGCGCCGGCGAGTGCAGCGGGACGCCAAGTGCGGATGACTCTTCCTCGTTGGTGACCGTCGGCTCGATCGTCTGTGACCCGCCCACGATCGACAGGTCGTAGCGGCTCGCAAGCAGGTCGTAGAACGAGTACTGCTCGAGGTCGGCCGCGCTCATCCCTGGCACGAGCGACTGGCGGACGTGCAGGAGCTCGATCGCCATCGGCTCACCGTCAGCGAGTCGCAGACGCTTTGCGGCGACAACTGGCTCGGCGGGTGAGACGTGGAGGATCCGCCCCAGGCGCGCTCCGGCCGGAATGATGCGCAGGTCGATCGTGCGGCTCGCGGGCGACATGCCCCGCTCGCGCATGTCGTCGCTGAAGGAGTTGATGTCGATTCCCTTGGCGACCTTCGGCTCCGCGACAAACGTGCCTGCGCCGCGACGTCGCACGAGGTAGCCCTCGCGCACCAGCTCGTCAAGGGCGGCGCGCACGGTCAGGCGGGAGACACCGAGATCAATGCCGAGCTGACGCTCCGCGGGAATCGACTCGCCGACGCCGAGCCCTTCGATCAGCTCGAGAACGCTCTCGCGGGCCTCACGTTGCTTCGTCATCCGGCCCTCGCGAACTCGGGAGCCGTCGCCTGCTGCAGACGGAGCCCGCTCTCGGGATCGAAGAACTGGAAGCGCGCGGGATCGACCGCCAGCTCGAGGTGAGCGCCGACGCGGGCCGAGGTACGCGCGTCGACCCGGGCGGTGAACAACGCCCGATCTGTGGGCAGAAGCCCGCCATCCGTCACGGATTCCAGTACCTCAGCGGTAATCGGGGCCGCGTCGACCTCGAAGAAGACGTGGGCGTCCGAGCCGAGCTCCTCGAGTACGGACACCTCGACGGCAAGCCGCGGCAACTCGGGCGCGAAAGCCGCGTCCTCGAAGCTCTCCGGTCGAATCCCGAGCACCACACGCTCGCCGGCACCGACCGGCCGGATCCCGTCGCCGAGCGGGACGCGGTACTGCCCGAAGCGCACGGCGTTGGCTTCGAGCGTCGCGTCGACGAGATTCATCGCGGGTGAGCCGATGAACGCGGCGATGAACAGATTGTGGGGCCGTTCGTAGAGCTGCTGAGGGCTATCCACCTGGAGGATCTTCCCGTTGCGCATCACGGCGACACGCTGGCCGAGGGTCATCGCCTCGGTCTGATCGTGCGTGACGTAGACGGTCGTCACACCAAGGCGCTGATGAAGCTGGGCGAGCGACGCACGCATCCCGACCCGAAGCTTCGCGTCGAGGTTCGAGAGCGGCTCGTCGAGCAGAAATGCCTGGGGCTGGCGGACGATCGCGCGACCCATCGCGACGCGCTGGCGCTGACCGCCCGAGAGCTGCGCGGGACGCCGGTGCAGCAAATCCTCGAGGCCGAGCAGTTTCGCGACGTCGTCCACCCGCTGGGCGATCTCGGCCTTCGGAGTCCGCCGCGCCTTCAGGCCATAGCCCATGTTCTGACGCACGGTCATATGCGGATAGAGCGCGTAGGTCTGGAACACCATCGCCACATCACGGGCGCGCGGCGCGAGATCGGTGACATCGCGCTCGCCGATATGGATGGTGCCGTCGGTGATCTCCTCGAGGCCGGCGATCATCCGCAGCAGCGTCGACTTGCCGCAACCTGAGGGCCCGACGAGCACGAGGAACTCCCCATCGGCGATCTCGAGTGAGACGTCGTCGACCGCGGTCACGTCCTGAAAGGTCTTGGAGACATGTTCGAGGCGGATCTCTGCCATCGCGTAGAGGCGATGGTATAGACCAGATCGGGTGGAAGCAAGGCAATTTGCTCCAACTGGTATTGACCAAAGGGGTGATGCGACCCTACACTGCTCGGCATGAAGCTCGGTGTCGAAGCAGCGCTCGTCGACGGGATCCTCGTCCGAGGCGACGTCGAGGTGCACGAAGGCTCCGTTGTGAGCTATGGCCTCGCAGGCCCGAACCGGCGCGGAATCGCCGCACCGGGACTCGTCGACCTGCAGGTGAACGGCTTCGGAGGCGTCGACTTCCTGCACGCCGACACCGCCGGCTACGCGCGCGCCGGCGAGGCGCTGCTCGAGACCGGCGTCACGGCCTATCTCCCGACGCTGATCACGAGCCCGGAGGACCAGATCCTCGCCGCGATGCGCGAGGTTCCGATCGGCGAGTCCCGGCCCCGGATCCTTGGCATGCATCTCGAGGGGCCGTTTCTCTCGCCCAATCGCCTCGGCACCCACGAGGCCTCGGCCCGGCGTGATCCCGACCCGGCGCTGCTCGAGCGCCTGCTCGCAGGCGGGCCTGTAGCGCTGATGACGCTCGCGCCCGAGCTTCCTGGAGCCCACGCGCTGATCGACAACCTGCTCGGACGGGGCGTCGCCGTCTCGCTGGGCCATACCGACGCGACCGCGGAGCAGGCGAATGCCGCCTTCGACCGTGGAGCGCGCAGCGTCACCCACCTCTTCAACGCGATGCGCCCGTTTCTGCACCGCGACCCGGGCATCGTCGGCGCGGCGCTTGCACGCGACGACGTGGTCGTCTCGGTCATCCTCGACGGCATTCACCTCGCCACGGAGACGGCGATGGTCGCCTGGCGAGCGGCGGCGGGCCGGCTCGCGCTCGTCACCGACGCGATCACCGCCGCCGGCGTCGCGGACGGCTCGTACAGCTTTGGGAACTTCGACGTGCAGGTGCTCGAGGGCACGGTGCGCGGGCCCGACGGGGTGCTCGCAGGCAGCGTCCTGACCATGATCGAGGCCGTGCGCAACCTCCACGGTCTCGGCGTTCCGCTCGAGGACGCGCTCGCCGCCGCGTCCGCGACGCCCGCTCGCGTGCTCGGTGACCCGTCACTCGGCCGGATCGGAATCGGGCTGCCGGCCGACCTCATCGTGCTCGACGACAACCTCGAGATCGAGCGGGTCATCGTCGGCGGCGAAGTACGCCTACCGGTTTAGAAGCCGCCGGCGCAGCACAAGCGCCGCGAGGGCGACGATCGCCGGCACCACGAGGAACTGCGCCGAGAAGACGGCGAGCACGAGCGTGAGGATGAGCGCCGCCAGCGCCGCGGCACGGCTCGCTCCGTCGAGGATCCGCACCGCCGAGAGTGTCGCGAGCACGTAGACGGCGATGAAGAGCGCCGAGGTCGCGCGGACGAGGTCCTCCGTCGAGCTGATCCCCGCGACCAGCCCGCCGAAGATCACGATCGCGACCGCCGCGATCACGGCGAGCGGCCGCCGGGGAACGCTCCGCTGCGCGTCGCGCCCGAGCCAGGAAGGCAACTCGCCGGCCTCGGCAAGTGACGCGGCGAGCTTCGCCGCCACCCCCAAATACACGTTCATCGTCCCCATCGTGAGAGCCACCGCGAGCACCGCGGTCGCGTCGCGCCCCGCCCGGCCGAAACCCACGGAGACGAGGTCGGCGAGCGGCACCCGCGAGTCCGTGCCGACCGTCACACCGATCGTCGCCACGGCGAGCCCGATGTAGAGAACCGTGACAACGCCGAAGGCGAGTGCGATCGCCCGCGGCAGCTCGACCTCGGGCCGGCGGAACTCACCGGCGAGCTGGGCTCCGGCCTCCCAGCCGAGGAACAGCCAGACGAGCAGGTTCGCCGCCGTTCCCACCGCCCACCAGCCGTGAGACGCGAACGGCGTCCAGTTGTCACCGCCCCGCGAGGGCAGTGCGACGGTGATCGCGATCGTCATCACGACGATCAGCACCGACGAGAGGCCAAGCTGGAAGCCCGAGGACACGCGGAGCCCGAAGACGTTCGCGACGAGGACGACGAGGAACATCGCGAGCCCGACCGTCGCGGCGACGGCGGTTCCCGAGCCCGTCAGGGCGGCGACGTAGTAGCCGCCGATCAGCGAGACGGCGGGCGCACCGAGCATCACTGCGCCCAGGAACCAGCCGCCCGTGACAGCGGCCGCCGCATCTCCGAAGCCCGCGCGCACGTAGGCCGCCACACCACCGGCGACCGGATGTCGCACACCGAGCGCCGCGAACGTGATCGCGAGCGGCGCGGAGAGGACGAGGAGCGCGCCCCAGGCCACGATCGACGCCGCGCCTGCGGCCTGCGCAGCGAGCGCAGGAACGAGCAGCAGTCCCGGGCCGATCAGGGCGCCGACGTACAGCGCGCTGCCGCGAATCACCCCGAGTCCGGCCCGCTCGCTCATCGCGTCCACTGGAACGCCCACGCGCCCCGCAAACGTCCCGCGATGAGTTTCGCGGCCGGGTGTCGTCCATTCGGTATGAATGAAATGCGAGGAGGAGGGGGCAACATGAGCATGGACAACCGGACGCGCTGGCTCGCGCTGATCATCCTGTGTCTGGGCGATCTCATGATCGTCCTCGATACGACGATCGTGAACGTCGCGCTGCCGTCGATCAGGGCCGATCTCGGCTTCTCGCAGACGTCGCTCGCCTGGGTTGTCAACGCCTACCTGCTCACGTTTGGCGGTTTCCTGCTGCTCGGGGGACGGCTCGGCGACATCTTCGGCCACCGCCCGATGTTCCTGATCGGGATCGCTCTGTTCACGATCGCGTCGCTCGCCTGCGGGCTCTCGGGCTCGCAGCACATGCTCGAGGCCGCGCGCGCGGTGCAGGGCGTCGGCGGTGCGATCGTCTCGGCGGTCGCGTTCTCGCTGATCATGGTCATGTTCACCGAGCCGGCCGAGCGCGCGAAGGCGATGGGCGTCTTCGGCTTCGTGATGGCCGGCGGCGGCAGCATCGGTGTGCTGCTCGGCGGCATCCTCACGAACTCACTCGACTGGCACTGGATCTTCCTTGTCAACCTGCCGATCGGCGTTGTCGTGTTCGCGCTTTCGTTGCGCCTGCTGCCGACGGCGCACACCAGGCCCGCAGATGCGCGCGTCGACGTCGCAGGCGCGATCACCGTGACGGTTGCGCTGATGCTCGCGGTGTACGCGATCGTGAACGGCAACCAGAACGGCTGGGGCTCGGCCGAGACGCTCGGGCTGCTCGCAGTCGCAGTCGCGCTGTTCCTGCTGTTCCTCGTGATCGAGTCGCGCGTCGAGGCGCCGCTGATGCCGCTCTCGATCTTCCGGCACCGCAACGTCGCGACGGCGAACGTCGTCGGCGTCCTGTGGGCGGCGGCGATGTTCGCGTGGTTCTTCCTCTCGGCGCTCTATCTCCAACTGGTGCTCGGCTACAGCCCGCTGAAGGTGGGGCTCGCCTTCCTGCCCGCGAACCTGATCATGGGCGCGTTCTCGCTCGGGCTCTCGGCGAAGCTCGTGATGCGGTTCGGCTTCCGGAAGCCGCTCGCCACCGGCCTGCTGCTCGCGGCCTGCGGGCTCGTGCTCTTCGCCCGCGCGCCGGTCGACGGCAGCTTCGTGCGCGACGTGCTGCCCGCGATGATCCTGCTCGGCTTCGGCGCGGGCATCGCCTTCAACCCGATGCTGCTGGCCGCGATGAGCGAGGTCGCACCCGAGGAGTCGGGGCTCGCGTCGGGAATCGTGAACACCGCGTTCATGATGGGTGGGGCGCTCGGTCTCGCGGTGCTTGCGAGCCTCGCTGCCTCCCGGACGTCGAGCCTCGTCAGCTCCAAGGGCCCGCTCGCGGCCCTGAACGGCGGCTATCACGCGGCGTTCCTCTTGGGCGCCCTCTTCGCCGCCGGCGCTGCCGCTGTGGGAGCGGTCTTCCTGCATGAGAGCACGGCGCAGGCCCATGCACCCCAGCGTGCCGGCAGGAACCTCGCCGCGGTCGAGACGGACTGATTAGCATGGTCGAGATGTCGGCTACGCGCACCTCCGGCGAGCTCGATCTTCAACTCGAGCAGCACCGGGTCGAGTTGAACGCCTACTGCTACCGCATGCTCGCATCGTCGTTCGAGGCCGAAGATGCGGTGCAGGAGACGTTCGTGCGTGCCTGGCGGAACTACGACCGTTTCGAGGGACGGGCCGCGCTCCGCACGTGGCTCTACCGCATTGCCACGAACGTCTGTCTCGACATGTTGACCGGCAGGGAACGACGCGCCCGTCCGATGGACTTCGGCCCCGCGCAGAGCTCCGACTCGCCGCCCGGGCCGACGCTGCCGGAGGTCACGTGGATCCAGCCGGTGCCCGACGCGAGCGTGCTGCCGGCCGACGCCGATCCAGCGGAGCTCGCGGTCTCCCGCGAGACGATCAAGCTTGCGTTCGTCGCCGCGCTCCAGCATCTGCCGCCGCGCCAGCGCGCGGTGCTGATCCTGTGTGAGGTGCTGCGCTGGAAGGCGAGCGAAGCCGCCGAGCTCCTCGAGACGAGCGTCGCGTCCGTCAACAGCTCACTGCAGCGCGCGCGCTCGACACTCGCCGCCGCCGATGTCAGCTCGAGCGATCCGGCGCCACCGCTCGACGACGCGCAGCGGGCGCTGCTCGAACGGTACGTCGACGCGTTCCAACGCTACGACATGACCGCGCTGACCTCACTGCTGCAGGAGGATGCAACGCAGTCGATGCCGCCATACAAGCTGTGGCTCAGCGGGCGTGACGACATACTGGGCTGGTGGTTCGGCACCGGCATCGAATGTAAGGGCTCGCGGCTCATCCCGACGGTCGCGAACGGATCGCCGGCGTTCGCTCAGTACAAGCCCGGCGGCCCGAACGGGACGTTCACGCCGTGGGCTCTGCAGGTGCTGGAGCTCTCAGGGGATGGGATCGTCGAGTTCACGTTCTTCCTCGACACCGACACGCTGTTCCCGATCTTCGGCCTGCCGCCGCACCTCGACCCCTAGCACGACGTCCGAGAGTCCGACGCAGCCGAGCAGTTCCTGGAGGTCACTGGACACGCACGTCAGTCGCAGGCGGCAACCCAGTCGACCGGCGGCAAGCTGCAGGCGCGCAAGCCCATCGACGGCGCCGAGGTCCGCAGGCCGGCAGGGCACCGACGTCGCAGACGACGAGCGTCGCGCCTGCGCTGACGAGGGCTCCAAGCTCAGCTGTGAGCGTCGGCGTATCGATCACCGTGCCGGCCAGGAGGATCGGAGTCATCGCACAAAAGACCGTTCTTAGCGGCAAAACTCATCGCGATGAGCTCTGGGTATCACCGCAGTCAGAGCCCGTGACGAACGCATTCGAGAGAAGGAGCAAGCCATGAGGAACCTCTTCGTGACCGAGTTCGTGAGCCTCGACGGCGTGATGGAGGATCCCGGCGGTGCGGAAGGCTATGAGCACGGCGGCTGGAGCTTCCAGTTCTCAACCCCTGAGTCGATGAAGTACAAGCTCGACGAGCTGAACGCCACCGACGCGATTCTGCTCGGGCGCGTGACGTACGAGGGCTTCGCGAAGGCGTGGCCGACCGTCAAGGACGATGTCGGCTTCGCCGATCGGATGAACGGCCTTCCCAAGTACGTCGTCTCGACCACCCTCGAGAACGCCGACTGGAACAACTCGACGATCATCGGCGCGAACGTGGCCGAAGAGGTTGCGAAGCTGAAGGCGGAGGACGGCGGGGACATCATGATCGCCGGCAGCCAGCAGCTCGTCCGCACGCTGCTCGACCACGATCTGGTCGACGAGATCCGCCTGATGGTCTCGCCGGTCCTCCTCGGCACCGGCAAACGCATCTTCGACGGCGTCACCGGCAAGAAGGTGCTCGAGCTTGTCGACTCGACGACCTACTCGAGCGGCAACCTCGTCCTCACCTACCGTGCGGTGACCTAGACGCACCGGATGACGCGCGCCCGCTCCGCCCGCGACTGCGAACGAGTTCAGTCGGCCTGGTTCCTCGAGCGCGCACGCGTGCTGGGCGGTGAGTCATGGAGTGACGGTGGGCTCAGCTGGGCACGAGAACCGGGAGCGGCGAGCCTGTTGTTCCCGACGGAGATCCGCGCCGACGCGCTCGCCCGCGGCCTCGAGCGCATTCTCCCCGCGGGCGTCATCGTCGGCGCGTGGCTGTCGCTCGACGTCGATGCTGCGCCGCTCGCCGCTGCAGGCTTCGAGCGCGGTTGGTCGCCGTGGTGGATGACCGCGACGCCAGAGGATGTCGGGTCGACCGCGGACCCGCGCGTCGAGCTCAAGGAGACGAGCACCGACTACACGGGTGAGCACGCCGACTACGGTCGCAACTTCGCACTGACCCGTAGTCGGCCGAAACGCACCTGGTACGCCGGCGCCTACGCCGAGCCCGGCCGGCGCTTGGCGGGGCACGCCTGGTCGCACCTCGCGAGCGACGAGATCGCGGGCATCTTCGACATGGCCGTCTGGCCGCCGTTCCGGCGGCGCGGGCTCGGCACGGCGCTCCTCCGGGCAGTCGCCGGTGCAGCAGGCGAGGCCGGCGCCCGCGCGCTCGTCCTGAACGCGACGCCTCTCGGCAAGAGCCTCTACGAGACGTGCGGCTTCAGGCAGATCGGTGAAGGGATCACCTGGTGGCTGCACCCGCCGCAGGCGTGAGCAACTGGGAGCGACCGCTATTTGAGAGGTGTCCGCGTCTAGACTCGAACGCGCGATGCGATTCGGCCGACGCCCTCTACTCTCGACGCTCAGCGACGAGGAGCTGCGGGGCATCGATCCGCTCGAGCTGCGCGACAGGCTGCTTGCCGAGGCGACGGGACGATTCGCTCGCGATCGTGTCGATGAAGGCGTTGCCGCGCTCAGCAAGCTGTGCTTCGCGACCATCGATGAGCGGACGCTTTCCGCAAGCGACCCTTTCTTGCGCACGATCGCCGGTGGTCGCAAGATCGTCGCAACCACGGACGTTGATCGGACGCCAGCCGACAACGAGGTGGTGATCGTCTACGGCTACTTTCCGCATTCGTTCGACAACGTGGTCGTCAACAACCCGATCCGCAGACACGTGGGCGGCTTCGGAGATCTGCCGTACGACAGCGCGGAGGCCGATCCGCGCTGGAGCGGAATCGCGTCGATTGTGATCATCAACGCCGACGATCGCGTCGACCGCTACGACGCCGTGATGCGCGAGCTGGCGATGGCGCGAGCACCCCTCGACCGTGTCTTCCGTCAGGCGGCGGTGTTCGAGAGCAACACCGATGATCCATTTGTCGATGGCAGCATCGGCTGTCTGAAGAAGCCACCTCGCGGCTCTGCGCGTCGTCGCGCCGGGCGCCGGCGAGCATGTGCTGGTTCTCGAGGACGACTTCTGCTTCACCTCAGACCTCGATACGCATCTGAATGATCTGTCGAGCTTCGTCGAGCGCCGTTACGACTACGTGGTCTGCCTCCTCGCAACGAGCAAGAACGGTCGGATCGAGCCGCGCGACGACCTCGTCTCGGAATCGCGGCAACCGTGCACCAACTCGGCTGCATATCTGGTCTCGGGCGACCAGATCGAACGTCTCGTCAGCGGTGCAGGAGCAGGCCCTCGAGCAGCTGATCGCAACTCGCGACCCGAATCGATACGCGACCGACCGCTATTGGATCGTTTTGCAGCCCGAAGGCCGTTTCCTCGTCTTCCGACGCAAGATGGGCTTCCAGGTTGCAAGCTTCAGCGACATCGAACGTCGCGTCTCGCGCTATCTCGACTGAGCTGCCTCGGTCGTCGGATGCAACCGCCCTCGTTACAGTGGCGCGGACTCAACCGCGCAACGTTCATCGTTAAGCCCCGAGCCCCCGTAGCTCAGTGGATAGAGCAGCGGTTTCCTAAACCGCGTGCACAAGTTCGATTCTTGTCGGGGGCATATTGATGCCGTTTGGTTCACATCGAATCGCTTGAGATCAGGAGGGGTCAGAATCGCAGGCTGAGCAGCGACTTCTCGACGACTCGAACGACGAACCCGTGCAGAGGTGCCGAGTCGCGGAAGGGCCGCTTCCGAGCGTCTGAGTCACGCAGATGAGTCACGCCGCGTCCGTGACTCACGACTGCGACAACGTACGAAGCGGTGGGTCACGATGAGCGGCGCGGCGGGGCTACTCCCTCGCCGCCACGCCCCCGGACGTCTGTCGCGTCGCGGGGGCTTCTCGTTCGTGGACGCGACGACAAGGCGAGACCGTGGATGAGGGTCGCGCCGAAGGTGGTACCGTGCGGGTGCGTCAAGAGTGCGGGTTTGTCCCGCCGCCAACCGGCCTCAGCGGCACGGTGGCAGAGGTGACGCGGTCTGGTTCAGGCAAACCGCTGAAGGAGGATTTGAGATGAGTACTGATGGTGGTTGGGCCCTGCGTGGGCTGGTCGGGCAGGGCGACCTATTGCTTGTTCCCGTCGCACCGCCGGAGCATGCACGGAAGCTGGGCTCCGGTCGCCTGGTGTTGCTGAGGGGTGAGGCGACCGGGCATGCGCACGTCGTCGAGGACGAGCGCGCATCGCTGCACGGTTGGAACTCGCAGCGTTCTCTGCAGGTCGTGGGCGAGCGCCCGGCGATGTTGGTGCATGACGAGCACGATCCGCTGTCGCTTTTGCCGGGTGTGTATCAGGTGGGTCGGCAGCGGGAGTACGTGCCGCAGCGGCGTGCGCGTTGGGTGGCCGACTGATGGCGCTCAAGGACGTCGTCGCGGCCGGGATCCAGAACGCGTTCGCGCGTAACCCTGCCGCTGATCGTCGACCCGCTCCTCGCTGCCGCGATGAATCTTGGTGTTCGCTCTGCGAGATACGACTCCGACTTCGTGCGCTGTAAGATCAGGCGGCGCTCGAATTGGGCGAAGGTGGCGAGCATGTTCGCCATCGCCTCCCCCATCGGTGTCGACGTGTCGACAGCGCAGTCGAGCGCGACCAGCGCCCAGCTCTGCTTCTGCGCCTTCGCCATCAGGGCGGTGAAGTCGAGCATCGAACGCGAGAGCCGATCGAGCTTGGCGACCACGAGCGCAGACGCCTCTCGAGCTTCGAGTACCCGCAGCGCCTCTTGGAGCCGGGGCGCTTCATGTCCTTCGCCGAGTAGCCGGCATCCTCGATCACTTCGACAAGCTTCCAGCCGCGCCGCCTGCACTGGAACGTTCTTGAACTCGACCCGCGCGACATCGCGATCCAGTTCGGACATCGCGACGGCGGCGAACTCGTCCGCAAGGTCCACGGGCACCCTGATGCCGCACGCGCCCGCGAGCGTGTCCGCGAGGCCTTTCGGAACGCACCACCCGTGCCCGTGCCGCTCGTCTCTGCGCGACGGTGACTGTGAGAACGGCGCTAGGCAGCGAGTGCCTGATCGACGCTCGCGACGACGTTCAATAGTGGGACTAGCCCTGTCACCTCGAGGATCCTTTCGACGACCGGAGCGGAGCCGAGCACGACGTTGAACTTGCAGCCGCGCTCAGAGGCGTTTTTCATCGTTTGTGTGAGGACACCGACAATCGTGGAGTCGATGAAGTCGACGGCTGAGAGGTCGACGATCAGATGGTCGCAGAGGACGAGTGACTGATCCAAGACCTGCCGAAGCTTGTCGGCCGAATAGAGGTCGTGTTCGCCGCCGAGCACAACGAGCGCGACATGCGGCTGTAGCGCGCGAATCTCGACAGTCGACTCGTGGAAAACAGGAGCCTCACTCATGATGTAACATCCCTCCGAAGTCGCGGCTTAATTAACACGACAGATAACTTACGACAAGGAATATACGCTACTTACTTCGTATGTCAAGCTCCGAAGACGGACATAAGACCTGGCGGTTCCTCTCGAACCACACCCAAGTCCTTCTCTGCCTCCACCGCGATCCCGACGCGCGCACCCGTGACATCGCCGAGAGCGTCGGCATCACCGAACGAGCCGCCCAACGCATCGTCGCCGACCTCGTTGAATCCGGCTACGTCGAAAGCGAACGCGTCGGCCGCCGAAACCACTACCGCATCAAAGCCGACATCGCCATGCGCCACCCTGCGCAAGCCGGTCATGAAATCGGGGAACTCCTAGAACTCTTGCATCAGGCCGACGACTAGCGCGCCTCTCGCTCCCCGACCGCTGCGCCCTGAGTCACGCGCTGAGTCACGACCCCGACGGTTTGCAGCGCTTCTGTGAAATCGGGGCACTCGCCGAGCCGAACCTCAAGGGCGAACAGCGTCAGACGCTCGCCGCCAGCCGCGCATGCGGCCGCAACGTCAGCCGCAGCGTCGCGACGAGGTCGCGGAGGATCACGTCGAGAAAGACGCGTGCGATCGTGTCGTCCCGCCCGAAGAGCTGTTTGAAAGGATCGTGCGGCAGCACGAGCAGGAGGGTTCGTTCGCGCGTAATCGCGGTGACCGGCGACGGACGGTCGTCGATGAGGCTTTCGTAACCGAACGCCTTGCCTGGTCCCGCTAGACCCACACGGACTCGGCGGTCGCCACGGATCAGCACCTTCTCGACCGCACCGTTGATCGTCAGGTAGCACGCTGACGACGGCGTTCCTTCGGCGAGTAACGTCCTCCGCGGCGGACACATCGCGTAGCTTCCCGAGGTCAGGAAGCCCCACAGGGCCACGGGATCGAACTCGTGGAAGGTCGCCATGCGGCTCAGGTACCTGCTGTCGGGCGGCCCGCAGGGGTCGAGCTCGGCGAGCGCGACGGCCGAGCCGTCGTCGGCCGCGTCGGACAGCTCGCCGCCAAGCGTGAGCGCAAGCTGCGCGAGCTGGTTGCGTAGACGGCTGGTGAACTGCGAGGCGAGGCGACGTTTGAGCTCGAATGCCGACGGATCTGGGCGTGCGAGCAGCGCGGCGAAGTCGTGGCGGCTGAGCACGAGCATCGTCGTCGGCTGGGTCGCCTGCGCGGTCATCGTGTGCTCTCCGCCCTCGAGCGACCCGATCTCGCCGAGCATGTCACGTGGCCCGGCCTGGCCGATCTCGACCAGGCGGCCCCCGGGCACCTGAAGCGACGCCGAAACGCCGCCCTCGACGATGAAGACCAGCTCCCGCGCCTCATCGCCCTGGCTCCAGAGAACCTCGCCCTCGGTCACCGTTCGCCGGCGCAGCACCCGCGCCAGCTCAAAAAGGTCTACCTCATCGCGGCCGTCCAGCAGCGGGACCGTCGCGAGGAAGTCGGCGGTCTCCCGCTCAGACATCCAGGTCGCGCGTCTCGAATTCAAGCCCGTCCGGGCCGAGTTCGGCGGTCAGCATCGAGTACTCGGGCACCTCGAGCCACGACGAGTGATCGCTCGTGAGCGGCTCCGAGGCGATGATCACCGAGCGCGGGGTCTCGGCAACTGTCATCTTCCAACCGCCGTCGTGCTCGGCGTACTCCCCGCCGATCGCGTACCAGAGGCTGACGAAGGGAAGATCCGTCTCGAGAAACTCGTCCTCGGGCGGATACCAGCCGTAGTCGAACGAAAAGCGGGTCGCGACGACTGCTCGGCCGGTGCTGACGCAGAGGTTCACCGGCGAGGACGTGTCGATGCCATGAGCTACGCGAACTTCCCGGAGAATCCGGAGGGAGGTGGCCGTCGCTTCGGCGAGCTCGCGCGTCTCCGGCAGCCCGTACGGATCGTCGAGCTGTGACAGGATCAGCGCATAGATCCACTCGGAGTCGGTCGTCCCTTCGATGCGCTCCGCAAGGTCGGGTCGCACGTGCTCAACGAGCGAGTAGCGCATACGTGCGAACTGACGCAGGTGCCCGTTGTGCGCCAGGACGACGCGGGCGCCGCGGAAACGAAAGGGATGCAGGTTCGTGTCGGCGACCACGGCCTCATCCGTGTAGGTGACCCCGCGCACATGGGCCACGAGGCACGTCGGAGCGAGCTTCCCCGACAGGGACCGGAGATTGCGGTCGAACGACGGAAGGGTCGTGGCCCGGTAGGTGAACGGATCGTCGGGTTGCAGCGAACCCGGATCCCACGCTTGTAACCCGAACCCGCCGAGGTTGAGGAACGTGTTCATCATCTGGGGGCTGTACGACTGCGTGACCAGGCCGTTGTCGGGGTCGAAGAGCAGATTCCGCACAGGGAGCGGCTCACCGAGGTATGCGAGAACCCGACACATCCCGCCGATCGTACTCACGGGCGCTCAACCCCCATCCCCAGGGAGGGTCGCAGGAGCCGGGCTACGATGAGATCTGAGCCACGCATGAAGGAGGGATCGATGAAGCAGTTCAACTGCGGGGACGTCGTACCGGGTTGCCAGTGGGTCGGGCAGAACGAGGCAGACGAGAAACTGTGGGTGGAGATCGCCGCGCACGCCCGTGAGGCACACGGAATGGAGAACGTCCCGCCAGAGGTCGCCGACGCGATCCGGGACAAGATCACCGAGGTCTAGGTTCCGAAGCCTCCAGCAGGGAACGCGCCACGCTCGAGAAACGTTTCGAGCGCAGCCGCGTAAGAGCCGAGCTCGAGACCCTGGTCGCGCACCCAGGCGTCGCTGTAGTACGTGGCGGCGTAGCGGTCGCCGCCGTCGCAGATCAAGGTGACGACGCTGCCCCGTTCGCCCCGCGAGAGCATCTCGGCGACCAGCAGGAGCGCACCCCAGACGTTCGTTCCGGTGGAGCCCCCGACACTGCGGCCGGTGCGTTCGCGAACGAGGCGCATGGTCGCGATCGAGGCGGCGTCGGGAACCTGGATCATTCGGTCGACGATGTCCGGCAGGAAGGACGGCTCGACTCGCTGCCGTCCGATCCCCTCGATACGGGACGCACGACCGGTGAACGTCGACGGGTCGCCGGTCCAGGCCGAATAGAAGATCGAGTCCTCCGGATCGACGACGCACATGAGCGTCGAGTACCGCCCGAAGCGGGCGTAACGTCCGATCGTCGCACTCGTTCCGCCTGTGCCGGCGCCGACGACGATCCACGCGGGAACCGGATGCTTCTCGAGGGACATCTGGGTGAAGATCGACTCCGCGATGTTGTTGTTGCCGCGCCAATCGGTCGCGCGCTCCGCAAAGGTGAACTGATCCAGGAAGTATCCGCCGAGCTCGCCCGCCAGCCTCTGTGCTTCGGCATAGATGATCGTCGGGTCGTCGACAAGGTGGCACGACCCTCCCTGGGCCTCAATGAGCGCAATCTTCTCACGGCTCGTTGAAGCCGGCATCACGGCGACGAACGGCAGGCCAAGGAAGCGGGCGAAGTACGCCTCCGAGACGGCCGTCGAGCCGCTCGACGCCTCGACGATCGTCGTTCGCTCGGTGATCCAGCCGTTGCACAGGCCGTAGAGAAACAACGAGCGGGCGAGTCGATGCTTGAGGGAACCCGTCGGGTGGACCGACTCGTCCTTCAGGTAGAGATCGATGCCCCACTCGGACGGAAGCGGAAAGGTGTGCAGATGGGTATCGGCCGAACGGTTGGCGTCCGCCTCGAGCCGTGTTACCGCCTCGTCCGCCCAGGCCCTGGAACCAAGCCGCTCACGGCGAAGGGGAGGTGTAGGCATCTCACTCAAGTCTGCC
>CAWFPX010000012.1:0-8813 GCA_963817765.1 uncultured Thermoleophilia bacterium | reverse complement strand
GCTCAGCCGCAGCCGGTCGACGTGCCGCAGTCCCGGCACGTGTAGCAGGTGCCGGCGCGCACCATCCGGCCGCCGCAGCGGTTGCACTCGATCGCATCCTCGTGCGGGTTGAAGAGCGCGGTCTGACCGGGGGCGGGCTGCGGCGACGTGCGCCGGCTCGCCGTTTGCGATCCGGTCGGCCATCTGCGCGCGCACTTCCATCGACAGGATGCCCGCCTCTTCCTGCTGGTCGACGTCGAGGAACTTCTTGCCGAACCAGCGGAAGATGTAGTCGGGGATCGACTTCGCGGCGCGGATGTCTGCGTCGTTCGTGAGGCCTGAGGGCTCGAAGCGCAGATGCGAGAGCTTCGAGACGTACACCTCGGGCGGCACGCCGTACTGGAGACCCATCGAGACGGCGATCATCAGCGAGTTCATCAGACCCTGAAGCGTCGTCCCGTCCTTCGCGATGTCGACGAAGATGTCGCCGGGCGAGCCGTCGTCGAAGACGCCGACATGGATGTAGCCCTCGTACTCGCCGACGCGGAACTTGCGGCCGATCTCGTTGCGGTCGTCCGGCAGCCGGCGGCGCTTCGGAGCGGCGAACGCGCCGGCGGGCGCGTGGCCGAGCGTCGCTTGCGCGCTCTTGTCACCCTTGCCCGAAAGCGGCTGCGCGACCTTGCAGTTGTCGCGGTAGATCGCGACGGCCTTCACGCCGATCCGCCAAGCGTCGACATACAGCTGCGAGACGTCTTCGATCGTCGCGGTCTCCGGTAGGTTGACCGTCTTCGAGATCGCGCCCGAGATGAACGGCTGAATCGCACCCATCATCTTCACGTGGCCGCGGTAGTGGATCGCGCGGTCACCAACTGCGCAGTCGAAGACCGGGTAGTGCTCGCTCTTCACGTACGGGGCACCGACGACGGTGTTGCGCTCGTCGACGAACGCGACGATCTCGTCGACCTCGTTCGGCGCATAACCGAGCTTCTCGAGGCCGCCGGCGACCGTCTTGTTGACGATCGTGATCTCGCCGCCCCCGACGAGCTTCTTCGACTTGACGAGCGAGAAGTCCGGCTCGACGCCGGTCGTGTCGCAATCCATCATGAAGCTGATCGTCCCGGTAGGAGCGAGCACGGTTGCCTGCGCGTTGCGGTACCCGTTCACCTCTCCGAGGTCCAGCGCCTCGTCCCACGACTTGCGCGCAGCCCCGAGCAGATCGGCAGGCACCGTCTCGGCGTTCGCGATGTTGCCGACCGCCGCGCGGTGCTTGGCGATCACACCGATCATCGCTGCCGCGTTCGGCCGGTAGCCCGCGAACGCGCCCATGCGGCCCGCGATCTCCGACGACTTGCGGTACGCGCGGCCCGTCATCAGCGCGGTGATCGCGGCAGCGTAGGCCCGGCCCTCGTCCGAGTCGTAGGCAAGGCCGCGTGCCATCAGGAGCGCACCGAGGTTCGCGTAGCCGAGGCCCAGCTGGCGGTACGCCTTCGCGTTCTGCTCGATCTCGGGGGTCGGATATGACGAGTTGCCGACGAGAATCTCCTGCGCGAGGAACATCACGTCACATGCGTGCTCGAACGCCTCGACGTCGAGCTCGCCGTCCTCGCGGCGGAACTTCATCAGGTTCAGCGACGCGAGGTTGCACGCGGAGTCGTCGATCGACATGTATTCCGAGCACGGGTTCGACGCGTTGATGCGGCCGCTGTTCGGCAGCGTGTGCCACGCGTTGATCGTCGTGTCGTACTGCACGCCGGGATCGGCGCAGCGCCACGCGGCCTCGGCGATGTCGTGCAGCAGCTTGCGCGCCTTCATCGTCTCGACGACCGTGCCGTCGGAGCGCGCCGTCAGATTCCAGTCGGCGTCGGCTTCGACAGCCTCCATGAACGCATCGGAGACGCGCACCGAGTTGTTCGCGTTCTGGTACTGGATCGACGCCCAGTCGGGTGAGTCGAGCGACATGTCGTAGCCGGCAGCCTCGAGGACGCGTGCCTTCTCCTCCTCGTGCGACTTGCACCAGATGAACTCGACGATGTCGGGATGGTCGACGTCGAGCACGACCATCTTCGCCGCGCGCCGCGTCTTGCCGCCCGACTTGATCGTGCCCGCGGAGGCGTCCGCGCCGCGCATGAACGACACAGGCCCGGAGGCGTACCCGCCCTTCGAAAGCTGTTCCTTGGAGGACCGCAGGCGTGAGAGGTTGACGCCCGACCCCGAGCCACCGCGGAAGATGACGCCCTCGCGGCGAATCCAGTCGAGGATCGCGTCCATGTTGTCCTCGATCGAGAGGATGAAGCACGCCGAGCATTGGGGCTTCTCTTCGAACCCGACGTTGAACCAGACCGGCGAGTTGAATGCTGCGAGCTGGTTGACGAGGATCGTCTTCAACTCGTCCTCGAACGTCTGCGCTTCCGCTTCCGAAGCGAAGTACCCGCCGTCGCGTCCCCACGTGCCGACGGTGCCCACGATGCGCCCGATCATCGTCTTCACCGAGCGCTCGCGCTCGGGGCTCGTCATGCGGCCGCGGAAGTACTTCTGCGCGACGATGTTCGTCGCCGTCTGGGTCCAGAACTTCGGGAACTCGACGTCGCGCTGCTCGAAAGTCGGCCCGTTCTTGCCGGGAATGAACGCATCGCGCACTTCCCACTCGACTTCGTCAAAAGGATCGCGGCCCTCGATTGTGAAGAGGCGGCGGACCGCGAGTGTGGCGTCCTCGTCGACGACGTGGTTGACGAGCTCGTCGGGCTGGATCTGGACTCTGTTTTCCTGCTCTAGCGACGCCATTTTCTCTCTTCCTCTCGGCACGAATTCTAGTTTGCGGAGACCGTCAGCCGCAGTGGGCGCGGGACCCGATGGGCGAGCTTGGGAACCATAGGGAGGGGACCTGACGGAGCCGGGAACGGCTCCCGTCGGGCCGCTCTACGGGCCGGGTCGCCGGGCTTGGAGCTGCTTGACGACGAGGCCTGCGCCGCCGGCGATCACGAGGAGCAGCGCGAGCCCGCCCAGCACGAGCAGCGGCACGGGGAGCGATGAGGCGCTGCCGGGGTTCAGTTCGTTCGCGACGTATGCCAGGCCCTTCGGGCTGTTCGCGTTGGTGTCGGTCGGCGCGGTTCCGGTCGTCGCGGTGCCGCCGCTCGTATCCGTGCCGCCACCACCACCGCCCGTTCCGCCCGTGGTGGTCGTCGTGCCGCCGCCGGTGGCCGGCCCGATCAGCGTGTTCGGCCCAACTTTGTGACCCGCGGTGCGCGCTCGCGCCTTCGCGCTCTGAAGCGCGCGCAAGATGTCCTCGCGCGCGCTCGAGTAGGTCTGCACGTCCGAGGGAAGATGGCTGATCGCCTCCGTGTAGCAATGACTTGGATAGACCTGGTCGATGCGGCCGTCGTACCAGTCGTTCAGCAGCGCCTTCCAGCACGGAGTCGCGGCCGCCGCGGGTCGCGCGGCCCCGGCGAGCAGTGCCACTGCGAGCAGTGCGGCGGCGAAGAACGTCTTGGTGACGGAGCTCATCAAGCTGGAACGAGGGGCGGGTACCTGCGGATACTCGGGATGCTGCCGGACGACGTTACGAGGTCGCTGTAAGGCTTTTGTGAGTCCTCTGGACACGCTGGCGGCGGATGGTAGCTTCGCTCGGGATGCGGGCGATCAGGGAACTGCCCCTCGTCGCCTCGCTCGTCCTCGTCGCTGCAGCGCTCTTTTTCGGGGGCGGCCCAGGGTACGGATCGCTGCCGTGGCTCGGCGGCGGCGCGCTGCTTGCGATCCTCGCTTCGCTCGGGCTCCGTGGCGTGCCGGGAGGGTGGCCCGCGCTCCTGCCGGCGGCGCTGCTGGCCGGCTGGCTCGCACTCTCGATCTCGTGGTCGATCCTTCCCGACCGCTCGTGGGAGTACGCGAACCGCGGGCTCGTCTACCTGCTCTTCGCGACGCTCGGGCTCTGGCTCGCCGACCGCAGGCGCGAGCTCGCCCTGGGGTTGATGGCGCTCCTCGCGGCGCTGATCGTCTGGTCGCTCCTCGGCAAGGTCCTCCCGTTCGTCTACGACTACGGACCGCCTGGAGTCGGGCGCCTTCGTGGGCCGGTCGGCCTCTGGAACCAGCTGGCGCTGCTCGCCGACTTCGCGCTCGTCCTCGCGCTCTGGCGCCGTCGCGTCGAAGGTGCTCTGCTCGCGTACGTGGCGCTCGTCGCGCTCCTGCTCACGTACTCGCGGGGCGGCTTGCTCACCGCCGTGCTCCTCGTCGTCGCCTGGTTCGCGTTCGACGGCGAGCGTGTCGAAGGCGCCCGGACGCTGCTGGCCGGCGCGGTCCCCGCGGCTGCAGTCGTCGGGCTTGCGTTCGCGCTTCCCGGCGTGACCGGCGACGGGCAGTCGTTGCACGTTCGGTGGCGCGACGGCCTGATCTTCGGCGCGCTGCTCGCGGTCGGAGCGGTCGCGACTGTCCTGCTGCGGCGGGTGCCACTCCCTCGAGTCTCACGCCGGGTCGTCGTGACCGCCGCCGTCGTCGGCGTTGCCGCGCTCTGTGTCGTTGTCGTCGTGAAGGGCGGCGGCTCGGGTGCGGTCGGAAACGGCGGTGGCCGGCTCGCGAACACGAGCTCGAACTTCCGGTTCGCATGGTGGCGCCAGGCGGTCGACGGTTGGCAGCATCATCGCCTTGCGGGCACCGGCGCCGGCACGTTCGAGCTGACGAACCTCCGCTATCGCCTCTCGTATCTCGACAAGACGATCGAGCCCCACAGCCTGCCGCTGCAGTTCCTCACGGAGGCGGGCATCGTCGGCGCCTTGCTCTTCGTGCTGATGTGCGCGTCCCTGCTTCGTCCGCTCTGGCGGCGGCCGCGCGGTCACGAGCTCGCGCTGGCGCTCCTGTTTCCCGCCTATCTCGTGCACGGTCTCGTCGACGTCGGGTGGGATTTCGTCGCCGTCTCGGCGCCGGCGTTTCTCGTCGCCGGCGCGCTCGTGGGACGCGCGCCGCCGCGGCCGGTCTCGTCGTTCGCGCAGCTCGCGGTCGCCGGCGTTGCGCTGCTCGCATTCGGCGTTCTGCTTCTCCCGTGGCTCGGTGAGCGGTGGGCAAGCGAGGCGCTCGGTGCGTCGCCGCCATCGCGTGCCGTACAGCTTGCGAACCGTGCGCACTCCGTCGACCCCCTGCTCGTCGAGCCGTACTGGGCGAAAGCGTTCGCGGCCGAGCAACGGAATGACGCGCCGCGCATCGCGTTCGACTACTACGTCCAGGCCGTGCGCCGCCAGCCGCTGAACCCGCAAACGTGGCTCTCGGCGGGTGAGTACGCATTCGGGATCGGGTGCTACCGCAGCGCGTACACCTACCTCGAGCGCTACACGGAGCTCGACCAGAAAGCGCTCCCGAGCGAGGGCGGCGACGACTACAACAAGGCGCTCACGCAGGTGAATCTCGGCAAGGGCGCCTGCTGAGCTACAGCTAGCGCGCGCCGAGCAGGATCGCGAGCTGGGCGCCGTGGAGCGCTGCCGGCTTCAGCCCGTCGAGCGGGCCGACGATCTTCACGTGCACGTCGCGCGCGAGGCGCCGCGCCTCGGGCTCGTAGCCACGCCGGAACATGACGACCGTGTTGGCGTAATCCGTGCGCTTCGCATTGCCTCGGCCGGGCACCTGATAGCCGAGGTTCGACAGCTTCTGCGCCTCGCCGGCGGCGGCGCCCGACCGGCCGTTCCCGTTCAGGACGAACACGCCTGTTTCACTGCGCAGCAGTTTCGGCAGTGCGGCAACCGTGTGCCGCACCGCCACAGCGTGCTTCTTCTCGGGCGCCAAGGCGGCGGCCTGCGCGTGCTGCCGCACGACGTGCGAGAGAGGTTTCGCAAGGATCAGCACGCCTGCTCCGAGCAGAAGGATCAACTCGATCGCAGCGACGAGGCTCGCGACGAGAGTGGCCGTCCGCCACGGGCGGATCAGTGCGTCTGGAGCTGGCAGCGGTGCGTCCACGGCTGCCCGTTTTCGCTACGCCGCCTGCGCTTCCTTCATCCACGCCCATGTTCGGGCGAGTCCGTCGTCGAGCGACATCCGCGGGCGCCAGCCGCGTTCGCGCTCGATCAGTGAGGCGTCGAGCACCGAACGTTGGATGTCGCCGAGGCGCGCCGCCTCGTGCCGGGCCTCCGAAGCAACTCCTGCGACGGTGGCGCACGCGCGATGAAGACCGTCCACCGTGGTGTCGTCGCCGGTGCCGACGTTGTAGGGCCCACCGCCTGCTCCGACCACCGCAAGCAATGCGGCGACGACGTCCTCGACGTAGACGAAGTCGCGGCTCTGCGTGCCGTCGCCGTAGATGACCGTCTCCTCGTCGCGGGCGAACCGCTCGAGGAAGATCGCGACGACGCCGCCCTCGAGCCCCGCGTCCTGGCGTGGCCCGTAGACGTTTCCGAGCCGCAGCGACACATGGGCCGTCCCGTGGATGCGATTCCAGCCGGCGAGGTACTCCTCCCCGCACTTCTTCGCGATCCCGTAGGGCGATTCGGGCAGGAAGGGCTTGTTCTCGTCTGCCGGCTCGGAACACTCGCCGTAGCCCGCGCCGCCGGACGACGCGAAGATCACCTGGGCGCCGGCCGCGCCCTGCAGCACGTTCACCGTCCCGACGACGTTGACCTCGGCGTCGTAGTCGGGGCGCTTCATCGACGTCTGCACGTCAGCCTGTGCGGCGAGGTGGAAGATGGCGTCGGCGTCGAGCGAGAACGGCTCACGGATGTCGTGCTCGAGGAGCGTCGCGGCCGGATTGAGGTTCTGCCGCTTGCCGGATGCGAAATTGTCGACGACCGTGACCTCGTCGCCACGTGCAACCAGCGCATCCACGAGGTTGGACCCGATGAAGCCTGCACCCCCCGTGACGACCGCGCGCATCGAGTCCGTAGATTAGGCGGTGGATGTTCGTGACGTTTGAAGGACTCGACGGATCTGGGAAGAGCACTCAGGCAGATCTCCTCGCCGTCTGGCTGCGCGGCGAGGGGCGGACTGTGCTGACGACACGGGAGCCGGGCGGCACGCCGGTCGGGGAAGCGGTGCGTGACCTCGTCCTGCACGGCGACGAGCTCTCACCCTGGACGGAGGCGGCACTCTTCGCGGCGGCGCGCGCCGAGCACGTCGAGCTCGCGATCCGCCCGGCGCTCGAACGAGGCGACGACGTGGTCTGCGACCGATACCTCGACTCGTCGGTTGCCTACCAGGGCATCGCACGCGGGCTCGGCGAGACGCAGGTCCTCGAGCTCAACCTCGCCGTGACGCGTGGGCTCCTGCCCATCCGTACCTTCCTCGTCCTCGTCGATCCCGCGGAGGCGCGTCGCCGCGGCGGCGAGTATCGCGACCGGATCGAGCGCGAGACCGAGGAGTTCATGCGCCGGGCAGACGAAGCATTTCGCTCGCTCGCCGCCACCTACACCGAGCGCATCGTCGCGCTCGACGGCCATCGACCCGCCGAGGAGATCGCGAAGGAGGTACGTGAGCACGTTCGCCCGCTTCTCTGAGCACCCCGAGGCCGGCCGCCTGCTCGACGCCGCGCTGCGCGAAGGCCCGGCGCACGCGTATCTCTTCTACGGTCCGCCCGGCGTCGGCAAACGCGAGGTCGCGCGCGCCTTTGCGCGTTCACTGCTCGGGACCGAGCGCGAGTTCCACTCCGATCTGTACGAGCTCGATGCGCTCGGGGAGATGATCCGCATCGACGCGATTCGTGAGATGCGCAGGGACCTGCACATGCGTCCGTTCGAGGCCGACCGCCGTGTCTACCTGATCCAGCGCGCGCACCTGATGAACGAGGACGCGGCTGACGCCCTCCTGAAGGATCTGGAGGAGCCACCTTCGTACGCGGTGATCGTGCTCATCGCCGACGACCTCGGTCCCATCCCCGAGACGTTGCGGTCGCGCTGCCAGCTGGTGCCGTTCAGCAGGCTGTCGGAGCGTGCGATGCGCGAGCTCGTCGATGTACGCGTGCCCGAGCTCGACGATGCGAGCCGCGCGTCGCTTGCACGCGTCGCAGCCGGCCGCCTCGACCGGCTGGAGAGACTGCTCGACCCGAGCTCGGTCGAGCGGCGGGACATCCTGATCACGCAGGCGCGTGCCGTGTACCGCGAGCCCGCGTTCGAGCCGGCCGATGCGGCGACCGCGCTCGTCGCCGGGGCGCAGGCACGCGGCGCCGAGGCACGCGATGGTGAGGAGGCGCGGATCAAGGATCTCGATCTGACGGCGCGCGAGCTCGACCAGCGCGTCAAGCGTGCGGGTCGCGGCGCCGAACGCGACGAGTTGCTCGCGCAACTCGAGGAGCTCGGAGCGTGGTATCGCGACCTCGTCGCGGTCGCGGTAGGCGCGGAAGGCGCGGCGATCCATCTCGACAAGCTGGCCGCGCTTCGTGAGGATGCGACCCGCGAACGGCTCGTCGGCGCTGAACGGGCGGCGGAGGCGGTTCGGGAGACGTGGCGGAGGCTCGAGGAGTTCAACCTCGCACCGCAACTCGCCTTCGAGGCGCTCTTCATCCGCCTCGCGCACGAGCTTCGTAACTAACCCTTTCGGGCGGTTGCTTTTTTGGCCGGCTCGCACAAAGTGAGGCCGGTGCCGTTGGGCGGACGGCGCGTCCTAGACGAGGGAGAGTTCGTTGGTCGCAGTTCCGTCCACTGGCCGCGCAAGTCAGGTCACCCCGCACCGCGGTGCACCGGAGGCTGACGCAACGCGGGATCTCTACGAGCGCTACGCACGGCAGATCCACGCGTACTGCCTCCACCAGCTCGGCAGCCGCGAGGAGGCCGAGGACGCGGTGCAGTCGACGTTCCTGAACGCCTTCCGGGGCCTGAAGCGCGGCATCGATCCCGAGTTCGAGTCGGCGTGGCTGTACAAGATCGCCGAGAACG
>CAWFPX010000011.1:0-167406 GCA_963817765.1 uncultured Thermoleophilia bacterium | reverse complement strand
GCCGCCGAGCCACGGCAGCGATCCGTACCCGGACCGCCCCGAAAAAGAGCGCCGCGGCAACGAGGACGAGCGAGGCGACGAGGGGCGGTTCCTGATCGCCCGCATCCCGAGCGAAGCTACCATCCGCCGCCAGCGTGTCAGAGGACTCACAAAAGCCTTACAGCGACCTCGTAACGTCGTCCGACAGCATCCCGAGTATCCGCAGGTACCCGCCCCTCGTTCCAGCTTGATCAGCGCCGTCACCAAGACGTTCTTCGCCGCCGCACTGCTCGCAGTGGCACTACTCGCCGGGGCTGCGCGACCCGCGGCGGCCGCGACTCCGTGCTGGAAGGCGCTGCTGAACGACTGGTACGACGGCCGCATCGACCAGGTCTATCCAAGCCATTGCTACACGGAGGCGATCAGCCATCTTCCCTCGGACGTGCAGACCTACTCGAGCGCGCGCGAGGACATCCTGCGCGCGCTTCAGAGCGCGAAGGCGCGAGCGCGCACCGCGGGTCACAAAGTTGGGCCGAACACGCTGATCGGGCCGGCCGGCGGCGGCGGAACGACGACCACCACGGGCGGAACGGGCGGTGGTGGTGGCGGCACGGATACGAGCGGCGGCACCGCGACGACCGGAACCGCGCCGACCAGCACCAACGCGAACAGCCCGAAGGGCCTGGCATACGTCGCGAACGAACTGAACCCCGGCAGCGCCTCGTCGCTCCCCGTGCCGCTGCTCGTGCTGGGCGGGCTCGCGCTGCTCCTCGTGATCGCCGGCGGCGCAGGCCTCGTCGTCAAGCAGCTCCAAGCCCGGCGACCCGGCCCGTAGAACGGCCCGGCGGGAGCCGTTCCCGGCTCCGTCAGGTCCCCTCCCTATGGTTCCCAAGCTCGCCCATCGGGTCCCGCGCCCACTGCGGCTGACGGTCTCCGCAAACTAGAATTCGTGCCGAGAGGAAGAGAGAAAATGGCGTCGCTAGAGCAGGAAAACAGAGTCCAGATCCAGCCCGACGAGCTCGTCAACCACGTCGTCGACGAGGACGCCACACTCGCGGTCCGCCGCCTCTTCACAATCGAGGGCCGCGACCCGTTCGACGAGGTCGAGTGGGAGATTCGCGATGCGTTCATTCCCGGCAAGAACGGGCCGACTTTCGAGCAGCGCGACGTCGAGTTCCCGAAGTTCTGGACCCAGACGGCGACGAACATCGTCGCGCAGAAGTACTTCCGCGGCCGCATGACGAGCCCCGAGCGCGAGCGCTCGGTGAAGACGATGATCGGGCGCATCGTCGGCACCGTCGGCACGTGGGGACGCGACGGCGGGTACTTCGCCTCGGAAGCGGAAGCGCAGACGTTCGAGGACGAGCTGAAGACGATCCTCGTCAACCAGCTCGCAGCATTCAACTCGCCGGTCTGGTTCAACGTCGGGTTCGAAGAGAAGCCGCAATGCTCCGCGTGCTTCATCCTCTCGATCGAGGACAACATGGACGCGATCCTCGACTGGATCCGCCGCGAGGGCGTCATCTTCCGCGGCGGCTCGGGGTCGGGCGTCAACCTCTCACGCCTGCGGTCCTCCAAGGAACAGCTTTCGAAGGGCGGGTACGCCTCCGGGCCTGTGTCGTTCATGCGCGGTGCGGACGCCTCCGCGGGCACGATCAAGTCGGGCGGCAAGACGCGGCGTGCGGCGAAGATGGTCGTGCTCGACGTCGACCATCCCGACATCGTCGAGTTCATCTGGTGCAAGTCGCACGAGGAGGAGAAGGCACGCGTCCTCGAGGCTGCCGGCTACGACATGTCGCTCGACTCACCCGACTGGGCGTCGATCCAGTACCAGAACGCGAACAACTCGGTGCGCGTCTCCGACGCGTTCATGGAGGCTGTCGAAGCCGACGCCGACTGGAATCTGACGGCGCGCTCCGACGGCACGGTCGTCGAGACGATGAAGGCGCGCAAGCTGCTGCACGACATCGCCGAGGCCGCGTGGCGCTGCGCCGATCCCGGCGTGCAGTACGACACGACGATCAACGCGTGGCACACGCTGCCGAACAGCGGCCGCATCAACGCGTCGAACCCATGCTCGGAATACATGTCGATCGACGACTCCGCGTGCAACCTCGCGTCGCTGAACCTGATGAAGTTCCGCCGTGAGGACGGCGAGCTCGACGTCGAGGCGTTCGAGCACGCGTGCGACGTGATGTTCCTCGCGCAGGAGATTCTCGTCGGCAACTCGTCGTATCCGACGCCCGAGATCGAGCAGAACGCGAAGGCGTACCGCCAGCTGGGCCTCGGCTACGCGAACCTCGGTGCGCTCCTGATGGCGCGCGGCCTTGCCTACGACTCGGACGAGGGCCGGGCCTACGCTGCCGCGATCACCGCGTTGATGACGGGCCGCGCGTACCGCAAGTCGTCGGAGATCGCGGGCCGCATGGGCGCGTTCGCGGGCTACCGGCCGAACGCGGCAGCGATGATCGGCGTGATCGCCAAGCACCGCGCGGCGGTCGGCAACATCGCGAACGCCGAGACGGTGCCCGCCGATCTGCTCGGCGCCGCGCGCAAGTCCTGGGACGAGGCGCTCGACCTCGGCGAGGTGAACGGGTACCGCAACGCGCAGGCAACCGTGCTCGCTCCTACCGGGACGATCAGCTTCATGATGGATTGCGACACGACCGGCGTCGAGCCGGACTTCTCGCTCGTCAAGTCGAAGAAGCTCGTCGGCGGCGGCGAGATCACGATCGTGAACAAGACGGTCGCCGGCGGCCTCGAGAAGCTCGGTTACGCGCCGAACGAGGTCGACGAGATCGTCGCGTTCGTCGACGAGCGCAACACCGTCGTCGGTGCGCCGTACGTGAAGAGCGAGCACTACCCGGTCTTCGACTGCGCCGTCGGTGACCGCGCGATCCACTACCGCGGTCACGTGAAGATGATGGGCGCGATTCAGCCGTTCATCTCGGGCGCGATCTCGAAGACGGTCAACCTGCCGGAGACCGCAACGATCGAAGATGTCTCGCAGCTGTATGTCGACGCCTGGCGGATCGGCGTGAAGGCCGTCGCGATCTACCGCGACAACTGCAAGGTCGCGCAGCCGCTCTCGGGCAAGGGTGACAAGAGCGCGCAAGCGACGCTCGGCCACGCGCCCGCCGGCGCGTTCGCCGCTCCGAAGCGCCGCCGGCTGCCGGACGACCGCAACGAGATCGGCCGCAAGTTCCGCGTCGGCGAGTACGAGGGCTACATCCACGTCGGCGTCTTCGACGACGGCTCGCCCGGCGACATCTTCGTCGACATCGCGAAGGACGGGACGACGCTTCAGGGTCTGATGAACTCGCTGATGATCGCGGTCTCCATGGGCCTCCAGTACGGCGTGCCGCCCGAGGTCTACGTCTCGAAGCTCTCGCATCTGCGCTTCGAGCCGTCAGGCCTCACGAACGACGCAGACATCCGCGCCGCGAAGTCGATCCCCGACTACATCTTCCGCTGGTTCGGCAAGAAGTTCCTCGACGTCGACCAGCAGGAAGAGGCGGGCATCCTCTCGATGGAGGTGCGCGCGCAGATGGCCGACCGCATCGCAAACGGCGAGCCGGCGCACGTGGCCGAGGCACCTGCACCGGGCCAGACCGCGCTCTTCAATCCGCACGAGGATGCGATCGAGTGCAACCGTTGCGGTGGCCGGATGGTGCGCGCCGGCACCTGCTACACGTGCCGGGACTGCGGCACGTCGACCGGCTGCGGCTGAGTGTCGATCGTCTCGGGCGAGTGGCCGCTTAGGTCACTCGCCCGAGACCGCTTGCTCACCAACCCGTCTGATTCATACGCCGCCTGCAGCGTCCCGTGGACGGTTGTTCCCCGGCCCGCGGGTGATCTATCGTCGAGCTTGCTCTGCGGCGGTCCCAGTACGACGCAGGAGGGAGCACATGACGGCGCTACTCGTCAACACCCATCACGAGCACGATCTTGCGGCCGGCAAGTCGGGAATCTGGATCTGGAAGAACCTCGCCCCGCACGACGCAGTCTGGTCGGTGAACGCGGTGCCTGTCCAGATCGGGGACACGCAGACAGGCTTCGACAACGACACTTCGTTCGAGGTGACAAGGGTGTGGCGGCGGATGATCTCCACGGAGGACGACCCGCATTCCCAGGCAACCACGGTGACGATCAAGCATGAGCTCCACTACGAGGTGAAGAACGTCGGAAACGCACCCGGTCGGTTCGTCGCCTTCCTCTCAGCCGTGTCCTGACCCAACCGCGTCCGACTCGCGCTCGACTGGCGTCCCCGGCAACCGCTGTCGATGACGCGGGAGAGGATCCGGCGCATTGGAGGGGCTGCAGCGGTGCAGCCCCTCCGCTTTCGGCGACCACCCACGCCGCGAAACCGACAAGGCCGAACCCCCAAGACCGGGACACGCCCCGACCGGCCACGTGACGTGAAGAAAACGGGGCAGAATGGAACCTCGCAGCGTCCGTGGCGGCCAAATTTGGTCTGACCAAGTTCGGCCCTCACACGATCAGCGGCGCCCGCCAGAGTGACTTGAGCACGCCTGACGTGTGTACTCGGCGAGCGTCGTAGTAGGCGAAATCATCGCATCTCGTTCCGGTGACCCCACGATCGCGACTCAGCTAACCTGCGGAGAGGTCGAAGAGACGCACGGATGCGAGCTGCCCCTCCCGCTCGAGGAACGAGAGCATGAACAGCAGCTTGTTGTCGGTCGAGAGCGATGTTGTTACCTCGACCCGGAACCGTCGGCTGACGCTCGGAAAACGGTGCAGAATGGAACACTGCAGCGTCCACGGTGGCGGAATCTGGTCAGACCAGTTCGGCCGCGAGCGGCCACTTGCCTCGATCCACAGCCGATGCTGACCATCCGCGAACTGACCGCTGACGAGGTTGGACTCGTCGACCGGTACCTGCCCCTGAGCCGGCTCGACCAGCACGCCGCCGAGGGCTCGACGTACCTGATCGCCTGGGAGGACGACGAGCCGGTCGGGCACGCCCACATCGCGTGGCGCGAGACACATCTCGGCCTCCCTGAGATCCAGGACGTCTACGTGTCACCCGACCACCGGCGACAGGGCGTCGCGACGCGCCTGACCGCGGCGGCGGAGAACGCCGCGCGTGCTCGCGGTTGCGCTCGGATGAGCCTCAGCGTCAGTGTCGAAGGCAACCCGGCAGCGAGAAGCCTCTACGAGCGCCTCGGCTACCGCGACGCGGGCGTTGCACCCGTTCGGACCCTGGGCGTGATCACGCTCCGCGGGCAGCCGTTCGAGGTCGACGACACGCTCGTCTACCTGGCGAAGCCTCTTCAGTAACGGAAGCCGCTCTAGTAAAGACCTTCGCCGCGTGCGTAACGTTCCGCACGCGCACGGTCGTATTCGTCGGGGTCGAGCTCCGGATCGCTCACGGCCTTGAGGATCTCGCCGCCCGACGGCAGCTCCGAGCGATCGATGTGTCGATCAGGGTTCCAGAGATCCGAGCGGATGAGCGCCTTCGAGCATTGCGTATAGGCCTCTTCGATGGAGACGAGGATCCCGAGGTGCGGTGCCTTGCCGTCGACGATGCTTCCGGCGAGCAGCTCGGGATCGTCGACGATGACGGCGCGGCCGTTGACCCGGAAGCTGTCACCCACGCCTGGGATCAGAAACAGCAGCCCGATGCGCGGATCATGGAGCAGGTTGGTGAGCGTGTCGGCAATACGGTTCCCGGGCCGCTCCGGCAGGAGCAGCGTGCGCTCGTCGAGGATCCGGACGAAGCCCGGCGGATCCCCTCGCGGCGACACGTCGAGGCCACCGTCGGGGCGCGTCGTCGCAACGCAGACGAACGGCGAACGTTCCACGAACTGCCGGATCAGGTGGTTCAGCCGGTTGGCGATCTTGCCGGCGACGAGCTCCGTCGGCGAGCCGATCACGGCGCGCAACTGATGCTCATCGGTGATCGTCCGCGGCGCCATGCAACGAGCATAGCCTTGGCGCCGGCACCCGAATCGTCGACCGCGACCCGATCGCTAGAGTCGAAGGAATGGAGCACCGCGCACTCGGCCGCACCGGCCTGCAGGTCAGCCCGCTCTGCCTCGGCGCAATGATGTTCGGCGCGTGGGGGAACACCGACCACGACGAGTCGATCGGTGTCATCCACCGTGCGCTCGACTCGGGGATCAATTTCGTCGACACGGCCGATGTCTATGCGCGTGGCGAGTCCGAGGAGATCGTCGGCAAGGCCCTGAAGGGCCGGCGCGACTCGGTCGTCCTCGCTACGAAGGTGCACGGCACGATGCACGACGCCGACCCGAACATGGCCGGCAACTCGAGGCGCTGGATCATCCAGGAAGTCGAAGCGAGCCTGCGACGGCTCCAGACCGACTGGATCGACCTCTACCAGATCCATCGCTGGGATCCCTGGACCGCGCACGAGGAGACGCTCGGCGCGCTCACGGATCTTCAGCGCGCCGGCAAGATCCGCTACCTCGGGTCGTCGACGTATCCGCCGTCGGAGATCGTCGAGGCTCAGTGGGTCGCCGAACGCCGTGGGCTCGCGCGCTACGTCTGCGAGCAGCCGCCGTACTCGATCCTCGTCCGAGGTGTCGAGACGGAGGTGCTGCCGACCTGCGCGCGCCACGACATGGGCGTCATCCCCTGGAGCCCGCTCGCGGGCGGCTGGCTGTCGGGCGCGTACCGCAAGGGGCGCGAGAACCAGAGCCACCGCGCAACGCGCATCCCGAGCCGCTACGACCTGTCGCTCCCCGAGAACCAGCGCAAGCTCGAGGCCGTCGAGCAGCTCGCGCTGCTCGCCGACGAGGCCGGGATCGAGCTGATCCACCTCGCACTCGCGTTCGTGATCCGCCACCCGGCGATCACCTCGGCGATCATCGGCCCGCGGACGCTCGAGCAGTTCGAGGGGCAGATCGGGGCGGTCGACGTCGAGCTCTCGAACGACGTTCTCGACGCAATCGACACGATCGTCCCGCCGGGGACGAACCTGAATCCGGCCGATGCCGGCTGGCGACCCCCGCACCTCGATGACCCTGCCGCGCGCCGCCGCTGATCCAGGCGGCCGGCGGGCGGCGCTTCGGCAATTCTTAGCCTGCTCTAGGGCGCGGCCCATACTGTCCCCCCGTGGTTAAGGCTGCGACTCTCGCGATCGTCGCACTGATCGTGGCGTCTGCCTCTGCCGGCGACGCGAAGACGACGACGCTGAAGCATGTCGACCGTTATGCCAACCGGGCAAGCGGCTCGGTCGACCCCCAGGTGAGCTCGAACTGGTCGGGATATACGGCCGTTGCGACGACCGGAGACACGGCCGCCTTCAGCGACGTCACCGCGACCTGGGTGCAGCCGAAGGCGAAATGCTCCACCGGACGCGAAGATTCCGCCGCGTTCTGGGTCGGCCTCGGCGGCGACAGCACCGACTCGCAGTCCCTGGAGCAACTCGGCACGGAAGCCGACTGCGACGCCGACAGCCCCGCGCCGACGTACGGCGCGTGGTGGGAGATCGTGCCGGCAGCATCCGTGCCGATCCCGATGAAGATCCGTGCGGGAGACCGCGTCACCGCCGCCGTGCTCGTGAAGGGCCAGGCCGTGACGATGAGCCTGAAAGACGCGACTCGGCGGACCCGCTTCTCGAAAACGGTGACGGTCACGCAGCCACTCGATGTCTCATCGGCCGAATGGATCGCCGAGGCGCCTTCGACCTGCACTGCGAGCGGACGCTGCCGCGCCGTGCCGCTCACCCAGTTCAGCTCCGTCACGTTCACGAACGCCACGGCAATCGCCAACGCTCACCCTGGGACGATCTCCGATCCCGCGTGGGCGGCCGCACCGATCGAGCTGATCGCCGACGGAGGCGGCGGCCGCTTCTTCGGTCGCGGCGACGTCCTCGGCCCGGGGGTCGGCGCCGTGCCGGGCGATCTCTCGGCGGACGGCCGTTCGTTCAGCGTCGCGTGGCAGCAGAACGTGGTTCCGCCGGGGCCTTAGCGGGGAACAGCTCAGCTGGCGAAGCTCGGCGAGCCACCGATGGCCGGGGTGGACCAGGCTCGAGCGCGTCAGCGAGCCGGCGCCGGTCGGCGAGGCTCAGACGCGGCAGAACGGCTGCGAAGTCCGCCTCGTCGTTCGGACGTGTGCTTTCGCCTTGAAATGGCTCGCGGAACAGATCCAAGCGCACGCCCCCGCGGTGCGATCGAGCGCCCAAGATCACCTCCGCATGAGAAGATCGGCCGATGACGGCGACACATGTGATCGAGGTCGCGGACGGGCGCACGCTCGAGGTCCACGAGACCGGCGATCCAGACGGGCTTGCGGTAATCGCCCACCACGGGACGCCGGGGTCGGGCCTGCCGTACGATCGCTGGGCGAGCCCGGGCATCCGGCTGCTCGCCCATGACCGGGGCGGATACGGCGGCTCGACGCGCAGCCCTGGCCGAGACATCGCCGCGGCTGTCGGCGATGTCGAGGCGATTGCCGACGCGCTGGACCTGCCCCGGTTCGCGACGTGGGGCATCTCGGGCGGCGGGCCGCATGCGCTCGCCTGCGCGACGCTCTGCGGCGACCGCCTGACAGCGACCGCGAGCCTGGCGGGGGTCGCTCCGTGGGGCGCCGACGGGCTCGACTGGCTCGCAGGGATGGGCGAAGGGAACGTCGAGGAGTTCGACCTGGTGCTCGCAGGCGAAGAGGCTCTTCGCCCCGCGATCGAGCGTGACCGCCTCCAGATGATCGACTCCGATGCGGCCGTCATGCGGGAGGCATTCGACACGCTCCTCGGCGATGCCGACCGTGGGGTGCTCGAAGGGTCGCTGCTCGAGTACCTGCACGCCAACGCGATCCATGGCCTTCAGACGAACGGTGATGGGTGGATCGACGACGACCTGGCGTTCGTCCTGCCATGGGGGTTCGACCTCGCGGCCGTCGAGCGGCCCGTGCTCATTGTGCACGGAGGCGACGATCGCTTCGTGCCTCGCTCCCATGGTCGAGTGGCTCGCCTCGCATCTGCCCGGCGCCGAGGCCTGGATCGATGACGAGAACGGCCACCTCACTCTGTACGAGCGTCGGATCCGCGAGGTGCACGACTGGCTGCTGGCGCACAGCTGAGCGGCGCCGCCAACGCGACCCTGCGCAAAGGCATCCTCGCCGCCGCCGACAGCTCAGCGCGTGCAGCGCGCTCGTGCGACGTCACGGCATGCGACTCGGCGCCGGCCGCTTCGTCGCCGGCGAGACGCTCGACGAATGCGCTGCCGTGCTGCAGAGACTGAACGAACAAGGCCTTGCGGCGAACACCACGCTGCTGGGCGAGGGCGTGCTCGAGCCGGGCCAGACCGAGCAAGTCGTGCGCGCCTACACGACGTGCTCGACCGCATCGCGGCGGACGACCTGCGCGCGAACGTCGCACTGAAGCTGACACACCTCGGGCTCGAGATCGACGAGGAGCTCGCGTTCGCGAACGTCCGGACGCTCGTCGCGCACGCGGCCGAGCGTGGCAGCTTCATACGCATCGACATGGAGCAATCGCAGTTCGTCGAGCCAACACTGCGCATCTATCGGCGCCTCCGTGAAGACGGCCTCACCGACGTCGGCACGGTCTTACAGGCCTACCTGTACCGCACGCCCACCGACCTCGACGCGCTGCTGCCGCTCGCGCCGAACCTGCGGCTCGTGAAGGGCGCGTACCTCGAGCCGGCGGCGATCGCCTATCCGAAGAAGGTCGACGTCGACGCGGCCTACACCCGCCTGCTCGAACGGATGCTCACCGGAGGTGGCCACACGGCGATCGCAACACATGACGAGCGGCTGATCGAGCACGCGATCCGCTTTGCCAAGGCAAACGAGATCCCGGACGACCGCTTCGAGTTCCAGATGCTCTACGGCGTGCGGCCGCAGCTCCAGCTCTCGCTCGTCCGCCGCGGGTTCAAGGTGCTCGTCGCGACCCCGTTCGGCCCAGAGTGGTACCCCTATCTGATGCGCCGCCTCGGCGAGCGCCCCGCCAACCTTCTGTTCTTCTTACGGAACGCGTTTCGCGGGTAGGACGCGCAGGTGGCATCGCTCCAACGAATCACGATCAACGGCTTCCGCAGCGCGCGCGACGTCGCGCTGGAGCCCGGGCGTCTCTGCGTGCTCGTGGGCGAGTCATCCTCGGGCAAGTCGACCGTTCTCTCGGGGATCTGGTCCCTGCTCGAGGCGGCCGCACCGATGCCGACCGGCGGAGACCTCTCGCGCGGCCATACACGGGTGCACGTCGAGGCGAAGGTCGGCGAGCGCACGCTGTTCCTCGACGCGAGGCCGCCTGGCACGCTGAACCTGAACCGTGAAGGCGCACCGCCGTCGCTCTACTTTCCTGCCAGCCTGCGCCCGACGACGCTGCTCGCACCGACCGACCGTGAGAGCAGCCGGTCGGTCCGGATCGTGCGCGACAACAACCACGCGGAGGACGGTGGTCTCGCGCTGATCCGTGCCGTCGCAGCGCTCGCCGACGCGCGCGTGCGCGGGCTCGTCATGCTCGTCGAAGAGCCTGAGCTCTACCTGAGCCCGCCCGCACAGCGTCACCTGAACCGCCTCCTCCGGCGGCTGGCCGTGCGCAACCAGGTGCTCTACTCGACGCATGCCGCGGCATTCCTCGGCGTCGACGCGCTGAACGAACTGGTGCTCGTCCGTCACGACGAACGCACCGGGACGCGCCTGCTGCAGCCGGTGGCACTCACCCAGAAGCAGACATTTCGGATGTTCGCCGAGTTCGACGCCGAGCGTGCCGAGATCTTCCTGTCGCGTGCGGTGCTCTTCGTCGAAGGCCGCACCGAGAAGCTCGCGTTCCCATTCATCTTCGCCGCACTCGGCTTCGACCCCGACCAGGAGGCGATCGCGATCGTCGACTGCACCGGCAAGGGGAACATGCCGCTGTACGCCGAGATCTGTAACGCGTGTGAGATCCCCTACGTGATCGTGCACGACCGCGACGCTCCACGGGGCACCGCGCCCGCCGAAGCCGAGCAGATCGCGAACGACGCGATCATGCGGGTCGCGGGACGCAAGCGCACCGTCATGCTCATGCCGGACTTCGAAGGGGTCACCGGGCTCCACGCCCGGCGCGGCAAGCCGGCGGCGGCCTGGAAGCGCTTCCAGGGCAACGACGTGCAGGTGCCGGGCCCGCTCCAGCAGGCGGTCGAGCGGGTCGTGGCCGCGGCTCATCGGGCGCCGCGGACAACTCGCGGCGCCTGACTACCATGGCCCTGTGCCGGCGTGGAAACGCGTACTCGACTGGGCGGCGACGATCTGCGTCGCCATCGCCTTCGTGCTCATTTTCGAAGCCGAGGTCGCGAAGCCATATCGCATCCCGTCCTCGTCGATGGAGCCGACTCTCCACTGCGCGCGCCCGGCCGCCTGGTGCGAGGCGCGGTTCAGCGACCGCGTGATCGTCAATCGGCTCGCCTACCGTTTCGACTCACCGAAGCGAGGCCAGATCGTCGTCTTCAACGCCCCGGTCGCAGCCTCCGTCCAGTGTGGCGAGGGCGGGACGTTCGTGAAGCGCCTGATCGGACTGCCCGGCGACACGATCTCCGAGAAAAATGGGCAGATCAGCGTCAACGGCAAGCGGCTGAGCGAGCCGTACGCGCTGGGGACGAAGGAGGACAACCTGGCGGGCACGTGGCACGTCCCCGCCGGGCACTACTTCTTCATGGGCGACGACCGCAGTCACTCGTGCGATTCGCGAACCTGGGGGTCGGTGCCGCGCAAGAGCCTGATCGGGCCGCTGCTCATCACCTACTGGCCGCCGAACCGCCTCTCACTGCACTGAAGGCGGCCCGGAGCGCGCCCGGGATGCGACCGCGTGCGTGGGCGAGAGTGTCCCGCAACGCCTCGGTGGCGCCGTCGGTGACGGCCTCTCCATGGCCGACGAGGACTCGTTGCGGCTCGAGGCCGCGCAGGGCGCAAGGCGGGAACGGACGGATCAGCGGATGCATGCCGATGCGCTCGCCGGGAGCACGGAAGAACGGCAACGTGCCGAGCGCATCGGCACACGCGAGCGTGCGGCCGACCGGCTCCCAGAGAGCGACCTCCCGCCACCAGCGCCGATTGCGAATCGCGAGCACCTCGAAGGGAGCGTCGAGCGCCTCCCAGGCGCAGGAGTGAGCGACTCCGAGCCTGCGTGACCAGTCCGCGCAGCCGCGCTGATGCCGGTCGAGCAGCTGGATCACACCGGCCGGCTCACCGAGCGCGCGCACGCGCGCCTCGAGCTCCGGCTCGTCGACTGGATCGACGAGCCAGACGCTGCCCTCGACGACGAGCGCGTGCGAGGTTCGCTGCAGCCGCTCGTCACTCGCCCAGCCGAACCCACCGTCCCACTCGTCAAGCAGATGCCAAGGCACGCGGTTCCATGATCGCATCGATGAGCCCATAGGAGACGGCCTCCTCGGGTGTCATGAAGCGATCACGGTCGATGTCACGCAGAACCTGTTCGACATCCTGTCCCGAGTGTCGCGAGATGATCTCGGCCATCCGCTGCGTCATGTCGAGAATCTCGCGCGCGGCGATCTGGATATCCGCAGGCGTGCCGCGAAAGCCGCCGGAGCCCTGATGGATCATCACCTTCGCGTTCGGGAGGGCGAAGCGCTTGCCCGCAGCACCACCGCAGAGAATCATCGCCCCTGCGCTCATGCCCATGCCGAGGCAGACGGTCGAGACGTCGGAGCTGACGTACTGCATCGCGTCGTAGATCGCCATTCCCGCGTAGGCGGACCCGCCGGGCGAGTTGACGTAGAGGTAGATGTCCTCCCCGGGCCGCTCCGCGTCGAGGAAGAGGAGCTGGGCCGCGATCAGGTTGGCGATGTCGTCGTTCACCTCCTGGCCGAGGAACACGATGCGCTCGCGCAAGAGGCGCGAATAGATATCGAACGAGCGCTCGTACGCGCCCGATTGCTCGACGACCATGGGCACGACTGATCCGACCAGCACGACGACCTCCTTCGCTAATGTGCAACCTGTAGGTTGCCCACTGTAGCGCAACTCGGAGGTTGCACATGATCGTCAAGGAGATCGTCCTGCCGGCGCCCCGCGAGGAGGTCTGGGAAGCCCTCACCGACCCCGACCGTCTCGAGGACTGGTTCGCGAACACGGTCGACCTCGATCTCCGGCCGGGCGGCGGCGCGAGCTTCGGCTGGGGGAACGGCGAGGAACGGCACGCGACCTTCACCGAGGTCGACCCCGGGCGTCGCCTCGCGTTCGACTGGGACGACGACGGCGAGGTCGAGTTCACGCTCGACGACGATGTCGACGGCACGCGGCTCACCGTGATCGAGTCCTCGCCCTCATGGAGCACCGCGCTCGAGCTCCAGGCGTCAGCGCTTCACACAACCGCATTTCAGGCAGCCGCGCTGCAACGTGTCTGATCCGCTGAACCTCGTGTTCGGCGCTCTGGCCGATCCGAGCCGGCGGCAGGTGATCGGCTATCTCTCCGAATGCGGCACCGCAACGGCGACCGAGCTGACCGGCGAGCTGCCGATGACGCGGCAGGCCGTCTCGAAGCACCTCACCACGCTGGCCGACGCGGGCCTCGTCGAGTCGGAGCGCCAGGGCCGCGAGACGCGCTACCGGCTGACCGAGGCGGGCACGGAGTGGGACGGGCGCCTCGACGCGCTCAAGCAGCATCTCCTGCGCCGCCGACAGTAACCTCGGAGGATGAACGCCTGGGACGCCGTCCGCTCGCTGCCGCTCGAGATCTCCGGCTACGAGCTCGAGCCGCTCGAGCGCGAGGTGGCGCGCGGCTTCACGCTCCGACGCACCGTCGTCGTCCTGCAGGGCGGCGGCGAGGAGGGCCGCGGCGAAGAGGTCGACTACGACCCGGCCCAGCAACAGCAGTTCCAGGCGCGACAGAACGAGTTGCCCTTCGTCGGCCGGCACACGATCGAGTCCTTCTCGCTCCTCCAGGCCGGCCAGACGGAGTACCGCCGCTGGGCCTTCGAATCGGCCGCACTCGATCTCGCCCTGCGGCAGGCAGGCCGTTCGCTCGGCGATGCGCTCGGCCTGGAGCAGCGGCCCGTGCGCTTTGTGGTGTCGACGCGCGTGGCGAACGTGTCGCCGTGGCTCGCGGTGGCTCCCGACCTTCGCTTCAAGCTCGATCCCGACGCCGAGTGGCCCGACGCGACGATCGACGAGCTCGCGGCGAGCGGGCGCGTCGACACGCTCGATTTCAAAGGTGTCTATCGCGGCGACTTCGGGAGCCCGCCGAACCCGGCTCTGTATCGCCGGATCGCCGAAGCGTTCCCGGCCGCGTGGCTCGAAGATCCCGCCCTGAACGCCGCGACGACCGAGGCGCTCGCCGCCCACCGCGACCGGGTCACATGGGACGCCGCGATTCACGAGTGGAGCGATGTCGAGGCGCTGCCCTTCGTGCCGCGGTGTCTGAACTGCAAGCCGTCGCGCTTCGGGTCGCTGAGGCGCCTGTTCGACTTCTACGACCGGTGCGCCGAGCACGGCATCGCGCTCTACGGTGGCGGTCAGTACGAGCTCGGGCCTGGTCGTGGGCAGATCCAGCTGCTCGCCTCGCTCTTCCATGCGGACGCGCCGAACGACGTCGCGCCCGCGGGCTACAACGCAACCGAGCCCGTCGCCGGGCTGCCTGCGAGCCCGCTCGAGCTCAGCCGCGTGCCGGGCTTCCGAGGCTAGGCCTCTTTCAAGCGCAGCGCCTTCGCCGTCAGCCGGCCGACCGACTCGTCCCCCGCTTCGCCGATCACGTACCACGCGGCACCGGCGCACGGCTCGCCGTGACCGATGAGCAGATAACGCACATCGAGGTGAAAGTGAGCGGGCTCGCCGGGACGCTCGGGGATCTGGTGGATGTCGAGGTCGAACGGGCGTTGCGCCGCGGGGTGAAACTCGAGCTCCAGCTCCGTCTCCTCGTGCGCCTCTCGCAGCGCCGCCGCCTCGAGCGTCAGGTCGCTCGGCTCGATGTGCCCGCCCGGCTGCAGGAGCCGCCCGAGCTTCGCGTGCTCGACGAGACAAACCCGCGAGCAGGTCTCGTCGACGACGAACGCCGAAGCGGTGAAGTGCGCGCTCGGCTCGTCGCGAGAGAGCGGCCGGTGCAGCTCGCCGACGAGACGTAGCATCGCGCAGCGGTCGGCCTCCTCTTTCTCGTCGGCCGCGACGAAACCACGTAGGAGCTCGGCGAGCGTCACTCGTACTGGAGCGCCTGAAGCACGTTCAGTCGCGCCGCGCGCCGGGCCGGGAAGATCGCGGCGAGGAGGCCGGCGATGATCGCGGCGACCACGAAGATGATCAGCGTGCCCCAGGGGATCGCGATCGTGAACGAGCCCAGAGCCTCGCCGACGAGGAGCGCCAGCCCGATTCCGAGTGGGATCCCGAGCGACGCGCCGATCAGCGCCGTCACGACGCTCTCGTGCCGGATCATCCGCCGCGTCTGACGCCTGGTCATCCCGACAGCACGGAGCATGCCCGAGCTCACGCGTGCGCTCGAACACCGAGAGGACGAGCGTATTCACGATCCCGAACAGGCTGACGAGAATCGACAGCGAAAGCAGGACGTAGAGGAGGTTCAGGAACACGTTGATGCCCGACTCCTGCTGTTTCTTGAACGCCGACTCGGTCTGCACCTTCGCATCGGGAAACGTCTTCAGCGCGGAGGTGAGCGCAGCCGTGTTCGCCGTCGTCACGCCGCCGTCCATGTTCACGAAGGCGAAGACGTTCTGCGGCTCCGGGTAGATCTTGTCGAAGAGCCTGGTCGAGATCGTCACGTTCCCGAACGGCGATCCGCCGCTCGGCGCCTTGAAGATGCCGTTCACCTTCAACGGAATCGTCTCGCCTGTCGGGAGCTCGATCGGGAGCGGTGAGCCCGTCGTCACGTGATGATCCTTCGCATACGCAGAGCTCACGAAGGCGCCGTCGCTGCCGAGGGCGGCCGGAACGCCGGGGCCGCCCTCCTTCCACGTGATCTTGATCACGCGGCCGACGTTCGGCTCGACGCCCGTGACGTTGATGTGACTGCCGAACGCCCGCGCCTCTCCCGCACGGACACCTGAGACGACCAGAACACCCGGCACGCCGCGCACCGCGTTCTCGGAGGCGACTCCCGTCGGAGTGAACCCGTTCTCCGACGTCAACGCATAGTCGCCGAGGAACTGCGTGTCGACGGCGTGCTCGAACGTGGCCTTGATCCCCGACGACAGCACGCCCACCGCGGTGACGAGCGCAAGGCCGATCATCAGCGCCGCGGCGGTCGATGCGGTCCGCGCGGGGTTGCGCATCGCGTTCTCGCGTGCGAGCGATCCTGCGACGCCGCCGAGGCGGGACGCGGGATAGCCGAGCGTCGACGCGAGCGGCGGCACGAAGCGTGGAGCCGCGAGCGCCATGCCGACGAAGCTGGCGAGCACACCGATGCCGATCGCAAGCAGCCGCTCGGTTCCGGTCGCGCCGGTCGCGAGGCCGCCGAAGAGCAGCAGTGCGAGCGCAACGGCCATCGTCCCGGCGGCGGCGGGGAGCCCGAAGCGGGCAAGCCGTGACGGCGGGAGCACGCCTTCACGGACGGCCGCGATCGGCTCGACCCGCGTCGCCCGCAAGGCCGGGAGCGTGCTCGCGAGGATGGTCACGATCGTTCCGACGAGCAGCGAGACGACCACCGTGCGCGTCGCGAAGATGGTGCTGCCGTGCGGCAGATCGATCCCGAACGCGACGAACAGCGCCTCGAGGCCCTTCGCGATCCCGAGGCCGATGAAGAGGCCCGACACCGATGCCAGCACGCCGATCACGCCACCCTCGACGATCACCGACGTCATCACCTGCCGCCGCGTGGCGCCGAGCGTGCTGAGCGTCCCGAACTCACGGGCGCGCTGGGCGATCGTGATCGAGAGCGTGTTGGCGATCACGAAGACCCCGACGAAGAGCGCGATCCCGCCGAACGCGAGCAGGAACTTCTGCAGGAAGCCGGTGAAGGCGCTCGTGTCCTGCGTCTGTTTCGTGGCCTCCTGCGCGCCGCTTCGCACCTGCGCCGTGCGCGGCAGGAGCGGCTTGATCTCGGCGACGAGCTTCGCCGGCGAGACACCGTTGCGCGCAGCGACGTAGATCCCGTCGAGCTTGCCGACCTTGTTGAAGATCGTCTGCGCCGTCGGCAGGTCGAAGATGGCCATTGTCGCGCCGCCGATCGACGCCACGTTGCCGAGCTTGACGGTGCCCGTGATCCGGTAGTCCTGAACTGGGCCGCGGGCAACCGCGCCGATCGTGTCGCCGACCGCGAAGTGCTTCTTGTCGGCAGTCGCCTTGTCGATCGCGATCTCATGCGGGCCGCGCGGCCACGTGCCGGCTGTGAGCACGAGCGGATTGAACTGCTGCGTGCCGTCGGGGTTCACGCTGAACGCGAGGCCCGGCGAGAACCCGTTCGAGATCACCTTGCCGTCGCGGCCGACGAGCTGGGCCTGGTCACTGACACCGCCTTGCGCGGCCGCGACGTCGGGCAGGGTCCTGACCTTGCCGAGCAGCGACTCGGGGAGGGACGGCGCGATGCTGCCGTTCCCGTTCCCGTTCCCGATCGCGCTCTTGCCCGTGATCACTGCGTCGGTCGAGGAGTAGACGCTCGTGAAGATCGCGCCGAAGCCGGCCTTCAGCGTGTCCGTGAGCACGAACGTGCCGCTGACCATCGCAACGCCCAGCACGATCGCGAAGCCGGTCAGGATCGCCCGCAGCTTCCGTCCTGCGAGCCCCTTCAGCGCGACCCGGAACATCAGCTGTCGAGCGACTGCATCAGCGAGACGACGTCTGCCGCCGACATGTCCTTGCGCTCTTCGACGATCAACCCGTCGGCGAGGAACAGCACACGATCCGCGATCGCGGCAGCCCGCGGCTCGTGGGTCACCATCACCGTCGTCTGGCCGAGGGTGTCGACCGAGTCGCGCATCAGCTCGAGGATCTCACCGCTCGTCTTCGAGTCGAGGTTTCCGGTCGGCTCGTCGGCGAAGACGATCGCGGGGCGCGAGACGAGCGCGCGTGCGATCGCGACCCGCTGCTGCTGGCCGCCCGAGAGCTCGGAGGGCCGGTGCGAGCGGCGGTCGCCGAGCCCCGTCTTCGTCAGCAGCTCTTCGAGCCACTGCTTGTCCGGCTTCTCGCCGGCGATCGAAAGTGGCAGCACGACGTTCTCCTCCGCGTTCAGCATCGGCAGGAGGTTGAAGAACTGGAACACGAAGCCGATGCTGCGCCGCCGCAGCTTCGTCAGCTCGGTGTCGCCCATCGTCGTGATCAGCTCGCCGTCGACGCGCACGTCGCCCGACGTCGGCTTGTCGAGCCCGGCGAGGATGTGCATCAGCGTGGACTTGCCGGAGCCCGACGGCCCCATCACAGCGACCAGCTCACGCGGCTGAACCGTGAGAGACACGCCTTGCAACGCGTCGACAGCCGTTTCGCCCGTGCCGTAGCGGCGCGTGACGTCGCTTGCGCTCACAACCGCGCCATCCGCGTTCATGGCCTCTGCGCCGTTCGCGTTCATCGCTTCGAGACTAGCGAGAGTCGCTACGCGGTCGCGGCGGCAAGCGCAGGAAGAATGTCATCCCCGTACGCCTGCAGCGTTTCCTCCTGGCCATGCGTCATCAGGTAGATGTTGAACTGATCGACGCCGATTCCCTCGAGCTGCTTGAGCTTCGCGCGGCATTGCTCGGTGCTGCCGATCACGCAGAAGCGGTCACAGATCTCGTCGGTGACGAACTCGCCGTGCTTCGCGCCCACACGCGAGTGCTCGTTGTAGTCGTAGAACTTTCGCGCCTGCACGTAGTCGGTCAGCGCCTGCGGGACCGAGCTGCCGTCGGTGCCGTACCGGTCGATCAGATCCTGGACGTGGTTGGAGACCATCGCCGGGAACCACCGCACCTGCTCGCGCGCGTCCTGAAGGTCGTCGGTCACATGACTCGGCGCGCTGACGATGCACTTCAGCGCGGCCGGATCGCGACCTGCTTCCTCGGCCGCCGGCCGAGCGGTGTCCATGATCCACGTGATGATGTCCGGGTCGGCGAGCTGGATGATGATGCCGTCGCCCTGGCGCCCGCCGACGGCAAGGGCTTTCGGGCCGTAGCCGGCGACGTGCATCTCGATCGGCGGCAGCTCCGGGCGTACCCACTTGAGCTCGAGCTCCTTGTCGTTCCAGCTCACCTCTTGCCCGTTCATGAACGGCTTGATCATCTTCAGCGCCGCTTCGAACTCGGCGACCTTGACGGGCTGCCGGCCGATGTAGCGCACCGCCGAGTCACCGCGGCCGATGCCCATGATCATCCGGCCGTCGGAGATGTCGTGGAGGGTCGCGTAGGCACTCGCAAGCACCGTCGGGTCACGCGTCCCCGGGTTCGTGACCATGTGGCCGAGCTTGATCGTCGACGTCCGGTCGGCGACGAGCGCCAGCACCGGGAACGACTCCTGCCAGAGCACGTGCGAGTCGTAGGTCCACGCGTACTCGAAGCCGTGGCTCTCGGCGAGCTGAATCAGCTCGATGAGCCGGCTATAGGGCGGATCGGGAAGAACGGTGACGCCGAAGCTGAGGCTCATGGCACCTCCTGTCGCGTTGACCTCCACCCTAGATAATCGCGGCATGCGGATCACCTGTGTCGGAACTATGCGGACGAGGCCGCCGAGCTCGTGACGGACGCTTGACCGGCCTGCTGCTTCTTGTCTTCGCCGTCGTGGCGGGTGCGGTTCTCCCGCTTCAGGCGGGCATCAACGCGCGGTTGGCACAGTTCGTCGGCGGCCCCGTACGCGCGTCGCTGGTGTCGCTCGTCGTCGGGCTGCTGATCGCCGGCGCGACGCTCGTCCGGCTCTTCTGACGATCGGTGCAGTGCAACGCCCGCCATGACAAGGACGATCCCGCCGAGCTCGAGCGCTGACGGCAGCTGCTGCAGGACGACGACCCCGATGGCCGTTGCGACTGCAGGGAGGAGCGAGACGAAGAGGGCGTAGGTCGCCCGGGTGAGACGCGCCATCGCAAGCTGGTCGAAGACGTACGGGATGACGGACGACGAGACGCCGACGCCGATTCCCGCAGCCAGCGCGATCGGGTCGGTGAAAGCGTGCGCCGCGCCGGCAACCCCGATCGGCGACACGAACACGAAGGCGAAGAGCATCGCGGCCGCAAGCCCATCGATGCCTCCCACCCGGCTGCGCGCAACGCGGTGCGCGAGCACGATGTAGAGCGTGAAGAGCGCGCAGTTCGCGAACGCGAACGCGAGCCCAAGCGCTTCGCCGCCGAGCTGAACGTGGGTGAGCAGAAAGACGCCGGCGGCGGCCGCGAGCACTGCGCCGCCGTTCCGGGCCGTGCGCGCCCCCGCGACCGCGAGCGCGATGGGCCCGACGAACTCGATCGCAGCGACCGTCGCGAGCGGCAGGTGGTCGATCGCGATGTAGAAGCACGCGTTCATCGCGGCGAAGACCGCGCCGAGCGCGAGCACGAGCCGGCGTCCGTCGCGATCGAGCCGCGCAATCGTCCGCCAGGGTCGCCGCCAGAGCGCAAACACGAGCGCGGCCGAGGCGATCCGGAGCCACGCGACGCCGAGGACGTCGACTCGGGCGAAGAGCAGGACGGCGAACGACGGCCCGAGGTAGTGGAAGACCGCGCTCGCCGCGAAGTACGACTGCGGAGGCACGCCGGCGCTGGCGCATGCGGCCAGTGTCGCGGCAACCGCCGGGAGTGGACAGAGCGAATCAAAGGCACTATCGTGATTCCGCCGTATGATCGACGGAACTTCGAGCAAGAGCCTGCCTGCTTCGGTGCGACTCGACCCGACCGACCGTCGAATCCTGAGTGAGCTCGCCGCCGACGGGCGCGTCTCGCTGGCCGAGCTCGGGCGCCGCGTCAGCCTCTCCTCGCCGGCGGTCGCCGAGCGCGTGCAGCGGCTCGAGCGCGCCGGGGTGATCACGGGCTACCACGCAGAGATCGATCCGCGGGCGCTCGGCTTCCCGCTCCAGGCGATCGTCCGCATCAGGCCAGGTGCGCGGCAGCTGCCGAAGATCCCGGAGCTTGCCGAGCAGATCCCGGAGGTCGCGGAATGCCTGCGGATCACCGGCGAGGACTGCTTCGTGCTGACGGTGCATCTCCGCTCGATGGACGAGCTGAGCGGCCTGCTCGACCGCTTTCTCGTCTACGGCGAGACGACGACGTCGATCGTCAACGCGACCCCGATCCCCCGCCGCGGTGCACCGATCGAGTGACGTCGTCGCACGCCCGGCCGGCTACACCTGCCCGTCCCGTGCTATCCCGGCGACAACCTCGACGGGAGCCACGAAGAAACGCACTGGACGACCGCACCCGAGCGCGCTGAGCGGCGACCGCCCAGCAAGTAACAGTCTGTTACAAGCTCCGTTCGGCGGTCAAGCGAGGTGTTCGACGTCAGAAGCGAGCGAGCGCCTTCGACGTCAGGCGGTCGAGCGCCTCGACCGACAGCGCGAGGTGCTCTCGCTTCGTGTCCTCGAGCTTCGTGTGCGACAGGCCGCGCAGGCTCTGGACGAAGAGCATCACCGTCGGGATCCCCGCCCGCGCAACCTCGGCCGCGTCGTGCAATGGGCCGGACGGCAGCCGATGCGACGTCCCCGAGACCTCGCGGACCGACTCCTCGGCCAACGCGATGAGCGTCTCGTCGAAGAGGATCGGCTCGATCGCCCAGATCCGCTCCCACTCGACCTCGAGGTTCTCCTCGGCGGCGAAACGCGCGGCGTCGTCCTTGGCCAGTTGCAGCATCCGCTCGAGCGAGGCTGCGTCGAGGTGGCGTTGATCGAGCAGTTGCTCCGCTGTCTCGACGACCGACGTGACGATGCCGGGCCGCGTGACGACGCCGCCGGAGGTGCACACCGCGCCGCCGCCCACCTCGCGGGCGATGTCACGAATCGAGAGCGCGAGCTTGGCGGCGCCGGCGAGCGCGTCGCGGCGCTTGTCCATCGGCGTCGACCCGGCGTGCGCCGCCTGCCCGCGCCATGTGAAGCGAGAGCGCTCGACGCCGAACGTGCCGAGCACGACACCGAGTGGAAGATCCATCGACTCGAGCACCGGCCCCTGCTCGATGTGGAGCTCGAGATAGGCCGCCGCCCCTTCGAGCTGCGACCGCGCGTCGAGAGCGCGGTCGAGCTCCACTCCGTGCTCGCGGAGTGCGTCGGGCAGCGCGATCCCGTCACGGTCGACGAGCCCGCGCAACTCGTCCTGGTCGCGCATCGACCCGGCCGCGGCCGACGAGCCGAAGAGCGAGCGGCCGAACCGCGCGCCTTCCTCGTCGGCCCAGTTGACGAGCCGCACGGTGAGGGCCGGCTGCCCTCCTCGGCGATCCGCCGCAGCACCTCGGCGCCGGCCACGACGTTGAGGCAGCCGTCGAGCCAGCCGCCGTTCGGCACCGAGTCCAGGTGGCCGCCGATCACGAGCGCGCGCTCCGAGGCACCGCGCAGCGTGAACCACTGGTTCCCGGCCGCGTCGATCTCCTCGACCGCGCCGGTGTCGGCGAGCTTCACTCGCAGGAACTCGCGAGCCTGCTCCCAGGTGTCCGTCCACGCGACGCGCTGGGCGCCGTTTTCGTCCCCGGTGAGCGCGCGCAACTCCTCGAGTTCGGCGATCGTGCGCGCTGGGTCGAGAGCCACGACCGCGATCCTAAACCGTGATAGGACACGGGCTGTGAGGAAGGCATCCGTCAAGCGCGCGGCCGGCCAGTCGCTCGCCGTGCTCGCGCTCGTCGCGGCCTACTCGTTCTGTGGGAGCTCTACCGGTGGCTGTGGACCTCGGCGGGCTGGACGTGGCCGTTCCCGGTCACCGACACGTCGATGCCGCACATCTGGACGATCGCGAAGGCGTTCGGCCAGCCGGCGCAGGTCAACCAGCCGCCCCTGATCACAGTGCTGCTCCACAAGGCTCTCTTCACGGCGAAGGAGGCGATCGCCGGGTTCGCGCTCGGCGCGGTGATCGGCTTCGTCCTGGCGGTCGCGCTCGTCCATTCGCGGACGCTCCTGCGCGGCTTCCTGCCGTACATCGTTGCGAGCCAGACGATCCCGATCCTCGCGATCGCGCCGATGGTCGTCGTCTGGGTGAACCCGAAGCTGCCTTCAGGACTGCAGGGCTGGGGCGCGGTCGCCGTGATCGCCGCGTACCTGACCTTCTTCCCCGTCGTCATCAACACGCTGCGCGGCCTTCAGTCCGCCGACGCGCGCGCGCTCGACCTGATGCGCACCTACGCGGCGAGCCCCTGGACCGTGCTCTGGAAGCTGCGCGTGCCCACGTCGCTGCCGTACGTCTTCTCGGCGCTGCGCATCGCCGCCACCGCGAGCGTGGTCGGCGCGATCATCGGCGAGCTGCCCTCGGGACTGCAGGACGGGCTTGGCGGCGCGATCATCAACTTCAACCAGTACTACTCGATCGAGCCGCAAGAGCTGTGGGCGACGAACATCGTTGCGGCTGCGCTCGGGATCATCTTCTTCGTAGCCGTCGTCAGCGCCGAGAAGGCAGTCGTCCACCGTGCACCCGAGGTGACGGCGTGAGCGCAGCGGAGCCCGTCGTCCGTGTCGAAGGGGTGACGAAGACCTTCCCGCGCGGCAACGTGACCGCGCTTGCAGGACATCGAGCTGACGCTCGCGCCGAAGGAGTTCGTGTCGCTGATCGGGCCGTCCGGCTGCGGGAAGTCGACGCTCCTGCGCGTGATCGGCGACCTGATCGATCCGACGCAGGGAAGCGTCACCATCAACGGCAAGCCAGCCCGGCAGGCGCGCGCCGACCACGACTACGGCATCGTCTTCCAGGACGCCGTGCTCTTCGAGTGGCGAACCGTGCGGAAGAACATCGCACTCCCGCTCGAGCTGCTCGGCTGGGACCGGGCACGGCGCAAGGCCCGCGTCGAGGAGATGCTCGAGCTCGTCGAGTTGCAGAACTTCGGCGACCACCATCCGTGGCAGCTCTCGGGCGGCATGCAGCAGCGCGTTTCGATCGCGCGGGCGCTCGCCTTCGAGCCGGCGCTGCTCCTGATGGACGAGCCGTTCGGCGCGCTCGACGAAATGACGAGAGAGCGCCTGAACCTCGAGCTGCTCGCGATCTGGCAGCAGCTCGCATCGACCGTCGTCTTCGTCACCCACTCGATCTCCGAGGCCGTGTTCCTCTCGACCCGCGTGGTCGTGATGAGCCCCCGGCCCGGCCGGATCGCCGGGACCGTCGACATCGACCTCGCCGTCGCCGCGCACGGCCGAGACACGCGAGGATCCACGGTTCTTCGAGCTGGTGACGCAGGTGCGCGAGCTCCTGCGCCTCCGCGGGGAGCATCTCCTGCCCGAGGAGGAGCAGCTGCTGCGGGAAGCAGCCGGCAGCGGATGAGCCTTCGCCGCTCGGTCGACTGGCTGCCCGCCATCCTCGTCTTCATCGGCGCGATCGCGATCTGGGACCTCGCCATTCGCGTCTTCCACATCCAGCAGTTCCTGCTGCCGAGACCCGGAGCGATCGTCTCGACGTTCTGGAACGAGCGGCACACGCTCTGGCCGGCCGGGTGGTACACGTTCAAGGAGGCGCTCGGCGGGTTCTTCGCCGGCTCGCTGCTCGGGATGGCGTCGCCACCCTCATCGGGCGCTTCACGCTCGTCGGCACGGCGCTGATGCCGCTCGCGATCGCGGCCAACGCCGTGCCGATCATCGCGTTCGCGCCGATCTTCGACGTCTGGTTCAACCCGCTCTCGCCGCACTCGAAGATGGCGATCGCCGGCGTCCTCTGCTTCTTGCCCGTGATGGTGAACACGCTGCGCGGCCTGCAGAGCGCCAGTCCGCGCCAGATCGAGCTGATGCGGTCCTACGCCTGCAGCGATCTCGAGATCTGGCGCCGCGTGCGCGTGCCGGCCGCGCTCCCGTTCGTCTTCACGGCGCTCAAGGTCGCGAGCGTCCTCGCGATGATCGGGGCGATCGTCGGCGAGTATTTCGGCGGCTCGTTCAACGTCGCTCGGCGTTCTGATCAACTCCGACGCGAATATCTTCAACTTCGAGCGCGCCTGGGCCGGCATCCTCGTCGCCTCGCTGCTCGGGCTCGCGCTCTACGGAGCGGTCGCGGCCACCGAGCGGGTGGTCGTCAGCTGGGCGCCCGAGTACAGGGACTCGTAAACGGACGCGAATCGGTAGAGAATCGCGGAGACGCAAACGCAGGAAACCGAGGAGGGACACGAATGAGGAAACGCTGGCTCGCGAGTGTGCTGCTCGTAGGAGTGCTGTCTGTGGCCGCCGTCGTCGGAGCCTCGACGCGGGCGCAAGCCGCGCCGAAGCTGACGAACATCACCTTGCAACTCAAGTGGGTGCCGCAGGCGCAGTTCGCCGGGTACTACGCGGCGAGCCTGAAGGGCTTCTACAAGGACGCCGGGCTGAACGTGACGCTGAAGAACGGCGGCCCGAACATCATCCCCGAGCAGGTCGTCGCGTCGGGCCAGGCGCAGTTCGGCGTCGACTGGCTGCCGAGCCTGCTGGCCGCGCGCGACAAGGGCACCGATCTCGTGAACGTCGCGCAGGTCTTCGCCCGGTCGGGCATGACGCAGCTCACGTGGAAGTCGAGCGGGATCAACACGATCGCGAAGATGAAGGACAAGAAGGTCGCGAACTGGCTCGGCGGGAACCAGTACGAGCTGTTCGCCGCGCTGACGAAGAACGGCATGGAGCCCCGCCCAGAACAAGGGCGTGACGATCGTCCAGCAGCCGTTCGACATGAACCTCTTCCTGCAACCATCAGGTCGACTCGGCGTCGGCGATGACCTACAACGAGCTCGCGCAGGTGCTCGAGTCGAAGAACCCGAAGACCGGCAAGCTCTACACAGCTCTCCGACCTGAACGTGATCAAGATGCAGAACGTCGGGACGGGGATGCTCGAGGACGGGCTGTTCTCGACCGGCAAGTGGCTGAAGGACCCCGCCAACCAGGCGGTCGCGGTGAAGTTCATCGCCGCGTCGCTGAAGGGCTGGATCTACTGCCGCGATCACGCGGCGTCGTGCGTCTCGATGACCCTGAAGGAAGGGCCGACCCTTCCGAAGGGCCACCAGACGTGGATGATGAACGAGATCAACAAGCTCGCCTGGCCCTCGGCCGCGAGCGGGATCGGCGTGATGAACAAGGCGGCGTTCGCGCAGACGGCGAAGATCGCGCAGCAGTTCGGCGTGATCAAGAAGGCGCCGTCGGGCGCGTATCGCACCGACCTCGCGGCGAAGGCCGTCGCGAGCCTGAAGGCCGCGGGTGCCGACGTGAACGGCAACAGCTGGAAGCCGTCGGTCGTGAAGCTCACGGCAGGCGGCAAGTAGCAAGCAGCGACCCGGCCTGGCTCGCCGACAGGCGAGCCAGGCCCGGTCGTGATCGATGGGCGTGATCGACGGCCGCGGTCGTCCAATGTGGTCAGACCAAGTGTGGAGAGAGCGAAACGTCTCGTCCACAGGAGAGCCCTCTTTCGGCTTTCGCCAGCCATTAGAGTCTCAACCGAAGCCAGGTCGACCGAAGGGAGCGAGCCATGTCCGTGCTGATCAAGGGAGGCCGCGTGGTCACCGCGGCGGACGACTACGTCGCGGACGTCTTCATCGACGGAGAGCGGATCACGCTGATCGGCGAATCGCTCGACCGGCCGGCCGACAAGGTGATCGACGCGAGCGGGAAGTACGTCCTGCCGGGGTGCGTCGACCCGCACACGCACCTCGCGATGCCGTGGCGCGGCGAGACGACGATCGACGACTTCACGTCGGGCCACACCGCCGCCGCGTTCGGCGGCACGACGACGCACGTCGACTTCTGCATCCAGGGCAGAGGCCAGACCTTTGGCGACGCGCTCGACGCCTGGCACGAGAAGCGCGAAGGCAAGTCGCTGATCGACAACGGCTTCCACATCGCCGTCACCGACCTGCGCGAAGGCGGCTCACTCGAAGAGCTCGCAAGCCTGCCCGAGGAGCACGGCGTCACGTCCTACAAGCTCTTCATGGCCTACAAGGATTCGCTGATGGTCGACGACGAGACCCTCTTCCGCACCATGCAGGTCGCCGCGAAGACCGGCGCACTCGTGATGGTGCACGCCGAGAACGGCGACGCGATCGAAGTGCTCGTTGCCGAGGCGATGGCCGCCGGCAACACCGACCCCATCTACCACGCGCTGTCGCGGCCACCCGAGCTGGAGGGCGAGGCGACGAACCGCGCGATCCAGCTCGCGCGGATCGCAGGCGCGCCGCTCTACGTCGTCCACGTCTCGTGCGCCGAGTCGGTCGAGCCGCTCGCGCTCGCCCGCGAGAAGGGCTGGAACGTGCACGGGGAAACGTGCACGCAGTACTTCTTCATCGACCAGTCGTTCCTCGAACGGCCGAACTTCGAAGGGGCGAAGTACGTCTACACGCCGCCTCCGCGCGACAAGGCGAACCAGGAGGTGCTCTGGAACGCCGTGCGCACGGACATTCTCTCGGCGATCTCGACCGACCACTGCGCCTATCTCTTCGCCGGCCAGAAGGACGCCGGCAAGGACGACTTCTCGCAGATCCCGAACGGTGGCCCCGGCCTCGAGAACCGCCTGCAGATGATCCACCACTTCGGCGTGCGCGCGGGTCACATCTCGTTGAACCGGATGGTCGAGCTGCTCGCAACGAACCCGGCGAAGCTCTTCGGCCTCTACCCGCGCAAGGGGACGCTCGCTGTCGGCTCGGACGCCGACGTCGTTGTCTTCGACCCGGAGAAGAGCGTGACGATCTCGGCGGCGACCCACCATTCCGCGTCGGACTACAACCTCTACGAGGGCACCGTCGTGCAGGGCTCGCCCGAGGTCGTGCTCCTGCGCGGAAACGTGCTCGTCGAGGACGACCAGCTGGTCGCAAGCCCGGGGCTCGGGCAGTTCATCCGGCGCGCGAAGTTCGGCGAGGAGCTGAAAACCGAGGTTCGCGTCGGCGCGGCGTAAGCCCGCGTCGGCGCTCGCGTCATCACACGCTCACCACTCTCGGTCTTGCTCCTGGCCCTGCTCGACGGGGCGATCGGCGCAGGCATTCTGGCGCTCGCCCTGTCACACGGCCCGCAGCGCGACGTGCTCGTGCACTTCATCGTCTACACGCTGGTGATCGGGCTCTTCAAGGCGCGCGATGCGTCGCGCCGGTTGCCCGCGCTGATCGCCCAGGCGCGCACCTCGGACGGGCACGCTCTCCTTCGGGCCGTGGTGGCTGCGTTGGACGCGGCTCCTGATCGGCTACGACTCGTGGTCGCGGACCGAGCGGCTCGGGATGGTTGCGATCTCGACGATTGTCATCCTCCTCTTCGGCTGGGATGACGGTGGGCCGTTCGCGGCCGCGCTGTTCATCGCCGTTGCCGGCGTCGATGCGGCGCTCGCGCTGATCGCGCTTGCGGCGCGGCTGACCGTGCGCCGACGGACCCGCCGCCACCGCGCGCCGTAACTCGCTTACCGCGTCTGCGGGAACCCCAGGTCGACTTTCGAGGTCGCCGGGTCGGGCCAGCGCGAGGTGACGACCTTCGAGCGGGTGTAGAAGTCGATGCCCTCCGGCCCATAGATGTGCCGGTCGCCGAAGAGCGATGCCTTCCAGCCGCCGAAGCTGTAGTACGCGACGGGCACGGGGACGGGAACGTTGATCCCGACCATCCCGGCCTGGACGTCGAACTGGAACTGCCGTGCGACACCGCCGTCGCGCGTGAAGATCGCGCTGCCGTTGCCGTACGGGTTCTCGTTGATCAAGGTGACTGCCTCTTCGTAGGTGTCGACGCGCGTGACACCGAGCACAGGGCCGAAGATCTCGTCGTCGTAGGCCCGCATGCCGGGCTTGACGCCGTCGATCAGCGACGGCGAGAGGAAGAACCCCCCGTCGTCGGAGGCGCCTTCGCGGCCGTCGACGATCACCGTCGCCCCGTCATCGGCGCCGATGTACGACGCCACCTTGTCGCGATGCTCGCGCGTGATCAGCGGCCCCATCTCGCTCGCCGAGTCCATGCCGTTGCCGACCTTGACGCTCGGGATTCGCGCCTTGATCGCCTCGACGAGCGGATCGGCTGCGCCGGCGACCGCGACGACGAGCGAGACGGCCATGCAGCGCTCGCCGGCCGATCCGTACGCCGCGGAGACGGCCGCGTCGGCAGCCATGTCGATGTCGGCGTCGGGCAGCACGATCATGTGGTTCTTCGCTCCGCCGAGTGCCTGACACCGCTTGCCCTTCGCGGTCGCGGTCTCGTAGACGTACTTCGCGATCGGCGTCGAGCCGACGAACGAGATCGCCGCGATGTCCTTGTGCTCGAGCAGCGCGTCGACCGCAACCTTGTCGCCGTGCACGACGTTGAAGACGCCGTCGGGGACGCCCGCCTCCTTCAGCAGCTCGGCGGTGAAGTTCGACGCGGACGGATCCTTCTCCGACGGCTTCAGCACGAACGTGTTGCCGCACGCGAGTGCCGGCGCCCACATCCACATCGGGACCATCGCCGGGAAGTTGAACGGCGTGATGCCGGCGACGACGCCGAGCGGCTGCCGGATCGAGTAGACGTCGATGCCGGTGGAAGCCTGCTCGGTCATCCCACCCTTCAGCAGATGCGGGAGGCCGCAGCAGAACTCGATCACCTCGAGGCCGCGCGTCACCTCGCCGAGCGCATCGGAGAGGACCTTGCCGTGCTCGGCGGTCAGGTGCAGCGCGATTTCCTCGCGCCGCTCGTGGAAGAGCTCGCGGATCGCAAAGAAGAGCTCGGCACGCTTCGCGAGCGACAGAGCACGCCACTCCGGGAAGGCCGCCTTCGCGGCCTGCACGGCCTGGTCGACCTCCTGGACGGTGGCGAAATCGACCGCGCCGGTCTGCGCTCCCGTCGCCGGGTTGTAGACCGGGCCGGAACGTCCCGACTTGCCCGGGCGCGGTGCGCCGCCGATCCAGTGGTTGATGGGCTTCGCGGCTGCAGGTGCGTCGATCACGTCGGTCATCTGGTACCTCCTCAGGTGGTACACGGAGCCTAGATGGTTGATGGTCGCCGCCGTCTCTCGCAGGTAGCGTCGAGTCATGGCAGCAACGCTGGCCGAGCTCGCCGAGGAGACGACGATCTATCTCCAGCCGCGACCGACGTTCGAGACGTTCGAGCGCGACGGCTACGTCTACATCGCAGGCGCGCGCGGTGCCACGGTGCACCGTGTGCGGCTGGGCGACGTCGCGGCGGCGGTCGAGTGGACGCGTGCGGAGTCGAAACGGCGCGGTCTCCGCGAGCTGACCTGGTGGGTCGGCGACTCGGCCACGCCCCAGAGCATCCTCACCGAGCTACCGCGGCTCGGAGTCGTCGTCGACGACGAGGAGCCGGTGCTGACGGGAATGACCGCCACCACGCCGCCGCCTGCAGCGGACGGCGTCGAGGTTCGACCCATCGAGACGCTCGACGACTACCTCGCCGCGCTCGAAGTCGACTGGCAGGTCTGGCAGACACCCGAGGCGGAGCGCGTCGAGCGTCGCGTCCTGGAGCGCGAGCGATTCGAGGCGATGTTCGAGTCGGGTGTCGTCCACCACTTCTCGGCGTTCGTCGACGGTGAGCGCGTCGGCTTCGGCCGGGCGATCCACATGGACGACGCTGTCGCGCTCTTCGGCGGCTCGGTGCTGCCGGCAGCACGCGGCAAGGGCGTCTACCGCGCGCTCGTCCGCGCTCGCTGGGACCACGCAGTCGCACGCGGCACCCCGGTCCTCGTCGTGCAGGCCGGCGCGATGTCACGCCCGGTGCTCGCCGGACTCGGGTTCGAGTCGCACTGCGAGGTCCGGCTGCTGGTCGATCGTCTCTAGCACCAACCGGGGTGTGACGATGCGCTCGGCGATCGCCTAGGATCATGGCATGGCGACGACAGCGGCGAATACCGAGCTCGGCAGGCAGATCGTCGAGGACGCCAAGCGCTACGTCCTCTACTCCTGGAGCGTGCAGGACGCGATCAATCCGATCGCGGTCGAGCGCGCCGAGGGCCGGTACTTCTACGACTACGACGGGAATCGCTATCTCGACTTCGCGTCGCAACTCGTGAACGTCTCGATCGGCCACTCGCACCCCAAGGTCGTGCAGGCGATCAAGGACCAGGCCGAGAAGCTTGCGACGATCGGGCCGCCGATGGCGAGCGAATCCCGCTCGCGCCTCGGCAAGCTCCTTGCGGAGGTGACACCGGGCGACCTGCAGATGTCGTTCTTCACGAACGGCGGGGCCGAGGCAAACGAGAACGCGATCAAGCTCGCCCGCTGGTACACCGGCCGGCACAAGATCATCGCGCGGTACCGCAGTTACCACGGCGCGACGGGTGGGGCAATCACGCTGACGGGCGACCCCCGTCGCTGGCCTGCAGAGCCCGGCCTGCCGGGCGTCGTGCGCATGTTCGACCCGTACACCTATCGCTGCTCGGCCGGCCACCCCGACCCCTGTCCGGTGTGCACCGGCGGCCCGCACCTCGAGGAGATCCTGCAGTACGAGGGAGCGCACACGGTCGCTGCTGTGATCCTCGAGACGGTGACCGGGACGAACGGCGTCATCGTGCCGCCCGACGGCTATCTGCAGTCGATCCGCGAGACGTGCGATCGGCACGGGATCCTGCTGATCTGTGACGAGGTGATGGCCGGGTTCGGCCGCACCGGCAAGTGGTTCGCCGTCGACAACTGGGACGTCGTACCCGACATCCTCACGGTCGCCAAAGGCATCAACTCCGGCTATGTGCCGCTCGGCGCGATGGTCGTGCGCGAGCCGATCGCCGAGTGGGCGCGCAGCCGGTACTTCGCCGGTGGGCTGACCTACAGCGGTCATCCGCTGGCCTGTGCCTCGGCGGTCGCGTCGATCGAAGCGTTCCAGGAGGAGGGGATCGTCGAGAACTCCGCCGCCATGGGCGAGATCTTCCGCGTCGAGCTCGAAAAGCTCGCTGCAAAGCATCCGTCGATCGGAGAGGTGCGCGGCCTCGGCTGCTTCTGGGGCCTCGAGCTCGTGCGCAACCGCGAGACGCGGGAGCCGCTCGTGCCGTTCAACGGCGGCGGCGAGGACGCGAAGCCGATGGCGGCGCTCATGAAGCGCGCGCTCGACCACGGTCTCTACCTGATGACACACTGGAACGTCGTCATGTGCTGCCCGCCCCTGACGATCACGCGCGACGAGCTCGACGAAGCGCTCGCGGCGCTGGACGACGCTCTGTCGGTTGCCGACGAGTTCGTCGCGTAGGACATTCGCAGCGTCGCTCAACGTGCCGGAGAGCCGCGTATGACACCCACGCGCGAGCTGCAGGAGTACGCCGAGACGCCGGACCGTTACGCGCCCGTGATCGAGGGCTCGTCGGTGACGCGGTTCGACGACGGCCGCGTCTGCGTGATCCAGGGGCCGACGTGGGCGAGTGTGAGCGCGCCGAACGTCGCGGCGGACGAAGTCGAGGCGCTGCTCGCGGAGACCCGGAAACTCATCCCCGCGGGCAAGCTCGCGACCTGGTGGATCGGGCCATCGGCGCGGCCGACGGACGTCGCCGAGCGACTCGAGTCGCTCGGCCTGCAACAGCCGCACGATCGCGTCTCGCGTGTGGTGTCGCTCCTTCGGACGGAGGCGCCCGAGCAGATGATTCCGGCGGGGATCGAGGTGCGCCGCGTCGAGACCTTCGACGATTTCGTCGCGGCGCGCGAGGTGCAGTGGGATGCCTTCGACACGCCCGAGGAAGCGGCGCGAAGAGAGTCGAGTCAGACTCCGAGCCGACTTCGACGAATCGATGCGCTTTGGCATCCCGGCCGGGTTCATCGCGGCGCTCGACGGCCGTGCGGCCGCCACAGCGATGTCGATCCCGTCGACACGCGGCGTCTTCCTGATCGCGGGCGCCGTCGCGCCCTGGGCCCGCGGCCGAGGCCTCTACCGGGCCCTCGTCCGCGCTCGCTGGGACGACGCGGTCGACCGCGGCACGCCGGCGCTCGTCACGCAGGCGAACCCGGAGACGTCGTATCCGATCCTCCGCCGGCTCGGCTTCGAAGAGGTCTGCGAGATCCGCCGCCTCGAGGACGTGCGCTGATCAGACCGGCAGGACCGCGCCCGTCTGGTACAGCCGCGTGAATGCGGCGACAACGGTCGGGTCGAATTGTGATCCGGCGGACTCGGTCAGCCGGCGAACGGCCTCTTTCACCGGGAGCCGCGTGCGGTACGGACGGTCTGTCGTCATCGCGTGGAAGGCATCGCAGACGAGCACGATCCGAGCCTCGACCGGGATCTCGAGCCCGCTCTTCCCGTCGGGATAGCCGAGCCCGTCCCACCGCTCGTGGCAGCTCCGCACGATCGGCCGCACGTCGGCGAGGCGTTCGATCGGAGCAAGGATCTTCTCGCCGAGCTCCGGATGCTGCTTCACGATCTCGAACTCCTCGTCGGTCAGCGGCCCGGGCTTGCGAAGGATCTCGGACGGGATCCCGATCTTCCCGATGTCGTGGAAGAGCGCACCGAACTCGAGCCGCTTCAGAGCGTCGCGGTCGAGTCGCAACTCGCGTCCCACGAGCAGCGACATGTCGGTGATCCAGCGTGCGTGCGACGAGGTGTACTCGTCGTTCGCCTCGAGCGCGTTCGCCAGCGACGCGACGGTCGAGACGAACGTGCGCTCGAGGTTGTCGTAGTGCTCTGCACTCTCGATCGCGATCTTCGCCTGATGCGCGAGGCCGGAGAGCAACCGCAGCTCCCGCTCGCCGATCCCTCGTTCGCCGAGCGTGGCTGTGAGCGCACCGACGCGACCGCCCTCGAGCTTCAGCGGAGCGACCACGAAACGCGCGATCCATGTCTCGTCGGGCACACCCGGCAGACCTGCGAGCTCAGACGGATCGAGAACGAACGGTTCTCCGCGTGCGAGCCACTCGTGCGCGAGGGCGCCCGGGAACCGACGACCTGCGGCTGGATCCTGGTCGGCCGCGTAGCCGAAGGACGCACGCCCGACGAGATCGTTCGGCTCGTGCTCCTCCTGGATCCAGAGTGCCGCCCGCACGGTCCCGAGGACGCGGCACGTCACTTCCACCGCGCGTCGAAGCACATCCTCCGGCGACTCGGCCGTTGCGAGCTCGCGGCTCGCGTCGAGCAGCGCGTTCGCGATCTCCGCCGCCTCGAGCTGCTTCCAGTAGAGCCGGGCCTTCTGGAGCGCGACCGATGCCTGGTACGAGAACGACGCGAGGAGCCTCTCGCCGTGCTCGTCGAGCTCGGCGAGCTCGAGGACGAGCCGTCCGCTGATGCCGTCGCCTTCGGCAAGCGCAGACGTGATGCCACTTCGCGAGCGGGTCGCCGATGCTGGCGACGCACTCGTCGCCGAGCCACAGCGAGGCGCGCTTCGTGTCGAACAACACGGTCGCCGTCTCGACCGTCTGCGAGCAGATCTCCTCGAACGACCCGGCTCGTGACACCTCGTCGGCGAACGCGAGCAGCGCATTCGCGCCCTCGGCCTCGCGCCGTTGCTGCTGATAGAGCCGCGCGTTCTCGAGGGCGACCGACGCGTGGCCGGCGAGCACCTCGAGCAGGCGCACGTCGTCCTCGTCGAACTGGTTGAGGCCGAGCTTCGAGATGACGATCGCGCCGGTGACCCGGGCGCCGTGGCGCAGCGGCACGACCGCGAGCGACTCCTCGAGCTCCTCGGTTCCGGGAATTCGGTACGCGAACTCGCATTCGAGCGCGTTCGGGATCAGCAGGGACTCGCCGGTCTCGGCGACGCGCCCGGTGATTCCCTGTCCGACCTTCGCCGTGTAGGCATCCGTCGCCGTGCCCGCTCGAGCGTCGAAGTCACCGATGAACGCGATCGGGCGCAGGTCGTCGCCGTCGCGCAGGACGACACGGCAGTTGTGGTAGTCGATCAGCAGTCGCAACTCGCTCGCGATCGTTCCGGCGATCTCGCCCACGTCGTTCAGGCGATTCAGCTTCCCGGCGAGCGACTGGAGCATCTTCATGTGCGCGATCGAGCGAACGCCGCGGCCGGCGGTGACGACGGCCGTCGTCGGACGCTCGGTCGCGTCATCGTCATAAAGGACGGTCTGGTTCTTGCCGTGCGCCTTGGCCGTCATCATCGCGGCCTCTGCGCAGGCGATCAGCTCACGCGGGTTCATCGCGTGCTGTGGGCCTTGCGAGATGCCGATCGACACCGTCATCGGGCCGGCCGGCTCCAGGTCGGCTTCACGCAGGCGCTCGGTGAGGCGCGCGGCAAGGCCGATCGCGCCGGCCGCCTCGCACGAAGGCATGATCACGCCGAACTCCTCGCCGCCGATGCGGCACACGACATCCGAGCCGCGTACGGTCTCACGGGCAATGCGAGCGACCTGCACGAGCACCTGGTCGCCGGCGCCGTGCCCGTAGACGTCGTTGACGCGTTTGAAGTCGTCGAGGTCGAACATCAGGACCGCAACGGGGTCACGGGAGCGCGAGGCGAGCGTCAACTCGGAGCGCAGGCGCTCGTGGAAGAAGCGGTGGTTGTAGAGACCGGTCAGCGAGTCGGTCTGCGCGAGATGCTCGAGACGCGCGCGGATCTGCGCGTTGTCGAGCGCGAGAGCGGCCGCATCGCCGAACCACTTGGCCAGCTCGAACTCGTGCTCGTAGAACATCGCGTCCTCGCCGATCCGGTAGATGTTGAGCGCGCCTTTCAGCGCTCCGCGTGCGATCAACGGCACCGTGATCAGCGCCTCCGGCTCGACCGGCGTGCCGGGAACGTTGACGACGCGTGGATCGAGGTGCGCACGGTTCGTCCAGACGGGCTGCCGGTTCTCGACCGCCCAGCCGGTGATTCCCTCCCCGAAGCGTGGGCGGTCCTGCATGATCTCGTCCGCGTAAGCCTGCGAGCTTGCGAGCAGAGGGACGAGCTCGCGGCGTTCCTCGTCGACCTCGTAGATGTGCAGCGCCTCGTATGGCATCAGATCGCTGAGCGTCTCGGCGATCCGATCGAGCAGCGCATCGAGGCTCTGCTCGGAGAGAACGTCGTGGAAGACCTCGGCCAGGCGGCGATAGGACTCGACGAGCGCCTCGGGCCGACTGCTGCCGGACGGAACCGAGCCGTCCGCAGGGGACGGCTGGGCAGCTGTGGGCCGCACCACCATTCGAGTGATCATCGGCGTTTCAGTGCCCGGCCTTGAGTCTCGGCCTCGAGCCTCCCTTCCCGCTCTGGCGCTCGTGTGGCGCCGCGTCAGATCAGGCCGCAGGCCCTCGCCGTGTTCGGCCACGGGCCAAAGCCCCGACCGCTGGCGTAGGCACGGGCCGCCGCCTGCAGCTGCGCCCAGGAGGGCCAGGCATCGGCGGTACCGAATCGCGCGAGGAAATCAGCCCCGTAGAGGTGCTGGAACTCGAGGTCCATCTGGAGCCCGCCGTAGTAACCGTTGCCCGTGTTTGCCGTCCACGCGCCCTCGTACCGGTGAATGCAGTTGAAGTCGTCGGCGAGCCAGCCGGGCATCGCGGGTTGGCGGGCGGCGTGGAGGGCGACGGCGAGCGCCGCCGCCGCGCTGCGACGCTGCCAGAGCCGCAGGGTGCCGCGGTCGTCCGCGGCGCGGGCGCTCGCGAAGGCCCGCGTCACCTTGCCGGGATAGATGCTGCGCAGACGCAGGGCGAGCCTCCGGCTGTAGCGGAGCCGCGCCGACGCTGACGAGCGCAGAGCGGGCTGGGCGGGCAGCGGGACCGCAAGGCGCTTGTGGATCGCTGAGAGGGCGCGATGCTCGGCGCGGTACGCACGTCGCATCCAGGAATCGAGCGTCCAGCGCAGGTACGCGCGATCCGAGCTGCGCCGGTAAGAGAGCGACGTCTTCGTCCTCGGCACCCGCGCGGCGCGCTGATACGTCCAGGCCAGGGAGCGGTAGTGGTCGACGAGCGACCTGATCGAGGCAACCGACGTCTTCGGTTCGCTCGGCCGCACGGACTGGCCTGCGCGCGCGGCATTGACCGCCAGAACGGCGGCGGCGAGCGCAAGTGCAAGTCCAGCGCCGAGTGTCCTCAGCGAGGGGGTAGAACGCATAGCAGGTCGTCCTCCTTGGCCCGAGGTAGAGATCCGCAGGTTCGGCTTTCGGGGGAGTCCGGGAGGCGCCTGGGCGTCTCGCCAACCGAACGACCGCGGCACCGTAGCGACCTCGGTGGACCTGGCGACGGGCGAGTGTTGAAGAAAGTGTTAACGCCGACGGCCGGTCGCGCGGCAGGGTGAGGGTCAGCCCTGAAATCCCGGCCGAGCCACTGCCCGTCGGGGTTTTGGCGTTGCCTGCCGCACCTCGTCGGTGTTGCCTGAACTGGCTCCAGAAGACCGGGAAACCCTTGCAAAATCCATACAAGATCGGGCACCGGACGCGCCCGACCGAGCCATGTCCGGCGCCGCCACGGCCGGTGCCAGGCACCGTTACGGGAGCGTGACGAGTTGCCCACAGGCCCGGGTGCGCACGGTCCGGCGGAACGGCATCAATCCACGCCGAACCGCCACGGGACACGTCGAATCGGGACGCGCCGGCCGGAGCCGCGTCCGGTGCCAGGCACCGTTACCGGAAGTGTGACAATGCGCGCACAGGGCCGACCCGAGACGGGGCTTCTGAATCGCGTGCCGGGGCGGGCGCGTAGTCGGCGCTCGGGCTCGAGTCAGCGGAAGAGATCGAGCTCGGGCTCGATCAGGATCTCCTGCCCGGTCCCGTCGCCGGTCAGCTCGAGCCCGCGGACGATCACCACCGGGACGCCCTCCGCCTTGCCGCGCGCGAGGTCCGCGGCGCCGGCGATCTCGTCGGCGATCGCAACTCGACTCGCGCGCAGCTCGTAGCCGATCCTGTCGGTCGTCCCACGCAGGTCGAGAATCGGCGCGAAGCCGGCAACGCCGATCGCGACATCGGTCGTTCCCTGACGAAACGGCCGCCCGAACGAGTCGGTGACGACCACGGCCACGGAGCAGCCCGTCAGCTCGTGCAGCGCGGCTCTGATGCCGCGCGCACTCTCATCCGGGTCGACCGGCAGCAGCACGAGCGTTCCCGGCTCGGACGCGTTCGAGTGGTCGACCCCCGACGAGGCGCAGATGAACCCGTGCCGGGTCTCGGTGATCACGAGCGGCGCCCGCTCACGGATGATCCGCTTCGCCTCACGCAGGATCACTTCGAGCTCACGCGGGTCGCGTTCGTCCCCCGCAAGCGCCCGGGCCTGCTCGGAGGCCTCGTAGTCATCGAGGCGCACGACACGTCCTTCGGCCTTCGAGACGACCTTCTGGGCGACGACGACCACGTCGCCGTCCTCCAGCGCCGCGAGCGGCGCGATCATCGCTGCGAGGTCGTCGCCCGGCCGGATCTCCGGCAGGCCGCGCACGGGCAGGAGCTGGATCACTCGGAGAGCTCTGGAACGCCGGAGATGCGAACACCGGCGTGCGCCTTGTAGCGGCGGTTCAGGTTCACGATCACCGCGGTCATCCCCTCGAGGGCGCGGGCGCTCGCAAGCGGGCCCTGCATCGAGCGCGCGGCCCGCGACGAGCTTGCTCGCGAATTCGAGCGCAAGCTCCTTCGCCCGCCCGTCGTCACCGCAGATCAAGGCGTCCTCGTGGGGCGGCGCAGCGTCCAGGTTCGCCGCGCCGATCGAGTGAAGTCCGGCAACGACCGGGGCGGTCACGAGGTCCTGCACGCGCTCGGCGAGACTGCGCGCCTCGGCGTCGGGCAGCATGCCGACTCCCTTCTCGAACCGAATCGCGCTCGCAACCGACAGGAGCGGCGTCGCGCCGAGCGGGCCGGCGACGGCGCGCGCCGTGTCGAGCGCGCCCTCGGCCTTCACCGCCAGCACCGCCAGGTCTACCCCGGCGACGGCCTCCTCGTTCGTGGCGCCCGAAACACGGCCGCCGCCGAGCTCGGCCGCAGTCTCCTGTGCACGATCGGCGTCCCGCGAGCCGATCACGATGTCGTCCTCCCCGAGCGCTGCAAGCCGTCCGGCGAGCGCGCGACCGAAGCTGCCGGTGCCGCCGAGGATCGCCACCTTCACGCGAGCGCACCGGCGGCATGCACGGCTGCCGCCGCAAGGCGACGCGCGGCGCTCGCATCGCTCATGAGCGTCTGCGTGACGACGGTGCTCCGCAAGCCGGCCACCGGCGTCGACGGCGCGTCGGCCTCGTCGACGACGAGCACATCGATGAGCCCGTCGTAACAGGCGGCGACATGGGTCGGCGTCGTGCCGCCCGCGAGACGAGCGAGCATCCGGTCGGCCGGCCCCTTCACGGCGCGGCCGCCGATCAGCGGGCTGATGGCGACGCAGGGGACGCTGCGCCGCTCGAGCGCCGAGCGGATCTCCTCGACCGCGAGGATCGGGCCGATCGAGACGTACGGGTTGCTCGGGGCGATGAGGATCAGGTCGGCGCCTGCGAGCGCCTCGAGGACTCCCGGCGCAGCGCTCGCCTCGGGCGCGCCGGCGTAGTGGACGGCGTCGACTTCGTCCTGGTGGCCCCGGGCGACGAACCAGGTCTGGAACGGGAACGTCCCGGCCGGAGTCTCGAGAAACGTCCTGACCGGTTCGTCCGTCGCGGGCAGCAGTGCCGGCTCGAGCCCGAGGGCGTGGGCGAGCCGCTCGGTCACTTCCGAGAGCGGCAGGCCCGCCCGCAGCAGCTCGCTGCGCACGAGGTGGAGACCGATGTCGCGATCACCGAGCCGGAACCACGACTCACCGCCGAGCGCGGCGACCGAGTCGAGCGCCTGCCAGCTCTCGCCGGCGCGGCCCCACCCACGCTCTTCGTCGGCGAGGCCGGTGAGCGTGTAGAGGATGCTGTCGAGATCGGGCGAGACGCGAAGCCCGAGCACCTCGAGGTCATCCGCGATGTTGCCGACGATCGTGACGCCGGCCGGATCGACGACCCCGACGAGCCCACGGAGAAACCGCGCGCCGCCGACGCCACCCGAGAGAACCGCGACCTTCACGCGCGGCGCTCCCAGCCGGCGCTCCTCATGCCGCAGCGCCAAGGTGCAGTGCCACCAGCACCCGCCGGGTGTTCGGCCCGACGCGTGGCGCGAGGCGCCGGAGATCGTCGAGCGTGTCCACGTCATCGCTCAGGTTCGGGACGTCGACGACGCGCGACGGCCCGAGCGCGGCAAACCGCTCGGCACTGCCCGGGCCGTAGAGCGGCTCGAAGAGGCTCGCATGCGCGAACGCAAGGGCATTCGTCGTGCCGTCGGCCGCGACGGCAAGCGCGAGGCCGTCCTCCGGGACGGCGCCCGCGAGCGCCAGGAGATCGCGAGGTGTCGCGCACGGCAGATCGGCGTTGACGACGAGGTAGACGGCGGCAGGTGTCGCCCCGGCCACGTCGAGCGCCGCCTGCACCGCGGCCCCCTGACCGCGCCGCGGGTCGGCCACGAGCTCCACTCCCTCCGGCAGCGGCGGCGCCTCCGAGGCGACGACGAGCACGCGCCCGACGGCAAGCGCGGCGACGAGGACGTCGGCCAGCATGGCCTCGGCGAGCTGGGCACGCCCGCGCTCGGAGACCGGGTCGAGCCGGCGCTTCGGATCGCTGCCGCGGAAGGGTACGACGACGGTCGGCATCGCTCGGGGACACTACCGAGGTGACAGGACCCGACAACGCCGCGATCGCCGAGCGCCTCGAGACGCTCGCCTCCCTGCTCGACCTCGCCGGATCGAGCCACTACAGCGTGCGCGCCTACCGGCGGGCGGCCGAGCTGATCCGCGCGACCCCGGCGCCCGTGGCCCAGCTCGTCTCCAGCGGCCGGGCACGCGAGCTGCGGGGGATCGGGGCGTCGATCGAAGCCCGCCTCCGCGAGCTCGTCGAGACCGGAGGCCTGAAGGAGATCGACGAGCTCGAGAGCGAGGTACAGCCGGAGCTCGTGGGCCTCGGCAGGCTGGTCGGCCTCGCACCCAAGCGGATGGTCGCACTCGGGCAGGCGCTCGGCATCCGCACGGCCGCGGAGCTGCGCGCTGCCGCCGCCGAGGGCAGGCTGAGCGAGGTCCCGGGGATCGGGCCTCAGACCGAGGCGAAGATCCGGCACGCGCTCGACGAGCAGCAGCCGTCCCCGCGGCGCGGCCTCACCCTGAACCGCTCGCTTCAGCTCGCCGGCGGGATCGCCGCAGCGCTCGAAGGACAGGTCGCCGGGGATCCGCGTCGCTTCAAGGACACGTCGGAGCGGCTGGCCGTCGTCGTCGCGGCCTCCGACCCGGACACGCTGCTCGACCGCTTCGCCGCGCTGCCCGAGATCGTCTCGGTCGTCGATCGGTCTCCGCGGCGCGCGGTCGGAGTGACGGTGGACGGCGTGCCGGTCGAGCTCCTGGTCGCGGAACCGGCGCGCTTCGGCACCGACCTCGTGCGCGCGACCGGCAGCGAGACCTACGTCGCCGCGCTGGAGTCGCTGCTCGGTACGCTGCCCGACGCACCAGACGAGGCGGCGGTCTATGCCGCGCTCGGGATCCCGTACCTGCCGCCCGAGCTGCGGGAGGAGCCGTTCACGGGCGAGCCGCCCACGCTCGTCGAGCAGGCGGCGATTCGCGGCGACCTGCACGTGCACACGACCTGGTCGGATGGGAAGGCGACGGTGCTCGAGATGGCCGAGGCAGGGCGCGCGCTCGGCTACGACTACATCGCGATCTGCGACCACACGCGCAACGTGCGCGTCGTGCCCGGCCTCGATGCCGACGACCTCCGCCGGCAGGCCGAGGAGATCGCCACGGTGAACGAGCAACTCGCGCCGTTCCGCGTCCTCCGCGGCAGCGAATGCGACATCCTCGCCGACGGCTCGCTCGACCTGCCGGACGACGTTCTCGCCGAGCTCGAGTGGGTGCAAGCGTCAGTGCACGCAGGTCAGCGGCAATCGCGCGACCAGTTGACGAAGCGCACGCTCGCGGCAGTGCAGCATCCGGCCGTGCGTTCGATCAGCCATCCGCAGGGCCGGATCATCAACCACCGGCCACCGAATGCAGTCGATCTGGAAGCGGTGTTCGCAGCCTGTGCCGAGAACGGCACGGCGGTCGAGACGAACGGACTACCCGATCGCATCGATCTCGCATCCGAGCTCGTGCGTGAAGCCATCCGCGCCGGCGTCCTCATCACGTGCTCGACGGACGCGCACTCGGTGCGAGGGCTGCAGAACATGCAGCTCGCCGTCGCGACCGCGCGCCGCGGCTGGGCCGACGGCGCCGCCATTCTCAACACGCGGCCGTTCTCCGAGGTCAGTTCTGTGAAGCGCTGATCTCGTCGATCGCGAGCCAGTGCGTGCCCCGCAGCGCGGCCACGACCTGCGGGTCGGTGTGATCGGGGTTGTAGACATGCGACTCGAGATCGCAGCAGACGGCGACAGTGTCGCGCGAGACCCCTTCGAGCTGCACGAACGCGTCGGTCGGCAACTGAACCTCGCTGATCGTGTAGTGCATGAACTGAAGCTCGGGAGCGCGCTCCATGAGCGTGGGCCAGTCGGGACACGAACGAGAGCTCACGGCCGCGAGATTGGCGCGTTCTCGTCGTTTTCCTGCATCGACCAGATTCCGTCGAGGAGCACCGCGCCGGTCTGTGCCCCTGACGGGAAGACGAAGAATCGCATCGCATCGTCGAGTGTGTGCAGCGGGCGGCCGGCGCTGTCGAGCAGCGCGAGCCGCAGGTGGAACCGCCCGTCGGCGAGGGGCAGCCGGCCGAGCCGGAAGCGCAGCTCGCGTTCGCCGATGCCGCCGTTCCAACCGAGTGCCGCCGTTTCCTGAGCGACGGTTGCGAGCACGAGCCCGCCGTCGTCGCGCAGCTCGAGCAGGACACGCGGCGGCGCAACGCCCGCATCGGCCGCAACGACGAGCCGCACCGTCGCAGGCTCGCCCGCGGCGAACTGCGTGCGTTCGTCACCGTCGTCGTCGATCAACTCGGCGGAGACGATGCGCGCCTCGCCGCTTCCCCACTCGCGCAGGCCCGCTTCGAGCTCGTCCGGGTTCGCATCCTCGGAGAGCAGGCGACGGTAGGCGGCGATTGCCTCGCGGGTCGGACCGTCGAAGGCGACCTGCCCCTGCCGCAGGAGGACCGCGCGATCGCAGAGGCGCTCGACGGCCTGAGCATCGTGCGAGACGAAGAGAATCGTTCCGCCACGGTTCTTGAACTCGGCGATCTTGCCGAAGCACTTCCGCTGGAACTGCTCGTCGCCGACGGCGAAGACCTCGTCGAGCAGCAGCACGTCGGACTGGATGTGCGCGGCCACCGAGAAGCCGAGTCGCATGTACATGCCCGACGAGTACGTGCGGACCGGCAGGTCGATGAACTTCTCGAGCTCGGCGAACGCCACGATCTCATCCATCACCTCGCGCACCCGCGCCCGCGACAGGCCGTGGATCGAGCCGTTGAGGTAGACGTTCTCGCGGCCGGTGAAGTCGGGGTGGAACCCGGCCCCCAGCTCGAGCAGCGACGCGATGCGGCCCGAGGCCTCGATACGCCCCGACGTCGGCTTGATGATCCCGGAGACGAGCCGAAGCAGCGTCGTCTTGCCCGAGCCGTTGCGTCCGACGAGCCCGACCGCCCCGCCGGGCTCGACCGAGAGCGAGACGTCGCGCAGCGCCTGCACCTCGCGGGCCGCGTTCCGGCCACGCGAGACGAACACATCCTTCAGCGTCCGCTGCGCCTTCGGGTACACGCGGAACGTCCGCGAGACACGGTCGACGACGATGCGGCCCGCACCAGGCGTCGTCACGTCGTCACCGCCGCGACCGCATCGCGCACGATCCCGGCCAGCACATCGATGAAGGCCGGCTCCGCGTTCGGCATCTCGATCCGCTCGAGCCGCATCCCGAGCTCGCCTGCGCGTTCCTGCGCCTCGGTGTCGATGTCCCAGCGGATCTCGAGGTGGTCCGAGACGAAGCCGATCGGGCACACCAGCACGTCGTCGATGCCGCGCTCGTGCAGGTCGTCGAGATGGTCGAGGATGTCAGGGCCGAGCCACGGCTCGCCCGTCGGCGACTCGCTCTGGAACGAGAACGACCAATCATCGATACCGGCCGTGTCGGCGACGAGACGCGCAGTCTCGAGCAACTGGTCTCGATAGGGATCGCCTTCGTCGATGATTCGCGCAGGCAGCGAGTGGGCCGTGAAGATGACGTGCGACTCCGTATCGCGGATCCGATCGGCGAGGAACATGACGAGCCCTGCGTCGTCGAACCAGCTCTCGACGAACGTCACGCCCACCCGACCGGCCACCGACTCGTCGAGCAGGCGCCGGTAGCCCGCAATCGAGAGGCTGCTGTAGTGAGGTGCGAGCACGAGCCCCACGAGTGCGTCGGCGCCGCCGGCGAGGGCGCCCTCGACGGCCGCGGCGATGCGCGGCTCCCAGTGCTTCATGCCGGTGTAGACCGGCACGCCGAGCTCGACCTCGAGGGCCGCGCGGGTCGCCTCGGTGATCGCGTTCAGCGGGTTCGAGTCCTCGATCCCGAGCCGGCGATAGCGCGACACGAGATCCTCGAGGTGCTCGGGCGCGATCGGCCGCCCGCCGCGGATGTCGGCGTAGTAGGCGGGGACGTCGGCGATGCGCTCCGGCGACCCGTAGGCCATCAGGATCACGGCGGTCCCGTCCAAGGAGGCCGGCTCAGGCATGCGCCTCCACTCTCGCGGCCCGGACGAGCTCGGCGAGCTTCGACACCTGATCGGGGTCGGTGCGCGGCAGCACGCCGTGCCCGAGGTTGAAGATGTGCCCCGGGCGTCCTGCGGCGCGATCGAGGATCTCGTGGGCGGCGGCCTCGACCCGCTCCCACGGCCCGAGCAGGACCGCGGGATCGAGGTTGCCCTGCACGCCCCGGTCCTCGCCGACGATCGCCCAGCCGTCGTCGAGCGCGATGCGCCAGTCGAGCCCGACGACATCGCCGCCCGCGCGCGTCATCGCGGGCAGCAGCGTCGAGGCACCGGTGCCGAAATGGATCGTCGGCACGCCGACGGCCCGAGAATCTGGGCCGACCACGGTCCGACGAACTCTTCGTAGTCGGCCGGCGAGAGCGCGCCCACCCACGAGTCGAAGAGCTGGATCACGTCTGCGCCCGCCCGCGCCTGGGCAGCGACGTACGCGCTGAAGCAGTCGGCGAGCTTCTGCATCAGTGCGTGCCAGACCTCGGGCTCCGTGTACATCATCGACTTCACGAGCGCGAACTCGCGCGACGGCCTTCCTTCGACGAGGTAGCCCGCGACGGTGAACGGGCCGCCGCAGAAGCCGACGACCGCGTGCGCCGGGTTGAGCTCGTCGCGCACGATCCCGATCGCCTCGAGCAGCGGCGCGAACGCTTCCGCCGGCTCGGGCACGCGCAGGCGCTCGACGTCCGCCAGGGTGCGCACGGGGGTCTCGATCACCGGGCCGACGCCTTCGACCAGTTGGACGTCGAGGCCCATGCCGAGCACCGGGGTCATGATGTCGGCGAACATCACGGCCGCGTCGACTCCGTGGCGCCGCACGGGCTGCAGGCTCACCTCCGCGCACAGCTCCGGCGTCTGGGCGACCTCCCAGAAGGAATGCCGCTCGCGGATCGCGCGGTACTCGGGCAGCGACCGGCCCGCCTGCCGCATGAACCAGACCGGCGTGCGCTCGACCGGCTCGCACCGGGCGGCCCTGACAAGGAGCGGGTCCATCTCCCTCTAGGCTAGCCGGGCCGTGTCGAAAGGACCGCTTGGTGTCAGCTGGGGTGCGCCGCCGTCGCCCGCGCCGCAGGCCGGCGTGCGCGAGCTCATGCGCGTCGAGCTCGAGAACACCGGCACGATCCCGTGGCGCGAGAGCATCTTCCTGGCGTACCACTGGCTCGACGACCGCGACAATCCGATCGTCTGGGACGGGGAGCGCACACCGGCTCCCCCGCTCGCGCCCGGTGAGCGCGCCGTCGTCGACGCGCACGTCCGGGCTCCGATCCCACCGGGCCCGTATCGGCTCGCGTTCGACATGGTCGCCGAGCAGCGTGCGTGGTTCTCGGAGCTCGGCAGCGCCATGCTCGACGCGCGACGTCGAGGTACGGCCGCGCGAGGGGGAGCCGAACGCGGACCTGCCCCCGAACGTCGAGCCCACCGCGGATTGGGCCGAGCGGGTGCGCGCCGCCCACGCCGACGGGTTCGGCGTGGTCGGCGGCGCATTCGAGTGGGCGCACGGCGCGCGGCGGCGCCGGCCGCGCGAGCTCGCCCCGTACGCGCCGGGGCCTGGACGCGTCCCGGGATTCGCGGCGCCTCTGCTCTGCCCCTCGGTGCTCCCCGGCATCGAGCTCGAGCGGCTCGAGGACGTCGCCGGCCTGCCGGCGTACGCCGCGCCACGCAACGAGCCCTGGGTCTACGACGGCCGCGCCGTGTTGCGGGTCAACGGGAGTTAGAGCTCGACGGCGATCCGGTCGTCGACCTTCGTGAACACCCAGGCGCCGAGCGCGAGCGCGACCGCAGCCGCGACGAAGAGGTAGACGACGTCCGCGAGTCGCGGCAGATGACCCGACCACAGTGCATCGCGCACGGCGTAGATCGGCGGCGTGATCGGGTTGCCCCAACGCAGCACGTCGAGCAGGCGCTGATGGCGCTGCGCACTCGCCGGCAGCGTCGAGATGTTCCAGAGGATCGGCGTGAGGAAGAACCACGGCAGCAGCGCAGCCGTCAAGACGTGCTCGATATCCCGGAAGAGCACGTTGAGACAGGCGGCGAGCAGCGAGAGGCCGGCGACGAGGCCTGCGAAGACGACCGCCAGCGGGATCGCGAGCCAGACGGTCGCGCGTGCGTCCGGGACGAACACGAGCGAGAGGACGATGACGATCGCGATCATCACCCCGAACGTGACGGCCTGCGTGGCGACCATCGAGAAGGCAACGAGCTGGCGCGGGAAGCGGACCTTCTTGATCAGCTCGGCGCTGTCGATCATGGAACGCGCAGAGGAGAGGAGCGAGACCGAGAAGAAGATCCAGCAGGAGAGCCCCGCGAGCAGATAGATCGGGTAGTGGGGGACCTTGCCGTTCGGGAAGATGAGCCCGAAGACGACGAGATAGACGACGAGCAGCAGCAGCGGATTCAGGAGCGACCAGAAGATGCCCAGCAGCGAGCCCTTGTACTTCGCCTGGAAATCCCGGCGGAAGAGATTGGCGAAGAGCTCGCGATAGCGCAGGAGATCGGCATAGACCGTCATCGGCTCGCACTAGTCTAGGGACGGCTCGTGCAGGCAAACACAGCCCTTACAACGCTCTACTACCCTCGACCCACGTGAGCACCCTCGCGGCAGTCGCCGCTCTTCCCGCCGCTGCGCTCGCCGTCTGGATCCTGCTCCGCACCCCGGTGGCGGCACGCTTGGTCGCGGCACCGTCGGCCGACCGCTGGCACGAGCGCTCGACCCCGCTGCTCGGCGGGATCGGGATCTTCACCGGCATCACGGTCGGGCTATGGCTCGCCGTCGCCGTCGGCGCGGTTCCCGCAACGCGCGAGGTCGCCGGGATCTACGCCGGGATCACGCTGCTCTTCACCGCAGGGTTGATCGACGACCTGCGCCCGCTGCCGCCGATCGGCAAGCTCGCAGTCCAGTTTGCAGCGGCGATCATCGTGCTGGCGACCGGGACCGACGTGCAGTTGATCCACACGCAGGTCATCGCCTGGGGCCTCGCACTGCTCTGGCTCGTCGGCATGACGAACGCGTTCAACCTGCTCGACAACATGGACGGGCTCGCCGCGACCCTTGCGGCGATCGCGTTCGCGTTCTTCGCGATCGACGCGGTCACCATCCACCCGAGCCACACCGTCCTCGCGATCGCGCTCGCAGGGGCGCTCGCCTGTGCCGGCTTCCTGCCCTTCAACCTCCGGCCGCGGCAGCAAGGCGCTCGTCTTCATGGGCGATTCCGGCTCGCAGGTGCTCGGCTTCACGCTGGCGGCGCTCGGTCTCTCCGCCAGCTGGAAGGTCGCCGGGACGACCGTGGCGACGCTCTTGCTGCCGATTCTCGTGCTGGCGGTGCCGATCCTCGACACGACGCTCGTCACGATCGTGCGGCTGCTCGAAGGACGGCCGATCTCTCAGGGCGGCCGCGACCACAGCTCGCACCGCCTCGTGCGGTTCGGGCTCTCCGAGAAGCACGCGGTGCTGCTGCTCGCCCTGATCGCCACGGCGCTCGGTGCAACGAGCCTCGCGTACAACGTGCTCGACGACCAGCGGCTCGCACTGATCGGCGTGCTGATCACGTTCGTCCTGCTGGTGCAGTTCGCAAGCTTCCTCGCCGACGTCGAGCGCCGGATCGCCCCGGACTCGGATGCGCCGGGTCTCGTGCAGACGTTCGCCGTCCACTGGCGGCGGCTCGTCGAGGTCGTCGTCGACTTCTGGCTGATCACCGCGGCGTTCGCCGCCGCCTATGCACTGAAGTTCGGCTGGCCCGGCACGACCAACCAACGGCACATCGCCGAGGTGACGCTGCCGATCGTGATCGCCGCCCGCTACCTCGCGTTCGTGCCGCTCGGCCTCTACCGCTCGATCTGGCGCTACGCCGGCGCGCGCGACCTGGCCGCGATTGCCTTCGCGGTCTCGATCTCGGAGATCGTCGCCCTGGGGTACATCGCCCTCGACGCGGGTGACCGGGGACTTCTCCCGCACGTTCTTCATCATCGACGCGCTGCTCTGCACGGTCGCGATCGGCGGCTCACGGCTCGGCGAGCGTGCGCTCGTCACCGGCCTGCGCTCCTACCGCGACCGAACCGGGAGACGGACCCTGATCATCGGGGCCGGACGCACCGGCCGCAGCTTGATGCGCGAGCTGCGCGAGACGGGCGGCGAGCGTGTCGTCGGGTTCGTCGACGACAACCCGCGCCTGCGCCGCCGGCGCGTGCACGGCGTGCCCGTGCTCGGCGGCGTGCACGAGTTGCCGCGCCTGCTCCAGCGGCTCGAGCCGGACATCGTCCTCGTCACGATTCCCGACGCGCCGCGCGAGCGGCTCGACGAGATCGTCGACGCCTGCGCCGACGCCGGGGTCGACTGCCGGTTCGTCCGGCGCGAGATCGACCTCGATCCGCGTGTCGTGCTCGGCCCGGTCGCCGAGTGAAGTCGCCGCCTCCGGCCGAGCGGACGTTCCTCGACCGCTTCCTCGCCGTGATTCCCGTCGCGGTTGCGCTGCTCGCGCTGCTCACGCTGCTCTTCTGGGAAGCCTCGATCCGGCAGACGCCGACCGTCTTCAGCGACGAGCTCGAGTGGTCGCAGCTCTCGCGGGCGATCGCGGCGACCGGGCACGCCGCGCGACGAGGCGAGCCGATCCACTTCAAGTCGCTCTATGCGTTCCTGATCGCGCCCTGGCTGGTGGATCCACTCGACGAACTCGGCGTACACCGCGATCAAGTATGCGAACACGATCGTGATGGCGCTCGCCGCCATCCCGACCTTCCTCATCGCGCGCACCATGGTCTCCAAGCGCGCGGCGACCGTCGCGGCCCTCGCGTCGCTCTGCACGAGCGCATTCTTCTACGCGGGCTTCCTGCTGCCCGAGTCGCTCGCGTATCCGACCTTCATGGTCTGCGCCTGGGTCACGATCCGCGCGCTCGCGGGCGGTGGACGCCGCTGGATCGTGGCCGCGATCGTGCTCGATCTCGCCGCCACCGAGGTGCGCGGGGAGCTGATCGTCCTTCCCGGCGCGTTCGCGCTCGCGGCGGCCGTGCTCTGGGTCGTCGGACCGCGAGGGCAGCGCATGCGGCGCGGGTGGAGCAAATCCGACTACGCCGGCGCCACGGTGCTGCTGGTCGGCGCCGCGATCGTGCTGAACAAGCTGGTCAGCCACGCGTCGCACGAATGGGCGACGGTGACGCAGTTGTGGCTCGGCCGGATGTGGTCACTCGGCATGCAGGCGGCGTCGGCGCTGGCGATCGGGCTCGCGCTCTTGCCGTTCGTCGGCGGGTTGGCGTCGCTCTGGATCCCCGAACGTCGCAGAGACCCTGCCTGGCGTGCCTTTGCGGCCTTCACCGGCGCCGCGATCGTCACGGTCTGGACGTACACCGCGGTGAAGGCGGCGTTCCTCTCGACGGTCTTCGCGACCCGCATCGAGGAGCGCAACCTCATCTACCTCGGGCCGCTGCTGATCGTCGGGACGATCGTCTGGCTCCTCTCGCGGCACCCATGGCTCCCGGGTGCGCTCGCTGCGCTCGCGTTCACGGCTTGGCTCGTCCTGCACTACGGCTATCAGCTCGACTATCCGTACTTCGAGGCGCCCGGCTACGGCGTGGCCACGCTGGCGAACCGTGCGTGGGACTGGGACCAGCCGACGATCCGCCTCGGCCTGACCGTCGCCTGCCTCGTGGTGCTCGCCGTCGTGCTCGTCGCCTGGGCGCCGGCCATCCCGGCGCGCTGGAAGCGCATCGCACTCGTCGTCGCGGGCGCAATGACGCTCACCTGGATGCTCGCCGGGCAGATCACGAGCTCGCGCGGCGCAGCCGTGCAGTCGAAGACCTACGCCGAGCATCTGCCGCAGCCTCTCGATTGGATCGACCGTGCCACCGGCCAGGCGGGCACGACCTTCATCGGCCAGGACATCTCGTCCGGGCAGGCGCTCGGGATCAACCTGCTCGAGTTCTGGAACCGCTCGGTGAAGAACATCTGGTCGCTCGACGGCTCGGCGCCCGGCCCAGGGCCGGTGGTCACGCCCGACCTGGCCGACCGCTTCGGGACGCTGACGAGCGACCCGGGCCTGCCGTATGTCGTCGCCACCGACCGGGTGAACCTGGTCGGCCCGATCGTCGCCGCCCGGCCGGGACAGACCCTGCGCCGCATCGACAAGCACCCGTGGCGCCTCCGGGAGGCGTCCTACGGTGTCTCGGACGACGGCTGGATCTCGGGCTCGGGCGACGGCACGGCCGCGACGGGCACCTACGCGTACTTCGGGCCGGAGCGGACGCGCGGGACGCTGACCGTCACCGTCAGCCGCGCCGGGTTCTGCGCCGCCACCGCGCCGCGCACGCACGTGACCGTTCGCGTCGGCCCGGTCGCGCTGAACGAGCAACGTGCTCCGGTGGTGCTCCGGCCGACACGGGTCGCGCAGCTCGTCCTGCCGAACTGCCAGTCGAGGACGCTGCGATTCGCGGCGGTGCCTCCCGTGGCCGCCGTGGTCACGGCCGACCCGACGGTGAGGCCGTCCGACTACGGCGGCAGCGACACGCGTGACCTCGGGCGTCCAGGTGGGCTTCTCGTTCACGCCGAAGCGCTGACGAGCAGCGGAAAGCGGAAACGGGTGAGCGCTCGAGCGCCGGGCACGGGCTCGAGCGCCGACAGTGCAGCCTGAACGGCCTTCGGCAACGACGCGCGCTGCGGCATCAGGAACGGGCGCACCTCGGTGGTCGACCAGCCCGCCGCTCGAACGTCGTCGAGCATCGCGCCCGCGTCGTAGGCACGCGGGTCGAAGTCGAATACGAGCTTCGTCGTCGTGTACGACCTGACTCGGGCGAGAAACCCGCGCCGATCGGGAACGAGGTAGAGCGAGCGGAAGATCGTCGTCGCCTGGACGTGCTCGGGAGGCTCGTAGTCGAACGTCCCGAGGACGACGCGATCACCGAGCGTCCGCCGCGCGACTTCGATCATGCGCTCACTCGCATCGACACCGCGGTAGTCGATACCGAGTGCGAGCAGGTGCCGCCCGAGGCCGCCGTCGCCGCACGCGATGTCCAGCACGGTGGCACCGGGCTCGAGGTGTGGGCCGTGCTCGACGACGAGCTGCGCGCGCCGTGCGTAGTACCGCTCGGCATTCGCGTAGTCGTGCGCGCTGTAGCGCTCGGCAATCGCGTCGTACTTCGGGATGATCTCGCTCACAGTGCCCTCAGTCGCTCGGGATGCTTGCGCACGAAGCGTGCGACACCGGCCCAGTGCCAGAGCGTCCGCCTCGTCAGCCAATGCTTGTCGGTCTCCGCCTGGTGCTCGTGCCGGACGACCGCCTGCGGGACATACCACCGTTCCCAGCCGGCCTGCATCGCGCGGTAGGCGAGGTCGATGTCTTCACCGTAGAGCCGAAAGCCCTCGTCGAAGCCACCGAGCTCCGCGAGCATGTCGCGGCGCAACAGCAAGAAGCCGCCGAGCATCCAGTCCGCCTGCACCGGCTCGGCCGGCGGCGACTCGTCGAGGTGCAAGTGGCGGCGCTGCGGGACGACGCGGCGCAACGGCGTCCGGCGGACGATCGTCCCGCTGACCGTGGGGAAGCGACGGCGCGACGGCTGCCAGGATCCGTCGGGAAATACCATGCGAGGCCCGGCGATCCCGCAGCGCGGGTGGTCGAGCATGAAGTTGCGCAGGGCAGCGACCGCACCCTCCTCCGGAACAGCATCCGGGTTCGCCGACAGCACGAGCTCTGCGCTCGTCCGCGCGACGCCGAGGTTGATGTTCGCGCCGAAGCCGAGCGGCGACCGGTTGTGCAGCGCTTCGACGCCGTCGGGTACGGAGCCGGGGATGTTCGCGATCACGATCAGCTCGTCGACCTGCGAGCGAACCGCCGGCAAGGATTCCTCGAGCTCACGCGGATGACCGTGCGACACGACCACGGCGGCGACCCTCACGCGAGCACCTGCCGGTAGACGTCGGCCGTACGGCGCGCCGACTCCTCCCACGAGAACGTCGCCGCGCGCTCGAGCCCGGCCGCCGACCAGAGCGGCCACTCCGCGAGCGCGCGGCGCAGCGCAGCGGCGAAGTCGCCGTCCTGGGCGTAGACACCGGCGTCTCCGGCGACCTCGGCGAGCGCGGCGTCGCCGGAGAGCACGACCGGGGTGCCACTCGCCATCGCTTCGAGCACCGGAACGCCAAAGCCCTCGAAGCGCGATGGCAGGATGAGCGCGGATGCCGTGCGATAGAGCCGTGCAAGCTCGTCCTGCTCGATCCAGCCGCGCACGTCGGCGCCGCGGGCGCGAAGCTCGGCGGCGAGCTCCGGCTCCTTCTCCGGCCCGACCGCGACGAACGGCAGCCCGACGGCCGCGGCGGCAGCTGCGGCCACGAGCGGGTCCTTGCGGGCCTGAATCGCGCCGACGAACAACACAAATCCGGAGGTCGCGTCAGTGCGACCGGCACCCGGCGTGAACGCAGGGTCGACGCCGTGCGGAGTGACGGTGACCTTCTCGGGCGAGATGCCGTACAGGTCGACGATGTCGCGCTTCGTCGCCTCCGACACGGCGAGCACATGGTCGGCACGGCGCACGGCGCGCGGGACGACTGTCTTGAACGTGAGGCGGTCGAGGCGGCCCATGACGCTCGCATCGTGCTCGAAGTGCAGGTCGTGCACCGTCACCACCGAACGCCCGTGCCAGTTGAGCGGCAATGCGTGCTGGAAGTGCGCCACCTGCGGGTTGAGCCGGCGCAGCAGACGAGGTAGCGACCACGCCATCCGCGTCTCCTGGAAACGCGCCGGCAGACCGATCGGCTCGACTCCGTCGGGCACGAGTTCCGGGTGGCGCGTCACTGCGCGAAGTCGAGATCGGGCGCCACCACCGGTAACTGGCGCAGGAGGTTGAGCACGTAGGTCTCCTCGCCGGTGCGATTGCGGCCGAGGACGTCCGCATCGAGGAGAATCACAGGAGCTCCTGGTAGATCGCCCGCGTCTGGGCGGCGACGTCATGCCACGTCGCGACCCGGCGTGGTGTTGGTGCGAACGCGGCGCGAATGCCGCCGCGAATCGACTCGACGTCCGTGGGATCGACGTAGACCGCATCTGCGCCGGCGATCTCCTCCATCGGCGACGCGCGGCTCGTGACGATCGGGCAGCCACACGCGAGCGCCTCGGCCACCGGAATGCCGAAGCCCTCGTAGAGCGAGGCGTAGACCAGGCAGCGTGCGCCTCGGTAGAGGGCGGCGAGCTCGTCGTCGGAGACGTCGCCGAGCCAGGTCACCGCGGCCGGCGGGCGAACGCCGCCCCAGCCGCGGGCGCCGACGACGCGCAGCTCACCGTCCACGGCTTCGGCGATTCGCGCCAGGTTCTTGCGCGGCTCGAGGGTGCCGACCGCCAGCACGTAGTCGCCCTCGGCGCGAGGCCCGTCCGGGGTGAAGGCATCCTCGACGGCATTCGGCACGACCCTGAGCTTGGCGTCGTCGACGGCGAGCAGTTCCGCGAGCTCGCGCCGGGTGTGTTCCGAGACCGCGATCACGCGGTCGGCCGCAGCGACGACGCGCGGCACCGCGAAGCGGGAATACGCCGCAGTCCAGCGGTTGAACCATTCGGGGTGCCGCAGGACCGCCAGGTCGTGCACCGTGACAACGAGTGGCCCGCCTGAGCGAAACGGCCCGCGGAAGGTCGGACAGTGCAAGACGTCAGCGCCCCGCGGCGCGTGCAGCCGCGGATACCAGAGTGCATCGGCCGCGACCGAGCGCACCCGCGACGTCGCAGCGAACGAGACCTCGATCACTTCTGCGTCGAGATGGTCGCGCAACCCGGCCACGTAGCGCGCCGTTCCTGCGCGCGTCTGGCGCAGGGCGGTGGTATCGAGCGCTACGCGAATCGCTCGTAGCCTTCGAGGAAGATCTCGCCAACCCGCCGCCACGAGAATCGCCCGGCCTGCGCGAGGCCCCGCTCGCGCAGCTCATCGCGACGTGCGATCGCCTCGCGAATCGCGTCGGCGATCGCCTGTGGGCTCTCGGGATCGGCGCGCACCGCGGCATCGCCGGCCGCCTCGTCCAGCGACGGATGCGCCGACGCGACCACGGGCGCGCCGGATGCCATCGCCTCGGTGATCGGCATGCCGAAGCCCTCGAAGCGGGATGGATACACGACGGCCGTCGCGCCGCGATAGAGCCTTGCGAGCTCGGCATCGCTCACCCGGCCGAGGCGCACGATGCCGGGACGGTCGAGCTGAGGCTGCTCGCCCCAGCCGGCACCTCCGGCGACGACGAGTGAAAGACCGTCGTCGGCGAGCAGCCCGAACGCTTCGACCAACGTGCCGAGATTCTTGCGCGGCTCGAGTGTCGCGACCGTCAAGAGATACGGCGCACCGAGGTCGGCAGCCTCGCCGGCCGCGTCGAACTCCGCGCCCACGCCTGGGCTCGCAACGAGCACACGCTCGCGCGCGAAGGCGAGTGTCTCGGCAAAGTCGTCGGCGGTGAACGCCGAGTTCGCGAAGACGACGTCGCAGGTGCGGGCGGCGTTGCGGTACTTCCGCCGGTGCATCGCCTGCGTCCGCCTCGTCGTCCACTCTGGATGGTGCAGGGGGACGAGATCGTGAATCGTCGTCGCCCGCACACCGGCCCGCTGCGGTGGGTACATCCAGTCGGTGAAGTGCAGCACGTCGAACGGGCCGAGCCACCGCTCGGCTGCCGGGTGACCGGCGACCGACCAGGCAGTGCGCCAGCCGTGCGCACCCGGGAGCGAGACGAGCTTCAGCTCGACATCGAGGCCGGCGAGCGCCTCGGGTATGACGCGCTTCCCGGCGGGTGAGGTGGGCGCGAACGCGACGATCTCATGGCCGCGCGCGACGCGCCACCTCGGCGAGCCCGGTCAGCGAGCCTCGGATGTAGTTGTTCACGCCCGTCCGCTCGTGCGAGAGCGGGCTGACGTCGAAGGCAATTCTCATCGGCTGTAGTCGAGTGCGAAGAAGTGTGCGCCGAGGCGGCGCGTGTCCTTGCTGCCGGGCTGCACCTGTGCGGGCACGCGGAGCTGCTGCATGGTGAACGTCACGCTGCACGTCCCGTTGCTGTCGGGCTCGAGCGGCACACCGAAGACAGGCTGCTCGGACGGCTGCACGCGAATGCTTCCCACCACCTTCCCGCCGATCGTCGCGGTCACGAGCTGCGGCGATGTGAAGAGGTGCTCATCCGTGCCGAGGCGAACGGACAACTGGCCACCCGTGCAATGCAGGCGCCGGTAGGTGACGCGACGGCCCGACCAGGTGTCGTTCGCGTACAGCCCGGTGACCCGTGTGAGGACGACGAGTGGCCCGTTGACGCGGTAGAGAGCAAGTCCGATTCCTGGATCCTTGGCGATCTTCGTGCCGGCGATGTCGGTGTACGAGACGGCGTAGCGGACACGGGGCGGCGTGCCATCGGCAGCGACGAGCGCGCCGTCGGCGCGCTCGTGCACGGGCGTCTCCGGCAGCCCGCCGTCGGCCGCGTCGGGCCCGTTGACGGTGTACACGTCACCGACGCTGCGGTTGAAGAACTCGTTGTTCCAGAGCGGCCGCGTCTCACCCGTGTAGTGCCAGACGAACGCGACGTGCGCGTCGCGGCCGACCGCGCGGTCGATCCAGTCCGGATGAGCGACCCGGATCCCCGCCCACAGGCTGCCGACTGCTGTCTGGTGGATTCCGTGCCGCCCATTCTCGACCACCACGGTCGAGCAGACGAAGAAGACCGCCGCGAATGCTGCGAAGACGAGCGCAAACCGGCGTGGGACGACGACGAACGCGACGGCGGCGACGAGACCGACGCCGAGCGCGACGAACCGCAGGGCGCCGAAATGGATCCCCTGGTCCTGGAGCCACCACCACGGCAGCAGGCCGAACGTGTCGGAGACGGCCGAGGGGTTGACGAACCGCGCGAACGGCACCGCGACCGGCAGGAGGCCGGCGACGAGCGCGCCGAGGAGTACCGGGCGGCGAGCACGCGAGATGACGCGGTCACCCGAGAGCGCGACAAGCGCGATCAGCAGCAGAGGCACGAGATAGAAATCGTTGCGCTCCTCGATCCGTCCCGACTCGGTGGAGGCAAAGGCCGCGACCTCGGCGAGAAAGAAGACGAAGAGCGGGATCGTCGCCGCGGCGTAGGCGCGGGCGGCCGCGCTCGCGCTGCGCGGCGCGAACCACAGGGCGAGCAGCGCGGCGAAAGGCACGATCGCCACGTAGAGGTCGAGCTCGGCGACATGCCAGAGGAGGTAACGGCTGACCTCGCCGAAGGTGTAGCCGCTGTGCGCCGCTGCGCGGTAGGCGCCGAGCAGCGTCAACGGTGAGCGTCCACGCGCGACCGTCGCGACGAGCGCCAGCACGACCGCACCGCCGGCCACGCCGTAGAGCGTCTTGAACCGGCGGAGCCGCGTCCTCAGATCACGTTCGATCCAGCCGTGCAGCACCGGCGCGACGAGCACCGCCGGCACGAAGGCGATCGCCTGCGCACGGGTGGCGAATCCGACTGCGCACAGTCCGAGCAGGATGAGCTGGCGGAGCGGCGTCGGCCGCTCGAGGGTCAGCACGAGCACGAGGGCGGTGAGCAGGAAGAGCGGGTAGAACGCGTTCTCCGTCATCAACATCCCGGTGTAGAGGAGCGACGGGATCAGAAGCGCAAGGGCGGCCGCGACGAGCGCGGGGAACGGCGCGACCAGGCGGCGCGCGAGCAGGTAGGCAGGCACGGCTGCGAGCGACATCACCACGGCGTTGATGTCCTTCGCCGCGGCATAGGCGCGAGGCACCGACGCGAAGAGCCGGAACGCGGGCGCGATCAGCGCCGGGTAGACGAAGCCGTACCCGTTGCTCGGCACTCCGCGCACGAGGAAATGACCGTTCGCCGCGAGTGACTTCGCGAGCTCCGAGTAGATGAGCTCGTCCACCATGATCCACGGCGTCACGACCCGGTGGGCAAGCGCGATCCGCACGGCCGACGAGGCGACGACGATCGCGCCGACCCAGACCCCCGGCGGCACGCCGAGCACGCGCGAGCGCCCACCCGCCACCGCGCTCACGCCAACTCGCCCCTCAGGACACGGCCGGTGTCAGACACGCGCACGAAAGTGCCACGAACGCTCCACAGGGGCCAGCGGCGATGCGGGATCCGGCTGGGGTCAGACAGGACATGGCCGGTGTCAGACACGCGCACGGAAGTGCGACGAAGACTCCACCGAAGCCTGTGGTGATGCGGGATCCGGGTGGTGTCAGACACGCGCACGGAAGTGCAACGAACCTGCCACGGGATCACGACACGATTCCCGCTTCGCGGGCGGCGCGGGCGAGCGCTGAGGGATCGTCGATGCCGGCCTCGGCGGCCGCTTCGGCGATTCGCCAGAGCACCGCGTCGTTCACCGCGTCGCCGCCGGCTGCCACCTCGAGCGCGGCGACGTACGCATCGGCGGTCGCCGCGAGTGCGTGCTCACGCTCGACGTACGCGCGGGCGGCCGCGCCGAGTGACGCGCCGTGGTCGGCGGCGACGCCGAGCGCAGCTTCGATCACCCTCACCTCGTGCTCGTCCACCGGCACCTTGAGGACGGCGTCGTCGGGCAGCTCGCTGAACCAGCCGACGTCGGAGACGAGCAGCGGCTTCCCGAGCGACAATGCCCGAATCACCGAGCCCGACGTCTCCCCCATCGTCGGGTAGCGCAGGTTCACGAGCACGTCGCACGCGGCCATCAGCGACCACATCCGCTCCTCCGGGACGTAGTCCAGGCGCTCGACGCCCTCCGTGAGGCCGAGACGCTCGAGCCGCCGGCCGACGTCGAATCGCTCGCCCGAGGCGCCGACGAGCAGGAGCCGGGCGCCAGGACGGTCGCGGCGAAGCGAGGCGAACGCCTCGAGCAGCTGCGGGATCCGCTTGTTCATGTTCAGGAAGCCGAAGCAGCCGATCAGGGGATCGCCCGCCACGTCGGTCGCGGGTCGGACGTCGACCGGCGGCCAAACCGGATGGGGGATCCGCCAGAGCGGCCCGCGGTACCCGGCAGCCTGCGCGCGCTCGGCGACGTAACGGGAGTGGACGACCAGGCCGCGGGCGCGGTCGAGGACGACACCCGAGAGCGGAAAGCGCTCCGGCTGCGTCTCCCAGAGGAGCGGCAGCAGGTTGTCGAGGACTCCGAGCCCCAGCAGCCGGCCGGCGACGCCGAGCTCGCGCTCCATCGCGTCGAGATACGCGCGCCCGTTGCCTCGTCCGATCGTCGTCCCGGCAATCAGATGATGGAGCACGTACTCGTGCAGAACCACAACGCCCGGCCGGCGCTGCAACGCATCGAGGATCCAGCCGTGCGCGTCCGGATCGTTGCCGATGTGGTAGATCGCGACGTCCGCATCCGGCGCGCGCTTCCCGGCCTGGGCAACGACGACCTCCACGCGTTCACGCAACGCCGGCAAGAGCAGATTCGAGTAATCGGCGATCCCCGAGCGCGACTCCGGCGACGGCGAGTAGTAGGCGACTTTCACGGTCACCCGAGGAGCGCGTCGACGCAGGCATCCCACGTGACACGCTCCGCGACGGCCTTGCCCGCGAGGCCCCAGCTCCTGGCCTCGTCGCGATGCGCGGCGAGGTAGGCGGCGGCGCGTGCCAGCTCTGCGGGCTCCGGGGCGACGACGACACCGGTGCTGCGGTCGTGCACGACCTCGAGCGGGCCGCCCGCGTCGGTCGTCGTCAGCACCGGCTTCGACGAGAGGAACGCCTCGTAGGGGACCATGCCGAAATCCTCGTCGACCGGGGCGTAGTAGACGGCGAGGCAGCGGGCGTACAGATCGGCGAGTCGCTCGTCGTCGACGCGCCCGGCGAACTCGACCTGCCCATTCAGCCCGGCGGCGAGCCGCTCGAGGCGCTCGCGGTCGGGCCCCTCGCCGGCGATCACGATGTGCAGGGTCGGCTCGGCCTTGGCGGCCTCGATCAGCAGGTCGATGCGCTTCGCGCGGTCGAGGCGGTTGACCGAGAGCACGAAGCCTTCGGCTTCGGCGGTGCGATAGGCGAGCGTCTGCGGCGGGTGCGGCAGCACCTCCGCGTCGACGCCGTTGAACCGCTGCAGGCGGTCGGCGACGTTGCGCGACGTTGCAAACACGCGGCGTGCCTCGCCGAGCGAAACCGCGTCGAGCCGCTCGACCGCGCGTCGTGTCGCGCGGTCCTCGGGGGACTCGGAGAACTGTCCGAGCTCGGTCCGGTCGTAGTCGTAGGCCTGCCGAAACTGATGCAGCACCCACGCGACCTTGTTGGGATGGCGCACGCAGTAGGCCGGGAACTTCGTCGCGATCACGCGGTCGATCGGACGTCCGTCGGATTCGGTGAGGTCGACGAGCCGCCAGAGAAACGCCTGGTCGAGCACGCGGGTACCGGGATACCACTTGAACGGGATCGTCACGAGCTCGCTCTCGTGGCCGCGACGACGCAGTGCCGCGACCAGGTCGTCGGCCATCAGCTCCGCACCGCCCCGAACGAAGGGCACCTGCGGCGCGCACACGGCCACCCTCATTTCGTCTCGAGCCGCTGCAGACGTTCGTCGAGGTCGTCGATCAGCTTGAGAACCGCATCGTTGAACGCGCGCTGGTCGGCGAACGCCGGCTCGACGTACCAGCGCATGCAGCGGCGCAGGATCGACTTCACGAAGCCGCCCTTCCCGACGATCGGGCGCTCGGCTGAGATAGGCCACATCCGCTCTGCCTGGTCGCGAACCGAGAGGCGCACCTGCGCGGGCGGCACGTCCGAGCCGCGCGGCCCGGCTGCGTGAATCTCCTCTTTCAGGCGCGCGAAGAGTGCGGCGACGTCCGTCGTCTCCTCACCCTCGGGCATGCGCGGAGTGTAAAGATCGCGCATTACGGCTCTGTAAGCGCATGGACTTTGACGATCTCGCCGGAGTACTGTGCGGTCATGAGCGTAAGGCTGCCTGCGGCGGGGCTCGCAGTTGCCTCGGCGGTGTGCATTGCCTCTGCCCGTGCCGGCAGCGACGGTCGGGCCGCGTTCCGAATCGCGCCACGCCGGCCGGCGGTCGCCTTGGAGAACGAGCGTGGCGGCACGCCGGGTTGGCTCGGACCGGTCGCGACCAATCGGGCGATCGAGATCTACGCCGGGCGCACGGATGCTCTGCCGGGGGACACAGTCGATGTTCATGTCAGCACGACGCCGACAGCCCGCTACCGGCTCGTCGTTTACCGGCTTGGTTGGTATCACGGCGTCGGAGCCCGGGAGGTCGGCTGCAGCCCGGGCTGTCGTCTGGACGAGCAGGGTTCGCCCCAGCCGATCCCGCCACCCGATGGCGATGGACGAATCGTTGCCGGGTGGCCGACGACGGACACGGTCGTGGTCGGGCCAGGCTGGGTCAGTGGCTACTACCTGTTTCGCGCGCTCCTCACAAGTGGGACGCACGCCGGTGCATCCGCGACGACATATGTGATCGTGCGTCAGCCGCGGAGCCGCTCGGCCATGCTGGTGCAGGTGCCGGTGAACACCTGGCAGGCCTACAACAGCTGGGGCGGCCGAAGTCTTTACGACTTCCCCGGCCTCGGCCCACGGGCGCGTCGGGTGTCGTTCGACCGGCCGTACGCCTGGTACGGACCGGGCGGCCAGGGCCCGCTCGGGTGGGAGTTGCCACTCGTGCGCTACATCGAGCGGAACAGGTGGGACGTGTCGTACCAGACAGACGTCGCGACCGACCTGAGGCCCACATCGCTGTTGCGACACCGGCTCATCGTCGTCGCCGGGCACGACGAGTACTGGTCACGCACGATGCGCGACGGCTTCGAGACGGCGCGCGACCATGGCGTCAACCTCGCGTTCATGGGCGCAAACGACGCGTACTGGCAGGTGCACATGGAAGATGGCGGGCGGACAGTGATGTCGTACAAGTCGCTCTACGACCCGAATCCTGACCCGCTTGGCAAGACCGCGATGTTCCGGGAGCTGACGCCACCGAGATATGAATGCGGACTGATCGGCATCCAGCACCAGGGTGTCGGTCTCAACTGGCAGCCGGGTGACTACTCGGTCGTTCGGTCGTCGCTCAACGACAGGTGGATGCGCAATACCGGCTTCACTGCAGCGACGACGCTGCATGGCCTCGTCAGCGTCGAGTCGGACACGATTCCTGGGAACCAGACGGCAGCGTCGTCATGTGGCCATCCGCTCACTGTCTTCTTCCACCGCGAACTGGGAGGAGACAAGTCCGGAAACGCTGACTCGACCCGCTACGTCGCGCCGTCGGGCGCAATGGTCTTCGCGAGTGGTTCGCACCAGTTCTCATGGGGCCTCGACGACTTCAAGCTCAACCCCGATCAAGGGCACGGCCTCGTCAGCCACCCGCTGCAGCGGTTCATGCGCAACGCCTTCAACTCGATGACCGCCCGCTAGTCAAGCGCACCGGCTGTAGGCGGCACCACGGCCCGGGCGACCGAGCGCGAGCTTCCGAGCACCACCGCGCCGCCGCAGGCGACTGCGAGAGCGAGGACGAACGGCACGCCGTAGAGCGGCCCGAAGCCGTGGTGGGTCAGCAGGGGCGCGAGGGCGGCCGGCACCGCCATCTCGAGCGCGAAGCAGACCGGGATCGCCCGCGTCGCGGGCCACGCCTGCAGCGCGGTCATCTCCGCGAGCAGTGCCGACCAGCTCGCAAGAGCGACGCCGGCGCCCCAGGCGAGCGCGACGACGAAGCGCGGTCGGCGACCGACACATCGAGGAGCGCGGTGCCGAGCCCCACCCACGCCCAGCCGAGCCCGGCGGCGATGCTCGTGGCGAGCCCTCCCGCGCGCCCGAGCAGCCGCAGTGCATACGGGAGCGCAGCGACGACGATGAGTGCCACTCCGACGGCCCAGGTGCCGCCCGAGGTGAATGAGCCGGTCTGCGCCGGCGCTGTGAAACCGAGCACGGCGACGGCGCCTGCGATCGCGATCGCTCCGCCGATCTCGCGGGCGCCGACGGTCTCGCCGAGCATATGCGCTCCCAGCACGAGCAGCACGATCAGCCCGAGGCCGAGAGCCGGCTGAACGAGCGAGACCGAGGCGAGCCCGAGCGCGACCGCCTGGAGCGCCCAGCCGACGAGCCCGGCGAGTGCACCGAGCAACCAGACGCGCCGTCGCACGAGTCGCGCGAGCAGCGATGCGCGCAGCGCCGAGGACGCGGGAGCATCGCGCGCCTCGAGCGCCTGAAGCGCCGCCGACAGTGCGTAGAGGGTCGACGTGATCGTCGCGAGGCAGACGGCGATGAAGGCGCGCACCGGCTCAGACTACGATCGCGCGATGGTCGGCATCTCGCTTCTCACCCTCGTGCCCGGGGAGCTCGGCGGCAGCGAGACCTATGTTCGCGAGCTGTTGGGCGCGTTGCGCGTCGTCGGCGAGCTCGACTATCGGGTCGTGCTGCCGCCGGTGGCGCCTGCTGCGAGCGAAGGGCTGCCATTCGAGATCGCCTCCGAGTACCGAGCTCGCCCGGTCGCTGCCGCAACGGCTCGTCGCGATGACGGACGCAGCCGCACGGCCGGCCCGCCTGCGCGCGCGATTCGCACGCACCGAGGTCGTGCACTACCCGTTGACGATCCGCATCCCGACGGTCGACCAGCCGAGCGTCGTGACGCTGCACGACCTCCAGCACCTCGACCTGCCGTCGATGTTCCCGCGGAGCGAGCGGGCCTTTCGCCGGGTCGCCTGGCACCGGTCGGTCCGCGGCGCAGCTCGTGTGATCGTGATCAGCGAGTTCGTGCGTCGCGGCGCGATCGAGCGCCTCGGCATCGAGCCAGAGCGGGTTCGCGTCGTCCCGCAGGGGCTCGACCACGCGCGCCTGCATCCCGGGCGGACCGAGCGCGAGCCGTTCCTGCTCTATCCGGCGCGCCGGTGGCCGCACAAGAACCACGCGCAGGCTCTTCGAGGCGTTCGCGCTGGTGCGCCGCGAGCGTCCTGAGCTCCGCCTCGTGCTGACAGGCGGCGGCGGGCACGGCAATCTGCCCGCCGGCGTCGAGTCGCGCGGGCATCTGGCTCCGGACGATGCTGGTCGACCTGCTGCAGCGGGCCTCGGCGCTCGTCTTCCCGTCGCTCTACGAGGGCTTCGGCCTGCCGCCGCTCGAAGCGATGGCGTGTGGCTGCCCGGTCGCATGTTCGAACGCCGCCGCGCTGCCGGAGACAGTGGGCGACGCCGCGCGGCTCTTCGATCCCCACGATCCGCGTGCGATCGCCGACGCGGTGCTCGACGTGCTCGCCGACCCCGACCCGTGGGTCGAGCGGGGATCGCACGCGCGGCCGCGGTTCTCGTGGGCTGCGACGGCGCGCGCGACCGAAGCGGTCTACCGCGAGCTTCTCTGACCGAGTCGCCCTGCGCGGGCGTCGCGCCAGCCCCGCAGCACTGCCTGCGCGGCCGCGACCCGTGACGGGTGGCGCACCGACTGCGCGAGATGCGCGCTGACGACCACGCCGCGCCGGAGCGCGCGCAGGCCTCGCGGCAACGGGGCGTACCGCTCCGACACGACGATCGTGTTGCGCGTGTCGTAGTAGAGGTTGGTCGTCGACGACCGCCCGCCCGACGCCGTCGATCCTTTGTGCCGCACGCGTGCATCCGGGACGAGCACGACCGCGAAGCCTGCGCGCCGCACTCGCAGCGACCACTCGACGTCCTCGACGTACAGGAAGAGCGTCTCGTCCAGCAGTCCCGCCCGCTCGAGCGCGGCGCGCGAGATCGCGAGCGCCGCTCCGTCAGCGCGACCGACGTCGCGGAGCTCGTCGAGGCCATCGACGTCGACACGGCCGGAGTAACCGAGCCGCGCGTTGAACGACGCGCCCGCGTACTGCACGGTCACGCCGTCCGGGAAGAGGATCTTGCAGGCCAGCAGGCCTGCGTCGGGCCGCGCCGCCGCGGCCGCCGCCAGCGCGTCCGACAGGCCGGGCTCAGCGACTGCGTCGTTGTTCAGCAGCAGCACCCAGTCGGCGCCCTGTTCGAGCGCCCGACGGATGCCCACGTTGTTGCCCCCTGCGAAGCCCAGGTTCGCACCGGTGCGTACCAGTTCGACCTCCGGGAGGCGCTCCGCAACGACGTCGTCCGATCCGTCGGTCGAACCGTTGTCGACGCAGATCGCCGGCAGACCGGCGAGCGAGTCGAGCGCGGCGATGGTGTCATCACCGCCGTTCCAGTTGAGCACGACCGCGACGAGGTTCACGCGCTCTTGATGAAGTGCGCGATCGAGCCGGCATTCGGCTGCCGGTCCCAACCGGCGCCGATCTCCGAGATCAGCCGCACGACGCCGGGGTAATGGTTGCCGTAACCGCCCGTGTCGACGGCGTCGTGGAAGAGCAGATGCCCACCCGGCTTCACGAAGGCCCCCCAGCGCTCGAAATCGGCCTTCGCGCCGGCGTACGAGTGGTCGCCGTCGATGAAGAGGACCTCGATCGGCGCGGGCGGCGGATCGGCGATCCGCGAGTCGGCGACGAGCAGATGCACCTTCTGCGCGAGGTGGTATCTCTCGAGCGCGTCGGAGAGCTCGGCGTCGAGCTGCGCGCCGGGCATGTCCGCACGGAGCGCGACGTGGAAGTCGTACGACCAGAGCTCGACGCCCGCCGGCATCGCCGACGCGAAGACGAACGTGCTGCCTCCCTTGAAGCGACCGATCTCGGCGAGCGGGCCGGTCGTCGCGTCGCGCCCGAGACGGTAGAGCAGCGCCGCCTCGTCGATCTGCAGCGATGCGACGCCGTGATTGAGCTGGTTCGAGGAGAAGAGGAAGGCGAGGTCCTCGAAGCCCCGGACGCCGGCGGGCCAGTCCCCGACATTGGGAAAGCGCATCGACGCCGGGTCCGGCAAGACCGCGGTGTGGATCGCATTCTTTCCGAGCGACGTCCGGCCGAGACGGCGGACGAGCTCCTTCAGGCGCCCGAGCACGGCGCGGACGCTACTGCAACGTGCGCAGGTATGCCCACGCGTGTCGCAGTCCGCTCGGCCGCCAGAGACCGAGCGCCGCGATGTAGAGGAGGAGCCCGACCGCCGACGCGGCGACCGGCCCGAGAACGATGCGCGAGCAGCCCGAATGCGAGCAGCGCGAGACCGCCGCAGACGAGCGCAGCGAGCGCGACACCGGCCACGACGCGGCGAAGCGCGCCGAGCGAGATGAGCAGCACAACGAGGACGGCCGCGGTCGACAGCGCGAGCCCGGCGGCGACACCCGCAAGCCCGAACGCAGCCCGGGCTCCCCACTCGACGAGCACCTGAATGCCAAGCGCAGCCACCGCGAGCGCGGGGAGCCAGCGGCCGCGGCCTTTCACGAACACGAGCGGGTAGGCGACGGTCAGCGCCACCGACGCGATCATCCACGGCACGAGGTACGCGACGAGGCGTCCGAGCTCCGCTCCCGTCCCGCCGCCGTAGCTCGAGCCGAGCACGCGCCGGACGACGCCCTCACCTGCGAGCGCGAACACGCCGGCGGCAGCGCCGATCGGGACGAGCGACAACCACGAGATCGCAACGATGTGGTGGGCGGCGCGCTCGGGTGACGATCCCTCGCGGGCGAAGGGAACCGTCGCGACGAGCGCGATCGACGCGGCCGTCACGGAGACGAGGAACGCTGCGATCAGGTACGAGTAGGAGAACGTGGTCGCGCGGCCGGCACCGAGCCCCGACGCGAACCGGTAGCCGATCACGTACAGCCCCTGTAGGGCAATCGGGACCGCGACCCCTTCACCGAGCTCGAGCAGGCGCCCCCAGGCCGGGCCGTCCGGACGTCCGAGACCGCGCCGCGCGAGCAGGGCTGCGAGTGGGATCGCGAGCGAGAGCGCACCGTTCAGCGCCAGCCCCCAGCCGAGCGCGATCAAGCCGTGCCCGATGAGGACGAGCGTGAGCACGACGCCGGCGATCGACCCGAAGGCGAATCCGAATGCGGCCCAGTCGTAGTTGTCGAGGGCGGCGAGCGCGCTCGCGACGAGTCCGCCGTAGATCTGGGCGACCGCGGAGGGGACGATCCAGGGCAGCAGCAGGGCGGCGTACGCGCGGGCCTGTGGGTCGGAGGTGAGCGCGTCCGCGATCGCGTGGGGCCAGATGATCGCGACGGCCACGACGAGCCCCGCGGGGAGCGCGAGCGGCGCTGCCCAGGCACCCACCTCCTGCGGCAGCCGCCCTGCTGCCCGCGCGGCCGCGAAGCGCGGCAGGACGATCACGCGCAGCGACCCGGCGACGAGCACCAGCGCGAGGTACGGCCCGTAGGCGGCGAAGAAGCCGTCAGTCTTTACGCCGTGCCCAAACTTACGGGAGAGAATGACACCGAGCACCGCGGCCGAGCCACTGACCGCCGCGGTGGAGATCCCCGTCAGAAGACCGCTGCGAACGGCTCCACGACCGCGTGAACGATTACCCTCCATCCGTGCTCGGCGACGATACAGCCACCTGGTCCGCAGGAGAGCTCGACGCTCTGCGCGCCGAGTTCGGCGACGCCTACCGCGGCCGGACCGTGCTCGTGACGGGCGCGGACGGCTTCATGGGGTCGCACCTGACCGAGGCGCTCGTGCATCTCGACGCGAACGTGATCGCCTTCGTGCGTGCCACCTCGTCGGGCGCGCTCAACAACATCGGCCACGTGCGGCGACGGCTGCGCGTCGTCTTCGCGGACCTCACCGACAAGACGTCGATCGACTACCTCATGCGCGACCTCGCGCAGGCGCCCGACAAGCCCTTCATCTTCCACCTGGGAGCCCAGGCGCACGTCGGGGAGTCGTGGCACAGGCCGTACGAGACCGTGATGACGAACACGATCGGCACGCTCAACCTGCTGCAGTCGGTCGTCGACCACGGTGTGGAGCTCGAGAAGTTCGACACGGCCGGCACCTCGGAGGAGTACGGCAACGTGCACGAGGCTGTGTCCGACCAGCACGACTTCGACGAGCTCGGCGGCCTGATCCTGCACGAGCGGTCACCGATCAATCCGAAGTCGATCTACGCGACCGCCAAGGTCGCGGCCGATTTCTTCACGATGAACTACCACGATGCGTACGGCGTTCCCGGGGTCGTCACGCGTATGTTCAACAACTACGGCCCGCGCCAGAACCCGCGGTACGTGACCGGGACGATCATCACGCAGGCACTGACGCGCCCGGAGGTCGAGCTCGGCGCGCTCGAGCCCCTGCGGGACTTCTGCTTCACGACCGACGGCGTTCGCGGGCACCTGACCGTCGCGGCGTCCGGCATCCCCGGCGACCTGTACGTCTACGGCCAGGGCAAGAACATCTCCATGGCCGACTGGTCCGAGCTGATCCTCGCGACCGGCGCCGCGCACGGGTTCTGGCCCGACGATCGGCACGTCGTGACGGACGAGAGGCGGCTCCGGCCCGGCGTCACCGACGTGATGGCCCTGCGCGTCGGCTACGACAAGTTGCACCGCGAGACCGGCTGGGAGCCGAAGGTGTCGTGGGAAGAGGGGGTCCTGCGAACGATCCGGTGGTTCGCGGAGAACCGCGAGCGCTGGATCGGCCGCGTCGACTGGCTCGCGCCCGGCCGGGTCGAGCAGCCGTGAGCCGCGTCCTCGTCACGGGTGGCGGGGGCTTCCTCGGCTCGCACCTCGTCGAGCGGCTCGAGCAGGCAGGCCACGCAGTGGCGATCGCGCGCAGCCGCGACTACGACCTGACACGCGCCGACGACACCGCGCGGCTGTTCGAGGATACGAAACCCGAGCTCGTGTTCCATCTCGCCGCCGAGGTCGGCGGCATCGGCGCGAATCGCGAGAACCCCGGGCGGTACTGGTACGCAAACCTGATGATGGGCGCGCACGTGCTCGAGCAGGCGCGCATGCACGACGTGGCGAAGCTGATCCTCGCGGGCACCGTCTGCGCATACCCGAAGTTCACACCGGTCCCCTTCAACGAGGACGACCTGTGGAACGGGTACCCCGAGGAGACGAATGCGCCGTACGGAGTCGCGAAGAAGTCGATCCTCGTCGGCGCGCAGTCGTACCGCGCGCAATACGGGCTCGATGCGATCTACCTGCTGCCGGCGAACCTCTACGGCCCGCGCGACAACTTCGACCTCGACTCGTCGCACGTCATTCCCGCCCTGATCAGGAAGATGATCGACGCGCAGCGCGACGTCGTGCTCTGGGGCGACGGCTCGCCGACGCGCGAGTTCCTGTATGTCGACGACTGCGCCGAGGGATTGCTCCTCGCGGCCGAGAGCTACGACGGGGCGGAGCCGGTGAATCTCGGCACGGGAATCGAGACCTCGATCCGCGAGCTTGCCGAGACGATCGCCGACCTGACGGGCTTCGACGGCGAGATCGTCTGGGACACCTCGATGCCGAACGGCCAGCCACGGCGGCAACTCGACGCGAGCCGTGCCGAGCGGCTCTTCGGCTTCACGGCTCGGACACCGTTGCGCGACGGGCTGCAGCGAACGATCAGCTGGTATCGCAGCTCAGCGCAGCTTCATGCGCCTGCGTAGCAAGGCCCGTTCGGCCGTCGCGTGGCTCGAGCAGGCGCGACCCGCACCCCTCCTCGCCGTTGACTCTGCTCGGCCCCGCCGTCAGCGTCAGTCTGTAGGAGCGCGCTCGCCCTCCGCGATCCGCGTCTCGAGGAGCGCGAGCCGCTGGGCGAGGACGACGTTCTGATCCGACAGGCGCGAGATCACCGTCGAGTAGTGCAGCAGCACGAGGATCACGAACAGCAGCCCAACCGCGAACAGCACGGCGGGCGGATAGCCACGCACACCGAACCAGCCGGCGATCGTGTTCAGCCCGCCGCGCCAGGCCGAGAGCACGACGAGGATGGTCCCGGTGAGCAGCCAGAGCAGCGCGTAGCGCTCCTGCAGGCGTCGCGACCGGATCAACTCGAAGACGACGAGCAGCAGGAGCACCGAGGCGAACGTCGCCGCGATCGAGACCTTCAGCGGCGTCTGCGCTGCGAGGATCACACGTCCTCCGCCGGCACCACGCTCCGCCGGAAGAGCCCGACGAAGAGCGCGATCGAGACCTTCAGCCATGTAGTAGACCGAGCGCAGCGCGGTGATCGACGACCGGCCGTGCTCGCGCTCACGCATCCGCACCGGGACCTCCACGAGCGTGAGGCGGTGCTTGATCGTCATCACCATGCCCTCGACCTCCGGATAGTCGTGCGGGTAGTCGGCCGCGAACAGCTCGAGCGCGCGCCGGTTCAGCGCCTGGAAGCCGGAGGTCGTGTCGGTGACGCGCTGACGTGCGATCGCCGAGACGACGAGCGCGAGCAGGCGGATGCCGACGCGGCGGGTCGCCGACGAGCGATACCCCTCGCCGCCGGCGAAGCGTGAGCCGACGGCGATGTCGGCCTCGCCCGCGAGCACCGGCGCGAGCACCTTCGGCAGCTCCGACGGGTCGTGCTGGCCGTCGCCGTCGCAGCGGACGACGAGCTGGTACCCGTTGTCGCGCGCGTAGCGAAACCCGGTCTGCACGGCGCCGCCGATCCCGAGGTTGAACGGAAGCTGGACGACGTGCGCGCCGTGCTCGGCCGCGACCTCGGCTGTGCGGTCGAGCGAGCCGTCGGAGACGACCACGACCTCGAGCTGCGGGTCGAAGGCCCGCAGCTCGTCGAGCACGCGCCCGATGTTGCGCTCCTCGTTGAACGCCGGGACGATCGCGATGCGGCGCCCGCCGTCAGCCGACATGGGCCTGCGCTCGGAGACCGATCAACTCGAGCAACCGCCGCGCCCGGTGCCGGTAGGTGTGCTCGTCGAGCACCCGCTCGCGAGCACGCCGCCCGAGCTCCTCCGCCTGGGCGGGATCGGCGAGCAGGTCGCGGTACGCGTCGGTCGCCTCGTCTGCGCATCGTCGACGAGCAACAGCTCCGACCCGGGCTCGAACCAGCGCTCGATCCCGTTGTACGGATTCGCGACGATCGCGGCACCGGCCGACGCGAGCTCGAACGGGCGGCACGACGACGACGCGTAGACGGTTGCGTGCGAGCGGCGCGTGATGCACAGGTTGACGCGCGCGCTCGAAATGGCGCGCCCGAAAACGTTGAACGGGACGTCGCCGATCAGCCGTGCGTTGCCGGTGTCCGCCTGGAAGTCTCGACCGCCCAGCGCAAAGTCCACGTCGGGAAGCGCGCGCGACGGCTCGCCGACCATCGCCTCGACCCATTCGCGCCGGAACTTGTCGCCGTAGCCGTAGAAGAAGACGTCCATCGACTTGTCGACCGCCTGCGGCGCGAAGAACTCGGGATCGGCGCCCCAGAAGATCGCCTCGGCGCGTCGGGCGCCGAGCTCCCGCAGACGCTCGAGACCGCCTTCGGAGTTGGAGACGAGCAGGTCGTATTCCGACGGATCCGCGTCGTGATACCAGTTGAACCCCGTGTCCATGCCGCCGAACTCTGGCAGGCTCATCGGGACGTCGCCGTCGTAGAAGACGATCGGAATGCCGTACCGCTCGCGCAGGTACGTCGGAATGCCACGGAGATGCGCCATGGGCACGGTGAAGACGACGATCGCGTCCGGACGCTCCCGGGCGACGAGCCGGTCGAGGTGCTTCTTCCAGCGCGGGGTCACCCAGCGCCAGACGGCCTCGCGCGTCATCCGCTCGCCGAAGCCGTCCTCCGGGTTGTCCTCGGCGCGGCGCAGAAGCGTGTCGCCCTTCACGCGCGCGACCGCGTCGCGGACGCGGGCGAACGACTCGCCCTCGACGTAGGTCGGGTTCGGCGCCGTGCGCCACCAGGGCGACTCGATCGGCCGGCCGCGGTACGGGGTGACGACGAGGTCGGCCCCTTCCTCGTAGAGGCCCTTCCAGAGCTGCCACCACGCCGGGGTGCAGCCGTACCGGAAGTCGAGATCGACCGCGGAGGCGACGGCAAGGATCCGGGGTGAGCGCATCCCACCAGTGTCTCAGAGCAGGATTACGGCGCTGTAAGGCTCGCTCGGGTCAGCGCACGTCGATGTAGATGACCTCGATGGCGTTGTTGCCGTAGCCCAGCCTGTTCCAGATGGGGACTTCCGGTTGGACGTTTCCCCCCGCATCGGTGGCACGTGCGCGGAGCGTCTTGCGCCCGGGTTCTGTGGGTTCCCATTCGAACGACCAGTTCTGCCATTGGTATGGACCTTTGGGTATTTCCAGGTGCGCCGGCAGCCAGTCCGATTCCCCGGTGAGGCTGATGTCGACATTCGTCACCGGCCCGGTCCCCGACCAGGCCTTCCCGCGGACGAGTTGCTTCGCGCCACCGTCGATCGTCGCTCCCCGGCGCGGGACGGTGATGCGCGCTCGCGGCCGCATCACCGTCACGCGCTCGGGCGGCCGATCGGCCCACTGGTACATGTAGTGCCCGGTTTCGAACTCCCCGATGAATGGCTGGGTCAGCACCTCGATGCGCTTCAGCCATTTGACCGAGGCGACGCCGTACCAGTGCGGCACGATCAGCCGCACCGGCGCGCCGTGATCAGGGTTGAGCGGTTCGCCGTTCATCTCGTAGGCGATCATGATCTCGGCAGCCGGGTCGGCAGCGTGCACGAGCGTCAACGACCGTTCGAAGTAGAGGTCGGAGGCATCGATGTCCTTCAGCACGGGGTCCAGGATGTACGACCCGTGATCGACGCCGGCGAAAAGCACCTCGACCCCGGTGTCGAGCGGCTTGGCTCGCTCGATCACCTCGTGCAGCAGCGCTCCCTTCCAGGAGGCTGTTGAGACGGCGTAGTCGCCCCACGGCTCGCCGGCCGGCAGCGGCCGCATGGCAAGCCGCCCGTTTCCGGCGCACTCGAGGGTCACGACTCGCTCGATCGCGGGCATCGCCTTCAAGTCGTCGAGGCTGAGCGTGAGGGGGTGCTCGACCGCGCCGCCGAGCTCGATCCGGCCGTCGTGATCGGGGACCGGGAAGTTGCTGCGGATGTAGTGCAGCTCCGTCGGGGTGACGTCGGTCTCCAGCGCCTCGGGCGGTGCCTCGGCGTTGAATGGCTGACCGTGGATCATCGTCAGCGCTGCGCGTTCGCGTTCCAGATCATCTGCCAAAGTCACTGTCGGGTCTCCTCGGATCGACGGCTTTTCTGCGTCTAGTAGTCAGGGTCTTGGAAGATCGGGTCGCGGTCCTCGTTGAATGCGCCGATGCCCTCGATCCGGTCGGGGTGCACCGCCGAGCGCCAATGGGCTTCCATCATGATCGCGATTGCCTGCTCGGTCGGTTGGCCTTGGCCCAGGCGCACCGCGCGTTTCACCGCCTGCACGGCGGTTGGGGAGTTGCTCGCGATCTTCTCGGCGATCCTGCGAGCCGCATTCATGAGCTCGGTTTGCGGGTGGACCTCGTTGACCATGCCGAGGCGGTGGGCCTCCTGGGCGGTGATCGGATCGCCGGTCAGCAGCATCTGCATCGCCTTGCCGGGCGGGAGCACGCGGGGCAGGAAAACCGGTGAGCCGCCGCCCGCCGACAGACCGATCATCGCCTCGGGCTGGCCGAATGTCGCGGTCTCGGATGCGATGATGAAGTCGGTGCTCTGCGCGATCTCCGAGCCGCCGCCGTAGGCGATGCCGTTGACGGCCGCGAAGATCGGCGTTCGCAGCTCTCGCAGCGTGTACAGCGTTCGATCGAAATCCTGACGTTGCCGAAGCCAGTCTTCCTTCGTCATGCTCTTGCGTTGTCGGAGGTCGCTGCCGACGGAGAAGGCACGAGTGCCGGAACCGGTGATGATGGCAACGCGCACTGCCGGTCGCACCGCAATCGACTCCAGGACGTCGGTGAGGCGAGCGCCCATCTCGGTGGTGATTGCGTTGTCTGCGTGCGGGCGGTTCAGGGTGATCACGGCGATCGCGCCGTCGCCGAGATACTCAGTCAGTACGGGATCATCGGGTTCGTCCCCGCCTTCCGAAGGGGGCCCGAAGTCGAGGGCTTTCCAGCGATCGGTCGATGTCGAGCTTGATGCCACGGCGTCTCCTCACGTGTCGAGCTCTGCGAGCCAGCGCAGGCCTCGCAGGCCGGGGGCAAAGCAGTATTCGCCGCCTCGCGTGACAACGAACGGCGGCATGTCCTGCAACCGGCGCCTGATCGGCCGCTTCGGAATCGTGAACACGCCCGAACCAGTGGGGCGGCCGACGAGCGGATCGGCTTCCTGCGGGGCGCCGATGAAGATCCCGTCGTTCAGCCACTGGGTCTTGACGAACTCGAACTGGCGCTTGATGTGCGAGCCGGCAAAGACGAAGATGATGCCCCGCTCCTGGCCGTCGTCCTCGAGCACGCCGTCGGGCAGCGTCGGGCCCGTAGCTCGTGCCCCGTCGGATCATGCGATGCAGTCGCACGTTGACGCTGCCCTCGCCGTCGAGCGCATCTCGCGGATTCGCCCGACGTGCATGCGCACCGGCCGGGCACTTGAATCCCCGCGGATCATCGCCGTAGAGGAAGGCATTGTTCCGGGCCGCGTCCGCGCCGAGCTCAGGTTCGTCCTCATCGGGAGCGACCGCGAGCGGCGCGCCGCTCTGCCAGCGCCCGACGATCTTCGCTCCGAGCAATGCCTCCTCGTCGCGCGAAGCGGCGCGATCGCGAAGGTACTGGCGGTATGCCGCAACGCGGGTGTGAAGCTTGCGAAACACGAAATACGTGCCGTTGCGTGCGAGCACGGAAGGCGTCGGGATCTGTGGCAACGATGCCGTCTCGTCCGGATACCCGAGGATGAACTCGCCCGGCTTGATCGGGAGCTCCATCGGATTCGTGGGCTGGATGCCGCTGCCCTCGATCGCCGGCTGCCCGATCCCGTCCTTGAAGCCGAACGACGTCCGTCCCGTCGGCAGCTGGTAGCAGTCCTGCCGCCAGATCAGCTCGATACCGGGCAGCTGCTCCTGCGCTCGCCGCGCCCGTTCCGCGAGCGCTTCGAGCCGCTCGGCGTCCGACGAGAGCACTGCCAACGCCACATGCACAGCGGGCGTTCCGAGCGGCGATTCCCAGTGCTCGGGTGCGCTGTCGCCGACATCGCCGAGCTCCGCCGCGCGTGCGGCCATTCCCTGGCGAAACTCGGGCGCAAAGCTGTCGAGCGAGTCCTGCGCGACGCCCAGTGCCTTCAGCCCGTTGTATGTGAAGGCGACCGTGATCCATGCCTGCGCCGATGGATCGTGGCTCGATCGGCCAGAATCGATCAGTGGATGCAAGCCGCCTGACCAGCTCGCGTCCTGCGTGGCGATCGTCGATCCGAAGCAGCAGGTACGTGCCGACATAGGGAGCCGGGCGCGCGTGGAGAGCTCCGCGTTGGATGTCGTCCAGCTCCAGCTGCACCGTCCCTGCGGTGCTCACCGTGACACCCTCAGTGGTGCTCCGGCTGCGCGGGCGGATCGGGATTTGGCACGGCCACGTACGGGAACGTGTCGGTGGCAGGCCTCGATGCTCCATCGACGCCATCTCGCACCACGGGCCCCTTTCCGGCATTGATCAACACCGTGAAGATCGTGTCCATCACGTCATCGTTCAACGCCCGGCCGCCACACGTCGAATGCGGTTGACCCCCGATCAGCGCACGCTCGATCTCGAGGTACGACCCACTCGCGGCATACGGCTTGGTCACGTCCACGACGAGGTAGTCGGCGAGGACAAGCTCGGTCAGCGGGTGCGTGCCATTCACATACGCCCAGTCCGCTTTGCCGTCGAGGCCATCCCAGAAACGCAGATTCGCGTTCAACCGCGCGCGGTACGCTCCGACGTAGCCGTCGGCGAGATGGAAGCCGTCCTCCATGTTGTAGATGTCGCGTATCTCGAGATCGCGGTTTACCTGGTCGAACTGCTTGGGCGCGAGCAGCAGGTTCTTCACCTCCGGCCGGCCGACCCGCTCGATGCGAACGCCGACCTTGCCGCGCGTCAACGTCTCCGACACGACCCCCACGAGCCGGGCGCCCGGGAGGTGCGTCGCGCAGTCGATCTCCAGAACGATGCTCAGCACGTTCTTGCCGTCCATGTAGATCGACCCGGGATCGGTGAACGCCAACTGCTCGGTGGCGATCGTCTTCAGCGCGGCCGGGGCGTCCATGATGAACGGATCCCAGCGCACCCCCGCGAAGGCGCGCACCCCGTGCCCGGAGCCGCCCGCGTCGTCGTCCACGACGAAGCTGACCGTCTCGCCGGTCGGGGTGGTACACATGCCCTCCTGCGACAGGTCGCTCGTCGCCTCCGAGAACACGCAGTCGAAGACCAGCTCCTCGGCGTCGTGAACGTCAAAGGGTGACTGCCCGCTCTCGGCATCCACCACCGCGACCGACCGCAGCCGGAAGCGGTAGACGAGCCCGTCGGAGAAGCGCGCCGTCGCCGGCGCGAACGGCAGCGTGTTCTGCACGAGCACCAGGTGGCCCGACCGCTCCGGGCTTGGAAACGCGTAGACGTCGGTGATGTCCGCGATCGGATCGGCCAACGCACGCGGCCCAGAAATATGGTCAGACATTCATTCGCGCCTCCTCGGTGCGGCTAGTCCGCCGCCTCGTCGAGCAGCGGCTCCAGCGCGGGGTGCTCAAGTGCTTGCGCAGCGTCCGGACGATCCAGCACCGCTTGGAACGCACGATTCACACGCTGCGCCTTGCGATTCTCCTTCACCGTACCGCCGTAGTTGCGCGCGTAGGCTGCCGCCGTCACCTGCGCGCTGAGGACGAAGTCCTTGACCGCGTCCACGTCAGGTAGGCCGTCGTAGCCCTCGACGTGCGAGAAGATCGCATCGAACAGCTCGAGCGTCGGCCCGGATGTGAAGAAGTCGTCCATGTAGGCGTCCCAAGGACCGTCGAAGCTCGTCGCAAACAGCAGTCGGGTGTCGTCATCGAAGAGCACAAACCTGGCCTCATGGATCGTCGTGATCGCCATGTTGTATTCCCCCGGCCGATACCCAGGATGACCCTGCAGGGCCTCCAGAGCCTGACGCAGCTGCGCGCCCTCACCGTGCTTCACCCGGAAGAACAGACTGAACTCGGTCGTCGGTCCAACCGTCACACCCGGCCGAGCACTTTCGATCGCTGGTTCTGACATCACGCTCTCCTTCCCAACACGAGCCACGACCTCTCCTGGATCGATCCGCTTGCGACACTAGAGGGCCGTCTCAGGTCGGGCTTCACCCCGATCGAACGAGGGCGCCCGATCGGGCGGTGCCTAGGCGTGCGTCGAGAGCTGCGCCTGGATCGCGCGGTCGACGTTCCCGTGGATGCTTTCCACGCCGAGGGTCGCCGTCACCCCGTCGGCGTCGAGGACGGAGCGAACCTGTGGCTTGACTCGTACGAGGTGCAGCGCGATGCGGTCTGCTTGGGCGACCTCGTAGAGCTCCGAGAGCTTCGCCGCTCCTTGCGAGTCGATGAAATCGACGCCCTCGAGGTCGAGGACGAGCGTGTTGAGCGGCGGGTCAGTGTCGCGGATGACAGCGCGGACGCGATCGTCGAGCGCCTCGGCTGTGGCGAAGAACAGTCCGCTGTCGAGGCGCAGCACCGCGATGCCGGGGAATGTCTCGTCGCCGGGATTCTCGTCGAGCTCGCGGAACGCCTGCGTGCCCGGCTGGCGCCCGAGCAGAGGCATCCTCGGCGAGGTCGCGACGTAGATCAGCCAGAAGAGCGAGAGTGCGATGCCGATCGCGACGCCTGCAAGGACTCCTGCAGAGAGCACGCCGAGAATCGCGGCGACGGCGATCCAGAAGTCGACCCTTGCAACCCGGCGCAGCCGCCTGAGCTCCGCGAGGTCGATCATCCCGAACACGACGGCGTCGATGATCACAGCGGCCAGCACGGCTTTCGGAAGGGCCGAGAAGAGCGGCGCAAGGACGATCAGCGTCAGCAACACGAGCCCGCCGGTGATCAGCGAGGCGACTGGAGTCCTGGCCCCGGCCGATTCGTTCAGGGAGCTCGCAGAGAGACTCGTCGAGACCGGCATGCCCTGGAACACCCCGGCGCCGGCGTTCGCCACGCCCTGAGCCACGGATTCCTGATTCACGTCGATGCGGTACCTGTGGCGCACCGCAAACGCCCTTGCGTCACCGGCCGTCTGGGAGAAGCCGATCAGGAGCAGGGCACCGAGGCGATGCCGATCGTCGACAGATGGTCCCTGACGATGTCCCAGTCGGGCAACGCCGGGCGAGGCAACCCGCGGGGAACGTGCCCGACGAGTGCCACGCCGTGCATTCCGAGGTCGAAGAGCCCCGATGCGACCAGGCCGCCGACCACCAGAACGAGCGCGCCTGGCACCGCCGGTGCTGCAAACCGCAGCCCGAGAATCACGCCGAGCGAGACAAGCCCCACCACCAGTGTCGTCCAGTGGATCTGACCGAGGCCTTGGATCCAGGTCCAGAGCTCGCGCCACGCGCTATCGCCGCTCGATGACGTTCCCGTCAACTTCGACAGCTCGCCGACGGTCACGTCGACGGCGGCGCCGGCAAGAAACCCGGTGATCACCGCCTTCGACAAGAAACGCGCGATCCAGCCAAGCCGAAAGAATGCGACGAGCAGGAACAGGCCGCCCGTGACCAGGGTGATCGCCGCAACCAGCTGGGCGGCGTCCTGACCTCCGAGCCTCGTCGCCAGAACGGCGCCTCCGGCCACCGCGGCGAGCGACGAGCTCGGCCCCGTTGAGATCTGGCGGGAGGTGCAGAAGAGCGCGTAGAGGATCGCACCGGCCGCCGCCGCGTACAGCCCATTCTCCAGTGGAACGCCCGCGATGCCCGCATACCCCAGGTTCTTCGGCACGATGAGCGCGGTCACCGCGATCCCGGCCAGTCAAGTCGCCGCGAAGCCAGCTGCGGTCGTACTGGGGCAGCCACTCCGCGATCGGCAGCAGGCGTCGAAGGCCCTGAGGCGACGGCTGGTCGGGACTCATGAGCTCAGAAAGGTGTCGGGATGCGGCGCACGGGCTGTTCGGGCTCGCGGTAGCCGCCTGCCCCTTGTCGCTTCGGCAGCTCGAAGTCCCTCGGCGTGAGCGGGTCGTACGGGATCTGGCTGAGGAGGTGGCTGATGATGTTGAGCCTCCCCCGCTTCTTGTCGTTGTTGTCGGCGACGTACCAGGGAGCCCAGCTGGTGTCGGTGGCGAGGAACATCGCGTCGCGGGCGCGCGAGTAGTCGAACCAACGGCTGTACGACTTCAGGTCCATGTCGGAGAGCTTCCAGATCTTGCGCGGGTCATCGATGCGGCTCTCGAGGCGACGAGTCTGCTCGTCCGGGCTGACCTCGAGCCAGTACTTGAGCAGGATGATCCCGGAGTCGACCATCGCACGCTCGACCCCTGGCACCTGCTCGAGGAACCTCTCGGTCTGCTCCTTGGTGCAGAAGCCCATGACGCGTTCGACGCCGGCGCGGTTGTACCAGCTGCGGTCGAAGATCACGACTTCGCCGGCGGCGGGGAAGTGCTGGATGTAGCGCTGGACGTACATCTGCGACTTCTCGCGGTCGGTGGGTGCGGGCAGTGCGACGACCCGGAACACGCGCGGGCTGACCCGCTCGGTGATCCGCTTGATCGTGCCGCCCTTCCCGGCCGTGTCGCGTCCCTCGAACACGATGCAGATTTTGGCGCCCGAGGTCTTGACCCACTCCTGCATGCGCGACGAGCTCTCCGTGCAACCGCCTCATCTCGCGCTCGTACTCCTTGCGCTTCATCTTGCCGCTCTGGCCCTCGGTAGCTTCGGCGGCTTCGTGCTTCTGTCCATGCGCTTTCTTGCTCACGGTGTGACCTCCGCTCCGGCTCGATTGGGGGCGAGTGCGCTGTGCACGTCGACATGGGTCGGGTCACCCGTCTGACGGCGTCGGAACCACTTGCTCGTTTCGACGACAACGGGCAGGAGTGCGGCGAGACCGAAACAGGCGAGCCACTCCTTCCCCGTGAGCGAGGTGGTGAGCAGGCCCTTCTGGAGGCCGGGCAGCTCCGTCGCCAGACCGATCATCGCCAGCGGGAACAGGGAGATCCCGAGCGCCTTGAGCAGCGGCGACGACAGCCCGCTCGTCGGGTCGCGGCGGTTCGTGAGCGCGTTGAAGACGGTTCCGAGGCCCATGACGACGAATGTCATCGTCAACGACGCGGTCGGCATGTCCGTCCTCGGGGTGTCCGGCCCTGCGACGAGCGGGAAGAGGGCAGCGACGAAGAGCGTGAAGGCGTAGACGACCCAGAGCGAGATTGCCGCCTCGGTTCGTTATCGGCACCTTCGGGTCGCGTGGCGGCCGGTTCATGACATCGGGCGCGCCCGGGTCGACTGCGATGACGACGACGCCGGACGCGGTCATGAACACGAGCAGGTACAGCACCATCAGAGGTGTGAGGGCAACGCCCTTGTTGATGTCGAACGCGCTCGCGGCGAGGAACAGGAGGACGAGCGACAACAGTTGGGTCATCTGGTAGCGGACGTAGGAGACGACCTTCTCGTAGACCTTCCGCCCGATCTCGACCGCGTTCACGAGCGTGCCGAAGTTGTCGTCGGTGAGGATCATGCGGCCGGCCTGCTTCGTGACCTCGCTGCCGCTGCCCATCGCCACGCCGATGTCGGCCTGTTTCAACGCCGCGGCGTCGTTGACTGCATCTCCGGTCATCGCCACGATCAGCCCCTGCTCCTGCATCAGCCTGGCGAGCCGCAGCTTGTCCTGCGGCGAGACACGGCCGAACACATGCAGCTCCGGTAGCCGGCTGCCGAGCTCCTCGTCCGTCATCGCCTCCAGCTCGCCGCCGCTGATCGCGCCCGGGCCGAGGCCGAGCGTCTCCCCGATCGCCTGCGCGGTCACGGCGTGGTCGCCGGTGATCATGCGCACGTCGATGCCGGCGCCGAGCGCGGTCTGCACGGCCGCCCTCGACGACGGGCGGAGCGGATCGATGATCCCGACCATGCCGACGAATGCGAGGTCGTGGACGAGTGACATCGGGTCCGCGGTCATCGCTTCCGAGTCGCTCTCGTCGACGAAGCGCGCCGCGAACGCGAGCACGCGCAGCCCCTTCGCGCCCATGCGCTCGTTCGCGGCGTCGATGCCCGAACGCGCCTCGTCGATCGGCACCTGCGAGCCGTTCGGCGCCGCGCGGAATGCGTGCAGCGCGCCAGGACGACGTCGGGGCCGCCCTTGACGAGCTGAACCACGCGCTCGGTGCCCTCGAGCGTCACCCGATGGAAGGTGGCCATGAACTTGTAGTCGGAGTCGAACGGCACCTCGCCGATGCGCGGATAGGCACGCCGGGTCTCCTCGGCGTCCACGCCGAGCTTGGCCGCGAGCACCACGAGCGCCGCCTCCGTCGGATCACCGACGACGCTGCCGTCGTCGGCGACGGTCGCATCGCTGTCGAGCACGAGGCCGAGTGCCAGCCGGGTGAAGTCCGGCACCGGCGCGCCGGCGACCGACCTGAGCGCCCCGGTCTTGCGGTAGCCCTCGCCCTCGACCGTGAACCACGCGTCCCCGGTGTAGAGGGTCGAGACCATCATCTGGTTCAGCGTCAGCGTCCCGGTCTTGTCGGTGTTGATCGCGCTCGTCGCGCCGAGCGTCTCGACATCGGTGAGGTTCTTGACCACGGCTTTCGAGTCGGCGAGCTGTTTCGCGCCCATCGAGAGCAGGCCCGGAGACGAACGCCGGCATGCCCGTCGGGATCGCGGAGATCGCCATTGCCGTTCCCAGCAGCAGCACGTCGCTGAACTTCTCGCCGCGTGCGACACCGACGATGACGATGAACGCGACCGCGCCCCAGGCGATGAACCCGAGCACGTAGGTCAGCTTTCCGAGCTCCTTCTGGAGCGGCGACCGCGTGCGCGTGACCGAGGTCAGCATCGTCGCGATCTTTCCCATCTCGGTCTCCATGCCGGTCGCCGGTCACCACCAGCGCGGCCGTGCCTCTCGTCACCGACGTGTTCTGGAACAGCATGTTCGAGCGGTCGCCGAGCGCCACGTCGGGCCCCGCCAGCGTCGCCGCGTCCTTTGCGACGGGCGCGCTCTCCCCGGTCAGCGCTGCCTCCTGCGTCTCGAGCGTCGCCGAGTGGACGATGCGTCCGTCGGCCGGGACGATGTCGCCCGCCTCGACCTCGACGATGTCGCCGGGCACGACGTCGACGGCCGGCACGAGCGTCACCGAGCCGTCGCGCACGACCTTCGCCTGCGGCACCTGCAGGTTGGCAAGCGCGTCGATGCTCGCCTGCGCCTTCAGCTCCTGGCGCGTGCCGAGGACGACGTTGAGGAGGATGAGCAGCGCCGACGATCACTCCGGTCGAGACCTGACCGATCACGAAGCTCACCGCGACGACGGCGATCAGCATGATGTTCATCGGGTCGCGCAGCTGCTGCACCGCCACCGCCCACAGCGACGGCGGCTCCTCCTTGCTGATCTCGTTCGGGCCGTAGCGCGCCAGGCGTGCCGTCGCCTCGCCGCTCGTCAGGCCGGCGTTCGCGTCGCTGCTCAGCTCGGCGACGACTGCGGCGACGTCGAGGGTGTATGGCTGCACGGCTGGCGCCGTCGTGTCTGCGCCATCGGGCTTCGGCTCGGTCACGCTGCTCATCGGTTATCTCCTTCCTGGTACGAGCACTCTGTCACGTCCTGCGGTTCGACCCTGGCTGCTCCTGCTTGGCCGTCCTGTTGGTTGCGCAGCCCAGCTGGCATCGGTCTTTCGACGGAACGCGGCAACGGCGGCGTCGATCGTCGGGAAGAAATGCTCGCGGGTTGACCGTGCGGGTGAGGTGGTAGCGCTCGATCTTGGCGCGGACGGGGTCTTTCAGCTCCGCGAAGACGAGTGAGACGCCGCTCGCGTTGAGCTCCTGGTCGAGTTCCTCGAGCATGTCGGCGGCCGTCGTGTCGACGTCGGTGATCGGCTCGGCCGCGACGACGATCCAGGCCGGCTTCGGCTCGGCCGAGGCGAGCTTGCGGATCTGATCGCGGAACGTCCGTGCGTTTGCGAAGAAGAGCGGGGCGTCGAAGCGGAACATCACGAGGCCCGGAAGCACCTCGGCGTCGGGGCGGGCGGACAGGTCGTGGTAGCCGGGAAGGCCGTCGACGCGACCGAGCACTGCCTGATAGGGCCACCAGGCGTGTCGGAACACGCTGATGATCGACAGTGCAACAGCGACGGCGATGCCGGCAAGCACGCCGAGGAGGACGACGCCGAGGAACGCGGCGATCGCGACGAGAAAGTCCTCCCGGCGCTGGTGCCAGAGCCGAACCGTCCCGGGATGTCGGCGAGTGAGAGCGAGGCGACGATCACGACCGCCGCGAGCGTCGGCTGAGGGAGGTTCCTCAGCAGGCCGGGCACGAGCACGAGCATCAGCACGATCGCGAGGGCTCCGACCAGTCCCGTCACCTGGGTCTTCGCGCCCGACTGCTCGGCAACGGCTGTGCGCGATCCGCTCGTGCTGACCGGGAAGCCCTGGAAGAACCCGGCGGCGATGTTGGCCGCGCCGATCCCGATCATCTCCTGGCTGCCGTCGAACTCCTGTCCGGATCGAGTCGGCAAATGCGGACGCGGTCGCGATCGTGTCGGCCAAGCGTGACGATCACGATGCCGAGCGCCCCACCGACCAGGAGTGACAGGTCGGAGAGATGGACACTCGGAATGGTGAGCGGCGGGAACCCTTGCGGCAGCGTGCCGACGAGCTTCACTCCGTGCTCGTCGAGCTGGAACACCCGAGCTGCGACGATCGAAAGCACCACCGCCACGAGGACTCCCGGCAGTTTCGGGAGAACGCGCTGGAGGACGACGATCAGCGCAATGCCGACAAGACCGATCGCGAGCGCCGCAGTCACCGTCTCGCCGTCTCTGACACCGTTGACGAAGCCTTTCGTCTCGGCGATGAAGCCGTTGGCGTCGATCGAGAAGCCGAACAGCTTCGGCAGCTGACCGACCAGGATCGTGACGGCGAGGCCGTTCATGTAGCCGATCATGGTCGGCTTCGACAGCAGATCGGCGACGAAGCCGAGTTTGAGGATCCCGCCGAGCACGGTGATCCCGCCGACGAGCAGTGCGAGCATCGAAGCGAGCGCGATCGCGCGCGCCGGATCGCCGTTCGCACCGACGAGCGGCAGCAGCGTCGCCGCGATCATCGGGCCAAGCGACGAGTCCGGGCCGAGCACGAGGATTCGAGACGGCCCGAAGATCGCATACCCCGTCAGGCAGAGAATCGACGTGTACAGGCCGGTGATCGGCGGTAGTCCGGCAAGCTCCGCATAGGCCATCCCCTGTGGCACGAGGAGCGCGACCAGGACGAGCCCGGCGACGACATCCTTCCGCAGCCAGGCGGCCTTGTAGGCAGAAAGAGCTCGCACTCCTGGAACAGCCGACAACATTGCCTCCCGAACCTGACACGCCGACGAAGCGCCGACGTCGTCCATTGAAGGTGAACGACGGATTGGCACGACGCGGCGGCGTGAAACTTGCGATTCTTCGCTGCGGAGAAGCGCTGTCCACAAGAAGCGCTGCCCAGAAGACGCTGCCACAAGACAAAGGAGACGCGAGTGAGCACGAGCACCGTGGAGATCTTCGTAGCGACGTACGGCACGGAGGACGGGGCCGCTGCGGCCGCCAAGGATTTTCAGGCGGCGGAGCGGGACGGCGCGATCGACCTGATCGATGCGGCGGTGATCGTTCACACCGCAGACGGCAAGGTCAAGTTCGACGAGACCGCCGATCCGAGCGGCAAGAAGTGGGCGAAGCGAGGAGCGATCGCCGGTGGCGTCGTCGGTCTGATCTTCCCGCCCACCATCATCCTCTCCGCCGCCGCCGGCGGGGCTGCCGGCGGGTTGTGGGGCAAGGTCCGCGACAAGGGCTTCAAGGACGAGGATCTGAAGGAGATCGGCGACAGCCTGCCGCCCGGCACGTCGGCGATCATCGCCGTCGCGGAGGACAAGATGGTCGAGCAGTTGGAGCGCTCGATCAGCGGTTACGAGAAGATCGCCAAGCACGCAGTCTCCGCCGAAGCCGCCGCCGCGATCGTGGCCGAGGTGGACGACAGCTCCGAGTAGACGTCTGGACGTGGCCGAACGGGAGACGATCGTCTCCCGTTCGGCCGGCGTCTAGTACGCCCCGCGCTGCGAGAAGACGACGAGCGGCGTCTTGAACAGAATCGTCACGTCGAGCCAGATCGACCAGTTCTCGAGGTAGTAGAAGTCGAGCCGCACGAGGTCGTCGAAGCTGAGGTCCGAACGGCCTGCGATCTGCCACAGACCGGTGATGCCGGGTAGGACGTTGTAGCGGCGGCGATGCCACGGCTCGAGCAAGTCGTAGTCGCGCACGGGGAGCGGCCGCGGGCCGACGAGTGACATCTCGCCACGCAGAACGTTCAACACGTTCGGTACCTCGTCGAGCGAGAAACGCCGCAGCACGCGGCCGACGGGCGTCACACGCGGGTCGTCGCGGATCTTGAAGAGCGCGCCCGTCGCCTCGTTCGCCCCTTCGAGCTCGTCCTTCTGCAGTTCCGCGCCCTGCACCATCGTCCGGAACTTCCGCATGCGGAACGCCTGCTCGCCGAGGCCGATTCGCTCGTCCGAGTAGAGCACCGGGCCGCGTGAGGAGAGTTTGATGGCCAGCGCGATCAGCACCCAGGCGGGCAGCCCGACGACGACGATCAGGCTTGCGACCGCGACGTCGAAGACCCGTTTCGTCGCCCAGTCGGTGCCGGCGAAGATCGGCGGCCGCAACTCGAAGAGCGGCACACCCTGCCCCGGGACGTACTCACCGCGTTCGATGAGCAACTCGGTCGTACGCGGCGCTACTCGCACCTTCACGCCGCGCCGATGCGCCGCCTCGACGATCTCGAGCAGCCGGCTGTCGTCGAGCCCCGCGTCCGCGACGATCAACTCGTCGAGTTGCTCCGCTGCAAGCGCTCGCTCCACCTCGGGGCCCGGCTCGATCTCGCCTGCGTAGTCGTAGTAGATGCCGCCGCGACTGGCGCCGAGTGTCTCGCGCAGATGTTCCCGGGCAGCGGCATCGCCGACCAGCACGGCTCTGCGGCGCACGCCAACCGCTTTCAGCAACATCCCGGTGAGGCTCTCGTAGCACGCACGGAACAGGCTGATCAACCCGGCAACGAAGACCGCGCCGACGATGTAGAGGCCGAACGTCGTGAAGTGCTGGCCGGTACCGACGGCGAAGGCGAGCGCGAGCGCCGCAACGAGGAACGTGCTCGGGACGACGCGACCGGCGCCCTCCCTCAGCTCGCGGGGCGCGTAGAGCCCCGCCCGCCAGAAGACGAGGAGCAGCAGGAGGATCAGGAAGGCGAGCCAGGTGGTCTCGTGATCCCAGAGGAGACCCCAGAGGACCGGCCGCGGATCGAAGATGACCGAGCGCACCGCCAGCGCGCCGTAGAGGCCGAGCACGAGACCGCTGATGTCGATCGTGACCAGCATCGCGATCGAGAGGAGCCGGCGGATGAGCGTCTTCATCGGAGCTGCTGCGAGTAGGTACGGACGGACCGCACGCTCGTCCTCGAACGGTGGCTCCTCGCTCACGATCCGTTCGCTCATCGGGCGATCGTAGCCTCGTCCCAGGAGACCTCCGAGACCGCGTAGCCCGCCCGGTCGGCGAGCTCGGCAAGGGTGAGCGCGGAGAACCGGAGACCGAGGTAGCGCAGAAGCCAGCCGACTGCGGCCGAGCGGCGTCGGTCGACGAGCTCCCAGTCGTGGAAGTGCACGTGCACCGGGCCTCGCAGGCGCAACAGACCGCGGCCGAGCATGCCGAGCGAATGTGTCGCCGGCAGCTCGAGCAGGGGCGCTCCGGACGGCAGCCGGAGTCGCACGGGCGCCGCGACTTGCAGCCGGGGAGCATCCGCAGCGAGATACGACTGTCGGAACGTGGTCGCGGTGCAGTCGACGTAGGTGAGCTCCGCGAGCGTCTCGGCGAGCGGCGCGTCGAGGTACCACCCACCGCCGCAGAAGAAGCGCGGCTCCAGGCCGCGCTCGCGGAGCCACCTCGCCTCGGCGCCGACCGCCGCGGCCGCGTCGACGCCCTTCGGCGGTCGCGCCTCCTTCGGACCGCCCCAGTGCGTGTGGTGACCGAGTGGCGCGAGTGCGGACGCTGTCCGGGCGCGCTCGAGCCACACGTCTTCGTCCTCCCCGGCTGCGAGATCCGGCGGCCGGAGGAACGGGGTGACGGCAAACCCGCCGGGCCTGTTGCGCAGCAGGCGCTCGAACGCCGCCCAACAACGGTCGTCGAGTGGTGACTCGGCGTGGCAGGAGACGACCGCGTAGCGTTCAAGCCCGTTCACAGTGCGCATCTTCGCAGCGAACAGAGTCCCCGCCTGGCTCGTCGTCGTCCTCGCGGCGGCACTGCCTCGCCTCGCCGTCCTGGCAGCCGAGCGCGGGACCATCCTCACCGCCTACACCGAGAAGAGCGATGACTTCGCGCGCACGTTCGTCGCGAGCGGCACGTTCGGGTTCATCCCGAACCACCCGTCGGCGTACACGCAGCCGCTGTACAGCTTCTTCCTCATCCCGCTCTACTGGATCTTCGGGCGGACGTGGCTCGTCGTCGGGATCGCGCAGACCGCCGTCGCATGTGGGACCGCGGTGCTCGTGTACCTCATCGGCCGGCGCGTCGCGCCGCGTTTCGCCGTGCTCGCGGCGGTCGTGACGACCCTGAACCCCTACCTGATCTGGCACGACGTCCACGTCAACCGCGAGATCGTCGACCAGTTGGTGCTCGCAGCGATCGTGCTCACGACGCTCGTGACGGTGGAGCGGCGCTCGGTTCGCTTCGCGGCGCTGACCGGCGGGCTGCTCGGTCTTGCGATCCTCGGCAACAGCCGGTTGCTCGCGCTGCCGGTCGTCATCGCGGCGTATCTCGTCTGGCGCCTCCAGGCGCAACGTCTGGTGGCAGCCGGGCTCGTGGTCGCTGCCGCTGCGATCGTGATCGCGCCGTGGGTGATCCGGAACGATGCGCACGTCGGGTGCGCTGCGATCACGACCGACGGTCGCGCGCTCTGGAAGGCGAACAACGCCGCCACATACGCGACGCTCGCAGCCGGCAAATGGATCGACGACGTGCCGCAGCCGAGCAGCTTCCCGCCGTCGCCGGAGTCGGCTGCCGCCTCGTTCAAGGAGAACCACCGGGTGGTCCCGGTCGACGAGTGCGCGCAGATGCGTCAGTTCGAGCACCTGACCTTCGTCTTCTGGCGCGAGCATCCGGGCGAGAAGGCAAAGCTGATGGGCCAGGCGGTCGAGCTCCTGTGGGACCCGCGCTCGCACGAGACCCAGGGGCGCTCGGGCAAGGGCACGTGGCGCGATACGGCACGCCGCGTCGGCGAGCCGCTCTACGTCGTTCCGATCTACCTGCTGGCGGCGGCCGGCCTGTTCGTTGCGCCGCAGGCTTTCGTCGTGCTCGCGGTCCTGCTGCTCGCCTACAACACGCTCGCCGCGATGATCTTCGCGGGGACGACGCGCTACCGCGTCCCGTTCGACTTCCTGCTGCGTCCTGCTCGCGTCGGCAACGGTCGACCGACTGCTCAGCTCTTCGCGGTACACGCGCACGACGCCGTCCGTCGCCGCGGACGCCGAGAACTGAGCGAGCGCCCGGCGCCGCGCCGCGGCACCCAGCATGCGCACGCGCTCCGGGTCGCGCGCGAGCTCGACGATCGCACGCGCGAGCGCGCCGGCGTCCCCAACCGGCACGACGAGGCCCGTCTCGCCGTCGGCGACGATCTCGGGCAGACCGCCGACATCCGAGACGATCGCCGCGCGGCCGCGCTCGGCCGCCTCGAGGGCGACCATCCCGAAGCCCTCGCCACGTGACGGGACGACCGCGATCGCGTTGCGTTCGTAGAGCGGCCCGGGCGGCGAGACGCGGCCGAGGAGCACGACGCCGTCGGGCGCCGTGGCGCGAAGCTCCGCCTCGAGGTGGCCTGCGCCGGCGAGCTCGAGGGTCAGCTCCGGCACGTCCTGCCGGGCCTCGGCGAAGGCGCGCAGGAGGAGGTCGAACCCCTTGATCGGGATCAGCCGGCCGACGGCCACGAGCCGCGGCTCGTCCGGCGGCGGCGGCGGCTCCGGGCCCGGCTCGATGCCGTAGTGGACGACCGTGAACGCGTCCGGCGCGAACCCCTCGGTCTCGGAGAGATAGCGCGCGAGCCCGGCCGAGATCGCGATCTGGCGGTGCGCGCAGCGGGCCGCCGCGCGGTCGGCGACGGCGATCGCCTTCCGGTCGCGGAACTCGTTGAACCCGTGCTTGGTCGAGATGCGAACTGGCACACGGGCGAGCGCGGCCGCGGGCAGGCCGAGCACGTCGGCGTGAACGAGATGGGTGTGCAGGATGTCCGGTCGCCGCAGCGCGAGTCGAACCGGGACGCGAGGGTCGAGATCGAAGCGCATCCGCCACGCCTCGGTAGGCACGCCCGCGGCGCGCATCCGCTCGACGAACTCGAGTGCGCCGGGCTCGTTCTCGTGCAGCACGAGCATCGACGCGTCGAAGCCGCTGTCGCGCAGCCCCGGCAGGAGCGAGAGCAGGTGTGCTTCCGAGCCGGAGACGCCGGAGACCTTCTGCACGTGCACGACGCGCGTCAGGCGGACTCCACGACCTCGAGGATGCGCTCGGCCCACGTGCTCGACGAGTGGTCCGCTTCGACGCGCCGGCGCAGGTCGCGTCCCAGTTCGCGGCGCTGCTCGGGTGTTCGACCGGCGATCCAGGTCAGGCCCCGCGCGATCCCCTCGACGTCGTTTCGGTCGAAGCGAATCTCCTCCTCGAGCAGCACGACGAAGCTCGGGTTGGACGCGAGCACCGGCAGGCAACTGGCGCAGGCCTCGAAGACGACCTTGTCGAGTGACCCTTCGGCCGTGTTGTTCACGAGCACGTCGGTCTGCGCGAACGTCTCGGGAAGGCGTGTGCGCGGGACCGGCGGCTCGACGCGCACGGCATCGCTGGCGAGCCTCTGGAGGTAGGCCAGATGCTCTTGCTCCTCAGCAGTCTCGGACGGCCCGCGGATCTCGAGCTCGACGTCGACGCCGCGCTCGCGCACCAGCAGCACCGCCTTGACGATCGACTCGAGCCCTTTCGCCGGCGAGGTCCGCCCGAGTGCGAGCGCCCGCAGCGGCGGCGACACCTCGCCGCGATCCTGGCATGGGAACTGCTCCATGTCGATGCCGTGGCCGATCGGGATCACCTTGTCCGACGGCAGCGGAAACGACCCGCGCGCGACACTGACGACCTTGTTCGAGCAGCGCTCGGCGAGCCGCAACAACCTGCTCGGCTTCCAGTGCGTGAACCAGAGGACGACCGGGACGCCGAAGAGCCGAAGCGGGCACGCGAGGACCGCGTAGATCGGGCTCATGTGGGCGATCAGCCCGATCGGCCGATGCCGCATGCTGCGGATGAGCGCCCACTCGTAGTTGAGGCCGCGCCGAAAACGCGTCCGGGCGCCGATCACGTAGATCGTGCAGTTACCGGGCAGCACACCGGGGACGGCGCGCAGGGCGATCACGATCACCTCGTCGACCCGCTCCGCGAGCGCTCGCACCATCGCCGTCGCCGCAGCGAGATTCGGATGCTCGGGATCGATCTGCTGGGTGACGAAGACGATCCGGCGCACGCGGCGAATCTACCGGTCGACCGCTGTCGCCACGAGCGACGCAACGCGCTGGGCGTACTCCTCGGGCGGCGTCAACAGGCCTGCCGCCGACGGACGTGCCCCGGCCGCGAGCTGTTCGGCGAGCGCGCGGTCGGAGGCCAGCCGAACGAGCGCGTCCGCGAGTGCGGGAACATCGCCGACCGGGACGAGCAGGCCGTTCTCACCGTCGTGCACCGCATCGGGAATGCCGCCGCCGGTCGAGCCGATCACCGGCCGCCCGCGGGCGAGCGACTCGATTGCGACCCGCGGCAGCCCTTCGGAGAACGATGGGAGCACGAGCGCCCAGACCCGGTCGAGGAGATCTGCGACCTGGACGGGCTCGAGCCGCCGGTGCCAGACCGTCTGCTCGGGCAGGTCGCGGAGGAGCGCCTCGACGACCTCGACCCGGCGGCCGTCACCGACCAGCTCGAGCGTCACGCCTGGAAGCCGAGGCGCGGCAACACGCCATGCTGCGACGAGCCCGTCAATATTCTTGTAGCGCTCGAGCACGCCGACGAACGCGAGGCGAGGCTCGGCCGGCAGCGGTTGCGGCTCGTGCTCGACGAACGCACCGATCTCGGTGTAGGTGTGGAAGACAGCTGCGGGCTCGACCCCGAGTGCGCGCACCATCCCCGCCGTGAAGCCCGACACGGTGCGCACGGCGTCGGCTCGGCGCACCGCGAGCTCGGCCGCCCGATCCGCGAGCGGCGCGGCAAGCTTCCGAAGTGGCGAACCGTAGAGGCGCGAGGCGGTCGTCCAGTCTCCGTGGATCTCGACGATCACCTTCGTCCGCGAGCGCGCGAGCGCGCGACCCGCGAGGGCAACGAGGCCCTCGTAGGGGCTCTGGGCGATCACCGCCTCGGGCTGGAACGAACGCAGCTCGCGCGCGATCACGAACGGTGCGCGCAGGTAGAACAGCCTGCCTTCGAGGAGCGTGAAGCGCGGCAGCACCCCCGAACCGGCGCCGGCCGTGCCCACCACGCGCAGATCGAGGAGTTGGCCGAGGGCGTCGAACTTGCGCGCGTGCGTGACGGCGAGCGGCCGCGCGTAGCGCGTCCGCCCAACGAAGAGAACGCGCCTCACCGAGCGGCGCCGGACAGGATCTCGAGCAGACGGCCGTACACGCCAGTGCGACTGTATCGCTCCACCGACGGAGCAGCGTTGGCGCGAAGCCGCTCCGCCAGGCCGGGCTCGGCGAGATACCTACGTACGGCCGCGGTGAGCGCAGCGCCGTCGCCCACCGGGACGAGCAGGCCGTTTTCGCCGTCGGTCACCACCTCGGCGACGCCGCCGACGGCCGTCGCGATCACCGGCGTGCCCGCAGCGAGCGACTCGACGATCCCGTGCGGGAAGTTCTCCCAGCTCGAGGAGAGGATCGACGCGTCCGCGGCGCGGAAGAGCTCGAGCACGGTCTCGCGCGGCCGGGCGCCGAGCAACGTCGCCCCGCCGAGCGCCTCGAGCCGCGCCCGGTCGGGACCGTCGCCGGCGATCACCAGCCGCACGCCTGCCTGACGCGCCGCGTCGATCGCCAGCTCGAGCGACTTCTGCTCGGTCAGCCGGCCGCCGAAAACGAGCGTCGGCGTGTCGAAACCATGGCGCGCGCGAAGCTCGTCGCGCCCCGCCAGGCCGCTGACGTCCGGCGCAGGGTTCGGCAGCACCGTGACCCGCTCGGGCGGCACGCCCCACGCTGCGGTCAGCTCGGCGAGAAACGCGCTCGGGCAGACCACATGTGCCGCACGCTGCACGATCGCATCGCGCGCCGCGCGGAGCGGCCACGTGCGCGCCGAGCGCGCAGTCTGGAACTCCGCGAGCGTCCCGTCATGCAGCCCGCGCCGCCGTGCTCGCTCGAACGCCGGGTCGGCGGTCAGCTTCAGGACATAGGGCCGCCGCGCGAGCAGCGACCCGGCGCCGCTGCGGCCGAACATCCCCGTCGAATAGACGACATCGACCGTGCGCGCGAGCCGTCGTACCGCGGCGAGCGAGCGCACGTGCCGCACGCCGGGCGGGGTCCCGCGCGGCACCCAGTCGACCGGGTAGGGACGAGGGGCGGGCTGGGCGTCAGCGGTCACGATGACGTGCGGCTCGTGGCCATGCTCCTGCAGGAACGCGGCCACCTCCGGCGCGTGGCTCGCAGGCCCGCCCACGTCCGGCGGCCAGATCCCGGAGACGATCAGGACCTTCACGGCGCGACCCGCCGGATCTCGGGTCGAAGGCGCGCCAGCAGCACGGCCCAGACGAGGCAGAACGCCACCGTTGACGCGAGGAGCGCCAGCGCGCCTCCGGTGGCCCCCCACAGCGACGCAAACGCGATCATCGCCGGCAGGAACACGATCGCCTCGATCCCGTGGGTCAGGACCCGCAGGCCGGGACGGCCGATCGTGACCGGCAGTGTCTTCGTCCAGCCGAACACGAACTGCAGCGCCGCCACGACGACCACGATCCGTGCGGCATCGGTTGCGTGCACGCGGTAGGCCTCGCCGTACACGGTGCCCATGAACCACGGCATGATCACCCAGAGCACCGGAATGACGACGACCATCGCGGCCGCCGTGCTGGCGATGTACCGCTTCAGGAGTCGAATCACCCGCTCGCGGTCGCCACGTTCGTAGTCGGACGTCTGCTCGGCGAGCAGCACGAGCCGCGCGGGCGAGCTCAGCGCGCCGAAGGCCGTCAACGGCACCTGCGCGTTGCGGAAGAAGCCCGCCTGGAACGGAGCGATCGCGCCCATCAGCATCGTGCCGAACACCGCGCGGAGCGAGGTGAGGCTCGACGCGACGGTCGACTGGATGACGAACGTCCTGACGTCGCGGCCGTCGTCGCCGAGCGGCGCGCGCGTGGCTGCCGGAAACCGCCGGTAGGCAAGCAGCCCGACCGCACTGACGGACGCCGTCGCGAGCACCTGGGCGAGCAGCAGGCCGGTGATCGCGCCGGTGACCCCCCAGAGCGCGCCGATACCCGTGCCCGCGAGCCGCAGTCCCATCGCGACGGCGAAGAAGATGCCGCGGACGTCGTAGCGCCCCCGCAGGATCAACGCTCCGCCTGCGATTCCCTCGGGTGCCTGGGCAGGCGGGATGAACGCGCCGACGAGCATCGGCAGCGCCACACCGGGCCAGATGAGATGAGAGAAGACTGCGAGCACGGCGATCAGCACCATGGCGAGCAGGCCGCCCGCGACCTTCACGCCGAGCGCGATCTCGAAGAGCCGGCGGAGTCGTCCCCAGTCGTTGGTCGTCGAGTAGCGGAAGCCGTACTTGATGAGCGCCTCGTCGATCGTCAGGTCGAGCAGCAACTGGAAGAACCCGACCGTCGACAGCACGATCGCGTAGCGCGCGTAGTCATGGAGGCCGAGCACGTGGGTCGCGACGACCGACGTGGCGAAGCCGAGGACGGTGGCCGTGTAGACGCCGACCGCAGTCACCGTGCGCCGGCCCAACAGGCGAGGAGCCATCGTGAGCAGCGACTATAGTCGTGGGCTTGTGACGCGCCCCTCGGCCTCAGGCGGCGCAGCGAGCGAGAGGATGTCGCCGGCTGCCGCGATCCTGGCGCTCGCCGTCCCGTTCGTCTTTCTGCATCCGCACTACCAACCGTCGGTCACGGTCGGCGCGGTGACCGCCGACCTCAGCGACATCGCGATCCTCGCGGCCGTCGTCGCAGCGTTCGTCTCGGGCCTACGCGACGGCTTTGCGCCGCTGCGCGGCGCGCGCACCGTCTGGATCCCGCTCGTCCTGTTTTGCCTCGTGCTCCTCGCGAGCCTCGGCTGGGCGCGCCATGCCGACCCGGCGTACAGCGTCAAGGATCACGCCGTCAGTGCGCTCAAGTTCGTCGAGTACGTGTTCCTGGCCGCGGCAGCACCACTCGCGCTCCGTCGCGATGTCGACCGGCGCGGGTTCTTCTGGGCGGTCGTGCTCTGGTCGGCCTTCCTGACGCTGATCGCGCTGCTGCAGTTTCTCGGCATCGTGAACGAGTTCAAGGGGCGGCGGCCGCAGCAGCGTGAGCCGTCGTACATCGGCGTGCACGACCTCGGTGCGTTCTCCGGCGCGGCGCTCTCGATCGGGTTCGCGTCGATCCTGGTCGCCCTCCGGAAGCGCCTGGGGATCTGTGGCGGCGTCGCGGGGGCGCTCGGCATCTCGATCGCGGCGGCGCTCGACTCCGTCGGCGGGATGCTGGTCACGGCCGTCGCCGGCTGGGCGCTCGCCCGTCGGCGTGGGCCTGTGACGATCCGCCGCACGCTCGCCGTGCTGACGATCTGCGTGCTCGTCTCCGTCGCGGCAGTGACGCTGCGCGGATCGGCGATCAAGTCGTTCCTGCGGTTCCTCGGCGTTGCGCCGGCGACGAGGAGTGAGACGCACCAGATCCAGACGTACGCCCAGCGGACGCTGCTCGCCTACATCGGCTTCCAGATCTGGGTGCACCATCCGGTGCTCGGCGTCGGCTGGCAGGAGTCGGAGTTGCCGCATTCCTTCGATCCGTATCTGGCCCGGGCCCACGCGCGCTTCCGCAGCGCCGCGCCCCAGTCGTTCCCGTCTCCCGCGCACACGTGGGGCGTCCAGAACGGGCCGATCCAGACGCTCTCCGACCTCGGCATCGTGGGCGCGCTGCTGCTGGCCGCAACCATCCTCGCGGCCTTCCGACTGCTCGTACGCGTCGCCGCACGGGGGCCACCGGCGCTCCTGTGGTCGGCGCTCGTCGCGACCGGCTGGCTGCTCTTCGCGCTTGCGGTCTTCACCGGCTCGGGCCTGCTGCCCGGGCTGCCGGTGAACGCCCTCCTGTGGCTCGCGATCGGCCTCGCCGTGTCACTTCACAATTCGCTTCCGGACGACGGGTAGGGTGCCCGCCGTGCCCGGAGCCGACCACACCTGGCCGGGAAGAGATCACCGCGAGCCGAGCCGCAGCCTGCCCGGCTGGTCGATCCGCCGCCCCCTCGCTGACTGGCTCCGCGCCGAAGGAGCAACCGCCGCGGGCAAACGGCTGCTCGACGTCGGCTGCGGAGTGAAGCCGTACTACCCCTTCTTCGAGTCCGCAGCCGAGTACGTCGGCGTCGACGTCCAGGAGAATCCGCAGGCCGACCTGCACGGCGCGATCGAGGACTTGCCGGTTGCGGCAGGCTCGTTCGACATCGTCCTCTGCACGCAAGTGCTGGAGCACGTCGACGATCCGGGGGGAGCGGTCCGCGAGTTGCATCGCGTGACGGCTCCAGGCGGGCGCGTCCTGGCGTCGACGCACGGCGTGATGCTCTATCACCCGAACCCGCAGGACTACTGGCGGTGGACGCACACGGGTCTCGAAAAGCTGTTTCGTGACAACGGCGACTGGGCGAGGGTCGACGTCGAGCCGGGCGCAGGCACGACGGCGGCGCTCGCGCTGTTGCTCGCGCAATTCGTCCATCTGCTCGCAAAGCGCGCCGGCGCGCCCTGGCTCGCACGGCCGCTCGTCGCGGGGCTGAACGGTGCCGCCGGCGCCATCGACGCACGCGTGCCCGACCTGCGCGCGAAGCAGGCCGGCGCCCTCTTCGCCAACCTGCACGTCACGGCGGTGAAGGCTGCGTGACGCGCGTTCTCGTCACCGGCGGCGGTGGGTTCATCGGCTCGAACCTCGTGCGGGCACTCCTCGAACGCGGCGACGAGGTGCGCGTGCTCGACAACTTCTCGACCGGGAATCGGGCCAACCTCGCCGGCCTCGACATCGAGGTCGTGGAGGGTGAGCTGCGCTCGTACGAGCGGGTGCACAACGCCGTGCGCGGCGTCGAGACCGTCTTCCACCTCGGGGCGCTCGGCTCGGTGCCGCGCTCCGTCCAGGATCCGCTGACCTCGAACGCCGTGAACGTGGACGGCACGCTGAACGTGCTCCTTGCAGCCCGAGACGAGGGCGTTCGGCGTGTCGTCTTCTCGTCGAGCTCGTCGGTGTACGGCACGCGGCGCGAGCTTCCGGTCACGGAGGATCAGGCGCCGGATCCACTCTCGCCGTACGGGGTCGCGAAGCTGGCCGCCGAGCGCTACTGCGTCTCGTTCTCGCGTGTGTACGAGAGCTTCGAGAGCGTCGTCGTGCGGTACTTCAACGTCTTCGGCCCACGGCAGAGCCCGCTGTCGCAGTACGCGGCCGTGATCCCGCTTTTCATCACCGCCATCGCGGCCGGGGAGCCGGTGCGGATCGAAGGAGACGGCGAGCAGTCACGCGACTTCACCTACGTCTCGAATGTCGTCGACGGGACGATCCTCGCCGCCGACGCCCCCGGGGCGAGCGGTCAGATCTTCAACGTCGCCGCCAGCGCGCCCGCGAGCGTCAATCATGTCGCCGAGACGATCGGCCGGCTCCTCGGGCGGCCGGTCGAGAAGCAGTTCGCACCGCCGCGCGCCGGCGACATCCGTGATTCCTGGGCGGACATCGAGCGGGCTCGCGAGGCGTTCGGGTGGGAGCCCACCGTCGGGCTCGAAGACGGCCTGCGACTGACCGTCGACGCGCTTGTCTAGCCGGCGGCTGCCATCTTCATGAACGCGTTGAAGGCCGGCTTGTGCTTCCCGCCGAACGTGATCAGGCCCGACTGCCAGCCGGCGAGGCTCTGCTCGTCCTTGAGCAGGAACCACAGCATCATGTCGACGCGTGGGTTCTTGCGGGCGATCGCGAACGCCTGCGTGAGGTAGGCCGCCTGCTTCGCATAGGAGACCCCGAAGAGCCGGTCGGGCGGGTTCGTCTGATAGCCGTACTCGGTGATCCAGATGCGCTTGTTGCCGTACAGCTGCGTCAGCTGCTTGACCAGGTCGCCGAAGTTCCCGAGGGTCACAGCAGTCGTCGGAGCGCCCTTCGCGGTGACAGGCTTCGTCGTCGGCTGATCGGACGGCCCGGCGTAGTACGGGTGATGAGCCCACGCGTCGAACGTCTTCAGCCCCGCCTTCTTCACGCCGCGCAGGAACGCGAGCGGTGAGACGGACGGGCGCGCACTCGACGGGTTGTTGTTCCCGCGCGGCGAGGTGACGCCGCAACCGACGCGCTCGCCGGCAAACAGCGTCGCGTGGATCCCGTTGTAGACGGCGTTGCAGATCTTCGCGTAGTCGACCGGGCTCTGCATCTTCCAGCCGGTCGCAGTGCGGCGGAACTGGGGGGTCAGGAAGATCGGGTTGTTCGGCTCGTTCCAGGCGAGCCACTCCTTGACGGGGGGCAGCTCGCCGCCGAACCCGTCGGGCCACGTGCCGCCGTACCGTTTTGCCGCGGCGAACGCGAAGTTGCGCAGGTCGGTCGGGTTCTTCGGCGCGACGTTGGTCGCACGTCCACCGTTTGCCCAGCTCGGAGTTCCATAGATCGTGAAGAGCACGTGGACGCCGTACTGGGCGCCGTAGCGCACCGTGCGGTCGTAGAGGCTCCAGTCGTAGGCCGGATCAGCGGGGTTGGTCGCATGCGCCGGGCGCCGCGTTGCGACGCCGTGCGGGCCGCCCCAGTACAGGTTCAAGCGCACCTCCTGCACGTGCAGCTGCTTGAACGTCGCGAAGGTCGTGTCGACCGGCCCGAAGAGTGTCTGCGCCTCGTCGTAGATCCCGACACGCATGTAGCGCGATGCGGGTGCCGGTTGCGCTTGAGCAGCCAGGAGCGCCGTCGCAAGGACGGCGACCAGTGCCGCAAGCCTCACGCTCAGACCCCGACCGGGTTCGCGCCGAGCGATTTGACCCAGCGCCGGAGCCCTTCGTCGAGGTCGACCTCCGGCTCCCAGCCGAGGATCTGCCGGGCACGGGTGATGTCGGGACGCCGCACCTGCGGGTCGTCGGTGGGGAGCGCCTCGAACACGACCTCGCTGGTCGAGCCCGTCACACGGATCACGGCCTGGGCGAGCTCCAGCATCGTGAGCTCACGGTCCGGGTTGCCGAGATTCACCGGCAGATGCTCGCCGCTCATCATCAGCAGGTAGAGCCCCCGGATCAGATCGTCGACGTAACAGAGCGACCGGGTCTGCGAGCCGTCGCCGTACACCGTGATCGGCTTGCCGCCGAGTGCCTGGTTCAGGAAGTTCACCGACGCGCGCCCGTCGTTTCGGCGCATGCGCGGCCCGTACGTGTTGAAGATGCGGGCGATCCGGGTGTCGACGCCCTGCTGGGCGTGGTAGGTCATTGTCAGCGCTTCGGCGTAGCGCTTCGCCTCGTCGTAGACCCCGCGCGGGCCGATGGGGTTCACGTTCCCCCAGTAGGTCTCGGGCTGCGGGTGCACCTGTGGGTCGCCATACACCTCGCTGGTCGATGAGATGAGGAAGCTCGCCCGCTTCCACTTCGCAAGGCCGAGGGCGTTGTGGGTCCCGTACGACCCGACCTTCAGTGAAGCGAGCGGCGCCCGCAGGTAGTCGACCGGGCTCGCAAGCGCCGCGAGATGGAACACGTAGTCCACCTCGCCGTCGACCTGGATCGGCTCGACGACGTCGTGGTAGAGAAACGTGAACTCGTCTTCCCGGATGTGGGCGATGTTCTCGAGTGAGCCGGACTCGAGGTTGTCGACACACACAACCTGATGGCCCTGCTCGAGCAGGTGATCGCAGAGATGCGACCCCAGAAAGCCGGCGCCGCCGGTGACGACTGAGGTCGGCATGCGGGCGAATCGTACTCATGGCACCGGTCTGCGGCTCTCTTCCTTACGAACCCTTTTCATACCGCGCCCAGCCCCTGCCTCCCACCAAAGCCTCCCACGGTGGGTCTGCGAGCTACGAACATTCCCCCCATCTTTGAAGGAGATCGTGGACACCATGAGGCAGCGGATCAGCATCATCATCGGTATGGCGGCGCTTGGGTGTGTGGCAGCGACCGCGGCGGCGGCCGGGACGTTCCAGACGACGGCGACGGTCTCCGGGACGGCCGGGATCTCGTTGAGCGTGCCGGTGAGCGCGTCGCTCAGCGACACCCTCGACGGCAGCGACCAGACGGTCAGCTACAGCCCCGCCCTGGGTGTCGTCGATGCCCGCGGCACGGGTGCCGGCTGGAACCTGCAGATCTCGGCGACCGTCTTCAGCGACGGCTCCGGCCACACGCTTGCCCCCGGCACGGTCACCGCCGCCGCGCAGGCCTGCCACTCCGGCAGCTCCTGCACCCCCGCGACCAACGCCGGGATCACCCTGCCGTTGACGATCACGGGTACGGCAGCGAAGTTCTTCAACGCGGCCGCCCTGACCGGCCTCGGCAAGCTCGACGTCACCCCGACGATCGCCGTCTCGATCCCCGGCTCAAGCTACGCCGGCACCTACACCTCAACCGTCACCCTCGCAGCAACCACCGGGCCATAAAGCAGCCGCCCGACAAGCGATAGTGGGCTCCAAGATGTCCCGCCTACCCGTAATCACCGCACTCGCCCTCGCCGCCGTCCTCGTGACGGCGGCGGCGGCGTTTGCCGGCACCACCGTCGGCGTCACCTCTGTCGTGACAGCGGGAACGACGCTCTCGGTCGCGGGAGGGACACCCCCCAGCTTCAACGTGACGCTGAACGGCGCCGACCAGACCGTCAACTACACGCTGCCGGTGATCGTGGTCGACGCTCGGGGCGGGACCCTCGGTTGGAACCTCACCGTCACGTCGACCACGTTCACCGACGGCAGCGCCGGCACCGGTCACAGCTTCGCCGCGAATGCCTCGACGATTACCGGCGTGACTGCGGTCTGCGGCACGAATTCGACCTGCTTGCTGCCGATCAACAACGTCGCGAACACGAATCTCGGCCTGCCCGGTGCCTCGGGGACGCCCGTGAAGTACTTCAACGCCTCGTCGGCCGCGGGGGCAGGCCGTGGCACGATCAACGTCAACGCGACCGTCGCTGTCGTAGTCCCCGCCAACGTCTTCGCGGGCTCGTTCACGAGCACGATCACCGTCGCGATCTCGAGCGGGCCCTAGCCTTCGCGGGATGCGCCGCCCCGTCGCACTGCTCGGAACCATCCTCCTCGCCTGCTCGGTCGCGGCCGCGGTACGGGCGGCGCAGTTCTCCGTCTCGATCGCTCCCGTGACGGCCACATCCAGCGCGGTGACCCTGAATGGCGTCGATCAGGTCTCGACATTCGCCGAGACGATCACCGTCACAGGAGGCGACGACACAACTGGGTGGCAGATCACCGCGTGGGCGCCCCTGCCGACAGCGGGCGCAAACGTGCTCGGCAAACTCGTCGTCCCCACCCAGCCGACGCTCGGGGCATGCTCGACCGGTCAATGCAGCCTGCCCATCCCCACCGGTATCACCTGGCCCGTCACGCTCGGTACGACCGCGCTCACGGCGGCGAAGATCTACAACGCGGGCGTCGGCTCCGGCAACAAGAACAACACCGTGAACGTCAGTTTCGGCGTCAACATCCCCGCGGGCGCACTGGCCGGCAGCTACACGACCACCCTGACCATTGTCGGCGCCGAGTCTCCGTGAGCCCGGCGTGATCGAGCGCATCCTGCGCCGCGCGGCCGGACCTGCACTGCTTGGGTCTGCACTGTTTGCGTCTACCCTCTTCGCACTTGGGCATCCGCCCGTGGCGGCCGCCACCACGACGGGTCCCGTCTTCGGGTTGCGCGCCGAAGGCAATCCGGCGATCGGCTACTTCGTCTACGACCTCGCCCCGGGGGCCACGCAGACGGGCGCGATCATCGTCTCGAACACCGGCGACCGCAGCGGGACCGTGAAGCTGTACCCCGCCGACGCGACGACCGGACGCACGACGGGAACGGTCTACGTCACCGACCGGCCGCCTTCGGGGACCGGCACCTGGCTGCAGCTTGCAACCAACTCGCTCACCCTTGCCCCGGGCCGCAGCGCGAGAGTGCCCTTCACGGTCAATGTGCCGGCAGAGGCGAAGCCGGGCCAGTGGGTGGCGGGGATCGTCGCCGAGGCGGCACAGGCGGCCCAACAAACGTCCTCCACGAACAAGACCGGCGTCCGCATCCGGATCCGGAACCTGACGATCGTCGCCGTGCAGACGAACGTCCCGGGGCCGGCAATCGTCTCGTTCACGGTCGGATCCGTGTCGACAGGCGGGCAGCACGGCTTCCAGCAGCTGATCGTTCGGTTCACGAACGGCGGCAACCAGCTCAGGAAGCCACGGGGCACCGCGACGATCCTCGATTCGAAGAACAGGGTGGTCGAGACGCTGACCTACGCCATGGACACCTTCCTGCCTCAGACGTCGATCGAGTATCCGCTACTGCTCTCCAAGGCGCTCTCGCCGGGCGACTACACCGCGCGGATCCGGCTGACGTCCCCTGGCGCGAGCCCGGCCTCCGCCGACACGACCGTCACGGCGACGCGGTCGTTCTCGGTCTCGAACCACGATGTGACGCAGGTGTTCACCTCGTCGAAGCCCACCCAGGTGCCGTCGAGTGCCACCGGCGCGACGTCGAGCTCGAGCCCCACCCCCTGGGCGCTCATCGTTGGCGCGGCCGTCGGAGTGCTGCTGCTCGCCCTACTCGTCGTGCAGCTCGTCCGCCGGCGTCGCCCCACCTCGCCCAGTTCCTAAGGCGGCAGCTCCTCGGCGCCAACGGGTTCGGCCCGGGGTGCCGTGCGTGGCACTCGACTCCCTCGAATGACATGATCACAGAGGGAGGAGGATCGAATGCGGACGGGGAGCACGTGCTCACCCGGATCGGGGACGCGGGGACAAGTGCTGCGGGAATAGCCCGGGTACCACGCACGGCGCAGGATGAAGGTGGTGATGCGGCGCCTGGTCAGCTTGTGCTGCGCAGCCCTGGCGTTCGCAGCTTCAGCGTTCGCAGCTTCAGCGTTCGCACCCCCTGTGTCTGCAGGAACGATCGTCGTGAAGCTGACGTTCGTCCCCGGCAGGTTGGCCGCTCGAGCGGCGCCCGTCGCCGCGACCGCAGCGGAACCGGTGAGCGTGCCCGTGACGATCGCCGACGGCCGAGGTAACGGGAGAGGCTGGACGCTGCGGGTCTCGGCTGCCCGCAGCGTCACGATCACCGGCATCACCGCGCAATGCGCATCCAACTCGACGTGCAGGCTCCCGATCGCTGTGACGAGCCCGGCCGGCAATGTCGTCCTCCGTGCCGCGCGCGGCACGGGGATGGGCGTCGTGCACCTTGTCGTCACCGTGGCGGCGCTCGACCGAGGCTCACCCGCGACGCCGCTCGCCTTCACGATCTCGTAGCCGGCGCGGCAAGACACCCGCGACGGTCCACCGATCGCGGCATCATCATTCGTCGCGATGAGTGCGACCAGGATTCTCGATACAGCGAATCCCTCCTTCGTCGATCATCGCGCCGAATCCACCCGCTTCGCTGCGTGGCTGGCGATCGGCGTCGCCTTTCTCGCGATCGTCTGCATCGGCGTCTGGAACGCGCAAACCTACCCCGTCCCACTTGGCTACGACGCTCAGGGTCACGTCGACTACGCGCACGTCTTGCTCCACGATCACCGGCTTCCAACCGAAGCCGAGGCGAGCGAATACCGGCAGCCGCCCGGCTATTACGCCGTCGCCGGGGCGGCCGCACTCCTCGGTCAAAAGCTCTTCGGCTGGCACGAGGACAAGCCCTACACCGCCCTGCCGGAGACGTCATACCGCGGCGCTCAGTATCTGAACGTCTTCTTCGTGTTGGCGACCGCCGTGCTCCTCCTACTGCTAGCACGGACGACTGCGCCCGATCGACCAGCGGTGTGGGCTGCAGCACTGCTCTTCTTCGCGTTCTTGCCCGTCGTCGCGAAGACGGCCGCAATGTTCCATCCCGAGCCGCTCAACATGCTCCTGGCGACGGCATCGGTGTGGTTGACAACCCGCATCCTGTCCTCCGGACGACTCACCGTGCGCTCCGCGGTTGTTCTGGCGCTTCGTTCTTGCCGCGGGGCTCCTCGTCCGCTCGAGCGCGCTCTTCACGCTGATCGCAGTCGGGCTCAGCCTCGGAATCGCGTTCCTCGCCCCGAAGATCCACCGCCCGAGACGATCGAAGCGAGTCGCCGCGACCCTCGCCGTCGTCGTCATTCTCGGCGGTGGATGGATCGCGCTCTACCGCATCCATGCACTTGGAAGCGTGCCCGCCCTCAACAACGCCGTCCTTCATCCGTTTTCCCGGACGTCGACGGTCTCGTCTGGATCGAACTTCGCCGCACTCTCGACTGCGGTTTTTACGCTCCCGTTCCGACCGAACTACGTCAACCAGGCATTGCCCGAGACGTACACCGAGATCTGGGGCGACTGGATCGGAGCGTTCTCGTGGTCAAGCTACAGCGGCGCGCCATGGCCCCCCGCGCTGAAGGTGATGAAGGACCAGAGCTTGATCGGCGTACTGCCCACGGCCCTCGCCCTCGCGGGCTGGCTCATGCTCTGTGCGCGAACGATTCGCGGCCGACGGGAACTCCTCGTCGTTGCAATTCTGCCGATCGTCGCCATCGCCGGCTATCTCTACCGGTCTTGGCTCTCTCTGAGCGCCGACGGCGACCTGCTCAAGGCGAGCTACGTTCTGACGACAGCCCCCATCTGGGCGCTCGGCTTCGGGGTGGCATTTGGGGCGCTCGGGCGCTTCCGACTGGTGCAGATCGGCGTCGCAGTCTGCCTGCTTGTCTTCGCGGTTCTCGAACTACGTTTCATGCTCTACGGCATCCGCGATCACCGCGTGTTCTTCTGATGGCGTTGACGACCAGCCGGTGACGCGGCAACTCGAACGGAACGCTCCCCGCGGTCGAACCGACCCGCGGCCGCGTCACGTGCCCCGCGGCGCGCCCTCAGCGGGTCGTCGCACTCGAGTCGCCACGAACGTGCCTGTCCGTCGTGAACAGCAACGCCGTCCCTCACGCCGCAACCGCCGCGAAGATTCGCGCGCGGACTGCAGGTGGTGACTGGTCGAACCAGGCCCGCGCGACGAGGTCGCCCGTGAAGACGAACATCGCGTGTGACGGGCGCATTGACCTGCAGACTCGTTACGGGGTCGGCGAGCGAAGAGGCAGAAGCGTCACGATTCACGTACCAATCGTCCCACAAAGATATGTCAGCGTAAACGCGGGTGAAGTTGCGGGATAGCATCAGCTCGTATACCCGGTCGCGTCGCGACGGGTTGTAGGCATGTTCAACAGTAATCGCCTGCACGTCGTACCGATCGAAATTGAACGTGCTGAGGATCTCAAACTCGGTTCCTTCTGTGTCGAGCGAGAGGTAGTCGATTCGCTTGGGGGCAGAATGCTCGTCGAGCAGATCGTTAAGTGAGACGGTGTCAACGGGGTACGTGACCGAGTCGCGTCGCTGTTCTCGATGGCCGTCCACGTCAACGTAATCGCTGATGGTGCTCAACGAAGCATCTGCTGCCTCAATGAAAGGAAGCTGTTGCCCCGAGAGCGCCCAGACGCAGCGAGTATCGACAATGCACCGTCGGTTCTCTCGCAGATCGTTGTGCCAGATTTTGGCTGGTTCCGCGAGAATCCCGCTCCAACCGAAGGACCGCTCGAGAAGTAACGTATTGGAGTGGTTGACTCCATTTGCTGCACCAAACTCCACGAAATAACCCTTGCGCATGAACCCGGAGACGGACAGCGCGAAACAGTCTTGGCCGAGTTGCGAGCGCGGAAGAGTTTCTGGGCTCGGTCCGTGCTCGACCAATTGCGCTTGCCAGAGAAGACGCGTTTCAGCGGCACGCAGCTCGGCAAGCCGCTGGGGACTTTCGAGGGCGATCGGTAGTGGGCCACTCAGCCATTTCGCAAGTCTGAATAGAGAACGTTTTATCTTCATGCACCCAAGCCTTGCTGATCCAATGTGAGGGGAGCCCGAGGCCCCGCGAGTCACCACGCTACATCGTCAAACAGGAGGCGGGCGCAGCGTCTTGGCGGACTCGAACGCTCTGAACGGGACCGGACGCCCAACCGGTTGGGAAGCGACGCGACTAACGTGCCACTAGTCCGGTTCGAGGTTCCTGAGGGGCCTCAGCGCAGGTCTTTGTTCGACTCCATGTCGAACCACATGGCGAAGAGCGTGAACTGGCTGCCCGAGATCAGCAACAGTGCGACGAGCACGATCGTCGCCGGCGTGATGCTGTTGCCCATCAGCCGGAGCACGAGCTCGAGCACGCCGAGCGCGAGCCCAACCGCCGTCATCAGGAAGCCGAGGAAGTAGAAGAAGACGAGCGGATGGAAGTCGCGGATCACGTACTTCTCGCGCATCCGCCAGAAGAAGCCTTTCCAGAGGAGCCACGAGATGCGCGGCACGACCCGCCGGATCTTGATGCCGGATCGCTCGCCGACGCCGTAGATCGGCCGCGACGGAAAGTCGCGCACCCGGGCGTTCCAGACGTTGAGATGCACGAGCATGTCGTTCGGGAAGCCGTAGGAGACGTAGATGCGATCGAGGTCGAGCAACTGGAGCACGCGCAGCGACACGACCGTGTACCCGGCCTGCGAGTCGGCGATGTGCCAGTAGCCGGACGAGATCTTCGTCAGCATGCTCAGGACCGCGTTGCCGAGATAGCGGTTGCGCGGAATCAACTGCCAAGCACTGCCGGTGAACAGGCGGTTCGCCTTCGCGTAATCGAGCTCACCGCGAACGACCGGCAGCGTGAACTCCTCGAGCTCGTCGGGATCCATCTGGTTGTCGCCCGCCATCACCGCGACGGCGTCCATTCGCTCGGCGAGCGCGCGCTTGTAGCCGGTGACGATCGCCGCCCCCACTCCACGGTTGCGGTCGTGCGTGATCACCTCGACCCGAGGATCGTCGAGGGTTCGCGCGCGCTCGCCGGTTGCGTCGCCAGAGGCGTCGTCGACGACGAAGATCCGGTCGACGAAGACGGGGATCCCCTGCAGCGTCGCTGCGATCAGACCTTCCTCGTCGTGCGCCGGCACCACGACGGCGACGCTCTTCCCTTCGAGCATCTCGCGATCGTACGGCTCTAGGCGGACGGGTGGGCCATGCGGGTGTCGGCGACGATCGCCACGATCGCGCCGAGAATCAGCCCGATCAGCGCGCCGATCAGCAGCGAGCTGTTGCGGGAGTGAGCGGAGGCCTTCTGCGCCTTCGCCACCGTGATCACCTTGGCGCTCTCGACGTTCTGGGCGAACGCCAGCTGCTGCAGCGTGGTCGCCTTCTGATCGAAGAGATTCCCCTGCCGCTGTTCGGCGTTGTCGATCTGACTGATCAGCACGAGCTGGTTGAGCGGATCGAGATGCGACCCTTTGACCGCCTGGTTCAATGCGGCGAGGCGGGTGTTGATCGACGCCAGCTGGCTGTTCGTCGTCTTCAGCACCTGGCCGTACGTCCTGATCTTCGTGCCGACGTACGGCGCCGTCGTCAGAGCGATCACACGACGCGAGAGTGCGTTCGCCGCCAGTTCTGTCTTCTTCGGCTGCGCGCCCGTGACGGTCAGCGAGATCAGCGGCGTCGCGCGCGCCGCGCCCGCTCCCGTCGCGGTGCCGACCTGCGCGACCGAGACACGGCCACGCAACGCGCCAGACGGAAGTCCCGCGACCTGCTCCGCGCTTGCCTGTGCCGACGCCGAGCTCGTGATCTGCGCGACCGCGCGCGGGTTCGTTCCGAAGCTCGCGATCACGACGCCGCCGGGCGACACCGGCTGGCCGAGCGAGATCAGCGACGACGCCTTGTAGGCGCTCGAGCCGCCGAACGAGTAGAGAACGCCGACGATCGCGCCGAGCACGAGCCCGCCGACCGGGATCCACCAGAGCGTGACGAGGGCTCGGCGCCAGCGGGCGAGATCGACCTCGCGCTCGGCGTCGACATCGGGTTGGCGGGGGGCCGTCACTCGGCGGCGACTCTAGCCGACGCCCATTCCCACTGGCGCGTGAGCCCCTCTTCGAGCGACACCCGCGGCTGCCAGCCGAGCTCGCCGCGGATGCGCGTCGTGTCGGCTTGCGTGCGGCGTTGGTCGCCGGGCACGGAGGGCTGCCGCCGGCGCACATCGAGCGTGCGGCCCGAGATGCGCTCGAGCATCGCGATCGTCTCGTTCATCGACGCCTCGAGCGCCCCGCCGACGTTGTAGGTCCCGCTGCCGCCCTCCATGGCCAGGACTGTGCCGTCGACGATGTCACTGACGTACGTCCAGCCGCGCGACTGCTCACCGTCGCCGAAGAGCTCGAAGTGACCGCCTTCGGCGAGGGCGGAGACGATTCGTGTGAACGCCATGTCCGGGCGCTGGCGCGGTCCGAAGGCGTTGAAGTAGCGCACGACGACGCACTCGAGCCCGAACTCGCGCGCATACGCGTCCGCGAGGTGCTCGCACGCGAGCTTCGTGATGCCGTAAGGCGAGTTCGGACGCGGCCTCGTGTCCTCGGGGGTCGGATACCGCTCGGCGGCGCCGTAGATCGATGACGACGAGGCGAACACGACCTTGACGCCGTCGCGGGCGGCCGCCTCGAAGACGCGTTGTGAGGCGAGCTCATTGCGGCGCAGGTACAGCGGAAAGACGTCGCCGAAGCTGCGCACTCCAGGCTGGCCCGCGAGGTGGAAGACGCCGTCGCACCCGGCGAAGTCGAGCGGATCCTCGGTCAGATCGAGTCGCCGCACGTCGAGGCCCCGAGCGTTCTCCTCCTTCAGCGCCGGATCGTAGTAGTCGGTGAAACAGTCGATCCCCTGCACTTCGTGACCGGCGCCCCTCAGTGCCTCGGTGAGGTGTGAGCCGATGAACCCGGCCGCGCCCGTGACGACATAACGCATCGCGTGACCCTACCCGCACGCCTTTGCGAGCAAGATCCCAGCCCGGCGGACGTTCGCGCGCTTTCCGCGCACCGCGAGGTGGCACACATGCTCGGAGGCGGTCCCGCCCGGCCGCCCGACGTGAATGGCAAGCGGATGGACCCCGACGACGCGCAGCCGCTGCAGCCCGCCGCGGCGCAGGACGCGCAGCGCCCCCACCTCGTTCAAGCGGTGCACGCGGGGAGCCGCGCGCTGCTCGACGAGGCCGTAGAGCTTCGCGTTCCCGACGAGGTAGAGCCGGTCCGAGTCGGCGACCACCGGTGAGTACTTGCCGTCGGGGAACGACCAGACCTGATGGCCGCTGCGCGCATCGAGCGCGTAGGTCGTCCCCTTCAGCGTCGCGAAGTAGACGCGGCCGGCAATGATCGTCGGGCGAGCCGGAGATCGGTCCGTTGGCCGTGAACTGCCAGAGCACCGCGCCCGTCGCGGCGTCGAGGCAGTAGAAGCGGTGCGAGTACGAGCCGACGTACACCCGGTCGCGCCAGACGGCCGGCGACGAGTAGACATAGCCGCCGGTCGACTGCGACCAGCGGAGCTTGCCGCTCGCGGCGCCGAACGAGTAGACCTTCCCGTCCGTCCCGCCGATGTAGACGCGCCCGTAGGCAACCGCCGGTGTCCCGTAGAAGTTCCCCGCGTGACCGAAGCGCGGCTGGGCCTTCGCCTGCCAGAGCACGCGCCCGGTCGTCGCGTTCAATGCGTAGACGTGACTCGAATAGTCGCCGACGAAGAGCCGGTTGCCCGAGATCGCGACGCCGCCCTTCACCTGCCCCTGCAGCTTCGTGACCCAGCGCACCTTGCCCGTGCGCCGCCGCAACGCCCACACCCGTCCGTTCCAGTCGCCGGCGAACACCGTCGCCCCGACGACGAGCGGCGACGACTCGGACGGGCCGATCGTCTTGCGCCAGCGCACCTGCCCGTCGCCGACTCCGAACGCGATCACCTCACCCGTCAGTTTCGCGCTCGGCTTGCGGTTGCAGGGCGGCGCATTGAGAAATGTCTCGTAGACCACGTGGCGGTCGACGGCGGGCGATGCCGCGACGCACCGATGTGACACGTAGCTCCACGCCTTGCGGCCGTTCGCGGCGCCGACTCCGAACATCACGCCGGAGTTGTTGGCGAAGAACAGCCGCCCGTACGCGACCGCCGGCGGGAACTCGACGAGTGTGCGCGCATGGAACGTCCAGACGCGGCGGAAGGGCGGTGCGAGCGAGATGCCGTTGGCAAAACGAAGCCGTTCCGCGTCATGTCCGTAGGTCGGCCACGCAACGCCCGGCTCCTTCGGCTGTCGTCGCCACGGTCTCCGTCGGCACGAACTCGACCGTCGACGAGCCCTGCACGTCTCGTGCCTGGTGCTTGACGTGCAGGTAGTAGGCCACTCCGGCACCCGCAACCAGAAGAAGGACGGCGACGGCCACCGCGAGCAACGCGCGCTTCACCGGTGCTCGACCGCATAGAGGCGGGAGTACCCGTGCAGCAGGAGGCGGTCGCCGCCGCCGGAGACCGGCACGTACTCCCCGTGCGGGAACCGGAGCACGACGCGGCCGGTGCGAGCATCGACGCCGACGATGCGGTGCGCGAACGACCCGGCATAGGCAATGCCGTCGACGACCACAGCCGCCCCGGAGATCGGGCCGCCCGTGCCCAACGCCCACAGCGTCGCTCCGCTCGACGCCTGCAGGGCGTAGAAGACGCCGTTGTAGGAGCCGAAGAACACGCGCCCGTCCGCGACCGCAGGCGACGAGTACACATACGAGCCGGTGGAGCGGCGCCAGAGGAAGCGGCCGCCGGTGGAGAACGCGGTGAGCGACCCGCCCGTCGAGCTCGGCACGAAGACGCGCCCCGCGGCGACCGCAGGCGTGCCGTAGACACGGCCGTTCACCGAGCGTGACCAGCGAAGACGGCCATCCGACGCACGCAGCGCAAGCAGGCGGCCGCAGTAGTCACCGAGGTAGAGCGTCGAGCCCGCGACCGCGGCCGACGACGTGATCTTGCACCCGGAGTGGGTGCGCCAGCGCACGCGGTGCGTGCGCAGATCGAGCGCCGTGATCGTTCCGTTCCACGCGCCGAAGACGTCGAGGCCGTCGACGACGACGGGAGACGACTCGACGGGCGAGCCGACGTCGTAGCGCCAGAGGAGCCGGCCGTCCGAGCGGCGCAGCACCCAGACGTGCCCGTCCATCCCGTGGACGATGAGCTGGTCGCGCCAGACGGCGGGCGAGGACGCCATCTTCCCGTGCGGCGTGTCGTGACGCCAGATCACGTCGCCGTTCCGCATCGACAGAGCGCTGACCGTGCCTCGCGCGTTCGCGATGTAGGCCACCCCGTCGACGACGACGGCCGGGAATTCGATCAGCGTGCCGAGCCCGCGAGACCACACGACCCGAAAGGGCGGCCGGACGTGGATCGACGCCTGCGACTGCGTGCGTGCGGGGCCTGCCCCGTACATCGCCCACTGCAGCGAGCGGCGGTACACACGAATCGTCGACTTTGGGTGCGTGCGAAACGACAGACGCACCGAGCGTCGCGCGTAGCCGGACTTGACCGCGTGCGTCACGAGCGCGGAGCGCCGCAACAGCGGGATGCGCGCGATGCCGAGGGTGTTGCTGCGCGCCGAGCGTCCGCCGATCGTGACGCGCGCCCCGCGGAGGCGCCGATTGGTGTCACCGTCGAGGACGGTCACCTGAACGGCGTGGGCGGCACGGACGTGGGCGACAGGGCCGCGCGGCCTTGGCGGATGTCTGAGTGCGGCGGCCGCAGCCTTGTGGGGAACCGTGCGCGGCGGCGGCAGCGGCGGCGGCGCGAGCCGTCGTCGTCAGCGCCACCTGGTCGCGCGCACCGCAGCCGGCCAGAAGCAGTGCTCCGGCGAGGAGCAGTCCGAGTCTCCTCACGCTTCCCCGGGCACCGCCTCCGCCTGCACGGTGCTCGACGGAACCTCCTCCAATGATCCGTCCCGCTCCTCGAGGATCACCTGCGAGAAGTACCGCGTCATCACGACGCCCTCGCGGAACTCGCCGAGCCGGGGCGTGGGCTTCTCGCCGTTCGCGAGCGCGAGCGCGAGCTCGGGGTAGCGGGAGCCCGCCGCAGTCGGCAGCGGGAAGCCGCCACCGAAGCGTGGGTTCACGTCGGTGACCTGGAGCTGGCCGTCTGGCTCGCGGAAGCACTGCACATTCGCAGGGCCGATGATGCGCAGCGCCTCGGACACCCTCACGCCGAAGTCGATCAGGTCGGGATCCTTGATCGTCATGCCCTTGATCGACTCACCGCCCTTCGACTCGATCATCGTCCGGGGAATCGCGGCCAGGCAGCGTCCGTCGAGATCGTTGAACACGTCGATCGAGAACTCGGTGCCGAGGCAGAGGCACTGCACCATCGACTCGGCCGTCGTGTAGCGAAGGAAGAAGTCGAGCTCGGTCTGGTTCTCGGCGCGGAAGATGTGGCGCGACCCGAATCCCTTGCGCGCCTTCACGAGCACCGGGAAGCGGAGCTCGTCGGGTAGTTCCGTCGGGAGCCAGGTGGGAGGCGAGCCGATGCCGGCCTCCTCGAAGAAGACGTGGGCCTGGTACTTGTCCGAGCAACGGGCGATCGTGTCCGGGCCGGGCACGAGCACGACGGCCCCGCCGAGCTCGTCGCGGGCCTCGGCGAGCACGAGGTGGTCGAGATCGGTGAGCGGCACGATCAGGCGCACGTCGTGCAGCTCGACGAGGTCGCGCAGCGCGGCCACGTAGCCGAAGTCGTCGACGCGCGGGACGATCGCCCGCCAGTCGGCGTGGTAGAGCGCCGGCGCCAGCTGGTCGGCGTCCGTCGCGATCGTCGTGGCGCCCGCCTCGCGGAACGCGCTGACGATGTCGACGCGCTGCCCGGCGCACGTGAAGAGGACGGCCGACACGACTGCGGAGGGTAGCGGGGGCGCGTGAAGGCGCGGTTAGGGCTTCCAGCCGCCAGCCCCCGGAGGGCCCTTTGTAGGTCCCGCCGAGGAGGGCGAGCGGCGTGCGGATCAGGATGAGCAGGTCGGTCTTCCAGTCGTGATGGCGCACGTACCAGAGGTCGAGCTCGATCCGCTCGGCCCAGGGGAGCGTCGCGCGGCCGTGGATCTGCGCCCAGCCGGTGATTCCCGGCTTCACATCGAGCCGGTGCAGCTGCTCGGCGTCGTAGGCGTCGACCTGGTAGCGAAGGGTCGGCCGCGGGCCGATCACCGACATGTCGCCGCGAACGACGTTCCAGAGCTGGGGCAGCTCGTCGACGCTGATCCGGCGCAGGAGGCGCCCGGCCTTGGTGATCCGGCTGTCGCCCTTGTCGACCGCGTACCCGGCTCCCTGCTTCTCGGCGCCGACGACCATCGTGCGCAGCTTCAGCAGCTCGAAGTCGACGCCGTTCTTGCCGACGCGCATCTGCCTGTAGAGCACGGGGCCACGGTCCTCGAGCTTGACCGCGAGCGCGCCGAGGGCGAGCAGCGGGCTCGAGACCACGAGGCCCGTGCCCGCGATCGCGACGTCGAGCGCGCGGTTCACCGCGGCCCCTCCGCGAGCTCCCACGTCGCCGGGACGCCGCGGCGCAGGTAGTTCCAGAGGGCGACGAGCGTCGCCAGGGAGACGAGCACGTAGTAGCGCGCGATCCCGACGCCGAGGCCGGCCAGGGCGAACAAGCGTGATCTGCGCGGCCAGCACCGCGTCGTAGACCCACCCGTGCGTGACCAGTGCGATCGACGTCGCGAGCAACACGACGTGGAGGATCCCCGAGCCGTAGCGCAGCAGCCGGTGCGACACGATCTCCAGGCCGTACACGGGGCCGAGCCCGCGCAGCATCTTCCCGCGCAGCACGATCAGCCAGCAGTGCTCGAACATGCGCACCTTGCGCCGGTACTCGGTCTCGTTCGAGGGCGTCGGCTTCTCCCAGGCGTGCGCGGCGGGCTCGTAGACAGCGCGCCGGCCCCGCTGCACCATCAGGTACGGAAGCGAGAGGTCGTGCCCGAAGCGAGGGTCGACCTCGACGTAGTCCGAGCGGCGCACCGCGTAGATCGAGCCGTTGCCGCCGGTGACCGAGCCGAGCTTCGACTCCGCAGCGCGAACGACCATCTCGTACCGCCAGTAGAGGCCTTCCTTGTTCGACCCGTCGGCCTGCTGGATGCGCAGCTGACCGCAGACGTAGGCGACCTCGGGGTCGGCGAACGCCCGCACGAGCATGCGCAGCGCGTCGGGCGACCACGTTGCGTTCGCGTCCGAGAACGCGACGATCTCGCTGTCGGTCTGGCGCACGGCACGATCCTGCGCCGCCACCTTGCCGCCGCGGGGATTCGAGATCACCTTCACCTCGCGGATACTGGAGCGCGATCTCCTCGGTCCGGTCGGTCGAGGCATCGGAGGTGACGACGAGCTGGAGCTTGTCGCGCGGGTAGTCGAGCTCGAGCAGGTTCTCGATGCGGCGCGCGATCACCGGCTCCTCGTTGTAGGCGGCGACGATCACCGCCACCGTCGGCTCGATGTCGGCCTCGCGAACGCGGCGCGTCGCGACGCGCGCGAGCAAGGCCGCGAAGGCGGGATAGAGGACGTGCGTCCACGCGAGCAGCACGAGCGAGGCCCAGAAGAGGATCTTGACGACGAGCACCGCCGACGATCGTAGAGCTAGCATCGTCTCCCGTGTGTGGCATCGCCGGCGTGCTGGCCTTTCGCGGGAGTGACTTCCGCGCCACCGAGGACTACGTGACGCGCATGCGGGAGGTGCTGCACCATCGCGGCCCGGACGGCGGCGAGACGTGGGTCGCGCCCGACGGTGCGGTCGGCCTCGGCTTCCGGCGGCTCGCGATCGTCGATCTCGACGCCAAGGCCATGCAGCCGATGGCGAACGAGGACGGCAGCGTGCAGCTGCTGTTCAACGGCGAGATCTACAACCACGCGGCGATCCGGCGTGAGCTGATCGAGCGTGGCGGCCACACGTTCCGCACCGACCATTCCGACACCGAGACGATCGTGCACGCGTTCGAGGAATGGGGCATCGACTGCCTCGAGCGCTTCCGCGGCATGTTCGCCCTCGCGATCTGGGACGCTCGCACGCGGCAGTTGTGGCTCGCGCGCGACCGCATGGGGATCAAGCCGCTCTTCTACTCGACGGCCGGCGGCAAGCTCGCCTTCGGATCGGAGATCAAGGCGATCCTCGCCGACCCGGCGCATCCGCGCCGCGTCGACAACGAGGCGGTCTACCACTACCTGTCGTTCCTCGCGGCCCCTGCACCGCTGACGTTCTTCGCCGACATCAAGAAGCTCGATGCGGGAACGTGGCTGCGCGTCGACGAGGACGGGGCGACGAAGCAGCACGTCTGGTGGGACGCGTGGGATCACGTCGAGCCGATCGTCGGCGCCTCCGACGCGGAGCTCGCCGAGATGGTGCTCGCGGAGTTGCGCACCTCGGTCGAGCTGCGGAAGATGAGCGACGTTCCGGTCGGCATCTTTCTCTCCGGCGGAATCGACTCGTCGACCAACGCGGCGCTCTTCTCCGAGGGCGAGCAACGGCCGGTTCGAACGTTCTCGATCGACTACGACGCCGACTACGCGTCCTATCCGAGCGAGTTGCCGTTCGCGCGGCGCATGGCCGAGCAGATCGGCGCCGAGCACCACGAACGCATCGTCTCGCTCGACGACCTGATCGCGTTCCTGCCGGAGATGGTGCGGTTGCAGGATGAGCCGATCGCCGACCCCGTGTCGGTCCCGCTCTACTACCTCTCGCAGCTCGCGCGACAGAACGGCGTCGTGGTCGCGCAGGCAGGCGAGGGAGCCGACGAGCTCTTCTGCGGCTATCCCTCCTGGCGCACGCACCTTCGCCTGCAGCGCGCCGACGACCTGCCCGTGCCGCGCGCTATGCGAAGCGCGCCGGTCTCGCCGCGCTCGCCGCCGCAGGCCGCGAGCGCTCGCGGCCGTACGAGTTCCTGCGTCGCGGCGCCGAGGGCGTGCCGGTCTTCTGGGGCGGCGCCGAGGCGTTCACCGAGACCCAGAAGCGGCGACTGCTCGGGCCGGAGCTGCGCGCGGCGGTCGGCGACCTGAGCTCCTGGGACGCGCTCGCGCCGATCCGGCAGCGCTTCGACGACTCCGCGTGGGAGACCTCGCACCTGAATTGGATGACCTACCTCGACCTGCGCTTGCGTCTGCCGGAGCTCCTGCTCGCGCGCATCGACCGGATGTCGATGGGCGTCGGCCTGGAGGTGCGCGTACCGTTCCTCGATCACCGCTTCGTCGAGCTCGCGCTGTCGATCCCCACCGATGCGAAGATGCGCGGCGGCGAGCTGAAGCACCTCCTCAAGCGCGCCGTGCGCGGGGTGATCCCCGACGAGCTGATCGACCGGCCGAAGCAGGGCTTCCGCGTGCCCGTCGACGAGTGGTTCCTCGCGCGCCTCGGCGACACCGCACGGCAGGAGGTGGCGGCGTTCGCCGACGCGTCCGGACTGATCGACGGGGCCGAGGCGGCCCGTGTGCTCGCCGAGCCGCGGCGGGACGCGTGGTACCTCCTGAACCTCGCGCTCTGGTGGCGCGAGTACATCGACCAATCCCCTTCCTGACAGCGCGACGGCACGCCCCACGTGCTCTGCGCTACCGTCAGCGCGCGGAGCGGCGCGGCGCCGCTCGTTTTCTTCATGGGCCGCCAATCCTCTATCCCAGCGAGCCAACAGACCTCGAAGGTTCCGAACGTCCGCGTCCCCACGCCGGCGGCAACAACGGTGATCGCACCGCTCCACGGCGTGTCCGCGCTACGGCTGCGCGAGCTGTGGGACTTCCGCGAGCTCGGCGGCTTCCTGATCTGGCGCGACCTCAAGGTTCGCTTTCGGCAGACGATGTTCGGCGTGCTCTGGGCGGTCATTCAGCCGCTCCTGCTGACCGCCGTGTTCACGATCTTCCTGAACCGCGTCGCGGGCGTGTATTCGTACGACCTTCCGTACGCGGTCTTCGCGCTGTCGGGCGTGATTCCCTGGACGCTCTTCTCCGCGCACTCATGACGTCGTCGGGGAGCCTCGTCGACAACCAGCACTTGATCGGCAAGGTGTACTTCCCGCGATTGCTGCTTCCAATCGCCGCTGCGAGCTCCTACATCGTCGACTTCGCGGTCTCGCTGCTCGTCCTCGGAGCCGTGCTCGTCCTCTATGGCGTCGCGCCGACGCCGGCCCTTTTCTTCGCACCGCTCTTCGCCTTCTGGGCCCTCGCGGTGGCGCTGGCCTTCGGCACCTGGCTCTCCGCGATCAACGTCCGCTATCGCGACGTGCAATTCGTGCTTCCGTTCCTCGTTCAGCTCTGGCTGCTCGCGACGCCCATCGCCTACCCCGCGAGCCGGGTTCCCGAGCGCTGGCAGGCCCTGATCGGGCTCAACCCGGTCGCGGGAGTCGTCGAAGGGTTCCGGTGGAGCGTCACCGGACACTTCCAGCCGCACGCCGAGACGCTGCTTCTCTCCGGGCTGACGACGGTCGTCGTCCTCCTCATCGGCATCTTCTATTTCCGGAGTACCGAGCGCACGTTCGCGGACGTCATCTGATGGCTGCCGCGGTGACTGTGGAGGGGCTCGGCAAGCGGTACCAACTCGGCGACCGCGTCCACTACGGACGAGTAAGCGAGGCGCTCTTCCGCGTAGGCGGCGCGCCGCGGCGATTGCTGACCGCGCGCGGCCGCGCCGACGAAGGCCCGCAGTTCTCGTGGGCGCTCCGCGACATCGGCTTCGAGGTCGAGCAGGGCGAGGTCATCGGCTTCGTCGGGGCGAACGGCGCCGGCAAGAGCACCCTGCTGAAGCTCCTCTCACGCATCACCGAGCCGACCGAGGCCGCGGCGGTGCTCCGCGGCCGGGTCGGCTGCCTGCTCGAAGTGGGCACCGGCTTCCACCCGGAGCTGACCGGCCGCGAGAACGTCTACCTGAACGGCGCGATCCTCGGCATGCGACGCGCCGAGATCGTCGCAAGTTCGACGAGATCGTCGAGTTCGCCGAGATCGAGCGACTTCGTCGACACGCCGGTCAAGCGCTACTCGAGCGGGATGTACGTGCGGCTCGGCGTTCGCGGTCGCCGCGCACCTCGAGCCCGAGATCCTGATCGTCGACGAGGTGCTCGCCGTCGGCGACGCCGCGTTCCAGCGGCAAGTGCCTCGGCAAGATCGAGGACGTCGCCCACGGCGGCGGCCGCACCGTCCTCTTCGTCAGCCACAACCTCCAAGCCGTGCACGGCCTCTGCGACCGCGCGGTCTACCTCGAGCGCGGGCGTCTCGTCGAACTGGCCGACGCGCCGACAGTCGTCCACTCCTACCTCGAACGCAACGCCGCGGTCTCCCCCGAGCGGCGGTGGGAGGACGCTGACCGGCCAGGCGACGAGACGCTCAGGCTGGCCGCTGTGCGGGTGCTGTCGACGGCTGGAGAGCTGCTCTCGGCGACCGCTGCGGACGAACCGGTGCGTCGTCGAGCTCGAGGTCGATTTCACGGGCGGCGGGCAGGTGGCGGTCGGGTTCGACCTCGAGACCGAGGACGGCTCCGTGGCGCTCAGCTCGTTTCTGCCGCAAGGCAGCGCGACCGAACTCGCCCTCGGCCGGAACCTCCTGCGTGCGGTCATTCCAGGCGGGCTGCTCAACGCGGGCGGATTCACCGTCGGCCCGCGGGCGTCCCGGATCGGCGTAGGCCAGATCTTCCATGCCGCTGCCAGCGTTCAGTTCGAGGTGATCCCGACGCGGGTCGACTGCGCTCTACGGGCTCCGTCAACAGGGCGCGGTCGCACCGACGCTTACCTGGCGGCGACTCGCGGACGTGGACGGGTGAGGGTCAGGCTCAACACGAGCTGGTGCGACGACGCGACGCTTCGCGAAGCGTTCAATCGCTCGTCGCCCTTGGGCGACTACCGGTGGAAGGACCTTGAACTGACGCTCGACGACGACTACGACTGCCTCGTCGTCTTCAACTACCCGACGCTCGAAGAATTCGACCCCGCACGGACCGTCATCTTCCAGGCTGAGCCGCGGATCAGCCGCCAGCGCATCGCGTATGAGTTCGGAGAGCGAATGGTTGGGTGCCGGCTCGTCGACACCGACAGCCATTTCAATTTCGACAAGTGGTACGTGGAGCGCTCGTACGCCGATCTGCTCCAACCGATTGCGAAGAGCCGTGAACTCTCAGCTGTCGTCTCGGCGGCCAACTGGCTGCCTCGGCATCGACAGCGTCTCGATTTCGCCCTCCATGTCCTCCCGGCGATTGGTGATTTCGACCACTACGGTCGTGGCATTCCGCCGGGACCGCACGTGCGCGGTGATATCGCCGACAAGGCGGATGGCCTACTCCCGTACCGATACACGTTCAACGCCGAGAACTCCCTCGAGCCCAACTACTTCACGGAGAAGGTTCTCGATGCGATCCTTTGCGAGTGCCTGTGCTTCTACGACGGGTGCCCGAATCTGGAGGCGTTCCTCGACCCGGAGACGTTCATCCGGGTCTCCATGGATGCGCCTGACGAAGCAATCGAGATCATCAGAAGCGCGATCGCAGCGAACGAGTGGGAGCGCAGGCTGCCGGCGATCAAGGAGCAGAAACGAAGACTCATGGACGATCTGAATCCACTCGAGGTGATCCGTAAGGTCGTGAGTGGTGAGCCCGTTCTATGGCGTAGCGATGCGGAGTACGACTCAGGGCCAGAAGAGAAACCTGACGGCGCCCTTCCCCCGGTTTTCGTGATCGGCCTACCAGAGTCGACAACCCGTGCAGCACGTATCTCTCGACACCTCCAGCGCCTTGGCATCCCCTTCTCGTTCATTGAAGCGACGCGCGGTGAGGCGTTGACACCGGAGGAGCTCGGTCGTCGCGTCGACGTCGACGGAATCGAAAAGCGGATCGGCCGACCGGTGAGTCCTCCCGAGATCGGTTGCGCGCTTTCGCATGTGGACGCGCTCAAACGACTCGTCGCGAGTGGGAGACGTAGCGCCCTGATCCTCGAAGACGACGTCAGGCTAGCCGCCTCGGCTGGTTCGGTAATCGCCGGCATCGCGTCAGGCACCGGCCCGGGCGACCTCGTACTGATCGGGGCTAGCGGCGGCACCCCGCTCCGAGTGGGATCGCGGAGACGCGTAGGACTGAATGCAGCAGTAGCGCCGGCCGCAAGAGGCGGCGTTCGGGGCGGATACGCCTATCTGGTGACGCGGGAGGCCGCCGCGGCGATTCTCGACCGCTTTCCACGAGTCAGTTCGCTCGCCGACGAGTGGTCACTGCTCGGCGGCGTCGTGTTGCTGCAGGTCTTGGAACCGAGGATCGCCTGGACCTGGGGCCCATTCATTGAACCCTCCGAGATGGAACCGGCCCGCACCCAGGCCGTGGCCAAGCAGAGGGCGGAGATGCGTCATTCGCTGCTCGCCCGACTCAGCTACAAAATGCGGCTCATCGCCGCAGTGCAGCCGAGGATTGGGTACCGGCTGATCACGATCGTCGACGTCTTCGAGCTCGCGGGAATGTATCTCCGCGGGTTCCGGTTGCGCCGTCGCGCCGCCGCCGATGCCTGAACCGGACAACACCCTGGACACGCCCGATCGCTGCCTCGAAGTGGATCGATGCGCGCGAAAAGCGCCCTGTTGCGAACGAGATCGCCGCACCTCCGGCCGCTCGGATCACAAGCCACGCGACGAAGCGAAGTCCATAGCCATGCGTAAGCGCCACCGCGCTCGTACACTGCCCATAGCGCCGGGCCCGCTTCCGCGCCTCCGCGGATCCTCTTGTGAAGGGATTCTTGTGTAGCACCGTTACTGCGGGATCGAACCGAACGCGGAGGCCTTCTCTCACCGCCCGGATCAGCCAGTCGGTGTCCTCGCCTGCGTCCCAGCTCGAGCTCCCACCGGGGCCAAAGCGAGTGCTCCAATCCCCAACGCGTTCCGCTGCGCGCCGTCGCGCGAAGAACGCCGGTGCGCTCGGATAGCGCCAGAGCGACCGAGAATCCAAGATGATCCCGCGAGTCGGCACTGCCAGCAGCCCGACATCACCCGACGGATCCTCGATCCGACCCACGAGCACATCGAGTTTCGGGTCGGAGTCGAACGCGACGACGACGTAGGAAAGCAACCCTGGGGGATAGGTGCAGTCATCGTCAGGCCATGCCACGATCGGAGCCGTTGCGAGCGTCAGGCCAGTTGAGCGTGCCTGAGAGACACCGCCACTTGCATTGAGCCTCACCACCTCGGGCGACGCGGGCTCTTGCTCGAGCACAAACACGATGCGGTCGTCGTGGTTTTGATCGGCGATGATCACGCGGGCGCGAACCGGAGCCTGATCGCGAACGGACGCGAGGAAGAGAGAAAGCTCCTTCTCGCGTCCCACGGTGGCGACGATCAGATCGATGTCGGCCGTCTCCGGCTGCGGCTGGTCGGTTACCACTCAGCCGCGCCGGCCGAACAGCACGTTTCCTTGAGGTTCGCCCGGGGGGATTGCCTCGACAAGCACAGTGAAGCCACGCTGCTCGAGCCAGGCACGGAGCTCGGGGTACAGTGCGCATCCTTCGTACTCCTCGATGATGCTCACTTCGGTGTGGATCAGGCGCACGTGCTCGAGAACAACCTCACCGCAGCGTAGAGCGTCGAGCTCGCCACCCTGAAGGTCCAACCAGAGAAGGTCGGGCCTGACATCGTGCTCACTCGACCAGTCGTCGAGCGTCACGCTAGAGACAGTAGCGACGGTCTCGAATTCGACCTCTGGGTGGCTCGTCAGGTGTGTCTTCGGCGCGCGCAGAGAACTCGAGCCGTCGGACGCGCCTGAGCTCAGCCACATCGGCACCGCACCCGTCACCGTGCCGAGCGCGAGCCGATAACACGACACTCCGGCGAGGTTGCCGACGTTCTGCTCGAGAAGCTCGAACAGCTCCGGTACCGGCTCGAAGGCATGAATCGTGGCGGCACGCCACCGCCGGGCCATCGATCGGGTGTCACTCGCCGACATGGGCGCCTGCCTCGACGATGACGGGGCACTCAGGAAGGTGCGGCTCGAACAGATCGAGCTCGATTCGATGTGGGTCGTTCCGAGACCGAACGCCGTCGAGCCTCTCACGAAGGAAACGGCGAACCGGCCAAGGGAGGAGGCGACGCCAGCGCATTAGCCACGCGATGATATGCGCGCGTTCGCCGCGCTCCGCTCGCCGACGATGCTCTCCGCGAGCGCGCAGAAGTCATCGAGGCTCTGCGCGAAGCCCCAATCGGCGACCAGGTCGCGCGACCGCCGGCCAAATGCGTCGTCGACGAGGCGCGTCACCGGCGAGGGCCGAGAGCGCCGCCGCCGCGCCGGCGCGTCCCCGGGCTCCACGAGCAGGCCGTTCTCCCCCTCGTGCAGAAGGTCCCCGGCCGCCCCGACCGCCGCTCGAGAGCACGAGCGGCAACCCGGTCGCCATCGCCTCGTTCACGACGATTCCCCAGGTCTCGCGTCGTGAGAGGAGGGCGAAGATGTCGGCGGCGACGTAGAGCGCGATCAGCTCGTCATCTTCGACCTCACCCGCCAGCGTCAGGCTCACGCCTGCGCGCGCCGCAAGCGCCTCGAGATTGCCTCGTTCGGGGCCTTCTCCGGCCAGCAGCAGACGCATGCGCACGGATGCATCGCGCTGGGCGATCCCGACAGCGGCGACGAGGATGTCAAGCCCTTTCACCGGAATCAGCCGGCCGACCTGGAGGACGACCACGTCGTCCGCGTCGATACCGAGCTCCGGCCGGGTCGCATCCCGTCCAGGTCGCAGGTCGTCCGCCTTGGCGGCGAACTGCGGGATGTCGGGCGTGTTCGGGAACACAATCACCCGCTCGGCACGCGCACCGTAATACAGCGCGTGCTCGCGCGCGAGGCGGCCGGAAACGAGCATCCCGGCGGCCTGCGGGATGACGTGCGGCGGCGCCAACCCTTTCACGCGTTCCACCCAGGGAGGCCGTGGCTCGCGAAAGTGGTTCTCGGCGTTCAGCAGGTACGGCACTCGGTGGAGCCTGCACCAGAGGATCGCCGCTTGGGCCGCGAAGACAGCCCAGCCGGCGATCACCACGAGATCGAATCCGCCCCGGTCGAGAAAGCGCCAGATCCCGGGCGTGATCGGGTAGTCATGGTGCAGGACACGCGTCGTGGGGAGACTCCAGCCGCGCAAACTCGCGCCTCAGGGTGTTCGACGGACCAGGTCCGCTGCTGGTAGGTGCGGGTCGAATAGACAACGCTGTAGATCGATTTCGGGTCGCGCCGCGAGAGCCTGCAGATGCGGGACGCGCGACGGCGTCGGCTCACCACCCACCCACGCGACGCGGATCGGATGGTCGGGGCCAGAGACCGTGGCGGACGTGCCGCTCAAACCGCCCGGCGGTCGACGACGTGAGCAAGCACCTGCTCGAGACGCGCGGCCTGCGCCGAACGCAGCCGGCGCGCTGCGAAAGCCCGGCCGCGACCTCCCATCTCCTTCGCCAGATCGGGATTCGCTGCAAGGCGGCGAATCGCGTCGGCGAGCGCCTGCGGATCCTCCGGTGGCAACGACCACCCCGCCTTGCCACCCTCGCGACGAGAGCAGCCGGCCTCGCCGGCCGCCGCAAGCATCGACCGGGTGCCCGGTTGCCATGAAGTCGATCAGCTTCGACGGCACGAAGTCCTGCGAAACGTCGGATGACTCGAGAGCGGCACGAGGAGCGCGTCGCTCGCCGCGAGCAGCGGCGGCATCTCCTGGAGCGGCGACCTGCGGGTGGAAGTGGACGTTCGCCATGCCCACGCGCTGCCGCGTCTTCGTGCGAGCTGTCCCGGACCGGGCCGTCGCCGACGAGCGCGAAGTCGAACTCCATCGCCGACGAGCTCCGCCGCGTCGAGCACGCTCGGCAGCGCCTGCGCGATCCCGAGCGTACCGGCGAACATCACGAGGAACCGATCGGCGCCGGCACGCCGAGCTCGCGCTCGCGCCGACGGGTCCGACTCCGACGTCGAAGAAGAGGTCGAGCGTCCCGTTCGGGACGAGTGATGTCGCCGGCGGACGGCCGCGGATTGCGTCGATGTGCACGCAGAACGGGGCCGTCACCGTGGTCACGGCCGCCGCCTGGCGATAGAGCAAGCGCTCGAGCTGCTCACCGACCTGCACGGCGCGCGCACTCGGGATCTGGTCGAGGCTGACTGCGGCCGCCGGCCAGAGGTCGCGCACATCGAGCACGAACGGCGCGCGATTCAACCGCGCGAGCGCCAGCCCGGCGAGCCCGGTGAAGAGCGGCGGCGACGTAGCGACCACGACATCTGCGCGGCCTGCGACCGGAGCCATCGCCGTCGCGAGGGCCATGTAGGAGAGATAGAACGCCATCCGCGTCTTCTGCGTCTTCTCGGTCGCGGCCTTCACCCAGACGCGCAGCACCCGATACGGGTTCGAGCGGTCGTCCTCGTACAGGTGGCCGCGGTACGACTCCGGGATCACGCCGTGCGGGTGGTTCGGGAACTCGCAGATCACCGTCACCTGGTGGCCTTTCGCCGCGAGATACTCGGCGAACGACTGCATCCGCGACTGCGTCGCGCCGACCTCGGGCGGGAAGTACTGCGAGAGCAGGATGATGCGGAGCGGCCGCGCCACGCGCGCGACCGAGAGCCGCGGCAGCGTCGGGGTCAGCGCACCGGGGCGCGACGAAGCGGCGCGCACGACGTCGCGCTCGGCGAGCAGCTCGCGATAGAGGTGATCCATGTCGTCGACGAGGCGCTCGACCGAGTAACGCGTCCGCACGTCGGACTGCGCGGCGTGCGCGAGCCGATCTCGAAGCTTGCTCGTCGACTGCGAGCCGCTCGAAGGCGGACGCGATCGCCGCAACGTCCCCGGCGGGGACGAGGAGGCCCGTCTCACCGTCGCGGATGACGTCCTTCACGCCGCCAACGTCGGTGCTGACCGCGGCGGTCCCCGCGGCGAGCGCCTCGATCAATGACACCGGCGTGCCCTCGTTGGCGGAGGTGAGCGCGACGACGTCCGCGGCGCCGTAGACCTGGGCGACGTTTTTCTGCATGCCGAGGAAGTGCACGCGGTCGGCAACGCCGAGCTCGACGGCCAGTCGTTCGAGCTGCGAGCGCAACGGCCCGTCACCGGCCAGGGCGAGATGCGCATCCACCCCCCGTCCGCGCAGGTCGCCGAACGCGGCGAGCAGCTCGTCGACCCGCTTGATCTCGGTCATCCGCCCGAGCCAGGCGATCAGCAGCGCCCCGATCGCCGACGCCGAGGCGAGCTCGCAGCGCTGCCGCCTCGACAGGGTCTGCGGTCGCACGTTTGTCGAGGTCGAGGCCGAGCCGGACGACTGCGAACTTCTCGAACGGCGCGATGCGTTGCGCGACGAGCTCATCGCGCACCTCGGGGCTGACCGCGATCAGCCTGTCCGTCCTGCGCGCGAGCGAGCGCTCCGTCTCGCGAAACGCGAACGTCTTCGCCGGCCCGAAGTACCCGCGCAGCACATGCCCATGGAACGTGTGCACGATCACCGGCGGATCGGGAACACGCGCGATCGCCGCCGCCAACCGTCCTACCGCCCCGGCCTTTGCGGTGTGGGTGTGCAGGATGTCTGGGCGCAGCGTGCGGATGAGGTCGCGCACACGCAGCACAGCGCCGACGTCGTGCCCCGCATCGATGTCACGCTGCAGCATCGGTAGGAAGAGTGGCTCGACCCCGAGGTCACGAGCTGCGTACTCCATCGACCCTTCGGCGGCTCCAACCTGACCGGCGACGAGCGTCGTGTCATAGCCGCGATCGGCAAGCCCGCGCGTCAGATACGAGACGTGCAATGCCGGACCACCGACGTTCAGGCGCGCGATCAGGCGCAGGACACGAATCCGCTGCTCCATGTCAGGCCGGCGCCACGCCGCCAGGATAACCGCGCGCGCTCGCCGTCCCACGCGACCGTCCAGCCGCCCCGCCACGGCAACGTGACGCTGCGTCCGCTGCACGAGCGCGGTTGCCTCCGTTCGCTCGCCGAACCGCTCGGCGATCGTCCGCGCCTCGACGTCGAACGGACCGTCGGCGGGGGTCACTTCGACGGACGCGCCGACGGCGAGCGGAATCGACGAGACGACCTGAGTCGACCCGCGGCCCTCGAGGCTGTCCTCGATCACGAGTGACCGCGCACCGAGCGTGAGTGCGCGGCGGAAGCGAATGCCCCCCGGCAGCAGCGCCTCGCCGACGAGGTGATCGTCATCGGCCTCGAGCAGTCGCACCACGGGGAGCGGGCCGGAACGAAACGCGCCCCAGACACGGAACTGATCGCCGCCCGCCGCAACGGTGGCGTGTGCCTCGGTCCCTCGTTCCCACGCGCGCACAGCGGCCGGCCTCGTACGTCGACGTGCCGGGGTCGACGACTGCGGGTCGTCCGGCGATCCAGAGCTGGAACGACAGTGCGTCGGCGTGTGCGTGCGCAGGCAGGAACGGTGGCGCAGCAGGACCGCAGTCGAACGCGAGCCAGACTTCGTCGCGGCGCAGAAAGACGTAGCCGGTCTCGGGTCGCACATCCAGGCCGTCCGACGCCGAGGGGTAGCTCGAGCAGAGGTGCGAGATCGAGGCCGCCGTCGTTGAAGAGCGCCGGTGCGCCGTCGGGACGCGACGAGGCTGCGGCGAACGACTCCATGCGTGCGATCGGCTCCTCGACGTCGGTGAACGGGCGTACCTCGAGCAGGTCACGCAGGACGAGCCGGTGATACGCCGGGCTGCGCTCGTAGTGACCGCCGTCCGCAAGGATCTGCTCGGGCAACTCGCGAACGAGCAGCCGCCGCCCGCAAGCCGCCAGATCGTCGTCGCCGACCGCAGCGCCGCCGAGCAGCAGTGCCTTGGCGTTCCGGATCACGTGGTTGCCGAGGATGTCGTCCTCGATGTTGCGTCGCAGATAGGCGAGCTGCAATCGCAGCGATTCGCCGATGCGCGGCGTCGCAAGCTCGGGTGCGAGCGAGAGCGCGGCGACCCAGTTCCCGATCCTGGTCGAGACGACGTACGGATGCCACGGCGCACCGAGGCGAGGCGGGTGACCGTCGATCCACGTTTCCAGCTGCGAGCGTGCTTCCGCCACGTCGCCGCGCCGCGCCGCCGCAAGGATGTCCTCGCCGTAGTTTGCGTGGAACTCCGCGAGCCGGCCTTGCGGAGCAGATCGAAGTCCGTCGAAGGCAGCGGAACGCCACAGCGCCTCGTTCTCGGGCAGGGGCCGCGGCGCAGCTGCCGTCGCGTCATGCGGGATCAACCGGCGGCGCACGGGCCGCGTCACGCGTCGCGCAAGCTGTCGCGGGCGTGCGGCTCGCAGCGCATGGACGTAGAGCGGAAAGCTCACTGAAGCCCGGACGCCTCGTTCAGCGCGTCGACGACGCGGCCCGCCGAATGCCCGTCCCAGAGCTCAGGCGGCTCAGCGCGTTGCTGCGGCGCCGCTCGGACCTCTCGCACCGCGGCCACGATCGCGGCTGCCGAGAGCGGGCACGAGCCGGTTCGTCCCCTGCTCGACCGTGATCGGCCGCTCGGTCGTCGCGCGTAGCGTGAGGCACGGCACGTTCAGCCAGGTTGTCTCCTCCTGCACGCCGCCGGAATCGGTCAAAACGATCGCGGCATGGGCCTCGAGTGCGAGGAAGTCGAGATACCCGAGCGGCTCCAAGATGCGCAACCGGCGTGAACCGGCGAGCGAGGCGCCGCATCGGGCTCGTGTCCGCGGGTGCATCGGGAAGACGATGTCGATCTCGCCCGCAAGCTCCGCGATCGCCGATTGGATCTCTGCGAAGGCGGCGGCGTCATCGACGTTGGTCGGACGATGGAGCGTGATCGCAACGAAGTCCTCGACCCCGAGACGTTCCCGGAGAGCGGGCCAACGGGCCTCGGCCAGAGGAAGGAGCCGCACGAGGGAATCGATCATCAGATTCCCCACGAAGTGGATCCGCTCCGGCGGGATCCCCTCGGAGAGGAGATTCGCGTCGGCATCACGTGAAGGCGTGAGCAGCAGGTGCGCGATCCGGTCGACGACAATCCGATTCACCTCCTCCGGCATCGACAGGTCGCGCGAGCGGAGACCGGCCTCGACGTGGGCGACGCGAAGATTGCGCTTGACCGCGACCAGCGCGGCCGCGAGCGTCGAGTTGACGTCTCCGGGCACGAAGACCCAGTCGGGACGCAACGTCTCGATGACGTCGTCGAAGCGGCTCATCACCTCCGCTGTCTGGCGCGCGTGCGTCCCGGACCCGACTCCGAGATTCACGTGAGGCGCGGGAAGCCCGAGCTCGTCGAGGAAAACGTCCGACATCGATGAGTCGTAGTGCTGACCGGTGTGGACGAGGAATTGCTCGTAGGTGTCCCCCTCGCCGGCCAACGCCTGCATGACCGGAGCGATCTTCATGTAGTTCGGCCGAGCGCCAACGACGTGGACAACGCGAATCGGGATCAACGGGATCCGTCTCCGCACGAGCGAATGGGCCGCCACTAAGCCGCACGTCCACGCTGTTGCAACGAGCTATCCATGGAGGGAGTATCGCGGCCGCGGCGGTGGCCTAGAGGCTTGACGAGTAAGCGTCGATATGCGTCCAGCGCGAGAGCGAAAGGCTCGGTGAACTGGCAGCCTGAACCGAGGTCATAGGATCCGCTTCCACACTAGCGTTCGCAGCACCCTCAGTCCGTCAACCGCCGTCAGCTTCTTCCCGGCGTCACGCGACCGTGCGCGGTACGTAACGGGCATCTCGTAGATCCGCTCGCCCGCCTTGAGCACGCACGCCGTGATCTCCGGCTCGATCGCAAAGCCGCGCTCGCGGAGGCGGAACGATCGAAAGAGCTCGGTGCGCATGACCTTGTGGCAGGTCATGACGTCGGAGATCCAGCAGTTGTAGAGCACGTTCGTCGCGAATGTAACGGCCTTGTTGCCGACCACGTACCAGAAGCTGAACGCGGCGTGCGACGACCACATGCGCGTTCCGAACACGACATTCGTCTCGCCCGAGATCAGCGGCTCGAGCAGCGAAGCGAGGTCGCCTGCGTGGTACTCGAGGTCGGCGTCGAGAATCGCAGTGAACGTTCCCGTCGCGTGCTTCAGCCCGGTACGAACTGCCGCTCCCTTGCCTGCGTTGCGCTCGTGGTGGATGCACCCGGACGTTGGTCGGCAGATTCGCGTCTGCGAGGAGCTCGCGCGTACCGTCGGTCGAGCCGTCGTCGATGACGATCAGCTCGCGCTCGGCCACGGGCAACTCGGCGCCGAGGGCGTCGCCGATCGCCGCGAGCACGGTCTCCCGCTCGTCGAACACCGGCATCAAGATCGTGAGACTCGTCATGCCGGCGTGCGCCCGACCATGAGCACGGATTGACCGAACGGCGGGCTCCGAAAAGACTCGAGCCGGCGAGATCACCGGGATCACCGCACCGTCCCAGAGACGTAGCAGCGGCCCGTCCGAGGGCGTCAGCCGGAGCAACCGAACTGCGATGAACCAGGCAAGCAGCCCCGGGGCATTCACATAGCGCACGCTCTCGAGCACCAACCCACCCGCGCCCATCGCGCTTCGTGCAGTCGCGAGGGTGTAGCGCCGGTGGTGCCCGATGAGCCGGTCGAAGCGCCCGGCCGCGAAGGGGAAGGCCGGGACGAACATGACGACTCGACCGCCCGGCCGAACAAGGCCGCCGGCGTGTCGCAACGCCGCACCGTCGTCGGCGATGTGCTCCAGCACGTTCAGTGCCACCACCGCGCTGTGGCTCGCTGCGCCCGATTTCGGACAGATCGAGGCGCTCGACGTGAACGCGCGTGTCACCCGCGAATCGGCTGCGAAGGCGCTCGAGCGAGCTCTCGTCCGTATCGGTCACGGTGATCCGCGGCAGGCCTGAGCCGAGCCACAGCGCGGCCGAGACACCGATGCCGCTGCCGACCTCGACCGGGTCGTCGCCGAGATAGGGGAGCGTCAACGCGGCGATCCAGCGGTTGTAGTTCTCGGCGCCCTCGAGCACCTCGAGCACACGCAACTGCAGTGAGCTGTCCATCGCGGCAGTATCGCGGGGCCACAGGCCGTCGTTCCGCGGGATCTACAATCAACCTCGATGCAGCCGACCCGGGCGCGCCTCGTTGACAGGGCCTACGTGGCGACGGCGGCGACGGCGTTCGGCGCGTTCGTTGCGGGCGCCGCCCTCCTCTCGGTCACCCTCCCCTACCACGGCTGGGACGCGTTCGGGTTCGGCGACTGGTCGCGGCGGATCGCTGACGGCGGTTCGATCGACCCCGTGCACGCCGGCAGCTCGCGGCCGGGCGGCCGCTTTTCTACGTGCTCCAGGGCGGGCTCTGGGCTCTGACAGGGGGCGTCAGCTTCACCGCCGGCCGGCTGCTGTCGCTCGGCTTCGCGGTCACGCTCGTCGTGTGCGTCGCGAGTGCCGCCCGCGCGTTGTCGAGCGACCGCCGGCTCGGACGTGGGAGCGGCTGCGGCGGTCGTGGTGATCATCGCCATCCCCGCGTTCACACAGGAAGCGATCGCCGGCGACTCGGACGTTCCCGCGGCCGCGATGGTCGCGCTGTGTGCCTGGCTCGCGTTTCGCCGCCGGTCCTCCTGGGCGGCGGCGACGGTTCTGGCGTCAGCGGCGCTCGCCACCGTTCTCACGAAACCGACGGTGCTCGCACCGCTCATCGGGCTCGGCGTGTGGCTGTTGCTGGAACGCTCGCGACCGATCCGGGAGCGTCTCCGTTGGTCGGCCGCGCCGCTCGCGGTAGGGCTCGCTCTGGGAATCACCTACCTCGCAGTGATGGCGGCGAGGTTCCACACCTGGCTCGTCCCGTTCCTGCGCACCGGCACCAGTGAGGGGCTCTGGGCGCAACGCGCCGCGGCCGCGCGCGGCGACGCGGTCGTAGGGTTGAGCGTGATGGGGGGCGCGCTCCGCTTGCCCCTGGCATTCGCCCTCGTGTACGGCTGCCTCCGTGTGGCAGGCCTCGACCATCGGCGCGCCGGCGTTCCCGCGCTCGTGGCCGCGCTCGTCTGGGCGACGCTCGGGCCCGCCTCCATCGGCCTGCCCGGTCCGTTCTCGAGCGCCGAGGAAGGCTTTGCGTTCATCGGCTTCGCGCTTCTTCTCGGTTTGGCCGCAGCGGCGCGGCCGGATGAGGCGTCGAGCCGCAGTTCCCTCGCCGCGTCCCTCGCCCTCGGGCTGCCGCCCCTCGTCATCTGGGCCTACGGGACCGCCTACTCCGACCGCCTGGCCGCGACCGCCTGGCCGGGGCTCGCGCTTTTGATCGCCCTGGCCACGATCCCGGGGGTACGAGTCCTCAGTCGTACCGGCTCGACGCTCGTCTTCGTGCCGCTGACGGTCTTTGCGGCGGCAGCGTGGATGGGCCTCGGCACACTCGACGGCCTCCACGGCCACCAATGGGTCGAGTACCGCTCACTCGGCGTCGCCGGGCGTCTGGGACAAGCAGCGGACGATGAACATCGTCCTGCCACAGGTGCAGTCGGCGATCGCCGCGGCCGAGCCACACCTGGGCGCCGTCGGTCGCCTCTCGATCTCCGACCCGCGCTTCTCGTTCTTCTTGCCGGGGCGCGTCGACACTACGGTCGCACTGCACTGCGCCGACATCCGCAAGGACGCCGTGTTCATCCTCCTGACGAGCGACGAGTCGGAGCAGTCGGCTCGGCTGTCCGGTGGCCTTGCGACCCCGGAACAGTGGGCGCACTGCACTACACCGAAACTCGATCAGGTCTCGGACGGCTCGGACGGGTTCGCGATCTTCGCCCGTGCGCCTTCCTAGCTCGCAGCCTCGCGTTGCGCGAACACGACGGGGATCGACAGCGCCAGCGCCATGAACGCGTAGAAGTAATAGAACTGCATCGTCAGGTAGAAGGCGTTCGACGCGAGCGTGCCGACGAGCGCGGCGGTGCAGCCCCACGCGAGCGGGCGCACGCGCGCGGCGAGCGGGTCGTGCGCGGCGGCGTAGGCGCGGCCGAGCGCGCGTGCGGCGCGCAGGCGCCGAAACACCCAGTAGAGGAACACGCCGAAGAGCGCCGTGCCGACGAGGCCCGTCTCGACGATCAGCGCGACGTAGTAGCTGTGCGGGCCCCAGTTCGTCTTGCCGGTCACGAACTCGTAGTAGACGGAGAACGTGTTCAGCCCGAGGCCGAAGAGCGGGTCGGTGTGCAGCACGTGCGGGATGAAGCCGTAGACCTAGAAGTGCGCGCTCTCCGACCCGCCGCTCGTCTGCACGCGCGACTTGAGCACCGTCGTGAAGAACGAGCGGTTCGAGAGGACGACGGCCAGCAGGAGCGCGAGCGCCGCGCCGATCGGCACGAGCAACTGCGGCGTGCGGAGGTAGCGCCGGTACGGGATCGCGAGGATCAGCGCGCCGACCCCGAGCCCGAGGAGCCCGCTGCGTGAGAGCGTCGCCGCCTCGACGACGAGCAGGAACCCGATCGTCACCATCAGCCACTTGCGCCAGGGGTTCCCGCGTTCGAGCCGCAGGTAGAGCGGCGTGAGGATGAGCAGCGGGATGATCAGCATGATCCCGAGGTGATTCGGGTCGCCGGTCATCGCGTTCGGGCGAAAGACGCTCGTCCCGTTGATCGCGCCGTAGACGTTGATCTGGCTCGCGCCGCCGGTGATCGGTGACAGCACCGATGCGTCGAGGTTGCCGCCGCGCCGCGCGTCGAGCAGCTGCAGCATCCCGTACGCAGCATTGACGACGATGCCGGCGCTGAACCAGCCGAGCGTGCGCCAGAAGTACGCCTGACCGCGCCGCGAGAGCCACACGACCGCGGCGGCGAGGAAGGCGAAGTGGATCAGCCACTTCGTCATCCCTTTCCCCCACTGCGCGAGGGCGTCCGAGTCCGAGAGGTCGAAATAGCCGATCAGGTAGACGACGAGGAACGCCGCGAGGAAGCCGATCAGGATCGCGGTCGTCCGCGGGACGCGGAAGCGACGCGTAGTGATGACGAACGAGCCGAGGAAGAGCAGCGCGAGCACGTCGGCCAGCGAGACCGTTCCGGCGAAGCTCCAGTGCACCTTCTCGAACGTGACGCAGAACACGCTCGCGAGAAAGAGGAAGCTCGTCAGCCGTCTCACACGAGCCCCTCGAGAACGTCTGCGAAGTCCTGCACTCGCGACCGCCGCGACACCTTCGTGCGCCACTCGGCCGAGAGCGCCGGCGCGTCGAGCGTTCCGCCGCGCCACTGTGCATGAAACTCGCGCAGCGCGGCCACCATCCCGTCGATGTCGTCGGGTGCGACGACGACGCCGGCGCCGGCTGCGCGGATCAACTCGGCCGCCGCGCCGTCGGGCGGAACGACCGCGAGGATCGGCCGGTCGGCCGCGAGATACTCGAAGACCTTGCCGCTGAGCACGCCCTTGCCGCGGCCGCCCGCCTCCGGGATGAGGAGCAGCAACACCTCGGAGTCGCGCTGCAGCTCGAGCGACGCCCGGCGCGGCGCGTAGGGGATCAGCTCGAGGCGGTCGCCGAGCGCCTGCTGCTCGGCCCACTCGCGGTCGGTCGACCGGAAGTCGCCGAGGAAACGGACGACCACGTCGTCGAAGCCGACGCGCTGGAGCGCGGTGAGGAACGGTCGCGGGTCGCGCTTGCCGAAGAACGACCCCGTATGCGTGATGCGAAAGCGGCTCGACTCGTGGCGCTCGATGCCGACGAAGTCGTCGAAGTCGGAGCCGTTCGCGATCGTGACGACCGGGCCTTTCGGCGAGCGCTCGCGCATCTCGTCCGCGATCGCCTCCGACACCGCCACGATCGCGTCGGCGTTCTGTGTGATCAGCCGCGCGATTGCGTGCTCGCCCTGCTCCTTCACCCGCACCGCAAGGCGCTCGGCGTCGCGATGTGGATGCGCGACGACCGAATCGCGCAGATCGGCGACCCACGGGACACCGGTCGCGCGCTTCACCGTCGCACCGACGAGATGCACCGAGGACGGCGGCGAGGTCGTGACGACGACGTCGATCTGCTCGCGCTTGACGATCCGGAGCGCGGCCGGGATCGCGGTCAGGTTCCAGCTGACGTTCTCGTCCGGCACGAGCAGCCGCCGCCCGGCGAGCTGCATCTGCCGTCCGAGCCGTTCGAGCCCCTGGGTGCCGTGCAGCTCCTCGGCGGGCTTGCGCCCCTTCGGGCCGAGATAGCGGGCGCGGTGCACCCAGGCAAGCGTCGGCGGCCGCCAGGTCGTCGTCGCGGTGGATCCATTTCGAGTCGTCGGGCGCAAGCACGTGCGTCTCGATCCCGAGCTCGGGCAGATGGGTGGCGAACTTCAGCGGGCGCTGCACGCCGCCGCCGCCCGACGGCGGGAAGTACATCGTGACGAGCAGCACCTTCACCGGGCGATTCGCTCCCAGAGCTCGACCAGCGCAACGGCCTCGGCGTCCTGCGAGAACTGCTCCCGGGCCGCTGCTCTCGCCGCTGCACCGAGACGCGTGCGAAGCGCATCGTCCCCAAGGAGCCGCTCGACGGCGGCCCTGAGCGCCGCCGGATCGCGCGCCGGCACGAGCAGCCCGGTCTCCTCCGTGCGGATCGCGTCGCGCAGGCCGCCGGTGTCGGATGCGACGACGGCGCGCCCGTGCGCCATCGCCTCTCTCGCCGTCATGCCGTAGCCCTCGCGATGCGAGGGAACGCAGACGACGGAGGCGCGGTCGTACCACCGGCCAAGCTCACCCGGCGGGACGAAGCCGACGGCCTCGGGAACCTGCGGACGGAGCGGCCCATCACCGACGATCACCCGGGGCATGCCTTTCGTCGCCTCCACGAAATCGAGAATCCCCTTCTCCTCCGACAGTCTTCCCACAAAGAGCACGTGCGGCGGCTGCTCAGGCTCAGTGACCTCGTCGGGCAGCGCGACCCCGGACGGGATCACCTCGACCGTACGCGCGCCGAGTGCCTTGCCGGCGTCGGCGAGCGAGTGCGAGGCAGCCACCACGGCAGCCGCGCCGCGCAGCAGCGGGCGCGCAAGCGCGGGAGCCCGCCGCGCCAGCTCGACGTCGGTTCCCCAGAGCTGCAGCACGTAGGGCTTGCCGGTCGCCCGCGCCGCGAGCGCCGAGGGCAGCCAGTGCGCGTGCACGAGATCCGCGTCGGCAGCGGCGCGTCTCGCCGCCCACGCGTAGGCGGCCATGAACCCGGGCACCAGCAGCAGCCGCCACGGCTCCTGCCTCAGGTTCTGGACGATCCCGCCCCCGTAGGCGAGGCCGAAGTGGCGGAACGTGGCGGGTGAGACGACGTCGACCTCGACGCCCCGGCGCTCGACCGCTCGCACGGCGTCCGCGACGAACCGGCCCGCGGGGTCGCTCGAGTCGCGCGGATACGACGTGGTCAGGACGACGGCTTTCATCACGGAAGACGATAGAGACGACCCTTGCGGATCGCCCAGGTGGCGCCGTAGCGCCGAGCGACGCGCGGGTCGTTCGTCAGCACCCAGTGATGCACGGCACGCACGCGCGCATACGGAAGATTCGCCGTGGTGTTCGCGACATGCGAGACGGGCGCGGCGACGATGTACACGGGCGCCTTGGCGGCGACCCGGTAGGAGGTATCGACCGGCGCGAGCACGACCGCACCCTTCGGCACCTTCGTTCGCAGGTTGTGCACGAGCCGCGGCGAGAGCGCGAGCGGATCGGACTTGCTCGTGGCGCTCCAATGCCGTGCGCCGTGCACGAGCACGGGAAGCACGAAGCACAGCATGGCCGCCGCGCCGAGCAGATGGTGCTCGCGCGGCGCGCGAGGCCGCAGCACGAGGCCGGCGGCGAGCGCCGCCGAGCCCACTCCCAGCGCGAACCACGTGGCGACCGCAGGCCCGCCATGATGGAGCCCGTAGGCGAAGTCACCGGGCCAGAAGTGCTGCAGCAGGATCCCCGCGAGCAAGGCGACCGGCAGCACGATCAGGCGTCGTGCGAGCAGCGCGAACGCGCCCGCGAGCGCGAACGGAAGCGGCGCGAAGCCGGCGGCCCGGCGCGACTGTGACAGCGACACCGCATCGGAGAAGTGCACGAAGAGCCACGGCACCTCCATCAGGACGAGCACGAGCAGCGCTCCGCCGAGCACGAACGCGCCCCACCGGCGACGCACGGCGAGCCCGGCGAGCGGCAGCAGGAAGAGCGCGGCGACGGCCACGGCGCCGCTGCGGCCGAAGATCTCAGCCGCCAGGCGGTAGTGCCGGTCGCTCGAGACGACGAGGCTCGACCCGTAGTGCCGGATCGCCCGCAGCCGCTCGGCGCGTCCCGGGTCGTGCGAGACGGTCTCGTCGACGATCGGCTTGAGCCAGAGGAGCACGAGGCCGGTCGGCACGAGCGCCGCGGCGAGCGCCGGGCCCCACGTCACGCCACTCCACTGCGCGCACCGCGGCGTAACCGACGAACGGGATCAGGAGGAACAGCGCATACGTCGGATGCGTCAGTGCGAGCGCGCACGAAGATCGCCGCGAGCGCCGCCCAGCTGCGCCTGCCCGGCGTCGCGAAGAAGAGGGCGATCGCAGCCGGCACGAGCAGCTGCCGCGCGGCGGTCGCGGGGAGCGCGAGGACCGCGAACGAGCCGCCGTTCCCCGGCCCGAAGCAGAAGATCGCGAGCGTCGCGGCGAGGACGGAGGCACCGGCCCAACGCGAGTCGAACAGGACGACGCCGGCCTCCCAGGCGACCGCGCAGGCGAGCGGCGCGAGCAACGACGGTTCATGCCGCAGGACCCCGTCCGGGTCGACGCCGGACACCCAGCTGACGAGCGCGAGGAAGCCGTGCCACAGCGGGAACGCGTAGCCGGGGTGCAGGCCGCCGTCCTTGAACTCGTCGACGGTGCGTAGGTGCAGGTCGCCGAGGGCGACGAGCTTGCGAACTCGCGCCTCGTGGAAGAGCCCGTCGCCGACGACCGCCCCCTCCACACGCCAGAGGAACCAGCCGAGCACGAGTCCGACACCCCACGCCCACGCGCTGGCGAGCTTCTCGGGCGAGCCCCGGCCACTCGAGCGGCGCCGACTCCACCGACCGTGCCTGTGACCGAGCACGAGCGCACCGACCGCGATCGCGGCGAGGATCAGCGCCGCAAGGCGGATGTTCGAGTGCACCGTGAAGACGACCGCCCAGGCGACGAACAGGCTTGCAAAGGCCCACGCAAGCGTCGCCGACACCGAGCGCTGCCCGAGCGCCCGCGCGACCGCAGCACCGGGCAGCAGCACAACGACCGTGCCAAAGGCGAGGCGAAGGTACTCGATCATCGTTTCACTCGATGAGCGAGCGGGCGTTGCCGGACGAGAGGAACCGGACGCCGTCGCGGTACTGCTCCCGCCGCAGGACGAGCGCGCGCAGCCGGAGCGACCAGAGCAGCAGCTTGCGCACCCGCTCGGCCTCCCTCGGCCCGCGGTGCTTGTCGATGTAGCGCAGATGCCCGCGCAGGTTCTCGACGTACAGATTGCCGCCGTGTGACGCGCCGCCGACGTGCACGACCTGCGTACCAGGGAAGAAGAGCACCTGCCAGCCGGCGCGGCGGAACCGTGTCATCCAGTCGACCTCTTCGCTGAACATGAAGAAGTCCTCGTCGAACAAGCCGACGGCGTCGGCCGCCTCGCGACGGACGAGCAGCGCTGGGCCGTAGAGCCACTCGACGGCACGCACCTCGTCGTGGTCGAAGCCGCCGGCGTACAGCGGGTTCAAGCGCCGCGAGCGCGGCGCGAGCTTGCGGATGCCGAGGTATTCGGTGGCGAGTCGCCAGAGCGTCGGCTCGCCGCGCACCGAGCGCTGCAGCGTGCCGTCGGTGTTGACGAGCCGCGGCCCGACGACCGCGGCCTCGGGGTGCTCGTCCGCGAAGGCGATCAGCTTGTCGAGACCGTCGCCTCCCTGCTCGTCCGGCTCGACCCAGGCGTCGGAGTTGAGCAGGAAGAACCAGCGACCGTCGGCGACGCGCATGCCCGAGTTGTTGCCGCCACCCATGCCTCGGTTCGATTGCTCGATCACGCGCACGTCGCCGAACTGCTCGCGGACGAGCTCGAGCGTCCCGTCGGTCGAGCCGTGGTCGACGACGATCACGTCGCGGCCGCGCACCGACTCGAGACACTGCTCGAGCCAGGGCAGTGCGTTCCACGTCACGACGACGACGGTGACGTCAGGTTGAGCCATCGGGCACCGGCGCGCGATCCTTGTGCATGCCCTCCCAGAGCAGCACCGCGAGTCCCGGCAGCGCCAACAGGATCGTCATGACGAAGAACAGGAAGCCGCAGGCGAACGCCTGGTCCGGGGGGACGCCGAGCTTGCCGAGGAAGCTGACGAAGAACGCCTCGCGCACGCCGAGCCCGTTGACCGTGAACGGCACGAGCATGACGAGGAAGAGCAGCGGCCCGAGGACGATGTACGGGAGCGGCGAGAGCCCGATGCCGACGGCGCGCGCCGAGGCGTAGATCGCGAACACCCGCGACAGCTGCAGCACGAGCGTGACCGCCGCCACGACCGCCAGCGTGCCGAGGTGGTCGCGATAGCCGTGGATGCCGTCGTAAACCGCCCTGAGCACGCCCTCGATCCGCAGCTTGCGCGCGAGCGGCACGCCGAACGCGAGGCGCCGCCTGACCGACCGCGAGAAGAAGACGACCCCGGCGGCCGCGGTGGCGACGACGAAGAGGATCTCGATCCACAGGTAGGGCCCGATCGGGTACCGGCCGATCGCGAGCAGCAGGCCCACCCCGGCCAGCAGGAGCGTCACGGCCCCACCGAGCGAGCGCTCGAGCAGAACCGAGCCGGTGATCGGCGTGATCTCGCCCGGATGGCGGCGTGCCGTCTCGAAGATGCGTGAGGCGTCGCCTCCGATCGAGGTCGGCAGCACCTGGCCGACCGCGTAAGAGACGAAATACGCGCGCGTCAGCCACGGCACGTTCTCCCGGACACCGCGGGCGCCGAGCAGCTGCTTCCAGCGCCACGCCATCGGCGGCACGGTGACGAGCGTCAGGAACGCGGAGAGCAGAAGCCACGGAACGCTGGCATCCCTGATGATGTCGACCGTCTTGGCAAGGTCGATCTTCGCGACGATGTACGCGATCGCCGCGGCCGAGACGGCGACGGTCCCGACCGGGCGCAGCCAGCGTCTCATCGGCTGAATCGCTCGTGAACCCGGCGGAGGGCCGCAACCGCAGCGCGGATGTCGTCCTCGGAGTGCGCGGGCGAGAGCGGCAGCGACAGCACCTCTGCCCCGGCACGCTCGGACACCGGGAGCGGCGGCTGGTGCGGCGCAAGCCGGTCGCGGTACGCGCTCAAGCAGGTGCACCGGCAAGAAGTGAATCGAGGTGCCGATGTTCTCGTCGGTCAGCGCGGCCTGGTAGGCGTCGCGGCCGGCGCCCGCGCGATCGGCATCGACGCGAATCACGTACAGGTGGTTCGCGTGCACGTCGCGCGGGTCGCGGGCGACGGGCTCGATGCCTTCGAGCCCGGCGACCGCCTCGTCGTAGATCGCGACCTGTGCGCGGCGAATCGCACCGTGCCGCTCGACCTTGTCGAGCTGCACGAGCGCGATCGACGACAGCACATCGCTGAGGTTCGCCTTGTAGCCGGGCACGGCGATGTCGTACAGCGAGCCGTGCCCGCGCCGCATCACCCGCAGGTCGTCGAGCGCTTCGGCGAGATCGTCGCGGTTGGTTGCGATCAGGCCGCCCTCACCGGCCGCGATGTTCTTCGTCGCGTAGAGGGAGAAGCACGTCAGGTCGGCGATCGAGCCGACCTTGCGGCCGCGGTAGCGCGACTCGGCGGCGTGGGCCGCGTCCTCGACGATCGGCACGCCGAACGACGCGAGCGCATCGAGGTCGGCGGGCTGGCCGTAGAGGTCGACCGGGACGATCGCCTTCGTCCGCTCGCCGACGAGCGCCCGCACCTGCTCGGGGTCGATGTTCAGCGTCCCGTCGAGCACGTCCGCGAAGACAGGCGTGGCGCCGCAGTGGACGATCACATTCGCCGTCGCAGGCCACGTGAGCGAGGTGGTGATCACCTCGTCGCCCGGGCCGATGCCGAGCGCGACGAGTGACAGGTGCAGCGCCGCGGTGCACGACGAGACCGCGAGCACGTGCTTCGCCTCGAGATAGTCGCGCATCCGAGCCTCGAGCTCTGCGGTGCGCGGGCCTGTCGTCAACCAGCCCGACCGCAGCGTCTCCGAGACGGCCGCGATCTCCTCCTCGGTGATCGCCGGAGGCTGGAACGACAGGAACGTGTCGCGGCGGGTCGCTTCCACGCGCGCAAGCCTAGCCTCGGTACCGTAGGGGGATGCTCCGCCGACTCGCGACGGCGGCAGGCGTAGCGGCTCTTGCAGCCGGGGCCGCCCACGCGGCGGCGCGCCCGTTCCCGCGGGTCGCGGGCTGCACCCGTGCCGATTTCCGGAGCGTGGGGACGACGATCCGAGCCGTCCGCTGCGGCCCGACGCACGGAGCCCGCGCCGTCATCGTCCTGCACGGTTGTGGCGGCTTCAGCACCTTCGATCATCAGCTCGCGACCGACCTGCCTGCGCGCGGGATCGCGACGCTGTACGTCGACTATTTCGGACCGACGCCGCCGCCTGGTCGCCGCGGATTCTGCAGCGTCTGGACGCGGCCGGCCCGCCTCTTCGCCACGTGGGAGAGGGTCGCTGCGGATGCCGCGCGTCAATGCGGCCTCACTTCGCACACGTCGGCGCCGTCGGGTGGTCACTCGGCGCCGGTGTGGCGATCGCTGCGGCAGAGGATCTGCACGCGTTCGGCGCGGTCGTTGCCTTCTCCGCGCTGGCCTACCCTTCGATCGTCGACCACGAGCGCTTGCTCCCGCCGTCGATCTTCCTCGACGGCGGGCCGCGCGACATCGTGCCGCCCCGGAACGCGCGCGAGCTGTACGCGGGAGCACGGCACGCGCACGTCCCGGCCGCTCTCTACATCTACGGCAACGGTACGCACGATTGGCCCGGGCGCCAGGGGGTGCTTGGCCGTGCGAAGGCGGCCGAGTTCCTGCTGCGTTACCTACGCTAGGACGGCCGCTCCGACGACGAATCGAATCGCGTCGGCTGCGGCGCCTGCGCGCGCGACGGCGTGCTCGCGGGAGTCCCCGACGGCGAGAATCGCACCGGCCCGGTCGGCGCCGCGCCGCAGCGGACTGAAGAGGTAGCCCGGCTGACGGTAGATCCGGACGGATTCGACCCCGTCGAGGCCGTCCGGCACGTCCACCTGCTCGAGCACGCCGGGCGGCGCAATGAGGAACTGGGTGACAGCCCCGCCAACGTCCTTCGAGGGGCGCGGGACGGCGACCGTCTCGGCGAGCGCCGCCGCGAGCGCGAGGCCGTTCAGATCGACGCCGGTGGCCGCTTGCACGAGCTCGGCGTCGTGACCGCCCCCGAGGCGTGCGGCGACCTCGATCACCTGCGGCCCGTCGGGGCCGATCCGCAGTTGCGTGTACGACGGCCCGATCTCGATCCCGAGCGCTTCGACGGCCGCGGCTGCGACCGGCCCGGCCGCCTGCGCATGCGCGGATTCGAAGACGTGGGCGAGCGCGACCCCGAACGCGGGCGGATCGGCGGTGATCCGATCGGTCACCGCGAGCGCGGTGAAGCCTGCAGCGGCCGAGAACCCGACCACCGTCACCTCCGGCCCGTCGACGAGCTCCTCGACAAGCGCGAGGCCGTTGCGCGCCGCCGTACGCGCCGTCGCAATCGCGGCCGGAAGCTGGGCCGGGTCCTCGACGAGCGTCAGGCCCTTCTGCCCCTGGCGATCGGGCGCCTTCACCACCACCGGCCCCGTCACGGGCGGCAATGGATCGTCGCCGCCGACCACCCACGAGCGGGGCTGCGGGATGCCGGCCTCGGCAAGCCGCTCACGCTGGCGAAGCTTGTTCGTTGCGGCAACCGCCGTGGCCGGCGTGATCGGATGCGGCAGCCCGAGCCGCTCGGCGATGCGCGCCGCGACGCCCACCGGCCAGTCGGTGCCCGGCGAGATCAGCCCGTCGATGCCGAGCGCCCCGGCGAGCCGCTCGATGCCGGCCTCGTCCTCGGTCGAGAGGATGCAGCGGCGGTCGGCGAAGTCGAACCCGGGCGCGGCCGGGTCGCGATCGACGACGGCAATCCAGAGGCCGCGCTCGCGGGCCGCTTCGAGCAGCCCGAGCTGTGCGGGACCGGCCCCTAGGACGAGTAGGCGCGGGTTTCCCGCGCGAGAATCGCTCTCCACCACGCCTCATTGTCGCGATACCACGCGACGGTGCGCTCGAGGCCGTCTTCGAAGCTCGTGCGGGCCTGCCAATCGAGGAGCCGTTGGGCCTTCTCGGTCGAGCCGATGTGGCGGTCGACCTGGCCCAGCCGCTCGGGAACGTGCGCCCGCAACTCGGCCGGCTTGCCCAGCACCTCGAGCACCATGCCGGCAATGTCGTTCACCGAGATGTCGACGCCGGTTGCGACGTTCAGCACCTCGCCGGCGAGCCGCTCGATCGGCGCGTCGATCACGCGCTCGATCGCCTCGGCGTCGTCGGCGACGTAGAGCCAGTCACGCGATGCATGCCCGTCGCCGTGGATCGTCAGGGGCTCGTCGGCGAGCGCCTGGGTGATGAAGCGCGGCACGACCTTCTCGGGATGCTGCCGAGGCCCGTAGTTGTTGAACGGGCGGACGATCACGATCGGCAGGTCGTAGGTCGTCCAGTACGAGTAGGCGAGCCGGTCGGCGCCTGCCTTCGTCGCCGCGTAGGGCGAGCGGGGCTTCAGCGCGTGCTCCTCGTCCATGGGCGCCGACTCCGCGGTGCCGTAGACCTCGGACGACGAGATGAGGATGAACCGCTCGACGGGCGTGACGCGAATCGCGTCGAGCAGGATCTGCGTGCCCTCGACGTTCGTCGTCACGAACTCGGAGGCCCCGTGCTCGATCGACTTCTCGACGTGCGACTCGGCCGCCGCGTTCACGATCACGTCGACGCCTTCGACGAGCTCGCGCACGAGCGCCGTGTCGCGGATGTCCCCGTGCACGAAGGAGAGCCGCGGATGGCTCATCACGTCCGCGAGGTTCTCGAGGTTGCCGGCATACGTGAGCGCGTCGAGCGTGACGACCTCGTACGGCGTCGCGTCGAGCAGGTGCCGGATGAAGTTCGACGAGATGAATCCTGCCCCGCCCGTCACCAGAACCCTCTTGCTCACAGTTCCTCCTCGATCGTGTACAGCGGCCTGCCTTCGACGTCCCGCTGGATCCGCCCCAGAGACTCCCCGATCAGCGCGAGGACGAATCCCTGGATGCCCAGGACGAGAACAATGCCTGCTCCCGCGAACAGCGGCCCGGGGAAGTTCGCGTTCACGATCCAGTAGACGACGCCGTAGACGCCCAGCGCCGCGGCGGCGAGCGAGCAGATCAGGCCGAGCGAGACGCCGATCCACTGCACCGGCTGCGGCCAGAAGCCGGCGACGACATGCAGCGCGAGCCGGACGAGCCGGAGCGGCGAGTAGCGCGATCCTGAGCTCGACGCGGCGTGCGAGACGTCGACCTCCTCCACGGAGACCCCGGTCGAGACGACGAGCGCCTTCGTGAACTTCTGCCGCCCGATCGCACCGAGCATCGGCTCGATCGCGCCGCGCCGGTAGCCGTTGAACGCGCAGCCGAAGTCGGCGATGTGCACGCCGGTGAACCGGCGCAGGAGACCGTTGATCACCCGGCTCGGCAGCGTGCGCCCGGGCGAATCGCGCCGGGCGATGCGGCGTCCCGACGCAACGTCGGCTCGGTCGAGCGCGTCGAGGAGCTTCGGGATGTCCTCCGGCTCGTTCTGCAGGTCGCCGTCCATCGTGACGATGCGGTCGCCCCGCGCGCGAACGAGGCCGGCGTGCATCGCAGGGTGCTGGCCGAAGTTGCGCTTGAAGCGCACGACGCGCACGCGCGGGTCTCCTTCGTGGACCGTGCGCAGGCGTTCGTACGTGGCATCGGTGGAGCCGTCGTCGATGAAGATGACCTCCCAGTCGCGACCGTCGAGCGACGCGGCGATGCGCCGGTACAGCTCCTCGACGGCGCCCTCCTCGTTCAGCACCGTGACGACAACGGAAACGTCCATCCGAGTGACCCTATCCCGGGGAAGCGAAGAGCAGCCGCCCCGCGGCGATGTCCCACGTGACGACGAAACGGCCGAGGAACGCGTGGCCGATGAGCCCGTCGTGGATGATCCGCTGGAACATCACGTCAGGCGCGTCCTGTCCGAGCTGCGGGATACCGGCGAGTTCGATCCGGCCCTCGAGCTGTGTGAACCGCCGCACGAACGGGTTGCCCGTCTCGTCGACGCCCTCGGTGCGGCGCACGTTCTCAGCGTCGAGCTCGACACCGACAGCGCCGGCGAAGCGCTCGTCGAGGATCAGCGCGTCGCTGCCCATGTCGATCTCGACCGAGGCGGTTCGGCCGTCCGGCAGCACGAGCGGCGCGAACGCGGTCACTGCCGGGCCGTCGCGCTCGATGTGGACGTCGACCTGCGTTCCGTGCTCCTCGCGCTCGGCGAGCGACTCGGCAGTCTCGAGCACAACGGCTCGACCGGCGTAGTCGACGGTGAAGGGTGCGTCGTCGAAGAAGGCGAGCGAGAGAAAGCCTCCGACGTCCGCGAGGTCGGGCGGGAGATTCAGGTCGAGCACGCCGACGGCGGCGCCTTCGCGCTCGAGCCCGCCGAAGTACGAGCGAGGCGGCGTGCGCGAGGTCGACCGTCACCGCTTGCCCCGACATGCGGCGGCCGGTGTACGTCGTGCCGCTGCGCCGGCAGCCTGCCTCCGCACAGAGGGCCTCCGAGACGAGCGTGACCCCGATCCCTGAGTCGAGGACGAAGCGTCTCTCGATCCCGTTCACCGAGACCGGGACGGTGACCAGGTGGTGCACGAAGTCGAAGGCCGTCTCGGACACGGCGGCTGACGCTACCTCGTACATCCGCCTCACACGGCCCTAACCGCCGCGTCCTAGGGTCGGGACGGATGCGGTGGGGTGGCGACCAGAGGGAGGGCCTGCATGTGGGCTGAGGGCGACGTGATCCTGCGCCGCGAGGTGCTGAACGACGGCCGGGCGTGGCTCGAGGTTCCCGTCGTCGTCGTGCGCGACTCGCCGGGGCTGCTTGCGACCTACATCGCCGAGGGCACGCCGTTCTCGTTCCCGGAGGGCTCGTTCCCGACGCCGGACGGCCGCCATCCGTGGCACGGTCGCACCCGCTGGGAGGGTCACGGCGTCCTGATGCTGCAGCGCCCGGGCGAGGCGCACGCGATCTGGGTCTTCTGGCACGGCCCGGAGCGCGAATTCCAGGGCTGGTACGTGAACCTGCAGGAGCCCTTCCGGCGCACCGAGCGCGGCTACGACACGCAGGACCTCGAGCTCGACATCTGGGTGCCCGCCGCAGGGGGTTGGGAATGGAAGGATGCGGAGGTGCTCGACGAGCGAATCCGCGAGGGCCGCTACACGGCCGAGCAGGTCGAGGAGACCTGGGCCGAGGGCCGCCGCGTGGTCGCGGAGCTCGAAGCCGGCCGGCGCTGGTGGGACCCGGCCTGGGCGCAGTGGGAGCCCGACCCGGCGTGGCGCCACCGGGCATGACCGTTTCGCGCACGGCCGGTGTCAGACACGCGCACGAACGAGTGACGTCCTCGTGACGGGAGTGTCACGAGCGTGGCGCGAGCCCGACCAACACTCGGCTTCTGCCGGGACACGTCCGGTGTCAGACACTGTTCGCTCCCCCGTTCAGCCAGGCCCTGCGGCGCCACGTCCGGTGTCGGACACCTGCACGGTCGCCTTGACACGGCGCTCCGGCGACGGGGACGCCGCGTGAACGTCGCGCGCCGTGAGCTGCACCGCGGTCGCGTCTGGCGCATCGTCGCAGCACGCCACATCGGCGTGCACGAGGGCTTCGACGTCCTGTGGCACCCGGAGGGCACGCCCGTCTACCGACCCTTCGCCGACGGGCGCCAGTTGCGCATCCCCGGCGAGGTCGACTGGCAGCTCGAATCGCGCCCCTCGGACGTCGCGAGCATCGGGTTCGTGCGCCCGGGCGACCGTCACTCGTTGTGGCTGCACTTCCGAGCCGGCACCTTCGACAGCTGGTACGTGAACCTCGAGCGCGAAAGCACCCGGAACGGGCCGTGCTTCGACTACGTGGACGAGAAGCTCGACCTCGTGGTCGATACAGACGGCACCGTGCACTGGAAGGACGTCGACGAGCTCGAGGAAGCAGCACGCACCGGTCACCTCGATGCGGACGACGTGCGCGCCGAAGCGGAGCGAATCCTGGCCGCGCCGCCCTGGCCGACGGGTTGGGAGAGCTTCACGCCCGATCCTGCGTGGCCGTCCCCCGAGCTGCCGGTGGGCTGGCAGGCGCCGCCGCTTCGCTCCGAGCGCTTCGAACTCCTACCGATCGGCGAGCGTGACCTCGACGACTACGCGGGACTTCGCGGCGATCCCCGAACGCGTGTGCATTCGAGCACCGGCCTGCCGCGCACACGAGAAGAGGCAAAGGCTGAGCTCGAGCACTCGAACGCCGCCTGGCAGGAGCACGGGTTTGGCACCTGGTGCCTGCGTGACCTGGACGGGACCTTCGCCGGCGTGATCGTGGCCGTGCCAAGCCGTCATGATCCGGAGATCCTCGAGGTCGGCTGGGTGCTCGCCCCCGATCACTGGGGACGCGGCCTTGCAACCGAAGCCGCGCAGCTCGTCGTGGCCGACCTGTTCGAACGAGCGGGAGTCGAGCGCGTCACCGCTTTCCTGCGCGTCGAGAACGACGCCTCGCGCCGGGTCGCCGAGAAGCTCGGGATGACGCACAGCGAGACGCTCCCGGGCGCCCGCAGCGCGGGGGTCGAGCGATACGACCTTCGGAGCACGGGCCAGTAGCTGCCACGCAGCTCCGGTTCGCGGCGCAAGGAGTCCCGGAACGGTCGCTTCGTGACGCAACAGCACCAAGAGTGCAACAAGAGCGAAAAGGACACTTTCGCCGGGCCGGCGGGCAGTTACCACAGACGAGAACACATTCCTCGTCGAAACGGAGCTGCCCACATGGACCGCACTCGCCTCTCGTTGCTCGCCCTCCTCGCCGCCTTCCTGCTCGTCGCCCCGGCGGCACAGGCCGCGTCCCCCGACCTCGTTGTGAGCCAGGTGTACGCGGGCGGCGGCAACGCCGGCGCCACCTTCACGAACGACTACGTCGAGCTGCTCAATCGCGGCAGCTCGACCGTCGATCTCACCGGCTGGTCCGTCCAATACGCGCCCGGCACCACCACCTCATGGTCGCCGACCGTGCTCACCGGAAGCATCGCGCCCGGGCACCACTACCTCGTCCAGTTCGCCTCTGCCGGCGCCGTTGGCTCGCCACTCCCTGCGGCAGACGCATTGGGAACGACCAATCTCGCGGCGAGCGGCGGCAAGGTTGCCATCGTGCACGACAGCGCCGCACTCACCTGCGGCACGACGGCGGGAAGCTGCTCGGCGGTCACCGCCGTTCATGACCTGCTCGGCTACGGCTCGGCCACCGACTTCGAGGGAACGGCGGCCGCGGACGCCCTCACGAACACAACGGCCGCCGTCCGCGCCGGCAGCGGCTGCACCGATACCGATTCGAATGCCGCCGACTTCACAGCTGCGACCGCCGCGCCACACAACTCGTCGACCGCGGCGACCGTCTGCGGTGGCAGTCCGTCCTCGACCACGCAGAGCGCAAGCGTGAGCGTCGACATCCAGTCGGTCATCTCGCTCACCCTCGACCACAGCTCCCTCAGCTTCGGCAGCGTCGTCGCGGGCCAGACGCCGGCCCCGGTGAGCGAGCACGTCACCGTCGTCAGCAACGGAGCGGCCGGCTACGCGCTCAGCGTTCACCGGGCGGCCTTCACCCCGGCCGATCTGCCGCTCGGGATCTCGGCGACCGCACCTGCGGGGACGCAGGTTGGCGGTTCGCTCGCCGGCGGCGCAGTGGTCGGGGTCCCCATCGCTCCCGCTGCCGATCTGCTCGTCGGCACGTCGGCGTCTGCGACGCCCGCCGGCGGCGACGTCTGGCCGACGAGCTTCTCGTTCACACCGGCGCTGCCCTCGGTCGCCGCCGGGCACTACGCGACGTCCGTCACCTACACGGTGATCGGTCGGTGATCGCGGCCGCCGTCCCCCACGCGACGCTCGCCGTGGCGAGCGTCGCGGCGGCACCGGCGCAGGTGTCGCTGAGCGCCTCGCCGACGCACGTCACGCTCTCCGCCGGAGGGCGGCAGGTCGTCCGTGTGGCGGCGATCGGGCGCGGATCGCTCAATGTGGAGGCGCGGGTAGCCGGATTCGCGCTCGACCTCCGTGGCCGGCCGCACATCGTCTCCGCCGGCGACGCGGCGCCGTGGCTCTCGGTTCGACCGCGTCGGATCACCATTGGGCACAGCGGCGGTCTCATCACCGTCTCGTCACGGCGCCCGCTGCACGCGCGGCCCGGCGATCACAGCGCCGTCGTTCTCCTCTCGGCGGTCGCTCCGTCCGCGCGGGGCGTGGTGGTGCGAATGCGCATCGGCCTTGCCGTCTCGGTGCGCATCGCCGGGCGCCTCGTTCACCGCTTGTCCGTCGTCGCAGCGCGCGCACTTCGAGCAGGCCGCGCACGGCAGCTCGAGCTCACCCTCGCGAACCGCGGCAATGTGATCGAGGTGGTCGGGGCCGGAGGCCTGAAGGTGAGCCTCCTCCGACGAGGACGGGTCATCGCGCACTACCTCGTCGCCCGCCGCGAGCTCTTGCCGGGCACGCGTGGCCTCATACGGCTGCGGTACGACGGTCATGCCCGTGGCATGACCGTCGTCCGCACCGAGCTCAGGCGCGCAGGTGCCCGGCCGGTGGAGCGCCGCTTCCGGTTACGTCTGTGAGCTGGACGATGTGGCGTGAGCCGGGCTCGTCCGCTGGCGCCGCGCAGCGACGGGTGTGTGCACATCCGCTTCGACCCGGCGGTAACGCCTGATCCCGAACGCGGCGAGCGAGCCGAGCGCAACGATCCCCGCGCCCACATAGACCGCCGGCGTCATGCCGTCGACAAACGACGACCCGGTGCCGTAGCCGCCGTAGTGAGCGAAGATCGACGCCAGCACCGCAACACCGAACACTCCGCCGAGTTCGCGCACGGCGTTGTTGGCGCCGGAGGCCTGTCCTTCCTCTTCGGGCCGCACGGCCGAGAGGACGACGTTCGCGACCGGCGCGAAGAAGAGCGCCATGCCCGCGCCGGACAGGGCGAACGGAATGACCAGGGAGGAGTACGGGGTCGTCGGCGAGGTGACCGTCGCGATCCAGGCGAGGCCGACGGCCTGCAGCGCGAGGCCGAGCCCCATGAGGCGGTGGCCGCCGACCCGGTCGGACAGTGCACCCGCGATCGGCGCGATGAAGATCGGCATCGCCGTCCAAGGCAGGATCCGCAGCCCGGACTGGAACGGCGAGTAGCCCTGCACCGTCTGGAAGAACTGTGCGAGCAGGAAGATCGAGCCGAACATCCCGAAGAACATGAAGAGGCTCGAGATGTTCGCGAGCGCGAAGGTGCGGTTACGGAAGAACCGCATCGGCAGCATCGGCGCGTCGGTGTGCAGCTCCCACCAGACGAACGCACCGAGCACGGCGAGGCCGCCAATGAGCGCGCCCATGATCTCGGGCGACGTCCAACCGATCGAGTTACCGCGCACGAGGCCCCACACGATGCCGAAGAGGCCGACACTCGCGAGCCCGACGCCGGGCAGGTCGAGCTTCGACGCCGGCCCATGGCTCTCGGCGAGTCGCGACCACGCGAGCGGCGCGAGGACGAGCCCGATCGGAACGTTCAGCCAGAAGATCCAGTGCCACGAGATGCCGCTGACGACGGCGCCGCCGACGAGCGGGCCGAGTGCAACGGCAAGGCCGCTGATCCCGCCCCATGCGCCGAGCGCGAGTCCGCGGCGCTCCGCCGGGACCGCGGCCGAGAGGATCGTGAGCGTCAGCGGCATGACGATCGCCCCGCCGGCACCTTGCACCGCTCTGGCCGCGTCGAGCGCACCGATCGACGGCGCGAGGGCGGCAGCGGCGGACGCAACGGTGAAGATGGCGAGACCGATGGTCAGCATCCGCCGACGTCCGAAGCGGTCGCCGAGCGCTGCACCCGTCAGAAGCAGCACCGCAAAGGTGAGGGTGTACGCGTTCACGGTCCACTCGAGGCCACTCAGGCCCGAATGCAGGTCAACCCGGATCGCGGGTAGCGCCGTCGTCACGACGAGGTTGTCGAGCGTGACCATGAAGAGCGCGAGGGAGGTGATCGCGAACGTCCACCCCATCTGTCGTTTGTGAGTCATCACTTACCTCCTGACGAAAAAAAGAGACCGGCCTAGCCGGCGTGGTCGGGTTTGCAGCCTTCGACGAGCCGGGCGCCCCAGGCCTCCGCGGGCGCCTGCATCGAGGCGAGGACGTTGAGGAGCATCCCACCGGCGAAGAACTCCGAGATCTTCTCGGACGGCGCCCCGGAGACGCGCTCGACGTAGGTGACGAGGTCGCCGAAGCCGTTGCGCACAGCGGCGCAGATCTCGGGATCCCCGCAGGCGGCATACGCCTGCATCTGTGCGCGCAGGTACGTGCGGTCGGACTCCAGGAGCTCCCCGTAGGCCGCGCCAATCGCCTCGAGTGCCTCCTCGCCGCGCTTGCCCTCGGCCGCTCGTTGCATCAGCTCGAGTGTCTGCCGGAAGCAGCGCGTCACGCCGGCGATGTACAGCTCCTTCTTCGTCCCGAAGAGCCGGAAGACATACGGCTGCGAGATGCCCGCGCGCCGCGCGATCTCCTCGGTCGAGGCGCCGTGCAGGCCCTTGTCCGCAAAGACCTCGAGGGCTGCGTCGAGGATCTCCTCACGCCGCTCCTCCTTCGACTTGCGCTCCTGGACTACCACCATGCCTCCCAGGTTAGTGATCACTCACTAGTTTGTCAAGAGCATTCGCCACTCGGTCGAGATCGCCCTCGGAGAGCCGCGTATGGAACGGCAACGCGAGCGCCCGCTCGAAGACCCGCTTCGCGCCCGGGAACTCCCCGTAGCCGCGGTACGCGCCCAGGAGCGGTAGCGAATATGTCCCGATCTGGGCCTCGATCCCCTGCGCTCGCAGCCCGGCGAGCACGCGGTCGCGGTCGTCGACCTGCAGCACGTAGGCCTGCCAGCCGTGGACGTCGCCCTCGTCGGCCACGGGAATCTGCACCGGCAGGTCGCGCAGGCGCTCGGTGTAGCCGTCGGCCACCCGCGTGCGCTGGGCCAGCAACTCGTCGAGCCGCCGCGCCTGGGGAATGCCGACCGCGCAGAGAATGTCCGACAGGCGATAGTTGAGCCCCGGCACCGGCATATCCGGCGGCACGAGCGATCGCCAGCCGTGGTTGCGCATCTGCCGCACCGAGGCGGCGAACCGTTCGTCGTCGGTCGTGACCGCGCCGCCCTCGCCGGTGGTCACGATCTTGCGCGGATGGAAGCTCAGGCAGCCGGCAACGCCGAGGCCGCCGCAGGCACGACCCCGGTACCGCGCGCCGAGCGCCCCGGCCGCGTCCTCGAGCATCGGAACGCCGTCGGGCAGCTCGTGCATCCGCAGCGGGCGGCCGAAGAGATGCACGCCGAGGATCGCCTTCGTCCTGGGGCCGACCTCGACCTTGGACGGATCGAGGTTCATCGTCTCTGGGTCGACGTCGACGAGCACGGGCTTCAGGCCGGCAAGCGCGACGACATTTGCCGTCGCGGGAAACGTGTAGGCGGGCACGACGATCTCGTCACCCGGCTGCAACTCGAGCGCGAGCACGGCAAGGTGCAGCGCCGCGGTGCCCGACGTGACGGCGACCGCGTGCTCCACCTCGCAGATCCGCGCGATCTCCGCCTCGAACTCGCCCACCTTCGGGCCCATGGTGAGCATGCCGCTCTCCAGGACCTGCGCGACCTCGGCGAGCTCGGGCTCGCCGAGGTCGGGCCAGCCTAGGCGGATACCGGTGATTTCTCTCGATACCACGCGATCGTCTTCTCGAGGCCCTCGTCGAGCTCGACGCGCGGCTCCCAGCCGAGCGCCTCGCGGGCCTTCTCGACATTCGGGATGCGCAGCTCGACGTCGGCGTAGTGGAGCGGCTGGAACACGATCTCTCCCGAGGCACCGGAGATCCGCTTGATGCGCTGTGCGAGATCGAAGATCGTGACGGTGCCTCGCGGATTGCCGATGTTGAACGTCTGGCCGACCGCAGCGGGATGCTCGAGGCACAGCAGCACGCCCGAGACCATGTCGGTGACGTAGGTCCACGCGCGGATCTGCGAGCCGTCGCCGTGGATCGTCAGGTCCCGGTCGGCGATCGCGGCCTCGATGAACGCGCGAATCGCGCCACCGCCGATCTGACCCGGGCCGAAGACGTTGAACGGATGCACCGTGACGGTCGGCAGGCCGAGCTCGTCGTGGTAGGCGTGAGCCATGTGCTCGCCCGCGAGCTTCGAGACCGCGTACGTCCAACGCGCCTCACCGACAGAGCCGATCGTCGAGACCTGACCCTCTTTGACGTTCATCGCGTGGGTGCCGAACACCTCGCTGGTCGAGAAATCGACGAAGCGCTCGAGCGTCGGCAGCGTCGCAATCGCTGCTTCCAGCGCGTTGTAGGTGCCGATCACGTTCACGCGCATCGTCCGCACCGGGCTGGCGAGAACCGAGTCGACGCCTGCGATCGCCGCGCAGTGCACGAAGTGCGTCGCACCGTCGGAGGCGGCGCGCAGGGCCGCCGGGTCGAGGATGTCCCCTTCGATCAGCTCGTACCCCGGATGATCGGCGAGGTCCGTTCCCGAGAGCGAATCGCGATGCAGGTTGTCGAAGGCGACGACGGTGTTGCGGTCGACGAGCTGGCGCGCGAGCGTCGTCCCGATGAAGCCGGCGCCGCCGGTGATGAAGATCCGCTTGCCCTCGAGCATCGGGGGACAGACTAGATGGTCGGTGCTCGACGGGCCGGCCGTCAGCACGCGGCGACGGCGCCACGGTCGACGCTCACGCCGAAGTAGCATCGCGCCGTGAGAACCGTCCTCTTCGTCGGCGCCGGTCGGCATCAGCGGCGTGCGATCGTGCAGGCGAAGGAGATGGGCCTGCGGGTCGTGGCAGTCGACCGCAACCCGGAGGCGCCGGGCCTCGCGGAGGCAGACATCGCCCGGGTGGTCGACTTCGCCGATGCCGAGGCGGTGATCAAGGCGACCGCGCGGATCAACATCGACGGCGTGCTGACGGTCAGCGCCGACCGCGCAGTGCCCGTCGTGGCGGCCGTTGCGGAGGCACGAGGGCTACCCGGGATCGGAGTCGAGACGGCGCATCTCATGACGCACAAGGTCGCGATGCGCGCCCGCCTCGCCGATGCGGGCGTCCCGCAACCGCGCTTCGCTGCGGTGCGCTCGCTCTCCGAACGGCGGCGCGCAGCGGACGAGGTCGGCTTCCCGGCGGTGCTGAAGCCCGCCGACTCCGGCGGGCAACGCGGGGTGTTCCGGGTCGAGTCGCTCGACGACATCGATTCGCATCTGCACGAGGCACTCGCCGCGTCACCGAGCGGTGAGGCGATCCTCGAGGAGTTCGTGGACGGGATCGAGATGAACGGCATCGTCCTGGCGCGCGGCGGCGAGGCGATCCCGCTGACGCTCTCCGACCGCCTCCGACCTCCGGGTGTCGGCTTCGGTGTCGGCTGGATCCACGTCTACCCGGCGACGATCTACGGCGAGCAACTCGAGGAGTCGGAGCGCATCGCCACGCACACCGTGCACGCGCTCGGCCTGAAGACCGGCATCGCCTTCCCGCAGCTGATCGCCGCGCCCGGCGGACGGGTTGTCGTCGTCGAGTGCGCGGCTCGCATCCCCGGCGGGCAGATGGCCGATCTCGTTCGAGTCGCGACGGGGGTCGACCTCGTCGAGGTCCAGATTCGCATGGCGCTCGGCGAGGAGCTCGCGGACGAGCTCGTGCAGGCTCGCTTCAAGCAGCCGCTCGCGATTCGCTTCCTCACCGCCGAGCCGGGACCGCTGCCCACGGGGCGCGTCAAGCGGGTTGGCCCACTCGACAAGGTGCTTGCGTTCCCCGGCGTCGTGCAGGCCGACGTCTATCTCCAGGTCGGCGAGGTGATCAGACCCGTGCGCGTCGACGGAGACCGTCGCGGCTACGTGATCGCGACGGCGGAGACGAACCTCGAGGCGCTCGAACGCGCGGAGGCCGCGGCGCGCCTGCTCGACGTGGAGGTCGAGTGAGCGACCCGCGGACCCGGCTCGTGGCGGACGGCTACGACGCGATGATCGACACGTGGGAGGCCTGGGCGGCGCAGATCGCCGACGATCCGCGGCACGCCTGGGCGTCGGACCTCGCGGGGCGACTCGCTGAGGCGGACCGCGTGCTCGAGCTCGGCTGCGGAGGCGGCACCCGTGAGACCCGCGACCTCGCAGAGCGATTCGCGGTGACGGGAGTCGACCTCTCGCGGCGTCAGCTGGAACGGGCGCGGGAACGAGTTCCCAAGGCCACCTTCATCGAGGCCGACATCACCGCTGTCGAGTTCGAGGCCGGTTCGTTCGAGGCGGTGGCCTCGTTCTATGCGTTCAACCACATCCCGCGAGAGCTTCTTCGCCCGCTCCTCGACAACATCCATGCGTGGCTCGTTCCCGGCGGTTGGCTCCTGACCGTGTTCGCGACGACCGACGAAGAGGCGTGGACGGGCGACTTCCTCGGGGCGCCGACCTTCTTCTCCGGCTTCGAGCCGGAAGTCAACTCACGGCTCGTACGCGACGCCGGATTCCGGCTCGAGCGCGACGAAGTGGTGTCGCTCGAGGAGCCGGAAGGCGCTGTCACCTTCCAGTGGGTGCTGCGCACAGCGGATGACGTGCGACTTCTCGCTCGAGCACTACCGCGACCTGTTGCGGGCGGCCAAGGCGGGCGGCTACGGCTTCGCCGGCTTCGACCGAGATCCCGAGGCGGGCGCGCTGATCCTGCGTCACGACGTCGATCTGTCGCTTGCCGCCGCCGTCGCCGTCGCCGAGGTCGAGGCTGACGAAGGAGCCTGGTCGACGTGGTTCCTGATGACGCGTTCGGTCTTCTACAACCTCGACTCTGTCCGAAGGTGTGCGCGCGATCGAACGGCTGCGCGAGCTTGGCCATCGCGTCGCGCATCACGCCGTGTATCCGCACGTCGACCTCGATGATCGTTTCGAGCCGGTTGTCGCGTGGCACAACCCCGACCCGGACTACATGCGAGCCCCGATCGACGGCGCCGTGAACGTGATGGAGCCACCGTTCTTCGATCCGGAGCACTACCGATCGGATTCGAACCAGCACTGGCGGCACGGCTGTCCGCATGAGGAGCTCGCGGCCGGTCGGTTCCCGTGGCTACAGCTCCTGACGCATCCCGAGATCTGGGCGTTCGACGGTTCGACGATGCGGGAGTCGATGGAAGCGATGCTCGACGCCGACCGCGCGGCCCGGCTCGAGCATCTGCGCGCGGATCGCATCGATCTGTCGTGATCCGGCGCAAAGTGCCGGCCACCGTCCGTCGGGACGAACTCGCTAGGTTCCTCGCGTGAAACCGATCACCGTGATGGTCACCGCCTCCGGCGCACCGGGCACGGCTGCGCTGCTGCGGTCGCTCCGCGAAAACGGTGAGCGCGAGCTGCGCCTCGTTGGCACGGACATGAGCGAGCGCTCGGTCGGCCGGCACCTGTGCGATGCCTTCCATCTCGTGCCAGGCGGGGCCGACCCTGCATTTCCGGACGCGATGCTCGAGGTGGCGGAGCGCGAGCAGGTCGACGCCATCCTCCCCCAGTCGTCCTTCGATCTCGAGGGCCTCTCCGAGCACGTCGACCGTTTTCCGATGCCGGTGCTCGTCTCAGGCCCGGCAGCGATCCGGCGTTCGAACGACAAGGCAGAGACCTACGAGCTCCTTGCATCGGCTCGGCGTTCCGGCACCCGAGTTCCGCCGCGTCAACGGCGCGCGTGCAGTCGACGCGGCGGCGCGCGAGCTCGGCTATCCCGAGCGCGCTGTGTGCTTCAAGCCCGTGTTCTCGTCGGGCTCGCGCGGCTTCCGCATCCTCGACCCGACCGTCGACCGTGCCCACCAGCTGCTGCACGAGCGCCCGGGATCGGTGTCGATGCGGCTCGAGGAGGCGGTCGAGCTGCTACCGGATATCGGTGGCCCCGACCTCCTCGTGATGGAGCTCGCGACCGGAGGCGAGCGCACGATCGACGGCATCGCCAACGGTCGAGAGATCGTGCTCGGCCATCCGAAGACGCGCGAGGCGATGCGCGCGGGGCTCGCGATGTACTTCGTGACGCTCGCCGACGACGAGCTCATGGAGATCGGCAACCGCATCGTCGCGGAGCTCGAGATCGAGCACTTCTTCAACATCCAGCTCGTCGGCGAGCATGGTGATCGAGATCAACCCGCGCATCTCGACGGTCGTCTACCAGGAGGACCTGAACATCCCGTACCTGGGCGTGAAGCGCGCGCTCGGCGAGATCTCCGACGACGAGCTCCGGTCGCTCACCTCCCGCATCCGCCCCGGCCGAACCGCGCTGCGCTACTTCGACCAGCTCGAGTTCGACCAGTGACCGACCGAGCCCGGGACCTGTCCCCTCGAGGCGCGGCCCGTCGCCAAACGAGGGTGACGGAACAGTGACGAATCGTCCACAGGCCGCAAAACCCCTGCACCTGTGCATGTTCTCGTCTCGACTTCTTCGCCAAACGACTGTGTCGAAACAGTCACGGATCGTCCACAGGTGTCTCGCGCGGACAGCCTGGTTGGTCAGACCAAGTGCGGCGGAAGTGTGACGAACGATCCCCGGAGGCTGCGCGTCACGCACTGTCCCGTCAACATCGCCGGCATTCCGTGGGAGAACGTGCAGGCGCTGCGGCGGCAAGGGATCGATGCTCGGCTCGTCGTCTTCGAGCGAGGGAAGCTGCACCATGAAGCGGACTGGTCGCTCGACCGGCGCGGCGGGCTGGCGCGTCGCCTTGCGACGCAGTTCCGCGCCTTCGCGAACGCTGGCACCGCAGACCGACATCTTCCACTTCTACTTCGGGCTGACCCTGATCCCGAAGTCGCTGCAATTCCCGGCCCTGCGGGCACTGCGCAAGAAGAGCGTCTTCCACTACCTCGGCTCGGACATTCGCGGCAAGTCGCGTGAGGAGCTCGCGTTCGGCAAGCGTGCGGATGCCGAGATCGTCGGCTCCTACGACGCGATCCGCTGGGTGCCGGAGGCACGCGTCATTCCGCCGGGGCTCGATCTGCGCGAATTCACTCCCGTCCCGCCGTCCGACAGCGCACGACCGCTCGTCGTGCACGCGCCGTCGAACCGCGAGAAGAAGGGCACCCAGTTCGTGATCGACGCCTGCAACGAGCTCGGCGTCGAGCTCGACATCGTCGAAGGCGTGCCTCACGAAGAGGCCCGTGCGCGCTACGCGCGAGCGGACATCGTCGTCGACCAGCTGCGGGCCGGCTGGCACGGTGTCTTCGCGCTCGAGTCGATGGCGCTGGGCAAGCCGGTCGTCACACATCTGAAGCCGGACGTCGTCGAGCGCAGCGCCGAGGGCTTCGGCATCCGCGTGCCAATCGTGCCCGCGACGGCCGAGACGCTCGTCGACGCACTGCGCCCACTGGTCGCTCAGCCCGCGCTCCGACGTGAGATCGGGGCCGCCGGCCGCGCCTATGTCGAACAGGTGCACGACATCGACCGCGTGGCCGACCGCCTGCTCGACGTCTACCGTTCGCTCTAGGTGGCCCTCGGCTCCCAGATGCGGCGCCTCGTGCGCCACTCAACGGTCTACGGCATCGGCGGTCTCGTGTCGCGGATCCTCGCAACGCTGCTGCTGCCGTTCTACACGCACTTCCTGCCGCCGAGCGCCTACGGCGAGGTCGAGATCATCACCGCCGCCACCGCGGTGCTCGCGATCGTCCTGCAGATGGGGATCGCCAGTGCGTTCTTCCGCTTCTACTTCGATGCGAAGGAAGCTGCCGAGAAGCTGACGGTCGTCCGCACGTCGTTCTGGTTCACGATGGCGATGTCGACTCTCGGGCTCGTGCTCGTGGTCGCCTTCGCGGGCTCGATCAGCCATCTGCTCGGCCTCGGCGACCAGCCCATGCTCGTGCGCGCCGGCGCCGTCGGTCTCTGGGCGCAAACGAACTACCAGCAGCTGACGGCGCTCTTCCGCGTCGAGGAACGCTCGACCGCCTACGCGATCGCGAGCGTCACCAACGTCGCCCTCACCGTCGCCGCGATGATCGTCTTCGTCGCTGTCTTTCACTGGGGCGCAATCGGGCTCCTCGTCGGCAACTTCATCGGCACGCTCGCCGTGTACTTCGGCCTCCTCGCCTACCGCAGCGAGCAACTCGGGCTCGAGTTCGACCGCGCGCTCTTCCGCCGGATGCAGACCTTCGGGATGCCGCTCGTCCCGTCGGCGCTCGCGCTGTGGATGATCAACTTCATCGACCGCCTGTTCGTCTCCTGGTACAAGGGCATCGCCGAGGTCGGTGTCTACTCGGCGGCGGTGAAGATCGCCTCGGTGATCACCTTCGTGCTTATCGCATTCCGAACGGCGTGGCCCGCATTCGCGTACTCGATCGAGGACGACCGTGAAGCACGAAGGACGTACGCGTTCGTCCTCACGTATCTGCTCGCGTTTGCGTCATGGGCCGCGCTGGGGCTCGGAGCGCTCGCTCCGTGGTGGACCGAGCTACTGACCAACGCGAAGTACCAGCGGGCGCAGGAGGCCGTCGCGCTGCTTGCGTTCGCGGGTGCGGTCTACGCCGGCTACACCGTCCTCGCGATCGGAAGCGGGCGCGCGCGCCGGACGCAGCTGAACTGGGTCGTGTCGGGCGCCGGCGCCGTGGTCAACATCGCGCTCAACTTCTGGCTCGTGCCCGCGTACGGCATGGTCGGCGCGGCGATCTCGACGGTTGTCGCGTACGTCGTGCTCTTCATCGGCATGACGGTGTACGCCCAGCACGTGTATCCCGTCGCGTACCAGTGGCGTCGCGTCGCCACCGTCTTCGTCGCAGCGGTCGGGCTCACCCTGCTCGCTCGCGTCCCGGGATTGCCGCTCGCGCCGTCGATCGTCCTCGTCGCGGTCTACCCGCTCGTCCTGCTGCTGCTCGGCTTCTACCTGCCCGCCGAGCGAGCGCGTCTCCGGCGCCTTGTCCCGCTGCTCTAGCGACGGCGGCGCACGTGGCGAACGCCCGTGCCGACCGCGCCTGCAGCGGCGAGCGCGAGAGCGATTCCGCCGAGCACGAGGATCGGCAACGGCGGACTGCTGCTCCCCGTGTCCGCGACACCGGTCGCGCTCGTAGCACTCGCGGGAGCCGCCGAACTCGACGCGGTTCCACCGGCCGCCGGATCGTGCGGCGTCGAGCTGTTGCTGTCTGAAACGAGCTGACCGTTCGAGCCGCTGGACTGCATCGCCTGCAGCCCGTGCCCGACCTGCTTCGGCGCCGGCTTCCCCTGCTGGCGATGAAGCGACGCGAGCATCGCCGAGTTGATGTCGGTCGCGAGGCTCGAATAGACCCTCGCATCGGCCGGGATGTGCTTCAGCGCGTCGCGGTAGCAACTCGTCGGATACGACGAGGCAATGCGACCGTCGTGGTACCAGTCGTTGAAGATCCGGTCGCGGCATGGAACCGCGGCGCTCGCGCTGGCCGAGATTGCGAGCCCGGCGAGCAGCGAGCCGACGAGCAGTGCGGCGACGAAGGCGATGCGCTTCATACAACCCATGTTCCCCGGACCTCATTTTCAACCCTCCTTCATGCGGTAAGGCTTTCGTAAAGACTTCAGCGCGGCCAGAAGCAGGCGTCGTGGCAGGAACCGGCGACGGGGATTCGCGCGAGGAGCGCCCCACGTCGGTCGAGCACCGCCAGCGTTCCGTGCGAGAGCGACGCCGTGAGCACGCGGCCGAACCCCTGCTGGACGTTGTACGAGCCGGTCGGGATGAGCGTCTTCCGCAGCTGCCGGCCGTCGAGCGAGAGCACGCGCAAGGTTCCCGCGTCACCGCTCGTGACATATGCCACCCCAGCGCCGAACGTGACGTGCTGCGGCGCGAGATCGGCCGCGTGCGACGCAGACCCGATCGCGAGGCGACGGTCCGCGCCCGCCGTGACCCACAGTCTCCCGTCGGGCGCCACCCCGACGTCGTGTGCGCCGAACCCGGGCCACAGGTTCGACTGGTGGTGCATGCGCACGGCGTCGACGACCGCGACGCGGTCGGAGGCGGAGCCCAGTCCTACCCACAGCCGCCGTCCCGCCGCGTCGATCGTGATGTGGCGTGCCCAACCGGGCAGCTTCACGCGTCCGAGCACCTGACCGCGCACAACGTCGACGGCGACTACTCCGCTGCGCCCCGAGTCTGTGATGAATGCGTGTCGCCCATCCGGGTGCGCCGCCGTGTACCTCGGTTCCACGAGCTCGCGCAGGACGTGCTCGACCCCGTTCGTTCCGACGATCGACACCGCGCCGACAGCCGTGTGGCAGACGACGGCACGTGTGCCCACGAGCTCGACCGACCGAGGGTCGGGAAGGGTCGCGATCGAATGCACGACGCGAAACGACTCGAGGTCGACGACGGCGAGCCGCGACTCGGCGTCGCACGTGACGAGCGCCTGCGGACTGGTTGCCGCCGCGGCCAGCACCGCAGGCACGGCGAACGGCGCGGCCGCCGCCAGCGCGATGAACTCGCGACGCTTCACACAGCTCGTACGGCTCGCAGGTGCGCTGAGGTCCGGGAACCATCTAGGTTGACCAGGTGAGTCACCCGGACCTGCAAACAGAGCAGGCCTACGTCGACCGGGCGTACGACCACCTGGAGCGGATGCGCCGGGCCGTCGCGCACGCCGGCGAGGCGGTCGACGGCGAGGTCGCGCAGGCTGCGATGGACGCCTGGGCTGCGCGACGTCTGCGCACCTACGAGGACGCCGAACGAGGCCTGTGCTTCGGGCGTCTCGACTTCGAGCACCTCACACGGCCGCTCTACGTCGGTCGCCGCTGGGTGCATGACGAGGAGCAGCAGCAGATCGTCGTCAACTGGCAGGCGCCGGCGGCGCGCCCCTTCTACACGGCAACGCCCCATGACCCGCACGGAGTGACGTTGCGCCGTCGCTTCCGCACCGACGGCAGGCGGCTGCTCGACATCGCCGACGAGGCCCTCGACGGATCGATGCTCGACGGCGCCACCGTCGGCGATTTCCTGCTCGAAGAGCTGGAGCGCACGCGGGGCCGGCACATGCGCGACATCGTCGCGACGATCCAGACGGACCAGTACCGGCTGATCACCCACGACCCGGACGTGCCGCTCGTCATCCAGGGCGGCCCGGGAACGGGCAAGACGGCGGTCGGCTTGCATCGCGCGTCCTGGCTCCTCTACACGCTGCGCGAGAACCTCCAGCGCCGGGGCGTGCTCGTGATCGGCCCGAACCGAACCTTCATGGAATACGTGTCCCACGTGCTCCCCGCGCTCGGAGAGGACGCCGTCGAGCAGCGCGCGGTCGGTGAGCTCGTCGACGGTGTCGAGCCGAGCCTGCGCGACTCGCCGGCCGTCGCCGAGCTGAAGGCCGACGTTCGCCTCGCCGAGGTCGTGCGCCGCGCGGCCGCGTTGCAACTCGTCTCGGAGCCCGAGGAGCTCGTGCTGCGCCTCGAGGGCTCGTTCATCTCCGTCCGCGTGCGTGAGGTGCGCGAGCTGCTCGACGCCGCGCGCGAGCAGGGCACGACCTCGGCCGACCGCGAGCGCTTCCGCATGAGCCTGCTGCGCCGCTTCTACGAGGAGTACGGGCGTGTCCTCGGCGGCGCAGCGTTCCGGGACTTCGACGAGGTCGTGGCGGCCCTGCGGACGAAGGGCTACCTCGACGGCGTGCTGAAAGCCGCCTGGCCGGTGGTCGCGCCCGACCGGCTCGTGCGCTCGCTCCTCGGCTCGAAAGCGGCACTGGCCGACGCCGCCGACGGCATCCTCTCGGCTGCCGAGCAGAAGCTGCTCTACCGGCGAGGCGCCGGCTGGTCGGACGGCGACATCCCCCTGCTCGACGAGGCGCGCACCGCGCTTGCCACACCACCTCGCACGTTCGGGCATGTGATCGTCGACGAGGCTCAGGATCTGACGCCGATGCAACTGCGCATGGTCGCCCGGCGCGCGCGCGCCGGCGCCCTGACGGTCCTCGGCGACGTCGCACAGGCGACAGGTGCGATCGCGTACTCGAGCTGGGACGACGTGCTGCCGCATCTCCCGCGCGGGGACGAAGCGATCGTGGAGGAGCTGCTGCACGCCTACCGCGTGCCGCGCGAGATCATGGAGGTCGCGCTGCCACTGCTCGACACGATCGCACCCGGCGTTGCACCGCCGATCTCATATCGCACGGGCGCCAACGCGCCGACCTTCCGCCACGTCGACGACGAGCACCTCCTCGCCGAAGCCTTTCGCGAGTCGGAGCGCCTCGCCGACGCCGACGGGTTGCTCGCCGTGATCGTGCCCGAGCAGCTCGCGGACGCGGAGCTCGCCGGCACGCCGCTCTACGAGTCGGTGCCGCTCCTCACCCCACGGCAGGCGAAAGGCCTCGAGTTCGATCACGTTGTCGTCGTCGAGCCGGCGCTGATCGCCGCCTCGCCTCAGGGCCTGCGTGAGCTCTATGTCGCACTCACACGACCGACGAAGACGCTCGTCGTCGTGCACGCGCAGCCGCTGCCGACTGAGCTCGGTCGGTCGATGGAGTAGTCAGACCATGTAGTAGACGGCGAGCGTGATCCCGAGCGCGAGGCCCACGATCACGAACAGCGCGAGGACGATGCCGCCGAGGACGATCGGCAGCGTCGCGGGCGCATAACCGTCACGGGCGATGTCTTCGAGGTGGTGCTCCTCGTTGATAGCCCGTTGCACGAGAGACGTCATGTGCGAATTGTGACGCAAGCCGACGTCCCTGCGCAATTCCGTGCCGCCAGGTCGTCAAGCGAGCGGCCTGTCGGTGAAGAAGCGGACGAAGGCGCGAATGAGCTTCACGAGTCAGCCTCGCTTTCCGGCGACCGCTGCGAGAGCCGTCGTCAGCATCGTGCGCTCGACCTCGGCCTGCGAGATTCGTCCGGCTTGCAGCTCGCAGCTCGCCGTATGGACGATCGCGCGAGACCGCGATCTGCGCCATGCGACGGACACATCGCGTCGGAAGACGCCCGCCGCTTGGCCTCACCCTCAGCCGCGGGGCTCGATCGGTGGGGTCGTGCCGAACGGATTGTAAAATTGGTCAGGGACCATCGCGACCGGATACCGACCTGACGCGTCACCTGTCGTCGCCAGCACGGCGCGAACATCGCGGCCGAGGTGGACGAAACCGATCTTGCCCTGGAAGATCCCGTAGCGGTCCGCCGTCGAGGAGGCGAAGCTCTTCCATCCTTGCGGAGTCGTCGTCTGCAGGACGACTCCGCCTGGAACGCCGCCCGGCGTGCGTCCCCAGATGCTGATCCCGCCCGCTTGAGGCTCGACGACCACGGGGAACCGGAAGCTCGCAAGGATCGGCTTGGCGCGGTCGCGGGCGAGGGATCCGCCGTTGAAGTAGAGCCCCGACTGGTAGGGCGACTTCGACATCGGGTCGTCGTGGAGCGTGAACCACGTGACATGCGTCACGCCGTTTTGCCACATCACGTGCAGCGCCTGCGGGATCCACTGGCGGAGCGTGTCCATCGGCACCGCCTGCGGATCGGGCGGCGCCGAGTCCCAGCTGAACTCGGTGACCCAGAAGCCGAGGCCGGCCCGCGTCAGTTTGATGTGGTGCGCGTCCTGCGCGGCGCGCAGCACGCGGTGCATCTTCGGCAAGTCACCGAGCGAGACGTCGTTGGGGAAGTGCGCGTGATGGGTAGGGCCGCCGGAGGTGTACGGATGCGTCGACCACACGTCGAAGGTGACGCGGTCGTGGCACGTCGGTTTCAGCTTCGGCGAAAGGCAGAGGAAATCCCGCATGAAGCTGAGCGGGCCCCAGTCGGGGACCTCGCTGACGCCCCGGTCGGCGAACGGCGCGACCGCGCCCGCGATCACGATGTTGCCCCGCGCCGCGGCGTGCACGCTCGCAGCGAACGCGTTGACCATTCGACGGTACCAACCCGGCGAAAAGGGCTTCCCCGACACGAACTGCGGTTGGAGGAACGTCGTGATGTTTGGCTCGTTCCACGCCTGCCAGTAACGCACCCTCGGCAGCCCGTCGTGCTTCCCGTCAAAACGCGTGGCAGCGGCCCGCGCGAACTCCCCGAAGGCGGCCGGGTCTGGCTTGTAGGCGACGTCGGAGCTCTTGGGCTGCGCCCAGCGAGGGGCGAACGTGAGAGCGAGCATCGGTTGCAGCCCGGCCCGCACCGCGAGCTTCACCGCGCGGTCGACGGGCGCCCACGCGTATTGGGGAGCGTCGGGGTCGGCCGCGTCGAACTGGCTCGGCGGGTGGACGCCTTTCGGCGCCACGCTCGACCAGTCGACCTGGAGGAGTACCGTCGACGCTCCAGCAGCCTTGACGCGCCGGAATGCAATCCCGGCGGCCGGGCTCGCGAACACCGCCGGATCGGTGACGCCCGTGACGAGCGGACGCGAGGGAACAGCGGCGCTCGCCGTCGCACGTGACGAGTGAGCCGCAGCAGCGATGGCGGCGAGCGAGCACACAACGAGGGCAGCCAGGGCGAGCCTCACCACGGCACGATACTGGAAGTGCCGTAGCGCCCCGTCTTCCGGAGAGTCCGGTTTTCAAGAATCGGACGGCCTCGAGAGGAGGTCGTATTGGAGCCTACTACCTACTACTACGCGACGACGCGGTACACCTGGAACACCTCGGCGTACTCGCGGTTCACGTTGATGCCGTGCGTGCGCGCGACGTTCCAGACGTATTCGCCGTTCGCATACCGGCGGTGCTGCTGCGAGGCGTACTTCTCGAGCGCGGCGACCTTCCGCTCGACGTGGCGCTTCTCCAGCGCGAGGTACGCCTGGTAGCTGAAGTCGAAGTTGTTCCACGGGATCTCGTAGCCGAGGATCGTGGTGCGCTTGAACGCGCGCAGACCCTCGTTCGCGATCGTCTGATGATCCTGATGCACGTCGTGATGCGACGGCATGAAGACGCAGTCGGGCTTCCAGTCGTTCCAGATCTCGATCAGCAGCTCGAGGATCTCCTGGCGATGATCCGGGAAGGTCCGAACATCGAAGTCGTGCACCGTCAGGTTCGCCGCGGGGATGCCGATCTCGGTCGTCGCCTCGCGCACCTCGCGCGCGAGCGTGTCGGGTGCGAAGCCCTCCGGCAGCGATCGCGTGGCGATCGAGAACGCGACGTAGCGCACGTCCGCGCCGGCTTCGACGAGACGTGCCATCGTGCCGCCGCAGCCGAACTCGCCGTCATCGGTGTGCGGCGCGAGCACGAGCGCGCGCTCGACCGACCCGATCACGCGACAGCCTCGGCGTTCTCGACGACCCCATCTGCGCGCGCGCCGACGACGACGAGCGCGAGGAGGCCCCAGAACGTCGGGTCTTCGAACAGCGCGTTGTAGAAGAGGCAGTGCACGAGAATCGCGACCAAGGCTAGTCCGAACGCGAGCCGGGCCGCCCCGTCGAACCCTCGACCGAGCCGACGGAACGCTGTCGCCAGCGCGACGAACACGACCCACGCGAGCAGCAGCAGTCCCGGGAAGCCGGTCTCGGCGGCGACGGTGATCGGAGTCGTGTGCGAGGCCGCCGCCTTTGGCTCCTTCCCACGAAGGTGCACGAGATCCGCGTAGGCACGCCGGAAGCCTCCGACCCCGACGCCGATCACGGGATGCTGCCTCGCCACCTTCAGCCCTTTCGTGACGAGCGTCGACCGGCCGCTCGTCACGTGCGACAACGATGCCTTGTGCCTGATTGCCGGCGACCCGATCAGGCCGAGCACGAGCGCGATCACGGCAACCGCGATGAGGAAGAGGCTCCGCCACCGCCAGACGATGACGGCCGCAAGCGTCACCGAGACGAGCAGCGCGACGAAGCTCGACTGTGAGAACGACGGCAAGAGCCCGGCCCACGTGATCGCGATCGTGAGGGTGGCCGCGATCCACCAGAGCGGATCACCACGCCGCAGCAGCACGATCACGAGGCTCGCCAGGATCCCGATGACGAGAAAACGCCCATAGATCGAAGGGTCGTAGAAGACCGAGTTGACGCGATAGAACCAGCCGCTCGGCGCATAGGCATTGTCCACCCGGACCTTCGGGTTCCAGAAGATGCTCCGCGTCTCGTACTGGACGATGCCGATCACGGCAAAGACCAGCGCCATCACTGCCAGCTGCACGTACAGCACGAGCACCCACCCGCGCGACCAGGCGAGCCGTGCCAGGACGACTGTGAGGAGGCCGAACGGGAGGATGAAGAAGAGCAATTCGATCGCTCCCTGTCGGGGGTCCTTCGTCCACAGGAACGACACCCCCGTCCAGCCGATGAAGACCGCGAGCGGCCAGGCGAGCGGCCCGAGCTCGCGCGAACGCGCGTCCTCGCCGTAGAGCTCCCAGGCGAGTGCAATCGCCGCGACCACGACGACGCCGTAGAGCGGCAGCAAGAGGTTCGCCTGCGTCGACCCGACATGCACGGGGATCCGCGCCGGCACACACGCGAGCACGGCGACCGCGAGCAGCCACGGCACACGAAGCACGATCCAGGCGCCGACTCCGGCTGCGACGAGGCCGAGCACGGCAGCACCCGCGAGTACGCGGTGATGGCCGTGCGGCGCGAGGTAGATGGTCAGCATCCCGCAGCCGATGGCCCACGCGGCCAACCCGCCCACACGGAGGTCGCGTCTCGTTGCGACGAACAGCACCGCCAGGCCGAGCGCGCCGAACGCCCCGCTCGCTTGCGCCACGCCTGCGCTCATGCGACCACGACGGCGGTCTTGGCGGAGTGCTTGCCGGCCGTGATGTACAGCCGATAGACGCCCGGCTTCTTCGGCGCGCGGAAGTGGAGCGTGCCGCGGGGCTGCTCGCCGTGGGCGCCGTGCAGTCGCCACTGCACCGTCGGATAGTCCGTCGAGACACGAAGAGCGAAGCGCGCGCCCGGCTTCACGACGATGCGATCGCGGGCGAGGGTGAGGTAGCGAACCTGCGCGATCGCAAAGGGGAAGCCCTTGGAGACATTGCCGGCCCGGTCCTGCGCGGCGACGGTGAGCAGGTAGCGGCCCGGACGAGCCGGCTCCCCCTTCAGCTTCCCGTTCCAGACGAGGGTCCCGGATTCCTTCTGCCGAAGCGTGAACTCGACCTGCCGGCCGCGCACGCGGAGGATCCCGTGGGCGGGCTCGTTCACGGTGTAGGGAACGGTGAAGCTGTCGTTGCGGCCGTCGCCGTCCGGCGAGAGGATCGGGTAGAGCGGATGACGGACGGTGATCACCGGCGGCTTCGTGTCGATCCGGATCGGGTTCGGGAGCGTGATCACACGGTGTGAGCGCGCGAGCTTCACGACCGGCTTGTAGACGCCGTCGGGCTCGACGATGCCGTTGTCGGCCACACCGTCCCAGACGAGATCGAGATTCGAGCCCGCCTTGTACGTCCTCCCGGTGATCAGGTTCCGCACGTTGGTCCCGTGCTCGTCCTCGATCCACACGGAGATGCGCTCGCGGGTGCGCAGCCGGAACTTGATGTGCGCGACCGGAACGGCGGTTCCCGCCGGCGAGAACAGCTGGTCGACCTTCGTCCGGGTGATCGGTGAGTGCTCGAGCTTTGCGCCCTCGGTGATCGCAAAGGCAGCCGCAGTCGCCGCGAGCAGGGCAAGGACGATCGCCGTCGACAGGACCCGGGCCACGAGCGATCGATTCTACGTCGGTGGCTCCGCTCGCTTCGCGCGATCCGCCGCGATCGTGACAATCCCGGCGTGAAGTGGCTTTTCTCGACAACGACGCGAGAGCGTCGATTGGCCATGCGCCGTCGTCGTCGACTTCGCCAGGCCCTCGGGCTCTACGGCCTCAATGAAGGGGACGGTCTGCCCACCGAGGCCGAACTGGAGCAGGAGCGAGATGCCGCGCTCGTCGAACTGTTGCGCGACTACCGGCTCTTCTACGGGACTCCGGAATGGGCGCGGCTTCAGCAAACGGTGGTGGATGCGGCGGCGGCCGAGAGCGAACGAATCACCGAGGCGGGTGGCAGGGAGTACTACGCCCACGAGCCAAGAGCACGGACGCCCAGCCCGAACCTTGACCGCCGGTGAATCCGCACACCCGGATAACCTCCGCTGTCTCGCACACGCCTCCCGAACAGCAAGGATCAAAATCGCGCCGTCGCAATACATCGCTCCGCAACCCCCGCTCCGTGCGCGCCTGGTGCACCAGGGGCGCATCCTCCGGGTCCTCGCACGTACGGACTTCAAGTTCAAATACGCCGGCTCGGTGCTCGGCTACGTCTGGTCGGTCGCGAAGCCCCTACTCTATTTCTCCGTCCTGTGGGTCGTCTTCCGCAGCATCTTCAAGTCGCAGCTGCACAAGTACCCGCTCTTCCTGATCCTCGGGCATCGTCCTCTGGACGTTCGTTGCCGATGCGGTCACCACCACCCTCCCGTCGCTCGTGGCGCGCGGATCGATCCTGCGTCGTCTCTGGTTTCCGCCGATCGTGATCCCCGTCGCCTCGACGGTGACGGCGCTCATGTCGTTCGGCCTCAACCTCATCGTCGTCCTGGTCTTCGTCTTCATCAGTCATCTGGCGCCGACGCTTGCCTGGTTTCTGCTGATCCCGCTTTTCATCGAGCTCTACGTCTTCGTGCTCGCCGATTTGCCTGATCGCCTCGACCCTGTACGTGCGCTACCGCGATATCGGCCAGATTTGGGAGGTCGCCGCGGGGGCACTGTTCTTCGCCGCGCCGATCGTCTACCCGATCACCGTGTTGCCGATCTGGGCGCGACACCTGCTCGCGTTCTACCCGTTCGTTCAGATCCTGCAGGACGTGCGGCTGATCGTGATCGGCAAGAACGCTCACAGAGTCGAACTGGTCGGCCATCACGGCAACCACTTGATTCCGCTCGCCGTGATCGTCGTTCTCTCGTTCATCGCATTCGCCCTCTACCGGCGCGACGCCCCGCGCTTTGCGGAGCTTGCATGAGCGAGCAGGCTCGCGATTCAGGCGGTGAACGTCTCGAAGGCGTTCATGATCCCCCACGAGCCGCGGACGCGCCTGAAGGAGTCCTTCGTGCATCCGTTCCACCGCACGACGTACGAGCGGAACCAGGCGCTCGCGAACGTCACGTTCGACGTCATGCGCGGCGAGTTCTTCGGGGTGATCGGAGCGAACGGGTCGGGGAAGAGCACGCTGCTGAAGATCCTTGCGAGGATCTACC